>NZ_JABUMT010000010.1:0-215948 GCF_013336715.1 Myxococcus sp. CA056
CCTGCACGTCGCGGTCGGCACGCAGGACTGGAAACCGTCTGCCGCGGAAGGGATGGACCGCCATGGTGATGGTGACTTCTTCCAAATCGCTTGCAGTGTCGACCGCATTGCGCGCTACCTTTCCCAGCTGAGGACTTTCACCCTGTCTCCTCGGCGCGACACGAAGACGAAGAGGTGGCCCGCATAGAGGTCCTCCTGCCACGCCATGCGCACGACGGCCGCCAAGCCATCGATGCTCTTGCGCATGTCGACGGGCTCTCGCGCCAGCAGGATGTGCACCGTCCGAGGAAGCCGTAGCAACATCAGGTGCTCGCCGCCGTGCCCGCACTCGCGAGGGTTGCGAGGAGCCGCGCGACGTAGGCCGTGTCCGCGCCCACCGGGAAGCGCAGCACGAGGCCGCCCACGGTGGCGACTTCAAAGAAGCTCTCCCGCGCCTGCGGCGCGGGCGACGCTACAACCTCCAGAGGGAGAAAGGCGGCGACCGATTCGGCAGCCAATTCTGACGCCCGGAGGCCCCGCTTCTTGCGCTTCTTGTAGAGCCAGTACTGCAGCGTGCCCAAGGGCAGGTCGTGCTTGGCCACGAATTCCTTCTGCTGCAGCCCACTCGTCTCGAATTCCTCCACCAACTTCGGCCACTCATCCGGATTGGGTCGTCGCATGCCCCAAGAACCCGCAAGGCGCGCTCAACTCAGGACGCCCGCCGTCGGTCGGTTACAAGGCGTCTCATTTCAGCGCCAATCTCAGGCGAAATCATCGCTGCTGCCCCGTCGCCGCGCGGGTGAGCAACCGCCGGGCCGACGCAAAGCCTTCCCACTCGAGAAACCTGTCACGGGGCGGGGGTGGGCACTGCAGAGACGTCCACTCGACGGCGATGTTGGGGTTGAAGGCCAGGTCTCCCAACAGCTTCGCCCACAACCCAGGCTGGAGGCGGGCCTCCTGCGCGTCGGCATCGACGACAGCGTAGAGGGGCATGCCGTACCAGGCACTGAGAGACTCCACCAGCAGGGACACGGCTGGAGTCATCGCTGGTACGGGTGGCAGGCGGGCCTTGAGGACGGTGCCCCGCTTGGGCACGGAGAGAAGGATTTGGGTGTATGGGGTATGCGCCTCGAGCGTCAGCCACAGCGGCGGTGAAGACATAGAGAGCCACCTCCAGACGGCGCCTGGCGGCCGGCGCATCCGGCTCGCGGGGCACACGTGCGGCTTTTGTTACGCCCGCCTCCGTTTGGCTTGAACCTGGATGTGTGACTTTCCGCGCTCGCTGCCGTGCGCGTTGTGCTGCTTTGCGGGCCGCCGCATCACGGCGCACCACAGAAGGGTTGAGGCTCGCCCGATAGGCACGGCTCGCATTGCGCCACTGCGCTCTGCGGGCCAGCGTGCGGCACCTGTCGTGACAGTAGGCTTGGCCCCTGTCGCACCTCCGACAGAGCCAGAACAATTCCCCGCAATGACAGCACTCTCGCTCTCGAAGCTCGTGCACCCGGGCCTCCGGGTGGACGCTTTCGTGACACGGGCGCCTCTTGTTGCTGTCTGTCGCGGAGAGGTGGCGACTCCATTTGTCCGGCGGCCTGGCCTTCCTCCAGGTCGCTCATCTCGTCCACTTCTGCCGCCCAGCGTGGCTCAAGGCTCCCCTGCCGCCAGTTTTCGGCACCTCGAGCGTTGATGCGCGGCCCTCCAATCCCGCGCTTCTCCGCGCTCGGGTGGATCGAAGACCCGCGCTTCTTGAAGGTCGCCTCCAGCACAGCCACTTCAAGGTGCCCCATGGACGTCAGCAGGCCTCGCAGGTAGCTGCCGTTGCGTTGGTCCTTGCGCCCCGCCACCTGTTGCCAGCGCCCCGCGCCCACCAGGCCTCGAATCTCCTCCTCCAGCAGCATCTCCAGCGTCATGCGGATGGCTCCCAGGAAGAGGGCTCGCACGTCGGTGCGCACCTCCTCGTGCGAGGGCGCGGCAAAGTCTGTATCGTCCACGGCGGGGAACTTCTCGGCCTCCTCGCCAAAGGAGGACCGTCTCGGTTGGTTTCACCGAGGAGCTTCCCTCTTTTCCGCTCGCCCCTGCTCGACATCTACACACTTATAGGGACACGACCCAGAGAGGTATTGAGGCGTCTGAGCCGGGCGCAATTCCGACCTCTATCAAAGGGAAAAGAGGACCCAGCGGCTCGTCATGCGCATCGCTCACGTCATGACGCACATTTTGACGCACTCATGACGCAGCGACCGAATTTGGGGTAGGCACACCCATCGCATGCTCGGAGGCGTGCTCTCGGATTCGCCTGTCCCGGTGGTGCGGCGCGGGCGATGGTGCTGGGCCCGGCATCCGCCGGAGCCTCTGTCACAGCGCCGCAGCGACGGCCCGGCGGTCCGCTCGCGCCGTGGGGGCCAGGAAGCTCTCGAGCTCCTGGTCGAGGCAGACCGTTCGAACGGCACGCAGTATGTCCTGTTGCACAGGGGTGTCCGCCGCGAAGCCGTCCGCAAACAGCCGCTCCCAGCGCTGGACGGCACCACAGCGCATGAACCTGAGCATGTATTCATCGAAGGTCAGGCGTATGCGATGAAGCGACCGTTCGGAGTAGTTCCAGTGATACAGCGGATAGAGGTCCAGGGCCGCCATATCGATGAAGATTGGGTATTCGCCGTAGACGAGCACCCGGTACTTTCCCTCGGGGCGCCCGTTCAGCCGACTGTCTCCGAGGTATTTGGCGACGAGAGACTCCTTGCGCCAGAACAGGTCCATATAGCCGGAGATGCGTGAGTCCGCGAACAGGCCGTCTCTGCGCCACGAGAGGACGGTCCCGTCAAGCTGCCGATAGAAGTTCAGCACACCCGCCGGTACGGGATGACCGAGAATCAGGTGCGCAGCGATCATCTCGCTCGACATCGGCGCGCCGCCATCCACGAGCAGCCGCCCCTTCCCGGGCCTTTCCGGTCGCATCCATGCTCGGCCGGCCACGGCCTGTGCGAGTTCGGCGTGCCAGTCGACCCCCGGCGAGGTCGCCACCAGGAGCCCGGCGACCTCTCGCTCGAGCGCTTCGAATGATCCGGTCAGTCCGAGCTCGCGGCGAGCGGCCTCGGCGACGAGTAGCGGCCATAACGGCGCCCCGGCGCAACGAATCGCCAGCGCGAGGTACTCCTCCAGCCGAAACGGCAGCGTCCAGCGCTTCGTGTCCAGCGCGAGCACGAGCTCATAGCTGCCCTCCACGAATCGCGCGCACGTGTGCACATGGTGCCCACGATGCGAGGTGCACGCGAGCGGGAGCAGTCCTTCGCGAAGCAGCGGGTCCTGCGTCGGGTGCGCGACGTGCCGGACCAGCGCGTCCACCAGCGCCTTGATCGCCTGGAGCTGAATCTGACCGCCGGGCCAGCGCAGTCGCATGCGATTGACGGCGACGAGGCCGTCGCGCAGGTCGTCGGGCAGCGCGGGCAGAAGGTCGCGCAGCGCCTGCAGATCGGCACGCGCGACCTTCTTCGGCGGGAGGTACTCACAGCCGGCCACCGCCGCGAGCGCGACTCCCGGCGGCGGGCCGAGGCCCGAGGGACCACGAAGCGCGGTAAGTAGATCGTTCAGTGACATCGAAGCGAGATTGTGTGCGTGCTGGCTGTGGTGGGGTCAAGCCCCAAGGCGAACGCATCATGCGTCACTGAAACTAAAGGAATTTGCGTGCGAGGGGTCGGTGGCGGGGGGTGGGACACCATGCTCGCCCAGCTGACATGCTCTGGGATTTTCGGGCCACCTGAAGCTCGAAAGGATGCCGCCACCAAGCGCGCCAAGCCATGCATCGGCCGGGCTCCCATCCGGGGGACCTGGCCCCTCGGCTTTCAGGGCGCCTGCCCCTCAGGGGACGCAGAGCGCCAGGGAAGACGCGCGGGTCTGAAGAGCCCGGGCCCGACAGGGCCTTCTGGGTTCAACTCCCTGCGTCCCCATACTCAAGCACGTAGCTTGGTGCTCGCTGCCACATCGCATCACGAGCCATCGCACAATGAGACCAGCAAGACCTGGCTCAGAAGGAGCAGGAGCAAAGCCTGTCTACAGAAGTTCGCGGCCCACCAATCGGACCCCGAATTTTCCTGACTTCATCCAACCCCAGGATGTCTCTCATGTTTCCCGTCGCACTCTTTAGAGAGACGCCGAGAACAAGTTCGCGCAGAGTTTCTCTTGGGGAGCTGATTGAAAGGCCCTGCAAACTGGCAGGGCCTTTTCGGTTAACACGAGTCGCGCGATGGATTGCGCCAGACACTCGCGCTTAAGCCCCTGAATTACAAGAGTTTTCACCCCACGACGATTCAGAGGACACTCTCTACGCGCTGCGACGCAGAACGCGATTGCCCATCCATTCGGCCGCGGATTGGGCTTTCTGGGGCTCTCTTTCGCCCGATCTGGGGAGAGAACAACCGAGAGCGGTTAACAGGTGCTGTTAACCGTTGGGGCACCGGTTAACACAATTCCCTGAGAGTCTCACTTCTCCGCTCTAGGGCTTCCAGGACGGCCGCTCTCTCTGCCTTCCGGTTTCGTCTCTTACATGCTTTGCAGGCTTCCGAAGGGAAGGCGCGAAGCGTGAACGGCCCCTACGGAGGGCCGACCAGCGCGCTCCTGCCCTGCCTCCCCGGCGGCCCCAACTCTCGCAGCGCCACCGATCCTCGCTCAGCCCCGGGAACAACCACTGCCAGCGGGGTCCTCTGCGACTCTGGCCTCCCATGCCCAAGGCCCGCGATTCGCAATCCGTGAAGGGTGAGGTGGGCGGCGACGACCATCAAGGGCATCCGCAAGGCGAGCGGCGCCAGCGTGGCCATCGCCTACCACCACTTCGTGCGGGCCAGGACACGAGCATGACGTGGCTCGTGCCTGGAGCGCGGACGTCCCTCGACTGATGTCGGAGTCTGGAACGAAAGCGCTACACAAAGCGTGACGGCCCACATGTCTTTTTCCAGTACTTCTGGCCAGACACGAGCAGCCCCGCGGAAGCCGCTCAATACCAACAACGCCAGTTCCAATTCCATGCGCATCCAGCGACAATGTCGGCGATTGGCGCAACGCCAATCCTTGACACAAAGGACGACAATGCCGCACCTTCATAAGCGTCTGCTGACAGCCGCTCTGGCTTTCCTTGGTTTGAGTGCCTGTGGCGAAGCGGCCCCTCCGGCCCTGGAACAGAGCAGCACCCGCCAGGCTGAGGTGGTGGCAGCGGCAGTGCCTCTCCCGCTCCCTGTCGGCTGCCTCCTGACCTCACTGGATGCAGACGGTGACGGCATCTGTGACATCGTGGAGGCTGTGTTGAGAACCGATCCCAACAAGGCTGACACGGATGGGGATGGCCTCAGCGACTACGTAGAGACGTTCGGCTTCGGCGGCTTGGATTTGAGTGCCCTCGGCGCCAACGCGCGCAAGAAGGACATCTTCGTGGAGGTGGACTATTACCCCAACCTCAGACCCAGCCAGGCCACGCTGGACAAGGTCATCACGGCTTTCGCCAGCGCGCCGGTGAGCAATCCGGATGGGTCTACAGGCATCACGCTCCACCTGTTGCTGGATCAGCAGATCGCCGCCGCGGACGCGGACATGAACCTGAGCCCCGTGTGGACGGAATTCGACGTCATCAAGAATAAGTACTTCGCCGCCGCCCGCGCGCCCTACTTTCACTACGCGGTGTTCGCGCACCAGTACGACGGGAACTTCTCCAGCGGTATCTCGCGCGGCCTCCCCGCGCAGGACTTCCTGATGACGTTGGGCTCTTTCAACGGCACCGAGCAACAGCAGGCCGGCACCTTCATGCACGAACTGGGGCACAACCTGGGCCTGCGCCACGGTGGCAATGACGAGGCCAACTACAAGCCCAACTACCTGAGCATCATGAACTACGAATACCAGTTCTATGGATTCGAACTGGGCGGCACGTTCGGCGCGCTCGACTACTCGCGTGTGCACGTGGATTCCATCAACGAGGCGGCCGTCAATGAGCTCACCGCGTTCGCGGCCGTCGCCCCGTCCACCGGGTCGGAACTGGCTAGGTACTACGGGCTGCGCTTCAACAACGCCCAGGTGGCGATGTTCTCCGCAGCCGACTTCGTCGACTTCAACAACAACCGCCAATACGACTTCAACGCCATTGCGTTGGACTTCAACCGCAACGGCGTCGCGACGGATGTGTACCCCGTGTCGCAGAACGACTGGGCGGTTCTGATCTATGACGGCGGCCAGATTGGCTTCGGCACGCCGGGCATGTCCCGGCATCTGGACCGCGAGGAGCGCTTCCTCGTTCCCCCCGAGAAGATGGAACCCTGCCTCCCCGGGGATCCGGACCACGCCCCGTAAGTCCGCCTCCCGTCTCTGAAGAGTCGAAGCCCACCGCCAGGGCCGGCTGAACGGGCCCCGGCGGGCGTGGCTGCTCCCTCAAGTAGGCATGGAGACAGGCTTGAGGGTCTCGGTGAGCGGCAAGGGAGTTGTCGCGTGAAAGGGCTCAGCCTGCGCCCCGCACTTCCTGCAGAAGCAGAGAGAGAGGCTGGGAGCCGGGTTGAGGCGCACGGGGCCTGCCGGCGTCCCATCGCGCGTGCCGCGACTCCAGCGCTCGGGGTGACGGGCTCGGGCACGCTGGTACACTCCGTGGCGTCGAGCCAGCAGTGCCGTATCACGACCAAAGTGCCTGTCGTCGGGAGTGGCGAAGCGGATGGCCGAATGTCGGTGCTCGGTGTTGTACCAGTCCATGAGGGAAGGCATGACCCAGAAGAAGCCCCCGAAGAAGCTGGGGCGCCCCACCAAGGCCGAAGGCCCTCGGCTTCCCCATGACGAGGTGGACAGACTCCTCGTGGAAGGCGAGGAGGTGCCCACCACGCGGGGCCGTGTGAAGAGACGTTTCCCCTCCCTGCGCGAGCTGGCTGAGCGCTTCGGTGTCGCCCACAGCGCCGTCGCCAAGTACGCCCAGCAGCACGACTGCCTCGGCCGCCGCAAGCGCCTCCTCGCGGGCCAGCAGCCAGCCGAGACGCCCGCGCCGACCGAAGCACCACCGCCCCCACCTCCGAAGCGCAAGACGGGCCGCCCCCGGAAGTCCGAGGAGCCCGCTCTCCCGCGCCAGGAGCTGGACCGCGCCCTCGTCTTCGGCGACGTGAAGACGCTCCCCGACGGCTCCACCACGACGAGCTACGCCTCGTACCGCGAGCTGGCCGAGCGCTTCGGTGTCGCGACCTCACTCGTCGCCAACTGTCAAGGACCGGGGGCATGGACCGCGTGAGGGTCGGCCAAGCGGATCGCCCTGGTGAGTTCGTCAGAGAGCCGTTGTTCGAGTTCACGGCGGTGACGAGTTTGGGGTCGGCCAAGCGGATCCACGCTGTTGTCTAACGGGCCTCCGCGGCGGTGGGCTTGCGGCGTCGGGCAGGGGGTGGATTGCGATAGCTGTCGCCTTCGATGACCAGGACGTGCGCGTGGTGGAGCAGTCGGTCCATGGCGGCACTGGCCATCAGCGGGTCGCCGAAGAGCGGAGGCCACTCTTCAATCGCCCGGTTGGAGGTGATGACGGTGCTCTTGCGCTCGTACCTCTGGCGGACGACCTCGTAGAGGTCCACCGGCTCATCCTGCGTCAGCCCGCGAAGGCCGAGGTCATCGATGATGAGCAAGTCTGGAGAGGTGAAGCGCAACAGGCGCTTCTCGTAGCTACCGTCGCCCCGTGCGGCCCTCAGTTGCATGAGCAACTCGTGGGTGCCGACGTAGAGGGTGCTGTAGCCAGCACGGCAAGCACGGTGACCGAGAGCTTGGGCCAGGTGAGACTTGCCGACGCCGGTGGGACCGACGACGAGCACGTTGTCGTGGCGCTCCAGGAAGCCGCACGTGCCCAGCTCCAGCACCTTGGCTTTGGGCACGCTGGGGTTGAAGTGGAAGTCGAAGTCCTCGAGCGTCCTGGCGTGCTCGAAGGAGGCGCGACGCACGCGCTGGGAAAGCTGCTTGGAATCGCGACGCTCCACCTCGTCGCTCAGCAGCCGGTAGAGGAATTCGGAGTGGGAGAGGTTGTCGTCCACGGCCTGCTGGGTGCGCAGTTGAAGAGACTGGAGGACACCGGACAGGCGCAGCTTCTTGAGCATGGGAATCAGCTCGTCAGTGGGGCTCAATTTCGGGCTCCTGGGGCACGGCGGGGTGGTGCAGCAGCTCGGCCACGCTGCGTGCGAAGCGCGGCTGAGTGAGAGAGGCCGTCGCCGGGGTGGCGAGCGCCAGCGGCAGGGGTTGCAAGTCCAGCCCCTGGCGCAGCAGATTCTTGAGGCCCCCGTAGCTGTACGTGCCGTAGTAGTGCGCGCGCCGTGCGGCGGCGCGTGCGCGCTCGGGAGGGAAGGTCTCCAGGTGAGTCACCATGGCCTGCACGGCGCGCAGCTGCGACAGCACCTCGTCGGAGTCGAAGACGGCGCGCACGTAGGTGAGCACCTCGTCTCCCAGCCGGGCGGCGCGGCCTTCCCAGTAGCCGCGGCTGCGGTGACGCAAGTCTGCACGGTGCTGGGGCGGGTGCTCCTCGTGGGTGGTGTAGAGGCCGGTGCCGCGCCGGGTATGGGTGGCGACGCGCACGTCGTCCGCATACACCTCGAGACTGGCGTCGGTGACGCGCAGCCAGACGTCGCTGCCGACAAGGCGCCAGGGCACCGAGTAGAAGCGCCTGTCGAAGAGGACGTGGCTGTCCTGATGCACGCGCGTGGCCTTCCAGACGACAGGCGTGAAGCGTCGGGTGGGCAGGGGCCGGAGTGCGGGCAGCTCCTCCTCGCGGAAGACGTCCACCGGACGCCGGCCCGTCTTCCCATGCCACCGGACGTTGGCGACTTCCGCCAGCCACTTCTTCAAGTCAGCACGGACGACGTCGACGTCCTGGCCGTCTCGGCCCTTGAAGAAGTTGGACTGGACGTACTTGACGCCCGCTTCCACCTTGCCCTTCTTCTGCGGCGCGTACGGCGGTGTCGGGTCCACCTTGAAGCCGTAGTGCCGGGCTACCTCCCGGTAGCTGCGATTGAGGGCGGACGGCTCGTCCGGAGTGAAGGCCGCGCGCAACACGGCGGCCTTCAGATTGTCCGGTACCACCGTCTCCACCACGCCGCCCAACTGCTCGAAGGCGTCCACGTGCAGCCGCAGCCATGTCGGCAGCGACTGCTCGAAGACGACGTCGGCCACCAGGTAGCGGCTGTGCGCCAGCACCAGGACGAATACCCACGCCTTGCGCGCCACCTTCTGCCTGGGGCACAGCAGCTTGCCGACGTAGCCGAAGTCCACCTGCGCCACCTCCCCTGGCGACGTCACGACGGGGATGGCCACGTCCTCGGCCCGGACGCCTCGCACCTTGCGCAGCTGTCGCACCATGCGCTTCACCGCCGAGGCGCTCGCCGCGAAGCCCTCCACCTCCAGCCGGAGCCTGTCGTGGATGGCACGAGGCCCCAGCCCCTGGCCCAGCAGTGCCTCCACTCGCTCCCGCCAAGGCACCAGCGAGGACGTCTGCTGCGGTGACACCTTGGAGGGCAGGTGCTCCTGCACCAGCGCCTTGAGCGCTTCCAGCTCAGGCACCTCGTCCACGGGGCCTTCCAGTGCGCCAGCCGCCATGAGCGCCGCGCGATATGCCCTCTCCGTATTCGGCCCCATGCCCAACAGCCGGGCCACTTCGCGCGCACCCGTCCCCATGCGGTGCAACCGCACCAACTCTCTCAACCTGTCCATGTCGACTCTCCGGTAGCTCATCCGCGCGCGTCCCTGGGCGCACCGCGGGGGCGGTGCTCGTGGACTCGCGAGGATGCACGGGATGACTGGCCGGGTAGGCGCTCACCCCACCCGCCGGCCGCGTTTCTTCCAACTGTCTCTGGGGTGGGCAAACCGCCGTCCCGACTGCTCCGACTTGCGGTCCGCTTGGCCGACCCCGGGGCGATCCGCTTGGCCGACCCCGCTACGAACAGCTTGAGTGACCCGCCTGCGATCCATTACCCCGGTCCGTCACAGCCAACTACGCGAAGGAGCACAACTGCCTGCGCCGCCGCGAGGAGGCCAAGACTCGCATCGCCACCAAGGCGGATGCGAAGCTCATCGAGCTGCGCGCCACCGCCATCGCCGTCTCCAAGGACGACGCCCTGAAGATGATTGACGGCTACCTCCTCGGCTTCGCGGAGGGCCGCGTGCGCGTCGACAACCCCACCGACTTCAACACCATGGTGCGCCTGAAGGAGTTCGTCCAAGGCGGCGCCGACTCCCGCCAGGAACTGCACGCCAGCTTCTCGCTGGAGGGACTCCAGGCTCGGCATGCCCATGCCCTACGAGCTGCATGCGAGACGACACCCGCCGAGCGCGGCGAGGTGGACGCCGAGGTGGAGGACAGTGGCAGACGGCCAGAGGTGGTGAGCACGTCGGGCGGTGAACAGCTCGCCCCCGACACATTGAGCAATACAGAAACGAACGCGCCCGCGCATCTCTAGCAGGAGACTCTGCGCCCAAATAGGTCCAGACTTTCTCCAAGGACCGACCGGCGACGCCTTCTCAAACGACACAGCCTAGAGATGGTCTCAAAGTTGGCTGGGCACCCCAGGTCTCTCTGGGCATAGGCGCTGATGAAGTGTGCCACCTCAAGGGTCCTCGCTCCCTGCTCGCGCGCCACATTCGGCAGAAGCCCTATGATGGCGAATTCGCCCACACCGACTTCCAGAGCCCACACAAATTGACACGTCAATGACGCGTCAATGACGCGTCAACGAACACCTCATGCCCCAGCAGTCGCCGGCTGCATGGGCAAGAATCCACACGCCCCATATCGGCACCGCACATGCATCCCAGAGGTGGCCACGACCAAGCCGGGGGAACCCAATCTGTTCGAAGAGAGCTCCAACCCCAGCGATAGTCATGGACAACGGACACCCCTACCACCCCCAAGAAACGTAGACACAGATGAAGGAGAACGCCTCATGACTTTTTCAATAGACAAGCTGGCCTCGGCCATTCCGAACGTGGTGGATAAGATTCCAGTCCTGGGAACACTGTACCACTATACTGCCGCGGTATATGACGCAGTGCGCGGCGACGCCCGAGACACAACCATACAAGTCGTTGACGGCTTCCAAGGCATCATTCGCGACTTTACGTTCTGGGCGGAGCCGGCCTTTGTCGGCGTAGCCCACGCCGCAACAGAAGAGACTGTCGACGGAATAATCAAGTCTCTCTTCGACGATGACCAACGCGCCAAGGTTGTAGCAAAAATCCAAGCCCACAAGCGGGCCGGCAAATTCATACCACACTACTCACGGTACATGCTTGTCACCGATGGATTCAAGGAAAAGCTTGAATCAAAAAAGGACTCCATAACATCGCTGCGCATGCTAAGGCATGCCATCTGGGCAGGGAAGTGGCGCTACAAGGGCGACTATCAGCGGTCATGCACATTAGTCTTGCCCAATGGAGTAGCCGAGTCGGCTCTTGGAGTATTCATTTACTCCCTCGGGCACGAAGCATTCGAAGCGGTTGCCGCGCCCTCCGTAAGCGGACAAATCAGGAACGCGAAATATGACGATGACGGGTTCTCGTTTGAACTAGACACCTCGATTACTGCCCCCACCGGCGGTTACTCGTTCAAGGGAACAATTGGCATCAAGACAGGCAAGTTGGCGCTTACGATAATCCCCACCTCAGGCGCCCCCTCCATGGAGATAAATCCATCAATGAGGTATTTCAACAGAATGCACCCAGACCAAAAGTCGTTTGACCAGATTTGGACCCCCTAACGACGCATGACCCTCGGATGCCGAACTGCATGGCCTCTCGCGGGAATTTCTCCGGCGACTTGCGACTCTCGGGCCGCCTGCGCTTATCCGTCATGGCGTCTCCGTGTGGAAGGCGCAGGCTTTCGGCTCCAGCCCGGGGCTCGCGCCCGAGCGCTTTGCGCCCTGTGTGGGGGCTTGCGACAAGTCTGCATCCGCCGCACACCTGCCTGCATGGGCTTAGCGGCGTGGCACGCACCCGCTACGAGCACCAGGTTCTGCATCGCCCGTAGACTGAGCCTCCATGCAGGTCCGACATTCGGCCATAGCGCCGGTCAAACCAGCATCCCAAGCATTTTTTGAAATGCGACCGAAACCTCGCAAGGAGCTGCACGTGAGGGCGGTCTCAAACGGTCGTCGCGACAGCTAACGCGAATACTTCGGCAGGCGTTCGCCATGCAAGCGTTTGACGCGGGCGCCCGTTGAGTTCGTGCGCGATGGCGTCGAGTTGCTTGCCGGAGAGGGCTCTCAGAGGTCTCCGGCGCGAGAGGTGCCCTCGGAGAGCACGGGAAGTGACCCCGTCGTATTAGAAACGATTCGTACAACTCCAACTGGCGACCAAATATAGTGCGCACTCTACGAGCCACATACAACTCACAGGGCTCGAACGATGAGCCCCGGGCCGTGTCGGAGTCAGCCGGCCCGAGCATGGACGCCGTGGAACCCATCCGTTTCAGCAGGGTCCGTCAAGGCCGCGCACTCGGAGAGGTCATCCGCTCCCTCTCCGAGCATGGTTCACCGATTTATCTGAAGCGGGTTAGCGGGCGTCGCGCTCGGGCACGGTGAGGCAGGGCTCCATCTTCTCGGGGGCGACGAGGAACAGCTCCGCGCGTCCCAGGTCCTGGGTGAGGCCCGACGTGGCGAAGCCAATCTGCCCGCCGCCGTCATACGCCAGCGCCAGCCAGTCGTTCTGCGACGCGGGGAAGTTGCTGGCGCCGGAGCCGTCGAGGTCCCGAGAGTAGGACGCAGCCTGGATGGTCCCATTGTTATTGAAGTCCAGGTTGGCGCTGGCGTTGCCGACGACCTGGACGCCGTTGAAGCGAAGCGCGCTGATCTTCGCGAGGTCCGCCTCGGTCGTCGGGGCGACGGGCGTGAACGCGGCGACCTCGTTGATGCTCAGCTCGCTGAAGGCGGCCACCTGCACGCGCGAGTAGTCGAACACGTTGTTCAAGCCGCCAATGCCGAAGCCATCGAACTGGTACTGGTAGTTCATGACGCTCAGGTAGTTGGGCTTGTAGTTGGCGTTGTCGGTGCCGCCGTGCCGCAGGCCGATGTTGTGCCCCAGCTCGTGCATCAGGGTTCCGGCCCGCTGCAGCTCCGTGCCGCCGCCGATGAAGCCCAGCGTCACCACGAAGTCATGCGCGGGGATGCCGCGCGAGATGCCGCTGGAGTTGCCGCCGTCGTACCGGTTCGCGAACAGCATGTAGTGGAAGTAGGGCGCGCGGTTCGCGGCGAAGTACTTGCCCTTGATGACGTCGAAGTCCGTCCACACGGGGCTCAGGTCCAGGTCCGCGTCCGCTGCGGTGATCTGCTGGTCCACCACCACGTGCAGCGTGATGCCCGTGGAGCCATCCGGGTTCGACACTGGCGCGTTGGCGAAGGCCGTGATGACGCGGTTCAGCATCGCCTGGGTCGGCTGCTGCCCCGGGTAGTAGTCCGCCTCGATGAAGATGTCCTTCCTGCGCGCGTTCGCGCCGAGGGCCGTCAGGTCCAGGCCGCCGCCGAAGCCGAACGACTCCGCGTAGTCGTTGAGCCGGTCCCCGTCCGTGTCGGGGTTGTTGGGGTTGGTGCCCAGCAGCGTCTCCACGATGTCGCAGACGGCGTCGCCGTCCGTATCAGGGAGAAGCGAGCAGGCGGGGATTGGGAGGGGAATGGCCGTTGCCACTTCCACGCCCTGGCGGGTGCTGGCCGTCTCCGCTTCCGGGAGGTCGGCGCCGCCACAACCGTTCAACCCGAGGAGCGCGACGGAAGCGGTCAACAGGGTCTGATGAAGCTTGGACATGGAATTCCTTTGTGTGGAAAGCATTGGCGTCGTGCCAACCGCACCTTTGCAATTTACCGTGTCAATTGTCTATTTAATTTCCCGGCTTTAACATGATTACAGCTTTTACATGATTGAGACAATCAATGAAGTTGGGCCCCGCTGTTCTGCAGTGGCTCCCGACGGCGCAGCATCACCATTCAATACAAGACATTGCAGGGCTCGACAGTGCAGCAAATCACGACGCAGCAGTTCTTGCCGTGATGGTCTCGACCTGCCTCTGAAGTGACAAAACGAACGGCCCCTGGGTGACTTGGGGCCGTTCGTATTTTTGTGGGCCCTGAAGCCTAACTCAGGGAGGGTTGGGGACGCGTTGCTCGCGCACGCGCGGGTCATCTGGCCGCACCAGGGGCCGCAGCGGGGCGCCCCCTTCTGACCCCCTGTGTCAGGGAAGAAGTCGCCTCGGCTTTCAGGGCTCCTGCTCCTCCTGGGGATGTAGAGCGCTAGGGAGGCGCGCGGGCCTGTAGAGCCCGAGCCCGACAGGGCCCACTGGGTTCACCTCCCAGCGTCCCCATGCAGCACGAGCGTGGTCCGTCACCACGCAGGCGCACCGGCTTCACCCCTGCAGCGACGCCGTCTAGTGACGGCGCCCTGTCGAAGTTCACAGCACCAATCGGACCCCAATCGAAGGACAACCGCCGGCTCAATCCTCAAACCCCTGAATATCACTCACCATTCTGCGGCGCAGAGGGTTCGAGTTCTCTAGAGAAAAACAGAGAACGAGTTCGCACAGAGTCTCATTCGGGGAGCTGATTGAAAGGCCCTGCAAACTGGCAGGGCCGTTTCGGTTAACACGAGTCGCGCGATGGATTGCGCTAGACACTCGCGCTTAAATCCCTGAATCATTAGGGGTTTTGCCCCACGACAATTCAGAGGACACTCTCTACCGGTGAGCGTCAAGGTAGATGTCGCGTGAGAGGGTTCAGCCGATGCGCTTCAACTCCTGCACGGCCGGGGTGAGGTTCGGAGAGGGGCCGAGACGGACGGGGCCTGCTGGCGTCCAGTTGCGAGTGTCGCGGCTCCAGCGTTCGGGGTGACTGGCTCGGGCGCGTTGGTATACCCGGTGGCGTCGAGCCAGCAGCGTGGCCTCACGGCAGAAGTGCCTGTCGTCGGGCGTGATGAAGCGGATGGCGGAGTGTCGGTGCTCGGTGTTGTACCAGTCCACGAAGCGCGTCACCCAGGCGTGCGCATCCTCGACGGACGCAAAGGGCCGCCGGGGGAAGCTGGGGCGGTACTTCAGCGTGCGGAAGAGAGCCTCGGAGAAGGCATTGTCGTCCGAGACGCGGGGCCGGCTGAAGGACGGGGTGACGCCCAGGTACTGCAAGGTGGCCAGCAGCGTGGCGCCCTTCATCGGGCCGCCGTTGTCCGAATGCAGCACCAGCCCCTCGGGGCAGCCGGCCTGCTGCCAAGAGCGGCGGATGAGGACCGAGGCATGCTCGGACGACTCCTCTTCGTGCACCGCGAAGCCCATGATTCGCCGGCTGAAGACGTCCACCACCAGGTACAGGTAGAGGAAGGCGCCCTTCACCGGGCCCTTCAGGTAGGTGATATCCCAACTCCAGACCTGGTTGGGCCCGGTGGCGGTGTGCTCGGCCCGGGGCCTGGGCGTGGGCGCCCTGGCATGGCCTCGGTGAGCCAGTTGCCCCGCTTCGCGCAGCACCCGGTAGAAACTCGCTTCGCTGGCGACGTACTCGCCCTGGTCCGCCAGTCTGGGGACTATCTGCTTGGGCGAGGCGTCCCGGAACTCCTCGCTGTTGGCCACCGCCAGGATTCGGCGCCGCTCCGCCTCGGACAGCCGGTTGGCCGGACGGGTATGTGGTCCGCACCGCCGGTCCTCCGCCGTGGCTGGCTTCCTCCAACGCTGAATGGTGCGCGGGGCCACCCCGAGCCGCTCGCAGATGGCCTCCAGGCGCACGCCCCTCTCCAGGGCCTCGTCGACGTGGGCGAGCGTCATTTCTCGCTCTTCTCGTCCGCTGCGTCGTCCTCGTCGCCCGAGTGCCTGTCGTCCCACCCCATCGCCTGAAGTTTTTTTTCGAGCACCAACAGCGCCGCCGTCTCCGCCAGCGCCTTCTCCTTGCGGTGCAGCTCCCGCTCGAGCTCCTTCACCCGCTTCTCGGCGGCGGCCAGCCGCTTGCGCTCCTTGGCCGGCAGCGGCTCGCTCGCCGTGCCTGAGAGCGCCCCCGCGGCCGCCTGCTGCCACTCTCGCAGCTGCGCTTCATGCAGCCCCTCTCCACGCAGCAACGCCCCCAACTCCTCGCCTTTGAGCGCCTGGGCCGCCGCCAGCACGCGCAGCTTCTCCTCGGGTGTCCACTTCTTCGGCCCAGCGGGCGGGGCGGACTTCTTCTCGTCGGACGGGGGCGCCATGGCCGCTACCCTATTCGCCGCTCGCAACCACTGCGACAACGTCGGTTGGGACACTCCCACCTGCCGGGCCAGTGTCGAGGCATTCACCGCGCTCGGTCCCACCATCCGCTTCACCATCTGCGCCTTGAATGCGTCTGTGTACGGCACTTCAACCGCCTGCACTCGCCCCCTTCGGGTGGTCAGCTCGGCATCTCAGCCGAGGCGACTTCTTCCCTGACACAGGGGGCTACCCTCTATCGCCCAGAGCCTGATTGCCCATCCGTTCGGCTGCGGATTGGGCTTTCTTTCGCCCAATCGGGGGAGAGACGAACCGAGAGCGGTTAACAGGTGCTGTTAACCGTTGGGACAGCGGTTAACACAATTTCCTGAGACTCTCAATTCTCCGCTCCAAGGTCTCCAGGAAGGCTGCTCTCTCTGCTCTCCGGTTTCATTCCTTACATGCATTGCAGGCTTCCGCAGGGGCGTCGCGAGGCGGGCACGGCCCCTACGGAGGGCCGGCCTGCGCGCCCCAGGCTGAAGCGGGTAGCCGATGAGCCGCGCCCCCGGCGCCGGTCAAGTCCCGAATCGTGTGTAGTTGGTTCGGAGGGGGAACGGGGGAGGAAAGCTCCTTGGCTGCATCATTCAGCGGTGTCTGGGGTTGAAGTCAGAAGGGCCATGTCCAGGTAGCGGCGGTCGTCCCAAATGCCAGTGACTTCAAGGGCTTCGTGCCCCACGAGCTCGACGAAGCCCACAGTTCCAGGCACGCTCCAGATTACAGGATGTCAGCACCGTTCTGCTGATGTCACGAGCCGGTCACAGCCACGGTCACGAGGCTTGCCTGGAGGCCCACCCCTCGGGGTGCCGACCGCCCTTCGGCCCTTGCACCGTGCGCAGATATCTTTGGGCTTCGCGTTTTCAAAGTACTCCGCGTGACCGCATGGACAGGACTGCCACCTTTTTTCGATGACACCCGACGATCCAAGCCATTTCACGGTAGCTTTCCCGTGTCATGACAGTCGATTGCGCTTCGCGCTGCGGGGTCCTTCACATGGCCGATTCCCGGACCTCCAGTCCAGTGAGTCGACACCTGATCAAAACCCCATGACCCCAATCCGAAGTCTGTGGCTCGCGGCCGCCCTACTGATGGCCGCCTGTGAAACGACTGAGCTCGCGCAGCCCGACGACGTACAGGATGCGACGACGGCCCAGGGCCTCTCCACCCTCTCCGTGCGAGGAACCACCAGCGCGAGCGGCCTGGCCACCACCACCCTCTCCATTCCCACCCCCGTCGGTACGGCCGCCGGAGATGTGCTGGTGATGCAGCTGAGCAATCGCGAGGCCGTCACAGCCGTCGCTACCCCACCCGCTGGCTGGACGCTGCTGCGCTCCGAGCAGAGCGCCTCGGCCATCAAGTCCTGGCTATTCCTCCGCGTGGCCAGCGCGGCCGAGCCGAGCAGTCACACCTTCACCCTCGACCTCGCCAGCTCCATGGCGGCCACCCTGGTCGCGGTGTCGGGCGCGGATCCGCTCCAGCCGTTCGACGTGCACGTGGGCCAGAAGAATGGCAACAGCGCGAGCCTCGCGCTGCCCGTCGCCACCACGTCGTCCGCGAACGGCCTCGCAGTGTGGTTCTCGGCCCAGGTCTGGGGAGGCGCCGCGTGCCCCGCGGTCCACACCCCTCCGACGGGCTTCACCGAGCAGCTCGACACCTGCCTCGTCTCGTCGTCGCACGGCGTGCTGCACAGCGCCGCCACCTCGGAGCTCGGGGCCGCAGGTGCCCAGCCCGCCTTCACCGGCAGCTCCACGCTCCCCAACACCAACATCACGCACGCGGTGGTGCTGCGCCCCCTCCAGCCGCCGGCCACCAAGGAGATCTCCCTCGTCGGCACCACGCACGCGAGCGGCAAGACGGTCACCAGCCTGACCCTCTCGAGCCCTCCGGGCGTCGCCGCCGGTAACGTGCTGCTTGCGCACCTTGCGAACCGGAACCAGATCGGCGCCGAGCTCACCCCGCCTGCAGGTTGGACGCTGGTGCGCACCGACATGAGCACCTGGAGCATCCGCGGCTGGGTCTTCGTCCGCGTCGCCACCGCCAGCGAGCCCGCGAGCCACACGTTCCAGAGTTCCATCGCGAGCTACCTCGTCGGCAACCTCGTGGCGTATGCCGGCGTCGATCCGGCCAACCCGATCGACACGCACGCCGGCAAGAGCAACAGCGGCTCGACGGCCTTCACGACGCCGCAGCTGAGCACCTCGACCGCGGGCGGGGCTGCCGTCTGGTTCGGCGCGCAGACGTGGACCGGCGCCGCGTGTCCGACCCCGGCGATCGAGCCCCCCGTGGGCTTCGCCGAGACCTACGACACCTGCTTGGTGTCCTCGTCCCAGGGCCTCGTCTTCAACGCCGCCTTCATGCCCCTCGCCGGTGCCGGCCTCCAGGGACCGTTCAACGGGAGCTCGACGTTCGCCGAGACCAACGTCGCGCAGGTCGTCGCCCTTCGCCGCGCCGAGGTCGCGCCGTCCTCGGGGGTCGCGTTGCGTGGGAGCTCGCACCACAGCGGCCTGTCGCTCGCTTCGCTGTCGATCCCCAAGCCGTCGGGGACCGCGGCCAACGACGCGCTCATCGCGCGGGTGACCGTGCGCAACAACATCTCCGCGACCGTCACGCCGCCCGCCGGCTGGACGTTCCTGCGCTCGGAGCAGAGCGCCTGGGCCATCCGCACCTGGATCTTCTACCGCGTCGCGGGCGCCTCCGAGCCTGCGAGCTACGCGTTCGAACTGGACGCGTCCACCCACATGGCGGGGAGCGTGGAAGCCTTCAGCGGCGTCGATCCGGTCCAGCCAATCGACGTGCACGCAGGCCAGAAGAACGGCGACTCCGCGTCGTTCACCGTGCCCGACGTGGTGACCGGCAGCGCGGGTGGCCTCGCCGTCTGGTACGGCTCACAGGTCTGGCCGGACGCCACCTGCCCTGCCACCCGCATCGAGCCGCCGCTCGGCTTCACCGAGGCCTTCGACGCGTGCCTGGGTCACGCCAATGGACTGCTCTTCAATGCGGCCTACCGGTCGCTCACCGCGCCGGGCCTCCAGGCGGGCCTCTCCGGCAGCTCCGCGTTCGTGCAGACCAACACCGCGCACGTGATCGTCCTGCGCGCCGCCAACGCCCCCGCCTGCATGGTCGGCGACACGTACGCGAGCACCTTCACGCTCCAGGGCACCGTGACCGCGCCGGAAATCGTGGAGCCCTCGGGCCTGGCCGCGAGCCGCGTGGTCGGCAACGCGCTCTACGTGCACAACGAGGACACCACCGCGATCATCGCGATCAACACGCTCAACGCGAGCACGATCGGCACGTTCAACGTGACCAACGTGACGCCGGCCGACTGGGAGGACCTCGCAACCGGGCCCTGCCCGAGCGGCTCGTGCATCTTCATCGGTGACATCGGGAAGTGGAGCGCCAACTTCCCTGCGGGTGGCAGCCCCACGTCGTTCACGATCTACCGCGTGCCCGAGCCGGCTCTCGCCAACGGCCAGACCTCGGGGGGGCTCGTCGCCGAGGCCTTCCCGTTCGTCTATCCGGACGGCGCGAAGGACGCGGAGTCGCTGATGGTGCACCCCACCACCGGGGACATCTACGTCGTCACCAAGAACGGAGGCACGGGGCAGAGCGGCGTGTACAAGTTCCCCCAGCCGCTGACGCCGGGTGTGCAGGCCACGCTGATCCACGTCCACACGATCCAGCTGCCGCTGAACGGAGACGCCAACTTCTCGGCCGCGACCGCGGCGGCGATCCACCCATGCGCGGATCGCTTCCTCCTTCGCACCTACCGCACTGTCTACGAGTTCCGTGCGACGCCGGGACTTGGCTTCGAGTCGGCCGTCTTCGCGACGCCCGTCACGCTGACCGACACCACCGAGGGCCAGGGTGAGGCGATCGAGTACGAGGCCAACGGCGCGAGCTACTTCACGATGAGCGAGAGCCCCTCGCCCTTCAAGCTCAAGCGCGTGCCCCTGCAGTAGGACCGCGTCGACACGCCGAGGAGCAAGGCCGGTGGGGGGCACGTCCCCATGGCCGGCCTTGCTGCTCCGAGTTGGGAGCTCGCGCTCGGTGCCGCCGTTCACGCGGTCGTACACACGGCGTCCCGCTTGAAGCCCAGGCACACCCGCGGGCCGGAGCATGAGCACCGGCCCCCGCGCGCATCGCCGGGCCAGATGCCTCTCCTCGGACGCGCCGTGCGGCACGGAGGTCTCCGCGTCAGACTCCTTGCGAACCCGCGGGGCAGCTGCGCCCGCTGCGAGGGAGTCCACGCGATGGAGACCATGGCCACGGCGCTGCGTCCTGCCTGCTCTCGCCCCCAAGGCGTCATCAACTCGGCACGTCAGCCGAGGCGACAACTTCCCTGAAACCGGGGGCCACGGCCGTGAAGCTCAAATAATCGGGCCTTGTCAGGAACGAAAATCACCCGCCGTAGAGTCTCCCCGAAAGGAGCGGCGACCATGACGACGTTGACGACGCGGACGAACCCGATGAAGCGCAGCTATCGCAACAACCTCTGGCCCCAGTTCGGTGCCGCCTCCTGCTCCCTTGTGAGCTTCGCCTCGAAGTCCCTCGTGGGATTTGACCGGCTTGGCGGCCCTCCGCCCGTACCCTGCTGACGCTCGCGCTCCTTCACTGGCGCGCCAAGCCACGCAGAGGCCGGGCTCCCATCCAGGGGACCCGGCCTCTCGGCTTTCTGGGCTCCCAGCGTCCCCATTCAACACCGGCGTGGCCAGCCACGCACAGCCACACCGCATCACGAGTCACAGCTCGAGGGCCGGATTCGCGTCCGTGCGCCAGGAATCCTGGCTCGCGTTCGAGTACCCGACAGCCTCAAGGTCTCTGACAACTGAATCGTCGTGGTGAATGTATGCCGCCCGCGCGCATCCGGGGCGGCAAGCAATCTGCCTCCGTAGCTCATTGGAAGAGCATCCGCCTCTTAAGCGGACGGCGAGGGTTCGAATCCCTCCGGAGGTACTCATACCGGGGTCGTCTAACTAGCGAGGATGGCGGATTCTGACTCCGCAGGTGCAGGTGCAATTCCTGCCTCCGGTTCTCTCTTCACGCAGCACATTCCCCGGTAGCTCAATGGCAGAGCGCGCGGCTGTTAACCGCGAAGTTGAGGGTTCGAATCCCTCCTGGGGAGCTTTGCGACACACACTAATGGCCAGTTCCGCCCGGGGTGGCAACGGTCTGCAAAACCGTTTGGGACGGGTTCGACTCCCGTACTGGCCTCATCTTCATCATTGCCGACCTGGCGTAGGTGGTCCGCGCGCCCGTCTGAAGAGCGGGAGGACTCGGTTCGATTCCGAGGGTCGGCACTTGGCAGCACGCTTCATCTTCATAGGCCGCGCTCCGGGAGCAGCTTGGACTCCAAATCCGAGCGCGCGGGGTTCAACTCCCTGGCGGCCTGCTCGTTTCGCCCCTGTAGCTCAACTGGTAGCAGCACCGGTTTCGTAAACCGGGGGTTGTCGGTTCGAACCCGACCGGGGGCACTTCACGCAACACGCAGTGCAGTCGTCACATGGGTTCGTGGCTCAATGGGAGAGCACTCGGTTTGCACCCGAGGGGTTCCGGGTTCGAGTCCCGGCGGATCCACTTCATGCCCTTGTAGCTCAGTGGATGAGAGCGCACGGTTCCGAACCGTGAGGTCGCAGGTTCAATCCCTGCCAGGGGCACTCGCTTCATTTGTGCCATCCGCTTCCGTAGCTCAGTGGATTCAGAGCAGGCGCGTCCTAAGCGCACGGTCGCAGGTTCGAGTCCTGCCGGGAGCACACACGTTTCACATTTTCTGCGGGGAGAGGCTGGTGCCTCACCGGGCCTCATAAGCCTGGCCTCCAGGGTTCGACTCCCTGCTCCGCAACTCTTCCTGCACGCCGAGCCAGCTGGAGACGGCGACGGTCCCACACACCGTTTTCGCCGGGTTCGATCCCCGGGGCGTGCACTCGTATCCCCGCAGTCTTGCCGGTGTAGCCCAATAGGTAGAGGTGCCAGGTCGAGAACCTGGAGGTTGCGGGTTCGACTCCCGCCACCGGCACTGTCGTCGCAGTCCGTAGCCCGCAGTCGCAAGTCAGCAGGAACTCCCGAAGTCCGTCCGCGTAGCCCAAACGGGAGAGGCCGCCGGCTCAAACCCGGCCCAGTGCGAGTTCGAATCTCGCCGCGGATACAACCGAAAGGCGTTGCGTCATGGAGACGCTGGTTCTCAGTCAGTCCTTCGAGCCCGTCGCGCGGATTCCCTGGCAGCGCGCGGTGATGCTCATCTTCCAGGGCAAGGTCGAGGTGGTCGAGGAGTACGAGGACCGCTTCGTGCGCTCGGTGACGGTGGAGATTCGCATGCCCTCCGTCATTCGCTTCTTCCGCGGGCTGCGCAAGGGCCCCAAGGGCGTGAAGTTCAGCCGGGAGAACGTCTACCTGCGAGACCGCTGCCGCTGCCAGTACTGCGGCTTGAAGGTGTCGCGCGCGGAGGCGACGTATGACCACGTCCTGCCGCGGGCCCAGGGTGGCCGGACGTCCTGGGACAACGTCGTCATCGCGTGCGTGCCCTGCAACCAGCGCAAGGGCAACCGGACTCCGGAGCACGCGAAGATGGCGCTGCGCTGCGCCCCGGTGAAGCCCAAGAAGCTGCCGGACGCGATGCACCTGACGTTCGTCTTCGAGCAGGGCATGCCCATGTCGTGGGCCAAGTTCCTGAGGGACGTGGCGTACTGGCATGGCGAGCTGGAGGCATGAGGTTCCAGGTGAAGGGGGTCCACCGGAGGTGGCCCCCGTCCCCGCCCATCCCAGGACAGTGCGCCTGGAGGGGATGAGGAGGTCCGCCAGAGGCGGCCTCCCGCCCGTGGACCTCCCCGCGAGCCGGCAGGCGGGTGCGCTGCTGCCGGCGACTTTCTGGAAGACCGACGCCGGAGGCCGGCGGCCCGTTTCGAAAGCGGTGCGGGTGCATGACGCGCTCGGGGTTCGAGTCCCCTGTCTTCCGTTGTGTCTTGGAGCATGCGGGCCGGGTGGCCGGCCGCCTGGCTGGAAACCAGGAGGGCCCTTCGGGGCTCGTGGTTCGACTCCACCGTGTTCCGTTCGCTTCACCTGTCTGATTGGAAGTTGGACTGGCGATGGCGCCAGGCCCCGCTGCTACCGGGTGCGAGCCGGCCTTCCGGCTTGAGGTTCGAGTCCTCCGACTTCCGCTCTCGCTGCCCCCCAGGGCAGCCTTTGTCCCGACCTGTGCACGGGGCAACGCCGGGCTGACACCGGCACGCAGCATGGCCCCTCGCCCCAGCGTCCCTAGCCTCCATCCCGACCGGGACATCCGGTGAAGGGAAAGGAAGCACACATGAAGGATTTCAGGACGGGGCGCCGCGTGGCGAGGGGATGGGCCCTCTTCGCGCTCGCGGGTGTGTTGGCGGGAGGGTGCGGGTCGAGCTCCTCGTCGGACTCGCAGAACCAACAGACCCAGACGCCCGTGGGCGCCGAGGACCAGGAGCGCATCGAAAAGGGCCTGGTCATCTCCCCCGTGACGCTCAACCTCACAGGCTTGGACCGGAACCTCGTGGGCCTGGGCAGCTACATCGTCAACTCCCAGGGAGGATGCACCGACTGCCACACCTACCCACCCTACTCGGCGGGTGGGGACCCCTTTCAGGGACAGCCAGAGCAGATCAACACCGCGAACTTCCTGGCGGGGGGGAGACCCTTCGGCACGGGAATCGTCTCGCGGAACATCACCCCGGATGCGCAGGGGCTGCCGTCGGGCCTCACGTATGAGGCCTTCCTGGCGTTGATGCGCACGGGCCGGGAGCCTGGCGGCGCGCTGCTGCAGGTGATGCCCTGGCCCATCTTCGCGAAGATGCGGGACGCGGACCTGAGGGCCGTCTACGAATACCTCCGGGCCATCCCCGCGGCTCAGCCCGGGAGTGTGCCCACGCCCGTGCCGCCTCAGCCGTATCCCTGACGCGCACGTCGCGTCCGTCTGGCCCCGCGCTCCAGGGGCTTCCGGCTGCTCGCCGGGATTGCGCGCTCACCTCGGCGGTTCAGCGGTTAGAGTGCGTGCTCCGGCGAGGGGGCGGTTGACGAGATGGCGACGAGGAAGAGCGAGGACCAGGAGCGACTCATCGACCGGGACCTGACCGCGATGGCCCGAGAGGGCCGGCTGCCGGCCGCGCATGGCGTGGACGCCGCGGTGACGGAGGTTCTGGGGCTGCTGACGCGCGGTGGCAAGCACCCGCTGCTGGCGGGAGACCCCGGCGTGGGCAAGAGCGCGCTCGTGCAGGAAGTGGCGCGCCGCATCGCCGAGGGGCGCGTGGACTCGGAGCTGGCGCAGTCGCGCCTGGTGGAGGTGTCCATCGCCAACATCCTGGCGCGAAGCACCCACCGCCAGGCCGCCGAGAGCTTCGAGGAGCTGCTGGCCCACCTGGCGCGGCACCCCTGTCCCATCGTCTACATCCGAGACCTGCCAGCGGCGCTGGGCGGGCCCCTGGCCCCCGTGGCCGTGCGCGCGCTGCGCACCGGCGGCATGCGCTTCATTTTCGAGACGGAGCCCAAGCGTGTGCAGGAGCTGCTGCGCTCCGACGAGGCGCTGGCGGAGCGACTGCACCTGCTCCCCCTGCACGAGCCTCCCCTGGAGAAGGCGCGCTGGGTGCTGGGCCGGGTGGCGGAGGAGCTGGAGCGCGAGCTGCGCCTGCCCATCGACCCGGCCGCGTGTGACCTGGCCCTGCGCCTGTCGGCCAAGTTCCTGCTGGCGCAGCGCATGCCGCGCAAGGCCATCGAGCTCTTGAAGGAGACGGCGGCGGAGGCCGCGGGCGCGGCCAAGGACCACGTGGGTCCGGAGGACGTGCTCACCCGCTTCTGTGCCGCCACGCGCCTGCCACGCTTCGTGGTGGACGACGCGATGCCGCTGGACCTGGAGGAGACGGAGCGCTTCTTCGGAGAGCGACTGCTCGGCCAGACGGACGCGGTGGGCGCGGTGTTGCGCTCGGTGGCGCTGCTCAAGGCGGGACTGAACGACCCGCGCCGACCGCTGGGCGTGTTCCTGTTCGCGGGCCCCACGGGCGTGGGGAAGACGCAGCTCGCGAAGCTGCTGGCCGAGTACCTCTTCGGCTCCGCGGACAGGCTGGTGCGCCTGAACATGGCGGACTATCCCAACGACGGCGACGAGAGCGTGCCCTTCGGCGCGTCCTGGGCACCAGCGCTGGAGACACGTCGCGGAGAGCTGAGCGCGCTCCTGGATGGCAAGGTGTTCTCCGTGCTGCTGCTCGACGAGTTCGAGAAGGCCGCGCGCAGCGTGCATGACCGCTTCCTCCAGCTCTTCGATGAGGGCACGTTCGTCAACGGCGCGGGCGAGGTCGTCTCGTGCAACAACACCCTCATCGTCGCCACGTCCAACGTGGGCGCGGAGGTGTACCGGGAGCCCGCCATGGGTTTCGCCGGCACCAAGCGCGCGGACGAGATGGTGTCGGAGGTCGACCGCCGCATCGGCGAGGCGTTCCGGCCGGAGTTCCTCAACCGCTTCGATGCCATCTGTCACTTCCAGCCGCTGTCCAAAGTGGACATCCGGAAAATCGCGCAGCGAGAGGTGGGCCGCGTGCTGGAGCGCGAGGGCATCCGCGCGCGCTCCCTGGACGTGGAGGTGACACCCGAGGTCGTCGACCGCCTCGTGGAGCGCGGCTACTCGCCCCAGTTCGGCGCGCGCTACCTCCAACGGGAAATCGAGAAGACGCTCACCGCGGCGCTGGCCGTGGAGATTGCGCGCAAGCCCCTGCCTCCTGGCACCCCCGTGCGCGTGGAAGCACGCGTCGGAGGCCGGGTCATCGCGGTGGCCGAGCCCGCAGCGCCGCCGCCCTCGCCCACCGCGCAGTTGCTGCTGCCGTCCGCGCGCGCCGCACCGGTGAAGCGGCGGTTGGACCGCAAGTCGCTCCTCGTGGAGATGGACCGGCTGGTGGGCAAGGCCCGCTCGCTGGCGGCCTCCGCGGGACGGCCGGAGATGGAGGAGCGCCGAGCCGCCCTGCTGACGGAGACACAGGCGCCCAACCTCTGGGACGACCCCACGCACGCGGCGGATGTCATCCGGGCCTTCCGGACGGTGGAGGCCCACCTCAACGAACTGGAGCGCCTGGAGGCCGCGTGTCTCTTCGGACGGCGCCTGGTGCGCGAGGCGAAGAACGAGGTGCAGCTGGCCTCCGCGGCGCGACAGGTCGAAGACGTCGCGCGCGAGGTGCAGATGGCCGAGGCACTCCACGCGTCCGGCGCCACCACGCAGGACACCGAGGCCCTGGTGGACATCTGCGCGAGCGACTCGGCGGAGACGCAGGAGGCGTGGGTGCAGGAGCTGGCCACCATGTACCTGGGCTGGGCACAGCGGCGCGGCTACGAGGCCGTTGCGGTGGCGGAAGCCGAGGAGCCGGCTCGCGTGGTGGTGCGCATCGCCGGCCCCGGGGCCTATGGCTTCCTCGCGGGTGAGGCGGGCCTGCATCGACGGCTGGAAGACGAGAAGCGCCAGCGCGCCTATGTCCGCGTGCACCGGGGCGGCGCTCTCTCCGAGGAGGAGCTGGAGCTGCTGGAGGTGCTCGGCCGGCCGGTGAAGAGTCACGAGGGCGCCTACCTCCAGCGCGTGCGCACGGAGGTCACGGTGAAGGATGAGTCCACCGGACGCGTGCTGACGCTCACCGGCGCGGGCGAGTTGGACGAGCTGAAGGACATCGCCGCGCGCGTGGTGGCCGGACAGGGCGGCAGCACGGACGAGGCGCGGCGCTACTACCTGGGCCGCAGCGCCCGGGTAGAGGACCCTCGCACCGGAGCCGGGACTCCGCGCGTGAAGGACGTGCTGCGCGGCGAGCTGGACGTGTTCATCGCCGCGTGGATTTCGCGCCCCCCGACGGAGCCACCGCTGGGGAGCTGAGCGGCTGGAAGAAGCGAGGGGACGGGCCATCCCGCCCCGTCCCCTCCAATGACTGTCAGCGAGCTACAAGGTGACCTGGAGCGCGATGGTCCGGGAGTTGTTGTCCTCGCGCAGCTCCGGCTGTGACTGGTACGGGTCCGCGTAGGCGCCCAGGAAGTAGGAGCCACCCTGCCCCATCGCGTCCTGCGGCAGGTGGGCCGTCACGTTCAGACTCTGGGTGATGCAGTCGCCCGGGTTCAGGGCGATGACATTCGTGCCCCCCAGCTCACGCTGGTCCATGTTGGCGCTGCTCCCCGGCCCCGGCATGGAAGGCTCCGGAGCGAGGCTCGTATCGACGGACAGGTAGAGCGACACCCAGCCAGGGCTGCTCGCCTGCGTGCCCTGGTTGCAGACCCGCACCGTCGAGGTGAGGGTGTTGCCCACGAGGATGGAGACAGGCCCCGTCAGCGACGTGATGACGAGGTCCGGCCTCGTCCCCACGCCGATAAGGCCCTTCACGAAGGTGTTGTTGTCCTCGCGCAACTCCTGCACTCCGCCGCTCGAGTCCACGAGCGCGCCCAGGTAAAAGGCAGTGCCCTCACCAGCCGGGGGCGCATAGGCGTTGACGCTCGCGCTGCGCGTCACGCACTGGGCCGCGAGCAGGGCTGGCACGTCCACCGAGCCAATCACCATCTGGTCCAACGCGGGCGGCGACACCGACAGGGACAGTGCGTCATCCAGCGACAGGACCAGTTGCGTGCTCGTGGAGGTGCTGGACTGGGTGCCCTGGTTGCACACCGTCACCGTCGCGGTGAAGGCCTGCCCCTGAGTCACACTCGTGGGCGAGGTCATCGCGGTGATGACCAGGTCCGAGCGACTGCCCACGCCGATGAGCCCCTTCACGAAGGTGTTGTTGTCCTCGCGCAGCTCCTGCACCGAGGACGGGTCATCGACGAGGGCTCCCACGTAGTACGCACCGTCACCCTGCGCATCTGGCGGCAGCCACGCGGTCGCGCTCGCGGAGCGCGTGGCGCACTGCCCCACCGCCAGCGAGGGGATGCTCACGTTCGCGACCTCGGACTGGTCCGCGGCGGGAGAGCCGGGTGGCGACATCGACGTCAGCGCGGCGTCCATCGACAGGAAGAGGCGAGCCGCCGTCGAGTTGCTGGGCACCGTTCCCCGGTTGCATACCGTCACGCCGAGGGTGAACGGCTGGTTGATGGACGCGCTCGTGGGCGCGGTCATCGCGGTGATGACCAGGTCCGGCCGATTGCCAATGCCGATGGGGCCCTTCACGAAGCTGTTGTTGTCCTCGCGAAGCTCCTGCACCGAGGACGGGTCATCGACGAGGACTCCCAGGTAGTACGCCCCATCGCCCTGCGCGTCCGGCGGCAGCCCGGCCCAGCCCGTCGTCGAGCGCGTCGCGCACTGTCCCGGATTCAGCGACGGCACGGAGACACCTCCCACCGGCGACTGGTCCGTCGCAGGGGAGCCACCGGGCCCGTACGGCATCGGGGTCAACACGGTGTCCATCGACACGTAGATTTGCGCCTGCGTCGACATGCTCGCCTGCGTGCCCTGGTTGCACACCGTCACCGCGGCGGTGAAGGACTGACCATTCTGGAGGGCCTGCGGCACGTTCAGCCCGGTGACGACGAGGTCCGGCCGGTTGCCCACGCCGATGAGCCCCTTCACGAAGGCGTTGTTGTCCTCGCGCAACTCCTGCACGGAGCTCGGGTCATCGACGATGGCCCCCAGGTAGTAGGCGCCGTCCCCCGCCCCGTCCGGCGGCGGGCTTCCATAGAATGAGCCGCTCCGCGTCAGGCACACCCCTGCGTTCAGCGAGGGCACGGACAGGGAGCCCAGCGGCATCTGGTCCGACGGAGGACCGCCAGGGCCAGACGACAGCGGCGTCAGCGACGTGTCCGTCGACAGGTAGAGCTGCGCCTGCGTCGAGGGGCTGGACTGGAGGCCCTGGTTGCAGAACGTCACCGTCGCCGTGAAGTTCTGGCCGGAGGTGATGCTCGCCGGTCCGGTCATCGCGGTGATGACGAGGTCCGCTCGGTTGCCCACGCCGACGAGGCCCTTCACGAAGGCATTGTTGTCCTCACGCAGCTCCAGCACGGAGCCCTGCTCGTCCACGATGGCCCCCACGTAGTAGGCCCCTTCGCCTTGCCCATCCATGGGGTAGTTCACCCAGGCAGACGTGCTGCGCGTCGCGCACTGCCCCGCGCTCAGCGGGGGCACGCTGACCATTCCCAACGGCGCCTGGTCCGTCGGAGGCGAGCCCCCTGGACCGACCATCATCGGCGTCAGCGACGTGTCCATCGACAGGTAGAGCTGCGCCTGCGTCGCGTTGCTGGAGAGGGTGCCCTGGTTGCACACCGTCGCCGTGGCGGTGAAGGACTGGCCGGGCGAAAGGGTCGGCGGCACGCTCAGCTCGGTGACGACGAGGTCCGGGCGGTTGCCCAGGCCCACGAGGCCGTTCACGAAGATGTTGTTGTCCTCGCGCAGCTCCTGCACGAAGCCGGACTCGTCCACGATGGCGGCCAGGTAGAACGCGGTGGCATTCGTGGGAATCGGCGGAAGCGAGGGCCAGAAGCTGTCGCCGCGCGTCACGCACTGCCCGGGATTCAGCGACGGAATCTGGAGTCCGCCCAGCGGCGACTGGTCATTCGCGGGAGGGCCCATGGGGTTCATGGGCGTCAGCACCGCATCGAGCGAGAGGTACAGGTTGGTCCACGACGAGTTGCTCATCGTCGTGCCCTGGTTGCACACCGTCACGCTGACGGCGGTGGCCTGCCCCGTGTTCATGCTCGCCTGCGACGTCATCGCGGTGACCACGAGGTCCGGCCGACTGCCCACGCCGATGCGCTCCTTCGCGTAGCTGTTGTTGTCCTCGCGAAGCTCCTGCACGGAGGACGGGTCATCCACGATGGCTCCCAGGAAGTAGGCGCCCGCGCCCTGCCCCGCGGGAGGCAGCCATGCCTGGGCGGCCACGGTGCGCGTCACACACTGCCCCGGGTTCAACAGGGGGAGCTGCACCGAGCCCACAGGCGACTGGTCCATGGCGGGAGCACCCGGGCCGGTCGGCGTCAGCACGTCGTCCGTCGACAAGAAGAGTCGCGCCGAATGCCCCGGGGCATAGGTCGTCCCCTGGTTGCATACCCGCACCTGGACGTCGAAGCCCTGGTTGTCCAACACGCTGGCGGGCCCGCGCAGCTCGGTGATGATGAGGTCGGGCTTGTTGCCCACGCCGATGCGCTCCTTCGCGTAGGCGTTGTTGTCCTCGCGCAGCTCCTGCACCGACGCCGGGTCATCGACGATGGCGCCCAGGTAGTACGCCCCGTCACCCTGTCCCGCGGGAGGCAGCGATGCCCAGACAGAGACGCTGCGACGGACACATGCGCCCGCGTTCAGCGGCATCTGGGTTTGCACTTCACCGATCGGCGACTGGTCCATGGCGGGAGCACCCGGGCCGGTCGGCGTCAGCACGTTGTCGGTCGACAGGAAGAGCTGGGTGCGGACCGAGGGGACGCTCGCGGTGCCCTGGTTGCACACCGTCACCGCCACGGTGAAATACCCGCCTTGCGGCACGCTGGGAGGGCTCGACAGCTCGGTGATGACGAGGTCCGGCCGGTTGCCCACGCCGATGCGCGTCTGCGCATTCGCGTTGTTGTTCTCGTTGACCTCCGCCACGGACTGATTCGTGTCGACGATGGCGCCCAGAAAGTAGGCACCATCGCCCTGCGCCGCCGGAGGCAACCAGGACGTGCCCGTCACTCGGACGTCCGCGCACTGGCCCGCCTCCAGCGTCTCATGGAGCGTCTCCTGCCCCACCAGGGACTGGTCCGCCGGAGGAGGCGTGGTCGTCAGAGGGGAGAGCACGTTGTCCAGGGACAGCAACACCGCCACCGTGGAGCCTCGGTTCGCGTATGTCGTGCCCTGGTTGCAGACCGTCACCGTCGTGGTGAACGAGTCAGCCGCGAAGACGCTCGCGGGGCCTCGGACTCCCGTCACCACCAGGTCAGGCCCGGGGTTCAGGGGGCTCGACGCCGTCTCCAGTGTGGGCTGCTCCTGGGCAGGCTCTCCGCCCGAACATCCCGCGCTCACACCGACAAACAAACCCATGACCAGCCACCTCGTGGCGGTCGCGCTCCACTCCAGCCTCTTCATGAAGTCTCCCGTTGCTTGGCCTGCGGAGCGACGCGGCGGACGCCGCTTCATGCTCCAGGCACGCGCTGTAAGTGCGTAGCAGGAAGACTGAAAGTGCCGGAAGTGCCTGGGAGGTATTACTCCCAGGGAAGCCTCATGAAGTCCGAAAAGACTCCGTCAAACCCAACCTTCTCTCGGAGCTTGAGGTTTCATGAAACAAACGGGGCGAAGTCGACACCTGAATGTTTCCAAATGTGTCGTGTATCGAATCCACGAGGGCTTCAGCGTGTCAGCGAACCACGCCTGCCAGCCGTGCGGGCGCGGGCGAGGTGGGCGAGGTGGCCACGGCCCTGCCAAGCGTGCCCGCGCTTTGGGGGAAGGGACCGCGCGCCAGTTCCTGACCCGCGGGGTCCAGCACCTGCGCGTAGACCGTCTTGAAGCCCTTCTTCAGCCCCACCGACTGGTGCGGTTCTCCCTTGCTGTCGGCGACCATGAAGAGTGAGGAGTCGAGTTCGGGGGGCGGCGACTCGCCGTGCCGCTGGAAGAGGTCGCGCATGAGGCCGAGCGACTCCGCGTGGCTCTTGCGAATCTCCCCCTTCGCCATGCCCTTGAAGAGGCCGGGGACGTCCCGCAGGTCCACGCGGACCACGACGATGGGTTTGACCGCTCGCACGTCGTAGACGAACTGGTAGGCGTGCTCTCGCAGCTCATCCCGGGTGCCCTTGTTGGCATACAGCACCACGGTAGGCCGCCCCTTTCCGATAGGGACTTCTTTTCCAAACACGTCCTTGAGCTCGGCGGCATGCGCGGGCAGGACTCCCAGGACGCCCAGCAGACCTACGAGCGCGGCGAACTTCTTCATGTGACGTGTCCTTTCAAAAGACGCTGTCGGGGGTGCGGCGGTATCTACGAACACATCCCGAACACCACCGCCTCCGGCCCGAATCCCTGGCGGCGTCCGCCGTTGGCTCCACGGCACAGCCGCTCACCAGGCCACACGACTCGTGTGTGCCTGCTCGGTTGCCTGGCATCACGGACCTCTGCTATCGCCCGCACCGCGCCGCATGAGGCGCGGGGGGATGTCCATGATTGAGCAGTTCCCGCTGTTGCGATTCATTGTCGTACTGTTGGTGGTGACGTTCCGTACGTCCGCGTTCGCGGCCCAGCCCTTTGAGCAGGGCATGGTCACCATCACGCTGGATGACGGCTGGTCCACGCAGTACGACAAGGCCCGGCCCGCGCTCAACGCGAGGAACATCCCCGCCACGTACGCCCTCATCACCCAGGCGCTCGCCCAGGGATGGGGTGGCTACATGAGCACCGCACAAGTACAGACGCTCGTCGCCGAAGGCAACGGCATTGCCAGCCACACGTTGACCCACCCGGACCTGACCACGCTTTCCGCGCCGGAGCTCCTCTCGGAGCTGCGGGACTCGCGGGACTGGCTGGTGGACAATCTGGGATTGGCCACGGTGCCCGACTTCGTCATCCCCTACGGGCGCTATGACTCCACCGTGCTCGCCGCCATCCGGCAGCAATACTCCAGCAGCCGCACGGTGAACGCCGGGCGCAACTTCCGCGACACCATCGTCTACGAGCTGCGGGGCAACGACGTGGCGCGCAACATTCCGGTGAGCACGGTGCAAGGTTGGATTGACCAGGCGCTCGCGGAGAAGAGCTGGCTCATCCTCGTCTTCCACGAGTTCGTCGATGGAACTCCCACGCGCGACACGCAGTACCGGACGTCGAGCTTCACGGCCATCCTGGAGCACATCCGCCTGCGCGGCGCGCGCACCGTGACGCTGTCGCAAGGCCTGGCGCTGATGGAGGGCCGCACCACGCCGGAGCCGTCCGCGGGACTGTCCATCTACGGCGATGCCCTGGAGAGCGGCTTCGCGGATTGGAGCTGGGCGGAGCATTCGCTGGACGAGACGGCCATCGTCCACGCGGGCACGGCCTCCATCCGCTTCGAGCCGGACACGTGGGCGGGCGTGCTCCTGCATCACTCGGGCGTGGACATCGCGGGTTACCAATCCATCGAACTGTGGGTCCACGGCGGTACCACCGGGGGACAGTCGGTGAGAGTCCTGCTGCATGACGGCACGGACGTGCTCGGGACGGCGCGGCTGGATGCGGCCCTGGGCGGGCCGCTGGTCGCGGGCGAGTGGAGAAAGGTGACGCTGTCGCTCGATGACATGGGGGCGACGTCGGGCACGCTGCGCGACCTGTACTTCCAGGACGACTCTGGAGAGGACCAGGCGGCGGTGTACCTGGATGACATTTCGCTCATCCCCCGGTGAAGGGATTCGGGGCGTGGCGGAGAGGCTTTCCGCCGCGCCGCGGCACGTTCGGGCTGAATCGTTGCAAGCCCAGGTCAAAACCTACCGGGCCACTTGAGGAGGCCCCCTTCTCAGGAACCTGCCGCGTGGTGGAACATCCCGGTCGTGTCCTGCTTCGATGAGAAGACCGCGCGGGCGCTGGCCACCGGAATGCTCTCCGCCGTGGACGCACAGCGATTGCGGCGCCATGCGGAGGGCTGCCGCCAGTGCGCGGCGCTCCTGGGTCGCGTGACACCGCCCGGCACCGCCGCTCATCGAGTCACGCCGCCCCAGGATGAGGCCACGGACCTGGCCATCCCTCGCGCGGCGCTGCTCGGAGAGGTCTCCGACCTCGACCTGCCCACTGAGCCCATCCGGACCGCTCGTGCCGCTCGCGTGGCCAATGACAGCACAACAGTGGACAGGCCCGCTCCACTGCCCTCACCCGCGTCCGGAGTCTCCGCGGAGACCCGCGAACACGAGGCCTCCGTTCCGCTCCTCCCCGCCTTGCCGTCGCCCTCCGCGCACAGGGCCAGCACGCTGGTGGACTCCGACCTGCGCGGCGCGATGGAATCGGGCCTTGGCCTCACATCCCCGGCTTCGACTGACGAGGGATTCCATCACCGCGATGGTCCGCAATTCCTCACGGATGAGGCCTCTGCGAGCGAATCCGAGCCGCAGTTGCCCGCCGATGCGGGGACACTGATTGCGCCACCCCCACGACGCCCTTCCGAGGCAGGCACGGTGGTGGCACCGATTCAAGGCTCGGCTGGCTCGAGGACCTCCACGCCGCCGCCTCAAACATCCGCTGGAGCGCGCGGGCGCGCAGCGACTCCACAGTCCTCCGCCAGCACCTCGGGAAAATCGGGTGCAGCAACACAGCCTCCCGCCAGCACGAGCCCTCAGGCAGTTGCTCCTGCATCCGTCGTGGCGGGCTCTCGTGGCAGGTCCTCATCGGCGGCCTCGAACGAGAGCCCACAAGGCGCTCCTCCTCCCCGGTCTTCCATCGGAGCGAGTTCGCGCGCGCAATCCTCGTCTGCGCCCAGCAACGCAACGCCACAGGCCGCACCTTCGGCCGTCGCGGCGAACCCGCGCGCTCCTGTCGCCGCCCCAGGAACCTTGATTGCGCCACCGCCGCTACCACCCGCGGGCGCGGGCACATGGGTGGCACCACCTCCCGCCCCACCACTGGGCTCGAGCGTCCGCATCCCTCCACCCGCGCAAGGCGCACCAGGGCGGTCCAGCCCTCCCTTCAATGACTCCGCTCGCAAGGGCGACGCCTCGGAGACGTCATCGCGCGCCTCGGTGGGCCGCTACCACATCCTCGACAAGCTGGGCTCCGGCGGCATGGGCGTCGTCTACAGCGCCTATGACCCGGACCTGCATCGCCGAGTAGCCATCAAGCTGCTCCACCCGGACGCCAACACCGTGGTCCGCACCGACGGCGCCTCTCGCCTGTTGCGCGAAGCCCAGGCCATGGCCCGCCTGTCCCACCCCAACGTCGTCTCCGTCTACGACGCGGGCACCTTCGCCGGTCGCGTCTTCATCACCATGGAGCTGGTCGAGGGCCTGTCCCTGCGCCACTGGCTGCGCGCCGAACATCGCTCGTGGCGCGACGTGCTCGACCTCTTCCGTCAGGCGGGACGCGGACTCGCCGCCGCTCACGCGGCCGGACTCGTCCACCGCGACTTCAAGCCCGCCAACGTGCTCGTCAACCGGGACGGCCGCGCCCAGGTGACGGACTTCGGCCTGGCTCGCAACACCGCCGACCTGGACGCCATGGAGGAAGGGCGTGCCACCAAGCCCTCACGACTCGCGCTGCGCGACGACGACCTGCTCGAGTCTCCGCTCACCGAGGCGGGCCTCGTCATGGGCACGCCCGCGTACATGCCGCCCGAGCAACACGAGGACGGCCGCACCGACGCACGCGGCGACCAGTTCAGCTTCTGCGCCTCGCTCTACGAGGCCCTCTACGGCCAGCTCCCCTTCGAAGGGAAACAAGCCACCGCCTACCTCCAGGAGTCCCTCGCCAACCGCGTGCGCCAACCCCCACGCAGCTGCCACGTCCCCGCCTGGCTGTTCCGCGCCATCACCCGAGGCCTCGCGCCCACGCCTGACGAGCGCTACCCGTCCATGGAGGCACTGCTGACCGAGCTCGGCAAGGACCCGTCCGTGGCGTGGCGACGCCGGAGCATCCTGGCCGCCGGCTTCCTCCTCATCTATGGCTTCATGGGCGTCACCTGGTGGATGGGCAACCGTCGCCACGCCCCATGTCTGGGCGCCGAGGCTCGACTGGCCGGCATCTGGGACACCTCACGCAAGGACACCGTGAGCCGGGCCTTCGCCGCCACGAACAAACCCCAGGCCCCCGAGTTCTTCTCCCGCGTGGCACAGAGCCTGGACGCCTTCGCCCAGGAGTGGGCCGGCATGCATCAGGAGGCCTGCGAGGCGACACGCGTGCACGGCCACCAGTCGGACGCCGTGCTGTCGCTGCGCATGGCCTGCCTGGAGCGCCGTCGCTCCACGCTCGACGCCGTGGTCGGCGTGCTCGCGCAGACCGACGCGGAGTCGCTCACCACCTCGCTGGACGCGGCCCAGCGCCTGCCCTCCGTCGCCGACTGCGCGAACGTGGATGCCCTGCGCCTGGGACTCCCCGAATCTCCCGAGCAGCGCCAGCGCGTGGAGAAAATCCGCGCCGGCCTGGACCGCACCACCGCGCTCGTCGACGCCGGCCGATATGAGCAGGCCAACGAGGAGCTGAAGGCGACGCTGGGGCAGGCCCGCGCACTCGACTACCGGCCGGTGCTCGCGGAGGCCCTGGAGCTGGAAGGCCGGCTCGGACTGGTGCTCGGAGACGAGCCTCGCGCGCAGAAGGCCCTGCGCGAGGCCCTGCTCACCGCACAGGCCACGCGCCACGATGAAGTGGCCGCACGCGCCGCCGCGCGACTGGTGACGACCCTGTCCCAGACGCCCGCAATGGAGGAGTGGAGCATCGCGCAGGCGAAGTCCTGCATCGAGCGCGCGGGTGGCACCCCGGACCTGGAGGCCTTGCTCCAGACGAGCCTCGCGCGCAACGCCTTCCTCCGAGGCCAGTACGCACAGGCCGCCGAGGCCTTCGGCCGCTCCGCCATGCTGCGAGAGCAGGCCCACGGCGCCGTGCACCTGCTCACGCTCGAGTCCCTGCGCAATCAGGCCGCGTCCCTCTCCCGCACTCCCGAGGCCGAGCACACCGCGCGACTGCTGCGCCGCGTGCTGGAGACGACGAAGGAAGTGATGGGCCCAGACCATCCCCAGACGGCGATGGCCGCCAACGCGGTGGGCTACCATCTGACGGTCAGCCGCCGCTTCGAGGAGGCCATTCCCTTCCTCGAGCAGGCCGTCGCCCTGGAGGAGCGGGCGATGGGCGCGAACAGCGCCACGCTCAGCTATCCCCTCAACAATCTCGCCACCGCATTGGAATCGCTCCGTCGCTACGCCGAAGCGCGGAAGCTGCGTGAGCGGGCCCTCGCGCTGGACCTGGAGACCCATGGCCCCTCGCATCCGGAGACCGCCTCGGACCAGGCCCTGCTGGCGGAGCTCGCCCTGAGCGAGGGCCGCACCCGCGACGCCGTGGATCTGGCCCAACGCAGCACCCAGGCCTACGAGGCCTTCCAGAAGGGCCATCCCGACCAGGCCGCGCCGCTCACCACGCTCGGACTCGCCCAGCTCGCCCTGGGCAAGCCGCGCGAGGCTCGCGCCACCCTGGAGCGCGCGTTGGCCCTGCGCACCGCCACCCCCGGCCCGGGAGACGGACTCGCCGCCACCCGCTTCGCCCTGGCCCGCGCCCTGCCCACCCACGAAGCCTCCCGCGCACGTGCCCTCGCCCAGCAGGCCCTGGGCTTCTACGGCGCGGAGCCCGCTGGCTGGTCCACCGAGGCCCAGCGCGTCAAGACGTGGATGAGCGGGCGCTCCACCCCGGCCCCCTGAATCCCCAGGACAGGACGCTCCGCGTCATGTCTCCTGTTCATCAGGGACGCCCCCATCACGTCGGAGCGAAGCACCTTCGCGCCACATCCGCCGATACTCCAAGTGCGGGCCTTTTCACGTCGGTACCGCGCACGGGGGTGCGTCATGCGCATTGAGTCTTCGCCGAAGTCCGCCGCCAGAACCGGTCCGCGTCCAGCCTCTCCCCTGTCCGCGGCCTCGGCTCGCACGGCGAGCTTCAAGGCGCTCTTTCCGCAGTTGAAGCTGCTCGGACGCCTGCTCCGCGAGCCCTCGCTGCTGAAGCAGTGGCCGGCGGCTCCCAAGCCGGGCACCCAACGGGACGGTCCCCAGGCCGACAAGTTCGTCGGGCCTCAGCCAACGGGTTCGGGACTGCCCATTCGCATCACCAGCCGGCCCCGACCGCCCTCCCGCCCGCTGGGCCTGGCGCCCTGGGTTCCCAAGACGAAGCTGGAGCCCTGGACCGGCACCCGCATCAAGCCCTGGCTCCACCGCCCGGACATCTTCGGCACCCCCGGCTGTCCCACGGGGGCGGTGCGCGGCTGCGGCCTGCCCATCCGCATCACCTAGCCAGTCACCGCGCAACTTTCCAACGCGCGCGACGGGGGGAGTCTTTAGACTCTTCCCAATGCTTCAAGTCATTCCCCTGGGCGGCCTGGGAGAAATCGGCCTCAACTCCCTGGTCATCGCCTGTCGCGGGGAGATGCTTCTCATCGACGCCGGCCTGATGTTCCCCTCGGAGGGGATGCCGGGTGTCGACATCATCATCCCGGACTTCACCCACCTGAAGCAGAACGCCGCCCAGCTCAAGGGCGTGGTGCTCACCCACGGCCACGAGGACCACCTGGGTGCGCTTCCCTACCTGCTCGGCGAGGTGAACGTCCCCGTCTACGGCACGCGCTTCACGCTGGCCATGGCGCGCCACCGCTTGAGCGAGCTGGGCATCGAGGCGGACCTGCGCGAAATCGAGCCGCGCGAGCCCTTCGCCGTCGGCACCATGTTCAAGGTCGAGGCCAGTCGCGTGACGCACACCGTGCCGGACGCGGTGGGCTTCATCATCCGCACGCCCGAAGGCACCTTCATCCACACGGGTGACTTCAAGCTGGACCCGGACCCCATCGACGGGCTGCGCACGGACCTGGAGCGCTGGGGTGAGGCGGGCGAGGAAGGCGTGCTGTGCCTCCTGTCGGACTCCACCAACTCCGAGCTGACGGAGGAGACCGGCAGCGAGCGCGTCGTCGAGCAGACCTTCGAGCGCCTCTTCAAGGACGCCACCGGCCGCATCGTCGTCGCCCTCTTCTCCTCCAACCTGCACCGCGTGCGGCACCTGCTGGCCCTCGCCGAGCGACTGGGCCGCAAGGTCGCGCTCCAGGGCCGCAGCATGGTGCGCAACGTGGAGATGGCGCGCGAGCTGGGCTACCTGGACGTGCCCGACTCGCTCTTCGTGCACCTGGACACGGTGCCGCAGCTGCCGCAGCAGCGCGTGCTGGTGCTCACCACCGGAGCGCAGGGCGAGCCGCGAGCGGGCCTGTCCCAGCTCGCCGCCGGTGATGGCCCGTTCAAGCTGGGCCCGGGTGACCTGGTCGTCCTCAGCTCGCGAGCCATCCCCGGCAACGAGCGCGGCGTGGGCGCCCTCATCGACCAGCTCCAATGGCGCGGCGCGCGCGTCGCCTACGCGCAGGTGGAGCCCGGCGTCCACGTGTCCGGCCACGCCAGCCGCCCCCAGCAGCAGCGCGTGCTGGAGCTGGTGAAGCCGCGCCACTTCATCCCCGTCCATGGCGAGGGCCGCCACCTCCACCGACATCTGGCCACCGCCCGGGAGTCGGGGATGGAGCCCGCGCAGTGCCTGCTGGCCCAGGACGGAGACATCGTCGGCTTCGAGGAGGGGCGCGGCCGCTTCACCGGCAGCGTGACTTCCGGGCGCATCTTCAAGGACCGCTTCGGAGGGGGCATGGTGACGGCGGACACACTCCACGAGCGGGTGCGCCTGTCCGAGACGGGGCTGGTGGCCGCCGTCATCGTGCTCCAGCGCGACACCCAGAAGCTGCTGGGTGGCCCGCAACTCTCCGGCCAGGGGCTGTCACTGGACGAACAGGTGATCCTCCCCCGGGTGGCCCAGGAGGCCCGGACGCTCTTCGAGGAGCTGTCCGTCCAGCTCCGAGGTGACGACGCCCTGGTGAGAGAGGAACTCACCCGGGTGGTGCGCCGTGCGTTCCGGCTGTACACCTCCAAGCGCCCCCTGGTGGTGCCCATGGTCGTCAGGGTGTAGGTATGTTAAGGGCCGCTGCTGCCCATGCCCTCGTTCGATGTCGTCTCGAAAATCGACCTCGCCGAGCTCGACAACGCGGTCAATCAGACCAAGAAGGAGCTCAGCACCCGCTATGACTTCCAGGGCACCCAGGCGGACGTCCTCGTCGCTCCGGACCACACGGCCATCACCGTGAAGGCCAACAGCGAGGAGCGCGTCCAGGCCGCCAAGGAGGTCCTCCTGGTGAAGCTGGCCAAGCGGAACATCAGCCTGCGCGCGCTCGAGTACGGCGACATCGAGAAGACGGGGCTGCACAACGTGAAGCAGGTCATCAAGCTCCAGCAGGGCATCCCGGTGGAGAAGTCCAAGGAGCTGGTGAAGCTGTTGAAGGATTCGAAGATGAAGGTGCAGGGCTCCATCCAGGCCGACCAGCTGCGTGTCACCGGCAAGAACCGGGATGACCTCCAGGCCGCCATCGCCCTGTTCCGTGGGGAGCAGGACCGACTGAAGCTGGACATGCAGTTCACCAACTTCCGCGATTGAACAAGCCCATGCGAGCCGCTGCTGCCCTGTCCCTCTGCTGGATGCTCTGCGTTCCGGCCATCGCCTCCGCCCAGGAAGAAGCGCCCCGTCCGTCACGGCCGGTGCCCAACATGACCAAGCCGCCGCGCTTCCAGGGAGGCCTCAAGGGCTTCACCTCGCCGCTGGCGCTCAAGTCCCTGGACACCGAAGGCGCCAGCGCGTCCTTCACCGCCAAGGTGGGCTTCCGCAAGGACACGCTCTATGTGGGCGTGGACGCCAAGGATGATCAGCTCCTCGCGGGCGATGTGCTCACGCTGTCCATCTACTTCCCGGACACCGGGCCGCTGACGACGGGCTACACGTGGCGCTTCGGCTTCGACGGCAAGCGCGCGTCGGGTGCGGACAGCGGCACGCCGGAGTTCGCGCAGCAGAAGGTGAATGGCGCGGTGGAGCGTCGGGGCAACACGCTGTCGCTGGTGGCCGCGGTGCCGGTGCGCGCGCTGCCGCGCTTCTCCGCTCGGGACCCGATGGTGATGGACCTGTGCATCACCTACGAGGACCAGGACGGCGCGGGCACCAAGGCGGTGCCTGTCTCCAACTGCCAGAGCGGCACCATGGTCGGCGACGCGCTGAGGCTGCCGGACGAGCCGCGCAAGGCGCTCAAGCTCAAGCCGCCGGAGCACGTCACCGCGCTGGAGCCCGCGGCCACGGGCTGGCTGGGCTGGGACCTGCTCAGCTATCCGGCCTGGGCGCAGGGTGACGAGGAGCTGACGCCGGAGACGCTGCGCGAGCTGGTGGTGACGGACCCGCTGAAGGCCGCGTCGGTGAACGTGAATGTGCCAGACACGTTGAGCCTGCCGGACGGGCGACCGGTCGTTACGGTGCTCTCCGGGAAGAATCCCTATGCCGTCGCGGGTCAATGTGACGCCGAAAAGGAGCTTCGACTGGGGTTTTACATCGTGACGGGGAAGACGGCGGCTCGGGTGCTCGAGTGGCCGGCTGCTACGTGCGCCCTGGGGCGAGCCTCCTCGGTGGAGCTGGATGAAGAGGACGGGTTGACCATCCGTTACTCGAACGGCGCGACCATGAACTTTGCCTGGAGTGGTGACCACTTCACGCGAACCGAGCTTGGAAATAGGTAGACGCGGTGGAACCAACCAAGAACCTGTACATGATGACCCTCGGCTGCCCGAAGAACCGGGTGGACTCCGAGGTGATGCTCGGCACGTTGAAGCACCGCGGATACACGCTGGTGCAGGAAGCGTCCGAGGCCCAGGTCATCGTCGTCAATACCTGTGCCTTCATCGGTCCCGCCAAGCAGGAGTCCGTGGACTCCATCCTGGAGATGGCCGAGCTGAAGAAGTCGGGCAGCTGCAGCACCCTGGTGGTGACGGGGTGTCTGTCCCAGCGCTACGGCGAGGAGCTGGCGAAGGAGATGCCGGAGGTGGACCACTTCCTGGGCACCAGCGCCTATGCCCAGATTGGCGACCTGCTGGCGGCCGAGGCCTCTCCGCGTCAGGTGATTCCGGACCCCGACTACATCCACGACGCGAACACGCCGCGCATCAACTCGATGCCGAAGTACACCGCGTACCTCAAGGTGTCCGAGGGCTGCGACAACGCCTGCGCGTTCTGCATCATCCCCACGCTGCGTGGTGGACAGCGCTCGCGGCCCATCGACGACATCATGATCGAGGCCCGGCGACTGGCGGACAGCGGCGTGCAGGAGCTGAACCTCGTCGCGCAGGACCTGACGGCGTACGGGCATGACCTGCCGGGCCGTCCGAAGCTGCATGACCTGCTCAAGGCGCTGGTGCAGGTGGACGTGAAGTGGATTCGGCTGCACTACGCCTATCCGCGCGTGTTCCCGGACGAGCTCATCGACGTGATGGCGTCGGAGCCGAAGATTGCCCGCTACCTGGACATGCCGGTGCAGCACGTCAGCGACAAGCTGCTCCTGTCGATGAAGCGTGGCCGCAACTCGGAGTTCCTCAAGGGCCTCTTGACGAAGCTGCGCGAGCGCGTGCCTGGGCTGGTGATGCGCACCTCGCTCATCGTCGGCCTTCCGGGCGAGACGGAAGAGGACTTCGAGATGTTGAAGGAGTTCGTGAAGACGCAGCGCTTCGAGCGCCTGGGCGTCTTCCAGTACTCCGACGAGGAAGGCACGGCGGCGTTCGACCTGCCGGACAAGGTGCCGCAGAAGACCATCGAGCGCCGGTGGCGCGAGGTGATGGCCATCCAGAAGCGCATCAACCGCGAGCAGAACAAGAAGCTCGTCGGCAAGCGTCTGGAGGTGCTGGTGGAAGGCCCCGCGCCGGAGACGGAGCACCTGCTCGTGGGTCGGCACCAGGGTCAGGCGCCGGACATCGACGGGCTCGTCTACATCAACGACGGCCTGGCGTACCCGGGTGAGCTGGTCACCGTGGAGGTGACGGAAGCGCACGACTACGACCTGGTGGCTCGCGTGGTGGAGCGCCCGGACCCGAAGCAGCGGCAGCACACCGCTCGCGACGCGCACCCGGCGCCGGTGAAGCTGGTGCCCGCGCCCCGGCCTGTGACCCGGCTGGAGTAGGTGGTTCTTCCCGGGCCGCCGCCGCGTGAATCGCGAAGTGGCCCGGGAGTTCGTCGGAGGTATCCAGCGGAGTGTTGAACCGCTGGGTGCGGAGCGCTGGAGCTACCGTGGATCTTCCGGCTCCAGCTCGCGCTCCTCGCGCGGTGGTTCGCGAGACGGTGCCTTGCGGGATGGCGCGGCGACCCCTTCTCCCAGGGGCGTGGGCTGGCACTCGCACACCGTGCGGCGCGAGGACGTCTCGGTGACGAAGGCGCACGCCGTGGGGCACTCAGGCTGACTGCCCTCCTCGAAGAGCGCCAGGTTGAAGCCTCGCGCCTGAACGAGCGCCGCGTGGCACACGGGCAGGGCATGTGCGAGCGACGGCCACGGCAGGCGGTGCTGAGTCGTCAAACCGCGACTGGTGGCCGGGAAGCTCAGGCCGATTCCGCACCCGGACTCCAACCGCTGGCCATCCGCGCCCACTGGCTCCAAATGGAGGCGTCCGCCTTCGGGCAGGTCGCGGAACACCGCGCCCACCACGGAGATGCCGCCCTCGGGTTCCTTGCGCACGTGCAGGCCGTAGCAGGCCTCTTCGCTGAAGACGCCGTGCGCATCGGTGCACTGCTGTCGCCTGGCGACAGGGCTCGGAGTCGCCGGACGTGCCGGCTCCGACGATGTTGAGGGCGAGGTGCCACCAGGAGCCTGCGCCGTGGGGGCCGCCGACGCCGTGGGCCGTGCTGGTGACTCGGGCGAAGGTGAAGCGGTGCCCGAAGCCCTTGGTGCAGTGCCAGTTGTCGCAGCAGGGGATGTCGTGGAGCGTGACGGAGACGAGGCAGTGCCCCCTGAAGGCACTGGTGCGGCACCGACTGTCCCCGCGGACGGCGTCGAGGATGCGCTCGCCCCCATCCCTCCTGCGCCTTCCGTCGTCGTGGACCGTGGTGAAGTCGCGGACGCATCGGGTCCCTCCGCCCTCCCCGCCCGTGGTGATGACACCGAACCCACTTCAGTCTCGTCCACTGCTCGGACTCGTGGACGCCGCAGCACCAGCACCCCGCCCTTCGCATCCAGCGTCGCGGTGAAGCGCCCCCACACGTCAGGCCCCAGCCGTCCCAGGCTGCTCGGCGAGTCCCATCGTCCCGCCGCCTCCACCACCAGCGGCCGCGCGCCCACGCCCTCCGCCACGTCCACCGAGTCCACCGCGAAGGTGCGCGGCGGCAGATGCGCGACCGTCTCCAAGGGTTGCAGCCCCTGCGCCTCGGCGGGCCCCACCGCGATGCGCGAGAAGGGCTCGCGCGTGGTGAGCACGAAGGGTCCGGTGAGCTCCGCCTCCCCCTGAGACACCCGCACCGCCAGGAGGGGCCAGTCGCCCACCGGCTCGCGACTGAGCTCCACGCGGTGCACTTCCCGCGCGGCATCCGAAGCCACCTCCGCCGCCGGTTGCGCCTCACGCGGACGCGACGCGGTGAAGGTCACCTCTCGCCGCAGCGGATCCACCGTGAGCGCATAGGGCTCCAGCACGTCCGAACCCAGCGTCAATGAGCAGGGCTTCTCACCCGACAGCCCCGCGGTGCGCAGCGGCACCGAAGCCCCTCCCACGGTGAGCACGGGCAGCGGCACCACCGGCCAGGCCCTGAAGCCTCCCGCGATTTCAGGTGCGCGCACGGTGCCATCAGGCGCGGGAGGACCTCCGTCGAAGCACTCCTGGGAGACCATCGACAAGGGCCTCGCCACGTCCAGCACCACCGGGACGACACGAGTCCCGAGCCTCCCCGCGACGGTGAGGCGCAGCGCTGGCGACGCCAGCAGCGGCAGCGTCCGCCCCGTCAGTCCCTCGGAACGTGAAGGGCCGGACGCCACCTCCCGGTGACACCCAGCCCCCACCACACTCAAACCCACCCAGAGCAGGAACGCGCCGCGCACGGCGCGCAGGTTACTGCTTCTTCTGCTTGGTGAAGTCATCCACGCGAGTGTCGTCCGGCACGTCCATCTTGAAGCTGTCCGCGGAGATGCCCACGTTCGTCTTCAGGTCCAGGAAGGAGATGGTGTTCTCGCTGCCGTCCGGATCCACCACGGTGCTCTTCAGCACCTGCGCCGACGCGGGGTCCACCTCCAGCCGGACCTGCTTGAAGCGGGGCTCCACCTTCAGCGGATCCAACACCAGCAGCGTGCCCTTGCAGTCCTTGCAGGCCCCCTTGCTGATGGCGAACTCGTCCGCGAGCCTGCCCTGTCCGAAAAGGAACGTCACCGAGGCGGAGAGCTGGCTCGTGTCCACGTTGGCCACCGTGAGCGACTGGGCCGTCGGGTCGTACGCGTAGATCTTGTTGCCGGCGAGCACGAAGGTGCGCACGGAGGGCTTCTGGTACTCCCACCGCATCAGCCCGGGCTTCTTGTAGGACACGACACCCTCGGACGTCTGCGTGCGCCGGAAGGTCTTGTACTTGTAGTCCTGCCGGAAGCCCGCCTTGAAGTCGCCGGTCTTCTCGTAGAAGGCCTGCATCCGGTCCACCAGGGACTTCACCTCGGGCGTCATCGGCGCCGTGGCCTTCACGGCGGGCTTCGTGTCCGGCGCGCTCTGAGGGGGCGTCGTGGCCGGCTTGCCTGACTCGGTGGCGGGCGGCTTCGCGGCGGGCGTCACCGGATTCACGCCCTGCTGGGCTGCGGGAGCCTTGGCCGCGCCGCCCGTGGGAGGCGGCACCGTGGGCTTTCCAGCGCCCGCCGGCGCGCCCTGGGCCACCAGGACGGGCTGCGTGGGGACGGCCTGCGAGGAGGAGGTCTGGGGCACCGCTTGCGCGGACAGGAGCGTGGCGAGCAGGGTTTCCAGGAACATGGCGTGCGTCTCCAGGGGGCCGGGTAGGCCCACCGCGTCCATCTACCCCATACCGACGCGCCCCGGGGGGCCGGCATTCATGGCTGCTTCTTGAAGATCCGCTTCCTCTGTTTGATGGCCAGCACGTAGAAGCGCTCGCGGAGCTCCTGCGCCTCGTCCGGCGACAGGTCTCCAGAGCCCCCCGCCAGGTGCTCATCCCGCCAGGCAATCGCCCGGCTGACACACGCCGAGGCAGCGGCGGAGATGTTGAGGCTCTGGCTGAAGCCCCGCATCGGAATCCAGAACGTCCCGTCCACGGCGTTGAGCACGTCGTCGCTCACCCCGTAGCGCTCGTTGCCGAGGACGATGGCCACCTTCCCGTCGAAGCGCAGCGAATACAGGCTGGTGGCACCGTCACGGATGGCGGCGGCGTACAACTGGAAGCCCCGCGACTTCAGGTGTTCGCGACACTCGCCGAAGGACTTGTAGAGCTTCACGTCCAGCCACTTGTCGCAGCCCTGAGCCACCCTCGAGTTCGGCAGGAAGGGTGCCTCCGGGTTGATGACGACGTGGACTTCCTGGACCCCCATGGACTCGCAGGTGCGTAGCACCGCGGCCATGTTGAAGCTGTCCTCCAGCCGGTCCAGGACGACCGTGAAGTTGCGCGTACGCTGGCTGACGACGCGGTCGATCTTCTCCTTGCGCACATCGAGCAGGAACTGCTCCGGCTCCAACTTGTCCTTCTCGAAGCGCTCGTACCGAGGACCGCCGCCAGCCATCGTCTCAGCCCCTTCCGCCTGACTTGCGCGACGCGGGCTTCTTCGCGGCAGAGGCCCTCTTCGCCGAGGTGCCCTTCTTCGCCACGGCCTTCGTCGTCGACTTCTTCGCGGCAGCGGCCTTCTTCGCCGGAGCCTTCTTCGCCGCGGACTTCTTCGCGACAGCGGCCTTCTTCGCCGGAGCCTTCTTCGCGGCAGCGGCCTTCTTCGCGGGGGCCTTCGTCGCCGCCGCCTTCTTCGCCCCAGCGCTCTTCTTCGCCGAAGCCTTCGTCGCCGCCTTCGCCACCGCGGCCTGCTTCACCAGAGTCGTCTTCACATGAGCTCCCTTCGCACTGCCTTGCTTCGTGGGAGCACTCTTCACAGCAGCGCTCTTCGCCCGCCCCAGCTTCGCGGCGGTCGCCTTCACCACGGCGGCGGTACCCTTGGAGAGGGTCTCGCGCACCTTGGCAATCGCGGCCTTGGCCACGGACTTGTTGCTCGCGCCCTTCGCTCGGGGCGGAGCCTCGACATGCAGCTTTTCGGTGCGACCGGTGAACAGCACCTCCGCCACCGAGTCCATCAGCGCCGGCATGCCCTCGCCCGTGGCGCAGGACACCGGGTACACGCGGATGCCGCGCTCGCGCAGCGCCTCGCGGAACGCCTCCAGACGCGCCTGCGCATCCGGCAGGTCCAGCTTGTTGGCGGCGACCACCTGCGGCCGGCTCGCCAGCTCCGCGCTGTACTTCGCCAGCTCACGGTTGAGCACGTCGAAGTCGTGCAGCGGCTCGCGGCCCTCACCCTCCGCGCCCATGTCGATGAGGTGGATCAACACCTTGCACCGCTCGACGTGGCGCAGGAACTGGTGCCCCAGACCCACGCCCTCGCTGGCGCCCTCGATGATGCCGGGGATGTCCGCCATCACGAACGACAGGTCGTTCTTGTACTGGACCATGCCCAGGTTGGGGACCAGCGTGGTGAACGGGTAGTCGGCGATCTTCGGCCGGGCCCGGCTCACCCGCGAGATGAACGTGCTCTTGCCCGCGTTGGGGAAGCCCAACAGGCCCACGTCCGCCAGCAGCTTCAGCTCCAGCCGCAACGTGACTTCCTCGCCCTTCGTCCCGTCCTGGGCGAAGCGCGGGGTCTGCCGCGTCGAGGTCGCGAAGTTCATGTTGCCCAACCCACCCCGCCCGCCCTTGGCCGCCACCCAGCGCTGGCCCGGCTCGCTCAGGTCCACCAGCAACTCTTCGGTGTGGTGGTCCTTCACCAGCGTGCCCACCGGCACGCGGAGGATCATGTCGTCGGCCGCGCGACCGTTGCAGTCGCTGCCCATGCCGTGTTCGCCATTCTTGGCGCGGTGGTGCTGCTGATAGCGGTAGTCCAGCAGCGTGGTGAGCTGGGGGTCTCCCACGAAGATGACGGAGCCACCGTTGCCGCCGTCTCCTCCATTGGGCCCACCGCGCTCGATGAACTTCTCACGCCGGAAGGACACGGAGCCGTTACCGCCATCGCCCGCCTTCACGAAGATGCGGACCTCATCGACGAACTTCATGAAAGCGTCTCCTGAAAAACGCAGAGCGGGCCGCCTCGCGTCCTGGGCGCCGGAAAGGGCGCGTGGACTGGAGAAGCGACCCGCTCGTGGATGCCTCGCGGCGACCGGCCCTGTGAGGCCGGGTTACCGTCAGGCGCTGGCCTGCTCGGCGGCCGGATAGACCGAGACCTTCTTGCGGTCGCGGCCCAGGCGCTCGTACTTCACGATGCCGTCCACCACCGAATAGAGGGTGAAGTCGCGGCCGAGCTTCACGTTCGACCCCGCGTGGATGACCGTGCCGACCTGGCGAACCAGGATGCTGCCAGCCGAGACTTCCTGGCCGCCGTACACCTTCACGCCGCGGTACTGCGGGTTGGAATCGCGACCGTTTCGCGAAGAACCCTGTCCCTTTTTATGGGCCATGACACCTTGCTCCTGAAGTTGAGGTGAAACCGTCCGGACTAGCCGGAGATGGAGGTGACCTTCACCTCGGTATACGGCTGGCGATGGCCACGGCGACGGGTCCAGCCCTCCTTCTCCTTGCGGAAATGGAGGACGCGGCGGTGCTTGTCCTGCGCGAGCACCTTGCCCACGACGCGAGCGCCGGAGACCGTGGGACGGCCCACCTTGGGGCTATCCGTGCCGCCCAGCAGCAGGACATCGGTAAAGGACACCTCGGCCCCGATGTCGCCGGTAATCTTCTCGATCCGGAGGACATCGCCCTCGGCGACGCGGTACTGCTTTCCGCCCGTGCGAATCACTGCGTACATCGTCTAACCCCTGTCAGCTTCGGGTTGGGTCAACCCGTGGAATCGGCCGCGCATTTCGGACGGACGGACCGCCCTGTGGCGCAAAGGACGGCCGGATTTACGGGAGATGCCCTGGGGAGTCAAGACGGTTGCTGGATCATCTCGTCCGGCAGTCCAGATTGCCCCTGGGAAAGGGCGACCCTACCTGATGGTCCGGCCAGAGCAAGCCCGGCCGATCACCGTCCAACCAATCTGACTGTCCCCCGGGGGGGAATTCCACAATGAAGAAATTCATGTTCGGCCTGATGGCCGCCGTCACCCTTTTGTTCGGCGCCGGCTGCGGCGGAAACGCCTGCGATGACCTGGAGGACGCGAACAAGGCCCTGGAGGAGAAGGTGTCGGCCTGCGGCACGGATACGGGGGGTGAGGAGGAGGACACCTTCGACAAGGGCGTCTGCGAGGACGCGCTGGATGCCTGCTCGGACAGCGACAAGGACCGGCTGAGCGACCTGGCCGACTGCATCCAGGATCTGCCGGACTGCAGGGTGGGCAGCGAAGTGGAGTGGATTGACCAGTTCAGCGACTGTTTCGACCGCACCGAGGGCATCAGCGCCACCTGCGCCGCCGCCGCTGGCGGGTAGTCGCCCGCTCCTCGCGCTTCACCGGGCCCGGTCTTCCGTCAGGAAGGTCGGGTCCTGTCGTTGGTGCGCTCCGAGGCGCCGCGAGCATCCAGCGCCCGGCGGACGGTGCGGTAACGGTGGTGGAGGCTCGACTCGAGCGGGTCCAGCGCCAGCCCCCGCTCGTAGGTCTCCAGGGCACGCGACAGTTGCCCTTCACGCTCCAGCGCGGAGCCGGAGAGATAGTGCACACGCGCCATCCCCGCGGACTGGGGCCTGCGCGCGAGGAACTCCCGCCGGAGGGAATCGAGCTGCTCCGACGTGAGCCCCGCCTCCAGACATCGGGCGACACCTCGGTGATTGCCCCGCCAGGCGTCATACAGCGCCCGCTGAGTCACCGTGCCCAGGACGTCTCCGGCCTCATGCAGCCGGCCCAGCACCGAGTCGAGCAGCAGGCACTGCGAGGGTGACAAAGGCCGCTGGCGCAGCGACTCCAAGGAGCCACGGGCCTCGCGTGTGCGGGTGCGCAGGGCGCCCATTTCCAGGTCAGGGGGCACGGCCAGCACCGCGTAGTGGTCCCCCGCGAGCCGCGTCCGGTACGACTCCAGCACGTGCGCGGCTTCCGCGTCGTCCGCCATGGGCACGAGTGGAGGAGGTGGACGGCGGTTGGGACCTGCTCGCAGGAGCGCGTCCACGGAGGCCTTGAGCGCCAGCGTGGCTTCGACGAACTGGACGCCGAAGCCCGTGGCCATGCCCCAGACGCGAGCCTGTTCCTCCGGAACGTGGCGCACCACCTCGCAGACGACGGACTGCGGCCCGGAGTCCAGCTCCAGCACCATGGGCAGCCGCGCGAAGATGGGTGGCAGCACCCCCTCGCTGCGCAGGAACAGCCCTCCGCGCGACAGGTCCGAGCCCGTCAGCCACACCGGCGTCTCCCCGGGCCGCAACACCACGCGCACCGGCAGCTCCACCGTGCGTGCCCTCGATGAAGGAGTCCCACTCCCGAGGGCTGCGCCCACGCTCGGAACACCGCCACGACTCGCGACGGACATCGGCACGAGAGCCTGCGCGGACGGTGCCCCCATGCCGACAGGGTCGCCCACGCGCGGAGCTCCCTCTCGGCTCGCGATGGCCACTGGCGCAGGCGGCGTCCCCAGGCCGACGGGAATGACCACGCGCGGAGCGCCCTCTCGGCTCGCGATGGCCACTGGCGCAGGCGGTGTCCCCGTGCCGACGGGCATGCCCGTGCGGGGACCAACCTCACGACTCGCGATGGCCGCTGGCGAAGGCGGTGTCCCCGCGCCGAACGGCATGCCCGCGCGAGGACCCACCTCACGACTCGCGACGGCCACTGGCGAAGGCGGTGTCCCCGCGCCGACGGGCATGCCCGCGCGCGCGGCGCCCTCACGACTCGCGACAGGCCCCGGAGGAGCCAGACGCGGAGGCGCTACCGGCGCACTCCGCGGAGGCGACGAGGCCCACCCCGGAGACACGGGCCGAGGCGCCGGCGACCAGGGCGCCATGGCGTCCTCCATCACGACGATTTCCGGTGAGATAGCGGGAGGAACCGTCCTGACGGGCGCTGGCGGAGTCCCGGGAGGACGCGCCGGCTTCGTGCGCGCACGCGCCTCTTCCGCCAGCGCTCCCTCCAGGGCCGCGCGCAGGATGGCAGCCGTCGCGTACCGCTCCTCGGGCGCCTTGGCCAGGGTCCGCAGGATGACCCGCTCCAACGCCACGGGGACCGCCGCATGCACCGAGCGAGGCGGCGGCGGCGCCCGCATCTGATGGGCCACGAGCTGCGCCGTCAGCCCCTCGTCCTCGAAGGGCAGGCGCCCGGTGACCAGCTGATAGGCGATGACGCCCAACGCATACAGGTCCGCGCGCCCGTCCACGCGACGACTGAGTGACTGCTCCGGGGCCATGTACTCGGGTGTGCCCACGATGATGCCGGCGTGGGTCTGCGGCATGTTCGCATCCGCCAGCTTCGCGATGCCGAAGTCGAGCACCTTCACGAAGGGCGTGCCCCGCCCGCGCCGCACCAGGAAGATGTTGTCCGGCTTGAGGTCGCGGTGGACGATTCCACTCAAGTGCGCGGCCTGGAGCGCGTCGCACACCTGCGAGAGCACCGACACCACCGCCGGTGCGGGCAGCGGCGTGCCGACCCAAGCCGACAGCGGCGCGCCGTCCAGGTACTCCATGATGAGGTACGGCCGGGGCGGCCCCGCGTTCAGGTCGAAGATGCTGACGATGTTCTCGTGGCCGATGACATTGACGGCCCGAGCCTCCGCGTGAAAGCGCTGCACCAGCTCCGGGTACATGGCCAGGTGCTCGTGCAGGACCTTCACCGCCACCCGACTGCCGATGGACACGTGCTCGCCCAGGTACACCGTCCCCATGCCGCCGCGCCCCAATCGGCGCACCAGTCGGAAGCTGCCCAGACGAGCGCCCACCAAGGGGTCTGCTTCCTCGCTCGCCACGGGGCACCTCGGCCTGGGCGCCGGCCCCTCTCCTTCCGCGCGAACCAGTGTCGAGCAAGACGTCGCCGACCCATGTCGCTGGCCGCACGCCTCGCACGCATCACCGCTGCTCACCTCGGCCATGCCACTCCCCCGGGCCTGCCCTGCTAATCTGGACATTCCCGTCCCGAGCTGACCACTGGCGGCCCGCGAGGATGTCGGCTGGTGTGACGCAAGCCAGCGCCGCGGTACATGAAGACGGTCCGCCGGCCGACGCTGTCGATGCCGACAATCCATCACGCTCGATTAGAGTGCGCAGCCCATGTCCGGAACCTCACGCCGCATCCCCCTCCTCGACCTGTCCCACTACCGAAGCGGCACACCCACCGAGCGCGCTCGTTTCGTACAAGTCTTCGGTGAGGGGTTGAGGGAGTTCGGCTTCGTCTCCATCGTCGGCCATGGCATCGACGACGCGCTCATCCGCCGCACCTACTCGGACGTGGAGCGACTGTTCCAGCTCCCGGAGGACGTGAAGACGCGCTACGCGGTGCCGGAACTGGCGGGCCAGCGCGGCTACACCGGCTTCGGCAAGGAGCACGCGAAGGACCGCAAGGTGGGGGACCTGAAGGAGTTCTGGCACGTGGGCCGCGAGCTTCCAGCCGGCCACCCGTACCTGAAGGACTACGGCGCCAACGTGTGGCCCGGGGAAGTGCCCTCCTTCCGCGAGAACACCCTGTCGCTCTTCCGCGAGCTGGATGGCGCCGCCGGCGTCATGCTCCAGGCCCTGGCGGAGTTCTTCGGCGTGGCGCGCACGACGTTCAGTGACATGGCCACCGACGGCAACTCGGTGCTGCGGCTCATCCACTATCCGCCGCTGCGCGAGCGCTTCATCCCGGGTGGAGTCCGCGCCGCCGAGCACGAGGACATCAACCTCATCACCCTGCTGTGCGAAGGCACCGCGTCCGGCCTGGAGCTGCTCACGCGCGACGGCGAGTGGCTGCCCGTGGACACGCTGCGCGGGCAGATTGTCGTGGACTCCGGCGACATGCTCAGCCGCGTGACGAACGAGGTCATCCCCGCCACCACGCACCGGGTGGTGAATCCGAAGAGCACGGACGAGGACACGGTCCGCTACTCGCTGCCCTTCTTCGTGCATCCGTTCTCGGACTGCGTGCTCAAGCCGCTGCCCAGCACCGAGACGCCGGACAACCCGGCCCGCCACGCGCCCATCACCGCGGGCGCCTTCCTGCAACAGCGTCTGCGGGAGAACGGACTCTTGAAGTAGGCACACGCTTCCGCCCGGTGGACGGCGCAAGCTCGCGCCCCACCGGTTGCCCTGGCCCATTCGTGGACGACGCCCTCTCCCCCACGCACGTCGAGCTGTTCGCCCTCCAGCCCCGAATCGCGCTCGAGGACTACGCGTCCCCCGCTGCCTTCACCGCGAAGCACCGTGCGCTCGCGGCACGAATCGATGGCCTGCGGGCGCGCGACACCTCTGGCCGTCCTCTTCATCCCGCCCTCGCGGTGTGGCCAGAGCTGGTGGGCGCGCCGCTGGGGATGATGGGCCACCTGCCCCGCGTGCGGCGCCACACGACGACTCGAAGCGCCATGCGGCGAGTGGCGCTGGCCGAGTGGGGGCCAATGTGGCGCGCCTGGAGAACACTCCAGCCTCCGACGCGAGAAGAGTGCCTCTACGCCGCGCTCGCCGCCCGCGTGCATCGCGTGGTGCACGAGACGTTCTCCGGCATCGCCCGGGACTTCGGCCTGTGGGTGGTGGCGGGCAGCGCGTTGCTCCCGGACAACAGGCGAGGATTCGGCACCCCGGACTTCGAGCCCCGAGGCGCGCGCACGTACAACACCAGCCACACCTTCAACCCCGAGGGCCACTGCGTGGCGGTGACGCGCAAGGTGAACCTGGTGCCCGGGCGCGAGGACGTGCTGCACCTGAGCCCCGGACGGCCCGAGGACCTGACCGTGCTCGCCACACCCTTCGGCCGACTGGGAACGCTGTTGGGCTACGACGCCTTCCGAAAGCCCCACACCACGAAGGAACCCTGGTTCGTCCCCTGCGCGCAGTACCTGGACGCCTTGGGTGCGGACATCCTCGCCCACCCATCCGCCAACCCGTGGCCGTGGGACTCACCGTGGCCCTTCGACTCGACGGGAGACAACCCACGCGCGGGAAGCGAGCAGTGGTTCGACGAGGGCCTTGCCTCCCAGCTCTCCAGCTTCCGCCGGGTCCGCTACACCGTGACGGCCCAGCTCGTAGGAGGCCTGTTCGACAACCACTTCGAGGCGCCCTCGCTCATCCTCGAACGCACGGACGATGCACAGCCACGGGTGCTCGCGCGCGCGGAGAACCCACGGGACGAGGACGTGCTCCACGTCACCGTGCCCGCGTGTCCCGCGTAATCAGTCGCCGAGCTTCTTCTTGAGCAGCTCGTTGACGAGCGCGGGGTTGCCCTTGCCCTTCATGGCTCGCATCACCTGGCCCACGAAGAAGCCGAACACCTGCTTCTTGCCCGCGCGGTACTTCTCAATCTCGCCCGCGTTCTTCGCGAGGATGTCGTCCACCACGGCCTCGATGGCACCCGTGTCGCTCACCTGAGCGAGGCCCTTCTCCACGATGATGTCCGAGGCCGAGCGGCCCGTGCGGAACATCTCCGCCAGCACGTCCTTGCCCGCATTCGCGGACACCGTGCCCTGGTCCACCGCGCCCAGCAACTCCGCCAACTGCACGGGCGTGAAGCGCACCGAGGTCACCGTCGAGCCCTCTTCCTTCAAGAGCCGCAGCAGCTCCCCGAGGAACCAGTTGGAGAGCTTCTTCGCGTCGGGGTAGCGCTCGGCGCACGCCTCGAAGAAGTCCGCGAGCGGGCGCTCCGCGGTGAGGATGCGCGCGTCATACGCGGGCAGGCCGTACTGACTCACGAAGCGCTGGAGCTTCGCGCGAGGCAGCTCCGGTAGTTCGTGGCCCACCGCCTCGATGACCTCCGTCGTCACGTGCAGCGGCGGGAGATCCGGCTCCGGGAAGTACCGGTAGTCGTGCGCGTCCTCCTTGCTGCGCATGGAGCGAGAGACGCCCTTGTTGACGTCCCACAGGCGCGTCTCCTGGTCCACCTTCCCGCCGGACTCGATGACATCCACCTGCCGCGAAATCTCGTACTCGATGGCCTGCTTCACGAAGCGGAACGAGTTGAGGTTCTTCAGCTCGCAGCGCTGGCCATAGGTGTCGGAGCCCTTGGGCATCACCGACACGTTGGCGTCGCATCGGAAGCTGCCCTCGTCCAGGTTGCCGTCGTTGACGCCCAGGTACACGAGCACGTCGCGCAGCGCCTTGAGGTACTCCACCGCCTCGTCCGCGTCGCGCAGGTCCGGCTCGCTGACGATTTCCAGCAGCGGCACGCCCGCGCGGTTGAGGTCCACCAGGCTCTGCCCCCCGCCCGCGTCATGCACGCTCTTGCCCGCGTCCTCCTCCATGTGGATGCGGCGCACGCGGATGAGCTTCTCGCCCTGCGGCGTGTCGATGAGCAGCTTGCCGTACTCGCAGATGGGCAGGTCGTACTGCGTAATCTGGTAGCCCTTGGGCAGGTCCGGATAGAAGTAGTTCTTCCGGCTCCACACGCTCTTCGCGTTGACGCGGCACTCGAGCGCCAGGCCCGTACGGATGGCGAAGTCGACGACGCGCTCGTTGAGCACGGGCAACACGCCGGGCATGCCCAGGCACACCGGACAGGTGTTGCGATTGGGCTCCGCGCCGAACGCGGTGGAGCAGCCGCAGAAAATCTTCGACTGCGTGAGGAGCTGCGCGTGGACCTCGAGGCCGATGACGGGCTGGAAATCGCTCACGGGCATGGCGGTGTCACCGATGCGGACCTCGTGCCCTAGACGGGCGCGAGGCGGCGGAAGAAGTCGTGCTCGCGCTCGAAGGCCCGAGCGATGCGCAAGAGGAGGGCCTCGTCGAAGGCCCGTCCCAGAATCTGGAGTCCCACCGGCAGCCCCGCCTTCGTGAAGCCGCAGGGCACCGACAGGCCCGGCACGCCCGCCAGGTTGCAGGGCAGCGTGTAGACGTCCATCAGGTACATGGACAGCGGGTCATCCACCTTCTCGCCCAGCTTGAACGGCGCCACTGGGGAGATGGGGGCCACCAGCGCATCCACCTCCTGGAAGACGCGCGTGAAGTCCTCGCGGATGAGGGTGCGGACCTTCTGCGCGCGCAGGTAGTAGGCGTCGTAGTAGCCGGCGGACAGCGCGTAGGTGCCCAGCATGATGCGGCGCTTCACCTCCGGCCCGAAGCCCCGCTCGCGCGTCAGCGAGTACAGCTCCTTGAGGCCGCGCGCGTCCTTGGCCCTGAGGCCGTAGCGCACACCGTCGTAGCGGGCCAGGTTGCTGGACGCCTCGGCGGGAGCGATGAGGTAGTACGTCGCCAGCGCGTACTTCGTATGCGGCAGCGACACGTCCACCAGCGTCGCGCCCAGGCGCTCATACTCGCGCAAGGCCGCGCGCACGGAGGCCTCCACTTCCTCCTCCATGCCCTGGGCGAAGTACTCGCGCGGCACGCCCAGCTTCAGCCCGCGCACGCCCTGCTCCAGCTCCGCCGAATAGTCCGGCGTCTTCACCGGCGCGGACGTGGAGTCCCGTGGGTCATGCCGCGCCAGGATTTGAAGCAGCGCCGCCGCGTCCGACACCGTGCGCGTCATCGGCCCGGGCTGGTCCAGCGACGAGGCATAGGCGATGACGCCGTAGCGCGACACGCGCCCATACGTGGGCTTGAGGCCCACCGTGTTGGTGAAGGCCGCGGGCTGGCGGATGGAGCCACCCGTGTCCGTACCCAGCGCGCCGAACACCTCACGCGCGGCCACCGCCGCCGCCGAGCCTCCCGAGGAGCCTCCCGGCGTGCGTGTCACATCCCAGGGATTGTGCGTGGGGAAGTAGGCACTGGACTCATTGGAGGAGCCCATCGCGAACTCATCCAGGTTGAGCTTGCCCAACAGCGGCAGGCCCGCCTCGCGCAACAGGCGCACCACCGTCGCGTCCAGCGGCGGCACGAAGCCCTCCAGCACGCGCGAGCCGGCGGTGGTCTCCAGCCCCTCGGTGAGGAAGAGGTCCTTGAGGCCCACGGGCACGCCGTCCAGGGGACTTGCCGGAGTGCCCGCATTGCGGCGCGCATCACTGGCCTCGGCGGCGGCCAGGGCACCGGCCTCGTCCACGCGCAGGAAGGCGCGAATCTTCGGGTCCACCCGCTGGATGCGCTCCAGACACGCGCGGGTGGCTTCCACGGAGGACACCTGACCCGCGGCCAGCTTCTCCGCGAGCTCCAGCATCGTCAGGTCCGTGAGCTGCATGACGTGGGGCTCCCCTCGGACTACTCGATGATTTTGGGCACCGCGAAGGACGTGCCCGACTTCGCCGGGGCGTTGGCCAGCGACTTCTCGGGAGGCAGCGAAGGCCGCGTCACGTCCTCCCGCAGGAGCGAGGCCGTCAGCGTGGCGTGCGACGTGGGCTCCACGTTCTCCACATCCAACGACTGCAACTGCGTCACCGCGTCCAGCACCGCCGACAGCTGCGTGGACAGGCGCTGCTCCTCCTCGGGAGTCAGCGCCAGCCGCGCAAGCGTGGCCACATGTCGCACCTGCTCGAGCGTGAGGGCCATGCGTGGAGCCTCCGACCGCGAGTGACTACTTGCGCTTGAAGAGGTTCAGGATGGCGCCCATCACCTTGCCACTGCCCTCGTGGCCGTGGTGCGCCATCAACTGCTCCAGCTCACCGGAGTCCAGGAAGACGCCGCCGCAGTTGAAGCACGTCTCCAGCTCGATGTTGCCCTGCTTGAGCGTCTGGAGGTCCATGCCGCACTTGGGGCACTTCATCCAGTGGAGCTTCTTGAGGTCCTCGCGCTGCTTCTCCGCCGTCTCCGCGGCCTGCTGGAGCGCCAGCTTGCGCTTCTTTTCGATGTCCTCCCGGGCGAAGTACTCTTCCTCGCTCGAGGACGGCTTGTCGGTGTCTGCCATGGCGATGCTCCTCCAAGAAATCGTGGCGGCACCATACCCCCTCTGGTGGAGGGTGCAGCCGAAATGTAGGCCCCGTGTCCGGCACCTTCCGCCCGGGCTGGAGCGACTGCCGGAAAATTGACCAGACCCCCTCCCTCCCTACACTCGCGACGGGCATTGCTACAGCCCGCTACGCGGCTGAGACGCGCAGAGGGAAGAAGGTCATGACGGCGAAGAAGGGTCGGGCGGAAAAGGCGGTACTCTCCCGTCAGGAGATCGCGACGCGTCGCAAGGCGCTCGCGGACAAGCGACGGAAGGCGGGCGCCGAGGGAGGCGACGGCAGCGCGGGGCGTGCCATCACCGGCGTGTTCCTGCTCGCGGCGTCGCTCTTGTCCCTGTTGGCGGTCGCCACATTCGACGCCCATGACAGGGTCGGACCGGGCTTCCGCAACGCGGTGGGCCCCATGGGCCACCTCATCGCGGAGACGCTGCGAGGGATGCTGGGCGTGTGCGCCTACCTGGCCCCCGTAGGTGGGCTCTACACGGCCATGGTGCTCTTCGTGGGCAGCCGCGAGCGCAAGCGGGGTCCTCAAATCATCAGCCTCGTGCTGCTGACCGTGAGCATCTCCGTCCTGGCGCAGCTCATGTTCGCCGGGGACAAGGGCTGGGCGCACCCGCCGGGTGGCGCGCTGGGCGCCGGCCTGGGTGGGGTGATGGAGGGACTGTTCTCCACGGTCGGCACCGTCATCCTGGTGACGGCCATCAGCGCCGCCGCCCTCATCGTCGGGACGCAGTACACGTTCTTCAAGCTGTGCTCGCTGGTGTGGGCGGGCCTGAGCGTGCTGGGCCGCCGCGTCGCCGAGTCCGCGAACGTCTTCTGGGAGGCCCAGAAGGCGTCCTACAAGGTCCGTCAGGAGCGCGCCGCGGAGGAGAAGCTGGAGGAGGCCGCGTTCCTCGCGCAAATCGAAGCGGATGAGGAAGAGCTGGCCGAGGCCGAGCGCGCCGCCGAAGAGGCCGAAGCCGCCGAGGCGGAGGCCATGGCCGAGGAGGCCGTGCGCCTGGCCCGGCAGAACGAGAAGGAGCAGGCCCTCGCCGCGAAGCTGGCCCTCAAGGACGGTCGCGAGAAGGGGGAGAAGCGCAAGGCACTGCCGCTCCCCGCCGAGACGGACTCGCTGCCGCCCACGTCCTCGCCGGCCCTGCCCGCCGACAACAGGCTCGCGCTGCGCGCCGAGAAGCGTCCCGCGCCCGGAGCGGACCCGGCCTGGGCCGCGTCGTTCCTCGCGCCCGCGCCCCACTCCACCCCGATTGTCCCCGAGGGTGTCGAGCCCCCGAGGAGCCGCCGGAAGACTCCGAACATCGTCACCGGTCCGGGCACGCCGCCCGTCGCCGCGCTGCCGGAGAGCCACGAGCCCGCGCCCGCGGCCCCCATCATCGCCGCGCCGGCGCCTCAGCCCGTCGCGCAGGCCCCTGCCCCGGCTCCCGCGCCCGCCACCCCGGCGGCGGCGCGCATGCCGCTCATCGTTGCGCCCAAGGCGCTGGCCGCGCCCACCGGAAAGAAGGCCCAGGACCAGTTCGAGTTCGTGGGTGACCGCAAGAGCTTCTCGCTGCCGCCGCTGGACGTCCTGGAGTGCGACAAGCAGGAGCGCTCCGAGCTGGACAAGGACGCCTTCCTCTCCACGGCGGAGAAGCTGCGCGCGAAGCTGGCCGACTTCGGCATCGTCGGCGAGGTGGTGGAGATTCGTCCCGGCCCCGTCGTCACCATGTACGAGTTCCTGCCGGGACCGGGCATCAAGGTGAGCAAGATCGCCGCGCTCGCGGACGACCTGGCCATGGCCATGGAGGCGATGCGCGTGCGCATCGTCGCGCCCATCCCCGGCAAGGGAGTGGTAGGCATCGAGGTTCCCAACAAGGACCGGGAGACCGTCTACCTCAAGGAGATCGCCGAGCAGGACGCCTTCATCAAGAGCGCCAGCAAGCTGACCATGTGCGTGGGCAAGGACATCGAGGGCATGCCGTATGTCTTCGACCTGGCCAAGGCGCCCCACCTGCTCATCGCCGGCACCACCGGCTCCGGCAAGTCGGTGGCCGTCAACTCCATGATCATGAGCATCCTCCTCAAGTCCACACCGGAGGAGGTCCGCTTCATCATGGTGGACCCGAAGATGCTGGAGCTCTCCATCTACGAGGGCATCCCGCATCTGCTCCTGCCCGTCGTGACGGACCCGAAGAAGGCGGCGCTCGCGCTGCGCTGGGCCGTGGAGGAGATGGAGCGCCGCTACCAGCTGCTTTCCGAGGCGGGCGTGCGCAACATCGCCGGCTACAACAAGCTGGTGGAGAGCTCCGCCACCGAGGTGAAGGGCGCGTCGGGCACTCCCGAGGCCGCCCCGAAGAAGAAGTCGAAGCCCAAGAAGATGCTCGTGCTCGACGTGGAGGGCGGCGACAAGCCCGCCTCGAGCGGGGACGGACTGGGCGTGGCCGTGCCTCGGGACGACGACGAGCTGCACGAGGCGCAGGGGTCCGACGCGCCGGACGAAGTGCCCGAGGTGGAAGCCGAGGCCGACGACGAGTCGGACGTGCCCTTCGTCTCGGCAGGCGACAAGCCGGAGAAGAAGGAGCTCAAGAAGCTGCCGTACATCGTGGTCATCATCGACGAGCTGGCGGATTTGATGATGGTGGCCAGCCGCGAGGTGGAGACCTACGTGGCGCGCCTGGCGCAGATGGCGCGTGCGTCCGGCATCCACCTGATGGTCGCCACGCAGCGTCCGTCCACGGACGTCGTCACCGGCGTCATCAAGGCGAACTTCCCCACGCGCATCAGCTTCATGCTGCGCTCCAAGCCGGACTCGATGACGATTCTGGGCACGGTGGGCGCGGAGGCCCTGCTGGGCATGGGCGACATGCTCATCATGCCGCCCACGAGCGCGCACCTGCAGCGCGTGCACGGCGCCTACGTGTCGGAGAACGAAATCAAGAAGGCGGTGGACCACCTCAAGGCCCAGGGCAAGCCTGTCTTCGACGAGTCCATCCTCAAGCCGCGCGACGAGGACGTGGAGTCTGGTGGCGAAGAGGACGAGCTGTCCGACGAGCTGTACGACCAGGCGCTCGCGACGGTCAGCGAGATGCGGGCCGTCTCCATCTCCATGCTTCAGCGCAAGATGCGCATCGGCTACAACCGCGCCGCTCGAATGATTGAGCGCATGGAGCGCGACGGTGTGGTGGGCGCGGCGGATGGCGCCAAGCCCCGCGAGGTACTCATCCGGGGTGTGGGCGACATGCCCGGCGCCGGAGCCATGTAGGGCCGCCAGGAAAGCGGCCCCGATTGTTCATCGTGGGGGTGTCCGGAGCGGTCCGGGCGCCCCCTCTTCGTTTCCCCCACCTCACGACAGCCCAGGTGAGCGCCCATGATTGTCGCCATCTCCCGCTTCCGCCCCGCCCCTGAGGAGGCCGAGCGCCTGATTGCCCGCTTCCAGGAGCGCGCGCGGCGGGTGGACACCCATGACGGGTTCCTGGGGCTGGAGGTGCTGCGGTCCTTCGAGCGCTCGCCGGAGCTCCTGCTGGTGACGCGCTGGCGGGACAAGGAGGCGATGCGGAGCTATTTCCAGTCGGAGGACTTCCGGCGCGCCAAGGAGGCCAGCGCCGAGCAGGACGGGGCGACGTTCGCCATCTACGAGGTGGTGGGCACCTGAGGCGTCTTGTGGGTTCCCAAGCAGTCCCAGGTCGTCTAAGGGCGGTGTCTTATGGCTGAACGCATCGCCCTTTTCGCCACCACGGCTCGCGGCACCGAAGACCTTCTCGCGGACGAGCTCAAGGAGCTTGGCGCGCGCCGCATCCGTCAGGACCGCGGTGGAGTCCGCTTCATGGCCTCGCTGGACGAGGCCCTCATGGTCTGCCTCTGGTCCCGCATCGCCATGCGCATCCTCTACCCGCTGGGCACCTTCGAGGCCCACGGCGCGGAGGGCCTGTACGAAGCCGCCGCGAGCGTCCCGTGGGAGGAGCACCTGACGCCCACCACGACGTTCGCGGTGGATGCCACGCTGAAGGACAGCGAGCACAGCCACTCGGGCTTCGTGGCGCTCAAGGTGAAGGACGCCATCGTCGACCGGATGCGCACCAAGGTCGGCACGCGTCCGGACGTGAACACGAAGAACCCGGACGTGAGCGTGGTCGCGCACCTGTCGCGCGAGACGCTGTCGCTGTCGTTGGACCTGTGCGGCGACGCGTTGAATCGCCGGGGCTACCGCGTGCGGCCCACCGTCGCGCCGCTCAAGGAGACGCTGGCCGCCGCCGTGCTGCGCGCCGCGCACTACACGGGCGAAGAGGCGCTGGTGGACCCGATGTGCGGCTCCGGCACGCTGCTGATTGAAGGCGGGATGATGGCCCGTCGCCGAGCGCCCGGACTCAACCGCGACTTCGCGGTGGAGCGCTGGCCCGTCATCGGCCCGCGCGCGAAGGAGCTGCTCGTGGACCTGCGCGCGGATGCCCGCCGCAACGAGCGCAAGGTGGAGGTCCCCATCTGGGGCTTCGACAAGGACCCGGAGGCCCTGGAGGCCGCCCAGCGCAACGTGCAGGCCGCACGGCTGTCGGAGGAAATCATCCTCGCCGAAGCTGACGCGACAGACCTGCCGCACCTGCCCGCCGCCAGTGGCCTGCTGCTCACCAATCCGCCCTATGGAGACCGGCTCACGGGCTCCGGCGGACAGAAGGGCATGAAGAGCTTCTATTACAAGCTGGGCGAGTCCCTGCGCGTGCCAGGCTGGCGCGTCTGGGTGCTCTCCGGCAACCCGGCCTTCGAGAGCGCGTTCCATACGCGTCCCTCCGCGCGCCGGGAGATGTGGAACGGCCCCATCGAATGCACGTTGCTCGGCTACCGGGCCGCGGGCAGCAGCCACCTGGACGAAAACTCAGAAGCGCCGCTCCGTGCGCCGAAGCAGCCGGCCAATGTTGCTCCGGTGCGTCCACAGCATGAGGGCGAAGAGGACAGCTGAGAGGCCGGTGTACTCCGGGGCCCGGGCGGTGAAGGCCGACGTGCCCACCGCCGTGGCTCCGGCCGCGAGCGAGCCCAGGGAGCTGACCCGCCACACCGCGAAGAAGGTGATGTACGCGGCACCCGCGGCCAGCGCGGCCAGCGGAGCGAGCACCAGCAGCACGCCCAGCGCGGTGGCCACGCCCTTGCCGCCGTGCAGCTTGAGCCACACCGGATAGACGTGGCCCAGCACCGCGGCCAGGCCCACCAGCACGTGCACCGTGGGAAGGTCCGGCACGAGCTGCAGCGCGAGCGCGACGGGCAGCGCGCCCTTCACCGCGTCCAGCACGAGCACCACCGCGCCCAGCTTCTTGCCCGCGACGCGGGTGACGTTGGTGGCGCCGATGTTGCCGCTGCCGCTCTGGCGCACGTCCACGCCACGCAGCCATCGCGTCAGCAGGACACCGAAGGGAATGGAGCCGGCGAAGTAGCCCAGCAGGACGAGCGCGAAAGTCACGACCCCACGCTATAGCAGCAGGTGGGGGAAGCGCGTCTTCACCACCACGTAGGCGTAATTCACCAGGAGGATGGCGGGCATCACCATCTGGAACACCTTCCACTCCCGGGGCGAGAGTCGGATTTCGGGGATGGGGACGGCGAAGACGAGGTGCAGCACCGTCACCACGACCGCCAGGGCGAACAGGAAGGCGGCCACCGTCCCCAGGGGGTTGGCCTCCCAGGCCCCCTCGAAGTTGAAGTGGGCGAAGCGGTCGGCTGCGCGCGTCAGCCCACAGCCGAGGCAGGGCCAGCCTGTCCGCTCGCGCAGCACACAGCCCCAGAAGGGGATGAGCTTCGCCACGGGGATGTACCGGGCCACGAGCAGCCCCACGAGGCCGATGAGCCCCAGGTAGTCCACGGTGCCGAGGCGTCGATTGCGAGGAGGGAGGAAGACCTTCATGCGCGCCTCGCCCAGAGGTGTGCGGGAGTCCCACTCTAGTACGGGCGCCGCCTTGCCGGGGCAACGAGTTTTGGCTAAGCGAGCGAGTCATGAACTCGCTCCGCACGTCCCTGATGCTGCTGGTCGCTGTTCCCCTGATTGCGTTCGCCGGCGACAAGACGCCCGCCAAGGACAAGGCCGCGGCGGCCGACTGTCACCACCCCGCCGAGGCCGCCAAGGCAGCGCCCAAGCCCGAGGCGACCGCCGCCGCGGCACCCGCCGCCGCGCAGGAGAACTGGAAGCTCACCCGGGGCGAGGCGCTCAAGGGCGCATCTCCCGTGAAGCTCGCGGACCTGCTGGCGAAGCCCCAGCCCCATGATGGCAAGACGGTGCGGCTCGAGGGCACGGTGCGCAAGGCGTGCGAGAAGAAGGGCTGCTGGATGGAGCTGGCGACGGACCCCCAGGCCAAGGGGCCGGGCGTGCGCGTGACGTTCAAGGACTACGGCTTCTTCGTCCCGCTGGACTCGGCGGGCTCGCAGGCGCGCGTGGAGGGCGTGGTGAAGGTGGCGGAGCTGAGCGAGGGCCACGCGTCGCACTACGAGGCGGAAGGCGCCATCGTCCCGCGTGGCACTGACGGCAAGCCGCGCGAGGTTCAGCTCGTCGCGACGGGCGTTGAGCTGCGCCGCTAGGACATGGCGCGCAGCTTCAGCATGAGGGGCGTGCAGGGCGCGGCGGACCGCGCCGTGCAACACGCTCGGACGTGGTTGCTGGAGACGGAGCCGGGCTCGCGCGTGCATGACGTGCAGTCGGACCCGCGCTTCCAGCACCGTGGCGTGGACCTCCTCTGGGAGCTGCCGACGGGAGAGGTGCGCGGCATCGAGGTGAAGGGCGACCGCAACGCCACCCGACGCCGCTACTTCTTCGAGCTGGTCTCCAACCTGGAGAAGGACACGCCAGGCTGCTTCCTCTACAGCGGCGCGGACCTCCTCGTGTACGTCTTCCTCTCGCAGGGAGAGCTGCACGTGATGCCCCTCAAGGCAGTGCGTGACTGGTTCCTGCCACGCGCGAAGGAGTACACGCTCAAGCACGCCTTCACCCAGACAGGCGCCATCCGCTACACGACGGTGGGCGCGGTGGTGCCCACGCGAGACGTCGTGGAAGGCGTGCCCCGGGTGCTCAAGATTCCGTTGAAGCGCTCGACGCCCCTGGCGACCCAGGAAGTCGCCGCGCTGGAAGGCGAGGTCGCCTCGCCGGATTCACCTCCGACGACGGCGCTGACGGAGGGCGGCGGCGAGACCTCCGCCGAGCAAGCGACCGCGCGGGCCGAGGAGGCCGCGACCTCTCCAAAGAAGAAGGCGCGGCGCAAACAACCGGCGAGTCAGGCGCGGAGCCCGGGCTCGAACACCGCCGAGTAGAGCCGCTCCAGGGCACATCGACGGTCACGAGGGCATCCCTCGCCGACTTCGTCGCGAGCTCACCCGTTCGCCTGAGGGACTTCGCGGGGCAGTATGACGAGAGCAATACCTCGTCGCATGCGCCTCGCGAGCCCATCACGGTCGCCGGAGGCGCCTCGCGGTGGGGTGCGCCGCGAGCGACTCCTCATCGCATGCGCCTCACCGTCTTCGCGTTCACGGATGCCTCTGGAGGCGCCGGTGGCGCGCCCTGCCCTTCTGGGCGCGACGCGCGAGCACTCGCCCGCGCGCCGCGAGGTGCTGGCTTCAGCGCCCGTGACGGTGACGGGTGTGGCCGGGATGGATGCGGTCGTGCTCCGCATTGAGGCGGTCGGCCGTGCGCACCAGGTCCAGCAGGGAGACGCGGTCGTTCTGCGCCTTGTAGACGTGCTCCAGACGGGGAACGAGGTCCAGCGCCAGGTGCAGGTCCTTGGTCGACTCGGCCCACTCCAGCAGCATGCGGCCAGCCGAAGCGGCGGGACCATTCGCCTTCAGGTGGATGAGGCCGTCCACGGCCAGAATCCGAGCGATGGGCGTACGCGCCGTGTCCTCGGTCAGCTTCACCAGGTCCGACACGGCCGCGTCCTGCTCGCCGCGCGCCGCGCGCACCATGGCGCGGGAGATGCCCTTGCGGTCCGGCAGGAAGAACTCCTCCAGGTCCGCGAACGACTCCGCGTGAGCCCCGTGCCCCGAACGGGCGAGCGTCTCCGCGAGGCTGTCGAACAGCTCCGCGTCCTTCTCCGAGAACGGCGCCAGCGCCTCCTGCATGAAGCGCTCCTGGGGCCCGCCCTTGTCATCCACGGGCAGTCGCGCGCGCAGGCCGTTCATCTTCTCGAAGGCCGGAGCCACCGGAGCGTCCGCCGCGCCGTTGAGCAACTGGAGCAGCGACTTCATGAGCGAGGCGAGCGTATCCGTCAGCTCGTACGGCGCCACGCGGTCCGGCAGCCAGCGGCGCCACAGCTCCACCGGCGCCGCCACCACGAAGTCCTTGAAGGGGCCCGTGCCCTTCCACTGGGCCTTCCACTGTTGGGCGATGCCCAGCGGGAAGGTCGTCTCCGAGAGCTTTCGGAAGTCCTCCTCGGCCACGGGAATACCGTAGTGACCGAGCGTTCCGACCAGGGCCTCCGTCGAGTACTCCTTCAGGCCCTTCTGCTGCCACGCCTTGTCCACACGCTGCGCGCTCACCTGGTTCTCCGCTGCCCCTGGGCGCCGGCCATCGGCGCATGCGGACTTCTAGCGGAAGCGGAGCCCGCAGTGCAGCGGCACTTGCACCTCCCCGTCACGCGGCGGACGCGGGGGGCGCCATCTTCGGGACGGTGGGCCAATGGACGGGGTTGCGCCGCCCGTCCTCCACCCGACGCGCCAGATAGGGCTCACAGCCCCGGGCCTCGAAGGCCTTCTTCCAGGCCGCGAAGCTCCCCCCAGCACGCCAGGCGTCCATCGCCGCCAGCCCACCCTCCGGGCCACATTGGGCCAGCATGTACTCCACCCACGCCCATCGGGCGGACGTGGGACGCACCTCGGCGCGTCCACGCAGGCCCTTGCGCAGCCTCTCCAGCCGATTCTCGACCTCCTTGATGCCCGCGAAGGGTGCCCCGTCCAGCGGCGTGTTCCGCTTGGCCACGAAGGGTGCCACCCCCAACGCCACGGGAAGGATGCGAGACAGCTCCGAGGTGAAGCGGATCAATTCGTCGATGTCCTCGTCCCCTTCGAAGGGAAGCCCCACGACGTTGTAGACCTTGAGCTGCTTCATGCCCGCCGTGCGGGCGTACCCCGCCGCACGGACAATCTGTTCCTCCGAGTGCTTGCGGTCCACCATGTCCCGCATGCGCTGCGAGGCCCCGTCCGCCGCCACCGTCAGGTTGGTCGCCCCACCCCGGCGGAGCTGATCCACCAGCTCCTGCGTCAGCCGATCCGCCCGGAGTGACGACACCCCGACTTCCTTCCCCGCGTCCACGAGCGTGCGCAGCAGTTCGACGATGCGCGGATGATCCGTCACCGCCGCGCCCACCAGGCCCACCCTCCGGGCGTGCGCGGGGATCAGCGACAGCACCCGCTCTGGAGGCACCGTGCGCATGCCCCCGTTCGTCGTGCGGCGCATGACGCAGTAGTGGCAGCCGCGCGAGCACCCCCGCTCCGGCTCGATGAGGAACATCGAGCGCAGCTCGGTATGCGGGGTGATGATCTGCGTGCGAGCAGGCAGCCTCGAATCCGTGGCCCGAGCCACGTGGTAGCGCTGGCCTCCGCGCCCCGGCACACGAAAGCCAGGGATGCGTGCCAGGTGGTCCAGCAGGGCCTCGCGCTCCATCGTGGCCGCCGCCTCCACCAGCACGTGCATGAGGTCTTCCGCCTCGCCCTGGACGAGCACGTCCACGAAGGGCTCCAGCGGATCCGGGTTGGAGAACGTCAGGGGCCCTCCCGCCACGACCAGGGGATGGCGCCCATCCCGGCGCTCCTCCGCCAGCACGGGCAGCCCCGCCAACTCCAGCATCGTGAAGAACCCCGTCAGCTCCAGCTCATACGCCACGGAGAACGCCAGCATCGCGAAGCTGGAGACCGGAGCCTGGGACTCCCAGGTGAACAACGGTGTCCGGGTGCGCTTGAACGCCTCCACGTCATCCGGAAGGAAGGCGCGCTCGGCGGTGGCACCCGGGTGCTCGTGAACCTCCCGGTAGATGGCCTGGAAGCCCAGCGAGCTCATCCCCACGTGGTAGGGGCTCGGGTAGCAGAGGGCCACACGGAAGGGAGCCTCCTTGTAGAGGGTGCCTTCTTCGTCGTCCAACAGCGAGCGGACGTGGTGGATGAGTGAGTAACGGCCCTCCATGTTCCTCCAGACAGAAACAACCCTGACAGACAGGTACAGCCCATCAAACACCGCGGCCCCGTCAGTCCACTCCTTGAGGAGGGCTGGCGGGGCCGCGAGGCGCCACCTGTCAGGTGGCGCTGTTCAGCGTTGAACGACTACCTGAAGGACGGAACCTGCTTCGAAGGAACGCAGTACGACGCCGCCGGCGTCCCGTCCGCGTTGAATCGAATCGTGAGGCACTCCGCGGCGAAATCGGGGTTCAGACCCGAGTCCGGACCGCAAGAAGTCGCATCCGACGGACTGCACGCAATCGCGGGCCACAGGGCACGCATGGTGTAGTTCGAGGCGCAACCATCCTTCGTGTACTTCAGCTCACCCTTCAGCTGGGTGCCGGGCGCGAACGGAGCCGCGTAGACATCCACGTTGGTGTACTCGTAGCGGATCGTCGTCGCCGCGGCGGTGCTGGTCGCCGCGGCATTGACGGTGGCCGCCGACAGCGAGGGGGCCGCGCAGAAGTCCTTGTCATCAGGCTCCGTAGCGAGCGCACCCAGCGCCGTCTGCTCCGAGGGGGCCCCAGGATCCCGGCTCGCGATGCTCGCCAGGCCGTTGGGACGAATCGTGAGCAGCGAGTTGTTCAGGTTGTCCGGGTCGTTGAACTTGAAGACGCCGAGCAACTCTCCAGGGGGAGCAACGATGGTGCAAGCACCACCACCGTTGACGAGGGTGGGGGAGTCCACCGCATCGTACTTGACCACCCAGTTGGCGTTGTCCTGCACGAAGCAGGGCGCCTCTGGCTGGTCGAAGTTGCAGCCCGTCAGCACGCTCGCCGTGCCAACAAGGACCATCGCAGCATTGAAAATGTTCTTGGTCATGTGACTTGAAATCCCGGTTCCGTGAGTGGCCAGAGACTAGAACGTGTACCGGACGCCAAGGCGCATCTGCCGCGGCGGCTGGTAGCTGGTCGGGTTCTTGAAGTTGGGGTTGACGTCTCCGTCCACGCTACCGAACGGCTCCGTGCGCTCCTCGCCTTCCTGCCACGTCACGTTGCCCGGCAGGTCGCTGGGCTTGCCGTTCGGGATCGGGGCGACGCTGAGCAGGGTGTACGTCTGGTCCACCGTGCTGACGCCCTGGAAGTTGAAGAGGTTGAAGACGTCGAGGGTCACGGAGATCACGCTGTCCTTGCTGACGCGGTAGTTGACGCCAATGTTGGAGTCAATGACGTTCAGCCAGGGCGTACGGCCACCCGCGCCACGGGGGAGGACGAAGGACTCGTCCGAACCGTAGAGAGCGTGGGCACCGAAGTAGTTGATCGGCGTGCCGGAGTTGCCGCGGTAGGACAGACCGATGCTCGCGGAGAGCTCGTTGGTGAAGTTGAACTCCTTCGCGCCGAACACCTTGATCTGGTGGGTACGGTCGAACGGGAGCAGACCCGTGCGGTTCGCCAGGAGGCTGATGAGGTCGAAGTCCGACAGGATGTTCGGGTCGAGCTGAGCCGTCTCCGGGCGGAACAGACCGGGGTAGTTACCGTACAGACGGGACCAGGTGTAGTTCGCCTGGGCCAGCCAGCCGTCCGAGAACGTGCGGTTCAGGTAGACGGTGACGTTGTCGTAGTTACGCTCCGGCTTCGGGAACTCCTTGGCGAAGCCGCTGCCCGGGTTGCCGAGGAAGTACGAGCGACCGTCATCGCGGCTCATGTCCTCGATGACCATGTTCATGTCGCGGTGGGTGTAGCTGGCGCCCACGCGGGTGTTCGCGATGAGCTCGTACTCGCCGCCGACGACGATTTCGTCGGACGACTGGGGGTTGATGTCCGGATCGATCGGCTCGTTCTCCACCTTGCCGCCCGTGAAGAGGCGGTTCGGGTTACGGCTGCTCTCCGGCTGACCGAGGACGTAGTTGGGATCCCGGCACTCCGTCTCCTGGCTCTCGCGGCTGGACGGGTCGCAACCACCCGACTCACCCGGCTCCACCATGGCGCGGCGGGCCTCGTAACGACGCTCACCCGGGAACGCGCGGTCGAGCATGTTCAGCGGAACCTGCTCGTAGTACCGGGCGAAGTTCACGAAGAACTTCGTGCGGCCGTTGGCGAACGGGTCGACGATGGCGCCGATACGGGGCGACCACTGGTTGCCGAGGATGAGGGCCAGATCGCCATCACCGCCGTACATCGCCTGCACGTCGTAGCGCACGCCGAGGTTCAGCGTGACGCGGTTGGCGATGGACCAGGAGTCCTGCAGGAAGCCACCGACCGTGGTGCTGGTGGTCTTCGACTGCTGGGTCAGCTGGGTGATGGGGCTGTCAGGGGACGCCTGGTAGCCGTAGCGGCGGTAGTCATGAACCGCGATGCTCTCCGTGTAGGGCTGCCCGTTGAGGGTCGCACCCGTGTACGGGCGATTCTCCTGGAAGTACACGCCACCGCCGTACGCCTTGAGCTGGTCGTACGACAGGAACTCGGTGTCGACACCGGCCTTCAGCACGTGGGTGCCGAGCGCGTTCAGCAGGTACGTGGCCTTCGCGTTGATCTGGTAGCGGTCCAGCTTCGCGTCGGACATCAAGCCGGGACCACCCAGCGTGTAGCCCGTCACGGGGCAACGCTCGACCGAGACCGGGTCGCCGTTCTCGTCGACCGTCTCCAGCGGATCGCATGCCGCTTCCTGCCCCGCGGGCAGGTTCTCGAACACCGTCAGCCGGCGCTCGAAGTTGTAGAGCATGCGGGAGTAGCCCGCAAGGCCCTGCGACGAGCCGATCTTGCTGCCGTCCGCCGGAAGGGTGGACGCCGTCTGGTGGAACCAGCCGAGGTTCGCGTCGACCAGGACCTTCTTGTCCATGAACGCGCCCGCGTACTTCAGGGCCAGCGACGTGGCGTTCGCGTTGGTCTCCGTGAAGGCGAAGTCGCCAGGACGGGAGGACAGCGCGCCCGGCAGACCACCGGACTGCGGGTTGATGCTCAGCTTGCCCATGCCACCGGTCGTCGTCGGAGTGCCGTTGAGGGCGATCGAGACGTTGTGGTCCTGGTTGATGAGGTACGTCAACTTACCCATGTACTGCACGGTCCGGGTGTCGGCGTAGTACTGACGGTCAGAGCCCGCGATGGGGTCGACGACGGTGAAGCCCTCGTCGTTGGTCACCGAGGTGCCGTCCGCGTTCAGCCGGATGGCGTTCAGCGTGCGGGTGTGCTGGTAGCGCGTGAACGACGGCGCGAAACCGGCGAAGAACCACAGCTTGTCCTTGAGGATCGGGCCACCGAGGGTCGCGCCGAAGTCACCCAGGTTCTGCAGCTCGTTGAGGCCACTGATGACAGTGCCCTCTTCCTGGACCTGCTTGCGGGTGCCTTCGAAGGTTCCCGGCGTCCAGTTCGCGAACACGGAACCGTGGAACTCGTTGGAACCAGACCGGGTCACCGCGTTGATGACACCGCCCGTGGAGCGACCGAACTCCGGCAGGTAACCGCCGGTGATGATGTTCACGTCCTGCACGAACTCGATGCTCATCGGGCTGGCGTTCACGCCGTAGGCGGGGTCGTTCGTGGACAGACCGTCCACCACGTACCCGTTCTCAGGCGAGGTCGCGCCGTTGATGGACACACCGTACTGGTCGTTCTGGGCGCCAGGCGCCAGCTCGGCCAGGGACTCGAAGGAGCGAGCCGCTCCTCCCTTGCCACCCGGACGGGCCACGGCGATGCGCTTGATGAACTCCTGATCCACGTTGACGCCCGTGGTCGTGGAGCCCACGTCGATGGTCGGCGGCGCGCCGACGATCTCCACCACTTCACCGAGGGACTCGGGGAGCAGCTCGACGTTGACGCGGATGGTGCGGTTCAGACGCAGCTGGACGTCAGAACGTGCGTACGGCTTGAACTGCTCTTTCTCGAACCGCAGGGTGTAAACACCAGGCGGCAGCTGGGGAATACGGTAGTTGCCCTGAGCGTCGGTAACCACGGTCTGCTCACCCTGAAGGTTGGGCGAGGTCGCGGTGACAACAACGTCAGGAACAGGCTGCCGGCTTTGAGCGTCGATGACAGTACCGATCATCGTGCTCGACTGCGCGAAAGCCGCCGATCCATAAAGCAGACCTGCGGCCAGGACAACTCCGGTTTCCCGGAGCACTCGGTTCAAGTGCATACCAGACCCCTCCAAGGTGGGCTGCAACCGAAAATGACTGGGGAAAATATCCGAGGTCAAGCAGTTGTCAATAGACCGTTGCTTTTTGGTAACCAGTGGGGCAATTGCGCGATCACGTCAGTTACCCTTGACCGTGCTTGCTTGAACCCGGAACGCGTTTCTGTATGGTAGCGCGCCCTTTCAGCCGGGCGGGGCGTGGTGGGTGTCCACTGGTGATGAGGAGTCTAGTACATGTTTGATTCAGTCCTTGACCGCGGTCAGGCGCCCAGAGCGCGGTTCGGCGTGGGGACCACCATCTCCGTGATCCTGCACGTCGCTTTGTTCGGCGTGGCCTACTTCCTGTCGACGAGGGAACCGGTCGAGGAGGAGAAGGAGATCGAGGTGACGTTGAAGGCCACCATGGCCCCGCCGCCTCCTCCCCCGCCGCCTCCTCCCCCGGCGGCGAGCACCAAGCCGAAGACGACGCCCAAGAAGCCCAAGAAGCCCGACACCATCGTCCAGCCCAAGGAGATCCCGAAAGAGATCCCCAAGGAGGCCGAGCCGGCCGAAGAGCCGGAAGAGGCTCCAGAGGAGGCCAGCGAGGAGCAGGTCGAGGGTGGCGTCGAGGGCGGTGTCGCCGGCGGTGTGGTGGGCGGCGTCGTGGGTGGCGTGATTGGCGGCGTGGTCGGCGGGCAGCTGGGCGGGACGGGGACGGAAGTGCTGCCGTTCGGTGCGGGCATGACGCGTCCGGAGAAGGTCTCCGGCCCGCAGCCCGAGTACACGCGCGAGGCGCTCGAGTCCCGCGTGCAGGGCACGATGATCGTCAAGTGCGTCATCACCGTGGAAGGTCGAGTGGAGCGCTGCCGAATCATCAAGCCCCTGCCCCACATGGAACAGGCCGTCATGGACGCCCTGACCTCGTCACGCTACAAGCCCGTCACGTTCCAGGGCCGTCCGGTCCAGGTGGATTACACCTTCACCCTGAATCTGAAGCTTCCGCGCTGATCCGGGCGCGCCGTAGAGAAGCACCGCCGACCACCCCGCGCTCGTGAGGAGGAGCGCTTAATCAAGCCATGCAATTCACTCTCATCGATATTTGGCACCACACGGGCACCTTCGCCCGTATGATCATCTTCACCCTGGCCATCATGTCGGTGGCGTCCCTGGTCGTGATGGCGGAGCGGATGATCGTCTTCCGCAAGACCCGGTCCGACAGCCGCAACTTCGCCGCCAAGATGGGTGCCATCCTGGCGAAGGGCGACCTGACCACCGCGGCCAACACGAACCTGGGCAAGGACGTGGGTCACCTGGGTCGGGTGATCAACTCCGGCCTCACCGCGTACCGGATCAGCCCCAACAACAAGGACATCGCGGTGGAGTCGGTGGCGCGGGCGCTCGAGCGTCAGGCGCAGCGCGAGGTTCAGAGCATGAAGCGCGGCCTGGGCCTGCTGGCCACGGTCGGCTCCACGGCTCCGTTCGTGGGTCTGCTCGGCACGACGATGGGTATCGTCAACGCCTTCCAGCTCATGGCGGCGGCCGGCTCCGGCGGTCTGGGCACCATCTCGGCCGGTATCGCCGAGGCGCTCATCACCACGGCCTTCGGTCTGTTGGTCGCCATCCCCGCGGTGATGGCCTACAACTTCCTGCAGGGCTGGGTGGATGCTCGCTCGGTGGACATCTCCGAGTCCTCCAACGAGTTCCTCGACGTGGTCGCCCGCCACATGGGCGGCGGCGCGCACTCCTCGCACGCGGCCTGAGCAGTCACCGGCGAGCCCGGGGACGACCCGAGGCCCGCCTCCCGACGTGAACGCGGCCCCTGAAGTCCGGGGGCCTGCGACGCCACCCGGGACGGCGGGCTTCCACCACCTGGAAGCAGGTTAAACGCATGGGAATGTCAGCTGGCCCCAAGGGGGGCATCAAGAGCGAGATCAACGTCACACCGCTGGTGGACGTGGTGTTGGTGCTCCTCATCATCTTCATGGTCGTCACTCCCATGCTCCAGCGCGGCAAGTCCGTGGAGCTGCCGAAGGCCACCGAAATCGAGAAGGAGAAGGGCAAGGACTCAGACCCTCTCTACGTCTCCATCACTCCGGACAAGAAGGTGTTCCTGGAGAATGACCAGGTGGACGAGCAGGCGCTTCAGGACCGACTGACGCAGGAGCTGGCGAAGGACCCGGGCAAGAAGATCCTGCTCAAGGGCGACAACACGGTGAACGTGGGCGACGTGCGCAGGGTGCTGGACGTGGCCCGCAAGGCCAAGGCCAAGCAGATCGCGCTCGGCGTCGAGGAGAAGAAGTAATGGCGGGCCACAAGCAGCGTCAGTGGGTGAAGCCGCAAACGCCGCCCAACTCGGAGATCAACGTCACGCCGCTGGTGGACGTGGTGTTGGTGCTCCTCATCATCTTCATGGTCGTCACGCCCCTCCTGGAGAAGGACATCCTGGTGCGCGTGCCGGACACCGAGGTGGAGGATCAGCCGCCGCCGGAAGACCCGAATAACCAGCAGCTGGTGGTCCTGCTGGACAAGGACGGCGGCTACTCCATCAACACGGAGAAGGTGCCCACGGCCGACTACGTCAACCGGCTCAAGCGGATGCTCGCGGCGAAGAAAGCGGACGAGAAGGTCGTCTTCTTCATGGCGGACGATGCGACCAACTACGGCCGCCTCATCGTGGCCATGGATGGCGCGAAGGGCGCCGGCGCGAAGGTCCTCGCCATGGCGACCGAGCTGCCGTCGAACGCCATCATCCAGGGTACGCAGGTGGACACCGGCACTCCGGCGCCCGCTCCGACGCCGACTCCCTGAAAACCTCCGCCCGGAGCCCTACGCTCAGGGTTGGAGTCGCGGTTCACAATCAGAAGCTCGTCGGCTAGAGTTCACTTCTCATGGCTGACGAGCTTCTCGTCTTTGAACAGACCATCGAAGCCCTCTTCCTGCGCGCGCTGCACGGGCGGCTGACGCCCGCGTGCAAGAGTCGCCTGCGCCAGGCGGGGCTCGACGTGGACCAGAAGCTTCGTCCCGCCTACGCTTTCCCGTCGTGGATGGCCTTCCTGCGCATCGCCGCGGAAGAGCTCTTTCCCCAGGAAGCCATCGGCCCCGGTACATGGAAGCTCGGCGAGGCCTATATCGAGGGCTTCCGGGAGACCATGCTGGGCCGCGCGGTGCTGTCGCTGCTGCGCGTGCTGGGGCCTCGCCGGACGCTCATGCGGGCCACACAGAACTTCCGGGCGGGCAACAACTACACCGAGTCGAAGCTGGTGGAGCTCACTCCCACCCAGTTCGAGTTGTGGATGAACGAGGTGGGTGACTACCCGGACTTCACCGCCGGCATCATCCACGCGGGACTGCGGGTGGCCGGCGCACAGGACGTGAAGGTGGAGCCGTCCGGCTACGACGGCCACGCCTGCACCTATCGCATCAACTGGAAGGAGGCCTCGGTCTCCTCCGGCGTCGCGGGCAGCGGGGACTCCAAGGCCGCCATGAGGTCCGGGTCCATCAGCTCCCTGTAGATGAACTCGGCGATGAGCCCCGTCACCATCCAGATGGGCAGGATGTAGAGCGACGTCATCTCCCAGAAGATGGCGCCCGCGTCCGCGTAGTACCAGATGCGGTAGCCCGTGAGCCGCTCCAGCATCAGCCCGCTGAAGGCCTCGAAGAGCAGGATGCCGACGCCGTAGACGACGGCTCGCAAGCTGGCGTGCTGGTAGAGCATCCAGCGGTAGACGGGCTCCACGAAGCAGAAGCACGCGACGCCATAGATGAGGAACATCCACAGCGAGCACTGGCCATAGGCCGTGATGTTGGGCGTGTTCCAGATGGCGTTGAGCCCCAGCCGGTCGTCCACCTGCCACTGGAACTGGAACAGCGTCCCGAGGATGGGCACGTCCCGGGAGATGCGCACCAGGTTGTAGAAGAAGATCTCCGAGCTGAGTCCCACCATGCCGTAGAGGCAGAAGCGGAACATCGCGAAGGCCACCTTCATCCGCTGGCCTCGCTTCATGTCAGCCCGACGGATACGGACCGGACGGCGCCGATGAATGACCTGCGACCCCATGCGCGTCATCTCCCCCATGCATTCCCCAGATACCCGCCAAGGTACCCAAGAGGCACCCGCCCTGGCTAGACCCACCTTCACTAATCCAGTGCATCTGGAATCGTGACGCGCGGGCCCTCGGGATGGGCATCCGCCTGGGGAGATTGGATTCGAAGGGCCGTCGCCTCGGGACGCCGTCGGTACGCGGGTTGCTCCGCGAAGGTCGCGACGTCTGAGGGAGAGGGCGGGGACATGCTGGCGAGGGTGCGGTCGGGGGCGTTGATGGGTATCGACGCGGTGGTGGTGGAGTGCGAGGTCGACATGGCGCTCGGGCTTCCCTACTTCAACGTGGTGGGGCTGCCAGAGGGCGCGGTGCGGGAGTCGAAGGTGCGCGTCGTGTCCGCGCTGAAGAACACGGGCTTCGAGCTGCCGCAGAAGCGCATCACCGTGAACCTGGCGCCCGCGGACTTGCGCAAGGACGGGGTGGCGTTCGAGCTGCCCATCGCCCTGGGCGTGCTGGCGGCGGCGAAGCTGCTCGAGGACGGGCCCCTGGCTCGCTACCTCTTCGGTGGAGAGCTGTCGCTGGACGGCTCGCTCAAGCCCATCAAGGGAGTGTTGCCACTCGCGGTGGCGGCGAGGGACCGGGGCTTCGAGGGCGTCATGGTGCCCGCGGCCAATGCGGCCGAAGCCGCGCTCGTCGAGGGACTGACGGTGCTCCCGGTGACAAGCCTGCGCGAAGCGGTGGACCACCTCGCGGGCACCCACGTCATCACGCCCTTCCGCCGCGAAGGTCCCTCCGCCGCGGCGCCGCAAGGGCGGCCCGAGCCCGACATGGCGGACGTGCGGGGACAACCCGAGCTCAAGCTCGCCCTGGAGCTGGCGGCCGCGGGTGGGCACAACGTGCTGATGTGCGGACCACCAGGCTCCGGCAAGACGATGCTCGCACGTCGCCTGCCCAGCATTCTTCCGGCGATGACCTTCGCCGAGGCGCTCGAGGTGACGAAGGTCTATTCGGTGTTGGGGCTGCTCAACGCGGGACACTCACTGGTGCGAGCACGGCCCTTCCGCGCGCCGCACCACACCCTCTCCGATGCGGGCCTCGTCGGCGGAGGCCCCCTGGCGCGCCCCGGCGAACTCTCCCTGGCGCACCACGGCGTGCTGTTCCTGGACGAGTTGCCGGAGTTCCGACGAAACGTGCTGGAGGTGCTGCGCCAACCGCTGGAGGAAGGGGTCATCCACCTCGCACGGGCGAACCAGAACATCAGCTATCCGTGTCAGGTGATGCTGGTGGCGGCGATGAACCCCTGCCCGTGCGGCTACTTCAACGTGCCGGGCCACACCTGCACATGTCCCGAGCATCGGGTGTTCGACTACCACGCGCGAGTCAGCGGACCTCTTCTGGACCGTGTCGACATCACACTGCAGACGCGCCCGGTGGAGTACCACCACCTGGCGCGCGCGGAGCCGAAGGAGACCACGAGCCTCCACCACCGGGAGCGCGTGGAGACCGCGCGGCAACGCCAACGGGAACGCTACCGTGACGAGCCCAGCGTGCACTGCAACGCCCAGCTTCCCTCACATCTGCTGCGACGCCATTGCGTCCTGAGCCCGCGAGCGGAACGGATGCTCGAGCTGGCGGTGCGTCACCACGGCCTGTCCGCACGCGCGCATGACCGGCTGCTCAAGCTGGCCCTGACTCGGGCAGACCTGGAAGGACACGGGCGCATCGAGGACGTGGACATGCAACTCGCCATTGACTGCAGGGCACTGGACCGGCGTGGGTGGCTGCACGCCAACACGCACGGCGGCACCCCGCCCTCCCGTTCCGGTTCCCGCTGGCCGGTGACTCCTTCCGGAACGGGGCCACCCGAGCGCCCCTGACGCGGCGAAGGCTCAGTGCGAGGACGGAGGAGCCAGCCCCCGCGAGGATGCGGCGCCGTGTGTCGAGGGCTCCGCGTCCGTCAGCAGTATCTGCTCGCCGCGGGTGGTCGAGCTCGGGAGACGGAGCTGATCCAACCGAGGCGCGGGGCCGGTGATGATGCGGGCCGACTTGTTGAACGTCAGATACGAATAGGCCCAGTCGAGCATCACCGCCAGCTTGCTGCGGAAGCCGATGAGGAACATCAGGTGGATGAAGAGCCAGGCCGACCAGGCGAGGAAGCCCGATTGCTTGAAGCGGCGGAAGGCGATTCCCACCGCGTGGCCGCGACCAATCACCGCGTAGGAGCCTCTGTCCCAGTACTTGAACGGCACCATCGGCTGGCCCCGGAGCCGACGGAGGATGTTGTGGGCCGCGTGCTTGCCTTCCTGCATCGCCGCGGGCGCGAGCCCTGGCACAGGCGTGCCATCCGCCTGTTTGAGCGAGGCGAGGTCTCCCACGACGAAGACATCCTCATGCCCCGGCACTGTCAGCTCGGGCGTCACGTTCACCCGGCCCGCGCGGTCCAGCGGAGCACCCAACGAACGCGCCACCGGCGAGGCGGCGACACCCGCGGCCCAGAGCACCGTGCGGGCCGCGATGTGTTCCGTGCCGATGTAGACACCTGACTCGTCGATGTTCGTCACCCGGGCGCCCGTGCGGACCTCCACGCCCAGCTTCTCCAGCGTGCGGCGGGCCTGCGCGGCGAGGTCGTCGGGATACACGGGCAGGACCTTGCCCAGCCCCTCGATGAGGATGATGCGCGCGTCGCGCGTGTCGATGTTCTTGAAGTCTCCCGTCAAGGAGCTCCGACTTATCTCCGCCAGCGAGCCCGCCATCTCCACGCCCGTGGGCCCCGCACCGATGATGACGAAGTTGAGCAGCGCCCGGCGGATGCTCGGGTCCGTCTCCCGCTCGGCCATCTCGTAGGCCAGCAGGACGCGACGCCGAATCTCCACCGCATCCTCGATGGACTTGAGGCCAGGGGCGAAAGGCGCCCAATGGTCATTGCCGAAATACGAGTGCGTCGCCCCCGTGGCGATGACGAGGTAGTCGTACTTCAGTTCGCCATCCGACAGCAGCACCCGCTTGCCCGCGGTGTCCACACCCGTCACGTCCGCCAGCACCACCGCCACGCCCTTGGGACCCAGGAGCCCGCGCAGGGGTGCGGCAATCTCACTGGGACTCAACGTCGCCGTGGCCACCTGGTACAGCAGCGGCTGGAAGAGGTGGTGGTTGTGTCGGTCCACCAGCGTGATGCGGACAGGCGCCTTGACGAGCTGCCGCGCGGCGCTGAGCCCGGCGAACCCTCCACCGAGGATGACCACATGAGGCAGGTCTTCGCGTTGGGTTTTCACGAGGGAAAGGTCATGCCGCCCCCTCCAAACTTCAACGCAAAGCGCCGTGCCCCCGACGAGCAACCGAGCGCCCCCCTGCTCCAGATGAATCGCACGATAATGCGAGGCATTAAGCGAAAGACTGGGAGCCCCCACAGTCTCATCTGCAAGCCCATGCAGTCCCCGCTCACCGCGGCTTCGCGGGGGGTATCGGGCGACGCGCGTGTGGCTCTCCCGCGATGGCACCGGGACATCGGCGGTGCAATGGAGGTGTCCGCCCCGGAGACGCGCGCCGAGCCTGTCGGGGCCCGAAGGACATGTGCGGGCTCGCCGCGCGCACCCTCCACCATCCGGGACACTCCACCGGCCTCGCGGACACCTCGTCACGCGCGCTCCAGGGGAGCACGCCCCCGGCATGCACGTTGCTCATCCCCACGCCGATGCGTCCGTCACCTCCATCCGGAGGAGAAGGAACGCAGCACAGTCACAAGGACAGGGCGGCGAGGGTGTCGATGAGCAAGCTGACGGAGAAGCTGAAGGCAGTGGCGGCGGCGGTGGCATCCATCGAGAAGCAGTTCGGGCGAGGCTCGGTGATGACGCTGGGGGCTGACGCGCACGAACAGAAGGTCGCGGTGATTCCGACGGGCTCCGTGGGACTCGACCGGGCCCTCGGTGTGGGCGGCTATCCCCGAGGGCGCGTGGTGGAGGTGTTCGGCAACGAGTCGTCGGGCAAGACGACACTCACCTTGCATGCGATTGCGCAGGTCCAGGCTGCGGGAGGCGTGGCGGCCTTCATCGACGCGGAGCACGCGCTCGACATCCACTACGCGCGCAAGCTGGGCGTGCGCGTGGAGGAGTTGTTGGTCTCACAGCCGGATACCGGTGAGCAGGCGCTGGAAATCACCGAGCAACTCGTGCGCTCCGGAGCCGTGGACCTCATCGTCGTGGACTCGGTGGCGGCGCTGGTGCCCCGCGCGGAAATCGAAGGGGAGATGGGAGACGCGCACATGGGCGTGCAGGCGCGGCTGATGAGCCAGGCCCTGCGCAAGCTCACGGGCGCGGTGAGTCGCTCGGGCACCTGCATCGTCTTCATCAATCAGATTCGCATGAAGATTGGGGTGATGTTCGGCAACCCGGAGACCACCACGGGCGGCAACGCCTTGAAGTTCTACTCCTCGGTTCGGCTGGAGATTCGCCGCACGGGCAACATCAAGGACGGAGACGCCGTGGTGGGCTCGAGGGCCCGCGTGAAGGTGGTGAAGAACAAGGTCGCCCCGCCCTTCCAGGAAGCGGAGTTCGACCTGCTGTACGGCAGCGGCATCCACCGCACAGGCGAGGTGCTCGACCTGGGCGTGGCCTCGGGCCTCATCGACAAGGCCGGCAGCCACTTCAGCCTGCGGGGAGAGCGCATCGGACAGGGACGGGAACGCGCGGTGGAATGGCTGCGTGAGCACCCCGACGCCCTGGAGACGCTGGCCCGGGAACTGGCGGGTACGCCGCCCCTCCCCTGCCCCACCGCGCCCGTGGAGGCAGCGGCCTAGCCAGCCAGCTCATCCAGGGTGAGGGCCACGGGATAGCGACGCTCACCCGCGCACAACAGCAACCCACCCTCGGGAGCCGGCTCCAACAACTGGCCGAGTTGGTACTGCGCGTCCCGGGAGAAGCGCGCCTTGGCCCTGCCCTGCTTCACGCGACAGGTCAGGACCCCATCGGACTCCGCGGCCAGGGTGGAGAGGTCCAACACCTCGGCGGTGCGGTCACTCAACCGGATGGACACGCGTTCCTCCGGCGTGACGTCCACGGTCCGCACCTCGTACGCGGCATCCGCCACCTGCACGAAGCACCAGTCATTGCCGATGCGGAGCTGGTAGCGGCCCGTGTCGTCCAGGATGAGGGAAGCGTTGAAGAGCTCGATGATTTTCGGATGCTCGATGGGCTCGTCGTCGTGCCACCAGCGCAGGCGGGCATCGAGGCGGATGCCGCTGTCCTCGCGGGTGTGCCAGCGCTTGCCGGCAGGAGGCTGTCCGGTGGGAGGTTGCATGGCCTCTTTCTATCTGCGCGCGGAGCCTGGGGGATTCAAGCCCTCGGGCTCCACTGCCCTACCAGTTCCGGACAAGCTCCGTGTAGCCCCGGAAGGCCACCGCGCCCCAGAAGTTCACCAGCACGCCCAGCGCCAGCGTCGCCAGCACCACGCGCTGGCGCAGCGACCAGCCGCCAATGGCGAAGAGCAGCAAGAGATAGGGCGTGTAGTCCAGACTGAAGCGGAAGCCGAACTGCATGTAACCCGTGTTCTGGTAGAAGAGCCCTGGCAGCGCGCACACGGCCACGGTGAGCCACAGCGGCCAGTGCAGGCGCGGTCTCAGCTTCGGAATCAGCAGGAAGACGAGCAAGGGCAGCGTCAGCAACAACGTGAGCCCTCGGGGGTCATAGCCGAGCTTGAGCGGCGCCAGCGACAGCGACGGCCACTTGAGGAAGGCGGCCTCCAGGTTGCGCCCCAGGTATTCCCAGTGGAAGAGGCCCCACCGGTCGATGTCCACGTTGACGCGGTTGTTGAAGAGGAAGGCGTGGCCGAACTCGCTCAATCGGCCGAAGCGATACACGTTGTAGCCAGCGGCCAGCAGCCCCAGCGGTGCGGCGCCCAGCGCGAACAAGCCCACCTTTCGCGCCGCCGGCTTCCAGTTGCGCCCCAGGGCCTTGAGTTGCTCCAGCCGAGGCCCGGGGCCCGGGCACAGCGCCTCCAGCACGAAGAAGAGACCCGCGAAGAACAGCGGCGTGCGCGTGAGCGTGGCCATGGAGAAGAACACTCCGGCCAGGCCAGGCCGGTGGGCACGCAGGGCGTTGCGCACGTAGAGGCAGGTGAGGGCCACGCCCATGACCTCGGCGCTGAACCACACCTCGCCACGTATGGCGCAGTAGAAGAACAACGTGCCGAAGGCGAGTGTGAGCGCGAGCACGACGTTCTCATCGCGGGTGCGCGCCGTTTCACCTTCCTTCGCCAGGAAGCGCAGCAGCGAATAGAAGAGCGCCACCGCCAACGCGCCAACGATGACGCCGAACGAGGTGTCGTTGAACTGATACCCGTGCAGCGCGACGAAGGGCAGCATCGCCACGGCGGGGAAGGATGGGAAGCTCACGAACCAGCGGTCATCGGGAAGCGGCCGGCCCTCGCAGCGGACCTTCTCGCCACCCATCTGACGCACACAGGCCCAGTCCTCCAGATTGGGGAGGACCTGGGGGTCCACGTCCAGCCGCCCCTCCAACCACGACTGGGCCTGGTAGATGAAGTGCGGCGCCGCGCTCTGGCGCAGGAAGCGCTGGGAGCTGAAGCTCGAGAGCACGACGAACGCCACCACGAACAGCAGCACCTCCACGCGGTAGGCGGCGAACCACACGCGAAGCATGGCACCGGGCGCGCCTCCCGAAAGCGAGGGCGCGCTCTGCGTGGAGGGGGCAGTGGCCTCCGCGGGCGACTCGGGAGCTGGGATGGCCGACTCCTCTGGGGCCGGGCCCGTCACACCGGGCTCGGGGGTGGATGGCTCTTGGCGCTTGGACTTGGAGCGACTCATAGGCGGGCGGCGGACAGCAGGTGCTGTCGCAGCATCTCCAGCGTGTGGGAGGCAGCGAAGAGCCGCACGCGCTCTCTGTCTCCGGAAAAGGACATGCGCTCACACCGGGTCACCAGGTCCGGGCCCGCGAGCGCGCAGTACACGGTGCCCACGGGGTCCTCGGGAGTTCCTCCCCCAGGCCCCGCGTACCCTGTCACGGACAAACCATATGTGGTGCCGCAGGCGGCACGCGCGCCCTCGGCCATGGCGATGGCCGTCTGGGAGGACACGGCGGAATGACGCTCGAGAATCTCGGGTGGAACACCCACCCATGCGGACTTCATCTTCTCCGAGTACACCACCGCCCCTCCGACGAAGACGGTGCTGGCTCCCGCCACCGCCGTGAGCCACTGGGCGATGAGGCCCCCCGTACAGCTCTCCGCCGTCGCCAGCGTGGCGCCCGCGCGGCCCAGCACGTCCAGCAGCACCGGGGCGTACTCGTCCCCGTCCGCGCCGAAGACGCGGGCACCCAACACCCGTCGGCAGTCGACCTCGGCGGCCGCCAGCGCACCATCAGCCTCGGTCTGCGAGGGCGCCTCCGCCATCAGCTTGAGGTGATTCTCCGGTGCGTGCGTTCGGAAGCCGAACACCACCCGGGGGTGGCTCGAAGCCAGGGGCGCCACGGCGAGGTCCATTTCCGACTCGGGAAGCCCCACCGTGCGCAACAGGCGGAAGGCACGGAAGACTCGACCGGGTCTGGCCTCCAGCTCCGCCTGGATGCGTGGCAGCACCTCTCCATCCAGCAGGGCGCGGAACTCACGCGGCACGCCGGGCAGGAAGAACAGGCGACAACGTCCCAGCGTGAGGATGACGAGGGGCGCGGAGCCCACCAGATTGCGTACCGGCTCGCTGCCGCGAGGGATACGGGCCATGCGCAGCGCGCTCGGGTTGATGGGGAGACCCCGGGCCGCATAGCGCTCTTGCAGCCAGCCAAGCACCCGTGCGTCCTCGTCGAACGGGACACCCGCGGCGGCGGCGGCGCACTCCAGCGTGAAGTCGTCCGCGGTCGGTCCCAACCCGCCGGAGACCACCACCACCTCCGCCCGGGACGACGCCTCCAGCAACGCCTGGGTGATGTCGGGGCGGACGTCGCCCACCAACACCACCCGCTCCACCTTGACGCCCAAGTCGAAGAGACGGGACTCAAGGTAGGTGCTGTTCGTATCCGTGATGAGGCCGGTGACCAGCTCGTCACCAGTGCACAGCAACTCGACGCGCATGGGTCGCGCATCCTAGCGGCACCTGTCAGCCTCGGCACGGACGGAAGCATCTCCGCGCTCGCTCACCCGCCAGGACCGCGTCCGGACGCCCGCCTTCCCTCGGCGCGGGCTCGTGCCTGCTTCCTCGGTGGCGGGCACGTCTGCACGGCGAGCACCGCCTTCGGGCGAGGTCTCGGCACTCGCGCCGTGGCGTCGTCGAGCGGGTGTCGGCCGCCCAGAAGGAGGGCTCCGACTCCGCTCGTTCGGTCAGAGGAAGGCGGGCCCGTCGTTGCCCGGACCGGTACCGTCCTCGGCCTCTTCGTCATCATCCTCGTCGTCGATGACGGCGGCGACAGCCGTGGAGCCGGCGGCCACCTTGCGCGCCGCCAGATGCGTGCGCACCTGCACCGCGGACTCCACCAACCCCAGCGCGAGGTACGCACCACAGCAGGCCACCAACAACCACGCGGGATGGTACTGCGTCGCGATGGCCACACCGCCGACCACCATCAATGTGAACACACCCGCGCTCTTGCGACTGGGACGGGTGTCCTTGAAGGTGCGGTAACGCACCGTCGACACCATCAGCAGCGCCAGTCCCACCACCGCGACCGCCACCGGGACAACGGCCGACTCGTGCAGCGGCTCGCCTCGCGAGGCCACGTGGTGGGAGATGATGACCGAGACGAGCATGCCCGCGGCCAGGGGAATCGGCAGGCCCACGAAGAAGCGCCCACCCCCGCCATGCGGATTGCGCGCCGCCAGCACGTTGAAGCGCGCCAGCCGCAGCGCGCCGCACGCGGCGAACGCGAAGGAGATGAACAGCCCCGCGAAGCCCAGCGGCGCCAACGCCCACTTGTAGACCAACAGCGCCGGAGCCGCCCCGAACGAGACGACGTCCGCCAGACTGTCGAGCTGCACACCGAAGTCGCTCTGCGTCTTCGTCAACCGGGCGACGCGACCGTCGAACCCGTCGAAGAACATCGCGAAGAAGATGGCCAGCGCGGCCTGATAGAGCTGGACAGGACCCGCTTCACCCGCGCACAGCGTGATGGCGTAGAAGCCACAGAAGATGGACGTGACAGTGAAGAGGTTCGGCAGCACGAACATCAGTTTCCGTAACTTCATCGCTCCCTCGACTTCCTCTGATGCCCGTGAGTTCCTGGCAACAGGACGGCGGGTGAACGGACCTTAGCAGGGTTTTATTCGAGGCACCGTCAGACCGAGGGGTCATCCAGGAGGGCAACATGGGAGACTGGCGATGGGTCGTGTGGGTGCTGGTCGCCAGCCTGGTCGTGGTCATGGGCAATGTCCTGTGGGTGGCGCTCGTGCGGCGGTGGTACCGGCTGCGCACCCCGCTGCCCCAGGCCCTCAAGGCCCAGTGCGCGGATGGATGGGAACTGGCGGTCCACGCCCGGCGCGCCCCCGTGCGGCGCTTCGAGGAGCCGGTGCTGCTGTGCCATGGACTGGCCGCCAACCGGTACACCTTCGACTTCGAGCCCCCCTATTCCGTCGCCCACTATCTGGCGGAGGCGGGTTTCGACTGCTTCAGCGTCGAATGGCGCGGCACCGGGCACTCGCGCCTGCCCCCCCGTGGCCGGCGGTACACGGACTTCACCATCGATGACCACATCCTCCAGGACGGCCCCGCACTGCTGGAGCTGGCCCTGAAGGAGACGGGCGCGAAGCGGGCCTTCTGGCTCGGGCATTCGCTGGGAGGGCTCGTGGGCTATGCCCTGGCGCAAGGCCCGGAAGGAGCGAAGCTGTCGGGACTGCTCACGCTCGGCGCCCCCGTGCACTTCAAGTCGGAGCCCTTCCTGCGCACGCTCATCTCGCTGGGCGTCCGCGCGGCATGGCCCGCGCGCTTCCGGCAGGAGTGGATGAGCGCAAGCCTCGCGCCCTTCCTCGGCTACGTGACGCTCCCGCTGTCGGACCTGGTGGTGAATCCCCTGCACATCCCTCCGCGCATCCAGCGGCAGGTCTACGCGAACATGATGTCGTCGATGAGCCGCAAGGTGCTGCTCCAGTTCCAGGACTGGATTGAGCATGACGCGTTCCGCTCGTTCGACCGCACCCGTGACTGGCGCGCCGGCATCTCCCGCCTCCAGCTCCCCATCCTCGTCATGGGCGGGAGCGCGGACCGGCTGGCCACCGCCGAGAACGTGGAGAGCCAGTTCGCCCTCGTCACCGCCGAGGACCGCACGCTGCACGTCTTCGGCAGGGACCGGGGAGACGCGCTGGACTACGGGCACGGAGACCTCGTGTTCGGCAAGGGCGCGCCCCAGGAGGTGTATCCCGTCATCCGTGAGTGGCTGGAGAAGCACGCCACGCCCCTGGATTCCGCCGACGCGCCCGCGCCGCCTCCCGCGTGATCAGCGCGGGCCGGGCCTAGGCTCGGCGAGGCGCTCCACACACGGCGCCTCCTCTCCCCTCCGGTCCTCCGTGCGGATGCGCCCCAGTCGCACCCGGGTGTCTCCCGTGCACTCGGCCCAGATGAGGCCCTGGCTGGCCCCCCGTACCAGGAGCGCGTCCACGCGCAGGTCGCCATCACCCATCGCCGCCAGCACCGTCTCACCGCTGTCTCGAGCTTCCACTCCCGTGGCGTCCAGCCTCGCGAGCGTGTCCACCAGCAGCGCCGCTTGCCCGCACTGCTCCAGTTCCGCGTCGCGCAGGGACACTCGCGCGTTCTGCGCCGCGAGGACGCAGGCCCCCGTGGTTCGCCGAATCACCACGCCCTCCACATCCGCGCGCACCTGACGCAGGTGCAGTCCGTCTCCGGTGATGCCATCCACCGAGCGCACGCCCACCACGGTGCCGCCCGTGAGCCTCAGGCTTCCGCCGACCGCCACCACTCCGTACTCGGCGGCATCCTCCACATGGAGGCGCCGCGCCTCCACCTCCGAGCCCGTGAGCTGGAACGCACCGTGGCTGCCACTGCCGCGCACCACCACGTCCTCCAGCAGCACGCCGCGCGAGGCGACCACGCCCAATCCCGCCCGTTCGGCGCCCACTGAGAAGAGCCCCCGCACCTCCAGACGCAGCGCACGCATGGCGGAGACCGCGAGTTCGTGCCCCCGCACTCGCACGTCCTCCATCACCAGGCTGCCCTCCACCACCGAGAAGGCCGCGCCTCGGCCGCCTTCCGACACCGCACGGCGGACCTCCGCGTGCCCACCATCCATCCCCACCGCCGTCACCGGCCCCGTGAAGCGCACGTCCTCCAGCAGCACCCGAGACTCGGCACCTCGGACGCGGACCGCGCGACGGAAGGGGCCCGTGAAGGAGGTTCCTCGCAGCCACGCGTCCCGGGATGACGGTGGAGACGGAGCCTCTTCGGGCGCGTCGAGCAGGACACCCACGGTCTCCGACACGGTGGCCTCGAAGCGTGCATCCACCGCGTCGAACCTTCCGGATGTCACCCGCACCGCGCCCTGGCGCTGGCCGCTGAAACCCACGTTCTCCACCAAGACGCGCCCGCCGCCCGTCACCTCCAGGCCCCAGGTTCCGCCCCGCACCTCCAGGTTCCGCAACAGGACTCCCCCCGTTCCCGTGGCTGGCGACGAAAGGTCCTGCGGATCCGTGGCATTCAACGGAGACCCACTCGACGCCGCGACCAAGCCCCGCGGGCCCAAGGGGCTCAACGGGAAGCCACCATGCCCCACGGACTGAGACGGCACGCCCTGCTGCCCTGGGGAGGTCCACGGGAAGCCACCATGCCCCTCGGGCCGAAACGGCAAGCCCTGCAAGCCTGGAGAAATCGGCGGGAGCACACGCTGCCCATCACTCGCAGGCCCTTCCGCCCCACCCGATGGCCCGGCGGCGCTCGGCACTGGCTCCTCGGGTCCCTCCGCCCCACCCGATGGCCCGGCGGCACGCAGCACCGTGCCCTGCGGGGCTTCCACCAGCAGCACCGTGCCGGGTCCCTCGCCCTCCAGCCGGACATCCTCGGGCAGGGTGAAGGGGCCCCGGTACGCTCCCGCCGCCAGGTGCACCGTCAGCGGACCCGGCCGGGCCAGCGCCTCCGCCAGCGACCTCAAGGGCCGCTCCCTGGAACCATCCCCGGGCCGCCACCACGCCGCGTCCACCCACACCTCGACACGGACCTGCTCCCGCCCAGGGGTGGCCCCTCCGCCCACGGGGAGCCCCGGGCCCCGGCAGGCGCCCAGCGTCAGGATCATCAACGTCGGAAACGTTCGGAAGCGCACGCAGGTGGAAACCCTAGTCCATTCCCGCCCACCCCGACCCAGGCGCGATCAGCAACACACGCCAAGTGATCGAAATCTCAAAGACTTTCTTCAAATCACGATCAACCCAATTGTTTTCGACACCCTGATTCCACACGGTGTGTCGGTGTCTCGGGTGCGGATTTCTCCCTCTGTCTACGCCCGGTGTTTCACCGAGCCAACTTTTCGTCCGGAGGCCGATTTTCCGGCCTCGGAGCGCGGTCAGCATTGACAGGGAAAAGAGCGATTTGTTACCACCGGTTGGCTTACGCGCATTCAAGGCCAGACAACGCAGGACGGAGGGGCGTAATGACCAAGGCAGAGCTCGTCGAGGTGGTGGCGGCGCAGACACGTCTCACCAAGAAGTCGGCGGCGCAGATCCTCGACATCGTCTTCACCAACATCGGCAAGGCGGTGAAGAAGGACGCGCGATTCAGCTACCCCGGCTTCGGAACCTGGTCGGTGCGTTCCCGCAAGGCGCGGAAGATTCGCAACCCGCAGACCAACGAGATGATGAAGCTGAAGGCCTCGAAGACCATTGGCTTCCGTCCGGCCAAGGAGCTGAAGAACTCGCTGTGAGTCGCTGACGCCACCCCGGTTCATGCCGTGGCGTCCCAGGGACTCGCGATGAACCGGGCACTCCCCTCAGGGGCGCTACCTCAAGCCGGTGGCGCCCCTGATGCGTTGCGGGCTCACAAGCCCGCACCACCCCGCGCCATCGGCGGCGCCTCCAGACGCCCTTCGCCCTCGTCCCCAAGCGCGTCCAGGGGGTCCATCACCTCCCCGTCCCGCCACAGCTCGAAGTGCAGGTGCACGCCCGTGGCCAGCCCCGTCTCGCCGGCCAGCCCCACCGCATGGCCCCGCTCGAGAATCTCCCCCGGCTCCACCAACACCCGGGACAGGTGGCTGTAGCGCGTCAACCAGCGCCCATCGTGCTGCACCTCCACCTGGAGGCCGTGGTCGCCGTTCCACCCCGCACGCAACACCACACCCTTCGTCGCCGTGTAGACGACCTGACCCTGCTTCGCCGCCAGGTCCACGCCGAGGTGGCGCCGCTGCTCGCCCAGGATGGGGTGCCAGCGCTGGCCGAAGACGCTGGTGATGGTCACCGGATCCACGGGCCAGGCCAGTCGGGGCAGTCCGTTGACCTCCTCCGGATGCTCCAGCCGCCGCAGCTCCGCCATGCGCACCGCGAGCCGCCCGACCCTCAGCACCACGGCCTCCGCCAGGGCTCCAGGCATGTCGCCATACGTCCTGCCGTCCTGCTCCAGCTCGGCCTCCAGGACGCCTCGGGCTCGCTCCACGTCGCGGGAGTCCGTGCGCTCCACCGCGCGCGCCAGGAACGCATCCAACATCCCGTTCATCAACTCCCAGCTCTCCACCTGCCCCAACGGCATGGGCCCACCCCGCGCCACCTTCCGACGGTGCCCACGGGCCCGCTCCCTGAAGGACTCCAGGGCCTCCTGGAGTTCCATGGAGGGCTCGGGCGCGGCCAGGCGTACACGTCCACCCGGCGAGGCGGGGACAGGTGACGAGGACGGCTCCGCGGAGGACCGCTCCGGGGTCTCGTAGACCTCATCGAAGCTCATCTTCTGCTCCGACCGAGGGGTGGAGCAGGCACAGACGCTGACGAAGGCGAGGAGGCGGAGTCGACGCACGGCCCGGCGAGCCTACCACGCTCCGCTCGGTGCCTTCCCTCGCCCAGCAGCCACGGCTTCGCCCGGAGCGGAAGCGAGCAAGCAACCCGGGGGGCGGACAGATTCGCGGCCCGGAAAACCTCGCCCCTTCGTTGAGCCCCGCGTGGCGACCGGCGGCCTACGCCAATGCTCGCCGGATGCGCGCGACCGATTCGTCGATGTCCGCCGCGGACAGGTCCAGGTGCGTCACCAACCTCACCGAGCGCGGTCCCCCCGCCGGGTTCGTCAGCACGCCGTGTCCCCCCAGCAGCGTCACCATCTCCAGGGCCGGGCGGTCGAACTCCGCGAACACCATGTTCGTCTCCACCCGCGCCGTGTCCACCTTCACTCCCGGCACCTCGGCCAGCGCCGCCGCGAGTCGGCGCGCATTCGCATGGTCCTCGGCGAGCCGCTCCACATGGTGGTCCAACGCGTACAGCGCCGCCGCGGCCAGGATGCCCGCCTGCCGCATGCCTCCACCCAGCCGCTTGCGCAGCCGACGCGCCTCCTTGATGAGGTCCGCGCGGCCCGCCAGCGCCGAGCCCACCGGCGCCCCCAGCCCCTTCGAGAAACACACCGACGTCGTGTCCGTCAGCCTCGCCCACGTCGACGCGGGCACACCCGCCGCCACCTCCGCGTTGAACAGGCGCGCACCATCCAGGTGCACCGCCAGCCCCGCCTTGCGTGCGACCTCCACCACCGCGCGGAAGCGCTCCACCGGCCACACCGAGCCCCCGCCGCGATTGTGCGTGTTCTCCAACGACAGCAGCCGCGTGCGCGGGTTGTGCATGTTGTCCTCGCGCACCGCCGCCGCCACGTCCTCCGGCGTCAGCAAGCCCCGCTCACCCGGCAGCGGCTGCGGCTGCACGCCCCACAGCGCCGGCACCGCGCCGCCCTCGTAGTGAAGGATGTGACTGCCCGCCTCGGTCAGCACCTCGTCCCCCGCCCGGCAGTGCGCGCCGATGGCCACCTGGTTGGCCTGCGTGCCCGAGGGTACGAAGACGGCCGCCTCGAGCCCGAGCCGCTCCGCCACCCGGGCCTCCAGGCGCAGCACCGTGGGGTCCTCGCCGTAGACGTCGTCCCCCACCTCCGCTTCCGCGATGGCTCGGCGCATACCGGCGGTGGGCTTGGTGACGGTGTCGGAGCGAAAGTCGATGGGCTTCATGGTTCTCCCGCGGGGTGGCGACAGCCAGGACTTGGGGGCACGACAGGGGTGACATACAACGGCCGCGTGCCCGGACGTGAGACAACGGCGGCGAAGCGTGAGCGCGCGGTGAAGGTCATGGAGCGGCTGGAAGCCTCCATGCCCGATGCCCACATCGAGCTGGATTTCCGCTCCCCCCTGGAGCTGCTCGTGGCGGTGATGCTCTCCGCCCAGTGCACGGACAAGCGGGTCAACATGGTGACCCCCGCCCTATTCCAGCGCTTCCCCAACGCGCACGCCTACGCGGAGGTCCAACCCGCCGACGTGGAGCCCTTCATCCGCACCTGCGGCCTGTACCGCGCCAAGGCGAAGAACATCGTCGCGGCGGCGAAAATCCTCGTGGGGGAACATGGCGGCCAGGTGCCGCTCCAGCGCGACACGCTCGCGGAGCTGCCCGGCGTGGGCCGAAAGACGGCGGGCGTCGTGTGCATCCACCTGGGCGGCGACGATGCCTTCCCGGTCGACACCCACGTGAAACGGCTCGCGTACCGGCTCGGCTTCACCACGCACGAGGACCCGGACAAGGTGGAGACGGACATGCGGTCCGTGCTGCCCATCCCCTGGTGGACGAAAGGCCACCAGCTCCTGGTGTGGCACGGGAGGCGGACGTGTTTTGCCCGCTCCCCCGAGTGCGACCGGTGCGTCGTGGCCGAGCTGTGCCCCAAGAAGGGCGTGGCCCGAGCGACTACCGAGAAGCCGAAGGGTTCAGCTCGCTCTCGCGCGAAGCCTTGAGCTTCTTCATCCGCTTGCGGATGAACTCGCGCTTCAGCGTGGAGACGTGGTCCACGAAGACGGTGCCATTCAGGTGGTCCGTCTCGTGCTGCACGGCGATGGCGAGCAGCTCGTCACAGCGCAGCGTCTGCTCCTGACCGTCCACGTCCAGGTACTTCACCGTGACGACGGCGGCGCGGTCCACGTCCTCCGACTCACCGGGGAGGGAGAGGCAGCCCTCGTTGTAGGTCGTCTCACCCTCGAGCGCGACGAGCTCCGGGTTGATCATCGCCAGGGGCTTGGACTCGGGCTGACGCGGCGTGGTGTCCAGGACGATGACGCGCTGGAGCACGCCAATCTGCGGCGCCGCGAGTCCCACGCCGTCGGCGGCGTACATCGTCTCGAACATGTCCTTCACCAGCGCGCGGGTGGAGTCGTCCACCTTCGTCACGGGCTTGGCCTTCTGCTTCAGGATGGGGTCGGGCCAGATGAGGATCTCACGAACCATGGAGGCCCTCTTAACTCCCCCCGCGCGCACGGGCAACCCCGTGCGGGCAGCCCTCCCCCGCCCCGGCGCACGGGACGTCCACCCCCTGTCAGTCGAGCAGGCTGCGTGCGTACTCGGAGCGCAGTCGGTCATCCCCCAGGGCCTGGGCGGCTTCGGACAACACACCCCGAATCTGCTGCGCGCGGTGCTGGAGCGCCGGGTCCGGATGCCCCGCGAAACGCAGCGGGTGGAACTCGGCGGCGAGCAGCTCGTAGGCCCGCTTGACCTCCTCGCTACCCGCCGTGCGTGCCAGCCCCAGCACGGTGAAGTAGTCCGCGTCCTGAATCTCCTCGAACTTCGCTTCCAGCCGACGGACGTCCAGCTCGGGCGGTAGCTCTCCGGAGTCATCCGCGTCCGCGGGCCGCAGGATGATGAGCCCCAGCGTCCTCGCCACCGAGAGCGCCTTCAAGGCCGAGTCCTGCGGCACACCCGCCCCCAACAACAGCGCCTCCACCGTGTGCTCACCATCCACCTGGGACAGCAGCTGCAAGTCCTTGGGAGGCAGGCCGAAGTCGTCGGGCGCGAGGTGCAGGTCACCTCGGGCGACTCGGGCGCGGAGTCCGCCAGCGGACGCCAGCAGGGACTCGGCGGTCAGCGTGTTGCGCAGGGCCTCCGCCAGCAGGAACAGCGGCGGGCGCGTGGCGGCGGCGAGCGCCACCTCGTGCGGCGCCGGCTCCTGCACCAACCGGTACAGCGTGGAGGGCTCGGCCAGGGCATCCAGGAAGACCTGCTCCGTGTAGCGCTGCACCAGCGGTACGGACTCGGACTCGCGCAGATAGCCTCGGCCTCGGAGCGCGTCGAGCAGCGCGCCGGTGGTGGCGCTGCGCACCAGCCGCAGCTCGCCCTCCTGCCGCGCGTCGATGAGGCCATCCGCGCGGGCACGGTCGATGAGCGACTCACCCGACGCGGAGGAGACAGCCCCCACGAGCGAGCCATCCCGGAGCCACAACACGCGCAGCGCGTTCATCACCTTCAGCTCCAGGCGCACCTCCATGCGCGCCTCGCAGAGTCGGAGCACCAGTCGGGACAAGCCCTCCTGGGTGACACTGCCGCTGCGGGATACCGCGAGTTCGGGGCGCCCCGGTGGGGCCTCCAGGGGGAGCAGGGCCGCACGGGCATGCGCGGCGGCCTCCTCGGCCTCGCGGTGGCCTCGTTCCTCCAACTCCAGGCGCTCGCGCTCGGACCGGGCTCGCTCCTCTGCGGAGTCCGCTTCCAATCGAGCCTTCTCCGCGTGCAGTGCCTCCAAGGACTGGCGCGCTTCCTCACGCTCCGTCCGCACCTGGGACAGGTCCGCTTCCGTTTGCTCCAGGCGAGATTGGAGCTGGGCGAGTTGCTCGGCGAGGCGAGCGGACAGCGACTCAGCTTCGGTTCGCGCCTGGGTCTGTTCCTCGATGCGGGTCTCGATGGCCTCGCGCTGACGCGCTTCGGCGTCCAGGCGTACTTCCAGCGCGGTGCGGTGACGGCCCTCGGTCTTGGCGCGCGCTTCCGCATCGGTCAGCGCCTGTGCGGCCTTCTGGGCGCGAAGCTCCGCCTCCGCTCGGACCTCGGCTTCGGCTGCGGCGCGGGACTCCGCCTCCGCGCGCTGCCTCGACTCCGACTCCGCTCGCGTCTCCGCGACGACGCGTTGCTTCGCATCGGACTCCGCTCGAGCCTCGGCTTCTGCGCGCAGGCGTGCTTCCGTCTCCGCGCGGGCCTCGGCTTCGGCTCGCTGCTTCGCTTCGGACTCCGCTTGGGCCTCGGCTTCGGCTCGCAGCCGTGCTTCCGCCTCCGCTCGAGCCTCGGACTCCGCTCGCTGTCGGGCCTCGGACTCCGCCCGCGCCTCGGCTTCCTCGCGCTGCTTCGCCTCGGACTCCGCTCGCGTCTCGAGCTCCGTGCGCTGCCTGGCTTCGGCCTCCGCATGGGCCTCCGCGGCCTCGCCCTGCTTCGCCTCGGCTTCGGCTCGGGCCTCGGCCTCCTCACGCTGCTTCGCTTCGGACTCCGCCCGCGCTTCGGCTTCCTCGCGCCGCTTCACTTCGGACTCGGCACGCGCCTCGGCTTCCTTGCGCTGCTTCGCTTCGGAGTCGGCCCGCTCCTCGGCTTCCTTGCGCTGCTTCGCTTCGGACTCGGCCCGCTCCTCGGATTCCTCGCGCTGCTTCGCTTCGGACTCAGCCCGCTCCTCGGCTTCGGCTCGGTTCTGGGCTTCAATCTCCGCGCGTGCCTCAGCCTCCGCGCGGTGATTGGCCTCGGATTTCGCTCGGGCTTCCGCCTCGGCTCGGGCCTGGACCTCTTGTTCGAGACGCTCCCTCGCCTCGGTCGAAGCCTGGGACTCCAGCTCCGCGAGCGCGAGGACCTCCGCCTTCGTCCGAGACTCCAGTTCCTCGCGAGCACGGGTCTCGGACTCTGCTCTCACCTCGGCTTCGTTCCGCGCCCTGGAATCCAGCTCCGCCTGGGCCTCCGCCTCCGCGCGCGCACGCGATTCCATCTTCGCGCGCGTCTCCGCTTCGATTCGCTCCGCATCCGCCGTCGCCGCGCGGGCCTCTGCCTCCGCTCGCGCCAGGGCCTCTGCTCCCGCCCGGGCCTCCGCTTCGACCAGGGCCACCTCCGCGGACTTCACGCGCGCTTCCAGGCTCCGACGTGACTGCGCCTCCGTCTCGGCACGCGACTCGGACTCGACCCGTCCCGCCGCCTCGGATTCGAGCCGAATCTCGATTTCCTTCAGCGCCTGCGCCGCCGCCGCCTCTCGCGTCTCCGTCTCCTGAAGCCTCGCCTCCAACTCCACGAGACGCGACTGGACATCGGCTCGTGCCAGGGATTCCTGGTCGGCACGCTCCTGCGCATCGTCCCTCGCGAGGAGCGCCTCCTTCGCCCTGGCCTCCACTCGCGCGAGGTCTTCCACCCTCAACCGCGTGAGCTCTCGGGCTTCCGTCGCCGCGGCATCCAGCAGGCCCCGCAGCTCGATGAAGTCCTGCTCGCGCGTCTCGATGCGCGCCAAGGCCGCCTTCGCGGCGGCGTCCACCGTCGCACGCGCCTGGGCCTCGGCTTCCGCTCGAGCCTCCGCCGCGTCCAGACGCTCCTGGAGGTCCGCGAGCTCCGTGCGGAGGGACTCCACCTCGGAGCCACTCCGAACGTCCTGCTCGGACTCTCGCCGCCGCGACAGCTCCAGCTCCGCTTCGAGCTCTCGCCGCTGGCTCTCTTCTCGAGCCTGGGCCGTCGCGAACTCCGACTCCCGCGCACGAGCCTCGTCGAGCTGCTGCTCCACTTCCGCACGCAGCGTGGCCTCTCGCGCGTGCTCCTCTTCCAATTCGGCGAGACGCGCCTGAAACGACTGGAACAGCTCTCCGTTCCGGTCGCGCACGGCCTCGGCTTCCACGCGCAGGGCCGCTTCGCGATCCAGGACACCTCGCAGGGACTCGCTGAGCTCGCGCGACTCCTCGATTCGACGCTCGGCGTCCTGACGAAACGCGAGCTCCTGCTCCAGCGAGGCCCTCAGTGAGCGGACGCGCTCATGCGCTTCCTCCAGTTGCTTCTCGAACTCCTCCGGCCGGGCGTTCGACTCGGGAAGGGACGTGTCCTCCACGGCGCCTTCAGGCTCCGTGTCCGCCCTGTGTACCGACTCCGATTCGGTGGACGCGGGCCAGTACTCAGCCCCCGGCGCCGTCGTGTGCTGGCTTGCCTGGCCAGACACGTCCGAGGCGGTGTCTGCCGTGTTCGAGTCGAACCACACAGAGCCAGGGGACGAGTCGACTGGCGCGGCGCCCTCCGGCTCGGAGTCGAACCATCCCGCCGAGGCGTCCGACGCCGTCGCCGTGACACCGTCGGCCGCGAGGACAGCCGCATCCGTGGCGTGATGACTCGCATCGAGCGACGCGACGCCTTCGACTTCCGTGGGGAGCGAATCGGAGACAGTGCCCGTCGGAGACTGCACGTCACCTGTTTCAGAATCGAACCAGCCCCCGGCCACATCCGCGCTGGAAGGCTCCGATCCGGGCTCCGCTCCGGACCAGTCCGTCGACTCGTTTGCTCCGGCAGCCTCGGGCTCCGCTCCGGACCAGTCCGTCGACTCGTTTGCTCTGGCTGCCTCGGCTCCGGGCTCCGCTCCGGACCAGTCCGTCGAGTCGTTCGCGCCAGAGGCCTCGACTCCGGGCTCTGCTCCGGACCAGTCCGTCGCCTCGTTTGCGCCAGACGCCTCGGCTCCGGGCTCCGCGCCAGACCAGTCCGTCGCTTCGTTCGCTCTGGCGGCCTCTGGCTCCGCGCCAGACCAGTCCGTCGCCTCGTTCGCTCCGGCGGCCTCTGGCTCCGCGCCAGACCAGTCCGTCGCCTCGTTCGCTCCGGCGGCCTCGGCTCCTGGCTCCGCGCCAGACCCGTCCGCCGATTCATCGGTGGCCTCGGCCCGTGATTGCCCTTCGGGCTCGCTCGCCGATGCGTCCACCGAAGCTGCGTCAGTGGGAGCACTCGCTACCGCCGCAGCCTCCGCACCAGCCGGCTCCGAGTCAAACCAGTCCGCGCCAACACTTGCGGCCGGGGGCTCAACGGGAGCACCTGTCGGGTCATCCTGTCGAACCTTGGCCTGAAGCTCCGCCTCCAATACGTCCCACGGCGAGGCGGGCAGGCTCTCCTCTTCCGCTCCGTCGGTCGGCGCGGATTCGATTTCGGTCGACGCCTCCGCGACTGGCTCTCCCTTCGGCGCCTGAGACACATCGTCGACTTCGGCGAAATCCTTCGCGGAGTTCTCGACCTCGGGGTCCGGTGGCAACTCCGTCCACGGTGAGGCCTCGAGCGGCACGGACGGCCGTGCTCCCACATCGCGCATGGCGGCCAGCTCTGCTTCGGCCGCGGAGAGCGCATCTCCCTGCGAGGACGCTGGAGTGTCGACGTCGAAGAACCCCTCGTCCCCGAGCCGAGGCGCCACCGCCACCGGCCGTGACGCCGGCGCGGAAACGGCCTCCTCTGTCCAGGCGAGTCTCCCCAGTGGCGGAGAGGCTTCGACCTCACCTCCCGCATCCGGCTGTGCAGCCGTCCAGTCCGTCAGTGCCCCAGCTTCTGGAGTACTCACGCCATACAGGACCGTGGGAGGACCACTCACTCCACCCGGGCTCCCGTCACCCGTCACCGCGCTTGCGAAGCCCTCGGAGAACGCATCATCCAAGCTCCCGGGGGTCGCGACATTTCCCTGCCCGGACTGCCCGCCCCACCCTTCGAGTCCCAGCGATGATGCGCCTTCGCTCGCCGGAGCAATGTCCGCGCTCGGAGCAGTCGACGCTTCGTCGGTCCCGTACGCCGCGTCCATCGCCGCTTCATCCAGCGCATCCGTCGCGGCACCATCCAGGTCCTGCCCGCCGGCCGCGGCCAACGCGTCCGGGCCCAGCGTGCCCTCCGCGAAACCCGCGCCTCCGTGCTCGTAGGCACTCGCCGTCGAGCCATCCGCGCCGTAGGACTCCGAGGCCCCGGCTGGCTCGGTGGAGTCGTATCCCGTCAGCGAGTCTCCGCCATACGCACCCGCCTCATATCCCTCCGCGCCGTAGGGCTCCGAGCTTGTTCCATGCGCCGGGGAGTCGTAGCCGGTCGCCGTGCCCGCCTCGTACGCGCCGGAGGCATGAACCTCCGAGGAGGCATCACCTGGGCCGTAGCCCTCGGGGGAAGCACCACCGTATGCACCTGCGTCATGACCCTCGGGGGCGGCAGCCCCGAGGTCATATCCCTCGGGGGTAGCACCACCGTACGCACCAGGGTCGTAGCCCTCGGGAGAAGCACCACCGTATGCACCGGAGTCATACCCCTCGGGGGAGGCAGCCTCGGGGTCATATCCCTCGGGGGTAGCACCACCGTACGCACCTGCGTCATGACCCTCGGGAGAGACAGCCCCCGGGTCATATCCCTCAGGGGAGGCACCACCGTACGCACCTGCGTCATGACCATCAGGTGAGGCACCACCGTATGTGCTGGGGTCATGACCCTCAGGAGAGGCCTCTCCTTCGTACGCACCGAGGTCATGACCCTCGGGAGAGGCACCACCTCCGTACGCCCCTGCGTCATACCCCTCGGGAGAAGCACCACCGGACGCACCGAGGTCATGACCCTCGGGAGAGACACCACCTCCATACGCTCCTGCGTCATAACCCTCGGGAGAAGCACCACCGTACGCACCGAGGTCATGCCCCTCGGGAGAGGACTCACCTTCGTATGCACCGAGGTCATGACCCTCGGGAGAGGCACCACCTCCGTACGCTCCTGCGTCATACCCCTCGGGAGAAGCACCACCGGACGCACCGGGGTCATAGCCCTCGGGAGCGGCACCACCACCGTTCACACCGGGGTCATATCCCTCGGGAGAAGCACCCTCTCCGTACGCACCGGGGTCATGCCCCTCTGGGGCGGCACCGCCACCGTACGCCCCTGCGTCATACCCCTCGGGAGAAGCACCACCGTAGCCCTCGGCGGAAGCCCCGCCATCAGCGCCAGTTGCATACGCATCAGCGGCAGCACCTGCGTCGGCGCTCGCCACGGCCCCGGCGCCCGCGTCATCCCCTTCCGCCCGGAACATCTCGCCCGCGGACAGCGCACCCTCATCAAAAGCCTCGCCCTCGCCGCCCGCCACGGCCGCGCCCCAGTCCTCGCCTCCTCGCGCGGATTGGATGGACGCCATCGCCGCGGCCTCCACCTCCTGGTGCGCCTGCTCCAGCGTCGCCTGCACGTCGAGCGGCGAGCGATGCTCCCGCTCCTCGGCGCGCGCCGTCCGCTCCTCGCGCGTCATCGCCGCCAGCTCCCAGTCCGTCTGGTGCAGTGGCGCCAGGTCCCCGAACAGCGCATTCGCCAGCGTGGGGTCCCCACCCACCGACCCTGGCCCCGTCGCGTGCCACGCCTCCGAGCCCTCCCCGCCTCCCACCCCATCCCCTCGGACTCCCGGCAGACTCCGGTTCTCCAGCACGTGCCACGCGTCCGCCTCCGACGGCGCGCGGATGAGCGTGTCCACCTGCGCCACGAAGCTCGTCCCATCCAGGGGCAACGGCGCCACAGGCGCACTGAACCCCTCGATGGCCTCGCCCAGGAGCAACACCCGGGCGACATTCCCGTCCGGATGCTGGAGCAATTCCTCCAACACCAGCCGACCCCGGCCACTCTCCACGCCAGGGGCCAGCACGATGAGCGCCGGCAGGTGATGCCCGTAGGCAATGAGCGCATCCGCGGCGGACGTGGCGAGGATGACCTCGTGCCCGTCACGGGTGAGCAGACGCCGCACTGCGGCGATGGTGGCGATGTCGTCGTGGACGAGGAGGACCGGTGCGCCCATGGGGGGGCACCGAGTCTACAGCATGGCCCCCGGATCCACGTCGATCACGACCTTCACCGCCGAAGGAACGTCAACCAGGGCCGCCTCCACCCTGGCGAGCAGCGGGGCAAGCGCCACATGCGTCGGCCCCTTCAGGAGCAACTGCCAGCGCGTCTTGCCCCGGATTTTGGCGATGGGCGCCAGGGCCGGCCCCAGAAGCCGCACCCCCACCGACGCCGGAGGCATGTTCTTGGTGACGAGGTTCCCCAGGTGCCGGGCCACGCTGGCCGTCTGCTCCGGGTGCTCCCCCTCCAACCGGATGGACGCCATGCGCGCGAAGGGCGGATACGCCAGCGCCTTGCGCCACTCCAGCTCCTGCTGGGCGAACCCATCGAAGTCATGGGCCAGCACCCGCTTCACCGGCTCCGCGTCCGGGTTGTACGTCTGCACCAGCACCCGACCCGGGTCCTTGCCCCGCCCCGCCCGCCCCGACACCTGGGTCAACAGGTGGAAGGTCCGCTCGGAGGCTCGAAAGTCGGGAATCGCCAGGGACGTGTCCGCCATGACGACACACACCAGCGTCACGCCCGGGAAGTCGTGCCCCTTGGCCACCATCTGCGTGCCCACCAGCACGTCCAGCTCCCGCCGGGCGAACGACGCCAGCATCTCCGTCAGCCGCTCCGCGCTCGTCGCCGAGTCCCTGTCCAACCGCGCCACCCGCGCCGTGGGCATGCGCTCCAGCACCTCCGCCTCCACCCGCTCGGTGCCGATACCCAGCTTCAGCATGGGGCCCGTACACTCCAGGCACCGCTCCGGCACCGGCATCGCCAGCCCGCAGTAGTGGCACACCACCCGGTTCTGGGAGCGGTGATGCGTGAGGCACACGTCGCACGCGCTGCACTTGAGCGACAGCCCACATACCTCGCACAGGAGCACCGTGCTGTGCCCCCGGCGGTTCAGGAAGAGGATGACCTGCTGCCCTCGCCCCAGCGTCTCCTCCATCGCCGCCAGCAGCGGCGGACTCAGGATGGGCGCCTCCTCCGTCACCATGCCCTCGCGGGGCCGCTCCTGACGCAGGTCCACCAGTTCGATGGTGGGCATGGGCCGGTCATCCACGCGGCGCTTGAGCTCCAGGAGCCGGTAGCGCCCGCGCTTCACGTTCTCCAGCGTCTCCAGCGCCGGCGTGGCCGAGCCCAGCACCACCACCGCCCCGGCCTGCTTGCCGCGCACCACCGCCAGGTCGCGCGCCTGGTAGCGAAGGCTGTCGTCCTGCTTGAAGGACGGGTCATGCTCCTCGTCCACGACGATGAGCCCCAGGTTCTCCACCGGGGCGAACACCGCCGAGCGCACGCCGACGGCAATCTTCACGTCGCCCCGGCGCAGCGCCTGCCAGTGGAACAGCCGCTCCCGGTCCTTCAGCGCCGAGTGCAGCACCGCCACCTCCGCGCCGAAGCGGCTGCGGAAGCGCCCCACCAACTGCGGCGTCAGCGCGATTTCCGGCACGAGGATGAGGCTGCCCTTGCCCAGGGACAGCGCATGCTCCGCCGCGCGCAGGTACACCTCCGTCTTCCCGCTGCCCGTGACGCCGTGGAGCAGGAACGGCTGGAACACCCCTGTGTCCAGGGCCCCACGCAGCTCGACACCCGCCGCGTCCTGCTCCAGCGTGAGGCGGTCCGGCCGGCCCTGAATCAGGCCCTCCTTCACCCCCGCCTCCAGCTTCTTCTCGTCGATGCGAGCCAGCCCCTTCTTGGCCAGGCTCTTCAAGAGTTCTCGTGCGCCCGGGATGGCGTGGCTCACCTCCTCCAGCGGAGCACTGCCCCCCACGGCCAGCAGATACGCGAGCACCGCGGACTGCGCATGCGCGCGAGCGAGCGCCGGCGGCACCTCGCTCACGAGCGCCACCGCGAACTGCTGCACGTCCGGCTTCGCTTCCTTCTCGTCCAGGGGCTTCGACAGCCCGGGAGGCAGGGCGCCGCGGATGACCTCTCCCAGCGGATAGCGGTAGTGCTCGGCCGCGAAGCGCAACAGCGCGATGAGGTCCTTCGGCAACGAGGGCGAGTCCTCCAGCACGCGCTGGATGGGCTTGAGCCGGACCTTCTCCCCCAGGGGCTTGTTCGCGGGCCCCAGGTAGAAACCCAGCGCGGTGCCTCGGCCGAAGGGCACCAGCACGCGCTGCCCGGGCGCGAGCTGGCCCGTGAGCGCCTCCGGCACGGAGTACGTGAATTCACCCCGGACGGGGCGAGCAACGGCGACGGACGCCAGGACGGGAGGACTCTCGCTCACTGCGGGCGGCACTGTAGCGGCCTGTTCCGGTTGGGACAGTTCCCGGCGACGCCTCGCACCCGAGGTACGCACCGCCATGGAACCCGTGGTGGAGGGCGCCTCCGCCGCGCTCTCCGTCGGCTCTTCCCACAAGGGTCGCTGCTCCATGGCACTCCCTTCAACCACCGCCCCTGCCCCGTCCGTCCTGCTACCGGGAACCACAGTGCCAGGGCTGTCTGACATGGCCCGGCCCCCAGGTCCACGGCTCCGCGCGTGGGGCTCACGAGGCCACGGCGCCACTCCCTGGGGAGGCCTGCTCGCACGCCACCCGCCCGGGCGTGCGAAGGACGAACGCAAAGCACCGCTTCCGAACAAAGTCCGTCAGCGACGGCCCGACCACGGGCGCAACAGGCGACGCCAGCCCTCCAGCGGGTGGCGCAGGTAGGCACGGTCCGCGCGCACCGCGACGACGATTTCCGTGCCGGCACCTTCGCGGCTGACGATGTCCAACCGACCGCCCACCTTCGCGGCCCGCTCCCTCATGCCGCGCAAGCCCCAGTGGCCCGCCCGGCCACCCTGGTCCAGGGTGGCGGAGTCGATGCCACTGCCGTCATCGCGCACGCACAGCCGCAACTCCGGGGGCTCGAACAGCAGGCTGACCTCCACCTCGCGCGCGCGGGAATGCACGAAGGCGTTGCCAATGGCCTCGCGGCCGATGCGGTAGAGCTCATCGGCGACCAGCGGTTCCAGCGTGCGCGCGGCTCCCTTGACCACCATGCGCAGTTGGGGCCCTTCCCGTTCGTCGAAGTCACGCATCAACGACGCGAAAGCCGCGGCCAGGTCGTCCTGACCCTGACGGGTGTCGCGCAACGCGCTGACCCTGTCGCGTCCCTCCGTCAGCATGTCGTCCGCCCGGTCCAACGCGCTCTGGAGCCCAAGGCGCATCTCTCCCGCCGGCAACCGCGAGGTCACCACGTGGACGTTGAGCACGAGCGCCTGGATGCCCTGCAACAGCGTGTCGTGCAGCTCCCGGGCGATGCGCTCGCGCTCCGCGTGCCGTTCCTCCAGTCGCATCCGCAGCCGCCGCGTCACCTGCCACAGCCGCAAGGCATACAGGAGCCACAGGGCCACCAGGGCGCCCAGGACACACAGCGCGATGAACGCACCCGTCTGGAAGAAGGTCGGCTCGATTTCGAAGTCGAGCGTGGCGCCCTGCTCGTTCCAGACGCCGTCCTCGTTGGCGGCCATCACCTGGAAGCGATACGGGCCGGGGCCCAGGTTCGTATAGGTGGCCTCCCGTCGTTGGCCCGCGTCCTTCCAGCCGTCATCCACGCCGTGGAGCCGATAGCGGAACACCACGCGCTCCGGCATCCCCAACGCCAGCGCGCTGTAGGCGATGCGCAGCTCCCGCGTGCGCGGCGGCAGATGGAGCGTGAGCGCCGACGCGTACGTCGAATCGCCTGTCGCCACCGAGCGAATCACGACCGGAGGCGCCACGGAGTTGCGTTGGATGTGGCTCGGGTCAATCCAACCCAATCCGTTGGCGGCGGCGAACCAGAGCCTGCCGTCTCCACCCTCCACCAGGGTGGGCAGTGGACGGACCTGCTGCGCGCCGCCCGGCATGCCGTCGTTCATGTCGAAGAGCTCGACGGGCATCGGATACGCCGAGTCCTTCAGCGCCCGCCGCAGGTCTTCCGCCGCGATGCGCACGCCGCCCGCATGGCCGTTGAGCCACAGCGTGCCGTCCTTCGTCTCCAGCAAGCCGGTGATGCCCGTCAGCGCCTCCGGCCGGGTCGCCTGCAACGGCCGGAACCGCTCACCATCGAACGCGGCCAGCCCCAACGCGCCGCCCACCAGCGTGGTCTCCCCCGGGAGGATGGCGGTCACCGTGCCCGTGCGCAGGCCGTGCGCTTCCGTGAACGTGCGGACCCGCGGGCCCTCCATGATGGCGAGCTGGTTGGCGCTGTAGCCGAACCAGACACGCCCCTGGCCATCGAGCACTGCGCGAGCAGGCGGCAAATCGGGGAGCGCCGCGATGCCGCCTTTCGGAGTCCACGTGTCGCCATCCAGCCGGTACACCGTCGAGGCACGGAACGACACCCACAGCTTCCCCGCCGCGTCGCGCACGATGGCCTGGATGCGCTGCTCATGCTCCTTCTCGGGGCGGGACAGGGACTCGATGCGGCCCGGGTTGAAGCGCCAGAAGCCCTCGGAGCCGCCCAGGAGGAGGCTGCCGTCCGTGTCCAGCGCGGTCGCGGTGATTTCACCTTCGATGCCGGGAACCAGGACCGGCTCGGCGTCCAGCCGCCACCACTTGTCCAGGGTCTTCAGGCGCGTCGCGCTGCCCGTCCACATCCCGCCGTCGCGGTCGGCGATGAGCGCGAAGTAGTTGACGTGGTTGGGGAAGCGGACGGCGGCCACGTCGTTCCGGCGGAAGCGGTCCAGCCCCAACTGGGAACCCACCCAGATGTTGCCCTCGCGGTCCTCGAGCAGCGTCATCGCCGAGTCGGATGAGAGTCCGTCTCTCGCGCCGAAGACGTCGCCCGTCACCACCCGGCGCTGGAACGGCTTGCCGACCGCATGGGGCTTCGCGTCGCGACAGATGCCGGAATTGACGCAGCCACACAGCCACATGGCGCCGTCCCGGTCGAACAGCGTGTCCTGGGAGGTCGCCCCCTGGAAGGGACTGACGGGAGCGGAGCCCGAGGGCTCGGGCAGACCCGGGCCGCGCAGGGGACTGAACCCCTGGTCGTCGGCCTTCCAGAAGGTGCCGTCATGAACCAGCCACATTCCCCACAGGGTGGGCCCAGGCGTCTCCACCCGCTCGAAGCGGCGAGCCCCCGGACGAAGCACGTACGTGCCACCGTCGCCCGTCACCCACAGTCCGCCGCTCCGGTCCCGCGTGAGCGCGTTCCAATAAATCCGGGCCAGCCCCCAGCCGAGGTCCCCGGGTGACCACGCGCCCTGCTCGAAGACGTAGAGCCCCTGAGGGGTGATGGCCCACGGACGCCCGTCCCCATCCTCCTCGAAGGACTCCACGGGCGAGCCCTGGGGCAAGCCCCCCGGGAAGAACTGGAGAATTTCCCCGGACGCCTTGCGGACACTGGCGCCGCCGAAGGAATACGCGACCCAGAGGTCCCCGTTCGTGGTGGCTTGCAACACGCTGATGGAGCGCGACGCGGTGCTGTCCGGGGGCAACAAGTCGTGACGTTCGAACCGGACACCGTCGAAGCGGTACAGGCCCGACGCCGTCCCCAGCCACAGCCAGCCGTCGACCGTCTGGGCCATGGCCCAGATTCCGGAGGGGGCTCCATCCTTCTGCGTCCACGCGGTGTGGTGGAAATCCCGGAGCGTCGTCATCCGGGCAGGAGGCTCGGCGGACGCGATTCCGGGTCCGCCCAGCACGAGCGCGAGCAGGAGGCCGTACATCAATCCCATCCGACTTCTACTTCCGCCCAAGCACCGGATGGCCCGTCCTCGCCCTTGCCACGTTCGAACGCACATCTCACGGGCCACCATAGAACGAGTCCCCGCACCATGGCGCCGCCGAGCAGGCGAGCACGCGTGCGTCCAGGCAGCGCGGCGCACGAGTCCTCAGTCCACCATCACTCGCGGGTCGAGCCACAGCGCACAGCGCCGCTCTCGCGGCAGGCCCGCCCTCGCTTCGTGCTCCAACACTTCCTTGAGCCGGTCATCCAGTGCGTCGTCCGGAATGCGGGTGAACCCGAGCCCGACATAGAAGGGCTCGTTCCAGGGCACGTCGCGGAACGTGGTCAAGGTGAGGGTGGACAGGCCCGCCTCGCGGGCATGCGCGGCGGCGGCCCGGAGCAACGCGCGGCCCAGGCCCCGCCGCTGATGAGAGGGGTGCACCGCCATCTGCCAGACATGCAGCGCGGAGCCCACCGCCTGCGCGGTGAGGAAGCCCACGACGCCCGCTTCCGCGTCCCGGGCCACCCACACCGTGCGCGCCAGGATGAACGGGCGGTGGTCGGCCTCCTCCATGACGTCGTCGTCGGCAATCCAGGCCAGGTCGTCGAGCTGACGGAACAGCTCACCAGAGGCCCGTTCGAGCGCGGCGAACCGTGCGCCGTCCTCCAGCGTGGCGGGGAGGATGGCGACGCGGGAGTGGGAGTCGGAGGAAGACATGGGCATCGGCTCGACGGCGCGCGCCCGACGGCAGGACATCGGTCGGAGTTCAGCGAGGCGCGACTCGCGCGGGTCATTGTCCGCGACACGGGCGGGCGTGCCCAGGGTCGGTCTACAGTTGCTCCATCATGACGGTGAGCATCCAGAACCTCGGACCGGAGTTGCTGGAGCAGGTGGGGCCGCTGTGCGCACGGGCCTTCGATGACTACCCCTTCCTCGCGGAGCTGTTTCCGGGCCCCTCGGAGAAGCGCGCACGGGTGGCCTCGGCCTTCTACGTCGCCACGGTGCGCGACTGTCTGGAGCATGGCGTGGTGCATGCCACCGTCGAGGACGGACGGCTGACGGGCGTGGCCGCGTGGCTGCGGCCGGGGGCTTTCCCCCAGTCACTCGGCAGACAGGCGGGCTTCCTGCCCACTGTCTGGGCGGGCCTGCGTCACTTTCCGGGACGCGCGCGGCTGGCACTCCAGGCGCTGGCGAGGCTGGAGCGCTACCACCCGCACACGCCCACCCACTGGTATCTGGCCACCATCGCGGTGGACCCGGCGCATCAGGGACGCGGGCTGGGCGTTCGCTTGATGCGCGCGGGCCTGGCGCTGGCCGAGGAGACCCACGCGCCTTGCTTCCTGGAGACGGCCAAGGCGGCCAACCGCGACTGGTACCTGGGCTTCGGCTTCGACCTGCAGCGCACCGAGCCGTGCTTCGACGGAGGACCGCCCCAGTGGTTCATGTGGCGTCCCCCAGAGGCGCGCTCCGGCATGGGGCCCGAGGAGACGGCGCGCACGGCGTAGGCCGTCGGAGCACGGGCCCGCGCACGACGAGCGCGTGCGGGCTTGCCCCTCACCGCCCCGGACGAGACCTATCCGTGGGCGACCTTCTTCCACGAGGGCCGGCTGCTGATGCGCTTCCACCACGCGGCCACGCTCGGGTGCTTGTCGAACAGGCCCTGCTCACCGGCCGCGACCAGGAACTCCAGCTCCGGCATCCACGACACGTCCGCGAGCGAGAAGCTGTCTCCCGCGAGATAGGGCTGCTTCGCCAGCATCGGCTCGAGGATGCCGAACACCTTGTCCACGCCCGCGCGGCCCTCCTGCACCCGGGACTCATCCGCGGCGCCGCCACCCATGTGCGGCTTGAAGACGCGCTCCCAGATGACCTTGAAGGCCGCGGGGCTGAAGTAGCTCTGCTCCACGCCGATGAACTGCTCCATCAGCCCATAGGCATGCGGCTGGGATGGCGTGAGAGAGACCCCCGGCAGCTTGCGGTCCAGATAGCGGATGATGGCGCGCGACTCGTAGAGGATGAAGCCGTCGTCCTCGAAGGCGGGCACGACACCGAAGGGATGGCGCGCCAGGTGCGAGGGGTGCTTCTGCTCACCCTTGCCCAGGTCCACGAGGACGAACTGGGCCTCCTGCCCCTTCTCCAGCAGCGTGGTGAGGACCTTGCGCGTACAGATGCTCATCGGGTGGCCGTAGACCTTCATGTGCGTTCTCCCTCTGTCGGCGTCCAGGGCCGCGAAGGCCCCGGCCGGGCGGCGCGACTCTTCATCGCGCCCCCGGACGTCGCAAGCGAATCAGGAAGGAAGGTCCGCGCCGTGAACACCGCCGCTCCACCACCGTGACGCGTCAACGCCCCGGCGGAAGTGTCGGCGGTGTCCCGGTGACTACGGCGTGAAGAGCTTGTCGGGCACCGTGGCCCGGGTGTCGCCCTTCAGCGCGGTGAAGCGCACGACGCGCTGGTCACCGCGCCACACCTCGATGCTGCGCGGCATCGCCTCACCCACCGCGGGCGAGTTGTAGTCCAGGAAGCGCACGTCCCACGCGACCTTGGCGGAGTCCGTGTAACGCAGCCGCGCGGGGCGGAAGGAGTCCTTGTACACCCAGAACTGGGGACGCCCCTCGGCCTGGTCGCCGAGCACATACGCGACCTCTCCACTGAAGCGCGCCAGGCCCGTGCGGGACGTGTCGACACCCAGCCCCTGAAGGTACTGCTGCACCGACTCCTTGAGCTGCTGCACCGGCCCGCCGCCCGCGGCGAAGAGCGGGCACACCTGCGCGACGAGCACGGAGAGCGACGGGATGTCATTGCCCTCCAGCCGGCGACGCCCCGCCACCTGCACCACGGCGGTGCGCGCGTTGCCGTCCGGCACCGAGGCCTCGAAGCGGCAGCGGCCCGGCATGCGCAGGTACAGCACGCCGTCGCCCTGCACGTCGGGACGGTCCGTCGCGGTGCCCAGCGCCGAGCCCGCCTCCTTCACCCCGGGGCCACTGAAGCTCAGCGAGCCTTCCACTCGCAGCCCGGAGAGCTTCAGTTCGTCCCGCTCCCCCACCATGCGCCGGAGGATGGAGCCTCCCGGCAGCACGTAGGCGGCAGCGGTGAAGGACAGCAGGACTGCGACGAGTGCGACGATGCGCTTCACGGCTTCTCCGTCTTCACGACCTCACGCATGTACTCGAGCAACCCGCCCCGCAGCTCGGGGCGCTTGAGGGCGTAGGCGATGTTCGCCTTCAGGTATCCCACCTTGTCGCCCGCGTCATAGCGCTGACCCTTGAATTTGTACCCCAACAGACCGTGCGACTGCTGGAGCGTGGCCAGGCCGTCGGTGAGCTGGATTTCCCCGCCCACGCCCGGCGTCTGCTGCTCCAGGATGGGGAAGATTTCCGGGGGCAGCACATAGCGGCCGATGACGGCGAGGTTGGAGGGCGCGGTGCCCTTCTTCGGCTTCTCCACGACGCGGTCGATGCGGATGACGCCGTCGCCCAGGTCCGTGCCGGCGGCGATGCCGTACATGTGCGTCTCGTCATCGGGCACTTCCATCAGCGCGATGACGGCCTGGTTGTACTGGCGGAACACGCGAGCGAGCTGGCGGATGCCCGGCTCCTCGGCGTCAATCATGTCGTCGCCCAGCAGCACGCCGAAGGGCTCGTTGCCGATGGCGCTCTTGGCGCACAGCACCGCGTGGCCCAGGCCCTTGGGCTCCTTCTGGCGGATGCTGACGACCCGGACCAGGTCGGCGATGGCGCGCAGCTTGTCCGCGTCCGCCGTCTTGCCCCGGGCGCGCAGCGTGGTCTCCAGTTCGAAGGCGATGTCGAAGTGGTCCTCGATGGCGCCCTTGCCGCGGCCATTGATGAGGACGACATCCTCGATGCCGGCGGACACCGCCTCCTCCACGATGTACTGGAGGGTGGGAGTGTCGACGATGGGCAACATCTCCTTGGGCACGGACTTCGTGGCGGGAAGAAAGCGCGTGCCCAGCCCGGCTGCCGGGATGACACACTTACGGATAAGGGGCTCTGCCTTCGGTGCGTTGGCGGACATGGGGCCAGGGAATCTATTGGCGCCCACCCACCCCATCAAGCTGGTTAGGATGATGGCCCCATGTCGCTCCGCCCCGTCGTGCTGCTGTTCGCCGTGTGTGTCTCCACCGCCGCCCTGGCCCAGCCCTCGGAGGACCTGAGGGACGTCATGAGCGCACGCGCCTATGGCATGGGCGGCGCCTACCGCGCCCTCGGCCTGGGCACGGAGGCCATCCTGGGCAACCCCGCCGCCATGGCCCTGTATCCGGCCTACCGCGTCGAGGGGACAGCGGCCTGGGACCACCGCATCAAGGAGGGCGTGCTCGGCGTCTCCGTCATCGACGGCGCCACCAGCAAACTGGCCATGGGGATGGACTACCACTGGGTCAGCCTGGGACGCGGCGGCGCTCGCACCACCGCCCATCTCAGCTCGCTGGGCGTGGGGTTTCCATTGACCCCGGGCATCCTGATTGGTGCCGCGGCGCGCTACCTCCGGATGAGTGGCATGGACCGATATGCCAACTCGGTGACAGTTGACACGGGCCTGTTGTTCCGGCTGTCCCAGTCACTGGTGGCCGGGGTGTCCGGGCACAACCTCATCAACACCAACAACGTGGAGCTGACGCGGTACTACACGGGTCATCTCGGCATCAACTCGGGGATGTTGACGGTGGCCGGTGACGTGCGCGCGGACTTCGAGACGAACGACAAGACGACGCTCACGTACAGCGGTGGCCTGGAGTACATCCTCGGGATGCAGGTTCCGCTGCGTGCGGGCTATTCGTATGACGGCTTCACGCGCACGTCGCGGCTGAGCACGGGCCTGGGCTTCATGACCGAGACGGGCGGCGGTCTGGACCTGGCGTACCGGTACGAGATGGGTGGCGAGAAGAGCCGCATGCTGGCGCTCACCATCCGCATGCAGATGAACTGAGCTTCAGCGGGGAGCGCGCAGGGCGAGGTAGCGCTCGGACGCGGCGAAGCGCAGCAGCTCCACCAGCTCCGAGTCCTGCGAGCGACGGGAGCGAATCACCGTCACCGCCGGCCCCACACCACCGCAGGCCACCAGGCCCGCGCGGTTGGCGGAGTCTCGCGCGGCGTCCGCGAGGGACGAGGCGTTGAAGTCCCGGGTGCCGGAATCCAGCAGCTCGAGGGTGCGCTCCAGGGCGCGCGGGGACAGCGTTTCGCGCACGAGCCGGGCGTCCGCGCTGGAGTCCTTCGGGTTCTTGAGGACGGTGGACAGCAGGGCCAGGGCGCGCAGGAGCTGGGCGCCCTTGAGCGCGCGCAGGGCGAGCAGATCGGGTGACAGCGACAGCAGGGCACGGCCTGCGTGGAAGCGCAGCTCGGCGGCGGGCAGGGCCTGGCGAATCACCGCGCGGCCCACGAGCAGGCGAGGCTTGTCGGTGTGGACGGCGGTGAAGGGCGGACCATCGTCCTCGGCGAGCACGAGCTCCGGCAGGTTCACCGCGAGCACTCGCGCGGAGGTGTGCAGGGCGTCGAGGACGGCGGGAGCGCCCGGGCCCGCGACGGCGCGCAGGGGTTCGGAGGCGTCGGCGGCGCGGCCCTGGGCGGGGAAGAGGCGACAGAGGGCGATACCCGAGCATGCGAGCAGTTCACCCGAGGAGGTCCGCAGTCCGGGGTGACGCAGGCCCGCGCGCTCGTCGGCGGTGAGGGAGGGCCGCTGGAGTCGAGACACGGGGACGTCGCGGCCGGCGAGGGCCTCGACGATTTCGCGCATGAGGGCGGCGCGAGGGGCGTCGCCTCGGGTGTCGAAGAAGTCGGCGAGGTTCGCGTAGGAGACGGTGTCGAGGGGGCGCTCGCGGAGCTGGCGGAAGACCTCGGGCTCGGTGTCGGCCGGTGGAGCGGGCTCGGGGACGACGATGGGGTTCTCGCGCGTCTCGGCGGCGCCCACGGAGGGACGCTCGGATTGCGCGGCGGGCTTCGAGATGAAGGTGCGGCCCGGCGCGGGACCGGCCGAGGTGCCCTCGGGGCGAGAGCCACGGAGGACGCGGCGCACGGGGTCCATGCGTCCCGGCGGGGCTTCCCAGGAGATGACGCGCGTTTCGGGGACGGACGCGGCATCGAGGTCCATGGGCTTGCCGCTCATGAGGTCGATGGCCTTGCCGCCTCGGGGGGATTCTGGAGGGCTCGCGGGACGCGCGGTGCCCTGGGCGCGCGCGGGAGGGGCACTGTCGGCCGGAGGGGCCGGGGGCGCGGGGGGACGTTCGGCGCGAGGAGCGGATGCGCGAGGCGGCGGGGCGGCGGGGGCTTTTGCTTCGGCGGGCTTGTCCGCGCGCACGGGGACATTCGCGCCGAAGGCCACCGTCGACCCCGACGGCGCGGGTCTGTCGAGCTCCGGGCCCAATGAGCCCAGTGGATCCTCGCGCGACTCTTGCGCGCGACCCGGTGGGCGCGCGGGTTTCTCGGCGCGTACGGAGGGCTTCTCGGTGCGCGCTCCCGTAGCTCCGGCAGGTGCCGGATGCTCGGCGTGGTCGCCCTCGGCCCGGGCAGCTGCGGGCTTCTCGGTACGTACGGCGGGCTTCTCGGCGCGCGCTCCCGTGGCCCCAGCAGGTGCGGGCTTCTCGGCGCGTGCGCCATCGGCCCGAGAAGACGTGGGCCTCTCGGCGCGGGCACTGGACGCGACGGGCTGCTCGGCGCGTGCGCCGGACCCGACGGGCTGCTCGGTGCGTTCGCCGGACGAGGCAGGCTTCTCGGCGCGTCCGCCAGACGCGGCGTTCTTCTCGATGCGTTCACCGGACGCGACAGGCTGCTCGCCGCGTGCACCAGACGCGGCGGGCTTCTCGGCGCGAACACCCTCGGCCCGGGCAGGTGCTGCCCTCTCACCCCGGGCGCTCGCTGCATCACTTTGCGCGGCAGCTGCACTCACAGGCGCCGCCAACCTCGCGCCTTGCTCAGCGACAGCCCCCGACGCGGAGGAAGTGCCAGAAGGCGGCGGCGACTTCTCCGGGCGCGCTCCTCCTGCACTGCCCTGCGCAGTGGCTCCGCCTGTGAGCACAGGCCCCTTCTCACCGCGCGCGACCGAAGCGCCTTGCCCTCCAGATGGCGATCCGCCCCGCTCCTCGCGAGCGTCGGACGCGCCACCTCGAGCAGAAACGGCCCCTTGAGGAATCGTCGCCTTCTCTTGCCGCTGAGCCGCGCCCGGTCCCTTGTCCCCGCGCGCCGCCGAGACACTCGCAGCCACGGAGGCTTGTGAGGCGCCGCCCTTCTCACCACGCGGCGCCGGCGAACGCTCCGAGCCTTCCACCGCGGCCCCACCAGGAGAAACACTGGGGTCCGAGGTCGACGTAATTTCTTCGGACAAGTCATCGCGCCCGGCCGCGACGAGAGACGTCGTCGCCACGGGCAACGGAACGAGCGGTGACTTGGGTCCGCTCGGCTCACGGCGAGGTGTCGCGCTGCGAGGAGGCTCGGGGGGAGCCGCCTCCCGCTCCTCACGCGCGAGCCTCAGCCCTTCCGCGCGCCTTGCATAGACCTGCGCGCGCTCGGGATTCCGGAGCGACTCACGCCACATGCGCGCCAGCCTGTCCCAGGTCTGCTCGCGTTCGAGTTCGTCCTCCGTCGCCGTGGCCGCATTCTCGAGCGCCCAGGCCGCCTCACCCTTGTTGTCGCGCGCCAGCAGGCGCTCCACGAGCAGCAGCCACGCTTCCTTGTGCCCTGGCTCGAAGCGCACTGCCTGACGCAGCTCGTTCAGCGCGGCCTCGCTGTCTCCCGACGACTCCAGCGTGGCCACCAACTCCAGGCGGGACTGCCGCGCGACGGGCCCCCGCGACTCGCGCGCAATCTGGGCGCGAAGAAGCTGCCCGAGCGCCGCCATGTCCCCCAGCTCTCGCGCGAGCCATAGGAGCCGCTCGCGGGCCTGCTCACTGTCGGGAATCTCGATGAGCACCTCGCCCCAGGCCCACTGAGCCAGGCGCGAATCATCGAGCTGTTCCTCCGCCGTACGCGCGAGCACCCGGAGCGCCTCCGCGCGGTCAGCCGCCCGGCGCGGCGTGGTGGCGAGCACCGAGCGAAGGCGTGTCGCGATGACTGAGCGCTCCGCGTCCTCGACGCACAGCAGAAGGCCCGCGAGCGCGGGAATCAGCCCCGGCACAAGCGCCTCCGAGGCCTCGAAATCCGCGCGGGCCTTCTGCGGCTCCCCCATGTGGAGCCAGCGCTCTCCTCGGGTCAGCAGAGCCGTGGCGCGTGCGCGGCCCGTCTTCGCATGCTGAATCGCCTCATCGAGCGCACGCCGAACCAGCGACGCGTCGTCACGCGAGGCCAGCAACCGCACCTGCTCACGCAGCGCGGCCCGGTCACCGGTCAGCTCGACGATCTCCCGGTACATGCGCGCGGCGCCAGCGGGGTCCTGGAGCTCGGTCTCCATCACCTCCGCGAGCCGCGTCAGCGCCTCCGCCCGCGCCACGGGGTCCTTCGCGCGGTCCGCGCGCTTGAGGTACAGCTGGGCCAGTTCACGCCAGGCCCGACGCGCGACGAACTGCGCCTCCAGCTTCTGCGAACGCGCCAGTTCCTCCGCGTCCTCGCCAGGAGTGGACTCCACGGGCCCAGGTCGCCCCGTTCGGGACGGCGGCACGGTGGCGGGGCTGCCCATGTTCCGGGGCACGGGCTCCGCGCGGACCGGTGCCGACATACCGGGCGGTGCGCCGCCCAGTGCGGCGAAGAGGTCGGCGAGAGGAACCTCCATCGTCTCCGAACGCGGAGCCTCTTCAGCTCTCGTGATGGATGGCGCTGGCTGCGTCCTGGAGCGAGCGGGCTCCGTGCCCACCGGGTGCAGCACGGGGGGCGGGCTCGCGAAGGCAGGCTTCCCCTTCGAGGAGCGGCCTGGGCTTCCAGCAGCGGAGCGCGCCGGTGGTGGCGCTTCCTGCGGGGGAACATCCCAGGGGAAAGACAGGTCTTCGACCCTGACCGCCGGCATCTCCACCTGGGTCTTCGCGCGGAGGTCGGCTTCGGTCGGGGACTCGTCCGCCAGGGCCCGAGTGGACCCAGGGGCCGCATCCGCCGGAGGAGCAGCCTCATCGCTCGACGCGGCACGAGACGACGAAGCCATCTCGTCAGTCAGGTTCGTGCTTGCCGGGGACGGACTTGAGGAAGCCCCCGTGTCAGCGCGGCCCGCGATGGACTCGGCATCGAGAGGCAGAGCCAACGCATCGGTCCGACTCACGCTCGGCTCGGCTCCGATGGGCGAAGCCGTCGGAACGGTCAACTCCAAGCTCGACGCGACCTGTGTCGAGGCGTGTCCCAGGCGAGGATGGGCAGCGCTTGATGCAGTACGGGCTGGCGAAGCGACTGAGTCCGTCGGCTTCGCACCCGCCACGACCTGATGCTCGGATTGCCCTACCCCGGCGCGTGCCTTCGTTCCGACGGCCGCACTACTCGATGAGGTTGAGGAAGCCACCTCGGACAGAGAGGCTTCCACTTCACTCAGCCCGGCACTCGATGCGGCTCCGGTCGGCAAGGCGTCCGCGCCACTCTGACTGGTTGAAGCCGCCTTGTTGGGCGGAGCCCCCGAATCGCGAGTTCCAGTTGAAGCCGACTCGCTCGGAAGAGCCTCTGCGCCACTCTGCCTGGTTGATGCCGCCTTGTTGGGAAGGGCCTCCTCATCGAGAGGCCCAGTTGCAGCAGCTTTGTTGGGCGAGGCATCCACGCCGCTGGGCCCAGTTAAAGCCATCTCGCTCGGTAGAGGCGCCGCACCACTCTGTCCGGCTGAAGCCACGTCGCTCGATAGAGGCGCTGCGCCTCTCTGCCCAGGTGAAGCCAGCTCGCTCGCCAGGGGCGCTGCGCCACTCGGCCCGGCTGAAGCCACTTCGCTCGTCAGAGTCGCTGCGCCACTCGGCCCAGGTGAAACCAACTTATTGGGCGAAGCCGCTGCGTCGCTGGTCCCTGTTGAAGCCTGCTTGTTGGGCGTCGCCGCTGCGTCGCTGGCCCCTGTTGAAGCCTGCTTGCTGGGCGTAGCCGCTATGTCGCTGGGTGCTGTTGAAGCCGCCTTGTTGCGCGAGACCTCTGCGTCGCTGAGCCCAGTTGACGATACGTCGCTCGGCAAAACTTCCGCGTCACCCGGTCCACTCAGGGCTCCGTTGTTCGACGGTTCCTTCGAGAAGGCTGCCGCAGCACGCGGGACTGCATTGCTCGATGTAGCCGCCTCGTCACCTTGCCCAGCACGCGGAGCCGGTTCGGTCGGCAACGTCCCCGTGGCACTCGCCCCCGCGATTGAATCCGCCTCGGTCGGAGAAGCCTCTTTGTCGAGCCGCTCCATCGCCGGAGCCGCATTCAGCAACGAACCCGACGCATCACTCCCCGCCACGCCTCGCACAGCTCCGGGACCTGCGTCCCTCGACAACGACAGCTCCGCCGAAGCCTCCGTGGCGGGAGCATGAACCACCCCACTCGCCACAGCCTCCGACTTCGCACGTGACGGCGCGGACTCCACAGACAGGCCGCTGTCGCGCAGCCCCTGCTCCGAGGACTCTTGCCCCGACGAGGCCCCCGCGCTCGGCACCGACTCGGTCGGGTCCACATCCCACGGCACCACCGGCGCACTCGCCGGCAACGTAGGCGCCTGCACGGAACGCGCTGAAGACGCATCCTCCAGCGACACGGCCTCCGCCGCGCGCGGCACCACGGTGGTCGGAGCCTCCGACATGCTTCCAACCTCGGGAGGCTCTCCCCGACCGGAGCCCACTCCAGGCGACGCCCCCACCATCGACAACCCGAGGGGCGGGCCCTCCACCTGGAACTGCACCCGCGCCAGCTCCATCGTGAGCGTACGCGGCAGCGAAACCACGGCAGGCGGACCCGACGTCGCACCCGTGACGTCGACCACCGTCGCCGCGTGGTAGTCGACCTCGTCCTCTTCCCAGACCGCCATGGCCTGCACGCCCGACTTCTTCGTGGGCAGCTTCTCCAGCACCGCGCTCGTCGGCGACGGTGCGCGCCCTCCGCTCACCCCACCCCTGGCGCGGAGCACATCGAGGACCCGCCGCGCGCGGCGCTCCTCGGGGAACTCTCCCACCAGGGCCTCCAGCACCAAGACTGCTCGGGGTGCCTGGTTTGTCTTGCGCAACACCCGCGCGAGCTGACGCCGTACAGCGCGACGCACCTCGGCGGATGCGGTGGCGGGAACGGAATCCAGCAACCCGATGGCAACAGCCTCGACACCCGCGAGTCGCGCGAAGCGAACGAGCCCCGCGGCCAGGCGCGGCGACATGGGAAGGGTCCGGCCGGCTTTCTCCAGCTCCTCGAAGGCCCGCGAGGGCGCACCTTCGCGCAGCCAGCGCACAGCGGCACCAAGGTGGCGAGCCACCCCGACTTCCGCATCGTCCGTCGACCCGACCTCGAGCATGCCGGTTCGCGGCACCTCCTGTCGGACGGCCGCGGGCTCCGGCGTGCCGGCGTCCTTGCCGTTTCTCACGCCACCCATGGGTGCGGCAGTCTACACAACGACGGCCATCCCGGTTGTCACCGTCATTCTTCCCGCTCGAAATGCCGAGGCCCCCGTGGCCCGAGCGACGGCGAGCCTCCTGAAAGGCACTCTCCAGGACCTTCGGCTGCCTGCTGTCGACGGTGGCTCGGCGGGCACCCTCACCGTCCTGGCGGGACTGGCCGCCCACGACCCAGGGATGGAGCAACTTGACGGCGGCGGCCCAGGTCTGGTGGCGGACCTGAACCGGGCGCTCCGGGAAGCCCTCGACCTCGCCCGGATGGATGCGGACGACGACGCCCTCCCCCACCGCCTCATGCCAGGTGTGGCCGCCCTGGAGGCCGAGCCCGACCTGCCCCGTGTGGCCCGGCCGGACGAAACCCCGGTGAGCCCCTTCACTTCTCGGGCACGGTCCCCTGGGGAACCGCGACGCCCACGAGGGTGAAGAAGCGCAGCAGGTCCTCGGGCGCCGGAGCCTCCACTCGCAGCGGCGTTCCCGTGCGCGGATGCGCCAGCTCCAGCGCCTGCGCATGCAACAGGCAGCGGGCCGCGTCGACGCCTCCCGCCCGCTCCGCGCCGCCATAGCGCGAGTCCCCGAGAATGGGCGCGCCAAGCGCCGTCAGGTGCGCCCGCAGCTGGTGCGTGCGTCCCGTCTGGGGCAACAGCTCCACCACACAGAACTCCGGCCCCGCGTACAGCGTGCGGAAGTGCGTCAGCGCGGGCACGCCGTTCGCCGCGCGAGTCGCTCGCCAGCGCCCCGGACGCGACGGGTCCTTCGACAACGGCAGGTCCACCGTCCCCGATGCGGGCAGCCCAGGGCCAGTGGCCGCCACGTAGCGCTTGCGCGCCCGACCCTCCCGGAACTCCGCCGCCAGCGCCGACGTCGCCTGGGGCGTCTTGCCGAACACCGTCACCCCCGAGGTCTCCCGGTCCAACCGGTGCACCAGTCCCGCCTCGCGTCCCAGGTAGCCACTCACCTGGTCCACCAGGCTGCCTCCCACGCGCGCCTCCGTGGGCTGCGCGGGGAGCCCCGGCGGCTTGTCCACGGCGAGGACCTCCGCGTCCTCATGCAACACGCGGAACGTGGGGGCGTCGGGGGCCTTCTCCAGCGGGCTCTGCCCTCCCTCCTCCAGCACCACCGCCACCACCTGCCCGGGGGCCAGCCGCGCCTTCACATCCCGGCAGCGCCGCCCGGCCACGTACACGGCGCCCACCTCCACCAGCCCACGCGCCTGCTCCACGGGCAAGCCGAGCTCCGCGGCCACCGCCTCCACCACCGCCCGCGCGCCTTCCGCCCGGAATGTCCGACGCTTCACGGCCCACCTCACACACTTCCAATGCCGGGCTGCTCGCTACAGAAAGGCACGGCGAACCACAAGCCGGAGCCTGCTCGCTCGCTGGGATTCACCTGTCCTCCAGGGGCCAACAAGCGACGGAGCATCCCACCCTCGGCCCTTTGTGCTCGCCAGCCCTGGTACGGTCCGCGCCCCATGGACCGCCCCCTACACGCCGTCCGCACACGGCTGGACGATTTCCTCGCCGAGCTGGCCACCCTTCAGTACCGGCATGGTGCCGGCCTCGCGCGAGAGCTTCCCATCGCGAGCCTCCACGCCTCCTTCCCGGAGCTGTCCGCCCCGGACACCTTCGTCGCCGCCAGCGAGGCGCTCGCCAAGGCCCGAGCCAAGAACGACGTCCTCGCCGCCCGCCGCATCCAACTCGTGCGCGAGCTGGTGGCCACCCAGGTGGAAGAGGCCCTCGCCGCCCGTGCCGCCCAGGCCATGGCCACCGTGGAAGCCAACGCGGTGCTCAACGTCGACGACGAGTCCTTCAACTTCACCGGGGCCATGGGGCGACTCCCCCACGAACCGAATCGTGCCCGCCGCGCCGGCCTGGAGCGCGCCGTCGGCAACTACCTCTGGGAACACCGAAGCCCCTATGGCGACCGCCGCGAAGCCGCCCTGCTCACCGCCGAGCGACTGGGCGCCCAGGACTATCCGTCCCTGCGCGAGGACGTCACCGGCATCGCCTACGCGAAGCTCGCCGAGGCCGCCGAGCAGACGCTGAAGCGCACCGAGGACGCCTACCGCGACGTGTTCGCCTACGTGCTCAGGAAGACGGACCCGCAACTGCGGCCCCTGCCTGGTGGTGATGCGCGTCGGCATGACGTCCAGGCCGCGCTTCAGGCGCCATGGCTGGACGAGCACTTCCGCCGCGAGGATGCGTGGCCCGCGGTGCGCCAGTGGATGGGCGAGTGGGGCTTCACGCCCAACGCCGGAGGCCGCATCCACCTGGACGAGGAGGACCGCCCTGGCAAGTCACCCCGCCCCTTCGTCGTCACCATCCGCGTGCCGGACGACATCCGGCTGGTGCTCCAGCCGCGCGGCGGACTCGATGCCGTGGGCAGCCTGCTCCACGAGCTGGGCCACGCCCACCACCGCGCGCATGTCGCGGAGGACCTGCCCATGGAGCTGCGCCGCCTGGGCGACGCGGCCGTGACGGAAGCGCACGCCGCCGTCTTCGAGCGACTGCTGCTGTCCTCCGATTGGCTCAAGCGCTACCTGGGCCTCGCCACGATGCTCGCGCGCGACACCGCGCGGATGGCCGCATTCCAGTCGCTCAGCGTGCTGCGCCGCCACTGCGCGAAGCTGTCCTACGAGCTGTCGCTCTGCAGGAAGGGCCCGTCCACCGAGCGCGCCGACGAGTACGCCGACGGCCAGCGCCGCGCCCTCTTCGCGGAGCCACATCCCGGGTTCTACCTGTACGACGTGGACCCCCAGCTCTACGTGGCGCACTACCTGCGAGCCTGGGCCCTGGAGGCCCGACTCACCACGCGCCTCACCGAGCGCTTCAACGAGGACTTCTGGAGGAACCCGAACGCCGCCACCTGGCTGAAGGGGCTGTACGCTCGGGGTGGAACGGATGACGCGGAAGGACTGGCCACGGAGGTGTCGGGCACGCCGCTGGCATTGCCCGAGGCGGGGGAGCGCCTCGTGGCCATCCTCAACCGGTAGTGGTGGCTGCGCGAGCGACTACTTCTTCTTGCGCAGCGCCCGGACGATCTTGTCCTTCGTCGGGTTGGCGGCCGTCTCGCGAGCACGGGGTGCTTCGGGCGCCGCCGCCTTGGTGGCCGGCGTCTTGGCCGCGGCGCGCGCGCGCATGGCCTTCATCAACTGCATCTCGATGACGAGCAGCTCGTCGCCCAGCTCTTCGTTGTCACCGGCAGCGCGCGGAAGCGGGGCTCGCGTGCTGGAAGCGCCGGCGCCATGCCGCATGCGCAGCGCCTTCTCCTCCTCGGCCGTGAGCGTGCGCGTCTTCTCCAGCGCCGCCTTGACCTCCTTGGCCGTCACCGTGCTACTCCCGACCTTGCGCTCCATCTCCGCTCCCTTGTTGTGCAGTCCGCTGAACATCCGAGCATGTCGGACGCGTCCGAGCCGCAACCGTCGGGGATTGTAGAGGACGCAAGAGTTGGCGCAAATTTTCTTCCAACAGGTCGCTCCCGCCCTGTAGCGCCAGAGGGTGCCTACAGGTGCATTCCCAGTCCCAGGAACGCGGTGGAGAGCGCCTGGCGCCGCCCGGAAAAGGGAGACCCGCTGGCGGAGAAGTTCTGGTAGCGGGCCTGGGCGGACAGGAAAAGCCGGCGTCCCAGCTCCACGTCCATTCCCCCGCACAGCTCCGGCCCCAATTGGAGAACACGCGGCGGCTCCTCCCCTTCCCGGCCGTGGGACACCAGGAGGCTCACCCCCAGCCCCAGGTACGGGCGGACCCGGCGTGCTTCGGGAATCGTGATTCGCAGGGACATGGGGGTCGCCTCGGTGAGCCGGCGGTTGGAGGCCACGTGTCCGCCCACCTCCAGGAGGGACTGCTCCCGGCGATAGCTCCAGGCCAGCCCGGCGCTGTAGCCCACCTCCCGCCGCCCGTCCGGGTCCTTCAGGACGAACGCCCCCACCGGGAACACGGTGACGCCCAGACTGCGAGAAGGAGGCTCCGCCCTCGCGAGCGGCGTGACGAGCCCGCACAGGCACAGGAGCAGGAGGCGGAGACAGCGCATGGGCCCGGGGAGAGCAAGGCACACGCCACCCGGAAACCCGCGTGAATCCAGGGGCTTGAGAGGCGCGTTGGCGCCCCTGCCACGGGTGTCCGGGCGATGGGGTCAGGGCAGGCGGCCTGGCTCGGACGACCCGCGCGCCTGGCTCCCATGACTCGCTTGTCCGGCTCGAAGGAGGCCTCCTCGGGAGGAGGCCCACTCGTTCAACGGACGACGCCTCCGGGGCCGCTCCGGGAGGACGCCCACCCAGGCGACCCGCCCGCTCGACGAACGACTCCGGCACGGCGGCATCAGTAGGACGCCCACCGGGCGCCCCACCCGCTCGACGAACTACTCCGGCGCGGCCTCGTCCTCGGGCTCGGGCGGCGCCTCACCCGGCGTCGTGCTCTTGGCACCCTCGGGCTTCGCGCGCTCGATGCCGAAGCGGTCCAGCGCGTCGGCGATGCCCTGGGGCTTGTCCGCGTCGGGGAGGAACTCCTCGGGCGGCGCAAGCCTCGGGTCCTTGCCCAGCTCCGACAGGGACGCCTCCAAGGTCAGCCGCAACTCCGCCGCCTCGGGCGTCTTCTCCGACGGCACCCCGACGCGCCCATCCAGCCGGGCCTTGAGGACCACGGAGGTGGCCGCGTCCACCAGCACCTCGCCATCCAGCGAGCGCGGCAGCCGGTGGGCGAAGAAGTTCGCGCGCCGACGCGTCGTCTCGTCCGAGCCCCCCTTGGACTGGAACAGCGCCGGCAGCGGTCGGGACGCATCGCCCTCCGTGGCCGGGGCCAGCGTCACCACGTAGCGCCACGCCGTGCGCCCTTCATAGGTGACGGTGCCCTGCGGGGCGAGCTTGAGCCGCCCCTGGAAGAGGATGTCGAAGTCGCGGATGGCGCCGGTCAGCTCCGTGCGGGTGCGCTCGGCCATGCCGCGGTCGCGAAGGCGCTGACGGAACGGGCCATACCGGTTGCGGGCGAACACCTGTCCCCCCACTCGCATGACCTCCAGGCCCTGGTCCCTCGAGTTCTCCAGCACGCCGTGGAAGTCGCCGCTGACACCCCCGGGCCCCGCGCGGAACGTGCGCGTCTCGGTGAGCTTCACGGGGTTGGACTCGGCGGAGGTCCACTCGTAGCCGAGGGTGGCCTGGTAGCGGTGGGGACCCAGCCGCTCGGTGATTTCGGCGGCGTCCATGCCGAGGATTCGGCGGGCCACCTGAGGGTTTTCCGCGACATCCTCCGGCGGGAGCTTCTGCTGGGCGGAGGCGACCACCTTGGGAGGGTCCTCCGGCGAGAAGATGCGCGCCTTGGCCGCCTTGTCGACCGGGTCCGAGCAACTGGCGGCGGCCAGCGCCAAGGCGAGGGTGACGGCGGACTTCTTCAGACGGCTCACGACTCCTCCGGAGGGGGTACCACGGGGGCGGCAAGTTACGTGGCGCATACAAGAGCGGCAAGCAGCGGCTTGCGTGCGGCCGTGCAAGGGATAGAACGCCCTTCTCATGCAGAACCTGCGCGACAAGTTGTTGAAGGCGGGCCTCGTCACCGAGGAACAGTCCAAGAAGGCTGATGCGGCAACCAGCCAGACGGAAGCCCGGAGGCCCCAGCCCCAGGAGGGCGGACGTCCAGGCGGCAACCGTCCTCCGCCCCGGCGTGACGAGAACCGGACATCCGGTGGCCCGTCACCCCGGAGCGAGGACCGTGGCCCCGGCCCCCGAGAGGGTGGCGGACGTCCCGGTGGTGGCCGCCCTGGTGGTGGCGGTGCGCCCCGTCATGGTGGCTCGTTCCGGCCCGGTGGCGGTGGCGGAGGTGGAGCGCCCCAGCACGGGCGTCCCGCCGCCGTGGCCGAGAAGCCCATTCCCAAGCTGCCCCCCATGCCCGGCTCCAAGGCCTACCAGCGCGCCGAATCCAAGCGCCAGGTGGAGCTGGACAAGGCGCTGCGCGAGCTCGTGCTGGGCTCGCAGGTGCCGCTGGAGCCCGGGGAGACGGCGTTCTACTTCATGACCCGCAAGGGCAAGCTGCGGCGGATGGAGTTGACGCCGGAGCAGGCCAAGCGGCTGGAGGACGGCGAGCTCGGCGTGGTGGAGCGTCCGGACCCGGCGCAAATCGAGCACTCGCTGGTGCCCGCCGCGGCGGCCGAGCAGATGTTCGCGCTCTCGAAGAAGGCGGTGCGCTTCTTCAACCGGAAGGACAACCCCGTCGGCTTCATGAACGACGAGGAGCTCAAGGCGCAGCAGGCGGCGGAAGCCGCTGGCACCGCGCCGGAGCTGTCCGACGAGGCCTCGGCGGAAGGCACGGAGACCGCCTCGGAGGAAGGCGCCGAAACGTCCGCTCCGACCGAAGCCGAGGCGACGACGGCCGAAGAAGCCCCGAAGGCCGAGGGCGGCGAGAGCCAGGGCTGACCTCGGCTTCGCCTGTGATGGCCCTCCCCTCTCCCGCTCGACTGGGATGAGGGGAGGCATCACGCGGGCGTCAGTCGAAGGCGTCGATTCCGGTGATGGCCTTGCCGAGCACCAGCGTGTGCACCTCGTGGGTGCCCTCGTAGGTGAAGACCGATTCGAGATTCAGCATGTGGCGCACTGGTGGGTACGCATCGGTGATGCCATTGGCGCCGTAGATGCTCCGCGCCACGCGGGCGATGTCGAGCGCGCTCTTCACGTTGTTGCGCTTGGCCAGGCTCACCATGACGGGCGTCACCTTGCCCTCGTCCTTGAGCCGCGCCACGCGCAGGCCCACGAGCTGCGCCTTGACGATGTCCTGGAGCATGTCCGCCAGCTTCTCCTGCGTGAGCTGGTAGCCGGCCACGGGCTTGCCGTTGAACGACGCGCGGGACAGGGAGTACTCGCGAGCGCCCTCGAAGCAGGCGATGGCCGCGCCGGTGACAGCGAAGGCGATGCCCAACCGCGCGTTGTTGAGACAGGACAAGGGGCCTCGCAGGCCCACCACGCCGGGCAGCACGTTGCGCGCGGGCACCCGCACGTCCTGGAAGGACAGCTCGCTGGTGATGGACGCGCGCAGGGAGAACTTGCCGGGGATGTCCCGCGCGGTGAAGCCGGGCATGCCCTTCTCCACCAGGAAGCCTCGGACGGACTCGGGGCCGCCGTCGTCCGTCTTCGCCCACACCACCGCGACGTCGGCGATGGCGCCGTTGGTAATCCACGTCTTGGTGCCGTTGAGTACGTAGTCGTCGCCGTCCTTGCGCGCGCGGGTGCGCATGCCTCCAGGGTTGGAGCCGAAATCCGGCTCGGTGAGGCCGAAGCACCCGATGACGCGCCCTTTGGCCATGCCCGGCAGGAAGCGCTCCTTCTGCTCATCGCTGCCATACGCATGGATGGGAAACATGCAGAGCGAGCCCTGCACGGAGGCGAAGGAGCGCAGCCCCGAGTCTCCCCGCTCCAGCTCCTGGAGGATGAGGCCGTAGCTGACGGTGTTCATCCCCGCGCAGCCGTAGCCCTGGAGGTTGGCTCCCAGCACGCCCATCTCCGCGAGCTGGGGGACCAGGTGGAATGGGAAGGTGCCATCGCGAAAGTGCCCGCCGATGATGGGCAGCACTTCGCGGTCCACGAAGGCGGCCACCGTGTCGCGAGCGGCCTTCTCCTCGGGGGACAGCAGGTCGTCCAGCCGGAACAAGTCAGTGATGTCCGCGCGTGCCATGGCGCCGTCCTAACGCCCGCCTCCAGGAGCGTCAAACGCCCCCGCAACCGCGCCTGCCTCCGGGGGGTTAACATGGGGTGTCGGCGGCAAGGGCCGGAGGTGGAGCACGATGGTGCACGCATTCATGGCGCTGTTCCCCTTCGTCCTGGGCGTGTCGGGGACGCTGAAGGTGTCGATGGTGGGCCTGGGATGGTGGGCGGCCGGGCTCCAGGCCGGGGCGCGGCGGCGCGTCTACCGCAAGCCGCTGGCGCCGGGACAACTTCGCAGCGAGGCGTGGGCGGCGGTGCGGGTGTTGGTCTTCGACGCGGTGCTCGTCGCCGCGTTCCGCGTCGTGTACCAGTCGCGACTGGCACCCTTCAGCGTGGGCGCCACGGTGGCGACCTTCGCCTTTCTCTTCGTGGGCTTCGAGGTGTGGTTCTACGCCACGCACCGCCTGCTGCACACCCGCGTGCTCTACCGGTTCCACGCGCAGCACCATGTGGCGCAGGTGACGAATCCGCTGACCTCGCTGTCCTTCTCGCTGGTGGAGCGCGTGGTGCTGCTGGCGGGCAACTTCGGCCTTGTCATCCTGGCGCTGGAGGTGATGCCCGTCACCCAGGCGGGGGTGATGCTCTACATCCTCGCCAACTACGTGCTCAACGTGGTGGGCCATGGGAACACCGAGTGGCTGCCGGAGCGCTTCGTGTCCACGTGGCTCGGGCGACAGGTCCTCACGCCCACCTTCCACGCCATGCACCACGCCCGGCACCAGGGCCACTACGGCCTGTACACCACGGTGCTGGACCGGTGGCTGGGCACGGCGTTCGACGACTATCCCCAGGTGCATGCCCGCGCGCGGGCTGGCGAGGGGCTGGAGCGCGTGGGGGAGCGGCTGCGGCCCCAGGCGCCCGTCGCGGTGCTCGCCCCCACCGCGTGAGTCGTGTCGTCGGGCGTGCCCGTGCCGGCCTGGGGCGCTAGGCTGCCGCGCATGACGACGATCCAGAAGACCGTGGTGGTGACGGGCGCGAGCCGAGGCATTGGCCGCGCCGTGGCGTTGACCTTCGCGCGTGAGGGCTATCGCGTCTGGGCTTTGGCCCGCGCCGCGGATGCGCTCGCGGTGCTCGTGAAGGAGGGCGGAGACAGCATCCGGCCCCTCGTCGTGGACGTGGCGGACGAGGCCGCGCTGGTCGCGGCGACGAAGACGATTCTCGCGGAAGGGGCCCCGGGCGTGCTCGTGAACAACGCGGGCATCACCGTGTCCGCACCGCTGACGAAGACGAGCACCGCGGACCTGGCGCGGGTGATGGCCATCAACGTGACGGCCCCCTTCCTGCTTTGCCGCGAGCTGATGCCCGCCATGGCGCAGGCCGGAGGTGGCCGGGTCATCAACATCGGCTCCATGGCCGCCGTGCGCGGGATGAAATACACGTCCGCCTACTGCGCCTCCAAGCACGCGCTGCTGGGCCTGACGCGCGCGCTGGCTGTGGAGTACGCGAAGAAGCAGGTGACGGTGAACGCGGTGAACCCGGGCTGGGTGGAGACGGACATGTTCTCCAACGCGACGGCGGCGATTTCACACACGACGGGTCGCACCGGAGAGCAGGCGCGCGAGGCCCTGGCATCGATGAACGCCATGGGCCGCATCGTCCAGCCGGAGGAGGTGGCGGCGCTGTGCCTCTTCCTCGCGTCGGACGCGGCGGGCGCCATCACGGGTGCCGCTCACGCCATCGACGGTGGTGAGCTGGGCTGAAGCGCGCCTCGACGGACGTGAAACCTCAGAGCTGGTAGCGGCCGACGATGGCGCTCAGCTCGCCCGAAGCGGCGGAGAGCTGGATGGCGGCCTGTTCACTGGCCGCCATGCGGTCGACAATCTGGTCCGCCACGTCCGCCATGGAGCTGAGCGCGGCGAACAGCTCCGCGATGCCCGCGTCCTGCTGGCGCACGGCATCGGAGATGCTCCGCACCGTCTGGCCGTTGCTCTGGATGATGCCGGCCAGCGAGCGCAGGCTCTCACCCGCCGCCTGCACCTGCTCCAGCCCTCCCTCCACTTCGCGCGCCCCACCCTCACTGATGCGCACGGCTTCGGAGATGGCCCGGCCGATGTCGCCCAGGATGCCCTGCACGCGCGTCGTCGCTCCCGCGGACTGGTCCGCCAGTGAGCGCATCTGCCGCGCCACCACGGAGAAGGCCCGCCCCTGGTCGCCACTGCGCGCCGCCTCGATGGAGGCGTTCAACGCCAGCACGTTGGACTGGTCCGCCAGGTCCTTCACCGTGCGGGTGATGTCGCCCACCAGTCGCGTGCGCTGATGCAACACGGTGATGGTGCGGCCAATCTGCTCGACGTGCGAGCGGATGTGCGTGAGTCCCCCCACGCTGCCAGACACCGCCGCCTCGCCGGCCTGACCGAAGCCGCTCGCCTTCTCCGCCTCGCGCTGGATGGTCTCCACGCGCCTGGCCGCCGCCCGGGAGGACTCCTGGAGCTGCTGCGCCGCCATCTGCGTCTCGTGCAGCGCCACCGCCTGCTGGGACACCGCCTCGTTCTGTATCGACGCGGAATCAGTGAGCTGCGCGGCGGCGGACTCGAGCTGCTCGGCCGAGCCCTTCAGCGCCATCAGCAGCGAACGCAGCTGCACCATCATCTCCGCGAACGACGCGGCCAGCCGGCCAATCTCGTCTCGCGAGTGAACCTCCAGCGTGCCCCGGAAGTCGCCCTCCGCCACCACCCGCGCCGCCGCCGCCGTCAGCTCCCGCAGGGGGCTCGTCATCCGTCGCACGAGCAGGAAAATCACACCGCCCGCCGCCAGCGCAGTGAACAGCCCCAACCCGACGATGAGCAGCACCGCCGTGCCGAAACGCGACGCCTCCGTCTTCTCGTCCCGCGCGAGCACCAGCTCCAACCCCTGCCCCACCGGCAGGCGCGCCACGCGGAACGACGAGTCCTCCACGTCCACGCGCCCCTCTTCCACGTCCGCGTCCACCGCCGCCAGCAAGGCCTCCGGGGCCACGACGTCCACGGACCGGGCCACCAACCTCGGGCCCACGCGCAGCAGCAGCTCCACGCCCCGCTGATTCCTCAAGTCCTTCAGCGGCGCATCGTCGAACCGACTCCCCAACACCAGGTGCCCCACCGCGCGTCCGTCCACCTCCACCGGCCGGGACACCGTCCAGTAGGCCGCCTCGCCCACGAAGAGCACCCCAGGCGCACCGCTCCGCACCAGTTGCGCGAGCGCGGGCAGCGGCTCCCGGTACGAACCCGCGAGCAGCCCGCCCTCCGGCGTGGTGATGAGCAACAGCTCCACCGACACCAGGGCCTTCTGCTCCTCGGAGAACGTCTGGAGCGCCTTCGCGTCCACCGTCGCACCGGAGAGCAGCGCGCGAAGCTGGGTATTCGCCGCGGCGCTGCGCAGCAGGACCTTCAGTGTCCGAGCCTCCTGGGCCACCAACCGGCTCCAGGCGGACTCGTCATGGGTAAGCGCCTGGGCCAGCTCCGTGTCCATCCGGGAGCGCAGCACGACGCCCGTGAACGTCACGCAGAGCGCGGTGAGGGCCAGGATGACCAGGGTGATGGCGATGGTCAGACGAGCGGCGAGGCTGTGCGTCATGCGCTGCGGTGTCGGACGTGAGGGGAAATGACCAGGGTGGGGGAACCCCAGAAGCCACACCCTACCCCAAGCTTCCAGGCTTGAGCAGTAAGGCGTGGATGACCCGGCGCCCTCCGGCTGACCCTCCCACCTCCACTGACCTGCGCCTCAAGCGTCGGCGACGCGCAACACCACGGCGGTGATGTTGTCCTTGCCTCCCGCCTCGAAGGCATCCGCCACCAGCGCGTCGCAGACCTCACGCGCGGAGGACAGCGACAGGCGCCGCGCCAGCCCGTCCATCCCCAGCGGCTCGTAGAGGCCGTCCGAACACAACAGGAAGACGTCCCCAGGCTCCGCGTGAAGTCGCTGCAGCGTGGGCTCCGCGTTGTCCGTCCCGAGCGCGCGGGTGATGAGGTGCCGCCAGTTGGAGGCGCCCCCCGGAGGCTCCATGCCCACGTCCTTCAGCTCCTCGATGAACGAGTGGTCCCGGGTCAGCGACTCCAACCTGCCGCCCCGCAGCCGGTACAGCCGGCTGTCCCCCACGTGGGCCACCGCCGCGCCCTCCTGCCCCAACGCCAGCGCCACCACCGTGGAGGCCATCTCGCTCAGCCGGCCCACGCGCTGGGCCTGGAGGTTTCGCTGGGCCAGCTGCGAGCACGCCGCCAGCAGGTTCTCCTCGCGCGTGCGGCGGGGGTCGGCGACTTCCGGCCACACCGCCTCCCGCTCGCGCTCCCACCGATGCCCCAGGCCCGCGAAGGTGTCCACGACACAGCGGCTCGCCACCTCGCCGCCCTCCTGCCCACCCAGCCCATCCGCGACCACGTACAGCCCCAGCTCCGGCAGGACACAGTAGGAGTCCTCGTTGTGGGGCCGGCGACCGATATGGGTCTGTCCCGCGCTTTCGATACGCAGCATGACACCGCCTCCTCGAGCCTCTCCCCAGCAAGCGGGAGGCCAGCGCCCATCCCCAGGCGAGCGCCCACTACGGATACCTCTCTTTTTGCGGTGTCTGGAGCGTGAGTGCCAGCCGACCTCGGCGCCCGCCCCGCACTCGTTCGGTGGCGGACGTTGCAAGCGCCCTGCATCCGGAAACGTTGGCCAGTGGGAGGGGTGGCGACCCCACAGGTGATGGGTGCGGACTCCCCTCTTTCAGGGTGGGTGGGGACCCCACGCGGGGCCCCTGGCAACTTTCACCCGGGGACGACGACAATGACGATGATGTCCGACGTGTGCGCCCCGGGAGGTGTCCGATGACTTCCATCCGCCGTTTGTCCTCGAGCATCCTGTCCTCGCTGCGACGCACCTCGCTCGACGTGGACACCAGCGTGTCCCCGCTCACCCAGAGCGAGTCCCTGGACCCCGTGTCGAAGATCCGCCGGGGCTACTCCGACGAGAGCGACTTCCAGGCGGACGGCGCGGATGGCGCCGATGCCCTCTTGTCTTCGTTCGACCCGGACGAGGCGGAGGAAACCGGCTCGGCGCGCAACCTGGATCATGCGTCGCTGCGCGTGTTCTCCGGCGAGAGTTCGTTCGAGCCCGCCGCGCCCCGCTACGCGCAGGTGCTCGGCTCCCAGCTGCCTTCCGCGCTGGGTGCGCCGCGTGACACGGGCGGCGCAGTGGGGCGGGCGTCGAGGCGCGGGGGCGCGGACGCGCCGGATGCTTCCGACATCCTCTCGCCCGACGAGGCGGCGTGGGAGCTCCACAACCTGGACACCTCCTCGCCCAGCGTGGATGCGCCGGAGGATCTGCTGTTCATGATGGACCCTCCTGGCTCCTCTGGGCGGGCGGACCCCATGCTGGACCTGAACCTGGACCTGGACTCGTTCGAGGACAGCCCCTCGGCCATCGGCGGCGTGATGCCGGGTGGAAGCGCCGTGGAGGGCCTGGCCGCGGCGCGGTATGCGTCCGGGGAGTTGATGGGGGCGTCCGTGCGGCCCGCGGGACCGGAGGAGTTCCTCGCGGACCTGAGCGACCTGGGCGACCTGGTTCCGGAGGAAGAGTTTGGCCCGGCGGACGCGGCCCTCGCGGGCGTGCTCGGCTCGCTCGCGGCCAACCCCGTCGCGGCCAGCGTCCCCGTGGTCTCCGCGCTCGGAGCGCAGGGTGTGGACGTGGTGGCGGACGCCGTGGAGCTCCAGCCCGACGCACAACCGGCGGAGCCGGCCTCGGTGCTCGGGCAGTTCCTCACGGAGCAGAGCGCGACGGTCGGCGACAGCTTCGAGGAGTCGGTGGCGGTCGCCCCGTCCAACACGGAGCAGGCCTCGGCTCCGGGTGAGACCTTCGCGGAGCAGGCCGCGCCGCAGGCGCAACTGCTGGCGGAGCAGCGGGGCGCGACGTCCATCGAGCCCGAGGTCTCCGCTGTCTCCACGGAGCCCACGCCGGTGGACTCTCACGAGCCGGGCGTCGCCTGAAGCGCGAGCCGTGCCGCTCCACGACGCCCCAACGGGCGTCACCGTCACGTCGGAGGACCCACCCGCGACTCAGGGACGCTTTTCCTCGCCGAGCGTCGCGTCGAGTTGCCGCTGCGCCTCCTCGACGTCGCGGATGAATTCGTTCCGGTTGCGACTGCGCTCCTCGCTCTGCCACTCATCGGGCGAGAAGGACGTCGCCGGATATTCCTTCGTGGTGTGGACATAGCCACGCATCGTGGTCATCAGCTCGCGGTCCGGGTCCCCTGACTCCTTGAGCAGGAAGCCCTCCACGTCGCGCAGCTGCAGGGGGAAGGTCGGCGCCTCGTCGAGGACCAGCTTGCCGAAGACGGTGAGCTTCACCTCCTGCACCCCCTCCTTCAGCTCCTCGTTGAAGGAGACATGCGCGAAGGGCTCGCCGCTCTCGTTGTCGATGCGTCCGGCCACGACATATCGCCCCGCCTTGCGCACGTGGATGCCCAGGTAGAGCAGCAGCGAGCCGTCCGCCAGCGCCTCACGCACCCTGCCCGTGAAGGTCGCCGGCGGAGAAGGCGTGTACAGGATGTCCAGGAACGCCATGCCCTCGGCCTTGTCCGAGCGCACCCGCACGTCCACGCGCAGCGTGCCCGAGTACAGCGGGAAGCCCTGCTTCGACGGCTGGAACCGCCCCGTGAAGATGCCGTCCCCCGCGAGCGCGTCACCCGCGGCGCCATCGTCCGTGAAGGCCACGGGCACGGCGGGCACACCCCCCGCGCCTTGCACGTGTTCGGCCTCGTGCGCGGACGCGGACAACACCTGACAGGGCCTGGGCGCGCGCTGCGCGTCCTCACACGAGACGAAGAAGTGCACCGCCTCGTCGCTCACCACGAAGACCCGGTCCTGCTTCAACCGGAGCTGCACGTCCGCGTGCTCGCGACTCAACGGGCGCGTGCGCTCCGGCTCCGCGAGCACCACCTGGTCCGGATGCTCCCGGATGGAGCGGGACTGCGGCGGATAACGCGTCGCGGACACGTAGGACTCCAGCGTCTGCTTCGCCCGCTCCAGCCGAGCCGTCCACAGCTCCCGCCGCTCCAGGCGCTCGCGCTGCTCGGGGCTCAGCACGGAGACCCGCATGTCCTCCGTGCCCGGCGACGAGCGTCGCTCCAACGCCGCGCCGCGCCCGACGAACCCCGACTTCGGCGGGGCTTCTCCAGCCTCGCGATTCTGGCCCTCCGCCAGGACAGGAGGCTCGCTCGGAGCCTCCTCCTCGCCAGCCTCCCGGCTCCAGCTCCACCACCCCAGCCCACCCACGGCCAGGGTCATCACCAGGAAGACCCACCCGAGACGGCGCGGGCGGGAGACAGGAGCAGGAGCAGGGCTGTTGGGCGTCATGGCTGCATCAGGGCGACAGACTCAGTACGCGTACTTCACCACGTCCTCGCGGACCTTGGCGACGATGCCACCCCAGTTGCCGTTGGCGTAGTGGTTGAACGACTCGCCGTCATCGCGCAGGGACACGGTGTGGAAGCTCCACTTCGCGCGGCCGTCGCTCGTGTTCGCGGTGCCGGTGTTCAGCGTGCCGCCACAGAACCAGTCGCCCGGGTTGCACTGCGAGCTGCCGGAGCTGCCCGACACGCCGCCCGTGGAGTGGTACGACACCGCCTCGTCGTCCTGCCCGGGGAGGATGCCCGAGTAGAGCGTGCCCTTCGCACCAGCGAACATGTAGAACCAGACGCTGCGCGTGGTGTTGTGGTTGTACATGGCCCGCGACGTGGTGGTGACCAGGTCACTCACCAGCGGCTCGCTCACCGCCCACTCACCCACGTCCGCCAGCTCGCTGCCGCCGCCAGCGCCGGACGCCACGTTCACCCACTTGATGTTCCAGCCCGTCTGCGTGCTGCCATCCGTGTTGCCACACACGCCGCTCGCGTTGGGCGTCGCGTTCTTCTTGCTCCGCGCCGAGCCGCCATACAGCGACAGCGCATAGCCAATCTGGAGATTGCCCGCGCTGTGCGAGGCGATGTAGCACCAGTTGTTCCCCGTGCAGTAACAGTCCAGCGCGTCACGCACGCGCGCGTTCTGCCCGCCGATGCGCTCCTTGCCGTTCCAATTCACGGCCTTCTTGTTCACGCCCGCCGCGGTACCCGCAGGGCCCCAGTAGCTGAAGTCGCCGTAGTTCCCGGCCTGCGTACCGCCGCCGTTCCGACCGTGAATCCACAGCGTGTAATTGGTGGCGGCAGCCTGCGTGCCAACCAACAGCGTGGCCGCGGCAATCGCCGTACCCATCAGCTTCTTCATCGTGAACGCCTCCGCTCGGGAGTAGGGGGAACAGCTCTCGCCAGGTGGGGGACCCGACGGGGAAGCGCTCACTCTAGAGTCTCAGGGTGTAAAAGGTCGAGAACACGGAAACCAGGAAGCTGACGCAAAACCTGACGCAATGCGTCGCCCTCTGGCGTAAGGCGTCAGCCACTCTGACCCATCGCGTCATCGCCTCACCGGGTGTCGGTGACGAAGCGCTCCAGGCGTGTCAGGGCTTCCGGCAGGCTGGTGCGACCCAACCCCAGACGGAAGTGATTGCCGGGGAAGTCGTAGACGTCACCGGGTAGCAACAGCACGCCTTCTCGTTGCACGAGCGCATCGGTGAACCGGGCCACGTGTTGCTCTCGCAGCAGGCGCGGAAAGGCCACGCTTCCGGCGCGCGGACGCACCCAGTGGAAGGTGTCCGCGTGGCGCGCGAAGAACGCGTCCAGCAGGGCCAGGTTGGAGGCGAGCAACGCGCGGCTTCGCGCCAGCACCCGCTCCTTCGAGCGCAGGGCGATGAGGGCGAGCACCTCGCTGGGGGCGCTGTTGCAGATGGTGGTGTAGTCCTTGTACGCCATGCACCGGCGCAGCACGTCCTCGTCGCGACAGACAAGCCACCCCACGCGCAGCCCCGCCAGCCCGAACGCCTTGGACATGACGCCCAGGCTGAAGGCGCGCGGCGACAGCTCGACGGCGGCGGGCAGCAGGTCCTTCGGGTCATGCTCCAGCAGCCGGTACACCTCGTCGGACAAGAGGTAGATGCCGCGCTCGTCGCACAACGCGCACAGCGCCTGGAAGGTCTTCCGGTCCGGCAGCGCGCCCGTCGGATTGTGAGGGAAGTTCACCACGACGATTCGCGTCTGGGGCTTGAGCGCGCGGCGCAGGGCGTCCACATCCAGCGCCCAGCCGTCCTCCTCGCGCAGCGGCAGCAGCGTCACGTCCGCGCCGGTGGCGCGCGCCACTTCGTGCAGGGACTGGTAGCCGGGCCAGGTGACGACGGCGTGGTCTCCCGGGCCCAGCAGCACGTTCATCAGGATGAAGACAGCCTCCTGGGCGCCGGCGAAGGTCAGCACCTGTTCGGGCGCCACGCCCTGGTAGAGCGCGGCGATTTCCAGCCGCAGCGCGGGCAGGCCCGGGGCCTCGGTGTAGCCGAGCGTCAGCTCCTCCCAGCGGGCCAGGGCGTCCGGCTCGGCGAGCGCCAGCAGCTCCCGCATCTTCCAGCCCTCGATGTCCGAGGAGCACAGGGTGTAGGGCGCGGCGAACTCCCAGCGCGCGAAGTACCGCTCCAGCTTGAAGTCGGGGATGCGCATGAAGCGACTGTCTGCCCTCTTGGCCGCCGTCCGTCCAGCGCCACCCGCCTCGCGCGCCCTCCTCCGGCCAGGCAGTCGACACCCCGGTGCAAGCCCTGGAGGACTCCCCTGGATGCATAGCTTGAGGGGCGACCTTCAGACGCAGGCCCTATCGCGGGAGCCCGAATGCCCACGCCAACGCACGACATCCCCCTCACGCTGCTGGACCCGGATGGAGGGTGGATCAACGCCCCCGTCCATGTCTCGGAGCTCGACGAACTGCCCGTGCTCCTCCACTTCTTCTCCATGGCCTCGGACGCCCACGCCAATGACTTCGCGGCGCTCAAGCGCTTCCTCGCGGAGTTCGGTCCTCGGGGCCTCAAGGTCATCGGCGTGGACGTCACCCACTCCGCCAGGGAGCTGCGCGACACCAACGCGGTGGAGGCGTTCGCGCGCGAGCACGGGCTCGTCTATCCCATCGCCGTGGATGACGGCTCCATGGCCCAGGCGTACGGCGTGAAGCAGACCCCCGCGTGGCTCGTCTTCGACGCGGACCGCCGGCTCCGCCACCACTTCGCCGGCAAGGACGCGGTACGCCAGGTGCGCCCGGTGCTGGACCGCTTCACCCAGTACGACACCTCGGCCGGCGCTCCCGCGCCCTGAGGCCTTCCGGAGGGCTCCCACATGGCTGACTGGCGCAAGGACAGGCAGGCCCCCCGCTTCACCCCGGGCACGCTGGCGGCGGCGGGTATCGGCGCGGCGCTCGGCCTGCGCAAGGCGCTGCTGCGCATCCGCTACTCGTTCAACGGGCGCACGGTGCTCATCACCGGCGGCTCGCGAGGCCTGGGGCTGGTGCTCGCGCGCAGGCTGGTGAAGGCAGGGGCGCGCGTGGCCCTGTGCGGCAGGGATGAGGCGGCGCTGGAGCGGGCGCGGGAGGAGCTGGAGCGCGGCGGCGCGCAGGTGCTCGCCCTGCCCTGTGACGTGAGGGACCCGGTGCAGGTGGAGGCCACGGTGAGCGCGGTGCACGAGCGCTGGGGCGCGGTGGACGTGCTCATCAACAACGCGGGCGTCATCCAGGTGGGGCCGCTGGAGTCCATGACGGTGGAGGACTTCCAGGACGCCATGGACACGCACCTGTGGGGCGCGCTGTACACGACGCTGGCGGTGCTGCCGGAGATGAAGCAGCGAGGCGAGGGGCGCATCGTCAACATCGCCTCCGTGGGCGGCAGACTCAGCGTCCCGCACCTCATGCCCTACTCGGCGAGCAAGTTCGCGCTGGTGGGCCTGTCGGACGGCCTGCGCGCGGAGCTGCGTCAGGACGGCATCTTCGTCACCACCGTGTGCCCGGGACTGATGCGCACGGGCAGCCCGCGCAACGCGCGCTTCAAGGGCCAGAACGAGGCGGAGTACGCGTGGTTCGCCGTGGGCGACTCGCTGCCCGGGCTGTCGGTGAGCGCCGAGCGCGCCGCGCGCCTGATTCTGGACGCCTGCCGCCGGGGCGACGCGGAGCTGCTGGTGGGCCTGGCCGCGAAGCTGGGCGCGGTGGGCCGGGTGCTCGCGCCCGAATTGACCGCGGCGCTCCTGGCCTGGACCAACCGGCGGCTGCCCCAGAGCAGCGGCCAGGACTCGCACACCGGCGCGGACAGCGAGACGCCCCTCACCCGCTCCTGGCTCACGGAGCTGTCACGCCGCGCGGCGGAGCGGAACAACGAGATGGACGTCCCGCTCCACTAGGCGGGCACCTCAGTCCTGCGCCATCTCCATGGCCCAGTGGCCCCGGTGCTCGTACGCCAGGGCCAGCTGCTCGCGCAGGGCGGCAATCATCTTCGTGTTGCCCTCCTGCTCGTAGCCCTTGAGCGCCTCCTCGCAGCGCGGCACCCGCGAGAGGAACTCCTTGAGCGCGTCCACCGTCAGCGCCTTCACGTACATCCCGTACCCCAGCTTCTCCAGATACAGGGCGTTGATGATCTGCTCGAACTGGCCCTCCAGCGGGATGCTGAGCATGGGCTTCTTCAAGTAGACGGCCTCGCTCATCAGCGTGAAGCCGCCGCTGGCCACCACGCCGCGCGACGTGCGCAAGTCGTCGATGAAGCCCTTCTCGCTGAACGGCCGGTACGTGAGGTTGCCGTCCACCAGGTCCTCGCTGATATCCCGACGCAGGCCGTACACCCGGCAGGGGATGCCCGCGGCCTTGAGGATGTCCGGCAGCGCCGTGTTCGTCGTGGACGTCTGGTACACCAGCAGGTGCTCTCCCGGCTCCGACTTCGCCTCGATGATTTCCGGGCGCAGAATCGACGGGGCCAGCGTGGTGCGCCGCTTGCGCAAGGGCGGATAGAAGAACGTGGTGACGAGGTAGTGGAAGGCGCCCGGCAGCTTCGCCTTCACGATGGCGCGCGACGTCTCGTAGCTGTCCTCATATCCGGCCAGGAGCGCGGGCTCGTGCTGGCAGCGGTTGATGACCTGCATGTTGTCCACGCTGATGACGGGCAACCGGTGCGTCTTCGCGAACAGGTAGCTGAACGTCTCGAAGTCGCTGACGACGACGTCCGGCTTGAAGTCGTCCACCAGCTCGAAGTACTGGCGCACGTTCTGCGGGAAGCCCTTCACCGCGCCCGTCAGGTTCTGCAACACCGTCTGCCACTTCTTCACGGAGTTGCCTTCGTACGCCAGCGTCAGGCCCCAGATGCCGTGCACGTTCTGGAAGCGCTTGGCCAGGTAGTCCTGGGCCCGGCCTGAGACGACGATGTGGACCTCGTGCTCCTTCGTGAGCGCCTCGAGCAGCACCCGGGAGCGCGTCGCATGGCCCATGCCTTCGCCGACGACACCGTAGAGGATTCGCATGCGCGGAAGCATACGCGCCCCCGCCCGCCCCCGTTGAGCCCGCCCTGCCCCCGCGGCTATAGCTACCCACCCACCATGCCCTCCTCCCCACCTCCGCCCCCGAAGCCCTCCCTCCCGCGCGCCGCCGCGCTGGGACTCGCGGGCGGCATGTTCCTGGGAGGACTCGGGCTGCTCGCCGCCGGAGTGAAGGGGGTCTTCGGCACCCTGGACTGCACCCAGCTGTCCGGCCCCGAGTGCGAGCTGCTCCAGCAGGCCGCCCATGAGATGGGCCGCTTCCAGACCCGCTTTGGCGGCGCGCTGGTGGCCCTGGCCGCCGCCCTCTTCGTCCTGCTGCGTCGGCGCCCGCCCACCCCTCCCGACGCGCCCTGAAGCCCTCGGACGGCCACTCGGCGCGAGGCCCTCTTCCGTCCTCCGCCGGGCAACCGGCCTGGCCGAGGGGTTAGAGCATTTGGCGGCGTGACGTAGGCTGACTAATTAATAGTGGCCTGGCCATTAGGTTTGGGAGTAGGGAGCGGCCCATGCAGCTCGAGTCCCTGAAAATGTTCTGTGACGTGGTGGAGACGGGTTCCTTTTCGCGAGCGGCCCAGCTCAACCACGTGACGCAGTCGGCGGTCAGTCAGCAGATTCGCGCGTTGGAGAACCGCTACGAGCAGAAGCTCCTGTCGCGCAGTGCCCGGCAGGTGACGCCGACGCCCGCGGGCGAGCGGCTGTTTCGTGGGTGCAAGGAAATCCTCGCGCGCTTCGCGGAGGTGGAGCAGGAGATTCGCGAGCAGGCCACGGAGGTGGCCGGCACCAGCACCGTGTCCACCATCTACTCGGTGGGCCTGCACGAGCTGAACGCCGTGCAGAAGCAGCTGCTCAAGGCGCACCCCAAGGTGAACATGCGCCTGAACTACCGGCGCAATGACCAAGTCTACGACGACGTGATTCTGGGCGCGGCGGAGATTGGCATCGTCGCCTATCCGCAGCCGCGCGCGGGCGTGGACATCCTCCCGTTCCGCGACGACAAGCTCGCCATCGTCTGCGCCCCCAACCACCCCTTCGCCTCCAAGCAGAAGGTGAGCCTCACCGCGCTGTCCGGCGTGCCCTTCATCGCGTTCGACCGCGAGGCGCCCACGCGCAAGGCGCTGGACAGGCTCTTCCGCGAGAAGAACATCGACATCAACCCGGTGATGGAGATGGACAACGTGGAGACCATCAAGCGGGCGGTGGAGATGGGCCTGGGCGTCGCCATCCTCCCCGTGTCCACCGCGCAGGGCGAGGTGAAGGGCGGCTCGCTGGTGGCCAAGCCCTTCGCGGAAGGCCCCGTGTCGCGCCCCATCGGCCTGCTCATCCGCAAGGGCAAGTACCTGGACCGCGCCTCGGCGGCGGTGTTGGAGGCGTTCAAGGCCGCCGCCAACCTGCCGGTCGCCGAGGACACGTAGTCGCTAGTACATCTTCCGGAGGCGCGCGGCGAAGAACCCGTCGAAGCCCTCCGGACCTGGCAGGGTCCTCAAGTACGCCTGGGTGAGCGGCAACTTGAGGCCCGGCAGCACGGGCGGCTCGGCCGTCCACTCCGGGTGGCTGCGCAGGAACATCTCCACCTGGTCCTGCCCCTCTTGCGGCTCCAGCGTGCACACCGCGTAGACGAGCAGTCCGCCGGCCGGCACCGCCTCCTGGCAGTTCTCCAGGATGCGCCGCTGGAGCGCCGCCAGTCGCGAGACGTCCTCCTCCTTGCGGCGGTAGCGCAGCTCCGGGTGTCTGCGCAGCGTGCCCAGCCCCGAGCACGGCGCATCCACCAACATCGCGTGGAACTCGCCCCAGGCTTCCGGGAAGGGCTCCGAGGCGTCGTGCGCGTAGGCCTTCAGGCGCGACGTCAGGCCCAGGCGCTTCACCTCCGACTCAATCTTGCGCAGCTTGTGGGCGTGCAGGTCCACGGCGACGACGTCGTGCGACTGCGCCTGGTGGCAGGACTTGCCGCCCGGGGCCGCGCACACGTCGAGCACGCGCGCGTTGTCGGGAATGGCGCCGTACACGCCGACGAGCTGGGCGGCCTCGTCCTGCACCTGCCACAACCCCTCCGAGTAGCCGTACACATCCTCGATGCGGCCCACCGGCGGCAGGATGATGCCCAGGGGTGAAATCGTCGCGGCCTTCGCTTCGACGCCCACTTCCTGCAACTGCGTGAGCAGCGCGTCGCGCGTCACCTTGGACGTGTTGGCGCGAATCACCACCGGCGGGGACTGGTTGTCCGCCACCAGCATGGACTCGGCGCGCTCGCGGCCGAACTGGCGCAGCCAGCGCTCCACCAGCCACTGGGGATGACTCTCACGCACCGACAGGTGGTGGGCGACGTCCGTGGGCGAGGGCAGCGGCGGCGCGGGCAGCTCCGCGAGCTTTCGGAGGATGGCGTTGGTGAAGCCGGCGGCGCGGGTGAGTCCCACTTCCTTCAGGGCCTGCACCGTCTCCGCCACGGCGGCGCGCGCGGGCACGCGGGTGTGGAATATCTGGTACGCGCCAATGCGAAGGGCCGCCAGCACGCGGTCCTCCATGGCTTCCAGCTTGCGGTCGGCGAAGCGGGTGATGGCGTAGTCCAGCGCGAGCTGCCGGCGCGTGGTGCCATACGCCAGCTCCGTGGCGAGCCCCGCGTCACGCGGGTCCTTGGGGGGTGACTCCGACAACATCGTGTCGAGCACCACATTGAGATAGGCGTCCGTTGCTCGGACGCGCGCCAACACGAGGATGGCGAGTGCGCGGGGATTCATCCTTCGTCGAGCCGAGTCATCAAGTCCACGAGCTGCTCATCCGAGAGCTTCGTCGAGGGGAGGTGGGACAGCGTGAGGCGCTGGAGACTGTCTTCCAGCAAGTCCCTCTGGCCATGCTCGGCGGGCGAGCCGCCTTGGATGGCCTCGTATCGTGAGCGCGCCCAGGTGGACAGCTCGGAGGCGGTGAGCTTTCCGGCGAGCCGGTCCGAAATCTTCTGGCGCACCAGCACCCGCGTGAGCAGGTCCGTCGTCGACGCCACCGACTTCGACCCGCGGCCCAGCGTCTTGCCGGATTTGGAGGACTCCGCGACGTCGGACTTCGCGGCGGACGGCTTGCGTCCAATCGACTTGCCAGAACCGGAAGCACCCTGCCCCGACGGAAGCGCCAGCGGCTTCGCGGGGACTCGCACGAGCGCGGCCCCCGTCGTCTCCGAGGCACCCTTGCGGCCCATCGACTTGCCTGCACCGGAGGAGGCGGACTTCGCCGCCGCCGGGCTTTCGCCCTCCTGCTTGCGGCCCAGGGACTTCTTCGGCTCCGGCTTGCCAGGGGTGAAGACGCCGCTGGCGAAGGTGTCCAGCGCTTCCAGGTAGGGCTCGAAGCCACCGCCGGCGCCGTGCACCTGGAGGACACATGCCTCCCCGACGACGGACTCGCGGGCGGGGGGACGCAGCAGCACCTCGATGGCGGGCAGGCCCACCGCCTCCAGCCCTTCCTTGAGGGCGTACGAGCCGAAGAGGCTCGCGGGGTTGATGAGGATGCCCTCCACCGCCTCGCGCTCGGCGGCGAGCGTGTCCAGCAGCACGCCCTCGTGGTTGGACTGGACGATTTTCAGCGTCAGTCCCAGTTCCCTGGCCCGCGCGCGCAGCGCGGTATCCAGGTCCGACAGCCCGCGCGTGCCATCGCGCACACCCAGCAGGTTCAGGTTCGGCCCATGCAACACCAGCAGTCTCATGCCCATCCGCCTGTACTCGAAAAAGCGCGTCCCGTCCGCGACATATCCCCTAGGTGCCGAACGGCTGGCTGCCCACGGCCAGCTTGTGGCCCATGAGGAACTCCGCCGCCTTCATCACCCGCTTGCCCTCCGGCTGGATGTCCAGCAGCACGAGCGAGCCCTCGCCGCACGCCACCTCCAGCCCCTCCGGCCCCGCCGCCAGCACCGTGCCCGGCGCGCCCTGCCCCTCCGCCACGCGCACGCGGTGAATCTTCACCAGCTTGCCGCCCAGCGTGGTGAACGCCCCCGGCCACGGCGTGAAGGCGCGCAACCGCCGCTCCAGCGCGATGGCGGGACGGTTGAAGTCCAGCTTCCCCTCGTCCTTCTCGATGATGGGCGCCAGCACCATGCCCTCCGAGGGCTGGGGCACGGGCTTCAGCTCACCGCTCAGGTACGCCGGCAGCGACTCGCGCAGCAGCGCTCCCCCGAGCGCCGCGAGCTTCGGGTACATGGTCGCGCTCGTGTCCTCCGGGCCAATGGGCAGCCGCTTCAGCGCGAGCATGGGGCCGGTGTCCAGGCCCTCGTCCATCACCATCAGCGTGACGCCCGTCTCGGTGTCGCCGTAGGCAATCGACCACTGAATCGGCGCGGCGCCCCGGAAGCGCGGCAGCAGCGAGCCGTGCACGTTGACGCAGCCCATCCTGGGCAGGTCGAGGATGTCCTTCGGGAGGATGCGACCGTAGGCCGTCACCACGCACACGTCGGCCTCGAAGCGGCGCAGCTCCTCGGCGAACGGGGGCGTGCGCAGCTTGACGGGCTGGAACACGGGCACACCTCGCGCCAGCGCCAGCTCCTTCACGGGCGGCGCCGTCAGCGTGTTGCCCCGGCCCTTGGGCTTGTCCGGCTGGGTGACGACAGCGACGACTTCGCCCAGGTCGAAGCAGGCTTCGAGCGAGGACACGGCGAAGTCGGGCGTGCCCATGAAGATGATGCGGGGTCGGCTCATGGTGTTGCGGTTCTCCTGCGGCGACGCTTCAAGCCACGGACTTGAAGGTGCCCCCGGTGGGATTGTCCACTGCTTGACGTTTGCGCGTGTGCAGCTGGTTCAGCGTCTCCAGCGCCTCGCGGGCCTCGGGGGTGGTGGCCACGGGCTTGAGCGCGGCCAGCGCCACCTCCAGGGCATGCGCCTCGTCGGCCTCGCGCTGGCGGATGCGGTCCACCGCCTCGCTGAACCGGTCGAAGAAGCGCTTCAGCTCATCCTTCTTCCGCAGCGGGCGCAGCCGGGGGTAGCGCCCGGCGGCCAGGGCCGCGACATAGAGACTCATCACATGCACGGGGCCGGCGACCCGGTGGGTGAACAGCAGACCGAACAGGCCCAGCAGCACGCCGAGCCCCGCGGAGCCCAACGCGGTGAGCCATAGAAGCGACGGCCCGCCGTCCACTCCCGCGCTCACGGAGGACACGTGGAGCCGGTAGGCCAGCGCTCCGAACACCCCCAGGCTGCCCGCGCCCATGCCGGCCAGTAGAAGGATGTACTTGAGCTGGAACTCCCGGTCGAGCAGGTACGTCCGGCGGGTGTAGCCCGGGCGCGACGCGTTGTGAATGTCGTCGGACATGTCGTTGACCAGCGTACCCCAGGTGCCGCGGCTGATTTGCTTCCTTCGTGACAGGAGGTTTACGACGGCGGACAGGACAACCCCGCAGACGTCCAGGAGCCTGCATGAGCCGCCCCATCGCAGCGTGGTGTGTTGCCGCAGCAATCCTCTGTCTCACAGGGTGCAAATCGGACCCCAACACGCCCGAGTACTGGGAAGGGACGCTGCAGCAAACGCGGCGCGCTGAAGATCGGGTACGCCTCATCGAGGCGATGCGTTCGAAGACGAAGGTCACTGAAACCTTCCTGCCCATGCTGCACGAAGCGCTGTCGCAGGAGCGCAAGCCGGAGGTGAAGGCGGCGCTGGCCCGGGCGATTGGCGACGTGCATCACGCCTCGTCGGTGGAGCCGCTGTCGGCGGCCATCGACCCGGCGGCGGGAGACATGTCCGCGCAATTGGCCAACAAGGCGATGGTGACGGCGCTGGGTGCCATCGGTGACGTGCGCGCGGTGCCCGCGCTGGTGCCGCTGCTGCGCGCGAAGGACACCTATGCGCGCATCGAAGCCATCCAGGTGCTGGGGACGATGAAGGCGAAGGAGGCGGTGGAGCCGCTCATCGTCCTGGCCACGGACGAGGGCGTGGAGCCCTTCCTCAACAAGAAGGCCATCGAGGCGCTGGGCCACATCGGCGACGGCCGCGCGGCGCCCGCGCTCATCCGGATGCTGACGAAGGAGCGCAAGGGCAAGTCCTTCTACGTGGAGAGCAGCTTCGCGCTGTACCAACTGGGCCAGCCCGCGGCGGACGCGCTGCTGCCTGCGCTGGAGGGGCGTGACTCGGAGCTGCTCGCCTGGGCGAAGACGAACGGCGTCAACCCGGCCAGCTATCCCATGAAGGCGGCGACGGTGCTGGGCGACTTGCGCGAGAAGCGCGCGGTGGAGCCGCTGCTCAAGCTGCTGACGTTCTCGCACTCGGACGTGCAGATTCAGTCGCTGGTGCGGATGCAGGCGGCGGATGCGCTGGGCCGGCTGCGGGCGCCGGAGGCGGTGAAGCCGCTGTCCACGCTGGTGCTGGAGACGGACCCGACGGTGCGTGACGCGTACGTGCGCGCGCTGGTGCGCCTGGGCGGACGCGACGCGCTGCCCGCGCTGGAGAAGGCCGCGGGCACCGGCGACTGGTACTCGCGTGAAATCGCGGTGAAGGGCCTGGCCATGCTCGGCGATGCGCGCGAACTGCCGCTGCTCCAGAAGATCGCCGCGGCGGAGCCGGCGCGCACCGCGGCCGACTGCAAGGCGACGGGCGAGGAAGGCTGCGACGACGCGGCGGCGCTGGGCAAGAAGCGCGCGGACATCGTGACGGGGCACGCGGCGCTGCTGGAGGCGGGGCAGGCCTGTTCGGGCAACGCGGGCTGCTGGGTGCAGCGCATGGACAAGGCGAGCAAGCCGATGCTGGAGCGGGCCGCGCTGGAAGTGGGCCGCACGGGCTCGGGCGAGCACGTGCCCGCGCTCGCCGCGAAGCTGGGAGAGCGCGACACGGAGGTGCGGCTGGCCTTCATCCTCGCGACGGGGTGGCTGCTGGACGGCTCGAAGGACGCGGCGAAGAAGGTGCGTGACACCACGCTGCCGGACCTGCGCAAGCAGCTCCAGGAGGAGCAAGGCGTCACGCAGCTCGCCAGCGTCAACGAGGACCTCCGTCGCCTGCTGATGCGCATCGAGCGCACCTGAGAGGTCATGAGCAGGGCCATCGAGCGGCGCTCTCCGCGATGAGGCGTCGCTCGACGGAGCACACTCGACGCCACACATCACCAGGCGGCGCTCTCCGCGATGAGGCGTCGCTCGACGGAGCCCACTCGACGCCACGCATCACCAAGCGGCGCTCCCCGCAACAGGCGCCGCGCTACGGAGACAACTGGGGCGCCGCGCGCACCGTGGCGTGGTGGAGCACGGTGAGCTGGCGCACCAGTCGGTCCATCTGGGTGCGAGACAGCACATCCGTGCTCTCGTGCGTCGACGCGGTCCGAGGCAACGGGGACGGCGCGCGGCGGTGCTCCACCGCGAGCGCCAGGTCCTCCAACACGCTCCCCGCGTAGCTCGCCACGGGGGACAAGTCCTGCTTCTCGTGCCACTGACGGCTCGCGGCCAGCGCCGTCACGGCGGCGCCGAAGCGGCGCGCATACGCGAGCAGGGCCATCGCTGGCTCCAGTTGCCTCGATGAGCCCTGGTACTCGGTGAGCAGCCGCTGGAACGACGCCTCGGCGGACAGCAACTGCAAGCCCAGCTTGCGCCGTGCCTCGCGCACCTCCGGCTCCGCGTCCGAGCGCGCGGAGGCCACGCTCAACAGATACTCGCGGTCGGCGCGCAGCGCGTTCGCCACCTGCTCCGGGAAGCGAACATGCTCCGGACTGGGCCACAACAGCCGCGCGCCCACGAGCGCGATGGCACCGCCAATCATCGTGTTGGCGATGCGCACCCCCGCCAGCTCCCAGTCGCCCGTCTGGATTTCAGCCAGCAGCACCAGCGCGGGGGCGAGCAACACCTGGAAGAAGGAGAGACTCATCGGCTTCACCGCGATGGCCACGGCGAAGAACACCATGATGGCCCCCAGCAGCACGGCCGGGTCCCTGACCAATGCGACGAGCCCCGCCGCCAGCGCACCACCCAACAACGTCCCCGCCGCGCGCTGCAACCCTCTCTGGAACGTCATCCCCGAATAGGGCTGGAGCACGACGATGACGGTGATGATGACCCAATAGCCATGGTCCAACCCCAGCCCCCGCACGAGCGCGGTGGCGAGCGCGGCTGTGACGCCCAGCCTCAGCGCATGGCGGAAGATGACGGAGTCCGTGCCCAGATTGTCCCGCAGCGGCTCCAGCAAGGGACGGCCCTTCAGCGAGGCGGGATGAGGCCCCATGGGCAGGTCCGACTCGACGGGGCGACCGTCCTCCAGGTGGTTGGCCACCTCCAGCAGGGCCTCGGTGTACTCCCGCAACCGGACCAGCAACGCCTCCGCATGCGAGTACGCCGCGCGAGCCGAGTCGGGCAGACCGCCCTCGGCCACCTGCGCCGCCAGGGCGCGCCGCACGCGCTCGGCATTCCACGTCGAGGGCTCCGACTCCCCCTTCTCCTGCTCCAGGGCGCGAGCGATGTGCCGCAAGTCCCGCGAGTGCTCCGAGAGCGCGCGCTGCACCTCCGCGCGCAGGGCGTGGTAGCGCGACTCGCGAGGCGCCACCTCCAGCGTCTCTGGCAGCGCCACCAGCAACGTGAGCACCGCGTCCGCGCCTTCCAGCAGCACCAGCAGGTGTTCACCCCGGTCGCTCTCCCCTGCTCGCTCGCGACGGGTGGACGCCAGCACGCCTCGGGCCTCCTCCAGCGACTGGCGCACGCGCGACTCCCAGTCGACGACCTCCACCAGATTGGGGGGCGCGGTGGGGCCCTCGAGCGGCCACTTTCCGACCGCCTCCGCGCGGTCCGCCAGGTCGCGATAACAGCGGGCGATGGCGAAGCGCGCGGGGCGATAGGGCCGCAGCGGCCACAGCACCAGCGCCAGCATCATCGCCCACAAGCCCCCCAGGATGAACAATCCGGAGCGGGACAGAGCGGCGGCGAAGTCATGCGCCGGCAGCGCCAGCGACACCACCGTGTAGTTGGCGAGCACCACGCCCATCAACCCGGGGGTGTCTCCATACGAGCGCGCGAAGCCGCAAGCCGTCACCCAGGCGAAGGTGAACAACACGGCGGCCCATGACGGCAGTGGCCAGGCGGAGACGAGTCCCATCACCGCGCCCAACAGCGTCATGGCCCCCATGGTGACCGCCCTGTCGCGATAGGGGCCACCCCGGTCCACGAGCGTGACGAAGAGGCCCGCCATGCCCACCCAGGTCGCGGCGGGCAGGTGCTGCGTCGCGGCGACCACCATGGGCACGCCGACGGCGAGCGCGGCGCGAAGGCCCGCTCCCAACGCGGGACGCGCGGGCTCCAGTCGGACGAACGACTCGACGTGACGCCTGAGCGAGTTCATGGAGCGAAGAAGGTCCCCGTCGTCACACGGCTCCGTCCTGTTCGCCCGTCCACTCCAGAACTCCGGGGCCCGCCGCGGCGCGGAAGCAGTCGGAGAACCAGGCCGTGGCCATGCGCCCAGCGGAGGCGAGCGGGACTGGCTCGGGAAAACCTCGCGAGGCGCCGTCGAGCAACTGGAGCGCCTTGCGTGTCTTCGGAGGGAGCCTGTCGAACACACCCCGGACCAGCGACACCCGGTCCGCGTCGTCGCCCGCACCGATGAGCAACGTGGGCACCCGCACGTCCGCGAGGAGCGCACCGGCCTTGTCGGGTCGGCCGCCCAACGTCACCACGGCCTGCACGCCTCCGGGCTGATGCGCGGCGGCCACGAACACGGCGGCCGACCCCAGACCCGTGCCGAGGTAGCCCACCGGAAGCAACGAGAGGCTCTCGTCACGCTGGAGCCAGTCGCGAGCCACCTCCAACCGGTGCGCGATGAGCTCCACGTGAGAGCCCTGTCGCAGCGTCCAGTCCTCGGCCAGCTCCTCGTCCGCGGTGCGCAACTCCAGCCACAGCGTCGCGAGCCCCGCCGCATGCAGGACACCCTGGAGACCACTGCCGCCGCCGTTCGCGTCGGCTCGCGGCGAGTCCGCATCTCCCGCGAGGATGACGAGCCCGCTCGCTCGCTCGGGAACGATGAGCCGCCCCGAGAGCAGACGTCCGCCCACGCCCACCTCCACGTCACGCTGGTGTACGCGCATCGACACGCCTCCCGCGAAAAGCAGGCCACCGCATGGGCCCGGGTCCGCCCGGTAAAGCTGGGACCCGTCCGCGCTTCTGGCAGCACCCTCTCTCGAAGAAACAGGGCAGCCCGGCGGGCGGGCGCTCGACGTGTCCCAGGCCCCGACAAGGTGAACGGCCGTTCCCCGAGGTCTCGCGACAACCATTCCCGAGCGGCTCGGATGGCATCGAAAAGACAAACATCCCTGACCGCCTGTATCCGGCCGGAAATGAGCCCCCGGTCAACCGGGTAGCCCTCCCGCGCGGAACCCTCCGCGCATGGGAGGAAACATGCGTCGAATCATGATGAGCGCGGCACTGATGGTGGGACTGGGCGGAGGCTTCAGCGTGGGAGCAAACCCGTTGCCGACTGAATCCGCGGGACCGACCCTCCCGGGCATCTGCAGCAGGAGCTTGTGCCAGCACCAATGCAGCCTGTCGGGAGCCACCGGCACCTGCTTCAACGGGATGTGCATCTGCACCATCGACCTGTAGCGGGCCGGGCCCTCCGCACCGTTGAACACGGAGTCCGCAGCCAGGGCGTCGCCACCTCGCGCCCTGGTGCTGTCCCTACCCTGCTTCGCGCTCCGGCCCGTAGTCCTCCGCGTCGTCCGGGAAGGGCGCGGGCGCCTCGTCCTGGAACGAGCTGGGCAGCAGGCTGAACGGCAACAACTTGGCCAGCGCGGCCAGGAGCAGGAAGCCTCCGGGCGCCGCGAAGATGGCGAGCGCGGGAATCGCCTTGGCCACGTCGATGAGCTGCGCGCGCATGCGGTGCCGCTCGTCCTCCGTGAGCTTCTGTCGCCGCGCCAGCTTCGCCACCAGCACCGCCAGGTCGCCCGTCTCGCGGACCTCCTGCATCAGCCGGTAGAAGTTCTTCTCCAGCGTCTCCTGCATGCCGGCGACCATGTCGTCGCCCATGGCGCTCGCCGCGTCCCTCACGGTGAACACATCGACGATGGAGCGGTGGCGCGCATAGAACTCCGCCATCTCCAGCTCCAGCCGCCGCAGCTCCTCTTTCGGCACGTGCAGCGCGTCCGCCAGTTCGTCGATGAAGGCCCGCTCGCGCCGCGTGCGCCGGCCATCCACCAGCGCCGCCAACAGCGTCTGCTCCAGCAGGAAGTGCCGCATGTCCACGCTGCGCACCTGGCGCACCACGTCCCGCACGGAGCGCCGTCGCTCGAAGGACTGCTTCACCGCCGCCTTCAGCTCGGAGGCCATCGCCGCCGGCAGCTTCAAATCCTCCACCTGCTTGAGAATGGCCCGCCGCGCGGGTGTGCCCGGCTGCCGGTCCACACACGCCAGCCCCGTCAGCACGTCCACCAGCAGCGCCTTCTGCTTCGCCGCGAAGTCGGAGCGCCGCCGCACCTGCTCCTTCAACAACCGCCCGCTCGCGAAGTAGTCGATGGCCTGCCGGCAGAACAGCTGCGCGTCCGCGTACTGCGCGCCGTTGTGCAGCACCAGCCCGTACACCGGGTCTCCGGCCAACGTGGGCTCGCGCTTGCGCAGCGCCACCTCCACCTTCGCCACCTGCCGCTTCGTCACCGGCTTGCCCACCGCGAGCTGCCCGGCCAGCGTCGACGCCAGCTCCAGCTCACCGGACAGCACCGCGAAGAGGACCAGCAGCTGCTCGCCCCGAGGTCCGGCCGGCGCACCCACGTGCCGCGCCAGCTCCAGCGCCAGCGTCGCCAGCGTCCGCACCACCGCGTGGAAGAGCTGATCCTCCAGCGCCCGCGCATGCAGCTCCGTGTCCGGACCCGCCTCCAGGGACTCGGGAGGGTCCGCCGGCGTGCCGTACAAGAGCCCACTGGCGCGAAGGGTGCGCCGCAGGTACGCCCGGGCACGGGCGCGTCCCGAGCCCAGATGCAAGGCGGTCTCCTCCGAAGCGGGCGTGCCCATGTGAGCGGCGACCGCTTCATTGAGGAGCGGAGTGAGCCACCCCGCCTTGCTGAAATCCAACACCGGAACACCCCCGGACCCGCCTCGTGACGGTCCGGCGGATGTAACCCACCCGCCCCCGGGATTCCACCCACCCTTCGGGGGATTGACCGCCCGGAGTCAGCGGCCTCAGAACCGGGACTTCTACGGTCCCGGAAGAGTGCCGCCCCGGACGAAAAGCCCGGCCTACAGCGCCGTGGACTTCCCGGGCTCCAGGTCCATCACCTTCGCCGCGCCGCGCAGCTTCTTCAGCTCACCCTTGAGCGCGTCCGGGTTGCCCTGGAGCAGCGGGAAGGTGCCGTAGTGCATGGGGACAATCGTCTGCGCCTTCAACAGCCGCGCCGCCTGCGCCGCCTCCGCGGGGCCCATGGTGAAGTGCCCGCCGATGGGCAGCATCGCCACGGTGGGCTTGAACTGGGTGGCGATGAGCTCCATGCCCGCGAAAGGACCGGTGTCACCCGCGTGGTACAGGGTGGGACCCTTCTCGATTTGAATCACGTACCCGAGCGGCGCGCCCGCGTAGTGCGACGGGCCCTTGGGGTCCGACTGGTAGCTGCTGGAGTGCACCGCCTGCACCAGGTGGATGGTGGCGTCCTTCACCTGGAACGTCCCGCCCGCGTTGGCGCCCACCGACTGCGCTTCAGGCAGGCCCAACAGATTCACCAGCTCGAACGAGCCGAACACCTTCGCGCCCGTCTTCTGCGCCAGCGCCTTCGTCTCGCCCACGTGGTCGAAGTGGCCGTGGCTGACGAGGATGGCGTCGAGCGCCTCCGGCTGCGCGGTGTCCTTGGGCGCCTTGGGGTTGGTGAGCCACGGGTCGATGGCAATCACCGCTCCGCCCGGGGTGCGGATGACGAACGCCGCGTGGCCCCACCACGTCACCTCCGTCTTGCCCTTCGCCACGGCCGGAGCCTTCACGGCCTCCGCCTTCTTCGGCGCCGCCGCGCCCTGGGCCGGGGTGCCCTGCGCCGGAGCGCCCTGTGCATGGGCCACCCCCGCGAACGTCACCAGCGCTCCCACCGCGACTGCCACGAGCTCGTTCCGCATGGTTGTCCTCTCTCGGGTCGAAAAATCACGACGTGACGCCGGGGTGCCCTCACGGCACGCCCCGGCCGAGCCGCCGCTTGGCACTGTCCGGGCGGCCATTCAAGGGCCTGGGTGAATCGCCTGCCCCTGGGGCGACAGATGCCTCGACGGCCGGGTCGCCGCAATCTCGAAAACCGCAGGAGGTTCCTTCCCCGCCCGGGCCGTCCCCTGGGCTAACGTCGGGACAGCCGTGGACCACCGATTCCAAGTCAGCCTCCGCGGGGTCATCGACCTCCTGTCCCACCACCTCTACAGCTCCCCGGGCGTCTACCTCCGAGAGCTGCTCCAGAACGCCACCGACGCCATCCGCGCCCGGCAGCACCTGGAACCGGAACACCAAGGCACCGTCCGCCTCGAGCTGGTGGAGAAACAGGATGGCGGGCCTCCCACCCTCGTCTTCAGCGACGACGGCGTCGGACTGACGGAAGAAGAAATCCACCGCTTCCTGGCCACCATCGGCGAGTCCTCCAAGCGCGAGGCCCTGGAAGACCGGCGCAAGGACTTCATCGGCCAGTTCGGCATCGGCCTCCTGTCGTGCTTCATGGTCTGCGACGAGCTGCTGCTGGTGACTCGCTCGGCGCGCGGGGATGGACGCACGCTGGAGTGGCGCGGCCGGCACGACGGCACGTACGCCGTGCGGGTATCCGAGCACCCGCTGGAGCGGCCGGGCACCCAGGTGTTCCTCGTCGCTCGCGCGGACATGGTGGAGTGGTTCGCCCCGGAGCGGCTGCGCCAGCTTGGCCGGCACTACGGCGGCCTGCTGCCCTTCCCCATCCAGCTCACCGTGGGCGCGGAGCAGGAGCGGCTGGACCTGGATGGCGCGCCCTGGCGCCGCGACTACGAGAGCGCGAGCGAGCGACGCAAGGCGATGCTGGAGTACGGGCGCGAGGTCTTCGAGACGGACTTCATCGATTGCATCCCGCTGCGCTCGCAGGCGGGAGACGTGGATGGGGTGGCCTTCGTGCTCCCGGCCTCTCCGCACTTCAACTCCAAGCAGAAGCACCGCGTGTACCTGAAGCACATGCTCTTGTCGGAGAGCGCGGAGAACCTGCTGCCGGAGTGGGCGTTCTTCGTGAAGTGCGTGGTGAACGCCAACGCGCTGCGCCCCACCGCCAGCCGCGAGTCCTTCTACGAGGACGGCGCGCTCGCCCAGGCGCGCGAGGCGCTGGGCCACGGGCTGCGCAAGTACCTGGTGGACCTGGCGCACGAGGACCCGCGCGCGCTGCAGCGGCTGATTGGTCTGCACGGGCTGAGCATCAAGGCCCTGGCGCTCGACGACGACGACTTCTACCGGCTGGTGATTGGCTGGCTGCCCTTCGAGACGTCGCTGGGGGTGACGACGCTGGCGGAGTACCGGCGCGCGTACCCGGTGGTGCGCTTCACGGCGACGTTGGACGGATTCCGTCAGGTGGCGCGCGTGGCGGGGGCGCAGGGGCTGTGCATCATCAACGCGGCGTACACGCACGACGCGGCACTCCTGGAGAAGCTGCCGCACGTGGTGGAGGGCGCGCAGGTGGAGCCCTTCTCAGCGGCGGACCTGCCGCAGAGCTTCGAGGAGCTGACGATGGACGAGCGCGACGCGGTCTTCCCGCTGTTGCGCACGGCCGAGCAGGTGCTGGCCCCGTTCCACTGCGGCGTGGTGGTGAAGAAGTTCTTCCCGGCGGAGGTGCCCACGCTCTACAGCGCGGACGAGGAGGGCTCCTTCCGACGTGACGCCGAGCGCGCGCGGGACGAGTCCGACGACCTCTACGCGAGCGTGCTGGAGGGGGTCATGGCGGCGGCGGGCGGCGAGCCGGCGCAGCTGTGCTTCAACCTGCACAACCCGGTGGTGCGGCGGCTTTCGGCGGTGACGGACCGGAACATGATGAAGCTGTCGGTGGAGATGCTCTACGTGCAGGCGTTGCTGCTGGGTCAGCACCCGTTGAACGCGCAGGAGATGACGCTGCTCAACCAGGGGTTGCTGGGGCTCATCTCCGCGCAGCTCGGCACGGGAGGCTCGGGCGGCGGAGAGGGTGACGGGGGCGTGGGCTCGGGAGGGCTGCACTGATGGCCGGCGACTGGCGCGAGGAGGCCCAGGCGCTGTGGGACCGGGCGGGCAAGCAGAAGTCGAGCGAGAGCAAGGTGAAGCTGCTGGAAGAGGCGGTGCGGATGGCCGACTCCCACGGCGACGTGGACATGGGCTATCAGCTCCGCGACGACCTCATCGACGCGGCGACCTTCGGCGGCTACCCGGACAAGGCGCTGGTGGCCTTCGCGTGGTGCCGGGGCCAGCAGAAGAAGGACCCGGAGCGCTTCGAGCCGGAGGGCCTGCTCTGGAAGCAGAAGTGGGTGGTGGGGCGCATCAAGGAGTTCCCCCACATCTCGCGCAAGCAGATTACCGACGCGCTGGACGACATCGAGCAGTGCTTCACCAAGGTGGATGCCGGCAAGCGCTCGGTGCTGAAGCTGCGCTACCAGACGGCGCGGGACATGGGCGACGACGCGGCGGAGGTGGACCGGTTGTGGGCCTCCTGGCTCGCGACGCCCAGGGACCACCTGACGGACTGCCGCGCGTGCGAGCTGGATGACGAACTGGACCACCACGTCGAGAAGGGCGAGTGGGAGCAGGCGCTGCGCAAGGCGAAGCCCATCCTGGAGGGGCGGGTGAAGTGCGCGGAGATTCCGCACCTCACGCTGGGCACGCTCTTGTATCCGCTGTTCAAGCTGGGCGAGCTGGAGCGGGCGGCGGAGATGCATCGCCGGGGCTACAGCCTGACGTCGAAGAACCGCGACTTCCTGGCCACGGTGGGCGACCACATCGAGTTCCTCACGCTGACGGGGAACCTGGCGCGCGGGCTGGCGCTGCTGGAGAAACACCTGGAGTGGACGCTGGACCACGGGAGCTTCAATGACCGCTTCATCTTCCTCGTGGCGGCGACGTTCCTCCTGGAGCGCGTGAAGGCGACGGGAGACCGGGACGTGGTGAGCCTGCGGCTGACCAAGGCATTCCCAGAGCATCGCGCCGACGGCGGGTACGAAGTGAAGGCGCTGCACGCGTGGATGCTCAAGCAGGCGAAGGACATCGCCACGCGCTTCGACACGCGCAACGGCACGGACCGCTACGCGCGGCGGCTCGCGCGAATCCAGCGGCTCGCGGAAGAAGTGCGCGAGCACCCGCTCGATTGACGCACGGCGTGACGCGGGCTGCCCTTAGGGGCCCGCGGACGCGCGCGCGGCCCGAACCGGAATTGACCGAAATCCTGACTTTGCCGCATTGCGTCTGTGAATAAGGCATCAGTCCTTGCGAGTCATTGCGGGCCTCGCACTTCCATCCCATGGACTTTCACATATCAATAGCGCGCGCCCATCCCAGGCGCCCCGACGGATGATTGCCATTCCGCCGGACCCTCGAAGTCAGACAGGACGCACCATGCATCTCGTAAGGCTTTCCCTCCTGACGGTGTTCGCAGTGGTCGCTACGGCTTGTGGTGGTATGGAGTTGGACGAGGGAGGCACGACGGAGCCCGTCACGCCGCCCGCCCAGGAGCAGATGTCGCCCGACACGACGTCGGAGGACGGCAACAACGTCAGCGCGTTCGCCGCCTGTAGTGGCTATGACGGCAACAACTACTGCTTCGCGGAATGCAACGACACCATCAACTACTGGTACGTGGTTGGACATGTCTCCACGGTCGGCTACGGCAACTGCGCCTCGGCGGCGTTCGCCTTCTGCAGGTCCATTGGCTACAACGGCCACAATGGCGCCTGCTGGGGTTACCCCTAGCCGTCAGCCATTGGCGCCGCACCCATAGACAGACGTCACGCCCCGCCAAGGTCCACCGGCGGGGCGTACTTCCAGGCGTCTCGACAGCCCCCACTCAGCGCTTGAGGTTCTTGAACGGGTTGTTGAACGGCTCCGGGCCCTTCTTGTCCTTGTCGCTCCCGCCCGAACCCGGCCGCTGACCTCCAGACTGCGAGCCCGCGCCCTGCCCGCCCGGACGCGCACCGGAAGCCCCCTTCCCTCCGCCACCCGAGCCCGAGGGCCGTTCTCCGCCCCGGTCCGTCATCCGCCCCGCGCCCGACGCGCCACCCACGGCGGGTCGGCCCGAAGGCTGCGGCGTGCCACCCTCCTGCGCCGCGCGCACCGACAGCGCCAGTCGCTTGCGCTGCAAATCCACGGTGAGCACACGCACCGTCAGCCGGTCCCCCACCTTCACCACCTCGGAGGGGTCCTTCACGAACTTCGTCGAAATCTGGGACACGTGGACAAGGCCATCTTGGTGCACGCCCACGTCCACGAAGGCGCCGAACGCGGTGACGTTCGTCACCACCCCCTGGAGCACCATGCCCTCCTTCACGTCCTCCAGCGTGCGCAGGTCGTCACGCATCACCGGCGCGGTGAAGTCGCCGCGAGGGTCCCTGCTCGGCTTCTCCAGCTCCGCGAGGATGTCCTTCAGCGTCAGCTCTCCCAGGTCCGGGCCCAGGTAGCGCTTGGGGTCGATTTTCCGCACCAGCGCCGCGTTCCCCACGAGCGAGCCCACCTCCACGCCCAGGTCCTTCGCCATGCGCTCCACCACCGAGTAACGCTCCGGATGCACCGCGCTCGAGTCCAGCGGCTCCGGCCCTCGCACGCGCAGGAAGCCCGCCGCCTGTTCGAACGTCTTCGGCCCCAGGCCGCTCACCTTCAGCAACTCCCGCCGCGTGGTGAAGCGCCCCTTCGAGGCCCGGTGCGCCACCAGCTTCTTCGCCAGCGACGGGCCCACGCCGGACACGTGCTCCAGCAACTGCGGTGAGGCGGTGTTCACATCCACGCCCACCGCGTTCACGCACGAGTCCACCACCTCGCCCAGCTTCTTCTTCAAGAGCCCCTGGTCCACGTCGTGCTGGTACTGCCCGACGCCGATGCTCTTCGGGTCTATCTTCACCAGCTCCGCGAGCGGGTCCTGCAAGCGCCGGCCAATGGACACCGCGCCCCGCAGGCTGACGTCCATTTCCGGGAACTCGTCACGGGCCACCTCGGATGCCGAGTAGATGGACGCGCCCTGCTCGCTCACCGACACCACCGGCACCTGCGAGCCCAGGGCCTTGAGCGTGTCGCGCACGAAGGTCTCCGCCTCGCGGCTGCCCGTCCCGTTGCCCACGGCGATGAGCTCCGGCTTGTGCTTCTGCACCACGGCCGACAGCAGCTTCGCCGCGCGCACCCGCTCGTCCGCGCCGCGCTCCGAGTAGAGCGTCACCGTCTCCGCCACGCTGCCCGTGTTGTCCAGCATGGCCAGTTTGATTCCCGTGCGCAGGCCCGGGTCCAACGCGAGCACCGCGCGCGCGCCCGCCGGAGCGGTGAGCAGCAGGTGCCGCAGGTTCTCCCCGAAGACGCCAATGGCGCCCTTGTCCGCGCGCTCCTTCAGCTCCGCGCGCAGCTCCGACTCCAGCGACGGCCCCAACAGTCGCTCCCAACTGTCATCCACCGCGGCGCGCAGCTCCGAGGCGAAGAGGGACTGTGGCTTCGTCACCACGCGCCCACCGAGCAGCGCCTTCACCTCGTCATCCGGCATGTTGAGCTTCACCTTCAACACGCCCTCCTCCTCACCGCGCAAGAGCGCCAGCACGCGGTGCGACGGGGCCTGGGACAGGGGCTCCTCGTGGCCGTAGTAGTTCTCGAACTTGGTGGGCTCGTTCTTCTTCGCGGGCACCACGTCCGAGCGCAGCGTGCCCCGCTTCGCGCACACCTCGCGCGTCGCGCGGCGCAGACCCGCGTCCTCGCTCACCCGCTCCGCGCAGATGTCGCGCGCGCCCGCGAGCGCCGCCGCCAGGTCCGGCACCTCTTTCTCCGCGTTGACGAAGGGGCGCACCTTCGCGTCCGCGTCCTCGCCCCGCTTCCCCTCCTGCTTCCACAGGAGGTCCGCCAGGGGCTCCAGCCCTTTCTCCCGAGCGATGGCCGCGCGCGTGCGGCGCTTGGGCTTGTACGGCAGGTACAGGTCCTCCAGCTCGGTGCGCGTCTTGGCCGCCTTAAGCGCCTTCGCCAGCTCCGGCGTCAACTTCCCCTGCTCCTCCACGGAGCGCAGAATCGTGTCGCGGCGCGAGTCCAGCTCGGTGCGCTCGGAGGCCTTGTCGAGGATGGTCTGGATTTGAACCTCGTCCAGCCCTCCCGTGACTTCCTTGCGATAGCGCGCGATGAAGGGAACGGTGGCTCCGTCGGCGTTCAGCGCCAGGGTGCGGTCCACCTGCTCGGGCCGGAGCCCCAGCTCCTGCGACAACTCAGCGGCGTAGGCGTGCATGACGCCCCTTCTATAACCCGGTCCCCACGCGGCTCCCAGCGCACGTCACCCGCGCTGTCGGGACTCCCACTCAGAGCACAACAGTCCCCAGTATTGCTGGTCCTTGCGCTCCCCGCGCAGCATGCAGTGCCCGCGCATCGTCCCCTCCAGCGTGAAGCCCAGCTTGCGCGCCACGCCCTGGGACGCCAGGTTCTCCGACAGCGTCGTCAGCCACACCCGCTCCAGGAAGGGCAAGGTGAAGAGGCGCTCCAGCATCATCCCCACCGCGCGCGAGCCCAACCCGCGCCCGTGGTACGCCTCCGACAACATGTAGCCCAGCTGCGCCCGGCCATGCTCCCGGGACACGTCCCGAGCGGACACCGTGCCCACCCACGCGTCCTGGTACCGCACGAACCAGCGAAACCCCTTCGCCCGAGGCTCCTCCAGCGAACTCGCCTCCAGGATGCGCTTCACCAGCGTCTCCGGCGAGTCCTCCTCGGTGTCCACGTAGCGCCGCGCGGCGGCTTCCGCGCGCAGCGACATCCAGAAGTCCACATGCTCGGGCCGGGCGGGAACGAGGAGGAGGTCCGAAGCCGAGGAGCCAGTCGTCATGGCCCGACTTCTAACGCGTTCCACCTCGGAGGACTGCTTCCACGGCGGCGCCCCTCGCTCCGCCGGAGAGCCGCCGACCTCAAGGCCAGCGGCGCTCGTGCCTCGAAGGGCCCTACGGAGTCACGCCGACGTCAGTCGGCGTTTGAGGCGATGATGGTGGCGATGATGATGACGGGGATGGTGATGGCAGGCGTAGTCCCGCCCACCGCCCCCTCGAGCTGCCCCAGCTGATTCACGTCCAGGGTGCGAAGGGTCTCCTTCTTCAGCGACAGCTTCTTGATGCTTTGCGCAGTCATGGCGTCTCCGAGTCCTGGTGAATGCAACACACCGCACCGAGCCCCTTGGCTCGGCCATTCGTCAGGTTAGACGGACGCCGAATCCCGCACACCTGGGTGCGAAGACACTCACGCCCGAGACGCGGCGAGGGCCGCCACCGGAGCGTCCTGGCTCCCGGCGCGGCCCTCGTCCCCCCCTCGCGTGGCGAGAGCGAGTGTCACGTCATCAGAGTTTGGTAATCGTCCCGTTCTCGATGCGGAAGTCCACGCGCGTGAACTTCGCCGCGAGCTCGCTGTCCGTCTTGAACGAGTAGTCCTTGGCCACCTCGGAGCTGGGGATGAGGTGGTAGGAGGCCAGCGCCTGCGTGCCCTTGAGCTCCATCACCACGAAGCCGTGCTCGTCACCATTGACGTAGCGCATGCCCGGGTTGGAGGCCATGAGCGAATCGTTCAACTGCGTGACGACGTACTTGTAGATGGGGCTGTTGGGCGCGTAGCCCGCGCCGAAGACGGCCAGACCCGCCAGCTCCTTGATGGAGCCGGAGGTAATCGCGGGCGCAGTCAGCGTGGGCACGCCCGACTCCTCCGACGCGAACGACGCGTGGATGTCGCCGGAGATGAACATCGCGTTCTTCACCTGGTTCGCCCGGACGAACGCCAGCAGCTCCTCCTTCTTCGTGGGGAAGCCGTCCCACTGGTCCACGCTGAAGTAGAACGCCTGACGCAGCGTCGCTTCACCGATGTCCGGCTTGTCGGACAGGTCGAACACCATGGACGTCATCGACACGGAGCTGACGACAATCTTCCAGGTGTTGGTCGACTGCAGCTGCGTCTGGAGCCACGCCTGCTGCGCCTGGCCGAGCACGTCCTCCGTGGCGCCCTGCGAGGCCCCATAGGTGAGGCGCGAGAACAAGTCATAGATGGGCTTCACCACGATGTAGCGCGAGCCCTGGATGCCGAACAGGCCCGCCTTGCCCATGTGCACGTAGGCCAGACCCCGGGGCGCGCCCGTCGCGGAGAGCAGCGGAATCGCCGGCTGCTGCGCCGCCACGCGCGCGGTGTTCACCGCCGTCAGCACCTGGTTGACGTAGAAGAGCGACTGACCGCCCTTCACCCATGACCCGGCCTTCTCCGTGGCCTCCGCCTGGGTGAGGCCCGCGCCCATCGCCTGCTGCACGTACGCGCCCTGCAACACCGCCTTCTGCACGGCGTGCTCCGCCGCGTCGATGTCCACGTAGGCGAACGTCTCCGACTGGAGCAGCGCCTGCACCGGCGCGGGCAGGTTCGGCAGCGCCACGGCCAGCAGCTGCGCGGGCACCGCCACCCGGCCCGGGTACGCGTCCTCGGGGATGAGGTGGTCCGGACGGAAGGTGCGGTAGTCGGCCACCGCCAGCTTCAGCGCCTTGCCGAACTCGAAGTCACGGTAGACGCGCGTGTTCGGGTACACCGGCGCGGCCGCCGGGTCCATGGCGCCCTCCGCCGAGTTCGTGTTGTCCAGCGGGATGTACTCGAAGAAGGCCCGCTCCGAGTTCTGCTTGCGCTCCAACTGCAGCTCCGACGCGCGCCCATCCAGGTACGTCGCGTTGGGCCCCCAGCTGTCGTCGGAGAACTCGTGGTCGTCCCAGATGACGATGAACGGGTAGCGCTCGTGGACCTTCTGGATGATTTTGTCCGTGCGCAGCGTCTTGTAGAGGTCGCGGTAGTTGGACAGCGAGTTGGCCGCGAAGAAGGCCCTCAGCCCCGTGCCCACCTTCAGCGCCTTCTCCGGCTCGCTGAACTTCACCGTCCGGGTGTCGCCGCCCGACTGGAAGGACGGGTCGCCCGTCGTCTCGTAGACGTAGTCGCCGAGGAACACGACGAAGTCCAGGTCCTCGTCGAGCTGCAGCAGCCGCTGCCACGCGTTGTAGTAACGGCCGATGTAGTCCTGGCAGCTGGCGAAGGCGAACTTCACCGCCACGTCGTCCCCGGCCGCCGGCGCCGTGCGGGTGCGGCCCGTCGCCGTCGTGTACTTCTGCCCGCCCGTCTCGAAGGTGAAGCGGTAGTAGTACGTCGTGCGCGGCGACAGGTTCGTCACCTTCACCTTCAGCGCATGGTCATTCGCCACCAGCGCCGTGAAGCTCCTGTCCAACACCAGGCTCGAGAAGCTCTCGCTCGTCGACACCTCCAGCCGCACCGGCGCATCCGCGCCCGCGTTGTCGGGGTTCACCGCGCGCACCCACAACACCACGCTGTCCGGACGCGGATCTCCCGAACAGATGGACTGAGGGAAGTACTTCGCACCGTCATGGGTCTGCGTGTCGTCGTCGGAACAGCCGAATGAGGTGCTTGCCGCGACGGCAACCACGGCCTGCAGGAAGCTGCGACGCTTCAATCTGTCGAACAAGGCGGGACTCCCGAAATGGAGCGCGGGTGAAGGACCAGCGCGCGCGAGTCTACGGCCCTCGTCCATCACTCCGGAAACATCCCCGCCACGCCTCCGACACAACGCACCGTGTCAGCACTCCGCGACGCATGCGACTCACGCGGCCCGCATGAAACACGACGGGGCTGCCCTCGACTGGAGAGGACAGCCCCGAACGGCGTGTCGAGAGGCGGCTCGCGAGGAGCCGCCGTCACCGACTCACTTCACGGCCTTCACGCGCGGGCGCTTCTCGGTGGTGGCCTCGGCGGGAGCCTCCTCCGCGGCGGGAGCGGCGGCGGCGCCCGGGCCCTTCGCGATGCCGTACTTCTCCAGCACGCGCGCCTCAATCTCCTTCGCCACCTCCGGGTGCTCCCGCAGGTAGTCCTTCGCGTTCTCACGGCCCTGACCGATGCGCTCTCCATTGAAGGAGAACCAACTGCCGCTCTTCTCCACGATGTTGTCGTTGGAGGCCAGGTCGATGAGGTCGCCCTCACGGGAGATGCCCGAGCCGTACATGATGTCGAACTCGACCTCCTTGAACGGAGGGGCCACCTTGTTCTTCACGACCTTCACGCGGGTGCGGCTGCCCACCACGTTATCGCCGTTCTTGATGGCGCCGATGCGGCGGATGTCCATGCGCTGCGACGCGTAGAACTTCAGCGCGTTGCCGCCCGTCGTCGTCTCCGGGTTGCCGAACATCACGCCAATCTTCATGCGGATCTGGTTGATGAAGATGACGCACGTCTGGCTCTTGGAGATGGTGCCCGTGAGCTTGCGCAGCGCCTGGCTCATGAGGCGCGCCTGCACGCCCATGTGCGCATCGCCCATCTCGCCCTCGAGCTCCGCCTTGGGGACGAGCGCGGCCACCGAGTCCACCACCAGCACGTCGATGGCGCCCGAGCGCACCAGCATCTCCGCGATTTCGAGCGCCTGCTCACCGGTGTCCGGCTGGCTCAGGAGCAGGTCGTCGGTGCGCACGCCCAGCTTGCGCGCATAGCCCACGTCCAGCGCGTGCTCCGCGTCCACGTAGCCGCAGATGCCACCGCGCTTCTGCGCCTCCGCGACGATGTGGAGACACAGCGTCGTCTTGCCGGAGGACTCCGGTCCGAAAATCTCGATGATTCGGCCCTTCGGCACGCCGCCCACGCCCAAGGCGATGTCCAAGGAAATCGAGCCCGTCGAAATGGCCTGCACGTCGTGCATCAGCGGCTCGTCGTTGCCGAGCCGCATGATCGAACCCTTACCGAACTGGCGCTCCACCGCGGACATCGCCAGCTCGATCGCCTTTTCCTTCTCCTGATTCACGGCCATTTGACTTGAGCTCCTTGTATTGGCGAGCCACCCCGGCTCACCTGAACGCGCTTTTAGTACGCGATGGGTAGACCCTAGTCCACCCGTCTGACATCCGTGTTGCATCCTGTCGGTCAGCTAGCTCTCGCGGAGGGCAGCCAGGAGGACGGCGACCGCGCCTGCCACACCTGCCCACAGCCCCCCGGCGTGGCCGGCCGACCCCAGGGCCAACAGCAGCCCGTAGCCCGACACGAGGGCCAGCAGGCCCAGGCCCAGCCGGTACACGGGACTGCGAGGCGGGGCAAGCCACAAGGCCATCATCGCCAGCACGCTCAGGCCCACCTGCAAGGTCACCGTGCCTTCGACGGTGCCCGGCCGCAGCAGCTCCTCGAGGACCTGGGCCAGCAGCCCGCCGGTGAGCACCGTGGCGGGCACTCCAGCCCCGAAATCGAAGACGCTCTTGCGGCCGCCGGGCCGGGCCGCGGTGTTGGCGCGCAGGTGCTTGAGGTCGTCGGGCTCGACTTCCAGGGCGTAGGGAAAGCCCAGGGACAGGAGCGCCTCCACCGCCACCGCGCGGCAGGAGCGCCCCTCGGCGTCCACCAGTCCGTCCAGCCTTCCGCCGTCAAGCAGCCGGTGCAGGGTGTCCGCCACCTGCCGCTCCCCGCCCCCGGTCCCCAACTGCTTCAGGGCTTCATTGAGGCGCGCGGCCGCCTCGGGCCGCTCCGCCTGGGAGGCCCCCACGGCCTGCTCCACCCGCACCAGCAGGGGCAGGGGCAGCTCCACCGGAGGCGTGGGCCGTCCGGCCGCCTCTGACGGAGGAGGTGCCCAGGCGGCGAGGTCCGCCAGACGCTCCTCGTCCGCGCCCTCCTCGGGTCTGGAGCTGGGTGGATGTGTGCGCGTGGCGTCCGACACGGGGAGACTGTATCCACGGAGTCCCGCGCGGTTCAAAGAGACGGTGTCCGCAACTTCTTGCGGGTAACGGGGTTGAAGTCGACCGTGGACGTGGATTCGGACGCACAGGCGATGCTGAAGGTGGCCGCAGGGGACCGTCGGGCGTTCGCCTGGCTGTTCGACCGCTACCATGCGAGCGTGGCGCGTTTCGCCTTCCGCTTCGTGGGAGACAGGGAGCGCGCGGAGGAGCTGACGCAGGACATCTTCGTGAAGCTCTACCGCAACGCGAAGGCGTACCAGCCCACGGCGCGCTTCAAGACGTTCCTGTTCCGGGTGGCCACCAATCACTGCCTCAACGAAGTACGGCGCGGGGAGTACCGCGTGGCCCACACGTCCACCGAGGCGCCGGACGGCGAGGAGACCGGAGGCGTGGAGATGGCGGGGCCGGACGGCGACAGGCCGGACCAGGCGCTGGCGGGACGGGAGCTGGAGCAGGCGGTGGGCAACGCGCTCCGCGACATGAGTGACCGGGAGCGCGCGGCCTTCACCATGTGCCGCTTCGAGGGCATGGCCTACCGGGACATCGCGGAGGCGCTGGAGGCGAGCGAGTCCGCCGTGAAGAGCCTCATCCACCGGGCGACGCTGGCGGTGGCGCGCAGGATTGAAGAGCTGCAGGCGGGCACCGTGCCCGCGAGGAGCAGGGCATGAGCTGTCATTTCGAGGAAGACCTCACGGCCTACGTGGACGGCGAGCTGCCCGCGGCCCGCCGCGAGCAAGTCGCATCCCACCTGGGCGGCTGCACCGGGTGCCGCGCGACGGAGGCGCTCCTGCGCCACACGGTGGCAAGGGTGGCGGAGTTGCCGGACTTCGTGCCCTCGGTGGACACGAGGCGCGCGGTGCTGGCGAAGCTGGATGCGCTGCCGGTGCCGTGGTGGGAGCGGCTGCGGACGTTGCTGCGCCCGGCGGTGCTGGTGCCCTCCGCGGGGCTGGCCGTGGCGGTGGGGCTGGCGCTGGTGGTGGTGGGGCCGGGCCCCGAGGCACCCGAGGAGCTGGAGGACCCGGCGGTGATGGAGCTGGCGGCGAACCTGGAGCTGGTCGAGGACTACGAGCTGTTGGGGCTCGACAGTCCCGAGGACCTGGAGGTCGTCGCGAGCCTCCACGAACTGGAGGTGGCGCAATGACGGGCCGGACGTGGATGGCGCTGGGCCTGGGGGTGGCGCTGCTGACGGGCGCGGCCGCGCGCGCGGAGACGGAGCGTCCGGCGACGGCCGCCGAGCGCTTCGAGAAGATGACGCCGGAGCAGAAGCAAGCGCTGCGCGGAAAGCTGCGCGAGTTCAAGTCGCTGCCGAAGGACGAGCAGACGCGCATTCGGGGCAACCTGGAGCGCTGGCGCAAGCTGCCCCCCGAGGAGCGCGAGCGACTGCGCGCCAACCAGCGGGAGCTGCGCAAGCTCAACGTCGCCGAACGGCAGGCCCTGCGTGAGCAGGCGCGCGAGCTGAGGAAGATGGACCCGGAGCGGCGCGCCGCGATGCGCCAGCGGATGAAGGCCTACCTGCGGGAGAACCCGGAGCGGCGCGAGCAGCTCATGGAGAACATGCGCCGCTGGCGGCAGATGACGCCCGAGCAGCGCCAGGAGATGCGGGAGCGCGTGCGCGAGAGGCGGCGCAGGTGAGCCCCGCCTCGCCGCTCGTGTTGTTCATGATGCTCCTGGCGGCCCCGGTGGCCGCCGCGCGGTCGGCGCCGACGCCGGAGCGAGACGCGAGGCCCCTCGTCGGCACCGCGCGCACTGTCTCCACGCGCCCGACACCCACGATGAAGCGTGACGCGCGGCCCTTCGTCGGCACCGCGCTCGCCTCCTCCGCCTCCGCGCGCTCGGACCCCACTCCTGGGCACGCGGGAGCCCCGCGCACCCTTGGCGAGGGCCCGTCGGAGACTCCTCGCACCGAGGAAGCTCCCCTCCCCCCGGTCCCCGCCAGGACTCCGTCGCGTGAGCCCACCCGACCCGCGACAGCCCTGTCAGAGGAGGACCGCGAGGTGGTGGAGAACCTGGAGCTGCTGGAGAGCATGGACGCCGCCGAGGACCTGGAGCTGCTGATGGAGCTGGCCCAACAGGACTGAGCGCTCCCCGCCCGGCACCAAGTCCTCTCGAAAACGACGAAAGCCCGAGCTCCCTCGAGGGGAACCCGGGCTTCGCGTGCGTCAGGGACGCTCGAGCGGCGGCTACTCCACCGTCACACTCTTGGCGAGGTTGCGCGGCTGGTCCACGTCATTCCCGCGCATCTCCGCCACGTGGTACGCGAGGAGCTGGAGCGGAATGGTGGCAATCACGGGCGCGAGCAGCGCGCACGCCGCCGGAACCCGGATGACGTGGTCGGCGAGCCCGCCCACCTGGTCGTCGTCCTCGTCGATGACGGCGATGACCTTGCCGCCGCGCGCGCGGACCTCCTCGATGTTGCCGATGATCTTCTCGTAGGCCACGTGCGGCTTCTTCGGCGCGATGACCACCACCGGCATCTTCTCGTCGATGAGCGCAATCGGGCCGTGCTTCATCTCGCCACCCGCGTAGCCCTCCGCGTGGATGTACGAAATCTCCTTCAGCTTCAGCGCGCCCTCCAGCGCCACCGGGTGCATGGGGCCGCGACCGAGGAAGAGGAAGTCCTGCGAGTTCATGAACTCACGGGCCACGCGCTTCACGGCCGGCTCGCACTTGAGCACCTCTTCAATCATCTTCGGGATTTCCGTCAGATGGGTGAGGTGCTCCTGCGCCGCCGCCACGGACAGCGTGCCGCGCATGCGGCCCAGCTTCACCGCCAGCAGGTAGAGAGCCACCAGCTGCGTGGTGAACGCCTTGGTGGACGCGACGCCAATCTCCGGACCGGCGTTGGTGAGGACGGAGAACTCCGCCTCGCGCGTCATCGCGCTGCCAATGACGTTGCAGATGGCCATCGCCGTGGCCCCGCGCGCCTTGGCCTCCTTGAACGCCGCCAGCGTGTCCGCCGTCTCACCCGACTGGCTGATGGCGATGGCCAGGTGCGAGGACTCGACAATCGGGTCGCGGTAGCGGAACTCGCTCGCCAGCTCCACTTCCACCGGGAGCCGCGCCAGCGTCTCAATCATGTGCTTGCCGGCCACGCCCGAGTGCCACGACGTTCCGCACGCCAGGATGGTGATTTTCGTCAGCGAGCGGACCTTCTCGGGCGTCATGTTCCAGCCCTCGAAGTGGACGTCGCCCTCGGTCAGGAGCATCCGGCCGCGCAGCGTGTCCGCGACGGCGCGGGGCTGCTCCCAGATCTCCTTGTGCATGAAGTGCTTGTAGCCGCCCTTCTCCGCCATCATCGGCGTCCAGTCGATGCGGCGGGTGGCGCGGTTCACCGGCTGACCCTGGCGGTTGAAGATGTCCACCTTGGCGGCGGTGACGATGGCCAGGTCACCCTCCTCCATGTAGACGATGTCGCGCGTGTGCTCGAGCACCGCGGGCACGTCGCTGGCGATGAAGTTCTGCCCCTCGCTCAGTCCCAGCACCATGGGCGACGCGTTCTTCGTGCAGACGATGCGGTGGGGGTCCGTCGCGCTCACCACCGCCAGCGCGTACGTGCCCTTCACCTGGTCAATGGCCCCGCGCACCGCGTCCGGCAGCTCCTTGCCGGCCTCCAGCTCATCCGAGATGAGGTGGGCGAAGACCTCCGTGTCCGTCTCCGACGAGAACACGTGGCCCTTGGCGCGAAGCTGCGCCTTCAGTGACAGGTGGTTCTCGATGATGCCGTTGTGGACCACCGCGACGTTCTTGTACGTGTGCGGGTGCGCGTTCTCGTCCGAGGGACGGCCGTGCGTGGCCCAACGGGTGTGGCCAATGCCGATGTTGCCTTGCGGCTGGTCCGCCACCACCCGGTTCTCCAGGTTGCGCAGCTTCCCCGTGGCGCGCACCACGTTGAGCTGGTTGCGATTGACCACCGCGACGCCCGCCGAGTCATACCCCCGGTACTCGAGCTTCTTGAGCCCGGACACCAGGATGGGAGCCGATTCCTTGTCACCGACGTAACCAACAATCCCGCACATATTCAGACCTCTCTCTCACGCCCACGCCCGCCGGAGCAAACCGAGGGATACCCATACTTCTCTGGGAGTGGCTGTCAGGCCGCTCCCCAAGCAAGAGCCACGCCCGCGCTCAACCGCCCTTCGCCGCGCGGCGCGCCTTCTTCGCGGCCACCCAGCCTTCCTTCGTCACCTGTGGCGCGCGTGACACAGCGAGGCTGCCGGGCGGCACATTTTTCGTCACCGTGGTGCCCGCCCCCACGTAGGCGCCGTCCCCCACCTTCACGGGAGCGACGAGCTGCGTGTCGGAGCCGATGAAGACGCCGTCTCCCAGCTCCGTGAGGCTCTTGTTCACCCCGTCATAGTTACAGGTGATGGTGCCCGCGCCCACGTTGCAGCCCGCGCCAATCTTGGCGTCACCCAGATAAGTCAGGTGGTTGGCCTTGGTCCCCTTGCCGATCTGCGCCTTCTTCGTTTCCACGAAGTTACCCAGATGCACATCCTCGGCCAGCTCCGTCCCGGGACGCAGGCGAGCGAACGGGCCAATGACGTTCCGCACGCCGACCTTCGCCTCCTCCAACACGGAGTAGGGCTTGAGCACGGAGCCGTCCGCCACGGTGGAGGCGCTCACCACACAGCCGGGGCCGATGGTGACGTTCTCTCCCACCACGGTGCCCGCCGTCAGCACCACCCCGGGGCCCACCTCGCTGTCGGCGCCCACCACCACGTCCTCTTCGATGAAGGTCGTGTCGGGGTCCAACAAGGTAACGCCGGCGCGCATGTGCGCCTCGTTGATGCGGCGCTGGAGCACCCGCGCCCGCGCCGCCAGCTCCACCTTGTCATTCACGCCCGCGGTCTCCGTGGCGTCCACGTCCACGGTGCCCACGCGACCCTGCTTCGAGGCGAGCTCCACCAGGTCCGTCAGGTAGTACTCACCCTGCGCATTGTTCGGTTTGATTTCGGCCAGCGCCTTCCAGAGGAAGGCCGCGTCGACGGAGTAGATGCCCGCGTTGCACTCCTTCACCGCGCGCTGCTCGGCGGTGGCGTCCTTCTGCTCCACCACCCGCACCACCCGGCCCCCCTCGCGAAGGACGCGGCCGTAGCCGGTGGGGTCGTCGAGCATCGTCGTCACCATCGCCAGCACCCCGCCCGCCTCGTCGTGCGCGGCGAGCAGCGCCGCCAGCGTTTCACGACGGAGCAGGGGCACATCCCCGTACAGGATGAGGACCCGGCCGGAGAACCCCTTCAGGGCCTCTTCCGCAGAGCGCACCGCGTCCGCCGTCCCGCGCTGCTCACGCTGGAGCGCGAAGCGCAGGGGCGCGTCCGGAAACAACGCCCGGACTTCCTTCTCCACGCTCTCCGATTGATGGCCCACGACGGGCACCACCGTGGAGGCGCCAAGCTCGAGCGCTCGCTTGAGGGGATATGCGCACAGGGGCTTTCCGAGGATGGCGTGAAGGACTTTCGCCTTCTTCGACTTCATCCGCGTGCCCTTGCCCGCACACAACACCACCGCCGACAGAGCTGTCATGCGGCGGAGAATTAGGGACAGGGAATCGAGTCGTCAACCGCGCGAGGCTCCGAAGTCTCGGAGGTGTTGTCAGGTCGCGGCTTCGCGCTCACGGCCACGCACAGCGCGTTGCTCTTCACCGTGATTCCGAAGCTCGGCTTGAGAAAGAGCGTGACCCGCCCCGAGGGCGGAACAGACCCGGACCGGGTCGGTTTCTCAGGTGTGACCGGTGCGCTCATTTGCTCCCCCAGTCGCGACTCATGACCGGGGAAGGATGCACCCTCTTGAAAAACAATCCAAGAGGAAAATTGTTGCTGAGTTGAAATCATGGTCCGGTGCGGACAGTTCGTGCATACCGGGAGAGGTGTAGTCGGTGCGGCGCCCCCGAGTCCCGGCCCCCAGGTGTGGGTGAGTGTCCGCCGGGTAACACAACATCCGCGACGAAGGCCAGCCACAAGGTATTGATTGCGCCCCCAGGAGGGGACTTTCCCGTGAACGACACGAGCTTCGAGAAGCAAGCCCCGCGCACGAGCGCGAGGGTGCTGGAGGCGACGGTGCGAGGGCTGGCGGTGGCGCTCGTATTGATGGCGTGTGTGGCGCACGCGGCGCGGCCGTACCGGGGTGGCGCGGTGGCCACGGCGTATCCGCCGGCCAGCGAAGCGGCCTTGAAGATGCTCGACAAGGGCGGCAACGCGGTGGACGCGGCGGTGGCGGCGGCCTTCGTGGCGGCGGTCGTCGGGCCGTACCACTCGGGGGTGGGCGGCGGCGGCTTCGCGCTGGTGCACGACGCGAAGTCCGGCGCGACGCGGGTGCTGGACTTCCGCGAGGTGGCGCCCAAGGCGGCCACGCGGGACATGTTCCTGAAGGACGGCAAGGTGGTGCCGGGGCTGTCCACGGACGGCGTGCTGGCCGTCGCCGTGCCGGGCGCGGTGGCGGGATATCTGGAGCTGCTCAAGACGCACGGCACTCTGCCCCCGTCCGTTGTCCTGGCGCCGGCCATCGAAGCGGCGCGCAAGGGCCTGTGGGTGACGCCGCGCTACCGCAGCATGGCCGAGGGCCGGCTGGAGTGTCTGCGCAAGGACCCGGAGGCGACCCGCGTCTTCCTCGTCAAGAACGAGCAGGGCGAACACGTCGTCCCGCCCATCGGCCACCTGCTGCGCCAGCCGGACCTGGCGCGCACGCTCACGAGCATCGCCAAGAGCGGCCCCAAGGGCTTCTACTCGGGCGCGGTGGCCAAGGGCATCGTCGACACGGTGCAGGCGGGCGGCGGCGTGCTCACGCTGGAGGACCTGGCGTCCTACAAGACGCGCAAGCGCGAGCCGCTGGAGGGCAGCTACCGCGGCCACCGCATCCTCACCATGCCTCCGCCGAGCGCGGGCGGCGTGGCGGTGCTCCAGGTGCTGGGCGCCATGGAGCAACTGCGGCCCCAGGGCTTCGGCTTCAGGGACCCGGAGGCCCTGCACCTGTACGTGGAGGCGCTGCGGCGCGCGTACGTGGACCGCGCCAAATACCTGGGGGACCCGGACTTCGCCGACGTGCCCACCGCGCGGCTCATCTCCAAGGGGCACATCGCGGACCTGGCGGGCTCCATCGACCCGAAGAAGGTGACGTCCAGCCTGGCGCTCCTGCCCCAGACGGCGGGCACGCAGGGCTCCACGCTGACGGACAAGCCGGTGACGCTGACGCCGGAGCCGGAGCGCAAGAACACCACGCACATCTCCGTCGTGGACAAGCAGGGCAACACGGTGGCGCTGACGGCCACGGTGAACTACGGCTTCGGCTCGTGCGTCGTCGCCAAGGGCACCGGCGTGCTGCTGAACGACGAGATGGACGACTTCGCCGCGCAGCCCGGCGTGCCCAACGCGTACGGACTCGTCACCGGCGAGCCCAACGCGATTCAGCCCGGCAAGGTGCCCCAGTCCTCCATGTCGCCCACGCTGGTGTTCTCCAAGGAGGACCCCAAGCGCGTCATGCTCGCGGTGGGCAGCCCGGGCGGGTCCACCATCCCCACCACCGTCATCCAGGTCATCAGCAACATGGTGGACAGCGGCATGGACGTGGCGCGCGCGGTGAATGAAGGCCGCGTCCACCACCAGTACCTGCCGGACGAGTTGTGGGTGGACAAGTGGGGCCTGGAGCCGGCCACACTGTCGGCGCTGGAGGCCAAGGGGCACAAGGTGCGACGCGTGGACCAGTGGGGCGACGCGGAGGCGGTGTTCATCGACCCGAAGACAGGACTGCGCTTCTCCGCGAGCGACCCGCGCAACGAGGGCCTCTCCCTGGGACAGGATTGAGACCGTGCCCGAGCCCCTGCCCATCTTCGACGCGCACCTGCACCCGGAAGGCCTGAGCGATCAGGACCTCGAGTCGATGCGTTTCTTCGGAGTGGAGCGGGCGCTCGTGGTGGCGCACCACTTCCCGGAGCCCACGTCCAAGGCCCTGCTGCGCCACTTCGACGACGTGGTGGAGCGGCAACTCCCCCGGCTGGAGAAGGTGGGCATCCGCGCCTACGCCGCGTTGGGTGTCCACCCGCGCTGCATCCCCCGGCGCGGCCTGTCGGAGGTCCTCTCCGCGCTGCCCGACTACTTCCAGGGCGGCCGCGTCGTCGCCCTGGGCGAGACAGGGCTGCACGCGGGCGGAGAGGAAGAAGAAGAGGCCTTCCTGGAGCAGCTCGCGCTGGCGCGAAGCCTCAAGCTGCGCGTCGTCGTGCACACGCCCCTGGCGGACAAGGAGCGCCACACGCGCCGCATCCTGATTCTGCTGCGCCAGTCCGGCGTGCTGCCCTCGCGCGTGCTGGTGGACCACGCCACCGCGCGCACCGTGCGCACCATCCTGGAAGTGGGCCACTGGGCCGGACTCACGCTGCACCCGGAGGCACTCGCCGCCGAGCGCGCCGTCGCGCTGGTGCGCAAGCTGGGCAGCGAACGACTGGTGCTCAACTCCGACGCCGGTGACGGCGCCGGTGACATCCTGGGCCTGGCCCGCGTGGCCAACCTGCTCTCCAAGGCCCGCCTCTCCGAACGCGTCGTGCGCCGCGTCGCCCGGGACAACGCCGCCCGCTTCTTCCAGGTGGGCACCTGAGCCACACACGTCTGTGCCGCCCTTCACACCGACTCACACTTCAGGGCAGGTCGATTCACTTCCTGACTCCAGTCGGGTTGAATTTTTGCAACAAAAGACACCCCAATCCGTCCTCATTGGCGAGAGCGCATACGGGGAAGCCCCAGGCTCCGCCGCTGCTTTCACACTCCGGTTCGGGAGGGCCCTTTGCGTTCCACGTTCGTCATCGTCGCCGCCGTCATGTTCGTGGGGTGCGGGGGTGCGTCGACCCGGCCCTCCGTTCGCACGGGCGACACGCGGGGGGCGCCCGCGCCGGAAGCCGGCCGCCTGCTCGCCGCCACACCCGAGCGCTTCATGGAAGCGTGTCGGCGCGACATCCAGGAGGCCCGTGGCGCGGTGGCGCGACTGACGGCGCCCGGCGCCCGGCGCCTGGCGACCCAGGCCCTGCTCACCACCTATGACGACGCCGTGGCGCTCCTGGACGACGCGGTCGGCCGGTCTGGCATCGGCGCCAACGTGCACCCGGACGGCGCCTTCCGGGCCGCCGCGGAGCGGTGTGAGCAGGCCGTGGAGCGGGTGCGCACGGACATCTCGTTGGACCGCCGCGTCTACGACGTGCTGGCCTCGTTGGAGTTGGAGGGTCAGGACGCGCTGACCCGCCGCTGGGTGGCGCGGGTGCTCAAGGGCTTCCAGCGCGCGGGCGTGGACCGGGACGAAGCCACGCGGGAGCGGGTGCGCGTGCTCCAGGAGGAGCTCATCGTCCTGGGCCAGGAGTTCAGCCGCCACATCCACGAGGACGTGCGTCACCTGGACGTGGCCCCGTCAGCGCTGGCGGGCCTGCCGGAGGACTACGTCCGCGCCCACCCGCCCGGCCCCGATGGCCGCGTGCGCCTGGCCACGGACTCCTCGGACCTGGGGCCCTTCATGACGTATGCGCGCGACACGGCCGCGCGCGAGGCGCTGTGGCGCCTGGGACGGCGCCGGGGACATCCGCGCAACCTGGACACGCTCGCGCGGATGCTCCAGGCGCGCCACGCGCTGGCCACGCTGCTGGGCTACCCGAGCTGGGCGGCCTACGCGGCCGAGGACAAGATGGTGCGCCGACAGCAGGTGGCGGCGGACTTCATCGAGGAGCTGGCCGCCGCCGTCGACGGCCGCATGCGCGGGGAGTACGCCACGCTGCTCGCGCGCAAGCGTGAGCAGGTGCCCGACGCCACCCACGTGGAGCCATGGGAGCAGGCGTGGCTGGAGGACCGGGTGCGCGCCGAGCAGTACCGCTTCGACTCGCGCGAGCTGCGGCCCTACTTCGAATACACGCGCGTGAAGCAGGGCGTGCTGGACCTCACCGCCAGCCTCTTCGGGCTCACCTACCGACGCGTGCCGGACGCCCCCGTCTGGCACCCGGACGTGGAGGTCTGGGACGTCTACGAGGGCACCGAGCGCCGGGGCCGCTTCTACCTGGACATGCACCCGCGCCCCGGCAAGTACACCCACGCCGCGCAGTGGGACCTGGCCATGGGCCGCGCGGGCAGGTCCCTGCCGGAGGGCGTGCTGACATGCAACTTCCCCCGCCCCGGCACGCGGCCCGCGCTGCTCCAGCACTCCGAGGTGCGCACCTTCTTCCACGAGTTCGGCCACCTGCTGCACCACGTGCTGGGCGGCCGCGCCCGCTGGGCCGGGCTGTCCGGCACGCGCACCGAGGTCGACTTCGTGGAGGCCCCCGCGCAGGTGCTGGAGGAGTGGGCCTGGAGCGTGGAGTCACTCCAGCGCTTCGCCCACCACATCGACACGGACGCGCCGCTGCCCGCCGACCTCATCTCCCGCATGCGCCGCGCGGACTCCTTCGGCAAGGGGCTCTGGGTGCGCCAGCAGCTCTTCTACGCCGCCGTCAGCCTCAATCTGCACGCCGGCAACCCCGAGGGCACCGACTCCACCGCGAGCGTCCTGGCGCTCCAGGAGCGCTACCTGCCCTTCCGCGCCGTCAACGGCACGTACGCCCACCTCGCCTTCACCCAGTTGGATGGCGACTACTCGGCGCTCTACTACGCGTACCTCTGGTCGCTCGTCATCGCGAGGGACCTGCTCACGCCCTTCGAGGAGCACGGGCTGATGGACGTGGAGACCGCCCACCGCTACCGCGACACCGTGCTGGCGCCGGGGGGCTCCAAGGACGCCGCGGACCTGGTCCGGGACTTCCTCGGCCGGGGCTACGACTTCGGGGCGTACTCGCGCTGGCTGGAGGGTCGCTGACGCAGCCCGCCGGGGGCTGTAAATTCAAAGGGCCCCGCGATGTGAATCGCGAGGCCCCTTGTGTTGTGAATCCGTCAAACCCGCACCGGCGCGCTCACGGGGAGCGCGGCATCAGTGCACGGCGGGTACGGATGCGGCCACTTCCGGCTGAAGGGTGATGGCCTGCGCGTCCGGATCCAACCGGACCTGCACGGGCACGCCCTGGTAGCGGTACTGGGCCAGGGAATCCGCCGCCCCGTCGAGGAGGAGCTGGTAGCGCTCCTCGAGCTCCACGGCGATCAGCAGCATCGTCTCGCCCGCGTCCGCCACACCCGGGCGGTACACCTGGCACCGCTGGAACCGCGCCCAGCGACCGTTCTCCATCTTCACCAGCTCGCCGTCGTAAGCCATGCGCGTCTCCTCCGCAGCAATGAGACGAGAAGCAATGTAGGGACGAATTAACTCGATGTCATCCCCCCACTTGAAAATTCGTTAAGCCCTATGAATTCCCGTGGGTTACACGACAGTTCCGGGGCTGGAGAGGGTGTCGCAGGCGAGGTCTGCTCAAAAATGTAAATTTGCCAGCCGGTCAATCCTGTCAAGGGAGCGAGGTGGCGCCGAGTCCGAGGCCGGGACAGGTCCCTGGGGGGCTGAAGGGGCCCCAAGGGCGGTGGCGCCTGACGGCGGGGTCTCCTAGATTCGGAGGGATGAAGTTGCCAGGGCTGTTCCGCAAAGAGCGAACCACCATCGCCGCCGCCGACGCCCAGGACCACGCCGAGAAGCTGCTGGCGGAGTCCTTGCGCCTGCTGGGACAGGTGTGCACGAAGGTCGCGGACGCCATCGAGTCGCAGCGGTTGTCGCGCCAGGGCTATGCGCACAACACGTATCTGCGGCGGACGGACCACGGGGCAGACGGGTCCGGAGACCTGGAGAAGAAGCCCCAGGAGTAGCCGCGAAGCGGGTTGCATCGCGAGGGTGGTTGGCTGTTGAAAAGTGGGGCGCCCCCTTCCGGAATGAACTCCCCGTTCCCATCTTGCCGCCCATAGAATCCCGCGGTCCGAGACGCCGCAGCTCCCCTCTGAGGCCCTGCCATGTCCCACATCCTGGTCGTCGATGACGACGCGAGTCACCGCACGCTCATCTGCGATGCCCTCGAGGAGATGGGTTACCGAACCGTTCAGGCCGCCAACGGCCGCGAAGCGCTGGACCATCTGGAGGGCGACATGCCCGCCGCCGTGTTGCTCGACCTGCGCATGCCGGTGATGAGCGGATGGGGACTCCTGGACGCGCTGAAGAAGATGCCGCGTGCCCGGGGGCTGCCCATCATCATCATCTCCGGCTACGGCTTCGAGTGGGAGGCGGAGCTGGTGGGCGCGGCCGGCTACATCTCCAAGCCCGTGGACCTGGACAAGGTGCGGATGACGGTGCAGCAGATTGTCGGCCCGCCGGAGATGGCCTTCGTCCACTGAGGATTCCGTGCCCGGCGCGCCGGGTGGGGATTGTCGCCGGGGGCCGGGCTCGGGTGTGATGGCGTCACTTCATGACGCCCTCCCCTTCCGATGACCTCGCCGTCGACGCGCGCGGGCTGATCAAGCGCTTTGGTGGCTTCACCGCGCTCAACGGCCTGGACCTCCAGATACCCAAGGGGGCCTTCTATGCGTACCTGGGCCCCAACGGCGCCGGGAAGTCCACCAGCATCGCGCTCCTGACAGGCGTGTACGGCCCCGACGCGGGCTCCATCCGCATGCTCGGCGTGGACGCGGTGCAAAAGCCCATGGAGGTGAAGCGCCGCGTGGGCGTGGTGCCGGAGGAGCTGAGCCTCTTCGAGCGGCTCACCGGCAGGCAGTACCTCACCTTCTGCGCGCGCATGTACGGCCTGGACGGCGACGAGGCCGGGGCGCGGGCCACGGAGCTCCTGGAGCTGACGGAGCTGACGTACAAGGCGGGCTCGCTCGTCTCCGAGTACTCCAAGGGCATGCGGCGGCGGCTCGCCATCGCCGCGGCGTTGATCCACGCACCGGAGCTGGTGTTGCTGGACGAACCCTTCGAGGGCATCGACGTGCTGGCGGCGGGCGTCATCCGCGAACTCTTGCGCGAGCTGAGCCGGCGCGGCGTCACGCTGCTGCTCACCACGCATGTGCTGGAGATCGCGGACCGGCTGGCCACCCACGCGGGCATCATCCAGGCCGGACGCATGCTGGACCAGGGACCGGTGTCCTCCCTGCTCCAGCGCTACGACTGTTCTTCGCTGGAGGCGGTGTTCGAGAAGCTCATCGCCGTGCCGTCGTCGCGCAACGCGCGGCTGTCGTTCTACGGCGAGGCCCCCGCTCCCGTCGTCCCGCTGCGGGAGCCGGCATGAGCCGCCCCGCCGTTCCCGGTTTCTTCCGGCACCTGTGGCTGTTGTGGGGGCTGCGCTTCAACATCGGGTTGAACCAGGGGCCGGGCAAGAGCCGCCTGCTCGCGGTGGGCTCGTTCGTCGCGTCGAGCGCGCCGGGCCTGTTCTTCGGCCTGTTCTTCTTCGCACTGATGCGGCTCAAGCCCGTCGTGGAGAGCGACGTCTGGCCCTACTTCATCCTCAACCTGCTGTGCTTCGTCACCTTCTCCGTGTGGGTGACCTGGCCGCTGTTGTCCGCTGGCGTGGATGACCACTCGGAGCTGAGCCGGTACGCGGCCTTCCCCATCTCCCCGTTCCGACTGCTCATCGCCTCCACGGTGGCCAGCCTCTTCGAGCCGCGCGCGCTGGTGTTCTACGCGCCGCTCACGGGCGCCGCGCTGGGCTTCGCGTCCGTCTATCCCTTGTGGGCACCGTGGCTGGCGGTGGTGCTCTACGTGTTGTTCGCGTTCCTCTGCGCCGCGTGGAGCCGCGTGGCGCTGTACGCCGTCATCAACGTGCTGCGAGAGAAGCGCAGCGCGGAAATCATGGGCGGCGGCCTGCTGGCGTTCCTCATCGCCGCGTCGTTCATTCCGCCCATCGACACCTCGTGGCTGACGGCGGTGGGCGAGGACGGCGTGGACGCGCTGGACATGTCGCTCATCATCAACGCGGCGGTGGCGCTGGGGCGCGTGCCTCCGGGCTTCTTCGGAGACGGCCTGGGACAGCTCGCCTGGTTCCGCCCGCGCGTGGCGATGGCGGAGGCGTTGGGCCTGCTGTTCTTCGCGGCCGTGGGCATGGCGGTGGCATACGCGCTGCTGATGCGCTTCCACCGGCAGTCGGGACGCGCGGGGCCGCAGATGAAGGACGCGAAGGACAGCAACCCGTTCGAGCGCACGCGCACGCGCTTCTCCACGCTGGTGACGCGCGAGGCGCTGGACTTGTGGCGCAACCCGCGCGCGCGCCTGCTCGCGTCGGTGCCCTTCATCCTGGCCATCCTCCTGAAGCTCCTGTCCGGGCGGGACTTGTTCGTCTTCCTGCTGGGTCGCTCCGCGGACGCGTGGCTGATGGGCGGCCTGTGCATCTACGGCGCGGTGGTGATTGCGTCGACGTTCTCCCAGAACACCTTCGCCTATGACGGCCAGGGCTTCGCGGCGTTCCTCGCGGCGCCGTTGGACCTGGCGGACGTGCTGCGCGCGAAGAATCAGGTGCAGGCGGCGGCGGCGCTCGGCATGGCGCTGATGGTGGCCGTCTTCTACCGGGTGTACTTCGGCTTCGGGACGGCGGTGGACATCGCGTGCGCCCTGGCCGCGGTGCTGGGCGTCGTGCCGGTGCTGATGGCCGCCGGCAACTTCCTCTCGCTCTACTTCCCGGTGAAGTTCCACGCGAGCCTCAAGCGGCGCGACAAGGTGCCGCTGACGGCGTCCATGCTGGGCATCGTCGCGGCGAGCGTCGGCTGCATGCCCTTTGGCTGGGCGTTGAAGCTGGCGGGGAAGGACGGCCCTTCCTGGCAGTCCGCGGCGATGATTGCCCTGTGCGCGGGCCTCAACCTGGTCATCTACCGGGGCTCGCTGCCCCTGGCGCTGCGCCTGCTGGACCGGCGCCGCGAAGTCATCCTCCAGGCGGTGACGCGCGAATAGCGAAAAGGGCCGTGGCCGCCTGGAAAGGCGAACCACGGCCCCTGGGTGTCTCGAGCGAAGCGCGGCTCAGTACGCCACGCCGTGCTTGGCGGCCTGGGCCTTGACGCCCTTCATCACGTTGGCGTCGAAGGCGTCCTCCTTCTCCGGACGGTTCTTCGCGAGCCACGCCTCGCGCTCGGCGGCGAGCTTGGACGCCTGCGTCTCCAGGTCCTTCTTCTCGTCGGCGAGCTGCTTCACCTTCTTCGCCCGCCCCTCCACGCTCAGGCCCTTCAGCTCCGAGGGCAGTTCGTCGTCACGCACGCTCGCCAGCGCCGCGGGCGCGGAGACCAGGTCCACCGCTCCGCCCACGGCCTTGGGCGCGCTGCTCGGCGCGGGCGCACCAGGCGAGCCGCTGCCGCTCGTCTTGCGCATGTAGCTGATGCGCTCGGCCGCGGCCTCCGGAGCCAGCTCCGCCATGGCCTCGGCGCGGGCCTTGTTCGCCGTCTGCACCTCCGCCTTGCCCGTGTAGAGCGTCTTCGACGCCAGCGCCGAGTTCACCTTCGCCAGCTCCGCGTCATACGGCGTCGCCACCGCCACCATGCCGCCCGACTGGTCGATGGAGTCGAACGTGCCGTCCGTCAGCTTCGCCACGTACTTCCACGCCGTCTGCGTCTCCTCGTCCGAGCCGCAACGCACGGTGTTCACCACGATGTGCTGCTCGCGGGCGCGCTTGGCCCAGTGCTTGAAGTCCCAGTCGTCGTTGTGCTTCGCCGGAGGCGCGTCGCCCACCAGGAAGATGGCCTTCATCACCGACCGGTCCTGGTTCCACGACAGCTTCGACACCGCCTCGCCCAGACCCCGGCCCACGTGCTCGGGCGTGTCGCCTCCGCCGCCCGCCTCGAAGCGCCGCAGGTTCGCGAACACCGTGTCCAGGTCGTCGCTCAGGTCGAACCGCTTCGTCACATAGTCGTCCCCCACGTCGCGGTACGCCACCAGGCCGACCTTCAGGTGCGGCGTGGGCCGGCCCTGCGCGATGCGAGACGCGATGGAGTAGATTTTCGCCTTCGCGCCCTCCAGCAGGCCGCTCATCGAGCCCGTGGTGTCGAGCACGAAGACCACCTCGATTTCAGGGCGGGGCGCCTTCACCTTCGCGTCCTGGGGCGGCGCCTCCTGGATGGGCTTCACCGCCGGGGGCTGCTCCTGGGAAGGCTTCACCGCTGGGGGCGCCTTGGGAGCCACGGCGCCAGGCCGCACGGGGACGGCGGACTCGGCCAGGGCGGGGGCAGCGGACAAACTGGTGGCGAGCGCGGCCGACAGCACGGCCCGCGACAGGGACTTGAGGTCCATGAAGTACTCCGGGAATGGAAGGGGTCTGTTCGTCTCAGTGAACGAACCACCCCGCCCGAAGTTCTACGTCCCCGACACGAGTCCTCCGGTCCCCACACCTCGCCCCAAGGAATGTCCGGCCCCAGCGAGGGTTGGACGTCGTCACTTTCCCCACGAAGCCCCTCACGTCTTTTCCAGAGCGCACGGCCGGTGTCGCTCCGCGCACGCTGGCCTTCCAGCCGGCTTGCCCGACGGAGACGGGGGTTTCATGCTGCGACGACCCCGGGAGACCCACGACCATGATGCCCGTCATCCGCCGAAGCCTCTTCATCCTCGGCTGCCTGTTCGCCGCCTCCTGCAACAGCAACTCGCCTTACTACCGGGTCCAAATCACCGCGCCTGAAGCGGTCAGCCTCATGCCAGGTGAGTCCGCGCAGTTCGACCTGACGCTGGACCGCGTGGGAGACCAGCCCGGAGAGCTCCGGGTGAATCTGGAGTCCCAACCCGACGGCATCACCCTCACGCCCGAGGTCGTGCTCCCCGAGGGCGAGACGACCATCACCACGCCCGTCACCGTCGCCGTCGCCCAGGACATCCAGGTCACCGGCACCCAGCGGATGCTGCTGCTGGCGACGGACAGCGTGAAGGACTTCGCGTCGGGCGCCACGTTCTACGTCGTCGTCCTTCCGCCGACCGTGGCGCAGCCAGATTTCTCCATCACCCTGGAGCCCCGGCAGATCACCGTGCTCGCGGGCGCGAACGAGTTCGTCGGAGTCACGGTGAACCGGATTGCCCCGTTCGCCGGTCCGGTGACGCTCACCGTCGAGTCGCCCACCCGGAGAATCTCCGCCCAGCCCGTGGTCGTCGCCGCGGACCAGACCACCGTCAACTTCCTCATCTACACGCAGAGCAGCCTCACGCGACTCCCCGTACCCATCACCGTCATCGCCACCAGCGAGGACGGACGCCAGGCCAAGACGGGCCTCACGCTCAACATCCGCTAGTCGGGACGACACGCCCGCCCCTCGAAACGCACGAGGGCCGGGGAGCAGGGGCCTCTCAGCCCTCGCCACCCGGCCCAGATTCGTACGCTCAGGCCATGTCGAACAGCAGGGCCTCCACCGGCGCCTCGGCGGTGAGCACCAGCTTGTCCTCGGCCGACACCGCCACCCCGTCGCCCGCCTTCACCTTCACCCCGTTGAGGGTGCCCGAACCCCGCGCCACCTGCAGCCACGCGTGCCGTCCCGGAGCGAGCGCGTACTCCGCCTTCTCACCCGCGCCCAGCAGCGTGCCGTGCAGCACCAGGTCCTGGTGCACCGTCAGCGAGCCCTCCCGCCCATCCGGCGACGCCACCACCCGGAAGCGGCCCTGGCGCTCCTTCACGTCGAACGCCTTCTGCTCGTAACCCGGCTTCAGGCCCTTCTCGCTCGGGACGACCCAGATCTGCAGCATGTGCAGCGGCTCCGAGAAGTTGTTCATCTCGCTGTGCACCACGCCCGTCCCCGCGCTCATCCGCTGCACCTCGCCGGGCTTGATGACCGCCTCGGTCCCCATGCTGTCGCGGTGCTCCACCTGGCCGCCCAGCACGTAGGTGATGATCTCCATGTCCCGGTGCGGGTGCATCCCGAACCCGCGGTTGGGCGCCACCGTGTCCTCGTTGATGACCCTCAGCGTCCTGTACCCCATGAAGTCCGGGTCGTAGTAGTCCGCGAAGGAGAACGTGTGGTGCGTGTCCAACCAGCCGTGGTTGGCATGGCCTCTTTCCTCTGCATTTCGAACGAAGATCATCGCCTGCCTCCCTTTCCTTTAAAACTGCAACTCAGATGCATCAACCCCACCCCGCGTTGCGGGGCGCGACAGGAGCCCGCCACCCACGAGGCCCGAAGCACCGACCACCAACCCGCCCGCCACGGACCTTCGGGTGAGCGGGCGTCCCGCCGTCGGCTTCTTCACGCCGCCTTCTCCGCCGCCACCGCCACCGCCTGCACGTCCAGGGTGATATCCACACGCTCACCCACCAGCAGCCCGCCTGCCTCCAGCGCCTGGTTCCATGAGAGGCCGAAGTCCTTGCGGTCGATGCTGGTGCTCGCCTGGAAGGCCAGTCGCTCGTTGCCCCACGGGTCCTTCACCTTCCCGAGCAGCTCCGTCTCCAGCACCACTTCGCGCGTGACGTCGCGAATCGTCAGGTCACCCACCACGCGGTAGTGGCCCTTGCCCGCGTCCTGCACGCGCTTGCTGCGGAAGATGAGCTTGGGGAAGGCCGCCGCGTCGAAGAAGTCCGGCGAGCGCAGGTGGTTGTCACGCTGCTCCACGCCCGTGTCGATGCTCGACACGTCAATCTTCACCTCGGCCGAGCCCTGCGCCAGGTCATCCCCATTCACCTCCACCTTGCCCTCGAACCGCGTGAAGCGGCCGTGCACCTTCGCCACCACCATGTGGCGAACCATGAAACCCACCGTCGTGTGCGTCGTATCCAGCTGCCAGGTCTTGATGGCCATGTTCGTTTCTCCTGTGCTTACCGCGTCTGGCCACCCATAGAGCAACAGCCGGGCCACACCCCAACCCACTGGAATTACTTAAGAACGCCTCGGGAACGCCCACCATCCATATCAATTTGATACAATCACCCTCTCAAGAAGAGAGCGCCCCCGGAAGGATGGAAACCAGGGAGCCTCCGAGGGCCCGCGTACGCGCCGGGCGGGAGCAGTCAGTCGGTGCACGGCACGGGCGTCGAGGGCTACTTTGAGAGACGCCATGACCACCTCACCGATACGCCGACAAGCCGCGCTGGACGCCCTGGCGCTCGATGACGAGGCCCTGCTGAAGGCGTGCGAGGTGGACTACTTCATCGCCTCCGGTCCGGGCGGCCAGCACCGCAACACCACCGCCAGCGGCGTGCGCCTCACCCACGGCGCCACGGAGCTCTCCGTCACCGCCACCGAGCGCCGCAGCCAGACTCAGAACAAGGGCGTCGCGTTGGACCGACTCCGAGAGGGCCTGCGCGCCCTCACCTTCGTGCCCAAGGTCCGCAGGGCCACGCGCCCCACCGCGGGCGCCAAGCGCCGACGCCTGGAAGGCAAGAAGCGCACGTCGGAGAAGAAGACGCTGCGGGGCAAGTCGGACTGGTGAAACCAGCCCCGCACCCCTGAAGGCGCTGCTACGCAAACGATTGCGGACTCGCAAACTTTGCATAGCCGCACACCTCCCAGGCGTACAGGCGCACTGGCAATTTTTCGAGGCGGTCCTCGGGGCGAGCGCGCGGCGCACCCGGGCATATGGCGTGCAGAGAGGTGGCGAAGCTGACCCGGATTGGGTCGGTTCACCCCCGGTGGGAGCACCCCATGACTCCTCGGCCCCCTTCTTCCACGCTGTGGCGCGCGCTCGTCGCCATGTCCTTGCTGGTGGCACTGCCCGCCTCGGCGACGGACCTCGTCACCTTCAGTCGCGGCGCGCTCATCATTCCCGAGCAGGCCACCTTCCAGCGGGGCTGCGGCTCGCTGTCCGCGTACGGACTGGTGTGGCGCATCCTCCAGTCGAACCAGCCAGGAGGCGCCAACGCCAGCCACCCGGTGACGGTGTATCTGGCCATCAATGATTTGAAGGCGTCGCCCAACCGGTGCGTGCCCACCAACCGCCACACACCGCCGGCGCCCGTCAACGACACGCGGTGGAACGACGGCTGCGACTTCACCATCACCAACACCGCGGAGCAGCCCGTGGTGCCGGTGAACTACGGCAGCGCGCTCCCCGCCACCGGCATCTATCCGTACGGCGCCATCGAGAACTTCACCACCACGGCCGCCAACGCCCGCCCGTTCTTCACCGCCGCGACGCTGAACAACACCGTCACCGGCCCGCGCTTCAGCACGGTGCGGTACATGGGCGGCGCCTTCATCATCGACGCGGCGGATGCCAAGTACGTCATCGACTTCATCCGCGACGGCACCGGCGACCTGTCCCCGGAGAAGTTCCGCACCGCGTGCGCGAACGACTGCGCCACCTTCAAGAACAACAGCGGCTGCCACCACGTGCGCATGCACCAGGCCACCATCGAGTTCACCGCGCCAGTGGCCCGCCGCATCAACCGCGTCCCGCCCAGAATCGCCCTGCTGGACTTGTCCGACGGCAAGAACAGCAACGGAGACCCCCTGGTGAAGGGCGGCATGTTGGACGACTACCTGCGCAACGCGGGCCTGGACTTCCCGGGAGCCGGTGGTTGCCCCGAGGGGACGACGTCGGGCTGCACGCTCAACAACAAGAAGCCCGGCCTCATCTACGACGCGCTCCACGCCAACGTGGACCTCATCTCCACGGCCACCTTCACCAAGGGGCTGCTCAACGCGGTGGACCCCGTCACCCAGAAGCCTCGCTACAAGGTGTTCTGGGCGCCCCACTGGGAAATCGGAAACGAAGCCCGCAATGAGTACGTGGCCAACGGCGACGGCGCGACGACGCAGCGCGAGAACGCCCTCAACAACATCGCGCACTTCACCAACCAGCGCGGCAACGGCCTGTTCGCCGAGTGCGCGAGCATCTGGTCCTACGAGACGACGAGGCGCCCGGACAACACGCCGGTGCTCAGCTCCCGGTTCCAGGGGGCGAGCAACTTCCAGTACAACAAGCTCAGCGATGGCGATGACTGGGACGGGCGCAACTGCACGGACCCGGACTACATGGCCCAGCCGCTGGCCAACCGGCAGGAATGCATCCTCTACCCCAACGCCGGAGACCCGTTCTCCCAGATGGGAGACTTCCGCTTCAACAGCGTGGTGGGCCACACGGAGAACTACCGCGTGACTTACAAGGACGGGGTGCGCCGTCTGGCGGTGAGCTGGTACGGCCACAAGGACGAGCACGTCTTCGACAACGCCGCCCAGGTCGCGGAGGACAACCGGCGCGGGCACGACTTCTTCAGCTTCAACCAGAAGGACAATGACCCGAAGAAGGCGACCATCGTCTATCTCGCGGGCCACGACTTCAAGTCGAGCGTCCCCGGCACGCGCATCGTGCTCAACACGCTGCTCAACCTCGGCTCCGAGCCCCTGAGCAGCGAGCGCGCCCTCTCCGCGCCCGTCGCCTTCGACGACACCAACGGCAGCGACTCCGACGGGTCTCGCGCCCTGGTGTTCGCGGCCACCTACGACGCGGTGTCGGGTTATCCGCCCGGCGTGGACACGTACGTGCACGCCCAGGGTTCGCAGTGGGTGTTCCCATACTTCCCGGGCCACCTGCGCGCCCACTCGCTCATCGGCGGCGACGCGCTCGCCACGGGCGAGAGCAACCTGGACTCCTCCACCCTGTGGGACGCGGACACCGCGCTGCCCCGCCCCGGCGAGCGCAACCTCTTCACCTACTTCGGTGGACAGGTGCGGACCAATCCCTCGCTGGGCGCTGGCCTGCGCGCTCCGCGCGGGGTGCTCCAGGTGGGCTGGAAGCCGCAAAACGTGGACGGCACCGACATCAACGCCAACTACGGCACCGCCCCCAACTCGGGCTGCGTGGACGTGCTGAAGCTGGGCGAGGCCCAGAACCCCGACGGCACGTCGCGCTTCGACTTCATCACCACCCCGACGGGCGATGGCGTGTGCGACTTGCAGCAGGCGGTGCAGTACTCCCCGCAGCTGCCGGGCACCGACTTCGGGCAGAGCACGGAGGCCGTCAACAAGGCGAAGCACACCGCGGACTTCGACGCGGTGGCGCAGCTGCTCCAGCGCGTGCGCGGCTTCTGCATCGCCACCAGCTCGGGGAACGACGCCTCGGGCACGCCCATCCTCGAGCCCTCCGACAGCCAGTGCAACAACGACGAGGCGGACAACCGCGCGCACCTGGGCGGCTTCGTCCACTCCGCGCCCGCGGTGGTGAAGGCCAGCGCGAACATCCCGGACCAGGGCGCGCCCCGCCCCACCGTGGCGTACGCGGCGGGCCTGGACGGCCAGCTCCACGCCTTCTACGTGTCGGGCGGCGCTGGCTACGACGGCCCGGCGGAGACGCTGTCCTTCCCGAACGTCAGCCCCGCGGCCTCCGCCTTCCCGAAGAACTGGAGCCAGAGCTTCCTCGGCGGCGCGACGCCGGCTCGGGGCACGGAGCTGTGGAGCTTCCTGCCGGCCACGCAGATTCCGTGGCTGCGCAGCAACAACGCGCGCGTCAACAGCGCGCCGGTGGTGATGGACGTCTTCGCGGACTTCGTGGGCAGCGGCAAGCGCGAGTGGCACACGGTGCTCGTGGCCAACGTGGGCAACCCGGGCCGGGACTTGTTCGCCATGGACATCACGAACCCGTTGCGCCCGGTGCTGCTGTGGCACCTGGTGGGCAGCCACGCGCAGACGGGCGCCGTCCCGGCGTTCGCGCCGGTGGAGCTGGCGGACCGCGACACGGGCGGCACGCAGTGGGCGGTGAAGTGGAAGGAGAAGGACGCGCGCTTCCTCATGGCGCCCCAGGCGGACCCGGGCCGTGAGCCCTCCGGCCTCTACAACTACGGGGGCCTGGGCGGCACGCGCGGTCTGTCCGTGGGCGTGGTGCGCCAGGGCCTGGAGCCCGTCTATGCCGTGTTCGTCGCCTCCAGCAGCTCGGGCGCCTCCGGCGCGCCCGCGTTCGGCATGGAGGTCTTCGCCATCGACGCCGCCACCGGCCAGAAGCTGTGGCAGTGGGAGCAGGACTACACGCAGAGCTGGGTGGACAACACCTCGCCCACCGCGCCCACCGTGCTGACGGACACAGGCGGCGCCTCGCGCCTGTACGTGGGCGACATGGAGGGACGGCTGTGGGAGCTGGACGGCGCCACCGGGCAGAACTCCAACGTGCTGCGCCTGGGCCCCTCGTGCTCGGAGACATCGCCGTGCAAGTACTCCGCGCTGGACACCGACTCCACCGACACCGAGCGCCGGCCCATCACCACCAACGTGGCGCTGGCGCGGCTGCCGCAGGACATCACCACCGGCACCGCCCTGAAGGGCTACGAGGGTGAGCTCATCGCCATGGTGGGCACGGGCGGCGTGGACTGGGTGCAGCCGGGTGCCGCGGGCCAGGTGCACCTGGCGATGCTGGACCGCAAGCGGCGGCTGCCCATGGGCGTGGACGGCTTCAAGCTGAACAACGCCCCGATTACGGCCTCGAGCGCGCACACCCTGGCCGAGAACCAGGGCGTGCTCCAGGAGCCCGCCCCCTTCCCCCTGTCCTTCGCGGGTCCCCGACACATCTACGGCAACATCACCGTTGCGGGACGCACCGCGTACTTCAGCACGGCCAACGGGAAGCTGGGCGACCTGATGGCGCTCGACGGGATGATGTCCGGCAACACCTGGAAGCTGGATTTGGGCAACACCGCCACCTCGGCCAGCGCCGCGGCCACGAACCTGTCCGGCCTGAACCTGGCCAACTTCGGAGGCGTCACGGTGTACCACCGCGAGAACGGCGCCTCGTCGCAAGACTACGTGGTGGGGCTGGAGGTCAGCCGCATCACCAACACGCGCATCGACAACTCCGGCGCCAAGGGCCCCTCCAGCCCGAACGAGGAACTGCGCGTCAATGGCCAGGGTGGCTTCATCTTCCGGCTGCTCAACTGGAGCCAGAGGTTCTTCGAATGAACTCACATCCTCGCGCCCCTCGGGGCTCCAGTCTCATCGAAGTGCTCATCGCGATGATGGTGTTGGCGCTCGCCGCCACCGGCGCGGTGGGCGGAATGGTGTTCGCCTCGCGCGACGTGCACGACGGGCAGTTGCTCCAGGTGAAGCGACACCTGCTCGAGGCGAGCACGCAGCGGCTGTGGCTGGCCGCCAAGGGCCCGCTGCTCGCGCAGGCGGTGGCGCGTCCCACGCTGGCCCCCACCAAGATTGCTCCCGGCACCGCGCCGTGGCGGGCGGACCCGAGCGTGCCCGTGGCCGGTGACCCCAGCTCCGGGGCGTACTTCAAGCTGTCCGCCACCGGCCAGGTGGAGCCGCTCGCGGGCATCCCCGCCAACACGGCGTGCAACGACGCCTCGCTGCCGGACGGCACGTACTGCCGGGAGATTCTCGTGACGACCGGCCTGCCGCTCGACGTGCCCACCGCGGCCTCCGCGCTCCTTCCCGCGGGCTCGCGGCCCGTGACGGTCTGGACCCGCGTCGTGCGCAAGGGCGACACCGCGGAGCGCGCCCAGTTCCACAACGAGGTGTTCGTCCAATGAGAGCCCGGCGAGGAATGACCCTGCTGGAGACGATGGTCGCCCTGGCCCTCACGGCCATCATCATCGCGGCCGCGGCGGCGCTGATGATGGCGGGCAGCCGCATCGTCCACAACACGGAGCACACGGCCGACAGCCATGACGCCTCCCGGTTCGCGGGCGAGGCCATCATGAGCATGGTGCGCCAGGCCGGCGCGGGCGCGCCCGGCGGCATCTGGGTGCGGCAGGCCGGTGTGCCCGTGCGTGTCAGCGCCATCTTCGGCCGCGACGGCACCACCGGCCTGGGCACCACTCCCAACACGCCCACCGCCAACGGCAGCGACGACTTGTGGCTGGTGGTGCCGGACCGCGACTACCTGGGCGAGCCCTGCGTCACGCCCGGCGCCGCGGTCTCCGTGGTGCGCCCCGGCACAGGCGCGCTCCAGGTGACGTGCACGCAGAGCCTCAAGCCGACCTCGCTCCACCTGGTCAGCAACATGACGAGCGCCGCGCTCATCTCCAACATCGTCGTCACCCCGCCGTCTCCAGGCGTGCCGGGCCAGGTGAACTACGCCGAGGCGGGGACGGTGGGCTTCTCCAACGCGCCGGAGAAGGGCGGCTACCAGAGCGGGGACCTCGTCTATCCGGTGCGGCTGGTGCACTTCTTCATCGGCCCCCACCCCACGTCGGGACGGCCGTCGCTCTTGCGCACGGAAGGCAGGCTGGTGGCGGATGCGCTGGGCAGGCCCTTCTCGGAGCCGGCGGCGACCCCGCCCTTCGTCGTGCAGGAGAACGTGGAGGACCTGCAGGTGGCCTTCGGCTTCGACGCCTCGGGCCAGGAGGACCCGTCCCAGTACACGTGGCGGCACGGGCTGGGCTCCGGCTTCGAGCCGGGCCTGCGCACGGTGCGCGTCAGCGTGGTGGCCACCGGCCGCAACCCGCGCCGCAACACGCAGAGCACCGCGGTGCTGGCGGACGACAAGCCCATCACCACGGAGAACCACGTGCCGCCGGCCGCCGTCGCCGCGGATGGCTTCTACCGCAGCCTCTACACCCGCCGTCTGGAGCTGCCCAACCTGGCGGCCGCCAACCTGTGAGCGCCATGAGCCCCAAGTCGCGCAAGCCCTTCCACCGCGCCGCTCGCGGCGCCACGTTGATTGTCGTGGTCATGCTCGTCACCGTGCTGCTGGGCCTGGTCGCCAGCCTCATGGTGTACGCGGGCGGTGAGCGCGTGCGCGCCGTCGCCAGCAGCCGCACCGGCCAGCGGCAGAGCTGCGCGGAGAGCGGTCTCCAGCTCGCGCGCAGCTACTACGGGCGCAACTACTCGAACTGGAACACCTATCTCGCCGCGCCGACCATCCACGACCCGGTGCGCTCCACGTTCAACCCGACGCCCGCGGACCCGTTCTCCACCGCGCTGCGCACCGCGAAGCGCGCCCTCTTCGCCGACGTGGACGGTGACGGCGAGGACGACGTGTACCTCTACATCCGCGACAACGAGGACGAGTTCGACCCCGTCGCCCCCAACTGGCGGCGCGACAATGACCAGGTGGTCGTCGTTGGCGCGGTGTGCATCTCCAAGACGCTGCGCCCCCGCCGCAGCGACGGGACGCAGAGCCCCACCACCCTCGCGCTCGAGGGACTGCTCAGCTACAACGGCGGAGGCGGCGCCAACACGTCCCAGGGCACCACGGGAACGGGCTCCGGCAACCACAACTGACGCGGCCCTGACTTCCGCCGACCTCGACGCCGCGCCTCACGAAGGACACCTGGAATGCCCACCCTCGAAGACGCGATTGCCCTCGCCGTGGAGGCGCACCGCGGCCAGCGGGACAAGGCGGGCCAGCCCTACATCCTGCACCCGCTGCGGCTGATGATGCGGCTGGAGACGGAGGAGGAGCGCACCGTCGCAATCCTTCACGACGTGGTGGAGGACACGCCCTGGACGCTGGAGCGGCTGCGGGAGCAGGGATATCCGGAGCAAGTGCTGCGCGCGCTGGAGGGCCTCACGCGGCGGGAGCACGAGACGTACGAGGCCTTCATCGAGCGCCTGCGTCCGGACGCGCTGGCGCGGCGGGTGAAGCTCGCGGACCTGGAAGACAACATGGACGTGCGCCGGCTCACCGCGGTGACGGCCAAGGACACGGAGCGGCTGGCCCGCTACCGCGCCGCCTGGGCCCGGCTCAAGGAGCTCTGAGACACGACGGCCCGGAGCGCCACATGGGCACTCCGGGCCGCTGTGCGAGTCCCGCACCCGCCGAGGAAAGCGGGTGCCGGTCTCTGTCTTCCGGGACTACGCCTTCGCGAGCTGGCGCAGCACGTACTGGAGGATGCCGCCGTGCCGGTAGTAGTCGAGCTCGTTCGGCGTGTCGATGCGGCACACCGCGGTGAACTCCTTGGTGCCGCCCTCACCCGTGGCCTTCACGGTGAGCTTCTTCTGCGGCGCCAAATCCTGCGCGATGCCCGTGATTTCGAACGTCTCGTGGCCGGTGAGGCCGAGCGACTGCGCGTCCTGGCCCGCCTCGAACTGCAGGGGCAGCACGCCCATGCCCACGAGGTTGGAGCGGTGGATGCGCTCGAAGCTCTTGGCGATGACGGCCTTCACGCCGAGCAACTGCGTGCCCTTGGCCGCCCAGTCACGGCTGGAGCCCGTGCCGTACTCGGCGCCGGCCAGCACCACCAGCGCGGTGTTGTCCGCCTGGTACTTCATGGAGGCGTCGTAGATGCTCATCCGCTCGCGGGTGGGGATGTGCACGGTGACGCCACCCTCCACGCCGGGCACGAGCAGGTTCTTCAGGCGGATGTTGGCGAAGGTGCCGCGCACCATCACCTCGTGGTTGCCGCGACGCGCGCCGTAGGAGTTGAAGTCCTTGGGCTCCACGCCCTCCGCCATCAGGTACTTGGCCGCCGGGCTCGTCTTGGCGATGTTGCCTGCGGGCGAGATGTGGTCCGTCGTCACGGAGTCACCCAGGAGCGCCAGCACGCGCGCGCCCTTGATGTCCTGCGTGGCCTTGGGCTCCTTCGGGAGGTTCTCGAAGAAGGGCGGCTTGCGCACGTAGGTGGACTTGATGTCCCACTGGAACGTGGAGCCCTTGCCCACGGGCAGCTGCTGCCAGAGCGCGTCGCCGTCCATGGCGTTGGCGTACTGGCTGCGGAACTGCTCGGGCTTCACCGACGCGCGGATGACCGTCTTGATTTCCTCGTTGGTGGGCCAGATGTCCTTGAGGAACACGGGGCGGCCATTGGGGTCCAGGCCCAGCGGCTCCTTGTCCATGTCCAGCCCCACCTCGCCGGCGAGCGCGTAGGCCACCACCAGCGGAGGGCTGGCCAGGTAGTTCATGCGCACGTGCGGGTTGATGCGGCCCTCGAAGTTGCGGTTGCCGGAGAGCACCGCGGCGACGACGAGGTCTCCCTCGACGACGGCGTTGGCGACGGGCTCCGTCAGCGGACCGGAGTTGCCGATGCACGTGGTGCAGCCGTAGCCCACCACGTGGAAGCCGACGGCCTCCAGGTAGGGCAACAGGCCCGAGTCACGCAGGTACTCGGTGACGACGCGGCTGCCAGGCGCCAGGCTCGTCTTCACCCAGGGCTTGGGGTTGAGGCCCTTCTCCACGGCCTTCTTCGCGAGCAGGCCCGCGCCCACCAGCACCGCCGGGTTGGACGTGTTGGTGCAGGACGTAATCGACGCAATCACCACCGCGCCGTGGCCCAGTTGGTAGCTCTCCCGGCCCTGCTTCACGGTGACGGTCTGCGCCAGCCGCTCAGGAGGGACCTGGGCCGCGGGGGCCTTGGCCTTGCCGCCACCCTCGTCGTCCTCGCCCTTGCTCTTGCCGGCCGCGAGCATCTCCACGAGCGACTTCTCGTAGCCGGACTTCATGTCCGTCAGCGGGACGCGGTCCTGCGGACGCTTGGGGCCCGCGAGGCTGGGGACCACCGTGGCCAGGTCCAGCTCCAGCGTGTCGGTGAAGAGCGGCTCCGGCGCGTCATCCTTGCGCCACAGGCCCTGCTCCTTGGCGTAGGACTCCGTGAGGGCGACGACGGCGTCGGGACGGCCGGTGAAGCGCAGGTAGTTGAGGCTCTCCTCGTCCACGGGGAAGAAGCCGATGGTCGCCCCGTACTCGGGCGCCATGTTCGCGATGGTGGCGCGGTCCGGGAGGGACAGGCCCTTGAGGCCGGTGCCGAAGAACTCCACGAACTTGCCGACCACGCCCTTCTTGCGAAGCATCTGCGTGACGGTGAGCACCAGGTCCGTCGCGGTGGCGCCCGCGGGCAGCGCGCCGGTGAGCTTGAAGCCCACCACCTGGGGGATGAGCATCGTAATCGGCTGGCCGAGCAGCGCGGCCTCCGCCTCGATGCCGCCCACGCCCCAGCCCACCACGCCCAGGCCGTTGATCATCGTCGTGTGGCTGTCGGTGCCCACCAGCGTGTCCGGGTACACCGTGGTGCCCTGACGGAACGTCACCTGCGCCAGGAACTCCAGATTCACCTGGTGGCAGATGCCGATGTCCGGCGGGACGACGCCAAAGCCCTTGAACGCGCTCTGTCCCCAGCGCAGGAAGGCGTAGCGCTCGCGGTTGCGCTCGAACTCCAGCTCCGCGTTCTCCTTGAAGGCCGCCGTCGTGGCGAAGGAGTCGATCTGCACCGAGTGGTCGATGACCAGGTCGGCGGGGTTGCGCGGATTGATTTTGGCGGGGTCGCCACCCATGGTGGCCAGGGCCTCGCGCATCGCCGCCATGTCCACCACGGCGGGCACGCCGGTGAAGTCCTGGAGGAGCACGCGCGCGGGGTGGAAGGAAATCTCCACGTCCGGGGTGGCCTTGGGGTCCCACGCCAGCATCTTCTCGACGTGCTCACGCTTGACGACGCGGCCATCCTCGTTGCGCAGCAGGTTCTCCAGCAGCACCTTCAACGAGAAGGGAAGGCGATCCACCGAGGGATGTGCCTTGGCCAGCTTGCTCAGGCTGAAGTAGTCATAGGTGGCCGAGCCCACCTGGAGCTTGGACTTCGTGCCGAAACTGTCGGTCATGTGCGGTGCCCTTCCGTGCGCAGGATGTGGGGACTTCTAGGATCGCCTTTGACGCGTTGCAAAGGGTTCCTGCACGCGCATCCGGCGATGGACTGTTGACCCAGCAAGAGTCCAGCCCCGCTCATCGGAACCATGCGTCCCCCTGGGGAATGTCGTCTGAGACACCCTGTCCGTAACGGCGCGGCGGGCCGGGGACAAGACCGCGTCCCTCAGAACACCTTGCGCAGGCTGTACAGGGCGCGCTCCAGCAGCTTGCGCCAGAGGGGCCGGCGGCGGAATTCCGCCAGCGTCACCTCGCGGCAATCACCGCAGTCCGCTCGGAAGGAGTCCTCCAGTTCCTGGCCCAGCTTGGGGTCGGCGAACACGGCGTTCACCTCGTGGTTGAAGGCCAGGCTCAGCCGCTCCAGGTTGAAGGAGCCGATGGTGCCCCAGGCCCCGTCCACCACGGCCGTCTTCGCGTGGAGCACACCGCGCTGCCACTCGAAGATGCGCACCCCCGCCCCCAGGAGCTTCTCGTAGAAGGCCCGGGTGACGAACTCCAGCAGGGGGTGGTCGCTGCGGGCGTTGAGGAGCAGGCTCACCTCCACGCCCCGCCGGGCCGCGTCGCGCAGGGCGGCGACGAGCTTGCGGTCCGGCACGAAGTACGCCGCGGCGATGAGCACGCTGCGCCGGGAGCGCTGGATGGCGTGCAGATAGGCGCGGTGGATGCTCCGCCGGCTGGACAGCACCGCCAGCCCCGTGGCGCCTCGCGGGGACGCGGCCCGACGCCGGCGCAGGCGGTGCTGCAGCCCGGACGCCCAGCGGTGGATGCGGTTCTGGAACATCATCCGCCAGGTGGCCAGGAAGCGCCGCTCCAGGGCGTGCACCGCGGGGCCCTCGATTCGCAGCACGTCGTCGCGCCACCCGGCGCCCTCCCCTTCCGGGGCCCAGTGCGCGGAGATGTTCACCCCGCCGGTGAAGGCGACCTCGCCGTCCACGACGAGGATTTTGCGGTGGTCCCGGCGCAGCAGGTGTCGCCAGCCGTGCGACAGGTTGAAGGGCTTGAAGGGGCGGATGTCCACGCCGCGCTGGCGCAGCTCCTCGAAGTAGCCCTTCCGGCTCGTCCAGGAGCCCACCGCGTCGTAGAGCACCTTCACGTGCACGCCGCGCTCGGCGGCCTCCGCGAGCGCCGTGCCGAACAGCTCACCGACGGCGTCGGTGATGAACATGTACGTCTCCAGGCGGATATAGCGCCGGGCCCGCCGGATGGCCTCCAGCATCGCCGGATACGCCTCCACGCCGTCGCGCAGGAGCACGCACGCGTTGCCCCGAGTCACCGCGTGGCCGCGCGGCAGGTAGTAGCGCGCCAGGAGCAGGCCGGAGACACCGGGGCTCCAGACGGGCGCTCGCTCTGGCAGGGGGCTCTGGGCACAGCCGGGCTTGGGAAGCGCCTCTCCCGACACTCCCGTCCTCTCGCTCATCACCTCCAGGTCGCGCATGGTCCTCACGGTGAGGACGGCGCCACGGAGCGGCAACCCGAAGGGCCGCCTGAACGGCCCTCCAGGGTGATGCACCGTCCGGTGCGGGACGGTGCAAGCTCGCGAAAGCTGGGGGGCGGCTACAGCCCGTACTCTCCGCGCTTGTTCTCGGCGCGGGTGGCACACGGCTGGTCAAACTCCGGGAAGTACTGCTTCACGTGGTCCAGGGTGGCGGAAGCGGCCTTGTAGTTGCCCTGGTTGTAGTAGCCCTCCACCTCCAGCAGCAGCTTGGCGCAGGTCCGGTCCAGCTCCTGCTGCGCCACCTTCATGCGCTCCTGGGCCTCGTAGTAGAGGTCCGGCTTGGGCTCCGGGTGGGCCTCCAGCATCAGCCACGCCTCGCGGAAGGACTTCCACGCCTCGTAGCGGTTGCGGGCGCCAATGTCCGGCGTGTCGTTGTTCTTCCGGCCGCGCTTGTAGGACTCGGTGGCCTGACGCAGCAGCTCCTCGGGCAGCAGGTCCGGCAACAGCGCGCGCTCGACCCACACGTTCCAGATACGCCAGGGGTCCTCGCCCGGCGGATTCTTGGTGTTGTCGAAGACGATGCGGTTGGGCTCGCCCTTCTTCAGGTGCTGGGACGGAATCATCAGCTCCAGCGAGCGGTCCTGGCTGGCCAGCGTGTCCGGGGGCACCTTGCCCACGTCCACGCCGTTGACGCTGACCATCACCTCGTCCTTGGAGATGCCCTGCGACTGGTAGTGGAGGATGACCACGGCCTTGGTGGCGGCGGTGTACTCCCACTCGAAAATCTTCATGTCCGCCCGGGCCCAGGTCACGTCGGGCCCCAGGCCGAACGAGTCGCGGATGGGCTGCTGGGTGAGCACCGAGGGCTCCTCGCCCACCGGTCCCGTGTCCGCGCCGCTGAGCACCAGCCAGTACAACAGGCCGAAGAGTCCCAGCACCACGGTGACAGCGCCGCCCACCAGGCCGCCGCGCACCATGTTGCTCGCGTCCGCCCAGAACAGCTTCGCGCTCGCCACCAGGCCCGGAGACTCACGGCGGATGCGGGCGCGCTCGGCGGCGGACAGGCCGCTGCCCGCACCGGCATTGGAGGACGGCCGCGCGCGCACGGGCGCGGAGGAGGTCGCCGGAGGACGGCGAGGCACGGGGGCCGACGAGGGTGCCTTCTCGATGGCCGCGGGCTCCGACGACGCGGCCAGCGCCGCGCGTGCGCCACTCTGCCCCGCGGGCCGCAGCGCTCGCAGGTTGTTGCGCGTGGCGCCCTGGCGCATCTCCTCCAGGGCCTCCTCGTCCGCGCCCTCGGGAGCCAGGGCCACGCCCTTGTTGCGCTGACGCTTCAGCGCGTCCACGGAGACGATGCGGGTGCTGTTCGCGCCGTCCTCCGCCCCGGCGGGCACTTCCTCCTCGCCGGTGGAGGGCTCATCCGTCATCAGGGCGAAGACGAACGTCACCGGCCCCAGGGTCAGCTTGTCGCCGTCCTCCAGGGCCTGCGTCTGCACCGCAGTGCCGTTGAGCAAGGTGCCGTTGGCGCTGCCCTGGTCCTCGACGCTGTAGGCGTCGCCGTCGAGGAACAGGCGGCAATGTTTGCGGGACACGCCCGGGTCGTACAGCACGACGTCACATTCGGACGTACGACCGATGAGCACGGAGTCCTGGTCGAAGACGAACTCCTTGCCGGCGTCTTTTCCCTCGGAGATCGTCAGCTGGAAAGGCATGGGGGCCCTACAATCCTATCGAGGCACGCGCCGCTCGGGCAACGGCCGCTCGCGCGGAGACCGGTTCCATCACCTCCGCCTCGCCGCCAAACGACAGCACCCACTGCGTGAGCCAGCGCTCGCTGTCACCGGCCACGAGGACTTCCACGCCCCCATCGGCCAGCGGGCGAGCGTCCTGGCCGAAGCGCTCCTTCACATAGGGCGCCGCCACGGGCGAGAACCGCACGCGCACGGACGCCTCGGAGCTGCTCCGGGCCGGGTTGGGAACGTCCGCCCGGGCGTCGGGCGGGGGGAGAAATGGCGTTTCGGTAACGGTGAGGTCTTCCATCCGGTCCAGCCGGAACAGGCGAGCGTCCTGCCGGGTGTGGCAGAAGCCCTGGAGATACCACTGTCCCCGGTGGCTGAGCAGCTCATACGGACGCACCCGGCGCGGCTCGGCGGCCCGGCCCGGGCTGGCATAGCCGAACGTGACTTCTCGTCTTTCGAGAATGGCGCGGGTGAGCGGCCCCAGCGCCTGGGGCGCCTCCGTGGAGGCGTCAATCTTCCGGTACATCTCCCGGTAGCGCTCACGCACCTGGGGTGGGAGCACATGCTCCAGCTTCTGGAGGGCGCTCTGGAGCGCGTCGCCGGAGGCCGGGCGCAACAGCTCCGCCGAGGCGGCCAGCGCGGCGGCCTCTCCCGCGGTCAGCCGGGGCGGCGCGAACAGGCGCTGGTCCAGGTCCACGTAGACGCGGTCATTGTCCACGTAGATGTCGATGTAGTCGTCCGGGTTGAAGGGTGGCCGGCCCACGCACGTGAGCAGGTCCAGCTCCTCCAGCAGGTCCTCGCGGCTGATGTTGAGGGCTCGCGCGAGCGCCTCCACCGTGACGCCGGGGTGCTTGGACACATACGGGACGAGGAACAGCAGGCGGCGGAGCCGCTCGTGGACGTTGCTCATGCGCTCACCTTGTCTTCCAGCGCGTCCGCGTGACGGTTGGCGACGCGCGCGGCCATCTCCCGCAGCCGCGACCGGGCACTCTCCGGCCCCTCCACGACACAGTCCGCCCCCAGCGAGAGGCAGAAGCGCGTGAGCCCATCCAGGAAGCTCACCTTCAGCCGCGCGAGCGTGACACCGCCCTCCGCCACCGGCTCCAGCACCGCGCCCGGGAACAGGCCCGAGGCGCGCGACGCCAGCGCACCCGACAGCCGCAGCACGACCTCCAGCGGCTCGTGGAAGCGGTGCTGCCACGGGAAGTACGCCACGTGGTTGTCGAGCGAGAAGTCCTCCGGCACCTGGAAGTCCGGCGTGCGAGGACGGGCGGTGTTCGCCTTCAGCTCGCGCACGCGGTGGACATGGAACGTGCGCAGGCCGCCGCGCAGGTGGCAGTGGCCCACGAGCGTCCAGACGCCCCGCCGCAACGCGAGCCCGTAGGGGTCCACCTTGCGCTGCGTGGTGCCCGGGTGCTTGGGGCTGGCGTAGGACATCTCCACCCACTTGCGCGAGGCGCAGGCGTCCCAGAGCTGCTCGAGGCGGGCGGAGACCTCCTTCTCCTGTCCCGCCTGGGTGGCGCCCAGCTCCATGCGGACCCTGGGCGTGGGCAGCGACTCGCCCGCGAAGAAGCCAATCTTGCGCAGCGCGTGCGCCAGGTCATCCCTGCCGGGGAAGACGCCGGACGCGAGCGCCGCGGAGCCGGCGGCGTAGAGCACGGCCAGCTCCTCCTTCGTCAGGTCCGCCTCCGGCAGGTAGTAGGCGTCACGGTCCACGATGTAGCCATCGCGGCGCTCGTCATCGCCCTGGACGTAGGTGAGCGGAAAGCCCAGTTCCACCAGCTCCGCCTTGTCGCGCTCGAACTTGCGCTCGGCGGCGTCGTCCGAACCTCCGTAGTCAGCGGGGAAGTGCTCGCGCAGCTCCGCCCATGAGATGGGCTCGCGGGCGTCGAGCAAGAGGGCTACGAGGTCGAGGATGCGTTCGGTGCGGTCCATTCGGGAAGATCGGCGACGATGCCGGGCGGACCCCGGGGGGTCAAGGAAGGGGTACGTGACAGTGGGAAACAGCGGCCCGGTCGGCGAGGGGGGCAGGCAGTTAGCTGGCCTTGACTGAACAGGCAAGCAGGTATTCATCTGTGTGATATTTGTCATTCGGGTAGGAACCCGAAGACCTCCCAAGGAGGGCTCGCACTACGGGCGCGACTTGGGATATTCCTGCGCCAGCTTCAGAAGGGACCTCACCATGTACCGCACCTTCCGTAACGTGGTTGCCGGGCTGGCACTGCTGTTGGGGCTGGCCTGTGGGGTGATGCCTTCGTCCGCTGGAGCCGAGCCTCTCTACTTCGCCGTGGAAGTCTGGCGCGAAGGCCGACTGGTGGCCCAGCCCAAGCTCCTGGGAGAGACGGGTCGCACGCTGCGCGCCGAGCGCCGCCGGCCCGGAGCTCCGCTCGCCGACTACCGACTGGTGCTGATGCCCCGCGCGGACGGCGAATCGTTCCTCCTCCAGTTGGACCTGCTCCTGCCAGAAGCCAAGGGCCACTCCGAGCTCGCGCTCCTCCACGGGCAGCAGCGCAAGCTGCAGCTCGGCCGCGTGCCCGGGGAGCTGGAAGTGTCCCTGCTCCTGATGAAGGTGGACTCTCCGGAGTTCCGCGCGCTGATGCAGCTGGGCACGGATGGCGGCAACGGCTCCTCCGCCTGCTCCATCTGACCCGCGTCCCTCCCGTCCAGCAGCGCTAGAGCACCGCCAGGTCGTCGCGGTGCACGGCTTCGTCCAGGTAGCGGTAGCCCAGCACCGACTCGATGTCGGACGTCCGCCGTCCGGCGATGCGCCTCAGCTCCAGGGCGTCGTACGAGGCGAGGCCCCGCGCGAACACCGCTCCCGACTCGTCCGCCAGATCCACCGGGTCGCCCCGGTCGAAGTCCCCCTCCACGCCGCGCACCCCGCTGGGCAGCAGGCTGCGCTTGCCCTGGACGATGGCCTCGCGTGCCCCGGCATCCACGGTGAGTGTGCCCAGCGGGCGCAGCGCATGGGCAATCCACGCGGCACGCGAACCCCTGCGCGCTCCCGTGGGTTCGAAGAGGGTGCCCACGGGCTCGCCCTCCAGCACGGCGCGCAGGCGGCCGGGCACGGAGCCGGAGGTGATGACGCCCCGGATGCCCTGCTCCGCGGCGCTCGCGACGGCGCGGACCTTGGTCGCCATGCCGCCCGTGCCCACGCCACTGGAGGTGCCTCCGGCGAGTGCCAGGACCTCGGGAGTCACCGCCTCCACCGTCTCCAGCAGGCGGGCCCCCGCGTCCCGTCGCGGGTCGGCGGTGTGCAGGCCATCCACGTCGGAGAGGAGCACGAGGGCATCGGCCTCCACCACGCCCGCGACCAGTCCCGCGAGCGTGTCGTTGTCGCCGAACTTCAGCTCATCCACGGAGACGGTGTCGTTCTCGTTGATGACGGGCACCACACTGGCGGACAGCAGGCGCTCCAGCGTGTGCTTCACGTTGAGGTAGCGCCGCCTGTCACGCATGTCCTCGTGGGTGAGGAGCACCTGCGCCACCACCTGCCCCTGCCCCCCGAAGACGTCCTCGTAGGCCTGCATGAGCCGGCTCTGTCCCACCGCGGCGCACGCCTGCTTGCCTGGGATGTCCCTCGGCCGAGCGGACAGGCCCAGTCGCTCCACGCCCAGGGCGATGGCGCCGCTGGACACCACCACCAGCTCGCGGCCCTGGGCCGCCCACAGCAAGTCCCTGCCCAGCGCCACGAAGTGCTCGCGGTTGAAGCGGCCGGTGGCATGGGTGAGGGCGTTGGTGCCGATCTTCACGACCACGCGCTTCGCGGCGCGCAGGGCGTTACGTCCCGAGTGACTCACGCACGGCAGCCTAGGACGGAAATGGAAACAGCGCGCAAGGGCCGTGTGTTCACTACGGTTCCGGCAATCCGGCCGGCAACGGCGGTGTCAGCCACCCGGACGCGGCGCCGTATACAGTGCCGGGAAGGACGAGGACGGCCGGTCCTCGTCAGAGGAGCAAGCGTTTGAAGGAAATCTTCGGCAACACCCTGGGCCTCAAGGCGAACGAGCAACACCGGCTGCGCAACACCTTCCGCCGGCGCGTGTCTCCACACGAAATCGTGTCGCCCGAGCTCGCCCGCCACCTCACCGAGCTGTCCCACGAGACGAACCGCCAGGTGGGCGTGCTCATCAACCGCAAGGGTGAAATCGAGCACGTGGTGGTGGGCAACGCCCACAAGCTCGAGTTGCCCGACATTGGCCGTGCCCGCGCGGGCCAGGTGCGTCTGCGTGGCCTGCGGCTGGTGCATACGCACCTCAAGAGCGAACCGCTCACCAAGGACGACCTGACGGACCTCGCGCTCCTGCGCCTGGATTGCGTGGCCGCCGTGGGCGTGGGCCAGGAGGGCCTGCCGGGCGTGCTGCACTACGCCTATCTGGTGCCGGAGAACGGCACCGGCGAGTTCTGGCACGTCTCCACCCTGCCCTCCGTACACGGCGAGCAGCCGGACCTGACGGACACGCTGGGCGCGCTGGAGGAGGAGTTCAGCCGCAAGGCGGCGGCGCGCGCGGTGGGCGGGCGGGAGAAGGCCATCCTCGTCGCGGTGTGCCTGGACGGGAACCGGGGGCGGGCGGAAGCGAGCCTCGCGGAGCTGCGCGAGCTGGCCCGCACCGCGGGGGTGGAGGTCGTCGACAGCGTGCTCCAGGTGAAGCGCGAGGCGGACCCTCGCTACCTCATCGGCCGGGGCAAGTTGGAAGACCTCAACCTGCGCTCCATGCAGTCCATGGTGGACCTGCTCATCTTCGACAAGGACCTCACCCCCTCGCAGGGGCGCCACATCGGCGAGGCCACCAGCCTCAAGATTCTGGACCGCACGCAGCTCATCCTCGACATCTTCGCGCAGCGGGCACAGAGCGCGGAGGGCAAGCTCCAGGTGGAGCTGGCGCAGCTGAAGTACCGGCTGCCCCGGCTGGTGCAGAGCGACGACTCGCTCAGCCGGCTCGCGGGTGGAATCGGCGGGCGAGGCCCTGGCGAGACGAAGCTCGAAATCGACCGACGCCGGGTGCGCGAGCGAATCACGCATCTGGAGAAGCGCATCGACGCGATTGGGAAGGAGCGCAGCGTGCGGCGTGCACAGCGCAACCGGCGCGAGCTGCCGGTCATCTCCATCGTCGGCTACACCAACGCGGGCAAGTCCACGCTGCTCAACGCGATTACCAACGCGCAGGTGCTGGCGGAGAACAAGCTGTTCGCCACGCTGGACCCGACGAGCCGCCGGCTGCGCTTCCCTCAGGAGCGCGAGGTCATCATCACCGACACGGTGGGCTTCATCAGGGACCTGCCCAAGGACCTGGTGGCGGCCTTCCGCGCCACGCTGGAAGAGCTGTACGACGCGACGCTGCTGCTGCACGTGGTGGACGCGGCGGACCCGGCGCGGGACGAGCAGGTGGAGGCAGTGGAGAAGATCCTCTCGTCGCTGGATTTGATGGAGAAGCCCCGGTTGATGGTCTGGAACAAGGCGGACCTGATGCCGGCGGAGGAAGTGGAGGCGCTGTTGCGCTCGCGGGGCGGGGTGGCCATCAGCGCCCAGTCGCGCGAGGGGCTCGCCACGTTGTTGGCCAAGGCGGACACGACGCTGTTCGCCGAGGGCGCCTCCGAGGCCATGGGCGTCATCTGACGCGGCGTGCGAGTTGCGGGGCAGGCGCGGCTCCCCCTAGAGTTGGGGAGCCGTGGCGACCTTTCCCGCATTGTCCTTGCAGCTCTCCGGCCTGCTCGCGCAGATAGTTCCGGACTACACCCGTCCTGTCTCCTCCATGTCTCCGAAGTACTTCGAGATTCTGGAGCAGAACAGCCACATCATCTACCCGCTGGTGGCGGTGCTGACGCTGGTGCTCATCACCGCGGGCGTCCTCCAGGCGTGGAAGACGCAGGACCTGGACGGCCTGCAGAAGAACGAGTTCAAGAAGGCCATCGTCAACGAGCTGCGCCGCAACATCACCGGCCTCCCCGGTGACGTCCTGGCGAAGGCCGTGGGACTGGACCGACTGAAGACGAACCGCCTGCTGGAGCAGATGCAGCAGGACGGCATGGTGGTGAGCCACACCAACTCGCAGCGCCTCACCGTCTGGCGCATCCGAGGCTCCGGCCCGGAGCCGAGCGTCCGCCGGTACTGAGCGGTCCGGGGTTGCTTCGAGCATCCGGCGGCGTGCCATTCGAGCCTGGGATGCGATTCCGGGATGCCGCCATCCTCACCGCGTCGTGAGGTCTCGAGCCCGCCCGAGGTGCTCACGAAGCAGTGACGCGAGCCGTGTCACGTCGGGGCCGCGCAAGATGGAGTAGTGGTCACCCGGAATCGCGTGGACGGTGAGTTCGCCCGTCGCCACCTGCTCCCAGCCGTGCACACGCGTGGTGCCCGTGGCCTCGATGGAGATGACAGGCCCCGAGTAGGGAGCCGGCACGTAGCGCCACGCCGCCAGGAGGTTCACCTCGAAGACCCGGCGCAGGGCTTCGAGTGACTGGACTCCGCTCGGGTTCGCCGCCGCCAGGGTGCGCATCAGCGTCTCGGGGTCCTCTCGCGCGAGTTCCTCGTCGGTCATCGCGACAGCGTTCCCCGCCGCGCGCATCAGGTCCGTGTAGAACATCGCGCCGAAGCGCCGGGCCTCATCGTGCCCAGGCGCCGCGCCCTCTCCATCGAACGGACGCACGAAGCCGTCGATGAGCGCGAGCACCTCTATCCGCTCGCCTTGCTGCTGGAGCTGGTGCGCCATCTCCCACGCGATGCTGGCCCCCATCGACCAACCTCCGAGCCGATACGGCCCGCGTGGCTGAACCTCCCTCATCGCTGAGAGATAGAGGCTCGCCATCTCCGGGATGAGCTCGCACGGAGGCACATCTCCCTCCAGCCCCTGCGACTGGAGCCCGAAGAACGGCTGCTCGGGACCCAACGACTTCGCCAGCTCCGCGTAACTCAGGACCGTTCCGCCCACCGCGTGCACACAGAAGAAGGGCCGCTGTCCCTGTCCCTCCTGCAATCGCACCAGCGGACTCCAAGCGGACATCGCGGACTCCCGACGCAACACGGACGCGACATGTTCCACCGTCGCGCGATGGAAGAGCGTTGCCACCGGCAGCACCCTGCCCACCGCGCCCCGGATGCGTGCGAGCAATCGAATGGCCATCAGCGAGTGGCCGCCCAGCGCGAAGAAGTCCTCTGTCACCCCCACGGGGCTCACGCCCAGCACCTCTTCCCACACGCGCACCAGCATCCGCTCCAGCTCGTCGCGCGGACCTTCGTGCGCCCTCCGTGACGCGAGCTGATGGCGTCCCGGTGCGGGCAGCGCCTTGCGGTCCACCTTGCCCGTGGGAGCCAGCGGCAGGGCCTCCAGGCGCACCAGGACACTCGGCACCAGGTACTCCGGCAGCCGTTGCTCCAGTCGCGACCTCAACGCCTCCGCGTCCCACGGCTCCGCGTGCACCACGTAGCCCACCAGTCGCTTCTCCCCACCCTCCTCCTGCTGCACCACCACCACCGCGTCCTTCACACCCGGCAGCGCCTTCAGCGCCACCTCCACCTCGCCCAGCTCCACTCGGAAGCCGCGCACCTTCACCTGCCCGTCCACCCGCCCCAGGAACTCCAGATTCCCATCCCCCAACCACCGCGCCTTGTCCCCCGTGCGGTACAGCCTCGCGCCCGGCTCGTCACTCAGCGCATCCGGAATGAACCGGTCCGCCGTCAGCTCCGCCCGCTCCCAGTAACCGTGCGCGAGACTCGCGCCCCCGACGTACACCTCTCCCACCACACCCACGGGACTCGGAGCACCCCGCTCGTCGAGCACGTACACCTTCACGTTCGAGATGGGCACGCCTACCGGAGGCAGCGCGGGCCACGTCGCGGGCGGTCCATGCGCCCTCCAGGCCGTGACGACGTGGGCCTCCGAAGGGCCGTACTGATTCTCCAGCACGCACCCCGGCAGCCGCTCGAAGAAGGACACCAGCGCGGGAGTCACCTGCAGCTGCTCACCCGCCGTCACCACTTCGCGCAGCGGCGGCAGCACGGCTTCGTGTTGCGCCACCTCGCACAACGCCTGGAGCGCCACGAAGGGCAGGTACAACCGCCCCACGCCGTGAGTCACCATGCGTCGCAGCAAGGCCACCGGGTCCCTTCGCTCCTCCTCCCCCACGAGCAGCACGGTGCCTCCCAGGCACCACGTCCCGAACAACTCCTGGAACGACACATCGAAGTTCAGCGAGGCGAACTGGAGCGTCGTCGCTCCCGCGTCCACGGTGCGCGCGAGCAACCAGCGCAGCATGTTCCCCACCGCGCGATGGGACATGAGGATGCCCTTCGGCCGCCCCGTGCTCCCCGACGTGTAGACGAAGTAACAGGGAGTCTCCGGTGAGAGCGGAACGGCCGGAGCGTGCATGGGCCGCGCCTCGATCCGTCCCGCCTCCTCTTCCAACCGGACGCGCCGTGTCCCCGTGCGCTCGGGCAACGCGCGCTCCAGCGCACCGTGCACCAGCACCACGGGCGCACCCGTGTCCTCCAACATCTGCTCCAGGCGCTGTGATGGATAGCTCGGGTCCAACGGGAGGAAGGCCGCGCCGGCCTTCAGCGTCGCCAGCACCGCCACCGGCATCTCCAGGGAGGCCCGCTCCAGGCACAGGCCCACCGTGCCTCCGGGCCGTACGCCCAACGCCAGCAGGTGATGCGCGAGCTGATTCGCACGCCGCTCCAGGCTCGCGTACGTCAGCGACGACTGTCCGTCCGTCACGGCCACGGCATCGGGCGAGCGCATCACCTGCGCCTCGACCCACGCGTGCATCAAGCCGGGCACGGCGCTCGAATCCGCGCGTCCACTCCACTCACGCAGCAACGCGCGCCGCTCCGCATCATCCAGCAACGACACATCGCCGACGCGGCGCCCTGGGTCCGCGAGGAGTCCCTCCATCAGCGTGACGTAGTGACCCGCCATCCGCCGCAGGGTCGCCTCGTCGAACAGCGCCTTGTTGTACTCCCAGATTCCGACCCAGCCCTCGGCCGTCTCTCGCAGGAAGAACGTGAGGTCGAACTTCGCCATGCCGGAGTCGAAGACCACCTGACTCGCCGTGAGCCCGGGCAGGGACGGCAGGGCGCGCGGTCCCTCGATGACGAACATCACCTGGAACAACGGTGAACGACTCAAGTCCCGAACCGGCCGCATCGCCTCGACCACCGTCTCGAACGGGACGTCCTGATTCGAGTAGGCCCCCAGACACATCCGATGCACCCGTCCGAGCATCGCCCGGAAGGACTCCTCCCCATCCACGTCCAGCCTCGGCGCGAGCGTGTTGACGAAGAAACCGATGAGGCTCTCCAACTCGCGTCGGTTCCGCCCGGAGATGGGCATCCCCACCACCACGTCCCGTTGGCCGCTGTACCGGGACAGCAACACCTGGAAGCCCGCCAGCAACAGCATGAACGGCGTCACACCCTCGGCGCGGCCTCGCGTCTTCACCGCTTGCGAGAGCGACGGCGAGAGGGGCATCACCACAGTAGCCCCCTGAAACGTCTGCACCGGCGGCCTCGGCCGGTCCACGGGCAGCTCCAGCGCGGGCGAGGCTCCCGACAGCAGCGCCTTCCACCACGCGAGCTGCGACTCCAGCACTTCCCCCTTCAGCCACTCGCGCTGCCACAGCGCATAGTCCGCGTACTGCACCGCCAACCCGGGCAACGTCGGCGCGCGTCCCTCGGTGAAGGCGCCATACAGCTCGCGCAGCTCGCGCTCCATCACCCCCATGGACCATCCGTCACACGAGACGTGATGGAGCATCAACATCAGCACGTGCTCGTCCTCGCTCACCCTCAACAACCGCGCGCGCAGCATCGGCCCGGCGCTCAGGTCGAACGGGCGACGCGCCTCTGCCTCGGCGTGGCGCAGGACCTCGTCCTCTCCTGCCACGGGCTCCACGAGCAACGTCACCGCGGCGTCGGGCGCGATGCGCTGCACCGGCCGCCCCGCCTCTTCACCAAACGTGGTGCGCAGGACTTCATGCCGCATCACCAGCGCCGACAGGGCGCGCTCGAGCGCCACCACGTCGAGCCGTCCCTTCAGTCGCGCGAAGAAGGGCACGTTGTAGGAGTAGCCACCCGCGTCCACCTGCGCGAGGAACCACAGGCGCTGCTGGGCGAAGGACAACGGCGGAGGCGAGTCCCTCGGCACGGGCACCAACGGGGGCAGGCCACGCACCTTCACTACCTCTCGCTTCACCTCGGGCGCACTCATGGCGGACCCTCCGCAGCGACTGTTATTCCAGCTTAAATCAGTTTTATCAGCGTACGAGGCCATCCACGTTCAACTCGCGCATCCAGCCATGCTCTAGTCCGGGGATGGGTGAGAACGTGTCTCATGAGCCGCCCGGCCCGACGGCTATCGCCATCGTCGGGCTGTCGCTGCGCTTTCCGGGCGCTTCGGACGCACGGCGCTTCTGGTCCAACCTCATCTCGGGCGTTGAATCCGTCACGGTGCTGGATGCCGAGCAGCGCGCGAAGGCCGGACTTCCCTCGGACGAAGGTTGGGTCGCGGCGGCGGGTGTCATCGCGGATGCCGACCTCTTCGACGCGCGCTTCTTCGGCTACTCCCCTCGCGAGGCCGAGCAGCTCGACCCCCAGCAACGCCTCTTCATGGAGTGCTGTTGGGGGGCGCTCGAGTCCGCGGGGTATGCCGCGCGGGCCCGGCCGCTGCACGTGGGCATCTATGGCGGCGCTTCGCTCAGCACCTATCTCCTGACGAACGTCCTGCCCAGCATGGAGCGGCGCTCCAGCGACTGGACGGAGAGCATCCTCGGGACGCACAGCGACTTCCTGGCGACGCGCGTGGCCTACAAGCTGAACCTCACCGGGCCCGCGATGACGGTGCAGACGGCGTGCTCCACATCGCTGACCGCGGTGCACCTCGCCTGTCAGGCGCTGCTCGCGGGGGAGTGCAACCTCGCGCTCGCGGGAGGCGCGGCCGTGCGCTCTCCGCAGCTCGTCGCGTACCCCACGCAGGAGGGAGGCATCTCCTCACCTGATGGACACTGCCGCGCCTTCGACTCCCAGGCGGCGGGCACCGTGCCGGGCAACGGTGTCGGCGTGGTGCTCCTCAAGCGACTGGAGGACGCGCTCGCGGATGGAGACCCGATTCGCGCGGTCATCCTCGGCTCCGCCGCCAACAACGATGGCAGCAGCAAGGCGGGCTTCACCGCGCCGTCCGTCTCCGGGCAGGTCGCCGCCATCAGCGATGCACTGGCCCTGGCCGGAGTCGAACCCCGCTCCATCTCCTTCATCGAAGCCCACGGCACGGGCACGCCGCTGGGAGACCCTGTCGAGGTCACCGCGCTCAAGCAGGTCTTCCAAGGCGTGGCCCCCGGCACCATCGGCCTGGGCTCGGTGAAGAGCAACCTGGGCCATCTCGACGCGGCGGCCGGAGTGTCCGGACTCATCAAGGCGGTGCTGGCGCTGGAGCACCGACAGCTTCCGCCCACCGTCCACTTCCGTCAGCCCAATCCCCTGCTGGAGCTCGCGGGCAGTCCCTTCTACGTCGTGGCCGAGCCTCGTCCCTGGAACAGCGCGGGCCCTCGACGCGCGGGGGTGAGTTCGTTCGGCATGGGCGGCACCAACGTACACGTCGTGCTCGAAGAGGCCCCCACTCCGGCGAGCGACCCGCCTCGTGCGGAACAACAACTGGTGTTGCTGTCGGCCAGGTCCGAGACCGCGCTGGAGCGGATGACCACGGAGCTGTCCGAGCACCTGGGCCACACCCAGGCCGCGCTCGCGGACGTGGCCCACACCCTTCAAGTCGGACGCAATCGCTTCGGCTGGCGACGCTTCGTCACCGCGAGCACGCTCTCGGAGACCTCCGCGCGCTTGAGGCACCAGGGCGACCCACTTCGACCTCGCACCGCCTTCGATGAAGCAGAGCGAAGAAGCGCCGTCTTCCTGTTCCCGGGCGGAGGCACGCAGCGAGTGAACATGGGCGCGGAGCTGCTCGGTGAGCCCGCGTTCCGCGAAGCCGTGGACCGATGTGCCGCATTGCTGCATGCCCCGCTCGGTGGTGACCTGCGCGAGGTGATGTTCGCGCCCCCGGAGCGCTACGACACGGCGGCTCGTGAGCTGGCACGTCCGGTGTGGACCCAGGCGGCGCTGTTCACCTGTGACTGGGCGCTGGCGCAGCTCTGGCTGTCCCGGGGTGTCCAGCCCGAGGCGCTGTTCGGCCATTCCCTGGGCGAGTACGTCGCGGCCTGTCTGGCCGGAGTCTTCACGCTCGAAGAGGCGTTGGAGCTGGTCGCCGCGCGCGGCAGAATCATGGAGCGGCTCCCTCCTGGCGGGATGACGGCGGTCCTCGCGCCGCTGGCCCAGGTGGAGCCCCTGCTGAATCCCCTGCTGTCCGTGGCGGCCATCAACACACCCTCCGACTGCGTCCTCTCGGGCCCGCTGGAGGCGCTCGATGCCCTGGAGACCGCGCTCGCCACGCGAGGCGTCGAGACGCGGAGACTGCGTATGAGTCGCGCGGCGCACTCGGTGATGCTCGAACCACATCTGGCGGACTTCGCACGCGTGGTCTCCCGCTTCTCCCCCCGTGCCCCCAAGTTGCCCGTGGTGTCGAGCGTCACCGGGCGCTGGCTCGGCGAGCGCGAAGCAGCGGACCCACTGTACTGGTGCCGCCATCTGCGCGAGACAGTCCGCTTCTCCGACGGACTTCACCTGCTGCTCTCCACGGGAGACCGCGCCTTCATCGAAGTTGGCCCGGGCACGGCGCTGTCTTCGCTCGCGCGGCGACATCCGACCCGCACCTCGCAGCCCGTCCTCTCCACGTTGGCGTCCGCCTCCGCCGAGCAGCCCCCGCATCCACTCGCGTCACTCGGAGAGGCCTGGCTCGCGGGCATCACCATCGACTGGGAGCGCTTCCGCGCCGGAGAGCGGCGCCGACGCGTCCCACTGCCGGGCTACAGCTTCGACCGGGAGCGACACTGGATTGAGCCCGCCACGGCTCCCACGGCGCCCTCGACCACTCGTGCCGTGGAAGCCCGCGAAGAAGTGCGGCCCGCCATGGGTCGCGACGAGGGCCCGCGCGCCTCGGCGCCTCGCGATGCCACGGAGCAGGTGTTGCTCGAGTGCTTCCGGCTCACGTTCCACCTGGAGAACATCGGCATCCATGACGACTTCTTCGCGCTGGGTGGCGACTCCCTCCTCGCCTTGCGATTGAGTGCCCGTATCGAGGACCGACTTGGAGCGCGGCTTCCACTGAAGGCCGTGCTGGAATCTCCCACCATCGCGCGACTCGCCGCGCGCATTGGAGAAGGTGCTCGCGACACCGCACCCACGGCCCCCAGTTGCCTCGTGCGACTCCAGGAGGGAACTCACGGGGTGCCCGTCTTCTTCGTGCATGCAGCCGGTGGACAGGTGCTCTTCTACCGTGAGCTGGCGAGACACCTCGCTCCCGAGCGGCCCATGTACGGCTTCGAGTCTGTGGGACTCAACTCGGGCACCACGTGCCACACCACCGTGGAGCAGATGGCGGAGCACTACCTCACTGCGCTTCGCACCGTACGGCCCCGAGGTCCCTATCTGCTCGTGGGTGCATCCCTGGGTGGAACCATCGCCTACGAGATGGCGCGCCGACTGTCGGCTGAAGGCGACAGCGTGCCCCTTTGCGCGCTCCTGGACACGCCGCCACCTGGGCACGTCTCCGTGGAACTCGCGGACCAGGTCTCGCTGCTGACCTTCCGCGCGGGGAAGACGTTCACACCTTCCACCGAGTGGCCGAAGGACTTGTCCGTCGAAGAGCAGTTCCGCCTGCTCCAGGAGGAAGCGGCGCGGGACGGTATCGAGCCCCCCTTCTCGGAATTCGAAGCGGCCCGCAGACAACTGGACGTGCTGCGCGCGAACACGCGGGCATTGAGTCTCTACGTGCCGCCGCGCTGGAGCGGAGGCGAGTTCCAATACTTCCGCGCCCAACAGCCACCTCCTGGCTTCCCACCTCACCCGGAGCTTGGCTGGTTGGACCTGGACGCGGCGGCGCGCGTGGAGGTCGTCCCTGGCGATCACCACACGATGCTGCAAGCACCCCATGTCGAGGTGCTCGGAGCAAAATTGGCGCGCTTGCTGCGCTAATCCGAGCCCGGCCGGCGCCGCCGCTGCTGTGCCAATCGCTGGAGGCCCTCACGTCTGTCTCCGGAAGTCGCGGGCTGACGAGGCGCCTCCGGCTCCGGTGCGGGCCCCAACTGAGCGGCGAGCGTGCGCACGGTGGGGAACTGGAGCAGCGACACCAACGGCACCTTGCGCCCCAGTCGCTCCTCCAACTTCATCTGCAACATCTGGAGCAGGAGCGAGTTGCCGCCCAGGTCGAAGAAGTTGTCGTCCGCGCCCACGCGGTCCAGCTTCAGCACCTCCGCCACCAGTTGGGCGATCACCTGCTCCAGGCCTTCTTGAGGCTCGACGTAACCACCGCTCAGCTCTGGCCGGTGCGCCTCGGGCGAGGGCAACGCATTCCAGTCCACCTTCCCATTCGGTGTGAGCGGCAACTCGCGCAGCACCACGAACACCGACGGAATCCACGGCTCCGGCAATGAGCGCTTCAACCACGCGCGCAGCACATCGGCCGTCAACGTGGCCTCCTCCGTCGGCACCACATACGCCACCAACCGCATGTCTCCCGGCGTGTCTTCCCGGCCCATGACCACGGCGGAGCGGACCTCCGGATGCGCCGCGAGCGCGGCACTCGCCTCCGCGGGCTCGACGCGCACACCGCGCACCTTCACCTGGGCATCGGCGCGGCGCAGGTACTCGAACCTTCCGTCTTCGAGCAGCCGCACCACGTCACCCGTTCGATACAGCCGTCCCCCTTCACCATACGGGTCCGGGACGAAGCGCTCGGCCGTCAGGTCCGGACGCCCCAGGTACCCTCGCGCCAGTCCCACGCCACCGAGGTACAGCTCGCCCCAGACTCCCGTGGGAGCCAGATTGCCCGCGTCATCCATCACCCGCACCACCACGTTGCGCAACGGCCTGCCAATCGTGGGACGTGTTCCCGGGAAGCACTCGCCCCAGGTCGCGGCCACCGTTCCTTCCGTCGGGCCATAGCCATTGATGAAACGTCGCCCCGGGCTCCACCGTGCCACCAGTTCCTCGGTGCAGGACTCGCCGGCGGAGAGCAGGACTCGAAGCCTGGGAAGCTCGACCACCGGCATCATCGCCAGGACCGACGGCGGCAGGGTCGCCACGGAGATTCGCTCGCGCGCGAGCAACTCCGTCAATGGCCTTCCAGGTGCCATCTGCGCGCGCCGCGCCAGGACCAGCGTCGCCCCGTTCAGCAGTGCGGGGAAGACCTCCGCCACGGAGGCATCGAAGCTCACCGTCGCGAACATCAACGTCCTGTCGCCCGGGCCAAGACCGCCGAGCACCGAGGGGAAGGACTCAGCCAGGTTCGCCGCGCCCCGGTGCGCAAGCAGCGTCCCCTTCGGGCGCCCTGTGCTCCCCGACGTGTAGATGACATACGCGAGGTTTCGCGCCGTGACTTCGGGCGCCAGCGACTCCGCGCCCACCAGGTCATCGAGCTCACCGATTTCATCCAGCAACACGGTGGCCCCCGAGTAGGCGAGTTGCGACGCCTCTTCCGAGCGCGACACCAGCAGCGCGACCTTCGCGTCATCCAACATGTACGCGAGGCGCTCCGGTGGATGCTCCGGGTCCATCGGCAGGTAGGCGCCGCCCGCCTTGAGGATGGCGAGCATCGCCACGACCCAGTCGAGGCTCGGCCCCAGGCACAGGCCCACCACCACGTCGGGCCTCACGCCCCACTTGCGCAACACTGTGGCCAACTTGTGGGCTCTCCGGTCGAGCTGGGCGTAGGTCAGCGTCTGCCCCTCCATCTCGACCGCCACAGCCTCGGGCGTTCGTGCGACCTGGGCCTCGAACAACCGGTGCAGGCACTCACCCTCGAAGGGCGCTTCGCTGCCGCCCCGTGCCAGCAGCGACTGCCGTGAGGACACACTCAGAAGCGGAAGGTCTCGCAGTCGCCGGCCCGGCTCGGTCACCGCGCCTTCCAGCAGGCGCTCCAGGTGCTCTCCGAAGCGCTCCATGGTCGCGACGTCGTACAGGTCGCTGCTGAACTCGAGGCCTCCCTCGATACCGTTGGCGGTCTCTCTCAATCCCAGCGCGAGGTCGACCTTGGCGGCGCGAAGCCCCAGGTCCAACGGGCGTTGCGTGAGACCGGACAACGACAGGTCTCCCGAAGGCGTGTTCAAGAGCTGGAACACCACCTGGACCAACGGCGCGCGACTCATGTCGCGCTTCAGGTTCAGCGCCTCCACCAGCTTCTCGAACGGCACTTCCTGGTGCCCAAAGGCCCCTAGCACCGACTCCTTCACACGCCCCAACATCTCCCGGAACGTCAGCTCACCCGACGCTTCCGTCCTCACCACCAGCGTGTTCACGAAGAAGCCAATCAGCCCCTCCACCGCCTTCGTCGTCCGCCCCGACACTGGCGAGCCCACCACCACGTCCCACTGGCCGCTGTAGCGCGCCAGCAGCACCTGGAAGCCCGCCAGCAGCGTCATGTACAGCGTCACGCCCTCTCGCAGGCTCAGTTGCTTCAACTTCTCGCTCAGCTCAGAGGACAGCTTCACCGCCACGCTCGCGCCCTGGTACCCCTGCACCGCCGGCCTCGGCCGGTCCGTGGGCACCTCCAGCGCTTCGGGGACTCCCGCCAGCTTCGTCCCCCACCACGACAACTGCTGCTCCAGCACCTCCCCCGTCAGCCACTCCCGCTGCCACACCGCGTAGTCCACGTACTGCACGGGCAACTCCGGCAGCGTCGCGGCCTCGCCCTTCACGTAGGCGCCGTAGAGCGTCTCCAATTCCTTCGTGAGCACCCACGTGGACCAGCCATCGGACACGATGTGGTGCAGCACCAGCACCAGGACGTGCTCCTGCTCGCTCAGCTTCAGCAGCGCCACTCGCAGCAGCGGGCCCGCGCTCAAGTCGAACGGACGCCGTCCTTCTTCGGCGCCCAGTCGGAGGGCCTCTTGCTCTCGGGTTTCGACGGGGAGGCCACTCAGGTCCACCACGGACAACGGCAGGGACGCGGCGGCGTGGATGCGCTGCACGGCCCCCTGCGCATGCTGATGGAAGGTCGTCCTCAGGGTCTCGTGACGACGGACCAGCTCATTGAAGGCACGCTCCAGAGCCTTCACGTCGAGCACGCCCTCCAGTTTCATCGCGAGCGCGATGTTGTAGAGCGAGCCACCCGGCTCCAACCGGTCGAGGAACCACAAGCGCTGCTGCGCGAACGACTGAGGCAGTGCCTCCGTCCGTTCCGTGCGGACCAACTCTGGACGACCTGCCCTGAGTCCGTCCTTCAAGAGTTCATCCAATCGAGAGGCCAGCGCGGACACCGTGGGTGCCTCGAAGAGCACCCGCACTGGCACGTCGCGGCCCAGCAGCTCGCGCAACCGCGAGGCCACCTGCATCACCAGCAGCGAGTGCCCTCCTCGCTCGAAGAAGTTGTCCTCCGCGCCAACGCGCTTCACGCCAAGCAACGGAGCCCAGATCTCCGCCACCCGCTCCTCCATCGCCGTCCTGGGCGCGATGAAGGACTCCGACATCTGCTCGGAATCCTGCCGCTCCGTGCGATGGGCGTGGATGCGAGCGGACGGCGTCCTCTCCGGCACTTCAATGTGCCCAGGCATCCCGAGCGCATCCAGCCGCGCTTCGGGCATCGCCACGGCGGACTCCAGCAACCGCTCGTAGTGGATGGCCAGGCGCTCCACGGTCTCCGTGTCGAACAGGTCCGTGTTGAACACCCAGTACCCCGCCATTCCCTCCGCGTCCTCTCGCACGGACAACGCGAGGTCGAACTTCGCCACCTGCGTCCCCAGGTCCAGCGGACGCAGCGCGAGCCCTGGCAACGACAGGTCCCCCGACGGCGCACTCTGGAGCGCGAAGGACACCTGCACCAACGGCGAGCGGCTCAAGTCTCGAGACAACTGCAACGCGTCCACCAGCTTCTCGAACGGCACTTCCTGATGCGCGAAGGCGCCCAGCACCGACTCCCGGACCTGGGCCAGCAGCTCCCGGTACGTCAGCGCACGTGACGCCTCCGTCCTCACCACCAGCGTGTTCACGAAGAAGCCAATCAGCCCCTCCACTTCCTTCGTCGTCCGCCCAGACACCGGCGAACCCACCACCACGTCCCACTGTCCGCTGTAGCGCGCCAGCAGCACCTGGAACACCGCCAGCAGTGACATGTACAGCGTCACACCTTCCCGCCGGCTCAACTGCTTCAGCTTCTCGCTCAGCTCGAAGGACAGCCTCACCGCCACGCTCGCGCCACGATGCCCCTGCACCGCGGGCCTCGGTCGGTCGGTCGGCAGCTCCAGCGCTTCGGGGGCGCCCTCCAACCTCGCCCTCCACCACGACAACTGCTCCTCCAGCACCTCCCCCTTCAGCCACTCTCGCTGCCACACCGCGTAGTCCGCGTACTGCACGGGCAACTCCGGCAACGCCGCGTCCCCGCCCTTCGCATGGGCGGTGTAGAGCGCCTCCAGCTCCTTCGTGAGCACGCCCATCGACCAACCGTCGGACACGATGTGGTGCAGTACCAGCACCAGCACATGCTCCTGCTCGCTCAGCTTCAGCAGCGTCACTCGCAGCAGCGGACCCGTGCCCAGGTCGAAAGGACGCCGTTCCTCCTGCATCCCGAGCCTCAAGGCTTCATGCGCTCGGGCCTCCACGGGCAGCCCGCGCAGGTCCACCACGGGCAGCGGGACCGCCATGGAAGGACTGATGTGCTGGACCGCACCGAGCGCAACCTGTCGGACCGTCGTCCTCAGGGACTCGTGGCGGTGAACCAGCGCATGGAACGCCTTCTCCAGCGCGCCAATGTCGAGCACGCCCTCCATCGTCACGGCCAGGGCGATGTTGTAGAGCGGGCTGTTCGGCTCCAGCCGGTCGAGGAACCACAAGCGCTGCTGCGCGAAAGACAGGGGTGGTGCATCCACCCGCGATGCGGGGAGCAGCGGCGGACTCCGAACCCCGAGCCCACCCCGCGCCAACACGGACAGACTCGTGGCCAACGAGGACACCGTGGGTGCCTCGAAGAGCATGCGCACCGGAACCTCGTGCCCCAACGCCGCTCGCAGCCGCGACGCGGCTTGCATCACCAGCAGCGAGTGCCCTCCCCGCTCGAAGAAGTTGTCCTCCGCGCCCAACCGCTTCACGCCCAGCAGCGGGACCCAGGTCTCCGCCACCAGCTCCTCCATCGCGGTCCTGGGCGCGATGAAGTCCTCCAACCCCTGCTCCGGAATCACGCGCTCGCCTTGGCGTGACTGGATGCGGGAACCGACAGCCTTCTCCTGCACCTCGCGATGCCCAGGCATCGGCAGCGCACGCAGGGTCGCCTCCGGCACCTCGACGACCGCCTCCAGCAACCGCTGGTAGTGCGTCGCCATGCGCTCCACGGTCGCCGTGTCGTATAGGTCCGTGTTCAGCTCCCAGGTGCCTGACAGTCCCTCCGCGTCCTCTCCCATGGACAACGCGAGGTCGAACTTGGCGGTCCTCGTTCCCAGGTCCATCGGCTGCTGCGTGAGCCCCGGCAACGAGAGGGCCCCCGACGGCGCACTCTGGAGCGCGAAGGACACCTGCACCAACGGCGAGCGGCTCAAGTCGCGAGACAACTGCAACGCGTCCACCAGCTTCTCGAACGGCACCTCCTGGTGCGTGAGCGCGCCCAGGACCGCGTCCCGGACACGCCTCAGCATCTCCCGGAATGTCAGCTCGCTCGACGCCTCCGTCCTCACCACCAGCGTGTTCACGAAGAAGCCAATCAAGCCCTCCACTTCCTTCGTCGTCCGCCCAGACACCGGCGAACCCACCACCACGTCCCACTGTCCGCTGTAGCGCGCCAGCAACACCTGGAAGCCCGCCAGCAGCGTCATGTACAGCGTCACGCCCTCCTGCCGACTCAAGCACTTCAGCTTCTCGCTCAGCTCCGAGGACAGCTTCACCGCCACGCTCGCACCGCGATACCCCTGCACCGCCGGCCTCGGTCGGTCCGTCGGCACCTCCAGCACCTCTGGGGCTCCCGCCAGCCTCGCCCTCCACCACGACAACTGCTCCTCCAACACCTCCCCCTTCAGCCACTCCCGCTGCCACACCGCGTAGTCCGCGTACTGCACCGGCAACTCCGGCAACGTTGCGGCCTCGCCCTTCACGAAGGAGCTGTAGAGCGTCTCCAGCTCCTTCGTGAGCACGCCCATCGACCAGCCGTCCGCGACGATGTGGTGCAGCACCAGCACCAACACGTGCTCCTGCTCGCTCAGCTTCAACAGCGTCACTCGCAGCAGCGGGCCCGTTCCCAGGTCGAACGGGCGCCGTCCTTCCTCGCCCCCCAGTCGGAGCGCCTGTTGCTCTCGGGTCTCGCTAGGGAGGCCACTCAGGTCCACCACTCGCAGCGGCACTGGCGCGAAGGGCTGGATGTGCTGCACCGCCCCTTGGTCGCCTTGCTCGAAGGTCGTCCGCAGGGACTCGTGGCGACGGACCAACGTGTGGAAGGAGCGCTCCAGGGCGGCGACGTCCATCGCCCCCGTCAGTCGTATCGCGAGGGGAATGTTGTAGAGCGGGCTGTTCGGCTCCAGCCGGTCCAGGAACCACAGGCGCTGCTGTGCGAACGACTGGGGCGGAGCCTCCGTGCGAGTCGTGGGCACCAGCGCTGGCCGTCCTTGCCCGGTACCACCGCTCTCCAGGCTCCTGGCCAGCGTGGCGACAGTGGGCGCCTCGAAGAGCGTCCGCACCGACACCTCTCGGCCCAACACCTCGCGCAGCCGCGAGGCCACCTGCATCACCAGCAGCGAGTGCCCTCCCCGCTCGAAGAAGTTGTCTTCGGCCCCCACGTGCCTCACGCCCAGCAGTGGAGCCCAGACTGCCGCCACCAGCTCCTCGATGGCCGTCCGCGGAGCAATGAACCCCTCCGGCACGACCTCCGGAGCCAGCCGGTCCAACCGCCGAGCCTGGAGACGAACAACCGGCACCTTCACCGGCACTTCTTGGTGCCCCGACATCGGAAGCGCGTTCAGCCTCGCCTCCGGATTCTCCACCGCCGCCTCCAGCACTTGCTGGAAGTGCGCCGCCATGCGCTCCACGGTCGCCGCGTCGAACAGGTCCGTGTTGAGTTCCCAGAAGCCCGTCAGGTCCTCCGCGTCCTCACGCACCGACAGCGCGAGGTCGAACTTCGCCATGCCCGGCTCGTACGTCACCTCAACCGAGGACAACCCCGGCAGCGCCGGCAACTCAGCGGGCCCGTTCAAGCCGAAGGCAATCTGGACCAGGGGCGCGCGACTCAAGTCACGGCTCGACTGCAACGCCTCCACCAGCTTCTCGAACGGCACCTCTTGGTGCCCGAAGGCTCCCAGCACCGACTCCTTCACACGCCCCAACATCTCGCGGAATGTCAGCTCGCTCGACGCCTCCGTCCTCACCACCAGCGTGTTCACGAAGAAGCCAATCAAGCCCTCCACTTCCTTCGTCGTCCGCCCAGACACCGGCGAACCCACCACCACGTCCCACTGTCCGCTGTAGCGCGCCAGCAACACCTGGAAGCCCGCCAGCAGCGTCATGTACAGCGTCACGCCCTCCTGCCGACTCAAGCACTTCAGCTTCTCGCTCAGCTCCGAGGACAGCTTCACCGCCACGCTCGCACCGCGATACCCCTGCACCGCCGGCCTCGGTCGGTCCGTCGGCACCTCCAGCACCTCTGGGGCTCCCGCCAGCCTCGCCCTCCACCACGACAACTGCTCCTCCAACACCTCCCCCTTCAGCCACTCCCGCTGCCACACCGCGTAGTCCGCGTACTGCACCGGCAACTCCGGCA
>NZ_JABUMT010000010.1:216048-345653 GCF_013336715.1 Myxococcus sp. CA056
TCCAGCACCTCTGGGGCTCCCGCCAGCCTCGCCCTCCACCACGACAACTGCTCCTCCAACACCTCCCCCTTCAGCCACTCCCGCTGCCACACCGCGTAGTCCGCGTACTGCACCGGCAACTCCGGCAGCGTTGCTTCGCGGCCCTTCACCTGCGCGCTGTAGAGCGCCTCCAGCTCCTTCGCGAGCACTCCCATCGACCAACCGTCCGCGACAATGTGGTGCAGCACCAGCACCAACACATGCTCCTGCTCGCTCAGCTTCAGCAGCGTCACTCGCAGCAGCGGGCCCGTGCCCAGGTCGAACGACTGCCTCGATAGCGTCTCCACCTGGCCGCGCGTGGCGTCCTCTGTCACCTCCACCACGGACAGCGGCACCGCCACATCCGAAGCGATGCGCTGCACCGGCTCGCCTTCCACTTCCTCGAACGTCGTGCGCAGCGCCTCATGTCTCCGCACCAACGCCGCGAGCGCCTGCTCCAGCGCCTTGAGGTCCAGCGCGCCTCGCAGTCGGACGACGAACGGCAGGTTGTACGAATACCCTCCGGCGTCGAGCTTCCCGAGGAACCACAGACGCTGCTGTGCGAACGACAGCGGCATCGCGGAGTGTCTCGACACTCGCACCGGCACAGGGGTGCTCACGCGCTGCGCACTTGCCTTCACGACTTCGAGTCGCTCGGCCAGGGCCTCCACGGTGGGCGCCTCGAACACCAGTCGCACCGGCACATCACGACCGAGCGCCGCCCGGAGCCGCGACACCACTCGCGTCGCCAGCAACGAATGACCACCGAGCGCGAAGAAGTCGTCCTTCACGCCCACCCTCGCCACTCCGAGCAGCGGCATCCAGATGCGCGCCACCAGCGACTCCATCACCGTCCGAGGCCCCTGCATCGCCTCCACGCCCGACCCCTCCTGCTCCGGTGACGGCAGGGCCTTTCGGTCCACCTTCCCGTTCGCCGTCAGCGGGAGCGCCGCCAGCTTCACGAAGGCCGAGGGCACCATGAACTCGGGGAGCTTCTGCTTCAGCCAGTCGCGCACCCGAGGTGCCTCGGGCGCCTGCGCGTGCTCGACGTAGTACGCGACCAGTCGCTTGCCTCCCGCGCCGTCCCGCACCACCACCAACCCGTCCTTCACCGCTGGATGCGCGAGGAGCGACGCCTCCACCTCCGCCAGCTCGATGCGGTAGCCCCGCACCTTCACCTGGCTGTCACGCCGCCCCAGGAACTCCAGCACCCCGTCCGGGCGGAAGCGCGCCAGGTCTCCAGTGCGATAGAGCCGCTCCCCTGGCACCGCGCTGAAGGGATTCGGAATGAAGCGGTCCGCCGTCACATCGGGCTGGCGCAGATACCCTCGCGCGAGGCCATCACCCCCGATGAACAGTTCGCCCGCCACGCCCACCGGAACGGGCTCCATCCCCGCATCCAGCACGTAGACCTGCGTGTTGCCGATGGGCCGACCAATGGGCACCGACGCGCCCACGTCCTCCACTCGCGTCATCCGATGGACCGAAGTGAAGAGCGTGCTCTCCGTCGGCCCGTAGCAGGCCGTCACCGGAATCTTCAGCTCCTCCAGCACGCGCTTCACGTGCGGCGCGGACACCACGTCTCCACCCGTCAGGAGTTGGCGCACGCCCTTCAACCCGTCCATCCCCAGCTCCACCATCTGGCTGAACAGTCCCGCCGTCAGGTGCAACAACGTGACGGAGTGCCGATGGAGCACGTCCGTCAGCAGGTCCAGCTCGCTGGGCGAGCGCGGTGGGAAGACCACCAGCCTTCCACCCAGGCACAGCGGCCCCCACACCTCCAACGTCGACGCATCGAAGGAGATGGGCGCGATGAGCAGGAACGTCTCCTCCGGCCCCAGTCGCGCGTACGGCGCTCCGTACAACAACCGCAGCACGCCCCGGTGCTCGACGGCCACACCCTTGGGGCGCCCCGTGCTCCCCGACGTGAAGTCCACATACGCCAGGTTTCGCCCCGAGACCGGCATGCGTGGCGCCGCCGTCGGCAGGTCCGCCAGCCGCTCTTCCTCCAACAACATCAACTCCGGGCGTCCCTCCTGGGGCAGTTGCTCCAGCAAGGCACGCGTGGTGATGAGCAGCCGAGGCGTCGTGTCCTCCAACATCTGCTCCAGCCGCCGCGCCGGATAGCTGGAGTCCAGGGGTACATACGCACCACCGGCCTTCAGGATGGCCAGCAGCGACACGATGAGCTCCACCGAGCGCTCCAGGCACACCGCCACCAGCACATCCACGCCGACGCCACGAGCCTTCAGCGCCCAGGCCAGTTGATTGGCCCGCGCCTCCAGCTCCCGGTAGCTCAGCCGCTGCGCACCGAACTCCAGCGCCACCGCGTCCGGACGCAGCAACACCTGCTCCTCGAAGAGGTGATGGACGCACGCCTCTCGCGGGAACTCCACCGCCGTCTGGTTCCACGCCTCCAGCACGCGCTGGCGCTCGGCCGCGGGCAGGAGCGGAAGCGCCGACAGTCGCGCCTCGGGTCGGCCGGAGAGGTTGCGCAACAACTCCAGGAAGCACTCCGCGATGCGCTGGACGGTGGGCGGTTCGAAGAGGTCCGCGTTGTAGATGAGCTGGCCTTCGACAGCCGCTCCCGGTGCATCGACGAGCAACAGCTCCAGGTCGAACTTGGCGATGGTGCTCGCGAAGTCCCAGGGGCTCGCGGTGACACCCGGCAGGGTGAGCAGCGGCGCGGCCTCCTGCAACGTGAAGAGCACCTGGAACAACGGCGAGCGGCTCAAGTCCCGCTCCGGGCGGAGGTGCTCCACCAGCCTCTCGAAAGGCACGTCCTGGTGCGCGAGTGCCCCGAGCACCGTCTCCTTCGTCTGACGCAGGAACGCCTGGAAGGAGGACGCCGCATCCGGCCGTGCGCGCAGGGCCAGCGTGTTGACGAAGAAGCCCATCAGCCCCTCCGTCTCCCTCGCCGTCCGCCCCGACACCGGTGAGCCCACCACCACGTCCCACTGTCCGCTGTAGCGCGCCAGCAACACCTGGAAGCCCGCCAGCAGCGTCATGTACAGCGTGGCGCCCTCTCTCCGGCTCAACTGTCGCAGCGCCTCGCTCAGCTCCGAGGACAACCGCACCGGCACGCTCGCGCCTCGGTACCCCTGCACCGCGGGCCTCGGCCGGTCCGTGGGCAGCTCCAACACCGGGGGTGCTCCCGTCAGCGCCTCGCGCCACCAGGAGAGCTGCGATGCCTCCACGTCTCCCTTCAACCATTCGTGCTGCCACACCGTGTAGTCCGCGTACTGCACGGGCAGCTCGGGCAACTTCGCCGCCTCGCCTTTCACGGCCGCGCCATAGAGCGCATCCAGTTCGCGGGTGAGCACGCCCAGCGACCATCCATCCGCGACCAGGTGGTGCAGCACCACCACAAGCACCTGCTCCTCGCCGCCCGTTCGCAGCAACGTCGCGCGGAGCAAGGGAGCCCGCGCCACATCGAACGGCGCCTGGACCTCCCTCACCACGCGACGCCGCACGGCCTCTTCCACGTCGTCGGCGCCCTCCACCGACTCCACCTGCAAGGGCACGCCGACATCCACGGCGACGCGCTGGACGGGCTCACCACCCACTTCCACGAAGCTCGTGCGCAGCGCTTCGTGTCGGCGGACCACCTCCGCGAGTGCCCGCTCCAGGGCCTCCACCTTCAACGCACCGTGGAGTCGGACGACGAAGGGCAGGTTGTACGAATGTCCTCCCTCGTCGAGCTGCGCGAGGAACCACAGGCGTCGCTGCGCGAATGACAAGGGCGGGTCCACGGGCCGCGCGGCTCGCATCAGCACCGGCAACCGCGCGTGTCCTCCCTGCGCCCCCAGTCGCTCGGCAAGGGCCTCCACCGTGGGCGCCTCGAACAGCAGTCGCACGGGCACGTCGTGGCCCAGGGCATCCCGGAGTCGCGACACCACACGCGTCGCCAGCAGCGAGTGCCCACCGAGCGCGAAGAAGTCATCCCTCACGCCCACGAGCGGGACACCCAGTACCTCTTGCCAGACTTCCGCCAGCCTCCGCTCCAGCGCGTCACGCGGCGCCTCGTAGCGGGCTCCCCCTTCCGCGCGGCGCGAATCCACCTCCGGCAGTGCGCGGCGATTCACCTTTCCGCTGGGCGTCAGCGGAAGCGCCTCCAGCCGAACCAGCACGACCGGCACCATGTACTCGGGCAACCGCTTCGCCAGTCGACGCTTCAAGTCCTCCCCGTCCCAGGACTCGGGCAACTGATTCGCCAGCCGGCGCTTCAGAGCCTCCGCGTCCGAGGACTCGGACCGCACGACGTAGCCCACCAGTTGCTTCTCTCCCCCGCCCGTTCGCCGCACCACCACCGCCGCGTCCGTCACGCCGGGAAGTTCCTTCAGCGCCACCTCCACCTCGCCCAACTCCACGCGGAAGCCGCGCACCTTCACCTGCTCATCCGCGCGCCCCTGAAGCTCCAGGTTCCCATCCGCCAGCCACCGCCCCCGGTCTCCCGTGCGGTAGATGCGGTGCCCATCCCGCCCCTTGTCCAGGATGTTCGGAACGAAGCGCTCCGCCGTCAGCTCCGGCCGCCCCCAGTAGCCGTGCGCGAGGCTCCGCTCTCCCACGCACACCTCTCCCGTCACACCGATGGGGCACGGGGCGCCCCACGCATCCAGCACCAACACCGTCGCGGGGACGATGGGCCTGCCCACCGGAGGCAACACCGGCCACGTCGAGGGCGGCCCCTTCGCTCTCCACGCCGTCACCACATGCGTCTCCGTGGGGCCGTACTGGTTCTCCAGCACGCACCCCGGCAGCCGCTCGAAGAACGACACCACCGCGGGCGTCACCTGCAACGGCTCGCCCGCCGTCACCACTTCGCGCAGCGGCGGCAACTCCGTCTCATGTCGGGCCCGCTCACTGAGCGCCTGGAGCGCCACGAAGGGCACAAAGAGCCGCTCCACGCGGTGCTCCCGCAGGTACGCCATCAACGTCGCGGGGTCCTGACGCGTCGCCGCCGAGACGAGGACGAGCGTGCCGCCCTCGCCCAGCGTGCAGAACAGCTCCTGGAAGGACACGTCGAAGCTCAGCGAGGCGAACTGGAGCGTCCTCGCCCCAGGCGCCGACGTGCTCGCCAACTGCCAGTTCACCAGCGTGCCGAACGCACGATGGGACATCGTCACGCCCTTGGGCCTCCCCGTACTCCCTGACGTGAAGAGGACGTAGCAGGGAAGCTCGGGCGACAACACCCACCCGGGTGCCACGGTGGATTGCTCCGCGATGCGCGCTGCCTCCTCCTCCAGTCGCACCCTCCGCGCCGTGCCCTCCCCGGGCAACGCATGCTCCAGCGAGGCATGCACCAGCACCACCGGCGCGGCCACGTCATCGAGCATCCGCGCCAGTCGCGACGGCGGATAGCCAGGGTCCAACGGAAGGCACGCCGCTCCTGTCTTCAGCGTCGCCAGCACCGCCACCGGCAGGTCGAGGCTGCTTCGCTCCAGGCACAGCCCCACCACGCTTCCAGGGCGAACCCCCAACGCCATCAGGTGGTGCGCGAGCTGATTGGCTCGCTGCTCCAACTGCACGTACGTCAGGGAGCCGCCGCCATTCGTCACCGCCACTGCCGAGGGCGTGCGCGCCGCCTGCGCCTCTACCCGCCGATGCATCAACCACGATGGGTGCTGGTGCTCCTCCTGCCACGACCACTTCTCCAACACCTTCCGCCGCTCCTCCTCATCCAGGAGGTCCACCTGCCCGACCTTGCGCTCCGGGTCCTCCAGCACGCCCTTCAGCAGCGCCACGTGGTGGCCGGCGAGCCTGCGCACCGTCGCCTCATCGAACAGCGCCGTGCTGTACTCCCACAGCGCAACCCAGCCCTCCGGCGTCTCACGCACGAAGAGCGTAAGGTCGAACTTCGCCACGCCCGGCTCGAAGTCCACGTCGCGCGACTCCAGCCCCGCCAGTCGCACCAACGGCGGCGCGCTCTGGAGCACGAGCAGCACCTGGAACAACGGCGAGCGGCTCAAGTCCCTCACCGGCCGCAGCGCATCCACCAGTCGCTCGAAGGGCACGTCCTGGTGCTGGTACGCCCCCAGGCACGCCTGACGCACCCGTCCCAAGAGCGACTTGAAGGACTCGTTTCCATCCACGTCCACGCGCAGCGCCAGCGTGTTGGCGAAGAAACCGATGAGCCCCTCCACCTCGCGCCGGTTGCGCCCCGCGATGGGCGTGCCCACCACCACGTCCGGCTGTCCGCTGTGCCGCGACAGCAACGCCTGGAGGCTCGCCAGCCACAACATGAACGGCGTCACCGCCTCCTGCTTGCACCGCTCGTGCAGCGCCTTCATCAGCTCGGCGGGCAACGGCATCCCCAGCACCGCGCCCCGGGCCGACTGCACCGGAGGTCTCGGTCGGTCCGTCGGCAGCTCCAGCGCGGGCGAGGCTCCGTCGAGGTGCTTCTTCCACCACGTGAGCTGCTCCTCCAGCACCTCCCCCTTCAGCCACTCGCGCTGCCACACCGCATGGTCCGCGTACTGCACCGTCAGCGCGGGCAGCGTCGCCACGCGGCCATCGAGGAAGGCGCCGTACAGCTCGCGCAAATCCCGCTCCAGCAACGACAGCGACCAGCCGTCACACGAGATGTGGTGCAGCGTCAGGAGCAACACGTGCTCCTCTTCCTCCAGGCGCAACAGCCGCGCGCGCAGCATCGGCCCCGCGCCCAAATCGAACGGACGCCGTGCCTCCTCCTCCGCGAGTCGCCGGGCCTCGTGCTCCCGCTCCGGCCCCTCCAGTCGCTCCACGGTCAGCGACACCGGCGCGTCGGGCGCGATGCACTGCACCGGCTCGCCTTCGACCTCCGTGAAGGTCGTCCGCAGCGCTTCGTGCCGGCGCACCACCTCCGTCAGCGCGCGCTCCAGCGTTGATACATCGAGACACCCCTTGAGCCGCGCGAAGAAGGGCGCGTTGTAGGCGAAGCCCGACGGGTCCAACCGCGAGAGGAACCACATGCGACGCTGCGCGAAGGAGAGCGGCGGAGGCCCCTCCCGATGAACGGGCACCACGGGGGGCGGCCTGCGAACACGAGGGCTCGCGGGCTTCGGCTCATTCGCGGACATGTCGACACCTCAAACTCAAGAAGACGAATCTCGGAAGACACGAAGGCCCGCGTCGGTGAGACCGACACCTGGTGCTTCGTGAAGGCGTGAAGCTTGAGTCCCCGAACAGTCACTCGGAGACGATGGCGGGAGAAGGCCCGCCTCCTGGACGACTTCAGGCCGCGGGGAAGGTGCGGCCCTGCTCGCGCAGCTGCTCCTCGCAGACGGCGGCCACGTGCTCCAGCGTGTTGAACAGGTCCACCATGGAGAGCTGGATGCCCAGCTCCTCTTCGATTCGGTTGGCCAGCATCGTCGCCATCAGCGAGTTGCCGCCAATCTCCAGGAAGTGGTCCTCCGGCTTCACGACTTCCGCCCCCAGCAGCTCCCGCCAATACCCGGCGAGCTGTCGCACCAACGGCGTGGTGCTCGACTCAGTGCTCACGTGTGCTCCTCATCATGGTCGGGGACATGCTCAGCCCACCTTCGCGGTGGGCCCCTTCAAACGCTCGCGCAGCAGGTACTTGCGAATCTTCCCCGACGGCGTCTTGGGCATCTCCTCGACGACCTCCAGCCTGTCGGGCCAGTACTGATTCGACATGCCCAGGCCCTTCAGGTGGGCGCGCAGCTCATCCAACGTCGGCGTCTCGTCGCGAGGCACCACCACAGCGCAGACGCGCTCACCGCCGATGCGGTCGTCCGAGTGACCGATGACGGCCACCTCCCGCACCTTCGGATGCGAGTACAGCGCGGACTCCACCTCCACCACGGGCACCTTCTGGCCATAGCGGAAGATGACGTCCTTGAGCCGCCCGACGATGCGGATACCCCCACGCCCGTCGTCCCGCGCCAGGTCTCCCGTGTCGAACCACCCCTCTTCGTCGACACACGCGCGGTAGATGTCCTCGCGCTTGAAGTAGCCCAGGCACTGGCTGGCTCCTCGGACGAGCAGTCGGCCGGTGCCCTCTGGATAGGGCGAGCCGTCTTCCGCCAGCGCGGGAACAATCTTCACCTCCATCCAGTCCACGGGCCTGCCGTCGCTGTTGGAAGGCCAGTCCGGCGGATCCTCCCGTCGCGTAATCGTCACCGCGCCGTTCTCCGTCATCCCCCACAGCGTGTGCAGCGGCACGCCGAAGCTCTCGCGCACCGCGGCGATGAGATGCGGAGGCACGGGGATGGAGCCGGTGGACAGCCGCCGCAACGACGAGGTGTCTCCGCCCCGCTTCTTCTTCGCGGCGATGACATTCATCACGTACGTGGGAATCCCATACATGAACGTGACGCCGTGCTCCTCGATGCAGCGCAGCGTGAGCTCCGGGTCCCCCACGTCCATGTAGACAGCCGTCGCGCCCAGCAACACCGGCATCAGGTACAGGTAGGTAAATCCGCTGGAGGCGGTGAGCAGCGAGGGCAGACACACCACGTCGTCGGCGCCCAGCGCCATGGTTTCGACCAGCGCGCGGGTGATGCCGAAGTTGGTGTTGTGCGAGTGGATGACGCCCTTGGGCTCGCCCGTCGTCCCCGACGTATAGAGGACGTTGCACACGTCGTCCGGGCGCGCCGAGCGCGCGTCCAGTTCCGCCTTCGACGTCGAGTCCTCCCAGTGCCGGGCGACGAAGTACGCGTCGAAATCCAGCTCGCCCGCCTCCGACGCCTGCTCGCCCGCCCCGATGAAGACCCGGTGCTTGAGTGACGGCAGCGCGCGCGCCGCCTCGCGCAACATGTCCCGGTGCGAGTGCCCGCTCCAACTCAGGGGTCCTACGTAGACGGATGACTCCGTCCTGCCGAGGATGAACTCCACCGCGCGACGCCGGTAGTCCGGGGGAATGGGCGCGACGACGGCGCCGATGCGCGCGCACGCCAGCGCCAACGCGGTGAACTGCCACCAGTTGGGCAGCTGCACCGCCACCAGCTCGCCCCGACCCACGCCCAGCGACACGAGCGCGCCCGCGAAGCGCTCCACGTAGCGCCCCAGCTCCGCGTAGCTCAGCCGCGTGACGTCCTTGGCGAAGTAGCGGGCCGCGACGATGGCCGTCTTGTCCGGGTGCGTCCGCACAGCTCGACGCAAGTCGTCGAGCACCGTCTCGTCACGCCACCACCCCTTGCTCCGGTACAGCGCCGCCTGCTCCAACGAGGGGCCGCTTCCGAACCGTGCGTCCATATCCGCACCCTCCGTGCACCGTGAGACCGTCCTCGACCGCGTGGGACCATAGCGATTCGCGTGTAAAACCAGCAAGACAGCGAAAGCTCACATGTCTACACCCCAAGGTCGCATCACTCACATTGACGGGCGCGCTCCTGGTTTCCTACTTTGGAATGAAAGGCGCAGAAATCCATGGTCCAGGTACCTCTCGAGGAGCGCGCCAGACGCATTCGCCGGACCATCCTCCGGCTCGCCGCCACGTCCGTCGGCTGCCACCTCGGTGGCTCGCTGTCGATGGTGGAGCTGTTGGTGGTGTTGCTGGGACGGGTGATGAAGTTCCGTCCGCGAGAGCCCCGCTGGGAGGAGCGCGATTCGCTCATCCTGTCGAAGGGCCACGCAGCCGCGGGCCTCTACGCCGCGCTCGCCGAGTTCGGCTTCGTCGACACTGAAGACCTGGTGCAACGATACAACGCTGACGGAAGCCCCTTCACCGGACACGTGAATGCGGCGGTGCCGGGCGTTGAGTTTCCCACGGGAAGCCTGGGACACGGCGTGGGGCTGGGCGTGGGGCTGGCCCTGGGCTACCGGCTGCGGCAGCGTTCCAACCGCGTGTTCGTCGTGTGTGGAGACGGGGAGATGGGCGAGGGCTCCAACTGGGAGGCGATGCAAGTCGCCGCGCAGCACCGCTTGTCGCAACTCACGGTGCTGGTCGACCGCAACGGCGGACAGAACGATGGCCCCACGGAGGCCATCCTGTCCCAGGCCTCCCTGGTGGAGCGGCTGCGCGCCTTCGGAATGAGCACCGTCGAGGTGGACGGGCATGACCTGGAAGCGCTGGGGGCCGCGCTGGAGGCGCCCTGTGACGGACCTCGCGCGATTGTCGCCAACACGCAGAAGGGCGCGGGTGTACCCATGCTGCGCGGCAAGGGACCGCACTACGCGACGTTCAACGCCGAGCAGCTTCGCCGCGCGCTCGCCTCCATGGGAGAGGTGACGCCATGACGAGCTCCACGACGTCCAGCGGCGCCGACCTCTTGACGTCGCCCCAGGACTGGCTGCGCGAACAACCGGCCCTGGCCAACCGACAGGTGTTCCGACACACCCTGGCGCGACTGGCGGACGTGGAGCCGCGCGTCGTGTTGCTGGAGGCGGACCTCGCGGGTGGAGGAGACCCGTTCGCCGCGCGGCACCCGGGACGTTTCATCAACCTGGGAATCTGCGAGGCGGCGATGCTCGACATCGCGTGCGGCATGGCCGCCACCGGGCACGTCGTCTTCGCCCACACCTTCGCGCCCTTCGGGGCGATGCGCGCGTGCGAGCAGGTGCGGCTGGGGCTCGCCTATGGGCGGGCGAACGTGAAGCTCGTCTGCGACTACGGCGGCCTGTCCGGCGCGTTCTTCGGGCCCACGCACCACGCCATCGAGGACCTGGCGATTCTTCGCGCCATGCCGGGCATGACGGTGGTGTCTCCGGCGGACGGGCTGGAGACGATTCAGGCGACGCGCGCCCTCTTGGAGATGGAAGGGCCGGTGTACCTGCGGCTCGGCCGCAACCGCGTCTCCCGGCTGGACGTGGCGCGGCCCGCGTTCGCGCTCGGGCGCGCCATGTGCCTGCGTGAAGGCGGCGACGTCGGCATCATCGCCCATGGCGAGGTCGGCGTGAGCGTGGCGCTGGACGTGGCGACGCGACTGGAGACGCAGGGGGTGTCCGCGCGCGTGGTGAACCTCCACACGCTCAAGCCCTTCGACGAAGAGGCGATTCTGGAGACGGCCGAGCGCACGCGGCTGCTCGTCACGGTGGAGGAGCACTCCATCCTCGGAGGACTGGGCGGCGCGGTGTGCGAGAGCGTGGCCACCCACGGCCTGGGCCGCCGCGTGGTCCGCGCGGGAATCCAGGACCGCTACGACTCCACGGCGGGCACGCACGAGGCCTTGCTGCAACGACATGGGCTGGAGAGCGCCGCCCTGGTCGACTCGATTCTCACCGCCCTGCCCCGCCCCCGGCTCACGGCGCTGGCACCCGCGGCCAGGAGGGGATGATGCGTCGCCACGAGGTCCACCTCGTCTACACACGGATGCGCACCGAGGAGCGGATGCTCGTCGACGCGCTTCGCGGACGCGGCTGCTCCGTGGAGACCCACGCGGACACGGACCTGGTGCTCCCGCTGAACCGCGAGCCGTGGAAGGACGGCGGCCCGGTGCTGATGCGCAGCATGTCCTTCACCCGCGCGCGCTACCTGTCCTCCATCCTGGAGGTGAAGGGGGCCCGCGTGTTCAACACCGCGCGCTCCATCGCCACCTGCGGCGACAAGGCGCTCACCACGCTCGCGCTGGCCGAGCACGACGTCCCCATGCCCTGGTCCTTCCTGGGCTTCGAGCAGGACGCCTGCGTCGCGGAGATGGAGCAGCGCGGCTATCCCTGCGTGACGAAGCCCGTGCAGGGCTCCTGGGGCCGCATGGTGGCGCGCGTGGACAACAAGCACGCGGCCGAGGGGATGATGTCCATGCGCTTCGAGATGGGCGGCGCCCAGGACCACGTCGCGCTCGTCCAGCAGTACATCGACAAGCCCGGCTACGACTTGCGCGTGTACGTCATCGGCGGCGCCGTCGGTGGCATGCGCCGCCGCTCCGAGCACTGGGTGACGAACACGGCCCGGGGCGCGGTGCCGGAGCGCTACGACGTCCCCGAGTCCCACGCGAAGCTCGCCGAGCGCGCGGCCAAGGCGGTGGGTGGGGAGATGGTCGCGGTGGACCTGCTGGAGACGCGAGACGGCGCGATTCTCGTGAATGAAATCAACCACTGCGTGGAGTTCGCCCGGAGCATCGAGTTCACCGGCATCCCCCTGCCGGAGCTGATGGCCGGCTACCTGGTGGAGGCCATGCGATGACACGCGTCGCGGTGCTCGGAGCGGGAGGTTATGCCGGCGGCGAGGTGCTGCGACTGCTGCTCACCCACCCGGCGGTGGAGGTGGTCCAGGCCACGTCCGAGCAGCACGCGGGCAAGCGGCTCGACTTCCCACATCCTCATCTGAGAGGACTGGCCACTCCGCGCTTCTCACCGCATGACGCGCTGGAGCCGTGCGACGTGCTCTTGTCCTGCATGCCCTCCGGCGAGCTGATTCGCCGCTGGCCGCAAGTGAGCGCGCGGGCCGGGCGCATCATCGACCTGAGCGCGGACTTCCGCCTGGAGTCCGCCGAGCACGCGCGCTGGTATCCCCGCGCGCCCCGCCCCCCGGACATGCCCGAGTTCGTCTACGGCCTGCCGGAGTGGACGGGCGCTCGACTCAAGGACGCCCGCTTCGTCGCGGTGCCCGGCTGCATGGCCCACGCGGCCCTGCTGGCCCTGCTGCCGCTGGTGCGCGCGGGGCTGGTGCGGCCCGAGGTCGTGGTCGACGCGAAGACGGGCTCCTCCGGCGGCGGCGCGACACCGGACCGCTCCTCGCATCATCCCGAGCGAGCCTCCGCCCTGCGCTGCTACCGCGCGGTGGGGCATCGACACACGGGCGAAATCGAGGGCGCCACCGAGCGCCTCGCCGGCGTGAGGCCCGTCGTCCACTTCAGCGCGACGGCGGTGCCCAGCGTGCGCGGCGTGCTCGCCACGGTGCATGCCTTCGCGGCGCGCAAGCTGGAGGACGCGTCCGAGCCGCTGCGAGCCCTGGCCTCCACCTACCGCGAGCACCCCTTCGTCCACGTGCTGCGCGCCAACGCGAGCGCGTCTCCCTTCCCGGAGCCCGCGCCCCTGGCCGGCACCAACCACTGCGACCTCGCGGTGGAGGTGGACGCGGAGCGCGGGCGCATCGTCGTGAATGCCGCGTTGGACAACCTGGTGAAGGGCGCGGCGGGCACGGCCGTGCACGCGCTGAATCTCATGCTGGGCAGACCTGAAACGGAGGGCCTCGGCTTCCGGGGCCTCCACCCCCTCTGACGCGAAAGGCTCCCCCCATGAGCGCCCTCACCGTCCTCTACATCACCGGTTGGTGCCGCAGCGGCAGCACCATCATCGGCAACGTGCTCAACGAGGTGGAGGGCTGCTTCCACACCGGTGAGCTCAGCTTCCTGTGGAAGAACGCCTTCGGGAACGGCTCCAACACCCTGTGCGGCTGCGGCACGCACCTGGTCCAGTGTCCGCTCTGGTCCAAGGTGCTGGAGCAGGGCGCCCTCCCTGGCGAATCCCCCGAGGCCCACGCCCTGCGCGTGGTGCGCAGGCAGCAGGACACCGTCCGCACCCGGCACACGTGGCGCGTGCTGCGCCAGGACACGCCTTCGACCGAGCTGTACGAGCACGCGCAGCTCCTCGCGAAGACCTACCGCACCATCGCCGATGCCACCGGCAGCCACGTCATCATCGACAGCGGCAAGTTCCCCTCGGAGGCGGCGCTGTTGCCGCACGTGAGCGGAATCTCGCCGTACTACCTCCATCTGGTACGGGACCCGCGCGCCGTCGCGCACTCGTGGACGAAGACGAAGCAGTACGTCGTCCCCATGTCCGCCGCGCGCAGCACCGCGTACTGGTTCGGCTTCAACGTGGCCTCGGAGCTCGTGACGCGGCGCCACCCGGAGCGCTCGCTGTTCCTGCGGTACGAGGACTTCATTGCCTCACCCGCCGCCACCATCGACTCGCTCTTGAAGCTCATCCAGGAGGACCGCGCCGTCAACCCGGTGAAGGGCCGCACAGTGGTGCTCGGGCGCAACCACACCGTCACCGGCAACCCGGACCGCTTCCTGAGCGGCTCCACGCTGCTGAGGCCCGGTGACGATGCGTGGCGCAAGGAGCTGGCGCCTCGGGTGAAGGCCCTGGTGTCCGCGCTCTCGTGGCCGCTGACGGGGCGGTATGGCTACAGGGGACCTCCGGCGCCCGCGCAGGTCGTTCCAGGGCCGGAGCCCGTCGTGAACGCTGGTGACGCAGGGAGGGAGACACTTGGAACTGGGACTCGCCAATAAGGTCGCGCTCATCGCCGGGGGTTCCAGTGGCTTGGGGCTCGCCGTGGCCGAGGAGCTGGTCAAGGAAGGCGCGCACGTCGCCATCGGCGCGCGCGACGCGGACCGGCTCGCTCGCGCAGAGCAGCACCTGCGCGGACTGGCTCGTGGCAACAGGGTCCTGGCCACGCGGGTGGACCTGCGTGAACACGGCGCCACGCGCGCCTGGGTGGAGGACGTGGCCGGCAAGCTGGGCGGTCCCCACATCGTGGTGACGAACAGCGCGGGCCCCCCGCCGGGCCCCGCCACGAAGTTCGACATCGTGGCGTACCAGGAGGCCATCGACACGGTGATGCTGCCGGCCATCAACCTGGCCCTGGCGGCGCTGCCGTACATGAAGGCCGCGCAGTGGGGACGGCTGCTGCTCATCACCTCGGAGACGGTGGTGCGGCCCGTCGCGCGCTTCGCCCTCTCCGGCACGGCGCGGCTGGGCATCGTCGGCTTCGCATCCGCGCTGGTGCAGGAGCTGGGCGACTGCGGCGTCACCGTCAACGTGCTCGCCCCCGGCTACACCCGCACGCCTCCGGTGGAGCGCACGGCGGGCACGGGCGGCGCGGACGTGGAGGCCAGCCTGCGGGCCATGGCGGCGCACATTCCGCTGAAGCGCGTGGGACTTCCGGAGGAGTTCGCGGCGGCGGCGGCGTTCCTCGCGAGCGAGCGCGCGTCGTTCATCACCGGCACGGTGCAGCTCGTCGACGGCGGCGCGAGCGTCATCGGATGAGCACCGCGTCCCAGGTCGATGAAGGCCGCGCGCCGCTGGTGGTGAAGATTGGCGGCGCCGCGGGCGTGGACCTGGACAACGTCTGCGCGGACGTAGCGGAGCTGCGGCGCCAGGGCGAGCGCGTCATCGTGGTGAATGGTGGCTCCGAGGCTGGCGATGCCCTGCTGGCCTCGCTGGGCATGGCGCGCACCGAGGCGCTGACGGCCTCCGGCAACGTGGTGCGACTGACGAACGAGGCCACGCTGCGCGTGCTGACGATGGCGTGGGTGGGCGACGTCAACAAGCGCGCGGTGCTCGCGCTGCTGGCCCGGGGTGTCTCGGCGCTCGGCCTGTGCGGCGCGGATGGACGGGTGCTCGTCGCCCGACGACGGCCTCCGCTGAAGCTCCAGGACGGGGAGCGCACCCGCATCGACCGGAGCCACCTCGCGGGGGAAATCAGCGAGGTGAATGCGCGGCTGCTGAACGTGCTGCTGGAGGCAGGGCAGACGCCCGTCGTGTGCCCTCCCGCGGTGACGGAGGACGGGACGCTGGTGAACGTGGACGCGGACCAGGTGGCCGCCGCCATCGCCGCGGTGATGGGGGCTCGGGCGCTGGTGATGCTCTCCAACGTGGCGGGCCTCCTGGAGGACCCGGCCAACGCATCGACGCTCATCCGCCAGAGTGACGACGTCGAGGGTGCCATGCGCTTCGCCAGGGGGCGCATGCGCTACAAGCTGGAGGCGGCTCGGCGCGCGCTCGCGGCGGGCGTATCCGCCGCCTATGTCACCGCCTCGGGCACCCCGCGCCCCGTGTTGTCCGCGCTGGCGGGCGAGGTCGGGACGAAGCTGACTTCTTCCGGGAAGGTGACCCATGCGAGCCCGTGAGGCGAGCCCGGAGCTGTTGCGGTGGATGCTGGAGCACTACAGCCCCAGCCACCATGAAGCGGACTTCTCTCGCGCGCTGGCCGGGCGACTGGAGCAGCGCGGCTGGAAGGCCCACGTGGACCCGGTGGGCAACACCGTGGCCAGCATGGGAGACGGAGACACGTGCATCGCGCTGCTGGGCCACATCGACACCGTGCCGGGCGAAGTCCCCGTGCGACTGGAAGGCACGCGCCTCTTCGGACGCGGGGCGGTGGACGCCAAGGGCGCGCTCGCGGCCTTCATCGAAGCCGTGGAGCTGCTGGACGACTCGGAGCGCGCCGGCAAGCGCTTCCTCCTGCTGGGCTGTGTCGAGGAGGAGGTGGCCATCACCCGGGGCGCGCTGCATGCCCGCGAGCACCACCGGCCGGACTTCGTCGTCAATGGCGAGCCCAGCGGCGCCCACGGCATCACCCTGGGCTACAAGGGCCTCTTGCGCCTGGAGCTCGAGTACCGCGCCAGCCGGCGTCACACCGCCAGCCGTGGCTACCGCGCGCCCGCGGAGTATCTCGTCGACGCGTGGAACGGGCTGCGTCGTCGCTGCGACGAGCGCAACAAGGGGTGCACCCTCTTCGAGCAGGACCTCCCCGCGCTGCTCTCCTTCCAGACGGGCACCGGTGAAGACACGGAGTGGGCCACCGCCCACGTCAACGTGCGCACGGGGCCGACCAGTGACGTGGACGCGCTGCTCGCCTGTCTCGCAGAGGTCCCCGAGGTGGCCGTGAAGACGGTGTCGCGCAAGCAGGCCGTCTCCGCCGAGGGCAACGACGCCCTCACGCGCGCCTTCAAGCAGTCCATCCGCGAGCGCGGCGCACGTCCGACGCTTCGCGTGAAGACAGGGACGTCCGACTGGAACACGGTGGCGGACACGTGGAACGTGCCCACCGTCGCGTATGGCCCGGGTGACTCGTCGCTGGACCACACGCCGAACGAGCACATCGAGCTGCCGGAATACGAAGAGGGTGTCGCCGTACTGGCTCGCGTGCTGGCACTGCTCCCACTCAAGTCCGGTGGCGCGGGCTGAAGCACACGTCCCTGGACGTCACGTACTCGCGACATCCACGGTCCGAGGCCGCTGCAGGCGCAGCCCCACCATGGCCACGAGGAACAGCGCCGCGGAGCTGGCGGTGACGGCGCGCACGCCCACCCGGTCCGCGAGCGCCCCTTGCGCCCAGACGCCCACGGAGTACCCGACGTTGATGAGCAGCATCGCGAGGCTGCTCACCCGCCCCTGCAGCTCCCTGGGCGTGCGCTCCTGATAGCGGGTGCTCAACCCCGTCATCACCACCAGGTACACCGCGCCCAGCACGAACATGGTCCCCATCGCCACGGACAGCGTCGGGGACAGCCAGTAGAAGACCGTCACCGGACCCATCACGAGCACGGCGAGGTCCACCACGCGCTCCCGGCCCCAGCGGACCGCCAGCGCGCCCACCACGCCCGAGGCCAGCAGCGCCCCCATGCCCTGCATGGAGATGAGCGCGGAAGCGGCGGACGCATCCGAGCCGAACACCTGGAGCGCGAACACCGGCACCAACGCGATGAACGGCGAGATGAACAGCGCCAGGGCGAACAGCGACACCATCGCCATCCGGATGCCCGGCTCCCCTCGCGCCATGCGCGCGCCTTCGACGATGTCCGCCCACAGGCCCTTGGGCTCGATAGGTCTGACCACGGGCGGCTCCGCGTGCACCCGGGACACCGCCAGCAGCACCGCCATGAAGGACAGCGTGTTGAGGAACATCACCCACGCAACACCACCGAAGGCCAGGAGCGCCGCGGCGAACACCGGCCCCAGGATGCGGCCCAGGTTGAACTGCGCCGACATCAGCGTCATCGCGCTGTGCAGGTCCTCCTTCGGCACCAGCCCTGTAATCAGCGCCGTGTAGGCCGGCCCCGACAGCACGTGCACGCAGCCGTTGAGCAGGGAGATGACGGCCACCGCATGCACGGTGAGGTGTCCGGTGAAGGCCAGCCCCGCCAGACAGGCCGCCAGCAGCGCCTGCGCCACGGCGCACAGCGAGATGAAGACACGCCGGTCGAAGCGGTCCGCCAGCGCGCCGCCCAGCGGGGACAACACGAGCGAGGGCAGGTACGTCAGCGCCGCCACTCCGCCCGTCCACTCCGCTCGGCCCGTCACCTCCGTGACGAAGACGCCCAGCGCGAGCACCTCCATCCACGTGCCGACATTGGAGACGAGCGCCCCCAACCACACGGCCACGAACTGCCTGTGACGCAAGGCACGGAAGGACGACAAGCTCGCCAGGTGCGGGGTGGACACGGGAGCCCGCTTCTAGCAGCCCCCCACCCCGCGCTGGAACACCGCCCCCGGCCCACACTCGCCAGGCAGCCCGCGCGTCAGACGAGCTCGGACTTGGGCTGGCGCGTCATCAGGTCCACCACCGCCATCTTCGCGTTCTTGTCCTCGTAGGCAATCAGGTAGACCTGCTGGCAGATGGGCAGCTCCACGCCCGTCTTGAGCGACAAGTCGCGAGCGCTGCGCGCCGTCTTCACGCCCTCGGCGACTTCCTTCATCTGCCCCAGGATGTCCGGCAGCTTGCGGCCCTTGCCCAGCTCCATGCCCACGTGACGGTTGCGGCTCAGCTCGCCCGTACACGTCAGCACCAGGTCCCCCATGCCGGACAGGCCCGACAGCGTCAGCGGGTTTGCGCCCTTGCGCACCGCCAGCCGGGTGATTTCCGCCAGGCCGCGGGTGATGATGGCCGCTCGCGCGTTGTGGCCCATACCCAGGCCGTCCGCCATGCCCGCGGCAATCGCGATGACATTCTTCAGCGCGCCGCCGTACTGCACGCCCACCACGTCCGTGGACGTGTAGCTGCGGAAGGTCTCCGTCTGAAGCGCCTTCTGACAGCGCACCGCGACCTTGTCCCAGTGGGATGCAATCGTCACCACCGTGGGCATGCGCCGCGCCAGCTCCTTGGCGAAGCTGGGGCCCGACAGCACGGCGATGTACGGATGGAACTCCTCCGGGAGACAGTCCTCCAGCAACTCCGTCATCGTCAGCAGCGTCTCGTTCTCGATGCCCTTGGACACGGTGATGATGGGCACGTTGCGCGGCAGGAAGGCCTTGGCGCGGGCCAGCACCTCGCGCGTGGCGTGGCTCGGCGTGGCGAGCACCACCATCTCCGCGCCGGCGAGCGCCTCTTCCAAGTCCTGGGTGGCGCGCACGCGCTCGGAGATGGGGATGCCGGGAAGATAGGTGGGGTTCTCGTGCCGGGTGTTGATGGCCTCCACCACCGTCGGCTCGCGGCCCCAGAGGCGGACCTCCTCACAGTTCACCGCCAGCACGTTCGCCAGGGCGGTACCGAAGGAGCCGGAGCCGATGACACTGCCACGCATGAAGACCTCGCTCGAGGGGGTGGAAAGGGCACGTTGTCGTGCCAGTTGCCGGTGCTACAGACCGGTGACGATGCCGATGGAGACCACCGGCATGAAGGCGGCGTCCTCGGCACGGGTGCGGAAGTCGCCGCCCAGGGAGACAGAGTAGGACGTTTTCTCGCTCAGCGGCACTTCGGCGCCCACGCGCACGGGCCACGCGCTGGAGGCCACCAGGTCCGGTGGCAGGCCGCCCAGCGGCGTGCGTTGGATGGGCTCCGTGTCCAGGGCCACCAGGTAGCGCACGTCGATGAAGAGCCTGGACGCGCGAACACCCTGGCGCTGGAAGGAGCCGACGATGCCGGGCATCACGTTCCAGTTGCGCCGGCCGGTGAGGTAGCGCGCGCCCCGGTCCTCCAGGCTCGCGGACCGGAGGAAGAACGCGTGACTGCCCTCCATCACCAGTCCCAGGCTCCAGCGCGCGCCTCCATCCAGCACCCGCCACCGCCAGCCCAGCCGCGCCTCGTTCATCATCCCGTAGAGGCTGTCGAGCCCCACCAGCACATCGACCTGGGGCAGCACGCCCACGGCGGCGCGAGCGGACAGCGTGGGGAAACCCAGCGAGAGGCCGACCGCCACCCCGCCTGTCCTGCCCACGGTGTGTGCACCGAGCAGGCTGACGCGGTTCGGCACGGGGGGAGGCCCCGGAGGCGGCGCGGGGGGACGGGCCTCCGTGACTCCGGGGGTGCCGTCATCATCCAGGGGGATGAGGGGAGGCACTTCCGGCAGCCGGGGCAGCGATGCGGCGTCCGCGTCCGGGGGCACCGTCGTCCGGCCGGGGAAGTCGGTCCACGCGGCGTCGTCCGGAGTGTCGCTCCTCCGAGGGGCGTCCACGTGGGTGGGCGTGGTCCAGGACTCGTCGGGCGCGGGGTTGCGCGCCGCGGGGGCCGGCTGGGCCCGGGCGGACGTGCCCAGCACGAGGGCGAGCGGCACCAGGATGAGGCGGACGGAGGGCATGAAGACGGCTGGCAGCTTAGTCCACGGAGAGGGAAGGAGACGAGCCAGGGCCGGCTGTTCCCCCACCCTGCGTGTGCCCCGTCAGGTAGCGGGCAGGAGCCGATGGGAAACGTGTCACCGACGGCGGCGCACCGGACTACCATCCGCCGCGCGGCCAGCGGCGGGCGCCTGAGGAGAGACCAAGGGATGAGGGCAGGAGGAGGGCGCGCGGCGCTGTTGGTGACACTGGCCCTGGGGCTTGGGTGTCGCTCCCGTCCGACGGAGACGGGGACGGACGCGGGTCCGGCGCGTGCGCCCGTCGCCAACGCGACGCTGCCCGCGTGCGAGGCGCTGCTGCCCACGGACGTGCGCGAGTCGATGCTGCCCGGCTTCACGATGAAGGAGGAGCGCGCGTGTCCCTCCTGCGGGCCGCTGTGCACCTTCCGCTCCGCGTCGGAGAAGGACGTCACGGTGTCGGTGACGTGGGACTGCCAGCCGCACTACGCACAGGTGGACACGCATGCCCTGCTGTTGCCGTCGCTGAACATGGGCGGCGAGGAGATTCCCGCGCTCGGCCGGGCCGCCGCGCGGCGTGCTCCCGCGCAGGGCATGTTGCAGGTGATGGCGTGGGACGACGATACGCCGTGCGCGCTCGTCGTCACGTGGCTCGGAGGAGACCCGGAGCAGGCGCTGGACGTGACGCGCCTCGCCCTCACCTCCACCCGGCCGGAGACGGTCCACCCCACCGTGGTGCCGACGGAGCCCGACGCGGGCACGCCGTGACTTCACGTCACAGCGTGCGCAGGTAGTCCACCAGGTCGTCGACCTCCGTCTCCGTGAGGCTCGCCGTGGTGCCGTGCTTGTTGGACTGGCTGTTCTGCATCAGCCGCCCCTTCAGCGACAGCGCGCTGCCGTCGTGCAGGTACGGCGCCGTGCGCGCGAGCCCCAGCAGCGACGGCGTGTTCAGCCCCTTGGCGACCACGTTGCTGTCGTCCCGATTCGCGCCCGTGGTGATGAAGGTGCCCACGTCGGCCAGCGTGTTGTTCGTGAAGTGCGCACCCGCGTGACAGCTGTCACACGCCGCCTTCTTGAACACCTGCGCGCCACGCGCCTGCGACTCGGTGAGCGCCACGCGCTTGTAGGGATTGTCCGGCGTGGGAATCACGTCGATGAACGCGGACAACTGCGCCACCATCACCCCATCCAACGCCGTGCCGCCCATGCGCCCACGCACCGTGGCGTCCAGGAAGTCCCTCATCGTGGGGAACTCGCCGCTCCAGTGGAACGGCCCCGTCTCCGTCACCTTCCGCCCCGCCAGGCTCGGCGTCTGGCGCGGCCCATCCGGGAAGCCCCACACGTGGCCGTCGTCACGACCATCCAGATGGCATGACGCACAGGACGCCGCCACGCCCGCGCTCGTCATGCGCGAATCCAGCGCGGAGTAGAACAGCTTGCGCCCCGCCACCTGCTGCGGCGACAGCACGTCTCCCACCACTCGCAGGGGCACTCCCTCCGCGCGCACGTTGGCCACGTTGCCAGAGGCGTCGTTCACCAGCGTCGTCACCGTGTGGTCGAACGCGTTGTAGACGTACGCCTTGCGCCCGTCCCGCGTCAGCGCGATGCCGCTGGGCCCCGAGCCCACTCGCACCAACTGCCGCACCGTGCTGCCCTTCACGTTCACCAGGTCCGCGCCCTCGCGACGATTCGTGGGGATGACGGCCACGTTGTCCGTCTCGCGGTTCACGACAAAGAGCCACAGACCCGACGGGTCCACCACCGCCGCCACGGGCCCCTGGATGGGATGGCTCGCCTCCGGGCTGACGATGGTGGACGGAGGGAAGTCAGGGTCCTCGCGCGGCGGAGGCCGGCACCGGTCCAGGTCATCCACCCGGGGCGTGCCGTCTTCCGTGTTGAACGTCACGATGCCCGGCGCCACCACGCCCGCCGTGTTGCAGGGCCCTCCGCCCCCATACAGCGACCCACCGCCCCCAGGGCTCGAGCCAGAACCGGTGAGCGGATCCTCGCGCGCCCACAGCGTCGGCGAGTAGGCGTGCTTGCCGTCCGGAGACACCACCACGTCCGACATCCCGCGAGGCCGGAAGGACACGCTCGTGGAGGGGAACGGAAACGGCTCGTCGTCGGCGAAGCTGTCCTCCGTGTTGGCCCGCGCGTACAGGTCCGTGCCCTCGCGCTGCATGCGCGGCTGGTGCGCGTCCGCCAGGTCCACCGTCACCAAATCGCTATGCCGGAAGAGGCTGACGAGCGCCCGTCGCCCATCGTCCACCAGGGCGATGCCGCGCGGCTCCTCGCCCACCGGCAGCTCCCAGCGGACCTCCAGCGAGCGCGTGTCCACCGCCATCAACGTGCCGTACGTGGTGGAGTCCAGCGCGGTGCTGTTCACCACGTAGAGCGTGTCGCCCTTCGGAGACACCGCCAGCCCCATGGGCTCCACGCCCACCGCCACACGCGCCGCCTCGCTCCAGTCACCCCGGCGGATGACGGACACACTGCGCTCGGCCCGGTTGGAGACGTAGACGGTGTCGTCCGGCCCCACCACCACGCGCTCCGGGCCCGCCCCCACCTTCACCTCGCCCACCTTCTCCCCACGCGCGGTCTCCACCACCGCGAGCACCCCGGTGTCCGCGTCCACCACGTACAGGAAGGCATCATCCCGGCTGAGCGCCACCGAGCCCGACGCGTTGCTCCACCCGCCACCCGTCGACGAGTCCTCGCAAGCCATCAGCCCGAGCGCCGCCACCACACCGGCCAGAACGTGCCGTCTCATGAAGTGTCCTCCTCGCGGTTCCCGACGAGAATGCCGCCCACTGCTCTCATCGCTGGGAAATGCCGCGCCGTGTCGTGGAGGGGAAATGGCGCCCGGCCCTGGTCGCTCGCCGCCCCCACGAGCCGGCCATGCTTGCATCAGAAGGCCTCCGAAGTCGATTCCTTCCCCTCCCTGGGTGCGGGTGGCGAACAGTCGAGCCCCTCCGCCCGGGCGAAACGCCACGAGCGTGTAGCGCCGGGTGGGAGTAAAGGAGAGGGGCGTGTCCCGCTCCCCCTCCGTCATCCTCAGCTTCCGACGCACCTTCGCGCTGCTCATCATCCTGGTGGTGCTGCCGTCCGCGGGCCTGTCCGGCTTCGGCGTGGTGGCCATCATCAATGAGCGCGCCGCGGTGGAGAAGCGCCTGGAGTCCGCGTGGCGGGGCACGCTGGAGTCACTGTCCCAGGAGCTGCCCAAGGAGCTGTCCGCCGCGAAGCTCGCGGAGGAAGGCGGCAGGCTCCAGTTGCTTGCGCCGGATGGACGCATCCTGTCGGAGCCCGACGGCACCTTCCAACTCGAGGGCGGCCGCACCTTCACGGAGGACCCGCTGCTGATGGAGGCCCTGGGCGCGGTCATGCCAGAGGTCGGCTCGCTGCCTGAAGTACCCACCGTCTTCTCGCTGTCCGCCGGAGGCCGCTCCGTCGTCGTGGTGGCCGAGCGCAAGGGCGACATCGTGCGCGGCGTGCGCCTGTCCGTGCGCGCCCTGGAGCTGCTGCTGACGGAGCGCGTGGAGCCCCGCGCGGTGTCCAGCGAGCCGGTGCGCTTCGCGCTGATGCCCGTGCCCCGCGAGAGCAGCGAGGGCGGCGGATTGATGGGCAAGCTGGTGTCGGAGGTGGCGCAGGCTCGCGCCAGCGCGCTCGGGCCGCAAGTGCTGGCCGAGCGCGTGCTGTCGCCTCCACTTCAAGACTTCCGTCTGGTGGTGCTGCCCACCGGCGAGGACCCCGTCGCCCGGGCCTCCGCGCGCAACCGCGCCGTGTACGGCGTGCTGCTGGGGTTGTTCTACCTGACGCTGACGTTCGGAGTCGTCTACACGGGCCGCGTGCTCTACCGCGAGGCGCGGCTGTCGCGCATGAAGACGGACTTCGTGTCGCTGGTGAGCCACGAGCTGCGCACGCCGCTCACCTCCATCCGCATGTTCATCGAGACGCTCGCCCTGGGGCGGCTGAAAGACCCGGCGCAGATGCAGGAGGTGCTCACCCTGCTGACGCGAGAGACGGAGCGGTTGTCCGTCTTCATCGAGCGGGTGCTGGACTGGTCCCGCATCGAAGGCGGTCGCAAGGTGTACCAGCGCGAGCCGATGCCCGTCATGGACGTGGTGGACACGGCCGTGGCCGCCTTCCGCGCGCAGCGCCTGGAGGGCGGCGTGGACCTGAAGGTCGACGTGTCCGAGGGGCTGCCGCGCGTGGACGTGGACAAGGAAGCCGTCGCGGGAGCGCTGCTCAACCTGCTCCAGAATGCCTACAAGTACAGCGGGCCAACGAACCGTCGCATCGAGCTGAGCGCACGCCGCTCGGGCCGATGGGTGGACCTGGCGGTGGAGGACAACGGCGTGGGAATCGCTCCGAAGGAACGCAAGCGCATCTTCGAGCGCTTCTACCGGGTGGACAATCTGCTGACCCGGAAGACGGAGGGAAGTGGGCTGGGGCTGGCCATCGCCCGGCGTATCATCGAGGCTCACGGCGGACGCATCGCCGTGAAGAGCGAGCCCGGCCGCGGCAGCCGGTTCACCATCCACCTGCCGGTGCAGAAGGCATGAGCGAGACGACCCGCCGCATCCTGGTGGTGGAGGATGACCTGTCCATCCTCGCCGGCCTGTCCATGAACCTGCGCTTCGAGGGCTACGAGGTGCTCCAGGCCCAGGACGGGCGCACGGGGCTCCAGCGCGCGCTGGACGAGGCCCCGGACCTCGTCGTGCTCGACTTGATGCTGCCGGAGCTCAACGGCTTCGAGCTGCTCAAGGAGCTGCGCCAGCGCGGCCGGGACACCCCCGTCGTCGTGCTGTCCGCCAAGGGCATGGAGACGGACAAGATTCTGGGCCTCAACCTGGGCGCGGATGACTACGTGGTGAAGCCCTTCGGGCTCCAGGAGCTGCTGGCGCGAATCAAGGCCGTGCTGCGACGGCGCTACCCGACGCTCGGGGCCGCGCCGCCGGTGACGTTCGGCGACGTCAGCGTGGACATGAACGCGCGCACGGTGGCCAAGGCCGGCACACTTGTGGAGCTGACGGCGCAGGAGTTCAAGCTGCTGGCGCACTTCCTCGCGCACCCGGAGCGGACCTTCACCCGCGAGGAGCTGTTGTCCGGCGCGTGGGGCTACCACTACGAGGGCAGCGCGCGCACGGTGGACAACTTCATGCGCCAGCTGCGCCTCAAGTTCGAGCCGAACCCGGAGGAGCCCCGCCACTTCGTCACCGTGCGGGGCCTGGGCTACCGCTTCGAGAAGTGAGCACTCCGGCCCGCGCTCACGGGCCGGCGACGCCGATGTGGCGCGAGTCTTCCAGGTCGAAGGGCTTGCCGTCGAAGCGGCCGTAGCGCTCGCGCGGGATGAAGCCCGCGCCGGTGAGGGCCGCGTCCAGTTCCTCCGGAGAGAAGTGCCGCAGCTTGAGGCGGCGGATGGGGCTGGGCACGCCTGGCTGCTTGCGCTCGCGCAGGTGGAGGGCGAACAGGGGCCGGCGCGGCTCCAGGCCCGCGTTGGGCTCCTCGTCGTCGCGCGGCAGCACCGGCTCGCGGGGCGTGTTGAGCACGTCGTACACGAAGGTGCCCCCCGGGGTGAGGTGGTGGCGCACCGTGGAGAGGAACGCCTCCAGGTCATCATTGCCCGGCATCAGCCCCAGCGCGTGCTGCGGGGCGAGCACCAGTGGGAAGTGTTCCTGAAGGCGGATGGAGCGCAGGTCCGCGACGAGGAAGCGGGCGCGGCTGGCGACCTCCGGAGGCTCCGAGGCGCGGCGCTCCTCGGCGGAGCGAATCATCACCTCCGAGGGGTCCACGCCCACGGCGGTGAAGCCGTGCTCGGCCAATGCCCAGACCACCCGGCCGTTGGCGGCGCCCAATACCAACACGGGCGCACCGTGCTCGGTCGCCTGGCGTGTGTAGAACAGGAGGTCCGGCTCCTGCCCCACCAAGGACAACGGTGTGCGACCGCGTGCGTCGTTCCCACCCATTTCCGGAAGGCACTAGCACGAATGAGGGGGTCTTCGGGACAGCGACTTTCCCAGACTGGGGATTGTGCTTCCCACTGGCTGTCCGGGACCGGACGGAGCCCCGCTTGGAACGGCAGCCAACCCTGGCATCGGCCTTGCGATGCAGAGGCCCCGGAAGGCTGCCCATCCGGGGCGGCCCAGGTTTTCGTGGGGTGAGTTCGGATGACGCGGGGATGGCGCTGGGCAGGAGCGCTCGTCATGGCGGGCGCGATGTGGACCGTGGTGGGCTGCGGCTCCAGCAAGAGCGGCGACGATTCGGAGCAGGACAACCCGGGCATGGATGACCCGGGCCCTCCGCCTGGACGCCCGGGCCCGCCGGAGGAAGTCCCCGACGCGGGGACGCCGGACTCGGGCACTCCCACGGAACCTCCCGACTCGGGCACGCCCACGGAGACGCCGGACTCGGGGACTCCGACGGACGGCGGCACTCCCACGGACGGCGGGACTCCGACGGACCCTCGCCAGGACGTGGAGATTCCGCCGCTGCCGACGCCGGCGGGCTGGCGCTTCTACGGCGCGGACCAGGGCGGCCCCGTCACCGTCTACGGCGTGACGGCCGACGAGGGCGGCAACGTCTGGGTGGCCGGCGGCGAGGAAGGCCTGTTCCTGCTCAAGCGCGGCGCGGAGAGGCTCGTGCGCTACGGCATGGAGAACGGCCTGCGCCCCTACGGCTTCATGGCGGATGGCAGCACGCCCCCGGGGGCCAAGTACCTGAAGGTCATCTCCGTGGCGGGCGGCAAGTCGGGCACCGTCTTCGTGGGCTACGAGGGCATGCCGGGCAAGGGCTTCGAGCACTGCGAGAACAACTGGGACGGGCCGAGCCCGGACCCGTCGCGCTACAAGAGCGGTGACGCGGACAAGGTGATGCTGAACTCGGACGGCACCCTGGACGTGGTGCACTACGACATCTTCTCCGGCCCCAACGTGGTGGCGGCCGAGCCCCGAGGGCGCGAGAAGATCTGCAACGTGCTGCGCATCCGCTACGACAAGCACGCGCTGGGCAACAACAAGGCGAGCGTGTGGTTCGGCGGCAACCACGGCTTCGCGCGCGGCAACGCGGAGTTCGACGGCGCGCCCATGTGCAACGGCCAGCTCAACTGCTCCGGCGTCTTCGAGCACGTGCACCCGCACATCAACGCGTACAACGCGCAGGGCGGCGTGATTCTGCTGACGGACGCCTACTACGGCGTCGCGGTGGACCCGAGCGGCGACGTCTGGTTCGGCGGCTCGGACCGCACCACGCGCTTCCGCTACGGCACCAACGGCGGCAACTTCTGGCGCTCGCAGACGGGTTCGGAGAACGACAGCAGCAACAAGCTGGACCTGTGGCCGGACGCCAAGCCCGAGTACTCGAAGCCCAATGAGCGCGTGCCTGACAACATCTCCGGCGCGGTGGTGGCGCGTGACGGCACGGCGTGGCTGAGCTCGTTCGGCAACGGCCTGGTGCACATCGACGCGAATGGCACCGTGCTGGGCCACATGGGCGCGGGCTCGGGGCTGGTGGACAAGCACCTGTCCGCCATCGGCCTGGACCCGTCCGACGGCAGCATCTGGGTGGGCGCGTCGTGGGGCGGTGGTCTGTCGCGCCTCAAGGGCGGGAGCATCATCAACTACGGTCTGACGGAGTTCGGCCGCAAGTACGGCATGTCCCGCATCAGCGACATCCAGGGGGATGCCTCGGGAGATGGCCGGCGGATGCTGGTGGGCTTCATGGGCTACCAGGACACCACCACGAAGAAGTGGGTGGCGGGCGCCATCGGCGTCTTCGAGGGCAACTAACGCCCCCTGGGTCCACGGACCTGAACGCGGCGGCCGTCCTCACCTGGGGGCGGCCGCCGTCGTACGTCCAGGCCCGCGCTACTTCGCGGGCAGCACGCGGTGCTTCTCGAACAGGGCCTGCTGACGGCTGACGAGCGGCACCTGCCGTCCAGCCAGCCACATGCCCACGGGCCGCGACGCGGACTCCAGCGGGTCGCCGTTCCACAGCACCACGTCCGCCACCGCGCCGGGAGAAAGCTTCCCCACCGGCAGTCCGAACGCATCCGCCACGCTGGAGGTCATCGCGCGCAGCGCATCCGTGTGCGGCAGGCCCCAGGCCACCGCGTTGCCCGCCTCCTGCGCCAGCGTGCGCACCATCGCGGGCTCGCCCAGCACGGAGAACAGCACCCTCACACCCGCGCTGGTCAGGAGCGCCGCGGAGTCCAGCCGGCTGTTGAGCCGGTCGAAGTCCATGGGCAGGTTCTGCGTGGGCTGGAGAATCACCGGCACCTTCGCCACGGCCAGCTCCGACGCCACCATCCACGCCTCGCTGCCTCCGGCGATGACGAGCTTGAGGTTGTACTCGCGCGAAAGCGCCAGCGCCGCCCGGATGTCCGACGCCTTCTGCGCCGTCACCACCACCGGCAACGTGCCCGCAAGCACCGGCTGGAGCGCCTCCAAATCCAGCCGGCTCGCCGCCACGTCCCGCATGCGCCGCTGCTCGAAGTCACCCTTGCGGCGGCCGTACTCACGCGCGTCGGAGAAGACCTCGCGCAGCCGCTCCAGCACCAGCGCCCGCGAGCCCGATACGGCATCCCGTCCGCCCATGCCCAGGTTGACGTGCATCGCCAGCGAAGCGCGGCGCACCGAGCCGTCCGTCGCCACGAAGGCGCTCTGCCCGGCCACCAGCCCTCCGTGCTGCACCGTCACCGCGCTGGTGACGCCGCCCAACCGCGTCACCGGGAACACCGCCGAGGCCGGATTGACACTGTCCGCCGACACCAGCGCCGCGCGCACGTCCCGCTTCGCCGCGTCTCCGCGCAGCCCGTCGTCCTGCGTCGACACCTCCGCGCCCACCTCCACCAACCCCAGCGAGGTGAGCGGGTCCACCAGGCCCGGCGTCAACAACCGCCCCTTGCCGTCCACCGTCCGGCAACCCGCGGGGAGCGCGCCGCCCTCGCCCTGCGAGCGCACGCTCGACACTTTGCCGCCCTCCAGCACCACCGTGGCGCCCTTCACCCAGGCCGAGCCCGTGAAGGCCGTCACGCCCTGGAACACCGTGCACGCCTCCTGCCCCTGCGGCACCAGCTCCGCGCACGCGCGCTCCTTCGAGACATCGCAGCGCGCGACGAGGCCCAGGTCGGCCAGGGACGGCGTCGGCGCGGGAGCGGCCACCAGCTTCGCGGCGCTCGCCGCCAGCTCCCCCACCTCGAAGTCGCTCGCCTCCACCGCGCCCGCGCCCGCGTCGAACGTCACCACGCCGTCCGCCCACACGCGCTGCGCCCTCGCATAGACGCTCAGCGGGTGGTTCCTCCACAGCACCACGTCCGCCATCTTCCCCGGCTCCAGCGAACCGGTGACACCCTCCACGCCCATCACCCACGCGGCGTTCAGCGTCACCCAGCGCAGCGCTTCTTCCTCGGGAATGGGGACGCCGGACTCCCGCGCCCGCCACATCGCCTTGCCGGCCTCCTGGTTCAGCCGCTGGATGCCAAAGCCCGAGTCCGAGTGGATGACGGCCTTGCCCCCCGCCTGCGACACCAGCCCGGCGTTCTCGGGGATTCCGTCCCACGCCTCCAGCTTGAAGCCCCACCAGTCCGCCCAGGTCGCGACGGCAACACCCTTCGCGGCCAGACTGTCGCGGACCTTGTAGGCCTCCAGCGCGTGGTGGAAGGCCCGAATCGAATAGCCGGCTTCCTCCGCCACCTGGAGCATCACCTCCATCTCGTCCGCGCGATAGCAGTGGTTCTGCACCAGGATGTTGCCGCGCAGCACCTCCGCCAGCGTCTCCAGCTTCAAGTCGCGCAGCGGCGCGGGGCCCGCGTCGTCCGGCGTCTTCTCCGTCTTCTTCGCCCACTCCTCCAGCTTGGACATGTACTCGCGGGCCTGGGCGAACGCCTGCCGGTAGCCCGCCACGTTGGCCATGCGGGTGGACGGCGCCACGTTGCGGCCCTCGCCGTAGACGCGCCGGGGGTTCTCACCACACGCCATCTTCAGCGCGTCCCTCGCGCCCGGGAAGCGGACTTCCGCCGCCGACCGTCCGAAGTGCAGCTTCACCGGGAAGCCCCGGCCACCAATCAGGTTGGCGCTACCTGGTAGCACCAGCAGCGCCGTGACTCCACCCGCCGCCGCGCGCCGCAGCCCCGGGTCCTGCGGCCAGAACGAGTGTTCGGCGGAGACCTCGGCCGTCACCGGCGCCGTGGCCTCGTTGCCATCGCCCGTGGAGAACGTCTCCGGCGTCGCGTAGACGCCCAGGTGGCTGTGGGCGTCGATGATGCCCGGGGTGACGTAGAGGCCGGTGCCATCCACCTCCTCCGCGCCCGAAGGTGTCGTCACCTCCGCGTTACGCCCCACCGCCGTCAGCTTGCCGTCCACCCAGGCCACCGCGCCATCCTCGATGGCCGGGCCGGTGGCGGGCATCACCGTGGCATGACGGACCACCACCGCGCGCGGCTGCTTCCAGACACGTGTCGGAGCGGGGGGCGCCAAAGAGGGGGTGGTGGGGGCGGAAGCCTGCGGGACAGTGGCGCAGGCGGAGGCCAGCATCAGGAGCAGGAAGCGGGTGCGCATAGGGGTTGCCCGTCGTATCACGCTCCGCTGGGGCTCCAACCATGCCCGGTCGGCCGGAGGGCGGGCGCCACCCCACCCGACAGGAAGTCACCTCGCGGCGAGAAGCCGTCTACAATCCCTGCCCGGTCATGCCCCCTCTCCCCCCAGCCCCCATCCCCGCGCACACGGTCATCAATGCACGGGCACAGGGTGAGCGACTCTCCGCGCAACAGTTCCACCTCGTCCTGTTGGATACCGAGCGTGCCGGCACCGTCTTCCCGCTCGCCAACGAAGCGCTTCGCGTGGGCAAGGCGCCCGACAACGACGTCGTCATCGACCACCCCACGGTGAGCCGCAATCACCTGGTGGTGCGCCGCCAGGGCGACCGCTTCCTCGTCCAGGACCTGGGCTCCACCAACGGCACCTTCCTCGACGGCGCCCAAATCCGCGAGGCGTACCTGCGCCCCGGCGCCCTGCTCGAAGTGGGCGACGTGCGCCTGCGCTTCAGCCCCCAGCTCGCCCCCGTCCAGGTGGAGCCCACGCTGGAGGACCGGCTGGGAGACCTGGTGGGCCGCAGCCTGCCGATGCGGCAGATCTTCGCGCTGCTCCAGCGCATCGCCCCCACCGACTCCACGCTCCTGCTCGTCGGCGAGACGGGCTCCGGCAAGGGCGCCGCCGCCAAGGCCATCCACAAGCTCAGCCCGCGCGCACCCGGGCCGCTCGTCGTCTTTGATTGCGCCAGCGTCTCCGACTCCCTCATCGAGAGCGAGCTGTTCGGCCACGAGAAGGGCGCCTTCACCGGCGCCGTCAGCCAGCGCATCGGCTGCCTGGAGCGCGCCAACGGCGGCACCCTCTTCCTCGACGAAATCGACGACCTGGCGCTGGACCTCCAGCCCAAGCTCTTGCGTGCGATTGAGGACCGCGAGTTCCGCAGGCTCGGCGCGTCCACGCCCATCTCCTTCGACGCGCGCATCGTCGTGGCCAGCAAGAAGGACCTCTGGTCGGAGACGCAGGCGGGCCGCTTCCGCGAGGACCTCTACTTCCGCCTCTCCGTCTTCACCGTCAACCTGCCGCCCCTGCGAGACCGCAAGGAGGACATCCCCCTCCTCGTGGACGCGTTCGCCGGCGAGGGGCTGTGGCTGCGGCTGCCGGAGAAGATTCGCGAGCAGTTCAACGGGCACACCTGGCCGGGCAACGTGCGCGAGCTGCGCAACGCGCTCGAGCGCGCCCGGCACATGGTGGATATCCCGGAGCTGGCCGGGGACACGCTCCTGCGCGAATTCACCCGCGAGCCCCCCGCCCCCGCGGGCGACTTCCTCCCCGCCGAGTTCACCGGGCCCTTCAAGGTCTGCAAGGACGAGCTCATCCGCGCCTTCGAGCGCGAGTACCTCACGCGCCTGCTCGGCCGCGCCAAGGGCAACATCGCCCGCGCCGCTCGCGATGCCGAGCTGGACCGCAAGCACCTCTACTCCCTGCTGCACAAGTACGGCCTCGTGCAGAGCGAGGGAGACTGAGCGTCACCGCGCCGGAGCGCACGCGGCGTCGAGCAACTCCGGCCGGTACTCGAAGTGCATCGTGTCGTAGTGGTACCAGCGACCGCCCCAGATGAAGCCCTCCGCCTCGAAGGCGTCCACCAGCGCCTGGGGCACGGCGTTGCGCCAGCGCACCGGCAGCCGGGGCCGCTGCCATTCCCAGTAGTGCGAGCGCGCGGTGTTCAGGTCGATGGAGACGCCGTAGGAGTGCGCGCTCCGGCGCGTCGTGTGGGCGATGTTGCGCCAGACGAACGTCCCGCCCACGCCCTGGAGGAAGGGCTTCAGCGAGGCGTCCTTCGCCACCAGCGCCTCCAGCCGCGCGGCGACGCGCTGGAACGCGGGCGCCACCTTGCGGTGCACCTTGAGCCGCTGACCAAGGAACACGAGCGGCACCACGTCCACCTTCTCCTTCGCATCGCCGTACATGGCCTCGAACAGCGGCTCGAAGCGGATGCGCCCGGGGTCTTCGTCCTCGCGAGTCACCGGAGCGATGGGGCCCGCGACATAGGCGATGGAGAGCGTGTCCTCCAGGTCCGGGGCCTCCAGCTTTCGAGGGAACGACTTCTGCTGGCCGTCGTCGAACGGATGGGCACGTCCATCCGGCAGCGTGAAGCCCCAGCCCGCGTCGAGGCGCACCGGCGTCAGCACCGGATACCACTTCGCCAGACAGGCCAGCGCGGCTGGAGGTGCGCCGGCGGCATCGCGCGCGGCGCGCGGAGCTTCGACAGGCGGACCCGCGTCGGGCGGTGTCGCGGCGAGCGCGCCTTGGGACAGCAGGCACAGCACACAGGCCCTCATGAAGAAGTGGACGGGAGTCACCCGCGCATCCTCGCACCCGGGGGATTTTCGAGTGGTGAGCATTGGACTGGGATGCGAACGAAGTGTCGCCGGGGAAATCCACCGTGGCATGGTGGGTCCGCCTCCGCAGTCCTTCCATCCTCCCAAGGAGGGCCCATGATGAAGCGTCCGTCTCCGTGGCTCGCTGTGCTCTGCGCCGGTTTCATCTCCATGCATGCGACCGGGTGCTTCGGCAGTTTCAAGCTCACGCAGAAAATCTGGCAGTTCAACAAGAACATCTCCGGTGAGAAGTTCGTGCAGTGGTTGATGTTCCTCGTGCTCGTCATCGTCCCCGTCTATGGGATTGGCACGCTCATCGACGCGCTCATCATCAACAGCATCGAGTTCTGGAGCGGCAACAACCCCGTGTCGAGCGCGGACGGCACCGACGACGGCACGCGCGTCGTCCGCCTGAGCCCCACGGACGTGCTGCGCATGTCGCGCGACGCGGAGAGCGGCGTCATGAAGCTGGCACTGGAGCGCGCGGGTCAGGAGCCCGTCATCCGCTACTTCGAGCCGCTGGAGAACGGCATGGCCGTGCGCGACGACACGGGCGCGCTGCTCGTTCGCGCGGAAGGCGCGGCGGACGGCGCGGTGGCGGTGACGGACGCCTCGGGTGCCACGCTGACGGTCCACGGCGCGGAGGCCGTGGCGCTCGCTCGGCGCGTGTACGAAGACGGTGGAGTGCTGGCGCTCGCCCGGCACACCGTGGCCCGGACCACCGTGGCGAATGGGCTCGCGCTCAACACGTGCGCCACGCCGTAGCCCCAAGTCAGCCTCCTGCTGGAGCGCGGTGACGCCCGAGCGTCCGGGCGTCACCGCTGGCTCATGGCGAGCCTTCGCTACGGGATGATGACACTCCCGTCGAGCGGCTCACCCTCTTCCGGACCGAAGCCCGCATCCAGCGCCTCCGAGGAGAAGGTCCCCTCCAGGCTGCGACCGGCGCCGTAGCCGTCGCCCTTCTTGAAGGACATGGAGAAGTCCCCGCGCGTCTGCTCGCCCGGGTTGCCTCCAGACTCCAACTGCAAGTCCCCCTTCTCCACCGGCGCGAAGACGCGCGACGGCTCGCCCGCGTTGAGGTGCACCACCGTGGCACGCGCCAACCCCGAGGGCGTGTTGCCCGCCAGGTTGATTTTCGCGCCCGGCCGCAGGTCCAACCCTTCCGTGGACACGGTGAGCCGCACCACCAGGTCCACGTCCAGGTCGTTGTTGCGGAAGTAGCTCACCTGGAGCGCCTCCGCGTTGCGGAGAATCTCCACGCGCGACACCTCCAGCGGGAAGAGCTCCGACACACTTCCGGACAGCGAGTTGTCCGGACGGCTGCACGCCACCATGCCGGCGCCGGACGCAATTCCCGCCAGTGTCAGCGCCGCCAGGGCGCGGACCGCACTTCTCATTGCTCCACCGCGAGGTTCAGGACGCCCTTCTTCGTGAGCGCCGCCACCGGCGTGCGGTAGAGCACCACGCGCTTGCCCGTGGAGAGGAACGCCAGCTTCGGGGACCAGCCGCCGTTGGCGTCAACCAACGTCTCACGCCAGTTGCCCGCGATGCGCGCGCTGATGATGAGCTGGTCCTCGTTCGGGTTGCAGCTCGTGTCGTTGCGGCCCGTCTCCGACGAGCAGACGTAGTGGGCGATGTGCGGCTCGTGGTTCGCCGCGTCGAACGCGAGCGACGGATACCAGCCGCCCGTCCCCCGGCCGAACACCGGGTCCGGCGTCGACCACTCGCCCGTCGTCGCGCAGCTCGTCGCGCTGGGGCTCGGGCAGTCGTAGTACTGCAACACGTCGCCTCGCGAGGAGCCGCGGTTCTGCACGGCGATGCCGAAGCCCGCCACCGAGTCGTACGCGATGGACGGCCCCAGCTGCGTGTTGCCCACGCTCTCCGGCGTGGCCACCAGCACCGGCGCCGTCCAGGCCGCGCCATCCGCGTTGCGCCGCTGGAAGACGATGCCCCCGCCCGTCGCCTGCGCGGCTTCCTTCACCAGGTCATGCACCACCGCGGGCTGCGCGCCCGCCATGATGAGACCGATGTGGCCGCCGTAGCCCGCCTTGGTGTCGCCCGACGAGGCCAGCATGCGGAACGTCCAGCTCGCGGGCCCGCCGCTCGCCAGCTCCAGGTCCGCCGACTCCCAGTCCTGACGACCGAAGTTGCCGTTGTGTCCGTCGCGATACGCGACGAGTGCCTGACCGCCGGAGAAGACCATGGACGGGTTGAGCCCGATGAGGAAGCCCACGTCGCTCAGCGGGTTGCCGATGGCCGCCGCGTTGGAGCGCGTGCCGACGACCCGCTGCGTCCACGCGCCCGCCGACGAGCGATAGGACACCGCCACATCACTCTGGAGCCAGAACGTGGAGTCGTCGCTGCCGCCACCCAGGTAGGCCACCGCCGGCTGTCCATCCGGACCGAAGGCGATCGACACCCCGTACACGCGCTGCACGGTGACAATCTTCTCCGCCGGCCCGAGCACTCCCGCGTTGAACTCGCGGTAGCGCAGGTCGTAGTTCACCACGCTGCCCGCCATCGTCCCGTTGTTCACGAAGTACGCCATGCCGATGCGGTCCTCGGGACCGACGGCCATGGCGATGTTGGAGATGGGGTTGAACTCGCTCGGGTCCGAGTCCACCTCCAAGCGGGTGAAGGGTGAATCCGAAGGTCCCGGCCCGCCATCCGGGCGCCCCGCGTCCGGATTGTCCGGATTGGAATCCTTCCCGCATCCCAATGCCAGCGCCAATCCCAGTGCCCAGACATGCCGTCTCATCTTCTGTCTCCTTGCGTTGTCGGCCCTGCACATCGTCGTTTCATCCTACGTCACCACCACGCCCGAGGAAGCAGGCGAGCCATGCATCCCGACGCGGCGAAGCGCCTCGCGCTGGGTTACGCTCGCGCACCTATGCCCCGTGCGCGTTCCCCTCGTCAGCGCCTGTCGCGGCGCTCCTTCATCCGGCGGCTGACCTTCCTGGGCGGCGGCGTCGTGCTGCTCGGGCCGCTGGCCTGCAAGCGCTCCTCCGAGGAAGCCCCCAAGCCCGCCACGGACCCCGGCCCCCTGGGCACCGCGCCCGACGGGCAACACCATCGCACCTTCTCCTCGTTCGAGCTGGCCGTCGTCACCGCCGCCACCGAGCGCATCCTTCCGCGCGACGAGGATCCCGGCGCGCTCGACGCCGACGTGCCTGTCTACATCGACCGCATCCTCCAGACACCCGAGATGAAGCCCATGCGCGACGACTTCCTGGAGGGGCTCGCCGCGCTGGAGCGCCGCTCGCAACGCATGTTCCAGAAGGGCTTCTCCGCCATCACCCCCGCGCAGCAGGACGAGCTGCTCACGCTCTTCAAGGACAGTCCGCCCCAGAGCGGCGAGGCGCACTTCCTGGAGCTGCTCACCGTGCTGACGTTGGAGGGCTTCCTGGGTGACCCGTCCTACGGCGGAAACAAGGGCAAGGTGGGCTGGAGGCTGATGGGGTTCGACGCCGTGGGCACCATCGCCATGGCGCCGCCCGAGGGCTACGACGGACCGAAGTGCCTGCGCGAGTGCGGGGTTCACAAGTGAGCCTGCCCGAAGTCGACATCTGCATCATCGGCAGCGGCGCGGGCGGCGCGCCCATGGCGCTGGAGCTGGGCCGCGCGGGCTTCAAGGTCGTGGTGCTGGAGAAGGGCCCCCACTACCGGCCCCAGGACTTCGTCCACGACGAAATCCTCAACAGCCGCCGCAACTTCTTCATGCCGTTGCCCTGGGAGGAGCCGCACCTGCTGCGCAAGGGCGCCAAGGGCAAGTACGAGCGCAGCTCCGCGGCGTGGACGGCCAACTGCGTGGGCGGCGGCACCGTGCACATGAGCGGCTTCTTCTACCGCCTCAAGCCGGTGGACTTCCGGCTGCGCAGCACGCTGGGCGCGGTGGCCGGCACCACGATTGCCGACTGGCCCATCTCCTACGAGGACCTGGCGCCCTTCTACGACAAGGCCGAGCAGGAGCTGGGCGTGTCCGGACAGGCCGTGGCCCACCCCTTCGCCGAGCCGCGCAGCGCGCCGTACCCGCTGCCGCCCCTGGACGTGCACCCGGTGGCGGGGGAAATCGACAAGGTGTGCAAGGGGATGGGCTGGCACTCGCTGCCCACCGCGCGCGGCATCATCAGCCGTCCCTACAAGGGCCGGGCGCCGTGCGCGTACTGCGCGCTGTGTGGCAGCTACGGCTGTGAGATGGGCGCCAAGAGCGGCACGAACGCAAGCCTCATCCCCGCCGCCGTGGCCACCGGCAACGTGCAGGTGCGGCCCGGTTGCATGGCGCGCACCGTGGAGGTGGACAAGAAGGGGCGCGCGCGCAGCGTCATCTACCTGGACGCGGACGGCGTCACCCAGGAGCAGCCCGCCAAGGTCATCGTCGTGTCGTGCACGGCGGTGGAGAGCGCGCGGCTGTTGCTCAACTCCACGTCCAGCCGCTTCGCGAGCGGCCTGGCCAACGGCAGCGGGCTGGTGGGAAAGAACCTCATCTTCAGCTCGTTCGGCGAGTCCCAGGCGACGTTCCGACTGTCGAAGCAGGCCGAGAAGCGCCCGTGGCTCAAGGACCCGGGCCCCTTCGTCAACCGCAGCATCCAGGACTTCTACCTGATGCCGGATGAGCGTTTCGGCTTCCGCAAGGGCGGCACCATGGGCTTCATGTGGGCGCATCCCAATCCCATCCATGCCGCCACGGGGCTCGCCGGCAACGGCTCCTCGGCCGTCTTCGGCAAGGAACTGAAGGACAGGATGCGGGCCTACCGGGACTCGCGCATCCTCCTGTTCGAGGTCTACGGAGAGTTCCTCCCCACGCCCGGCAGCTACGTCGGCGTGGAGAGCGCGGTGAAGGACAAGCATGGCATCCCCGTGGCCGCCATCACCGTGGAGCGACACCCCACGGACCTGGTCGCCACGCGCTTCCTCGTCGAGCGCGGTGAAGAAGTCCTGCTGCGCCTGGAGCCGGACGAACTCAAGCGCACCACCACCGCCGGAGAGACGACCATCCTCCAGCACGGCACCTGCCGCTTCGGCGACGACGCGGCCACGTCCGTGCTGGACAGGAATTGCCGCGCGCACGAGGTGCCCAATCTCTATGTCGTGGACGGCAGCTTCATGCCCACGGGCGGCAGCGTGCCCTCCACGCTGACCATCGCCGCCAACAGCTTCCGGGTGGCGAGCCACCTTGTTCGAACGTTGAAGCAAGGCGTCGCCTCCGGCGGTTAGCGATTGCGCAGAGGCGTCACGTCGACCTTCACGGCGTAGCGCGCCTGCATGTCGGACTCGAACTCGATGAGGTGGTCGCCCACTCCGGTGACGTCCGCCTCCTTCGTGAAGACGCTGAACTTCTCCATCGAGTCGAGCACCGCGCGCCCATCCGCCGCCAGACGCGTGCGGGCCCGGCACCCCTCCTCGTGGAAGATGACCACCGTCTCCTCTCCCGCGGCGGTGACCTCGTCCAGGTAGAAGCTCACCTTGACGTGAGACGCCTCCGGCACCTGGACGATGAACTTGCTGCGACCAGGGAAGCGACCCTCCGCATAGCCTTCCGCTCCGAGAATGCAGCCCGCGACGCTGCCACACACGGGCCAGGTCTCATCACACGCATCCTTCACACGCGGACCGATGAAGTCGTCGCGCGTGTCGCCACAACCCACCACCAACAACATGAGCAGGAATGCACCGGCGCTCTGGGCCTTACGACAGAACACTGTTACAACATTCATCATCATCGACCCTCTAGCGAGGAGTGAACGTCCATGCGACTGCACACCCCGTGGCTCCCTATTCTGTTCTTCTCACTCGCGGCCTGCGGTGAGAGCGCCGAAGAACTTCCCAAGACCCCGCAGCTTGTCTCGGACCGCGACGAGATGGCATTCGACCGCGAGTTCAACGCGGGCACCTTCGTCGGAACCAGTGGCTTCAACTCGGTCATGGTGACGAACATGGGGGAGGATACGCTGGAAATCACCGACATCACCCTCAACGCTCCGTCCGTGTTCACGATGAAGGTCTCCAATGACTACACGGCCGGCACGCCCCTGCAGGTGCCCTCGCTGAAGCACGTCTTCATCGAGGTGACGTTCAAGCCGCGCGAGGCCCAAGTGTACCAGGGCACCATCACCATCAAGTCCAATGCGGCGAACCTTCCGGAGAAGGTCATCGCCCTCAACGGACAGGGTATCGCGCCTCCCTGAGCCTCCCCGAGGGTGAAGGGTGACGGGCACCACCCGCCACCCCACCCAGGTGGGTGTCGTTCGCTCGCCCGCCCGCCGTGGCGCACCTCGCGAAGTCGCTGGCCCACACCGCGCGCCAGGCCTCGCGACAATCACACACATTCCGCCGGACACCGGGTGATGGCCTCGCGAAAGCCAGGTCTCCCCGCAGGAGCGACGGCTTCGTCGCCCCTTGTTCCATCCACCCCGCCTCGCCTGCTGCCCGCCTCGTTGGAGCCGGGTCAGACACATCGCGAGACACCGCATCGAACCAGGTGACTGCGCTGGGAGCGAGTCACCCGGCCCAGCGCCCACTCACGGCTGACGGGTGAAGGCACAGCCCCCGCGCGGCCCGGGAGCGCCACCGTCTGGCGTACCCGCGTCTTCCAGCCCCGGGCACTGCGTCGTCACGCCGCCGTCCCGCGTGTACGACTGGGGATAGTCGCCGTAGCCGGTGCGCAGCGTGTACTCCACCTGCTCGTAGGACGTGCGCTCGGCCGCCGACACATCCACGCGCATCTTCCCGCCACGGATGAAGCGCGGCTCCAGACAGCCACACGCGTACGGGGCCAGGGTGACGACGGTGGAGTCGGGGCGCTCCTCCAGGTTGAACAGCGGCTGGAAGCTGCTCAGCGGAGCATTCGCCGGCGTGTGCCACGCCCGCAGCGCGTCCGAGCGGTAGCCCAGCGTCAGCGCCTGGTTGCGGCTGCCCGCCCTCACCGCCACGCAGCCCTCGCCCATGCCACTGTCCGGCACCGTGCCTCCGTCGGCGCCCGCCACGGCGTCGCCGTCACAGAAGGTCAGGTCCAGCGCGAGGCCGTGCACCGAGCCACCGTCCTGCTGCTTCGCCACCTCCCACTGCACCAGCCACGCGCGGTCTTCCGGCGGCGGCACGGCGGGGAGCTGGAACATGAAGGAGTCCACGTCGGACGGCACCGCGTCGTAGTCCATGGGGCCGCGCACGCCCCGGCCGTTGATGCGGTCATCGCCGTTGCGCAGCCGTCCATAGCCATGCGACAGCCGGCCGGTGACGGTGTACTCCGCCGTGTCCGGCGGCGCGGGAAAGGCCGTGGTGGAGGCCAGGGGCTTGGACACCGCCGACTCCGTCGACGTCCCGCCGTAGCGGCTGACCTCGTCCGCGTCCTCCGCCTCCCACGTCACGTCCAGCCGGTAGTCCTTGTCATCCGCCCAGTTGGTGCCGTCGTCCTGGACGTTGAAGTAGTACAGCTCCGAGGCCGCGCGCGGGGGCACCGGGATGACGCCCTCGAAGTTGCTCAGGTTGGTGAAGCGCGGGTTGTTCGACGTCTCCTCGCGCAGCGAGTGCAGACACATGGGTGCCGGCAGGTCCGCGCGCTGGCAGTACCCCTGCACCAGCGCGACGATGTCCGGATTCTCCCCGTAGCCCTTGGGGCACGCCGTCGAGTCATTGGTGCACGCGGTCCGCCACTCCTCCCGGTTCGCCCCCTTCGACACGAGGGTGAAAACGAGCACCTGGCGGTCCGGCGTGTCCGGCAGCGCGGGGAAGCGGGCCCCGGTCGCCAGCGGCACCACGCGGTAGCGCAGCCGCGTGGGCACGGTGGAGGCCGGCAGGCGCACCCCATACCAGTCCTGGTCGCCGATGTAGCCGATGCGTCCGGTGAAGGCCGTGGACGACGCGGGCGACGGTGAGGCCAGGTCTCGCAGCAGCGCGTCGCCGACCTTGTCGTTGCCGAGCTGCGTCTGGTCCTGCGCGTCCGCCTCGTCCAGGACGCGGATTTCCACGTCGTACCCCTGGCGCACATCACCCTGTGACGTGTCCCGGTCGCTGATGCCGCGGTAGCCGCGCACCACCAGCATCCACTTGCCCGCGTGCTCCGCCTTCACCTTGCGCGCCGTCGCCAGCACGCCCGGGCGCACCTGCGGACGAACCTCGCCCTCGTCCTCCTTCTCCTCCTTGGTGAGGAAGCCGGGGCGCAGGAGCTGGTACGACAGCCGCCAGTTGGGCACGAAGCCCAGGTCCGGCGCCGTCACGCTCACGTACGCCACCTTCCCCACGGGCAGGTCGAAGGTGTAGCGGTCCACGTCGTTGTCCGTGGCCAGGAAGCCCGACACCGTCCCCACCTGCACGCCCGCGCCCTGCGACGCCAACGACAGCGGCGTGGCGGCGGCGAGGGCGTCGTTGGGCTCGTGCGTGTCCGGGTTCTCGGTGATCTGCAGCGTCAGCCGGTAGGGGTTGCGCGCATCGAACTTGGGCTGGGAGACGACGTCCGGCGCGTCCTGCACCAGCACCAGCACCGTCTTGCCCTTCAGGTCGTCGCGCAGCGGCACCACCATGTCCACCGGCTTCGGCGCGCCCTGGCCATGCTTGTCGTCCTTCTTCGCCAGCGAGCTTTCCGACCCGTCGGGCAGCGTCTCCAGCACGCTGATGGACAGCTGCACCGCGGTGCTGGAGGCCACGTAGAGCCCGTTGAGGTTGAGCAGCGTGCGCGCGCTGGTGTTGGCGGGCAGGACGATGCGGTACCAGTCCTGGTCGCCTTCGCGCGTCGCCCCTTCCTTGACGAGCAGGCGCTCCAGCGGTTCACCGGGCTTGAGCTCGCACTCGGCCAGCGTCAGCGCCTCTTCCCGGCTGTTGCAGAGGTCCTGCACCTGGGGAGTGCCCGCGTCCTCCTTGTCACCGCCCCCGGAGGAGCAGGCGGTGAGGGCGAGCAGCGCGAGCGACAACAGTCGGACTTGGGTCTTCATGGGAGCGTCGATTCTCACGGCGTCGGAAGCGAGACGTCGGCGCGGCCGGGGCAGCCGTCGACGAAGTCCTCGGGGGCTACGCGGATGATGCCGTCGGCGGGGGACTTGATGCCGCCCACCGGGTAGCGCACGGAGTCCACGCGGAAGGTGCGCACCTGGGTGCGCGCGGTCGGGTCGTCCGCGGGCACCATCGCCACGGACAACGCCACGTTGTTGAAGCCCGCGCCGCGCGTGACGACACCCGCGTCATCCGCGGCGGCCACGGTGGGCGCCAGGAGCACGTTGCCCACGCTCAGCGTGTAGCACTGACGGCCCAGCTCATCCGGCGGGCCGTCCGCCTCGAACGAGTAGCGGTAGCCCTCCGCCGCCAGGTGGGCGGTGTCCACCTCCAGTGGGCGGGTGTGCAGGCGCAGCTCCGCGCGGCTCGTGAGCCCGTCGTTATCCGGGTCCTCGTCCAAATCATTGCTCGCGCCCTGGGTGCCGCCGCGCCATTCGATGCCATCCGGCACGCCGTCGCGGTCGCTGTCGGCCAGCGTCGCGTTGGTGCCGATGAACTGCTCGTCGCAGTCGAGCAGCCCGTCACAGTCGGTGTCCGAGGCGCGTAAGAGCGGAGGACAGCCCTTGTCCAGGCCGCCACCGTCCGGGTCCGCCACCTGGATGGGGTCGAAGTCCACGCCGCGGTCGCGGAAGTACACCTCCACGCCGTCGCTGAAGCCGTCACCGTCGGTGTCCATGAGGTTGGGGTTCGAGCCCACCTCCGCCTCGCGCGCGTCCGACAGACCGTCTCCGTCCGTGTCCGCCGCGTCCAACGGACTGCCCGGCGGCGCGGAGAAGTTGGTCGCAATCACTTCCTTCACGATGAAGGTGCGCCGCACCTGCCCGAAGGAGAAGTCCAGGAAGTTGATGGGCTCGTTGTTGCGGAAGTCGCGGAAGTTGCCGCCGCCCAGCTCGGCCATCTTATCCAGCCGGTCCGCGTTCTGGTTGATGATGAGCAGCGGGCAGCCGCCGTCGCCCGACAAGTCACACACCGACGACACCGGTTGCGTGGGAGTGAAGACGTGCACGGTGTTGACGCGCACGTCCTCCACCAGGTCCCGGAGCTGACGGATGCGCACCACCGCGTCACCCTGGAGCAGCTCGTCGTCCTGGTCCAGGGTGGGCTTGCCGTCCGACAGGAACACGAGCGAGTAGCGCGCCTGCGCAAGCGCCTGCGCCCCACCCGGCTCCAGCCGGCTGCGCGCGATGTCCGTGTTGATGAGCGAGTAGATGTCCGACAGCGGCTTGACGAAGTCCGTCGAGTCCCGGTTCGGTGAGTTGTCCGGGTTGCGGAAGGTGAGCAGTTGCTCGGTGAGCTGGCGCATCCGGGCGTCGTCCATGCTGGACACCTGCATGAAGCCGTCCTGCGGGGGGTTGCCCGGCGCCTGGGTGAGGAACGCCGTGGTGCTGCCGGCGAAGACCACCACCGCCAGGTAGACCTCCGGGTCCCTGGGCAGGTTTTCAATCAGCTCCACCAGCGCGGTGGCGCGCGTGCCATCCGGGTCGCTGACGCGCATGGACTGCGAGGCGTCCATGGCGATGATGAGCTTGATGGGGCGCACCACCTCGTTGGAGCCGACGGTGCAGAAGCGGCCCTGCATCGAGATGGCCCGGTCCACGGGGACATCCACGTCCCGGCGCGGGTCATACAGATACGAATCGGAACAGGCCACCACCAGCACGAGCGCGACAATCAGGCCCGCCAGGATACGTCCAGCCACACTCACGGGTTGACTCCTCCCTGCTGACCCGCCGGCGTCGTGCCCACACACCGCCCCTGGTTCTCCCAGGGATTGCTCAGGTCCGTGGGAATCATGAAGTTGTCATTCGTCAGCGTCAGCTCCGGACCCACCGGCACGCGCACGCTCGGCGGCGCGTACTGGGACCAGGCACAGGCCGAGCGCCAGACGCCGTAGTCGGTGGCCACGCCGCTCTCGGGGGCCTCCGCGAACCACAGCTTGAAGAGGTTGAAGCCCTGCTTGGCGCCCACCCGGTCCGGCGTCGTCACCATCTGGAGATTGGAGACGGTGTAGTCGTAGCAGACGCTCCCGTTGGGCAGCACCTCCGCGATGCGCGTCTCATACTGGAAGCCGTTCTTCTCGAAGAAGGCCCTGTCCCGACGCGTGGGGTCCGTGCCCGCGCGCAGCTCCACCTCGTCCGGCAGGCCGTCACCGTCCGTGTCCAGGCCCGCGACGCTGGGCTCCATCGGGTCGAGCCCCCAGCGCGCCTCGAGGCTGTCCGGAATGCCGTCGCCGTCGCTGTCGACGATGGTCTCCCGCGTGCGCAGGTACGACTCCGCGAACTGCGACAGGCCATCTCCATCCGTGTCGCGGCACGTGCAGCGCGGCGTCAGCGGAGAGTCCGGGTCACACCCGCGCGCGTCCAAGTCATTGGCCGCCTTGAAGCCCTGGTCCTCGCGGCGCTGCTCGAAGCCGTCGTTCAAGCAGTCCCGGTCGCTGTCTGCGTTGAACGGGTTGGTCTTCAGCGTGAAGGAGTTGTCCACGTCGTCCGGCACGCCGTCGCCGTCGCTGTCCACGATGCGCGCCTCCAGCCCCGGGCCGGAGCTGAGCGGCTCCACCAGCAGCGTCTTCATCACGTTGCGCGAAGCGAAGGACGAGTAGTCCAGCGCGCCCAGGCCCAGGTTGGAGATTTCAGCGGTGTCGTTGAACTCCTGGTACACGCCGTTGCCCATCTCCGCGAAGCGCGTCAGCAGCCAGGCGGCGATCTTCTTCGCCGCCGCCGGGTACTCGGCCGGCGCCACGCCCGGGTAGACGCCGTAGATCTGCTCGCAGATGGTGCCGCAGGCGCGCACGGCCTCCTGGTTGAACAGCAGCACCGTGTGCATGCGCACGTCGCCCACGTTGTACTGGTCCTTCAACTCCATCAGCCGGCGCACGTAGCTGAAGAGCTGGTAGTTCTGGTTGCGGTCCGTCCCAATCTCGAAGCCGTCAATCTGGTCCGTCGTGCTGGTGGCGTTGCAGAAGCCGATGAGGGAGTCCGCCCACGTCAGGTCCGGACTGTCCGGGCCGGCGTAGACGCTGAGGTTGTCGGTGGCGGAGCAGCGCGGATACGGCGTGCCGTCCGTGAGGAAGACGACGACGTAGCGGGTGCGCGGCAGGACTTCCGGATTGGACAGCGCGACGGCGTTGATGTCGCTCGCGATGAGGCTGTAGGCGTACGACAGGGCGCCCTGGTAGTCGGTGCCCTTGCCCAGCTGGCTCTGCAGGCCGTCGATATAGGTGTCGATGTTGGTGTCCGGCCGGGCGAAGCGGTCGCCCGTCGTCGCCGGGGGCCAGACGTTGCGGACGTTGGTCTCGAACGGGGCGACGGACACCTGCACGTTGCCGCCCGCCGCGTTCACCTGCCGGAACTGCGCGACCAGGCGCTTGAGGGCGCGCACGCGCGCGGGCTCGGTGACGCCGGGCGGGATGATGGCCTGCACCTCGGCCTGCTGACAGAAGCCGCTGTCCAGCTGCGCGCCAGGCGGGTCGGAGATGCACATGCTTCCCGACTCGTCGATGACGACCACCACCTTCACGGGGAAGCCGGCGGGGTTGGGCGGGCGCGTGCAGACGCGCCCCTGGAGCATCACCCTGTCATCGACATGGGACTGCTGTTCCGTTCGAGGCTCGAGCATCGAGTCGGTACAGGACAGCAGTCCCGTGGCCAGGAGGCCCGCCGCGAAGAGCGGGAAACGAAGAAGGCGGCGCATGGGGAAACGACCTCCTGGCAACAGACGATGAGATTTACTGCTCGCGGCGGCGGCGGCGCATCAGGACGCCCAGCAGCGCGGCGCCAAGCGCCGTGGCGCTGAAGCCCGCGGGCACGGAGTTGCAGTTCGGACCGCCTTCGTCACCCTCGCCCACCGTCAGCACCAGGGTGGACGTGGCGACGCGGCTGTCCGGGAAGACGCGGTCGGCGAAGGCCAGGCGGGCCTCCACGGTCAGCTCGTACGTGCCCTCGGTGTCCGGCACGAAGTTGGGAACGCTGCCGTCCACGTAGGAGTACTGCCAGTTGCGGCTGAGCGTCACCGCGCCCTGGGGGTTCTCCACCACGGAGTTGGAGCCATCGGGGCGCCGGGTCACCGTCCAGCGGTACTCCATGGCCGCGCCGTTGCGGTTGGCGAACAGCGGCGGACGCAGCGTCTCACCCGACTTCGACAGGCGCATGGTGCCGCCGGCGCTGACCGTGAAGGGGGACTTCGGGTCCAGGCACTTGTCCTTCTGGGTGGGGTCCACCACGAGGCAGTAGAGCCGGTCGCACGCGTCGCCCAGGCCGTCGCGGTCGTCGTCCGCCTGCTCGCGGTTGGCGACGTCACGGCAGTTGTCGACCTCGTTGAGGATGCTGTCGTCATCGGCGTCCGGGTCGCACGCATCGCCCAGGCCGTCGTTGTCCTTGTCGGACTGGTCGGGGTTGGCGAGCCCGGGGCAGTTGTCGCCGTTGTCGGAGATGTTGTCGGCGTCCGCGTCCACGCGGCACTGGCTGCCATCCGTCGGCATCACCTGGTCCGGGTTGGACCGACGCGGGCAGTTGTCCGCGCCATCCGCCACGTTGTCGTTGTCATCGTCCGAGTCACAGACGTCGCCGGCGCGGTCGGCATCCAGGTCGGACTGGTCCACGTTCGGAATCAGCGAGCAGTTGTCCTGCTCGTTCGCCACGCCGTCGTTGTCCCGGTCCGTGTCGCAGTCATCGCCCTGGCCATCGCCGTCGGCGTCGCGCTGCTGGAAGTTGGAGAGCGTGGAGCAGTTGTCGCAGACATTGCCCACGCCGTCGCCGTCGCCGTCCGTCTGGTCACGGTTGGAGGCGAACGGGCAGTTGTCCCGGTCGTCCGCGCGGCCGTCGCCGTCCGCGTCATCCGTGTACGACAGCGTGTCGCCGTCATCCGTGTAGTTCACCCACACGGAGCCGCAACCACAGCCACAACCTCCACCCACCTCCTGTGGGCGGCCGCAGCTATCGCCGAGGCATTCCGGGTTGTCAGGGTTGTCGTTGTTCTGCGCCTGGGCAGTGCCAGGGTTCACGACGAGGAAGGCCCCGAGCAGCAGCGCGGGAGCGAGACGAACGAGTGTCATGGTGACTCCTTTCAGCCCCGGGCCATTAGCAAGAGACGATCCGCACCCTTGCCTGAAGTAAATTCCAACAGTTTCAGGCACTTGTGCGCGGCGCATCAGGCTGTGGACCGGAGAGTGTGGGGGGCACTCCCCAGTCCGAACGAGGGGTAGACCCCTCATTCACGGGTGGATCACGTTCCGAGGATGAAGGCCTCTGGGTCGAGGGGGAGGATGCCCGAGGGGGTACGTCCCTCGTCCTTGTCGTACTGGATGGGCTGGATGAGCAGCGAGCCGATGCCCGCGCCGCGCGGGTCATTGTCCCGGCCAGCCTGGAGGTAGAGGTACACCTCGTTGGTGCCCGCGGGGATGACCTCGCCGGGGATGAGCGGGTGGGGCCGCTCGCGCGTCGCGACGAGGGAGATGTTCTCCACGCGCGTCGCGTAGCAGATGCGGCCGTCGACGGTGGGGTCCGTCTCCACCAGGTCGTAGCCGTAGCCGCGCTCGCGGTGGAAGTCGAGGTCGGCGCTGAGCGGGTCTCCGTGGGCTTCAATCTCCGCGATGTTCGTCAGCCCGTCGCGGTCCGAGTCGAGCAGGTCCTCCGGCACGAGCGGGTTGGTCTGCGACAGGGCCTCCACCAGGTCCGGAAGGGTGTCGCCGTCGGTGTCGCCGATGCAGGGGTTGGTGCCCAGCACGCGCTCCTCGCAGGTGTTGAGCCGGTCGCCATCGTCGTCCAGGGAGATGCTGCAGCCGTTGATGACGTCGGGCAGCAGCGGATCCAACCCGACGCGCACCTCCAGGCCATCCATCAGTCCGTCCTGGTCCGAGTCGAGCTGCAGCGGGTCCGTGCCGAGCGCGTCCTCGTCCACGTCGGGCAGGCCGTCACCGTCGCTGTCGGCGAGCACCTGGCCTGCACGCACCGCCACGTTGCGGTTGAAGGCGAGGAAGCGCTTGAGCTTGAGGGTGTTCGTGCGCGCGGCGTACTTCAGCCCGGTGAGGGTGCCGGGCAGCCCCGCGGCGTCCGTCTCGATGGGCTCGGTGCCGCCAGCATGGGCGATGGCCGCGACATGCGCGCGGGTGGCCGGGTCCGGCACGGCGCCTCGGACATAGATGGGCTGCACCACCACCTCGCCCGCGCCGTACTGCTGGGCCAGCGCCTTGATTTCGCCGGTGACGGCGGTGAGCTCGCACTCGCTGCAGGCGACCTTGTCCGTCAGCGCGTTGCAGGCCGCGTCCAGGCCGATGTTGAAGGCCGGGTTGGAGCAGCTGGTGTCCTGGCTGCGCACCACGATGACCACCATGTAACGCGTGCGGGCCACCTCGCCGCGACACGCCGTCTGCATGTCGCCGGACAACAGCGTCTTCCCCAACCGCAGCGAGGAGCGGACGCTGATGGGCCCCGACTCTTGATAGGTGGCGTAGCGCGGGAGCGCGGCCTGGAAGTCCGCCGCGTCGGAGAAGCCGCCCAGGATGCCGGTGGCCACCGAGTGGTAGGCGACGAGGCCGAACTTCACGAACGGGCCGGAGAAGCGGCTGGAGAGCGTGGACAGGCCGTCGGTGGCATAGCCCACGATTTCGGTCTCCACGCCCTCGCCTCCCTGCAGCGCGAAGACGACCTTGGTGGGAAACGCGTCGCCGCCCGCGAGCGGAACACAGACGGTGCCGGAGAAGTTGGCGCGGTCACCTTGGTTGGCCCCACGCCCGTCGATGGCATAGAGACCCGCGTCGGAGCAGGACAGGAGCAGAATCGGGAGTAGCAGCGGCCACGCGGAGCGCGGAAGGGGGCGCATCGGATGGATTGTAGACCCCAGCCCCCCACGGCAACGCAAGTGACAGCGGTGTCCGCGTCGAATTCTTCAGACGCCTGCACACACCGCGGGCCGTAATTTCGCCCCGCCACGGAACGCCGGACGCGCCGCGTTCCGACGCGTGCTCACAATGTGAGCAGGAAGGCGAGCACGTCGTCCCGCTCCTCGGGGCTGAAGGCGCGCGCATCACCGTGTGCGGGCCCGGCCGTCTCCAGCACCGTCCTCAAGGGGAAGCGCGTGTCCACCACCAGCCGGCCATCCTTCACCGCGTAACCCGCCGTGGCGCTCGTGAGCAGCGGCCACATGTCCCACGTGCCCACCAGCGACGGCGGCGCCGCGCCCACCACCAGGTCCTGCTGCTCGATGCGCAGCGGCAGGGCCACGGGAGTGCCCACGTCCAGGTACTGGCCTCGCGTCCGGGCGTCCTGGTCCAACGTGTAGAGCGGCGCGGGATGGCACGCCAGACAGCCGCCCCGCCCCTCGAACAACGCGCGCCCCCGCGCGGGACGACCCACATGTCCATCCGGGAGCGTCACCGACTCCAGCGGCGCGCCATCCTCGCCCCGGTACGGGTTGGGTGGCGTCACCATCAGCGACGTATAGAGGGTGAGCGCCTCGACTTCGGAGGGGGACGGGTCCGGGTTGTGGAAGCGGTTGCGTCCGCCCACGAAGCTCGCCGTCTCCGCCAGGTTGTGCTGGCTGGCGGGCGTGAAGAAGGGCGGCGTGTCACGGCTGCCCAGCACGGTGGGCGAGCGGTAGATGCGATTGGGCCGCGTCTTCTCGTAGAAGACCCCGCCGGTGTGTCCCTCGATGTGACAGCCGTCGCAGGTGATGCCGGTGCGTCCCAGGTCCGCGTAATAGAGGACCTGTCCCAGCTGCCGCTTGGCCTGCGCGCGCGTCACCACCACCGGGAGCCGCCGCGTCACCACCCCCTGCCGCCCCTTGCGCGCGTCGCGCACGTCCACCACCGCCACCTCGCGGCTGAAGCGATTGAGGACATAGAGGGTGGCGCCGTCGGGAGAGAGCACCAGTGAGCGCGGCCCGGAGTGCAGCTCCTCGCCCGCACGTCCCTTCGTCGAGAAGTCCCCGGCCGGACGGATGCGCGGCATGTCCGCGGGCGGCGTCAGCGAAACCTTCTGAAGCACCGCGCCGCGCGCCACCGTGTCGTCGCTGGAAACCAGCGCCCGGGCGTCAATCACCCGCACCCAGCCGATGCCCACGTCCGCCGCGTAGAGCAGCTCCGTGGCCTCGTCGAGCGCCAGACCCTCCGTCACTCCCGCGCCGAAGCCCCGGTGTCTCACATAGTCGCCACGCGCCGGGTCGATGACGGCCACGCCGCTGTTGTTGCTCACCTCCATGCGCTGGGGATTGGGCCCGACATTGGGGCCCAGGCTCGCCATGAAGAGGCGGCCCAGCTTCTGGCTCGCGACGAGCGCGCGAGGCGCCTTTCCCCCCATCACCTGCGCGCGGAAGCGCTCCGTGTTGCCGCCGACGATGGCCACTCCAGGCCCGGGCACCACGGTGAACGCGCGCGCGCCGTCCTCCTGACGCAAGAGTTCCAGTTGCCCCGTCTGGAGGCTGCCCACCGCCAGCAGGTCCTTCCATCGGGCGAGCGCGCGCGGATTGGGGTCCACCGGCGCGGCCCAGCGCTCGCGTCCATCCTCGAGCGAGACAGCCCGCACCGTGTCCCTCACCTGCTCCGCGATGAAGGCCACGCCACGCGCGCCATCCACCTCCAGGCCGGAGGCGCCCAGGGGCGCGGGCAACACCCGAGGCTCGCTCTTGGAGTCCAGCGCGAACACGCGCAACTCCGGCTGGTAGCGATGGACCACACCGAGGAAGGACCGGCCGCGCGCATCCTTCCACGTCGCCAGCGCGGAGGGACCGTCCCCCACCGCCAATCGCTCCACGCGGCCCGAGCCCACGTCCAGGGAGTACACCGTGTCCGTGGGCGGCGAGACGACGAACAGCGTGCGCCCATCCGGCGACGCCACCATCCCCGTCAGGTCGGGAAAGGCGCGGTCGTTCACCAGCGTGAGGGGGGCGCTCCCCTCGACAGGCGCGCCCCCGTCCGCCACCAGCCGGACCTCCACCACCACCTGGGGCAGGTCCTCCGGCAGCGCCAGCCCCGCGGGCAGCCGGGCGAAGGCATGGCCCGAGTCGACCACCGTCAACGGCAGCTCGCGCGACAGTGGTGGACCGAGTGACAAACGCAATCCCGCTACCAGCCTCGCGCCCTGGATGGACAGGGGCTGGGAGGTCTCATTGCTGGTGAGCCGGGGGCCCACCGAATCGAGCCTCGGCGCCGTTCCCGAGGAGGGGGGCGCGGAGGACCCTGGAGGCGCGGATGTGCGTCCGCCCCGCGTGCTCAGGCGGTAGCCCACAAACCCGGCGGCGCTCCACAGCGCCACGCCCACCGCCAGCATTGCCCACTTGCGCGCCGCGCTCGTCACGTCGTGTCCCGGTACCTTTCGCGAGAAAGCATCCTCCCTCCTCTCGCGCGAGGCCACGAGGATTCTCCCCGTGCCCGCCCGGTTGGACAGCGACTTCAGACACGGAGCGGCACGACATCTTTCCGCTCGGCCGGCAACGAGCAAGTGCTGTCGTGGAGCACGCGCCCCACATGGGGTGGAGTGCCCCCCACACCTGTTGACCGACGTCTCACGAACAGCCCTGGAGTGTGCGTTGACAGGTCCATACACGCATCGCTTAACCTGTTGATGATGCGACGCTTCCTCCTCTGCATGGCCGTCGCCCAGCTCCTCGGCATCGGTACGCTGTTCATCCCGAGCGACGCCTGGGCCCAAGGCCGCGGCCGTTCCGCGAAATCGGCGAAGTCGAAGGCTGGCAAGAAGTCCAGTGCCAAGGCCCCGCCGAAAATTGAAACCAAGAGCGCGCCCGTGACGGACCCGGTGACGGGCGAGTCGGAGGCCGCCACTTCCTCGGCGCCGCCGCAGCGCGGACCGTCCCGCATCGACTTCGACGACCGGCTCATCCAGGGCCAGACGAACAAGTCGGGCGCCGTCTATCTCTATGACCGCAAGGAGCTGAAGACGCGGTCGATGATCCGCGAGCGCGACAGCTTCCGCGCCGAAACGCTCGCCACGGTGTACGACCAGTAGGGCAGCACCGCCCACCAGCCCTTGAAGGGAGCGTCACCGTTGAGCGGCCAGCCCAGCGTCCTGCAAGTCGTCATCCTCCGCGACGGACTCCTCGTTGGGACGGAAGTCTTCGTCCCCGGCACGTATGCGCTCGGTTCAGACCCGTCCGCGGACCTGAGGCTGGAAGACCCGGCCGTGGAGCCGCGCCACGCGCTGCTCTATTTCCAGAACGGACGCGCGGCCATCCAGGACGCGGGCACCGCCACGGGCCTGTTCGTCAACGGCCACCGCGTCACCGCGTGCGAGATTCGCTCCGTGGATGAGGTGCTGTGCGGACCTTTCGTCCTCAAGACGCGCGTGCTGGCGCAGAAGCCCCACGAGGCCAAGCCGCAGCCTCCGCCGGAGGTCGCCGCGCTGTTCGGCACGCCGCAGCCCGCGCCGCCTCCCCCCGCGCAGCAGGCCGCGCCCGTGCGCCAGCTCCGCCCCGCCACCGCGCCCGCGCAGCCACTGGCCACCACCGTGCCCGCGATTCGCGCCGTGCCACAGCAGCAGGCCCATCCGGCGCAAGCGGCGACGCAGGCCATCTATCCGCAGCAGTCCGCCGCGCCCGCCATGGTCCCCATGCCGGCGCCCGTCGCGCACGCGCCGCAGGCCTCCATCAACGCCCAGGCCCACGTGGCCGCCGCGCCGCAGCCCGTGCCGCTGCAGGCCCCCCACCAGCCCGTGCCCGCCGGCACCGTGCCGTCCGTGCGCCGCCGCGTGACGCAGGAGCCTCCGCAGGCCGCGAACACGGGCATGCTGTTCGCGGATGATCTGCTCGCGGACGTCGCGTTGGAGCCGCTGCCCGCGCCGCAAGGGCCGCTGCTCCAGGAGCCGCGCGTCACCGCGTCCAGGCCCACGCATGCGCCGCGCCTGGACCCGGGCAAGGGCACGCCCCAGCTCTACCTGGAGCTCTACTGGGGCACCATCCGCCGCGACGCGCGCCGCTTCAAGCCGGACAAGAAGCAGCCGGTGAAGGCGTCGCTGGACCTCCCCGACGCGATGCCGCTGTGGGGCTTCACGCTGCCGGAGAGCACCGGGCCCTTCACCCTGGCCGAGTCGGCCAACGGCGCCTTCCGCCTCTTCGTGCCTCCTGGCACCGAGGTGGAGAAGAGCGGCAATGACGGCCGCTTCACCCCCGTCACCGGCGCGGCGCTGGAGTCCGACGGCAGCCGCCGCTTCATCACGCTGCGCGAGGGCGTGGGCGCCCGGCTGACGCAGGGCCAGATGTCGCTGGTGGCCTACGCCGCCCCCATCCCCACGCGCGTGTTCGTCAACCCGCTCAAGGGCCTGCCGTGGCTGGCGATGATGTGCTTCCTGCTCTTCGCGTCGGGGATGGGCGCCTTCATCGCGCTCAAGCCGCCCACGCCGGAGACGGCGGACTTCACCCAGAAGAGCCTGCCGCCCGTCGCGCTGCGCCTCATCGCCCCCGAGCCGAAGAAGAAGGAAGAGGCGAAGCAGAAGCTGGAGGCCATCAAGAAGAAGGCCCCACCGAAGGAGAAGGTCGCGGAGAAGGCGCCGCCCAAGCCGGTGGAGAAGGCACCGCCTCCGCCCAAGGAGCAGCCCAAGGCCGTGGCCGCCGCGCCCGCGGAGAACAAGGCGCTCAAGGCGCTGGCGAAGCTGTCCGCCGCCGGGCCCGCCACCAATGACCTGCTCGCCGCCGTGGACAAGCTGGGCAGCGGCCCGGGCAGCAAGAACGTGAAGAACTCCAACTACAAGCTGTCGGGCCTCATCGGAAAGGCGCCCATCGCCAACGCGGGCCTGGGCACGTTCGGCCTGGGCGGCGGCGGCAAGGGCGGCGGCGCGACGCTGGGCGCGGAGCTTCTGCGCGGCAAGGGCGGCGGCGGAATCGGCGCGCTGGGCGCGGGCTCGGTGGGCAAGGGGAAGGTCGGCGGCACCGTCACGCGCGCCACCGCTCGCAGCATCGCCTCCACCCAGGGCACCGTGGACCGCGAGGCCGTGGCCCGCGTCATCAACAGCCACCTGAACGAAGTGCACGGCTGCTATGAGCGCGCGCTGCTCAAGGATCCGGGCCTCGCCGGCAAGGTGGTGCTGGAGTGGACCATCGGCGCCAACGGCCGCGTGGCCGCGGCGAAGACGAAGTCCTCCACGTTGCGCAATGCCTCCGTCGAGGCCTGCATCCTCACCAATCTGAAGTCCTGGACCTTCCCCGCCCCCAAGGGCGGCGTGGTCATCATCACCTACCCGTTCCTCTTCAACTCCGTCGGCTACTGACGCGGGCCCCCCACCCGCGTTTCGTTCCGCTCATCCGCCAGGAAGCCCCCACCGTGCGATACGCCCTGCTCATTCTCTTGTTCCTGGCGCCCGGCCTTGCCCGCGCCCAGGCCGAGGCGCTCGAGAATCCCGGCGCCGTCTCCGCCATCCAGGAGCGGCAGTACCGGATGAATCACGAGCTGTACCTCGGGGTCGGCGTGCTGCCGGCCGACGCCTTCTACAAGGGCCTCACCGGAAGCGTCTCGTACACGTACCACTTCAGCGACACGTTCGCGTGGCAGGTGGGCCGCGGCACGTACAGCTACAACATCCAGACGTCGCTGCGCCGGCAGCTCGAGCGCGACTTCGACGTGGCCCCCACCGCCTCCGCGTTCGAGGACCAGGTGCAGTGGATGGTGGGCTCGGACCTCGTCTGGAGCCCGCTCTACGGCAAGACGGCCGTGCTCAACAGCTCCGTGCTGCACTTCGAGGCGTTCCTGCTCGGCGGCGGCACGGTGGTGAAGATTGACCGGCAGGACGGCTTCCGCCCCGCCATCAACCTGGGCCTGGGCGTGCGCATGTTCTCCGGCAAGACGCTGTCGTTCCGGCTCGACGTGACGAACAACGTCGTGTTCGCGGGTGCCTCCCGCATCATCAATGTCCCCGTGGTCCAGCTCGGTACCGCGTTCAACTTCGGCGCCACGGAATGACCCCCCGCTCACTTATCGCCGCGCTCGCCAGCGCCGCGCTCGTCGTGTCTCCAGCGACGGCTCCCGCCCAGTCTGGCGGTGGCTCGCTGCCCATGCCGCCACCTCCTTCCGGCGCGAAGGCCACGCCCGGCGCCGCCGCCAAACCCGCGACGGGCTCCCCCGCTCCGGCCGCGAAGCCCGCCGAGTCCGGGGCATCCGCGCCGGCCGCCGGCACCGAGGGCGCGCCCGCGGCTGCCGCGTCCGACAAGAAGCCGGAGGCCGCCGCCGAGGCTCCGCCGCCCGTGCCGCAGAAGGTGGACCCGGCCATCTTCGACCAGGCGCTGCAGGACTACTTCGACGGCAAGCCGCGCGATGCCGCGGGTCCTCTCTACGCGTGGCTCCAGGCCGCGCCCAAGACGGACGACAACTACGCCTGGGCGCAGTACTTCCTCGCCCGGAGCCTCATCGACCTGGGCCTGACGCACGCGGGCGCGTCGTATCTGGCGCGCATCGCCCGTGAGCGCTCCAACCCGAACGTCATCCCCCGCGCGCTCGACACGCTGAAGGAGCTGACGGACCGGCCGCACGACGACGTGATGATCGACGAGCAGGTCTTCGGCGCGCTCGACCTGGGCTTCCTCCCGGAAGACACGGGCGCGTACGCGCACTATCAGCAGGGCCTCGTCGACCTGCGCGTGGGCAACGAGCGCTGGGCCAACACGCACTTCGCCAAGCTGTCGGAGACGAGCGCCGAGGCCAGCCGCGCGAAGTTCGCGCTGCTCGTCACCCGGCTCAAGCAGGTGAAGGAGCCCTCCGAGGAGCTCATCGCGGACTTCCTGGGCCTGTCCAAGGACGAGAAGCTCACGCGCGAGGCTCGCAACGAGGCGGCGCTCGCGGTGGCCCGCCTGCGCTACGAGCGGCTGGACTACACGGGCGCGCTGGAGGCGTACAACCTGGTGAAGCTGCCGGAGCTGGACCCGGGCCGCGCCAGCCTCTACCTGGAGGAAGCGTGGACCCGCTACAAGCTGGGTGAGCCGCGCGCGTCGCTGGGCATCCTCACCACCCTGGATGCTCCGTCGTTCCGCGACGAGTTCCTGCCGGACAAGTACCTGCTGCGCGCCCTCATCTACCGCGACCTCTGCCACTACCTGCCCGCCAAGCGCGCGGCGAAGGAGCTGACGCGCAGGTTCGCGGACTCGCTGGAGGCGGTGCGCAACCGCGACGACCTCACCCAGGACCTCCGCCTGCGCCGCGCGGCCAACTCGCACGGTGGCACCCAGCGCGCCTCGCGCTTCGTGGAGACGCTGGACCTGGAGGGCGAGCGCCTGGGCCGCTACGCCGGCAGCTTCGGCGACCGGCTCTTCTCGCACCTGACGAAGCTGTACGACTTGTCTCGCGCCGAGGCCGTGCGCGTGTACGACGCGCGACTGGCGGAGGCCGTGCGCCAGGAGGCGGACACGCTCCTGCGCGCCGCGGAGCAGGTGCGACTGATGGAATACGAAGTGGGACTGAAGCTGTACGAGCGCGTGAAGAAGGGCGCGAAAATCGTGGCGCCCGAGGATGAACAACTCCTGACGCCCGACAGCGTCGCCTTCCGCTTCGACGGCGAATACTGGAACGACGAGCTCAAGTCGTACCGGGTCAGCATCGAGAGCCGCTGCATCGAGGAGACCCCATGACCGGCCCCCTGACCGGCCTGATTACCGCCGCCCTGCTCGCGGCGTCCCCCGGAGGCACGGGCCGCGCGGCGGGCCCCGGCCTCAATCCGATGGTCTCGAAGGCGAAGGAGCGCGACGAGTTCATCGCCAAGCTCAAGCGAGACATCTTCAAGGTCGACCGCGCCATCGGCGAGACGGAGAAGCTCATCTCCAAGAGCCGCAACGCGCCGTACCTGCCGGACCTCCAGTTCCGGCTCGCCGAGCTCTTCGTGGAGAAGAGCCGCTACGTGTACTACCTCCAGGCCGAGTCCCGGCCGGAGGGAGCCTCGGGCGCCATCGTCTCTCCCGAGACGCGGCTGATGAAGCAGAAGGCCGTGCAGATGTACTACCGCCTGCTGCGCGAGTACCCGGACTTCAAGGACGGGGACCAGGTGACGTTCTACCTGGCGCACGAGCAGCGCGAACTCGGTCAGTTCGACGAGATGCTCAAGACGCTCGGCGACCTGACGCGCAAGTTCCCCAACAGCCCGCTGCGGCTGGAGTCGGAGCAGATTCTCGGCGACCACTTCTTCGACAAGGCGGACCTCGTCGAGGCCGAGCGCCACTATCAGGCCATCCTGGAGGCCCCGCCCTCCCCCGTGCACGACCTGGCCCGCTACAAGATGGGCTGGATTCGCGTCAACCAGGCCAAGCACGCGGAGGCCGTCACGTTCTTCGAGGCCGCGGCCGCGAGCGCCCCCCTGCCGGGCATGGACGTGAAGAAGGCGCTCAACGTGAAGCGCGAGGCGCTGCTTGACCTCGTCTACAGCTACACGGAGGCGAAGCCCGCCAAGGGCGCGCTCAACTACTTCGAGAAGCTCAGCGAAAGCCGCGCCACCTACGCGCTGGCGCTCGACAAGCTGGGCAACCGCTACTTCATCAAGCAGCAGTACGAGTGGGCCATCCCCGCGCTGCGCAAGCTGATGGAGATTCAGCACGACCCCGAGCTGGATTTGGAGCGCGGCCAGAAGCTCTACGACGCGCTCAAGGCGTCCAAGGGCAAGGTGCTGCCGGAGCCGGAGGACCTGCGCATCCTCGTGCGCGCGGCGGTGCAGTCCAAGACCGACCCGGAGCTGTCGGAGGTCGACCGCAAGAAGCAGCTCGTGGAGCTGGAGGAGATGGGGCGCGACCTGGCCACCCTGCTCCATCTCGCGGCGCAGAAGAAGGAGGAGAAGGAGCTCTACCTGAGCACCGCCGAGGCGTACGAGGCGTACCTGAGCCTCTTCCGTCCCGACCAGTACGTGCGGCCGATGATGAAGAACCGCGCGGAGGCGCTCTTCTCCGCCAAGGACTACACGCGCGCCGCGCGTCAGTTCGAGGAGCTGGCCCGCTACGAGTCGAAGGCGAAGGACGCCAAGGGCGAGGAAGAGGCCCTCTACGCCGCGCTGCTCGCGCACTTCTCCACGCTCAAGCCGGAGGAGGCGCTCAAGCGCAACGCGTATGAAGTCGCGGACGCGCGTCAGGCGATGAAGCTGCTGGGCGCGGAGTACGTGTCGCGCTACCCCAAGAGCCCCAACGTCCTGGACGTGAAGTTCAACATCGCCCGCGCCTTCTACGAGGACGGCGACTACCCCAAGGCGGCGGAGCTGTTCACCGCCTTCGCCCTCACCCATCCGCAGCACAAGGAAGCCACCGTCGCCGGCAACCTGGCGCTGGACAGCTTGCGGCAGGTCAACGACTTCAAGGGCCTGGACGAGACGGGCAAGAAGTTCCTCACCTCGCCCCTGCCCGGCAACTTCCGCGCGGAGGTGCAGAAGATTCTCACCCAGAGCCGCGCCGAGGCGCTGGACGAGCTGGCGCTGCAGAGCGCCCAGGAGACGGGCGACGTCATCCAGGGCCTCGTGAAGGTGGCCGACGAGAACAAGAACAGCGACATCGGCGAGAAGGCCCTGTACGGCGCCTTCACGGCGGCGCGCGAGAAGCGCGACCTGCAGGCCGAGCGCGACCTGGGCGCCAAGCTGGTGCAGGACTACCCCAAGAGCCAGTACCTGTCGGACGTGCTCCTGACGCTCGGCCGGCACGCGGCGGAAGCGGCGGCGTTCGGCGAGGCGGCCACGTGGTTCGAGCAGGTGGGCCAGAAGCTGGGCGCGGACATCGCCGGCGTGGATGGGTGGCTTGCTGGCGCGCGGTTGCGCATGGCGCTGGGTGAGTACAAGGAAGCGGCCCGGAACCTCGAGACGGCGGCGGAAGTGTCGGGCGCGCGCAAGTCCGAGGTGCTGGTGCTGCTGGCCGAGGCGCGGCTGAAGGCGAAGGACTACTCGCGCGCGAAGCTCGCGGCCGACTCGGCGCTGAAGCTGGACCCGAGGAGCGCGGGCGCGGCGGCGGTGCTGGCGGAGGTGCAGGCAGTCACGGCGCCCACGGCGTCCGCGGACGCGCTGGTGGCCACGCTCACCACGGCGGTGCAGGGCCCCAACGGCCAGACGGAAGAGGCGGCCAGGGGCCTGTGGTTCCTGGGCGAGATTCTCTACCGCGGCTACAAGGACCTGCCGGCGGACAAGGTGGAGGAGAAGGTCGCCGCGCTCCAGAGCCTGGAGGGCATCTACACGCAGGCCGCGTCGCTGGGTTACCCCGAGTGGGCGGTGGCCTCGCTGTGGCGGCTGGCGCTGGCGTACGGGCACATCGCGGACGTCGTCGAGTCCACGCCGGTGCCGGGCGGCCTCTCCGCTGCGGAGTCGCAGCAGTTCCAGGCGGCGGTGAAGGAGCAGGTCGGCCCGCTGAAGACGCGCTCGGAGGAGGCATTCAAGGCGTGTCTGTCCCGCGCGGAGTCGCTGGAGGTCTTCAGCGCGGCGGTGGTGGGTTGCCGCTCGCGCGCCGAACAGGCCGCGCTGCCGGTGCCCCAGCCGGGTGCGCCCACGCAGTTGGCCGCGCTGGATGACCTGCGCAAGAAGGCCGAGCGCACGCTCAGCGTGGAGTCGCTGGAAGCGCTGGGCATGGCGTACCTGGAGGCGCGCCAGTTCGGCGTGGCGCAGCTGACGTTTGGCCGCGTCACGGAGCTCCAGGACACCAAGGCCTCGGCGCACTCGGCGCTGGGCTGGGCACTGCTCAACATGGGTGACGCCATGGGCGCGCGCGCCGCGTACGCCAAGGCGATGGACTCCGACCCCACCTACGACAAGGCGCGCCTCAACCTGGCCGCGCTGCGCTGCCGCTTCGGCGACGTGGACGGGGCGCGGCGAGACCTGGCCGTCCTCAAGGACGTGGGCTCGCTCAACGGCGCCGACGTGGACACCGCGGGCTGGAAGGCGTGCAAGTGAGCCCGCGTCTCCACCCGACGCACTCGCACGGCTTCCGGACCCTGGCGCTGGTGGCGCTGGTGGCCGGGCTGTGCGCGTGCGGCGACGAGGGCGGCGCGCTGGAAGGCAGCGTGTCGCCGTTGTTGGACCTGAAGTACAAGCGCGCGGAGGCGGTGCTGGCCGAAGGAGAGCTGTCCATCAACTTCGTCTCGCCCCAGGGCTCCGGGGTGAACACCGTGCTGAAGGTCAGCGCGCGCGTGGGGGACATGATTCCCGAGGGCTACACCGGCGGGCTCACCATCAACCTGGCCGAGTCCCTGGAGGGCGGCGCGCAGCGCGGCGTCATCGGCCGCAGCGTGCTGGACGAGCCGGCGCGCGTCTTTCCGCAGTTGGAGCGAGGCTCGCTCGTCGTGGACAACCTCCCCACGGCGCAGGGCCAGCGTGTCACCGGTGACTTCCACGTCACCTTCGTCAACGGCATCGACATCTATTCCGGCCGCACCATCTTCGGCAGCTTCGAGGCGACCGTTCCATGAAGCACATCGTCCTGCTCACCCTCCCGCTCTTCCTGGCCGCGTGCGGCCCCAGCTACGGCATGAAGGTGCCTGGCTCGCTGGTGAAGAAGCTCCCGTTTGAAGTCCGCATCGAGCTGCTGGAGGCGGAGAACGAGCTGGCGCTCGCCGTCGACAAGGTGGACGAGAACAACAACGAGATTGACCGCGCCCGCGACAACATCCGCCGCGCCCGCTCCCGCCAGGAGGCGGCGGAGGACGAGGTGGACCGCGCGACGGACGAAGTCTCCCGCGAGGTCGCGAAGCTGGCCATCGAGGAGTCCGAGGCTCGCGTGGAGTACCTGCGCGCGAAGCAGCGGCTGTCGGTGGGGTTGCGTGACGTGTCGGAGCTGGCGCGCAACTGCGCCTTCGCCAAGTTCGAGCTGGCCAAGCTGACGGCGGCCCGCAAGGCGAAGGTGGAGGGCAGCGAGGAGCTGGACCCGAAGGAGTTCGAGGAGCAGGTGGCCGAGTGCGACGCGGAGGTGAAGGAAGAGCTCGCCGACCTCTCCGAGGACCAGAAGGAAGAGAAGACGGCGCGGGAGGCTTGGGAGGCGAAGAAGACGGCCCTCGCCAAGAAGACGTTCGACGCGCGTGCCAGTCCCTACGTGGAGAACCTGTGATGACGAAAGCCGGCGTCCTAGTCCTCCAGCTGCTCACCGCCCAGACGCCTCCACCCGACGCGGCCGCGCTCGAGCGCACCGCGGCGGTGGAGAGTGCCCGGCTGCGCGCGTCTCCGGACGACGCCGATGCGCTCTATCGCCTGGGCACGGCCTTCCTCGCGCTGAACAAGCCGAAGAAGGCGGTGGAGCCGCTGAAGAAGCTGGTGGAGGTGGAGCCGGACCTGATTCCGCCCCGCCTGGCACTGGGTCGGGCGCTGAGGCTCGCGGGCGACGCGGAGGCCGCGCGCACGCTGCTGGACCAGGCCATCGCCGCGTTTCCCGAGGATGCGTCGCTGCGCTCGGAGCGGGGCCTGCTGGCCCGCGTGCTGGACGAGACGGACGTGGCCATCAGCCAGTACTCGATGGCGGTGGAGCTGGCGCCGAAGGACGCGGAGCTGCGCTTCAACCTGGGCGAGGCCCTGCAGCGCGCCAACCGCACGGACGACGCCATCGAGGCGTACCGTGAGGCGCTGAAGCTGGACTCCAAGCTGAACGTCGCCCGCGTCAACCTGGGCAAGGCCCTGGCGGAGAAGGGGCTCAACGGCGAGGCCAAGGAGACGCTGCGCGAGGCCACTCGCGAGAAGCTGGGCGACGCGGAGGCGCACTACAACCTGGGCGTCCTGCTGCTGCGCGAGAACGACTTCGACGGCGCCATCGCCGAGTACCAGCGCGCCATCGCCGCGGACCCGAAGCACGCGCGCGCGCAGAACAACCTGGGCGTGGCGCTCAACGAGAAGGGCGACCCGCGCAAGGCCACCGAGGCGTTCCTCAAGGCCATCGCCGCCGACTCGAAGTACGCGGAGGCCCACTTCAATCTGGGGCTCGCCTACTACCAGTTGGGCGACAACGTGCGCGCCACCAAGTCCTTCGAGAAGGCGCTGGTGCTGGAGCCGCGCCGGGCCAGCGGGCCGTACACGCAGCTGGGCCACCTGTACCTGGAGCAGGGCAAGAAGAAGCAGGCGGTGGAGGCCTTCAAGAAGGCCATCGAGAAGAGCACCGACGACGGGAAGAAGACGACGGAGGCGTACCAGGGCCTCGCGCGTGCGTACCTGTCGCTGGGCAAGGCCGAGGAGGCCGTGGCCACGCTGAAGACGGCGGTGGAGGCGTTCCCCAAGGACGCGGCCGCGAGGGCGGGCTACGGCGAGGCGCTGAAGGCCAAGGGTGACTTCGACGGCGCGATTGCCCAGTACGAGGAATGTGTCGCGCTGTCGCCCACGGTGGAGAACCGGTTGGCGCTGGCGGACACCTACGCGAAGAAGCGCGTGTCGGCGAAGGCACAGCCGCTCTACCTGGCGGTCCTCAAGGAGGACCCGAACCACCGCGTGGCGAAGCTGGCGCTGGCGGACCTCCTGATGGCCATGGGGGACTACGCCGGTGCGGAGACGTACCTGCGGCCCAAGGAAGGCGAGGAGGCGGACACGGCGGCGCTGGCGCGGCTGGGCATCGTCCACTCGCGACGCGGGCGTCCGGACCTGGCGGTGACGGAGCTGGAGGAAGTGGTGGCGAAGGACCCGGCGCAGATTGAAGCGCGGGCCGAGCTGGGCTTCCTGTACCTGCGCGGCGGCGACGGCGCGAAGGCGCGCAAGGTGCTGACGGACGCGCTGGCGGTGGAGCCTCGCAACGCGCTGGCGCTGCTGTACCTGGGCCACGCGCTGTACCAGCAGGGCAACGCGAAGGACGCGGAGAAGTCCTTCCGGGGTTCCTCTCAGGTGGACCCGACCTTCGCCGAGCCGCACAACGCGCTGGGGCAGTTGCTGGAAGCGTCGAAGCGGCTGGATGAGGCGAAGCTGGAGTACGAGACGGCGCTGAAGCTCCAGCCCAACCACGAGGACGCGCAGCTGTCCTTGAAGCGGCTGGGTGCATCGGCCAAGGCGGAGTAGGCGCGACGGCTCCGCCCCGTCTGGCGCGGAGCCTCGGCCCAGACGGACGAGGCTGGGCGACTGCTACGCGGGCATGCCGAGCAACACCGCGCCCACGGAGACGAACGCCGCGCCCACGAGTTGGCGGCGTCCCAGCCGCTCTCCCTGAAGCGCGGCCAGGGCCAGCGCGAAGGCGATGGACGTGTTGCGCAGCGTGAGCACCGCCCCTGCCCCACTGTCGTTCAGCGCCGAGAGCAGCAGCGCGAAGGACAGCATGCAGATGGCCCCCGCGAAGACGACCAGACCGGGACGGCTCCACGCCTCTCGCTGGAGGGTGGCCCACCCCATCTGCCGGCTCCGCTCCAGCACCAGCACGGGCAGCGCGACGAGCAGGCCCGTGGTGAAGAGGGCGGGTGGCTGCGCGCCGTCCGAGAGCGCCATCTTGTAGCTCAGGTGATAGCCGGCGATGGCCACCGCCGACAGCGCGGCCCACGCGACTCCGGACGCAGCGGGCCCCGTGGGACGCGACAGATGCATCACCGCGAGCCCACCGCCCAGCACCACCGCGCCCGTGACGGTCCACGCGGAGATGGGCTCACCCAGTGCCAGCACGGACACCGGCCAGACCAGGAGCATCGCGCCACCTCGCGACACCGTGTACGCGAGGCCCAACGGTGCGCGGTGCAGGGCACGGGACAGCGCCGCCAGATAGACGCTCTCACAGGCGCCTGCCCCGAGCGCCCATGCGAGCCCCGCCGTGGAGGGGAACGCTTCCCCTTTCATGCCGAGCGCCCACAGACCACCGCCCACCACCGCCACGGTGATGACGCCCACCACGCCTGCCTCGGGATTCGGATGCTTCTTGAGCATCGCGTTCCAGGACGCGTGAAGGAACGCGGACACCAACACCAACCCCAACGCGACGGTCTGCAACGGACGAGGCTCCTGGACAGCGGCGAAGGCTCGTATCTAGCGCGTCGCCGTGCGCCTCGCAGTCCTCATGAGAGGAGAGGCACACTCCTCGTCATGCGAGGGGAGCACAGTCCTCGTCGGAGTTCGCCAGAACCGTCGGTGCGTCGGCCGCGGACAAGCGAGCAGACAGGGAAGGCTCGGCAGGCGACTCACCGCGTGGCGTGAGGAGCCCACTGCTCGGGAGAGAGGCGCACCGCTCCTTCCGCGAGAACAGGAGCGCGGAGCATCAGTCCACTCGAAGAAGCCGTGCCTTCTCGGGGAGCGGTGCTTCGCGCGCGGCGAGGACACGCAAGCCACTCGCTCCACTCTCGGGGCGACGAGTACCCCACGAAGAGGCTTCGCATCTCCCGCAAGGACTTGAGCAGGGTGGGCCTGGCGGAAGTACGCCGGGCTTCGCGCGCCACATCGCTGCTCACTCAGGGAGCGTCATCCTCACCGGAGTCCTCGGAGTCCCCCGACACGTCGCCCGAGAGGAAGCGCGCTGGCAGGACAGGCCCCGTGGGCGAAGGACGCCGCTCGACGAGGTGCTGTCGACCGAAGGTGTAACGCGCCTCCGCATGAGCTCCGAAGGCCGAGCCTTCCGCATGAGCCACCAGCACGAGGTCCGTCCGCGGCACCACCCCCGGCGTCACGCTCACCACGCACGGCACCGCGCGCACATCCTCACCCTCACCTTCCGGCAGCACGAAGTCCGTCGTCCCTTCGATGAGCCGTGCCTCCGGAGGCAGCACGATGCTCACCGCGATGGGGACGTTGAACCCCGCCCTTCGCTCGACTTCAGCCACGAGCCGGAGTCCTCCGCCTTCGGCGTCCACCACGCGCCAGTTCACGCGCATCGGAGCGGGCACTCGCGTGGTGAGCCCCGCCAATGAACCTCCGCTCAACGCGGTGGCCGCGCTGTCGTCAGAGGACTCCTCCGTATGCTCGTCGCCAACCGCCACGCCTCGCGGACGCACGCGGTAGACCGCATCGCGCACCAGACCGGCGCCTCCAGACTTCCCCTTCGACGGTGACGCGGTCGACATCCGTACCGCCGACACAGACCTCGATGCGGACACCGGAGCAACTCGAGTCCGCGTCGCGAGGCGCGAAGCCTCGTCCCCGTGCGTGGGACCACTCAACGGAACATCGTCTCTCTGGGAGAAGGGAGGTCGAGGCTCGGGAGGCTTGCGCAGTCGGCCTCGGGCTCGCTCCACCCCCGAAGCCACTCCCGCCGCAAGTGCTCCAATCAGCGCCAGGGCCAACACTGCGCCTGCGATGCGTCGTCGCGACGTCATGGGCACGCACCCTGAATGGCACGCCCCACGCGTGCTCGGGCAACGAGCCCCACCACGTCGACCACCGACACAACATCAGGGCGAGCGAGGGCCTCCCGGCCATCCCGCCGGACACGTTCCATCATCGACACCGCGGACTCCAGAACTGGCCCCTGCCGCTCCAACTTGCGCATCACAGCCTCACCAGCACAAGGGCTCATGGCTGGGATACGGATACGCCAGGGTCGGCTCGGTGGCCGCGTCCATCAATGCCCGCGGGTAGCCCTTGCACATCAGTGTGTCCAGGAAGTCCGCGAGACACGGCGCGGCCTCCGTCGTCTCCACCACGTCCACCTGCCTTCCCGCCACCATCCTCCACGTGTGCTTGCGATACCCCCGCGCCCACGGCGCCAGGTTCATCGCCGGAGCCGCGAGCGCCTCGTACAAAACCTGCCGCGACGGCGTACCGGTGCCCAGCCGATAGAGCATGGCGGCCACCTCGTTCTCCTCGATGGGCTGGAGCAATCCGTCCTCGGGCTTCGGCCGAGACCACGCGACCAGCTCCGGTGAACGCGTCTCCAGGTCCAGCCAGAACATCGTCCCGCCCTGCCTGTCGTAGTAGCGGGGATTGCCGCGCGTGTCGGAGCTGAACCACGTGGCCCAGCCCTCACTCCACGCCTGGCCCGGGAAGGTGGGCACCCCGACATAGTGCGGTCCGCCCTCGGAGGGGCTCGTCCCGTGGCTGGCCATCGCCCAGTGACCCAGTTCGTGGAGCACCATCGCCTCGGACCACCACGCCGCGTCGGAGTCTCCCGGCAGCCAGAGCTGCGCGCCCCAGCGCCGCCCCGCCGCCGTCACCTGCCACGGCGCGAAGCACGCCCCACACGACCACGTCGTGCCGAAACCCAACCACGCCACCACGGGCAACCCCGTCCGGCCAAACCGCTCCCGCGTGCCATTCCACGCCGCGCTCAGCGCCTCGAAGACCGCCGCCGCGCCCGAGCCCTCCGACTCCTCGATGGCGACCACGGGCGCATCCATCAACTCTCGCGTGGGGCGCGCCCAGCTCCACAGCCGCGCGGAAGCTCCCGGCGTCACGGGCAGCGTCTGTGGCCCAGACAGGCCCGGGTCCGCCACCGCGTAGTCCACCGTGCCGGGCTTCCCCTGCCCCGCCGCGTACACCACGACGAGGTCCTCCGGGCCCACCTCCGTCGGCAGGCGCACGGTGAAGCGTCCCACCGCGTCCGTCACCCCCAGGTCGATGAGCGTGCCCGCCTGGAAGGACGCGACGAGGAAGCCGCGGGCCGGCACCCACTCCGTCTCCGGCGTCCAGTCGTGGAAGGCCGCGTCGGGCAAGCGGCGCTCGTAACGCGCGACACCGCTCAGGGTGCGCCCGGGCGCACCGCACCAGCCCCGGTTCCCTTCCGCGACACAGCCCGCCTCACATCGCTGTTCGAGCCAGCGCCCCGCCGAGCACCGCTCCAGCGCGCCCATGTCCGAGCAGCGCGTGGCGCTCTCCACACAGGCCGCGCCTGGCTCGCAGTGCGCGCCATCGGAGGATTGCGATTCGACGCAGGCCTCGCTCACCGCGCAGTCCTCGCGCGCGAGCTGTCCGTCGTGACAGCGCTCCACCACGCGAGGCCCCAGACACCGTCCTCCGACAGGAAGCGCGCCGCAGTCGACCTGGGCCCTCACCGATTCCTCGGGCCCGGTGGAGCACGCGCTCATCCGGCAGGCTTCGTCGGAAGCCTCGCACGCGGCATCACACGGAACGGCTCCCGAGCCCGCGCCACACGCCAGCAACCCCACGCCCAGCGCCCAGTACACGAGCGCCCACCCACTCGCGCGAACAGCCGACTCGAAGCCCAACGCCGTACCACCTCCACGTCCGCCACACTGGTGACGGGTGCGCGGCAGGACAACATGGTGCCCTCGAAGAACAGCATGAGCAGGAGACGCGGGGGTCCCCTGCTTGCCCGCATTCGCCGCGTCGCAATGTCAGACATCCGACACGACAGACCGTGTTTCAGCCTGCTCGCCTGCTCAGGGCCAGGCAGGCCCATCGACAAACACTCCTCGCGGGGGCGGGCGCCCGGCGGTGCGACATGGAGGGAGGCCGGGTTCGCCGCACACCCCCGCGAGAAGCAACTCACGAAACTTGAAGACACCCGCTCATGGATGATGCGGGGCCCGGCCCGAGGGAATGATGAAAGGCGCGGGTGAGTCTGGATACTCGACGACACGGACCTGCAGACCGAAGGTGCTGGCGATGAGCTCCGGACGGAGAACCTGGGCGGGAGACCCCAGCTCCACCAGCTTGCCGTCGGCCAGGACAGCGATTCGATGCGCATAACGCGCGGCCAGATTCAAATCGTGGAGCACCGCGAGCACCGCACCTCCGTCCCTCGCGAAGTGCGTCGCTTCCTCCAGGACGAGATGCTGATGCGAGAGGTCCAGGCTCGACGTCGGCTCGTCGAGCAACAGATAACGATGACCGTGCTCGGGTGCCTCCCAGAGTTGCGCGAGCACGCGCGCGAGCTGCACCCGCTGACGCTCTCCCCCTGAGAGGGAGGTGTACGGCCGCGACGACAGGTGCCGGATGTCCATCACCTCCAGCGCGGCCTGCGCCGCATCCATGTCCGCGCTTCCTTCGCCCCGCGTGGCGTGAGGGCTGCGTCCCAGCAGCGCCACCTCCAGCACGGTGAAGCCGAACCCGAGTGACGACTCCTGGGGAAGCACGCCCAGCCGCAGCGCGCGCTCCCGGGGAGGCCACTTCAACAGCGGGCGCCCATCCAGCAGCACCTCGCCCACGGTGCAGGGCAACTCCCCGGAGAAGGCCGAGAGCAGCGTGGACTTGCCCGCGCCGTTCGGCCCCACCACTGCGAGGACCTCGCCAGGCACCAGGTTCAGCGACACCGGTCCCAGCGCGCGACCCCGGCCTCGCCACACCTCGACTCCCCGTGCCTCCAGGCTCATGACATCCCCCTGCCGCGCGCCAGCATCGAGATGAAGACAGGAACGCCCAGCATGGACGTCAGCGCACCGACGGGAAGCTCCTGGGGCACCGCCGCCGTGCGCGCCAGCACATCCGCGGCGACGAGCAACGCCGAGCCCAGGAGCGCCGAAGCCCCCATCAACCGCCGGTGGTCCGGCCCGAGCGCGAGCCGCAGCAGCGCCGGAACGAGCAACCCCACGAAGCCGATGATGCCCGTGACGGACACCGCCGCGCCGACGCCCAGCGCCGCCGCGAGGATGAGCCGTCGCTTCAGCTTCTCCACGTCCACGCCCAGGTGCCATGCCTCGCGCTCTCCCAGGAGCAGCAGGTTGAGCGAGCGTGAATCCCTCAGCAGCAACACCAGCGCGATGAGCAGCGGCACCGTGGACGCCACCACCACGCTCCAGGAGGCGCCGGCCAGGCTGCCCCAGGTCCAGAAGGTGATGGTGCGAAGCTGCGCGTCGGTGGCCATTTGCGTGAGCAGGCCAATCCCCGCGCCCGCGCCCGCGCTCACCGCCACGCCCGCCAGGAGGATGCGCGCCGTCTCCGTGCGCCCACCACCCCCGCCCAGCCGCTGCGCGAGCAACGTGGCGCTCAGCGCGCCCAGGAACGCCGCGCCCGGAACCACGAGCAACCGGAACGGCCCCAGCCGCGAGCTGAGGGCCACGTCCATGACGATGGCGGCCACCGCGCCCAGGGCCGCGCCGCTGGAGGTCCCCAGGAGGCCCGGCTCCACGAGCGGGTTGCGGAACAACGCCTGGAGCGCGGCGCCGCTGGTGGCCAGCACCGCGCCCACCATCACCCCGAGCACCACTCGAGGCAGACGGATGGACAGCAGCACCGCCTGCTGCATCGGCTCCAGCCGATATCCCGTCTCCAGCCCCAACGCCTCCAGCGCACTGCCGAACAGCCCCAACAGTGGCACCCGGTACGAGCCCACCGAGAGCGACGTGAGCGTGACGACCACGAGCGCGGCGCCCAGCACGAACCACGGGCGAGGACGGCCACCAGGCACCCTCACCTGCTCCCGCGCCGGATACGTCGCGGGAGCGGGAGCCACGTCCGAAGCGCTCATGTCCCGTCCTGCGCCAGAAGTCCCATGCCGTCCTGCAAGCGCTGCACGGCCTTGCCCAGCTTGGGCCCCAGGCTCATGAAGTGGACGTCTTCGATGGTGGTCAGCTTCCAGCCCTGCACCTGGGACAGGCCAGGGACCAGCCGAAGTCCCGCCTCACCTCCAACGGCCTCCAGCGAGCTGCCGGGAAGCAGGATGATGTCGGGCGCCGCGCCAACCACGGCCTCGGCCGTCAGCGGCCGGTGACCGGTGTAGCCCGTCACGGCATTCACCCCCCCCGCCAGCCGGATGAGTTCATCGGTGGCCGTGTCCTTGCCCGCGACCATGAGGGCGTTGGCGCCCCGGGCATACAGCGCGAGGATGCGCTTGGGCTTCGCCTGCTTCGCCGACGCGGCACGAGCAGCGGCGCGCTTCAGGTCCGCCTCCAGCTCCGCGACAAGCGCCTCACCCTCGGACACCCGGCCCAGCTTCGTCGCGAGCGTCCGGATGCGCTGCCGTGCCGCATCCAGCGTGGGCAGGTTGGACAGCACCACGACTTCCATTCCCGCCGTGCGAAGCTGCTCGAGGACACCAGGAGGTCCCGCCTCCTCCGACGCCAGCAGCCACGCCGCGCCGAGCGCGAGCAGGGGCTCCGCGGCCAGCGCGCGCTGGTAGCCCACCTTCGGCCGGCTCCGGGCCACGGGCAACGCCAGGCTGGTGTCGTCCACGCCCACCACCTGCGCTCCCGCGCCGAGCGCGAACACTGTCTCGGTGACAGCGGGCCCCACTGTCACCAGCTTCGGTGCGGCGGGAGCCGGGGCCGTCTTCGCCACAGCGGGAGCAGGTGCCGCCTTCGCGGCGGAGGGTGCGGCCGGAGCAGCAGCCAGCGCGGACCGCGACAGCAGCAGCGCGGCCAGGAGCACTGTCACGCGATTCATGACGCCACCCCGGTCGCGGGCAGCGCGGCGATCAGCTCCTCCATCAGCGCCCGCCATTCAGGCTGCTCGGGGATGCCGGGCTTCCGCTTGCCGAAGAGCAGCGCGATGTTCTCACCGGCCGCGTCGAACAGCTCCAGCGAGGTGACGACGCCGTCACGCGTGGGCTTGCGGACAATCCAGGCCGTGTGGACGTGGTCCGTGCGCAGGTGCAGGTTGAAGCTCGGGTCCAACACGTTCATCCACGGGCCCATGGCGCGCACGGTGTGCACGGGGCCGGTGTGAATCTGGATGGCGCCCGGGTTGCCGACGAACACCATGATGGGCAGGCCCGAGGCCGCCACCTTCTCCAGCACCCACGTCAGCGAGGAGGTCGCCACGGGCGTGGTCAGCTCGTTCCCCACCAGCCGGAGCGCCTGGGTCCGCGCGACCTTGAAGCGGCGCAGCAGCGGGAAGAAGTCGTGCGTGTCCTGGAGCGCGCGCCAGCCGGACACCAGGCCCTCCACGTCGATGTCGCCATCGGGCCGGGGAGCCTCCGCCGCGGTGGCCGCCTCCACCGGCACCCCGCGCGACTGCTCCGCGTGGGTGTAGTCCTCCACCAGTCGCTCGAACGCGCTGACGCCGGACTCGTCCTCCAGGTAGACCTTGTGAACGGCCATGCCCGTGCCGTCGAAGAAGTGCAGGCTGCGCCGCGTGCCCTCCGGACGGACCTCTCGGAACGCGAAGCCGAAGCGCCAGCGCGTGAGGAACAGCCGCAGGTCGATGTTCTCGTCCAGCACCAGCGCGACGGCGCCGTTCACCTCGACGTTGCGGTAAAGGCCGCGCTTCTCGTGCACGGCGCTCTCGTTGCGCGTGAGCGTCATCACCTTGCCCAGCGACTCCAGGCGCGGCAACAACGTGTCGAGGCGCAGGTCCAACCGGACGACGTCTTCACCCACACCGGTGGCGAGCAACTGCGCCTCGCTCACGCCAAGTTGCTCCGCCGCGTCACGAATACGGGTGCGCGGCTGTTCCTCGCGCAGCGACTGCCAGCGCTGACGGAGGGCGGTGGGCTCGAGAGAAGACGCCGGCGAAACAGGTTGGGAAATCATGGCAGACACCAGGGGAAAGGAAGACTTCGACTTCAGTGAGACGCTTCGACAGGGAGACCGCTGGGAGAGACGCCATCCTCGAGCGCGCCAGCCGAGACGGGCGCCGTCACCTTCGTCCAGCGCAGCTTGAGCATCGCGGGCGTGCCGGCGTCGTCGTAGTAGGACAACATCTCCACCTTGAAGTACGCCTTCGAGTCGGAGCGCACGACGTACACCTGCGCGCGCGGGGACAGCTTGTGCGTCGACACGTCGTAGGCGTACCAGGCGCCGTTGGCCTGGAAGACGGTGTCCGGGTCCACGCCCTCGTCGTCGCCGTCATCCGCGTCGACCGAGTAGCCGCCCGCGGGCGCCTGGGTGAGCTGGGCGAAGTCCTGCGAGGGCAGCACCGCCACCTCCACGCCACCCGTGCCATTCACGCCGCCGCGCGAGCGGATGCCAAAGCGCTGGAACGACAGGTCCCACGTCGCGTCCGCGCTCGCGCTCACCTGCAGGCCGGTGTCCAGGTCCAGGCCCACCCAATCCGTCTTGCTCGTGGCGTCGACGACGGTGGTGATGGAGCCGTCCGTGTTGCCCACGTGGCGCACGTGCGTGCCGTTCGCCGGCACCTCGACGCCCGGCTGCTCCGGCGTGTTGTCATCGTCGTCCCCGGGCGTGGGGACCAGGTCGTCACCGCAGGCGGACAGCAGGCCAGACAGGCACAGGACCGCGGCGGCGCGGCCGAAACGGGACACGGAGAAGAAGGTGGGGCGGGACATTCAGGCTCCTTGAAGGTTCGGGGTGACTCACAGCCGGAACGAGAGGCCGGCCTGGAAGGTGCGTGGCGGAATGGGCAGGTCCGTGGGATTGCCCGCGTCGGCGAGGTTGGAGCCGAGCACGAAGAACTGGAGCGACTCGCGCGCCCTCCAGGCGATGCGGGCGTCCACCGTGACGTAGGCCTCCGACTTGTAGGGATTGGCGACGCCGTCACCATCCGTGTCCGGATAGAAGGGACGCTTGCCCACGAGCGCAGCGCGGACCCACGTCTCCAGGCCCCACTCGCGGTGACGCCACGTGGCCTGCGCGGTGAGCCGGTGGAGCGCCTGACCTTCCAGCGCCCGGTCCAGCTCCTCGTCGTGTCCGTCGGTCAGCGTGTAGGCCACCTCGCCGGACAGACGCCACGGGAAGCGCTGGCGCAAGCCCAGCTCACCGCCACGCACGCGCGCACGCGCCACGTTGACGTAGGTGAAGAGCTGCTGCTCTCCGCCCTGCTGGAGCGTGGTGCCAATCATGTCGCGCAACGCGTGCTGATACGCGCTCACCCAGATCAGCGAGGCATCCGACGGCCGAACCTCCGTGGACACACTGAAGCTGCGCGAGCGCTCCGGCTTCAGGTCCGGATTGCCGCGCACCGAGTAGCCGACGCTGGGGTTCTCGAAGTCGAGGAGCAGCTCCTGGAAGCCCGGCGCCCGGTAGCCCCAGCCATAGCTGCCTCGCACGGTGAGCCAGGACAGCGGGTCCACCTTCGCCGCGAGTCGAGGCGTGACGGCCGTACCGAACTGAGTGTCCACGTCCACGCGCGCGCCCGGGACGACCACCAGCTTGGGGCCCGTCGCCAGCGTCCAGCTGTCCTGCGCGTAGAGCGACGCGCGGCCCCGGTCGCCCTCGCCCGTCTCCAGTCGGTCCGCCACCAGCCACTCACCCAGGAACTCCGCGCCGACGACGAACGCGTGACCTTCGCCCACGCGCGCGTCGAGCTGCGTGCCCAGTCGGCCCTGCTGTTCGCGCGTGTCCTCCACCGTGTCCAGCGCGGAGGCGCGGCGCTGGTCTCTCAGGTAGCGACGCTGGAAGTGGGAATACGAACCCTCCACCCGGAGCGTCGCGCCGCTGTTCAACTTCCAGGACGGCGCCAGCCGCGAGTTGATGGACGTGTCGCGGCTCGCCCTGTCGAACACCGCGCCCGCGACGCCCAGGTCGACGCCGCGCTGGGTGCGTCGGGAGAAGCCTGCGGACCCTTCCAGTGACAGGGGACCTTCGCCCTTCAGGTCTCCGCTGGCGGAGACGTCGAAGCCCTCCAGGCTGCTGCCCGTGGTGCCGACGTCCGCGGGCTCCAAATCGTAGGACGCACGGCGCTGCAAGCCACCGCTGAGCCGCAGGCCCCAGCCCTCGCCCCGCGCCTCGCCCGTCGCATCCAGGTCCAGCCGCTCCAGCGCGCCATAGGCCACGCGCAGCTCACCGCCGAGCGGCTTGCGAGCCCGTCGCGTGATGAAGTTCACCACGCCACCCACGGCGTCACTGCCGTAGAGGACCGACGACGGCCCCTTGACGATCTCCACCTGCTCCACGTCCTCGAGCGACAGCCGGGACAGGTCCACGCTGCCGGCGACACGGCCCGCGACGCGCTCTCCATCCACCAGCACCAGCACGTACTCGGGCCCCAGGCCCTGCACCTGCAGCGACGCTCCGGCGAAGGTCTGCACCACCTCCAGGCCCGGATGCGCGGCGAGCAACTCCGACGCGTCCCGCGCGCCGCTCGCGACGATGTCCGCGCGAGTGATGACCTCGGTGGCCACGGGCGTCTCGCCCAGGCGCTCCTGGGTGCGCGACGCCGTCACCACGGTGCGCGCCACCGGCACCTCGTCTTGCGAGGCCTCGGCGGGTGTCGAAGATGCCGAGGTCGTCGAGGCCCCTGGACCCGCGACGACCTCGGCCTGCTTCGACACTTTTGCCGCATCCTCGGAAGCGCTCGACTCGGCGGAGACAGGCTCGGCCGCGACAGGCGCTTGCTCATTCAGGGACGGATTCGACGCGGGAGAAGGCTGCTCCGCCTCGGCGGACACCGCTTCACCCGGGGCCGCGGCCTGCGCCAGTTCGGGCGACGCGCGGCCCCACGCCACCTGGGGGGCGGCGCAGGCCAGCACGAGGAGACACCAACTCCCACGCATTCAACGTCCTCCGGCTCATGGCCGGTGGGACTCCACTTCCAGATGGAATCCCCGCGGGGCGCTGGGCTCAAGGGCCTCTGGCCTCAGTCAACTCTCGATACACGCCGGGCCTGGTCACGCCCGGGCACTCCCACCTGCTCAGCCGCCCGTGTTCGGCGCGCTCCCACCACCCGGCGGTCGCTCCAGCGGCACCACTCGCGTGCGGTGGCAGCGACGGCACTTCAGCTCCACACCCTCCGGCACCAACCTCGCCAGCAGACTCCCGCACAGGCACCGCAGCTCGTCCGCTCCACCGCCCTGCTGGCACCCGTCGCTCATCACCGCTCCGCTGTCTGAAACGCAACGGACGATATTGATACTCATTATCAAAGTCAAACCATTCAGACGGGCAGTGTCCTGGGGTGTACAGGGGCGGCCAGGAAGCGGACTGTCAGTGGACTTTGAGGCGGACGGCGGCTTCGCGGGGGACGCGGGGCTTGGGCGTCACCATGCGCGCGATGCCGTAATACAGCTGGTCCTCGGTGTAGACCTTGCGCACACGTCGGTGCGTCCCCGGGACGTAGGCGGGACCTGGGCGCTCCAGCCACTGGAGCACGCGCACCTCGCCGGTGAGGGCCAGGGCGGACAGCAGCTCCGGAGGGCACAGCTTGAGGTAGCGGCGCACGAGCGGGCGCAGCTTCCGGGAGAAGTCCTTGCCGAGCACGGCGTGGCGCCGGCCCGAGTGCAGGGTGCCGTCGAAGCGGCGCGACAGGTGGAAGAGCTCGTGCAGCACCGTCTCCAGGCGGGCCTGGGCGGTGGAGCCCCTGAAGAAGAGGGGCCGCAGGGTGATGCAGTAGAGCATCCGCCGGCCGCGAATGCGGATGACGGGCTTGCGCCGACCCGTGCGGTCCGTGGACTTGCCGCCCCGGAAGCACAGGGGCTTCACGGTGCCACGGGAAGCGCGGCGCGCCTCACCGGCCACCACCAGGATGCGGCCCGCCTTCACGTGGGCGAACTCCGGCAGCTTCGTCGCGATGTCCCTGATGAGGGAGCGAACCGTCTTGTTGAAGTTGGGGCGGCGTCGGACCACGAGTGGTGGACAGTCTAGCGGAAAAGCCCTTGGGGGCGGCTTCCGGGGTGCACACAATGTCTAACGTGATGCGCTCGACTTCGCCCGTCGTCCAGCTTGCCGCACTGCTCCTGGTGGGTCTGGGGTGTGCCTCGTCCTCCACCCGGCCGGCTGGTTCCGCCACCCTCACCGCACAGGACACGTCCGTCGTGTCGCAGGGACTGACAGAGGCCACCCTGCGCTACAGCGCCCATGTGTCCAGCGCCGCGCCCGGCGTGGTGGAGCGCGCCGACTACGAGCTGGTCTCCGAGGGGAAGGTGCTGAAGAAGGGAACGGTGAAGCTGGAGACACGGCTTGCACCAGGCGCTCCGGGCGACGTGTCCTTCGAGGAGCGCGCGGCCTACGTGCAGAGCGCGGAAGACCTGGCGCGGCTGAGCGCCCAGGGTGGCACGGTGCTCCTGGCACTCAGGGGCGTGCTGGTGGTGCGCTCGGGTGACTCCGAGCAGCAGGTGCCCTTCGCCGCGAGTCGCGCGGTGCGCGTGCCCCGACTGCCCACCATCGTCGTGGAGGAGCTGGATGGGGCGCGCTATTCCGCCGAGGAGGTGCAGCTCAACCTCCGGCTGGGTATCCAGAACCCCAATCCCTTCCCGCTGAAGCTCAGCGGGCTGACGTGGCAGATGGCTGTGGCGGGCAAGGCGCTGGACAGTGGAACGCTGGCCCAGTCGGACAGCGTGGATGCGTCCGCCACGGGGGTGTATCCGGTGGAGGTGGCGGTGACGAAGGACTCGTGGGGGCCGGAGGTGAAGGCCCTCATCTCCCGGGGCGTCTTGCCCTATGGGGTGACGGGGGAGCTGACCGGTCCACTGATGCGGGTGCCGTATTCACTCTCGGGCGAGGTGAAGCTGAACGTGTCCCGGTAGAGTGGGCGGTGCGTGCCCATCTATCTGTTGAGTGACGAGCACCCGGAGCTGTTCCCGCCTCCGGAGCGCGCTGACAAGAGCGGAGTGCTCGCCGTGGGCGGGGACCTGAGCCCGGAGCGGCTCCTGGCCGCGTACTCGCGCGGCATCTTCCCTTGGTTCAGTGAAGGGGACCCCATCCTCTGGCACTCGCCGGACCCGCGCTTCGTGTTGACGCCGGACACGCTGCACGTGGGCCGCAGCCTGCGCAAGACGATGGCTCGGGGTGAGTACGAGGTGCGCTACGACACGGCCTTCGCGCGCGTCATCACCGAGTGTGGCCGCGTGACGCGTCCCGGGCAGAACGGGACGTGGATTACGGACGAGATGCTGGGGGCGTATGTCGAACTGCACGAGCGGGGCTTCGCGCACTCGGTGGAGGCGTGGCAGAACGGCGAATTGAAGGGCGGGCTGTACGGCGTGTCGCTGGGCGCGGCGTTCTTCGGTGAGAGCATGTTCGCGCTGGCGCCGGATGCGTCGAAGGTCGCGTTCGTATCGTCGGTGGAGCGCTTCAAGGAATGGGGCTTCCAGCTCGTGGACTGCCAGGTGGAGACCGAGCACCTGGCGAGATTTGGCGCGGAGTCATGGCCGCGAAAGCGCTTCCTCGCCGCGCTCCACAAGGCCCTGCGCGAGCCGACGCGGCAGGGGAAATGGACCGAAGCCCCCAAGCAGTGACCTCAGTCGGTCACCGCCCAAAGGTCCACGGTGCCATCACCCCGCCCCCAGGCGACGAGCCGGCCATCGGGCGAGAAGAGCGCATCGCTCGTCTGCAGGGAATCCTGGTCGCTGATGCTGAACAACTCTTCCCCCGTATCGAAGTGATGGACACCGAAACCTTGTCCATCACGTGAGGCCGCAAGCAGGTCACCCTGGGGATTGAAGTTGAGGTTGCACGCATAGCCGCTGAAGCCATGAAGCGTCCTCACCAGTCGACGCTCGCCCACGTGCACCACGGCAACATCTTCCGTGTTGCCACCCACGACGAGAAGGGACTCCGTCGGATGGAAAGCGAGGCTCCACGTCGTCGGCGCCTCGATGGACAGTGCCACCGGGCGCGCCCCGTCGGCGATGTCCCAGAGCCAGAGGTTCTCCTTCCGCTCGTCATCCGGAGTGACGGTCGCCGCCGCGAAGCGCCCATCCGGAGACAGCGCGCACGCCGTCAGGGACACGCCCGTGTCCAGCGGTGCGAGTTCGCAGTGGGGACGCCAGGACTTCACGTCCCAAATCAGGGGCGCATCGCCATCCAACGGAATCAACAGCGCCCGCTCCCCGCCCGGAGACATGGCGAACAGGGTCACCGCATGAGCCAAATGGTGCTCACGCATCAGCGACCCATCCTTCGTGGAGAGGAGCACCAACCTCGGGCGCCAAAGCCCCGAGGGCGAGCGGTTCGCGGGAGCGACGGCCAGGACGCGCTCGGCGTCGAGAAACATCGCCGCGTTCCCTTCGAGCCGCTGCTCGTGGGCATGCAGCGGCCCCTCCGACGGCGCCCTCACGTCCCACCACCGAAGCAGTGCTCCCCTGTTGCTCAACGCGAGGAGCGCGGTGCCGTTCGGCTCGAAAGCGAGCTTCTGGCCCGAGGAGTAGGACGGAAGCCCGGGGCCGAGTTGCCCCACCTGCTTCAACCGCGAGGCGTTGGCCGGAGTGATGACCTGGAAGCGAGAGTCCATGATGGCGCTGACCGAAGGCGGCGCCATCACGGCCTGACAGGTTCCGCGAAAATCGAGGTCAGCGCTTCACCTTGCACGGAGACAGGGTGCGCTTGGTGAGGATGAGGTCCTCTTCCGTCGGACTCCCATAACGCACGGCTTTCGGCGCGGCCTTCGGCTTGGCGGCCTCGTGCATATAGAGCGAGCCCAGGTCTCGACTGAGCACGAACCTCAGCCCCGCGCTGTCGTGCAGGCCACCGAAGAACTGCGTGCCCCCGTTGCGCAACAGCGCCGGGGTGAGTGCCCCTGGAGGACGGTAGAGCAGCAGCGAGAGGTCCTCGGTGGGCCAGTCGCACGGGTCCTTCTTCCCCTTGCGCTCCATCCACGACACCGTGAAGTCGCCCACCGTGGTGCTGTCATCCCAGCTCGCGCCGATGCGTTCCCACAGTCGCATGCACTCCGGCGACTCACAGTCGCGCACGGGGATGAACTCCAACACATCCGGCGGCAGGCCTTCCCCATCCTTGCCCGTCTCGCGCTCGGTGGGCCTTCGCAGCTTGCACCCCGTGGGCTCATCCTTCTGCCGCAACGCCACCGGCGTGCCGGACAGACGCCCGGGTGGCAGCACGTCGCAGTCCACTTCAATCTCCGCCATGAGGAACGTCTTGCGGTCCACGTCCGTCGCCCCCATCCGCGCCGCCCACCAACTGACGGGCACCGCGCGACAGGCCGCCGTGTCCGCCTTGCCGAACACCCACAGCGGGATGGTCGGGTCCGGCGCGCCGAGCCGCCGCACCTCCTCCTCCGGCACTCGCTTCACCCCCGAGCGCTCCCGCTCGCGGCCCTTGAAGAAGGTGTCCTTCGATTCAGGGATGATGGCCTGGTGCACCAGCCAACCCGAACCCTCCATGCCCACCTGCGCGCGCGGCGTGAAGGGCACCAGGTCCGGGCGCTTCGGACAGCCCCGCTCCGGCTCGGTGGGCGCGGTGAGCACCACCTCGCCATCATCGAACTGGGCACTCGCCCCCAGCGGCGCGAGCAGCGTCAGGCTCAGCACCAGTGAAGTCGACCGCATCTTGAATCGCATCGGCTCCTCCAGAAGACCCCGGCGCCGTGACGCACGAACCCGCCACGCCCGGGCCGGAAACACGCGCCGTCATACCTCATGCCGGCCTTCTCACGGCACACCCTGAAACGTCCCCAGCGTCGACCCTTCCCACGCGGATACCTGCCGCATGCGGACGCGACAGGCGAAGCGCCGGCCGTCGCGATATGAACACCTCCGCGTCCCTCCGACGCGGACACACCCCACCCCCATCAGGATGAGCTCCATGCGTGCCCTGTTGACGCTGGCCGCGGTGACCCTGGCCCTGACGGCCTGCAGCAACGACAAGCAGACACCGATGCCCGGCCCCCCGTCGGGCGGCTCGGACGAGGGCGACTGGAAGGACATGGGCGCCTTCGCCGCATGCAAGGTGGACACGGCCTCCAATGCCTGCGGAAGCCAGGGCAGCTTCGATGCGAGCGGCTGCACTCCTGGAGGGCTCGCGACGCTGGAGCTGGACGGCGTCTATACCCTTCACGTCCGCGCGAGGAATCCTCGCTACGGAAACACCTACAGCTTCGCGCCCCTGTCCATGAGGCTGGCCCCCACCGGCCCCCAGTCCGCCGGTGGACTGAACCTGGACACGCGACTGGTGGGTGTGGCTGGCGGCAACATCTTCCTCTCCGCCTCGCGCACGGAAGGCACGAACGGTGTCCGTCGCCGCTCGTTCCTGGGCTGCCAGTCTCCAGAGCCCGGACGGCTGCAGGGTTGCTTCGTGGAATGCCTCAACGGACGAGTGGAGGGCGAGGGGACCTTCGACGCGAAGAAGGTCACCGTCCCCACGGACGAACCGGAGTCCTCCGGTCTGGAACGGGTGTCCGAGACGCCCGTGACACCGGGACTGCCCGTCGACGTGTACGTCACTCACGGGCACGCCTACGTCGTCTCGCTCGGCGGAGGCCTCTTCGTCTACGACGTGAGGGACCCGGCTCACCCCGTGCTGACCGAGCACATCCAGCGCACCAATGACACGTACTGGAACGGCGTCTGGTCCCACGGCGATGCGCTCTATGTCGCCAGCGGCGTGCGCGGGGTCATCGTCTTCGACCTGACCGACCCCGCCCATCCCGTGGAGGCGTTCGCGACGGGCGGAACGCGCACCAACGTGCACACCGTGTTCGTGTACGAGAACACGCTGCTCGCCGCCTCGCCCGCGCCCACCGGAGAGGTGCTTGTCTACGACGTCACCACCCCCCTGTCTCCACGGCTGACGGGCGCCTTCCAGGCCGCGGGCTTCGACGCCGCGAGTTCCTACGGGCCGCACGACATGTTCGCCTTCGAGGGGAGGCTCTACGTCAACTTCTGGCGCGCTGGCTATGTCATCGGCGCGCTGGAGCAGAGCGGGACGCCCCGGCAGCTCGGCTCCTACCGCTACGCGCACTCCACCAGCCACGCGAGCGCCGTCGCGCGATACGGCGAGCGCATCATCGCCTTCGAGGGCGGCGAGGACTGGGGCGCGCATCTGCGCGTGCTCGACGTCACGGACCCGGCCTCCGTGAAGCTCCTCGGCGAGCACCGGATGCGGGAGCACATCTCCATCCACAACATGGTGCTGTCCGGCACGAAGCTCTACGTCGCCTGGTACCACGAGGGCGTGCGCGTGCTGGATGTGTCCACTCCGGAGGCTCCGCGCGAGGTGGCCCACTACCGCACCTTCCGGCCGGACGACGCGGGGCGGGGCGAGAGCTTCTACGACGGCGCCCTCGGCATCCGCGTGCCGGGCGACGGCTACATCTACACGGTGGACTCGTCGCGCGGGCTCATCATCCTGCGAGAGACAGCGCCCTAGCCTCCGCGCTTCTTGCGCGGCGGCTTCTTCGGAGGCGGAGAGAGAATCTCCACCTCCACTGGCGGCTCCACCTGGACAGCGGGGCCAGCGTCCGGCACCGCCGCGGCCGGCTCCGGCGCCTTCAGCTCCACCCGGTCTTCCAGTGGCACGCGGCCCACCGAGCGGCGGAACAGCTCCCACAGCGCCCGGTGCCAGTCCTCGCGGCTCGCGGTGCCCGTCACTACCAGGCCCGCGCCGCTGTAGTTCGCCGTCAGGCCCAGCGGCTGGAGCGCGGCGACCACCGAGGACAGCTGCTCCTGGAGCGCCGGCACCTCGAAGGTCAGCTCCAGCTCGCGCGCCACATACGCGTCCGTGCGCAGCACCTCCAACAGCGCCGCGCGGCACGCGGCGTCCTTCACCGTGGCAGTGAGCGAGCGCTCCGCGCCCTGCGTGGCCTTCAGGTCCGGACAGGCCTTGCGCGCGGAGGCCAGCTTGGACGAGACGTCCTCCGGAGGCGGATTTCCCACCGTGAGGCGCCACACCGCGAAGCGCCCCTCCGCGAACAGCAGGAGGAGCGTGCGCCCTTCCTTCTGACCGGTGAGCAACAGTTCGTTGGTGCCCGGAAGCACCTCCGCGGTGGCGACGGAGGCGTCCTCCACCTCCACCCAGTCCACGGCCGCCAGCTTCTGGAAGCGCTCCTTGCCCGCCTCCAGGGGTAGGACCATGTCCACCGGCCACGCGCCAGCCACGGCGGGGACGAGAAGGGCCAGGAGTGCGCCAAGGAAATACATGCGAGCGGGCATGAGGGCTCCGGCGGGGTGGAACGGACCCTTAGCACGGGATAAGAACGGGCCTCTATGCCTACCTGGGCCCTCTGGGTCGCCTGCCTGGCGCTGTGCTTCGTCAGGTCTTTGGTCGCCGCGGCGGAGTCCGCGCTTTACGGAACCTCCGACCTGCGCGCCCAGGAGTTGGCGGAACAGCACAAAGGCGCGTCGAGCCGACGCGTCCTCCGCCACAAGACGGAGCGCGAGGCCACCGCCACCGCGCTGCGACTGGGCACGTTGCTGAGCGGCTTCCTCGCCGCCGCCATCGGCGCCTTCGTCCCACCGCGCATGCTGGACTTGACGCGTTACGGCGAGGCCGCCTGGTTGCCGGTGGCCACGGTCGCCGCGGGCGCGCTCTTCGTCGGTGTGCTGGCAAGCCTCATGGAAGTCACCATGCGCGGGCTCGCCAATGCCAACCCGGAGCGTTGGGCGCTGCGGCTGTCCGGCGTCGTGTCGCTGCTGGTGGCGGTGCTGTATCCGCCGATGCGCTTCGTCTTGGGGGTGCTCAACCTGGTGGCCCGCACGTTCGGCCGCACGTTGCGCTTCGAGCCCCCGCCCCCGCCGCTGGAGGAGCTGGAGAAGCTCCTGGCCGCGCAGGCGGCGAAGAACGAGGTCGACAAGAGCGCCCCGCAGCTCATCCGCTCCATCTTCGAGCTGTCCGACAAGCGCTGCCGCGACGTCATGGTGCCGCGCACGGAAGTCGTCACGGTGGACAGCACCATCTCCTCCGAGGACCTGCTGCGGCTGCTCGCCGAGGAGAACCACTCGCGCATCCCCGTGTACCGGGACGACGTGGACCACATCATCGGCGTGCTGCATGCGCGCGACATCATCCCGCTGCTCCAGCACCCGGAGCTCATCGTCCTGCAGGACATCATCCGCCCCGCGCACTTCGTGCCGTGGATGAAGCCCATCGGAGACCTGCTGCGGGACATGCAGAAGCGCAAGATTCACATGGCCATCGTCGTCGACGAGTACGGCGGCTTCATGGGCATCGTGACGCTGGAGGACATCCTGCGCGAAATCGTCGGCGACATCGGCGACGAGTTCGAGGTGGAGGAGAAGCTGGTCGAGAAGATGGCGGACGGCAGCTTCATGGTGGACGCCGCGATGGAGGTGGACCGCTTCACGCAGGCGTTCGGCTTCCCCCTGCCCGAGGGCGACTTCGACACGCTGGGCGGCTACCTGTCGTCACTGGCCGGACATCTGCCCGACGTGGGCGAGCGCTTCACCTACAACGGCTGGCAGTTCGTCGTCGCCAACAAGGAAGGCGCCCGCATCGACCGCGTGCGCATGTCCCGGCTCAAGAGCAGCACGCCCGGCAAGGAGCCCCGCGCCAAGGAGACTCGCGCGGAGGCTCCGGCCGCCAAGTCCTGAGCGGCTCAGTCGCTCGCGCCCTCGAGCGGCGGCACATGCGTCAGCTTCTGCGAGCCCTGCACCCGGAAGGGCGCGCGCCTCTCCGTGCGCCCGAAGCGCAGCACCACACCACCGCGCACGCGCACCGGCACCGGCGCTTCTCCCGTGACGGCGATGACGCGCTCAGCGGCCAGCGGGAAGAGCACGCGCAGCGGAGCCTCCCCATCGGGAGGCAGCGCCGCGTCCACGTGCTGCTGCCCCGAGGCCACCCGCCGTCCGTCCACCCACAGCTCGAAGTCCACCGACGTGAGGGTGGCCGCGTCCGAAGAGGGGTTCTTCACCTGGAGCCCCACGTCGAGCACCCCCGAGCCGTCCGCATGGAAGTCCACGCTCAGCGACTCGACCCGCACCGCGTCGTCATACGCGCGCGGCTGGAAGGGCACCGAGCCCAGGCACCCCGAAGACAGGAGGGCGCCCGCCAGCAGCGCCAGCAGCTCGCGACGCTCTCGCATCAGCCGCCCAGCAGGGGCTGGAGCGCCTCCACCGTGAGGGGCCAGCCCGCGCGGCGGGACAGCGCCTCCAGCGCCTTGATGAACTCCGCCGCCGACTGGAAGCGCCGCACCCGGTCCGCGAAGAGCGCCTTGCGCACCACCTGCACCGCGTAGTCCGGCAGGTCCGACGTCACCGACGACAAGAGCGGCACCCGCGCGTCGCGCACCTGGTGCATCAGGTCCGACTCGTTCTCCCCGGAGTGCAGCCGCCGGCTGGCGAACAGCTCCCACAGGATGACGCCCACCGCATACAGGTCCGTGCGCGCATCCACCACCTGCCCCAGCACCTGCTCGGGACTCATGTACGGCAGCGTGCCGCGCAGCGCTCCGGAATCACCGCGCATCATCCCCTCGACCTCCGCCACGCCGAAGTCCGTCACCTTCACGTCGCCGTTGATGCCCAACAGCACGTTGGCCGGATTCACGTCGCGATGGACGATGGTGGCGCCGTTCTCCCCCACCTTCGCCCGGTGGATGTAGTCGAGCGCCTTGAGCATGCACCAGGCGATGTAGCAGGCGGACTCGGGCGGCATCGCCGCGCCGGCCTTGAGCAACAGCTCCTGCATGTAGCCGAGCGTCCGGCCACTCACGAGCTCCTGCACCATGAGGTAGTCCGGCCCCGCCTTGAACAGGCGGAACGTCCGGACGATGTGCGCGTGCCGTAAGCGCACCGTCAGCTTCGCCTCGTCGACGAAGGCCTTCACATAGGCCGTGTCGTTGCGAAACGACGGATGCAGTCGCTTGATGACGACTTCGTCCGGCTCGCCCGGCGAGCGCTGCGTCGTGGACCGGGCTTTCGCCTGGTACACCTCCGCCATGCCGCCGACAGCCAACCGGCCGACTACCTCATAACCACCCAGGTCCGGAGCTTCCGCCACGGCACAAGCCTACTGCGATTTTCCGTCCGCACCCATTATTCAGCAACGAGGGCTGAATACAGCGCCTCGTACCGGGTGGCGGACGCATCCCAGGAAAAGTCCTTCTCCATGCCTCGACGCCGGAAATCCCCGAGCCGGAGCGGGTCCGCGTAGAGGGAGAGGGCCCTGCGGAAGGCGGCCAGGAGGGCGGCCCGGTGGAAGGCCTCGAAGAGGATTCCGTTGCCGTCCAGCCCCCCCTCCACGGTGTCCACCAGCCCTCCGGTGGCCCGGACGATGGGCACCGTCCCGTAGCGCAGGGAGTACATCTGATTCAGGCCGCACGGCTCATACCGGCTGGGCATCAGGAAGAAGTCCGCCCCGGCCTCCACCAGATGTGACAGCGCCGGGTCGAAGCCCAGGTGCACGGACACCTGCTTCGGGTAACGCTCTTGCAACGCGTGCATCCCCTCTTCCAGGGGACCCTCGCCACTGCCCACGCCCACGAAGCGGATGTCCGCCTGGAGCGCGGTGGGCAGCGCGTCCAAGAGCAGGTCCATGCCCTTCTGCCACGCCAGCCGGCTGACGATGGCGAACACCGGCGCATCCCCCTCCGGCAACCCGAAGCGCCTGAGCAGTTCGCGCTTGCACGCCGCCTTGCCCGCGAGCTCCCGGGGGCCGAAGCGCTCCGGGAGGAACGGGTCCGTGGCCGGGTTCCACTCGTGCGTGTCCACCCCGTTGAGGATGCCGTGCAACCGATGGGAGCGGCGGCGAAGCAGGCCGTCCAGCCCGTAGCCCTGCTCGGGCGTCTGGATTTCACGCGCGTACGTGGGGGACACCGTGGTGAGCGCGTCGGCGAAGACGAGGCCGCCCTTGAGCAGGTTGACGGTGTCGTAGAACTCAAGCCCCCCCTCGGAGGTGAACAGGTCCCACGGCAACCCGAGGTCCGCCATCACGCCCTTGGGGAACTGGCCCTGGTACGCGAGGTTGTGGATGGTGAACACGCTCCTGGCGGAGGCCAGCGCGGTGGACTGGAAGCCGCGCCGCAGCGCCACCGGGACGAGCCCCGTCTGCCAGTCGTTGGCGTGGATGATGTCCGGCACGAAACCCAACCGCTGGGCGGCCTGGAGCGCGCCCACGGACAGGTAGGCGAAGCGCCGGGCGTTGTCGCCGAACTCGCCCAACGCATCGCCGTACAGGCCGTGGCGGTTGCCGAAGAAGAACTCGTTCTCCAGGAAGAGGACCTCCAGTCGCTCCGACATCCGCGCGGAGAGGATGGGGCCGCCCTGCTCTCCGAAGGGGAAGCGAAGCTGGAGCGACTGGCCCGTGGGAGACAGGCGCCCAGCGTCCCGCAAATCCCGGTAGCGCGGGGTGACGACCTTGACGTCATGGCCCAGCGACGCGAGCGCGACGGGCAGCGCGCCGGCCACGTCCCCCAGCCCTCCCGTCTTGGAGAAGGGCGCCACCTCCGAGGAGATGAAGAGAATCTTCATGTGGCAACCATGACGGTTGCACGGGATGAGTCAACCGCGAACGTGCGCGCCCTTTCCCCGTCCCTTATGTTGCGCCCGTGCTGATACCTCCCGACCCCATCCAGCGATTCTCGGACCTGTTCGAGCGCGCCAAACAGGCCATTCCGGTGGACCCCAACGCGGTGGTGGTGGCCACCGTGGGCGCCGACGGTCGCCCCAGCGCGCGCGTGGTGTTGCTCAAGGACTTCGACTCGCGCGGCTTCGTGTTCTTCACCAACCACGAGAGCCGCAAGGGTCGCGAGCTGCTCGCCCATCCCTTCGCCGCGCTGTGCTTCTACTGGCAGCCGCTGGAGGAGCAGGTCCGCGTGGAGGGCCGCGTGGAGATTGTCTCCGACGAGGAGGCGGATGCGTACTTCAAGAGCCGCGCGCGCGGCAGCCAGGTGGGCGCGTGGGCCAGCCTCCAGAGCCAGCGGCTTGGCTCGCGCGACGAGTTGGAGACGCGCGTGGAGGACGTGGAGAAGCGCTACGCCGGAGCCGAGGTGCCCCGGCCTCCGCACTGGTCCGGCTTCCGCGTGGTGCCGGACCGCATCGAGTTCTGGCACTCGCGCCAAAGTCGCCTGCACGACCGACACGTCTACCTGCGCGAGCCGGATGGCTGGCACGCGCAGATGCTCTATCCGTGACGCGTCCGGCGTCCCGCGTCGGTTACCAGGGCACCTCTTCGCCCTGGTAGTCGAAGAAGCGGCCGCTGTGCTCGGCGCGCAGCCCGTCGATGATGTTCAGCATGCCGCGCACCGAGTCGCCCGGTGGCAGCGGCGCGTCCGGGCCGCCCATGTCCGTCTTTACCCAGCCGGGATGCAGCAACACGGAGACGATGCCCTGGCCACGCAAGTCATTGGACAGGTTGCGCACGCCCATGTTCAGCGCGACCTTGGACATCCGATAGGCATACGCGCCGCCCTCGCTGTTCCCCGCGAGCGAGCCCATGCGAGACGTGACGTGCGCCACCTTGCGCGCGACACCACGCAGCAGTGCGGGCAACAACGCGCTGGTGACACGCAAGGGCCCCAGCGCGTTGACGGCGAACGTGCGCACCACGTCCGCGTAGTCCACGTCCGTCAAGGCGCACCACAGCCCCGGGACTCCCGCGTTGTTGATGAGCACATCCACCGGCTCGGCGCACACCGCCGAGGCGAAAGTCCTGACGCTGCGCTCCTCGGCCACGTCGAGCGGATGAAGACGCAGGCGCCCCGCACTGCCCCGTTTCAAGGGCTCCAGTCGCTGAAGTCCCTCCTCGGTGCGCACCCCGGCGTCGACGATGTCGCCGCGCTCGAGGAGCTGGTGGACAAACTCGAAACCAATGCCCCTGCTCGCTCCGGTGATGACGTAGCGCATACCCTTCATTAACGCGCCGAATGGTTGTCCTTGGCAAAACACGCGATGTTGTTGAGCACCGAGTGCACGCTGGTCACCGGAAAATTTGATTCAGGAGGGACAACCGATGACTGTCGCCGTCGTAGGAGGTGGGATTTCAGGTCTGGTCGTCGCCTGGCGATTGCGCTCACGCGGTAGGGCTGCCGTTGTCCTGGAGACATCCTCCCGGCTCGGCGGGGCAGTGGGTACCCGACAGCACCAGGGCTTCCTCCTCGAAACAGGCCCCAACAGCTTCCTGGACCGCGAGCCCGCCACGCGAGAGCTGGCATCCGCGCTGAAACTGGAAGACAGGATTCGCGCGGCGGACCCGGCGGCGAAGCGACGGTATGTCTACACCCGAGGCCGGCTGCGCTCGGTGCCCGCGTCTCCGCCCGCATTCCTCGGCTCGGACATCCTCCCGCTGGGCGCGAAGCTGCGCGTCATGGGGGAGCTGTTCAGTGGACGGGTGGCGGCGGGCGTCGATGAATCGCTGGCGGACTTCGGCAGGCGGCACCTGGGGCGCACCGCGACGCGGGTGCTGCTGGACGCGGTGCAGACGGGCATCTTCGCTGGAGACGTGGAGCGGCTGAGCGTGGGCGCCACGTTTCCGCAGCTCGTGAAGCTGGAGCGTGAGCACCGCAGTCTCATCCTGGGCGCCATCCGAGCACAGCGCGCCCAGCGCAAGGCCCTGCCCGCGGGCGGGACTCCGGCGCCGAAATTGAGCGGCGCGCTGAGCACCTTCGAGGGCGGGTTGGGGACACTCATCGACACGCTGGGCACCTCGCTGGGAGACGCTGTGCGCGTGGGCGCCACGGTGGAGGGCCTGACGCGCGTGGACGGCGGCTGGCGACTGGCGGTGAGCGAGCAGGGACGGCGCGCGGAGCTGGACGCGAGCGAAGTCGTGCTGGCGGCGCCCGCATACGTGACGCAGGGGCTGCTGCATCCCCTGGACGCGGAGCTGGCGGCGCGCGTGGGCGGCATCGAGTACGCGCCCATCGCCGTGGTGCACCTGGGCTTCGACGCGGGGACGACGCCCGCACCGGACGGCTTCGGCTTCCTCGTCCCTCCCACCGAGGGACGCCGCTTGCTGGGCTCCATCCACGCCTCCACCGTGTTCCCCTTCCGCGTGGAGGCGGGCCGCGTGCTGTACACCTGCATGGTGGGCGGCGCGAAGCGGCCGGACCTGGTGGGGCTGGACGAGCCCGCGCTGGTGGCCCTGGCGCGCGAGGAGCTGAAGGCGCTCGCGGGTGTCACCGCGACGCCGTCGCTCACGCAGGTCTACCGCTGGCCTCGGGGCATCCCCCAGTACACGGTGGGACACCTGGAGCGGATGGCCGCCGTGGACCAGGGGCTTGGCCGCTGGCCCGGGCTCCACCTGGCGGGCAACGCCTACAAGGGCGTGGGGCTCAACGACTGCATCCGCAACGGGCTCCAGCTCGCGGACGCGTTGCTCGCGGCGAGCCCCCGGGGATGACCGTTCGGCCCCGGGGGGCGACCGTCCAGCCCGGGGCCGTCATCGCGAAGCGGGCGCCACGTCAGACTGGGCGTGCATGCTGCCAAGACTCAGGAGCCCGCAATGCTCACCTTGCCCACCCCCCTCCTCGTCTTCGCGGCCATCCTCCTCTTCCCCGTCGTCCTCGTCGGCAGCATCCTCGTCGACGCCTTCGAGCTGGAGGTGGAGGAGCAGCCCGCGCGGTGATGACTCCGAGGGTGTAGGCTCCCGCCGGAGCATGTCGGAGAAGCCAGAAGGGTCCATCGTCCGCGCCACGCTGCGGGCCCTCGCGGAGCCCCGCAGGCTCGTGCCCATCCTCCTGGTGTCCGCGCCCCTGGTCGCCGCGCAGACGCGCTTCAGCCACGAAGCGCTCGCGCCCCACCTGGGCGTGCTGATGTGCCTGCTCTTCGTGGCCGTGGCCCCCGTCTCCTACCGCGTCCTCTTTCCCGGAGGGCTCGACTTGAGCCACGGCGGCGTGCGCGTGTTGATGTACGGCACGGTGGGAAGTGGCGTGGTGCTCACCTCCGGCTTCGTGTTGCCGAAGCTGCTGGGCATGGGGCCCACGTTCCTGACGCAGCCCACCAACCTCATCGTGTGCAACGCGCTGTTCCTCGTGGGCGGCTGGGGCCTGGGGCGGGACATCGGCTTCGAGGAGACGCTGGCGAAGGAGCGCGCCCGCGCGGCCCGCTTCGCGCTGGAAGCGGAGCAGGCGCAACTGCTCGCGCTGCGCAGCCACCTGGACCCGCACTTCCTCTTCAACACGCTCAACGCCATCGCGGAGTGGTGCCGCGAGGACGGCGCCGTGGCGGAGGCCGCCGTGCTGCGGCTGTCCACCATGCTGCGCTCGGTGCTCGCCGGCGTGCGCAAGGCCACCTGGCCGCTGTCGGAGGAGCTGGCGCTGATGCGCACCCTCTTCGACCTGCACCTGTTGAGAGACCCGGAGCTGTTCCAGCTCGCGTTGGACGTCGCGCCGGGCGCGGAGGACGTGCCCGTGCCACCGCTCGTGCTGCTGCCCCTGGCGGAGAACGCGGTGAAACACGGCCCGGCCGCTGGACACCGGGGGCGCCTGTCGCTGGGCGTGCGCGTGCGCGAGCGTGAAGTCGAGGTCGCGATAGAGAACCCCGGAGCGTCCAAGGGCCCGCGAGAAGGCAGCGCGGGATTGCCCACCGTGGAGCGGCGCCTCGCGCTGGCCTATGGCGACCGGGCGCACCTGGCCCTGAGTAGCGAAGCGGGCCGCACCCGCGTCACCGTCACCCTGCCCCGCTCGGGCCCCTTGCATGGAGTCGTCACGTGAGCCGACCGCTGCGAGTCCTCATCGCCGATGACGAGCTGCTCGCCCGCAAGCGGCTGTCGCGCCTGCTGGGCGCCCTGCCCGACGTGGAGGTGTGCGGCGAGGCCGCGGATGGGGAGGCCGTGCTCGCCGCGGTGCGCGCGGGCGGCGTGGACGTGGTGCTGCTGGACATCCACATGCCCGGCCTCAGTGGCCTGGACGCGCTGGCCCTGCTCCCCGAGGGACGCCCGCGCGTCATCCTCTGCACCGCGCACGCCGAGCACGCCGTGGAGGCCTTCGAGCACGGCGCCGCGGACTACGTGCTCAAGCCCGTGGAGCCCGCGCGACTGCAGAAGGCGCTGGAGCGCACGCGGGCGCGAATCGAGGCCGACGCCCGCCCGCGTGACACCCCGGCTCCGGAGAAGTCCGCGCCCCGAGCGCTGGCGCGGCTGCCCATCCCCACGCGCCAGGGCATCGTCCTGGTGGACCCGGAGACGATTTCCCACGCGTCGCTCGATGACGAGCTGGTGACGGTGTTCACCACGCAGGGCGAGTTCCTCACCGACTTCACCCTCAACGAGCTGGCGGAGAAGCTGCCGGAGGAGCTCTTCCACCGCGTCCACCGCAGGGCGCTGCTCAACCTGCGTCACGTCGCGCGACTGGAGCCCCTGGAGACGGGAGGCTACCTGGCACGAACGGCACGGGGACACGCGGTGGAGATCAGCCGTCAATCCGCGCGGGAGCTGCGGCGGATGCTGGGATTGCGCCGAGGCGCCGAGGACGAAGGCTGAAGTCCTTCGCGAGGTTTGCCGCGGCGAGAGAGGGCCTCCGTAGCCCCTCGTCTCCGCGCGCGGCCATTCAACCTCGTCGAAGCTCACTGCATGACTCCCACTTCGGAGTCATCCCTGCTCGCGGCGCGCCCAGCTCACGCCGCGTTCCGGACTACTGAACGCTCACTTCGACTTCGACGCTGCCGCCGTTCACCGTGCGCAGGAAGGTGACGGTGCCGCGCTCGGTCCACTTCGGAGAAGTGCCCTTGCCCAGGCTGTACGCGGAGGCGACGCCGAGGCTCTGGTTGAAGCTCATGACGCGAACCTCGCTGTCGCTCGTCTGCGACGTGAAGTAGACGATGATGCGGCGATCATTCGGCGCCCACTGCACGCCGGTGCTGCTCGCGGGCGTGGGGACGAAGGCCGGGTCATTGGTCTGGGTGCAGCCCGCGTTCGTCAGCTGATCCAGGTCCTTCCCATTGGCCTTCACGCTCCAGAACGAGGAGAGCCCCGAGCGCTTCTTCGACTGGAACAGGATGCGCTTGCCGTCCGGCGTCCACGACGGGTCCTGGTCGTCATGGCCCGACGTCAGCTTGTCGTCCTTGCCGTTCTTCACGTTGTAGACGTGCAGCTCCGTGCGCGTCACCGCATCGCCCGCCTTCCACGAGTCGGGCAGCTTCGCGTAGACCACTTCACGGCCATCCGGAGACACCGACGGCGCGCCGCTGCGCTGGGCGATCATCGTCGGCTTGCCATCCTGCACCGCGTACAGCGACTGGCTGCCGGTCAGGTAGACGATGATGCGGCGGTCGGCGACGAGTCCTTCCACTTCCAGGGCGCCGGACTGCTCCACCACGACAACGTCCTGCGTGGAAGCGGCTTCCAGGTCCGCGTCTCCGCACGCGGTCAGCGCCAGGGAAGAAGCCATCCACATCACGAGGGTCCCACGACGGGCGAGGCTTCGGACTTCATTCGGATGCATACGGTCCTCTGAGTGAAATTTCCGCTGCTGAGTACGAATAGTGACAAACCAGTCTGACCCGCACTCACAGGTATTTCACGTCAATAGGCGTGAACAATCCACCCAGTCTCAATTGACCCGCTGAGTAGCTGACGCCGCCTCTCGCACCGCGTCACCGCGTCACGAACAGCGACGGCACACGCGCTGCGTCGTCACCGAGGACCTCAGAGAGAACCTGGTATGCAGGAGTAGGAAGCGTGGCACCGGCGCGTGCACAGCGGGCAGCCTCGTCCAATGTGCGTGCGGGCGTGGTGCAGTAGGACTCGCGCCAGTGTTCCTGGAGCGTCTGGGCGAAGCGCGCGCTCATCTGTTCCACGCGCGCCTCGAGCCAGGACTCCGGCGGCGTGAAGTTCGCGCGGCGAGGGGACACGTCGCCGGGGCCGAAGGTGACGTCGTGCTCGTACGCGGACTCGGACAGGTGGTCCTGGAGCACCGCCGACATGGGCCCACGCCGGGCATCCAGTACGCCTGAAGACGACAAGGTGAGCTCGTGTTCCACCGACAGACGCAGTGCGTGGAACTCGAAGGTGCGAGCTACATCTCTGTAGCGCGTCACGGCGACGGTGAAGCTGCGGGTGTACGTGTGCACCTTGGTCACCTTGCGCGTCTTCTTCTCGCCGTTCTTGTCCGTGTACTCCTCTTCCACGTCATAGGGCACCTCCACCGTCTCCGTGCGCTCCTCGTGGTCGGTGTAGGGGACCTTCTCGGTATAGGGGGCGGTCAGCTCGACGGAGCGGCTGTCTCGGAGCGTGGTGAAGCGGCCGGCCAGCGACAGCTCGGGATGGTGGCTCGCGGCGGGAGAGAACCAGGGCGAGGACTCGAAGGCGCGCGTGAGGCGGGTGCGTAAAAGCTCCATGCGCGCGGAGTCCAGGCCGCCCACCTGGCCCGTCCATGACGGCGCCGCGGTGAGTTCGGGCGCTGGCGGCGGCTCGGGAGCGAACTCGCGCCAGTGACGGCAGTAGCGCGACACGAGTTCCCGCCAGTGGGGCGCGTCGTCCGAGGACACGTCGCGCAGCCGCTGGCACACCTCCTTGCCACTCTGGAGCACGGCGGACTCCATCTCCCGCTGGATGACGACCATCTCCTTGTGTGAGAGCAACGGCCGCTTGCGCACGAGCGTCTCCTCCGCCGTCAGCGCGAGCCCCAGCTTCGCGGGACTGCTGATGGTGAGCCGCAGGTGTTTGTGCGTGCCCTCCATCTCCTCCAGCAGAGAGCTCTCCAGGCCACCGTTGAGCTTGGAGTTCCACTGCGCGCGGCGGTCGAGGAAGCGCAGGAGGTCGTCCTCCGCCTTCTCGTCGATGCCCTCCAGGCGATAGCGCCGGGCGTTGCCCAGCAGCTGTCCCAGTGCCTTGCCGCGCAGGCCGTCGCGCTCGGAGACGAGTTCCTTCTCGAAGGGGTTCTTGGTGACGAGCTCGTCGTAGATGGCGGCGGCCTCCACGAACTGGCCGTTGCGCGCCAGCTCATCGGCACGACCGCGCAGGGTGGCACAGGCACTACCGAGGACGACGAGCAGCAACAGCGGCGGAAGGAGTCTGAACATGAGCGCGGAGGCAGGGGTGCTCGGCCGCTGACGCGGCGGGCAGCCGGATATTCAACCCGAGCCGGGCCTGCTCGCAATGAACAACCCGCCGAACGACGGCCCGGCGGGTCTCACGCCCCGTGCGCTGGAGACGAGGTGAGTGGAGCGCCGCCGGGCGTCAGTCGCTTCGGGCCTCACGCGCCGGGCGCTGGAGACGAGGACATGAGGGTGTGGAACTCTCGCGAGGCGTTAGCCGCTTCAGGCCTCGCACCCCATGCACTGGAGACGAGGGGAGTGGAGCGCCGCCGGGCGTCAGCCGCTTCGGCTCTCCCGCCCTATGCGCTGGAGACAAGGTGAGTGGAGCTTCCGCGAGGCGTCAGCCGCTTCGGGCCTCACGCGCCGGGCGCTGGAGGCGAGGACACGAGGGGTGTGGCACCGAAGGGCGTCAGCCGCTTCGAGCCTCACGCGCGCCGCCACGCGGGACGCCAGGCAGGCGGAAGCTCCTTTCGAGCGCGCTCACCCCACGGGCCATTCGTGCACGGGGCGCCCCGAGGCGGCGTGCTCCAGGTAGCGCTCCAGCATCGCGGCCAGCGCATCCTGTCGTGGCATCTGCGCCTCCAGGTGGGTCAGCATCTGTCGCTGCCAGCGCGCGCCCGTGCGCCGCAGGTCCACGCGCTGGGAGATGATGTCGAGCATCCGGTTCGCCTCGTCGACCTCCACGCCCGCCGACAAGAGCCCCCGTCGGGCCACCGGGATGAGCTGGCGCAGCAAGTCCACCACGAGCACGACGCGGGGGCTCGGCGCGGACTCGCCCGGCCACAGCAGCTCCGCGTCCAGCCCCCGCCGCGACGCACGCATGAAGTTCCCCGCGGCATGCGCGAAGGGCAGCGCCGGCAGGAGCGCATCCATTCGCTCGGCCAACCCGAGCGTCAGCCCCAGCAGGAAGGCACCATTCGCCACCATGTCCACGACCGTCGGGCCCGCGGGCAGCGCGCGCAGCTCGATGCGCAGGTGGCCCTCGTCCTTCGGGTCATAGACCGCGCGATTCCAGGTCCACACGGTGCCCTGGTGCAGCCGCAGCTCCTCCAGGCCGGGCACGCCCCCCGCCGCCACGCGCTCCAGCGGAGACTCGTGCCCCACGACGGGCAACAGCGGCGCGTGCAACGCCACGGCCTCCGCGAACAGCTCGTACGCGCCCTCGCGAGCCCACCCGTGTCCGAATGTCACCCGCGCGTGGGGTTGGAACCCGCCCTCTCCCGGCTCGCCCCGGTCATCCACCGACTGACGGAACAGCGCCACCCGCGTCTCGTCCCAGAGCTTGCGGCCCAGGAACAGCGGCGAATTTCCGGAGACGGCCAGCGCCGGCGCGGTGGCCAGCTGCGCGGCGTTGTACAGGCGCGCGAAGTCCTTCGGCGCCACGCGCAGGTGGAACTGGAGCGACGTATTCGCTCCCTCCAGCGTCACGTCGTCCCACGCGAGCTTCAGCGCCTCCTCTTCACCGGTGATGGCCACCTGGAAGGGCGCCGCGCGCCGCTGGCGGATGGCCGCGTTGAGCGCGTGGTAGCGCGGCTGGGCGGTCAACGCGTTGGGGCCCAGGTCCGCCTCGCGCAGCGTGGGGAGGATGCCAATGGCCGCCACCCGCGCCCCCTGCGTCGCCGCCGCGCGTCGCACCTCGGCGAGCGAGTCCTCGAACTCCGCCTCCAGCGCGGTGAAGGGCCTGCCCGCCAGCGGACCGGGGCGCAGGTTCACCTCCAGGTTGAAGCGGTCCATCTCCAGCGTCACGCGCGGGTCCACCGTCTGCGCGAGCACCTGCCGGTTCACCGGCAACGGAAAGCCCCGGGCGTCCACGAGGAACAGCTCCAGCTCCGCGCCAATCGTCGTCGGCCCCTCACCGAAACCCGGCCGCGCCAGGAGCACACGCAGCGCCTCCAGGTTCTCGTCGAGCCGCCGCGAGAACCGCGCGTAGTCTCCCGGAAGAAATTCCTCCTGCTCAATCGCGAGCCCCATGGCCGGACAGGATGTGCACGGTCGCCCGCACCGGCAGCACGCTCCGGGGGCTCGCCGGGTCGCCCGCCGGGCGTGCCGGGTGGGAGTCTTCACGCGTCCCGTGCCCAGCGGCCCGCGCGGCCCCGGGTGACGCCGGCCCGGGTGTGTTATCTGGGGCCCTGGCCATGCCGTCCGACACGCCCACCAACCTCTACGATTTGACGCGGCCCGCGCTGGGCGCGCTGCTGTCCGACTGGGGCTTCCGACCCCACCACCGCGACGTGCTGTGGTCCGGGCTGTACCGTCAGCAGGCGCAAGCGCTCGACGAAGTGGAGGGCCTGCGCTCCGACTTGCGCGACACACTGCGTGAGCGCACCCGCTTGAGCCACCTGGCCACGCACCACGAGGCCTTCAGCTCCGACGGCTTCACCCACAAGCTCCTGCTGCGCCTGGAAGACGGCCAGACGATTGAAACCGTCCTCATGCGTTTCAAGGGACGTGCGACGGTGTGCATCAGCACCCAGGCCGGGTGCGCCATGGGCTGTGTCTTCTGTGCCACGGGACAGATGGGTCTTTCGCGCCACCTCACCCCCGGCGAAATCGTGGGGCAGATCCTCCACGTGCAGCGCATCCTCCGCGCGTCCGGCGAGTCGCTGCGCAACGTCGTCCTCATGGGCATGGGCGAGCCGCTGCACAACTACGACAACACCCTGGCCGCGGTGGATGTCCTGGTGGACCCGTTGGGCCTGGCGCTGGCGCCGCGCTTCATCACGCTGAGCACCGTGGGCGTGGTGCCCGGCATCCGCCGGCTCGCGGACGAGGACCGTCCGGTGCAGCTCGCCGTCAGCCTCCACGGCGCCACCGACGCGGAGCGCGCCGCACTGGTGCCCGCGGGACGTCGCTGGCCGCTGGCCGAGCTGATGGACGCGTGCCGCTACTACATCGCCCGACGCAAGCGCCGCATCTTCTTCGAGTGGACGCTCATCGCGGGCCGCAACGACACGTCGGAGCACGCGCACACGCTGGGCGCGCTGCTGGGCGGCATGGACGCGCACGTCAACGTCATCCCCCTCAACCCCACGGTGGGCTACGACGGTGACCCGAGTCAGCCCGCATCGGTGCGCGCCTTCCAGGACGTGCTGATGTCGCACGGTGTCCCCAGCACCGTGCGTCAACGCCGGGGCATCGACATCGACGCGGGTTGTGGTCAGCTCAAGTCCGCCGTGGAGCGACGCTCCCGCCGTTCACTTCCCACCAGCCCGTGAGCAGGTGGCGGGTTGGGCGCGCGCATGTCAGGCGCCCCCGTTAACGTGCGCCGCCGGCGAATGCGGTCCCGGTCCCACACCAGATTTCGCAAGCTTGTGTCGTTGGCGGACACCCGCGAGGTTTCCGCGGGGGGCCTCTTGCACGCTCCATGGCCGTGGGCACATTCTTTCCATCGGCTTCCCAGGGGAGGTGGGCGATGCTTTCCATCCAGGAGCACGCAACGACGGAAGAAGCGAGCAGCGACCTGCTCGACTTCATCCTCCAGCCGTCCAACTGGCTCGCGGTCATTCGTCGGGAGACAGACCCCGCCGCGTGGCCCGGGCAGAACACGCTCTATCAACGACGCGTGGGTGCGCTGCGCATCTGCGCTTCCGTCGACGTCTCCGACGGACTCGAAGTCTCGCTCCACATCGCGTTCCGCGCGCCGGGCCTCACGCCGGTGAAGGCCGCGGACCATCTGGAGAGCTTCCTCAAGCAGCGGCTGCCGCTGACACCCAACTCCGAGTGGCAGGTGGAAGTGGACGAGCGCCGGTGGATTCACTTCTCCCGGCGCTACGCGGCCTCGCACCTCACGGCGTGAGCGGCTCCAGGCGGTAGTGGCGCAGGGGCTGCGCCACGTTCTTCACCGGTGTCTCCGCGAGCGCGCCGAACCGCAGTCGCTGGACGAACGGCTCCCGCGAGCCCACCAGTGCCTCCCGCGCGCTCGCCATCACCAGCGTCTCCCGGAAGCCCGCGAGCGACTGGAGTCGCGCCGCCTGGTTCATCCCACTGGAGAACGCCGTGTACTGCCGGTTGGGGCCGAAGAGGCCGCAGTTGGCGTTCGCCAGGTTGACGCCCACGGCGACGCCCAGGCCCGGCAGCTTCACGCGTTCGCACAGCGCCATCACTTCCTCGCGAGCGCCCAGCGCGGCGGTGAGCGCCTGGATGTCACACGCTGCGCGCACCGCGGCCTGCGAGCGCTCCACGCGGCTGGACTTGAAGAAGGGCGGGCCGAAGAGGCCGATGACGCAGTCGCCCACCATCTTGTCGAACACGCCGCCGTGCTCCCAGATGCAGTCCACGGCGCGCGCGCTCCACTCGTCCACGAAGCGGGCGATGCTGCGCGGACTGTCGAAGCCGTGCTCGCAGATGCGGGTGAAGCCGTTGATGTCCGCGAAGAGGATGCCCACTTCCTGGTCCTGCGCGCGCAGGTGCTGGGCGTAGTTGGGGTCCTGCAACAGCGCGTCGATGATGGCGTTGGGGAAGAACTGCGACAGGTGGATGCGCTCGCGGTTGTAGTCGAGCAGGCGCTGGCTGAGCGTGGAGGCCAGGACGCGGATGAGGTCCATGGCGTAGGCGGAGAAGCCCTCGTCGCAGGAGACCGCGATCTTCCCCAATGGCTCGCTGGTGGCGGCGCCGGAGATGAGCACCGCCTCGGTGGTGCGGCCGGGGAGCAGCTGGCGCAGCGCGGAGACCTCGGCGGCCAGGAGCCGGTGGCCGTGCTGACGCAGGGCCTTCTCCAGGTCCGGACTGGGCTGCTCGCCGCTTTCGAACTCCAGGTGGCCGTGGCGGTACATGCGGTAGTGCAGCACCTGCGCCCGCACCGCGTCGCGATAGAGCAACAGGAAGGTCGGCAGGCGCACGCGCTGGGCCAGCGTCAGCACCGCCTGGTCCATGCCCACCTCGAACACGGGGTTGGCCAGGTGCGCGTTGCACTGGATGATGAGCTGGTGCTTCTCCGACGCGGTGTGGACCATGCACAGCACCGTGTCGAGCTGCTCGGCGATGGTGTCCAGCACGCGGAGGACTCGCGCCGAGGCCTCCGGTGACGCGTGGTCCCCGGTGAAGAGCAGGCCGAAGGAACCCACGCGGTCTCCAGCGACGTCGAGCGGCTGGGTGACGAGCGTCGCCTCCCCCAGGCGTCGGACGCCGGAGGGGCCTTCCAGCAGGGGCCCGGGGAAGTCCTCGCCCCAGTCTCCCTCGCACCAGGTCTGCACTCGCAGGTCCTCGTCACGCGTCGTCAGCGCCACGGCGCGGGCGCCGGTCAGGGCGAGGATGGGCGGGAAGCAGCGGCGGAAGGACTGGGTGAGGTTCTCTCGTTCCCGGAGGCTCTCTTCCAGCAGGTCATCCACGGCGCGCTGAAGGGCGCGCAGCGCCTTGTACTCTTCCAGACTCAAATCCGTGGACGGCGGTGCGTGCGGCGGATGCGTCATGAGCGCGTTCTACCGCCATGGACGCTGGCTGTCACAGGGCCGGCGTCTGGGGCTGCCCGCCCAGCACCTGTCCCCCAGCCACCTCGATGAGCCAGTAGCCCTCGTGGCCGGCCTCGGTGGAGGAGCCCGCGCCGAAGATGTGGGGGCGCTCGGCGGTGGCGGGGTGGTGGTAGCGCTGGTGGATGTGGCCGTGGAGCACCGCGTAACGCGGGCCGGGGAGCAGGCGCAGCAGGGCCTGGGCGTCTCGCAGGCCGTGGTGCCAGTGGTCCGCCTGTCCCTTGCGCGTGAGGGGCGCGTGGTGGACGACGACGAACACGGCGCGCCCGTCCAGCCGAGGGTCCTTCAGCAGGGCCGCCAGCCCCTCGAGCTGAGCGTCGCCGATGACGCCGTAGGACAGGCCCGGGGTCAGCGGGACGCGAGCGGACAGCAGGCCCACCACGGCGGCCTCGGTGCCCACGAGGCGCACGAAGGGGAAGGCACCTTCGCGGCGATACTCTGGAAGGTCGCTCTCCAGCAGGTGACCGAAGTGGCTCGCGAAGCGACCCTTCTGGTGACTGCCCGGCGTGTAGACGTCGTGGTTGCCGGGGATGATGGTGCAGCGGCGCGGGTCGTCCGCCAGGGAGCCCAGCGCTTCGCGCGCGCCTCGGAACTCGCTGTCGAGCGCGTAGGCGGTGAGGTCACCGGAGAGGATGAAGTGGTCGGCCGTGTGGCGTTGCACCTCGCGGGCGATGGCGGAGAGGGCGTGGGGGGCGCGGGCGTAGCGCTTCGCGCGGCCACCCACGGTGAGCTCGGCCAGGGCGACCCAGCGACGCCAGCCGAGCCGGCGCAGGGGCAGCGCGAAGTAGTCGTCGGTGATGTGGACGTCGGAGCAGTGGATGAAGCGCATCGAATCTCCCGCCCGGGCAACGGCCGGCCGGGTGCCGGCATTCTCCCTGGATGCGGATGGAGGGGAAGCGACATCTCTGTGCGAGCAGGCGGCCCCGGGGGCGGGCTTGTGACGGAACCATGATGGAGACATGGACCCCAGTCGGCCTCCGGGTCGATGCGGGTTGGGATGCTTCTCCTCCTCAGGAGGAGCGTCCATGCGTGAGCAGTCCCCCTCCCCGGTTCTCGATGGCACTCCCACGCGCGGCGTCTGGTGGCCCGGCTCCGAGGCAACACGCGGACTGCTGGCACTGACCCTGGTCGGACTGCTCATCCACGTCCCGCGCGCCGAGGCCTATCCCATCCCACCCGTGACGCTGTGGCCTTTGACGCAAGAGGCGGAGCTCATCGTCTGGGCGGACGTCGAGCGAGTGCGCATCGCACCAAGAGAACGCGATGAACAAGGGATGCCATGGGACGACGACGAAATCGCGACGCTGAAGATCCGGGAGACGTGGAAGGGTTCGGTGCGTCCCGGGGAGCGCGTCGAGGTGCTGTTCTCATCGGACATCATGTGCCCGGCGCCACCTCGCTACGAACCCGGGCGCTCGGTCATCGCGTTCCTGTCCAACGGGAACGGTCGATGGTGGACCGTGGGCATGTCCTACGGAACGCGCCATCCGACGAACCCCGCCGATGTCGATGCGTATCGGCGGGGGGTGACGGCCGCCCGGGGTGCGCAGGCCCGCTCGGCACCGCCCCAGCGCAAGGAGACTGCCAACAGCGAGCAGGAACACCTGGACTGGCAGGTACGCGCCGCGCTTCATCCGGCGACGCGCTGGGATGGACTCTACGAACTGTCACAGGGAGCCGCCGCGCTGACGCGAGCCCAGCGGCAGCAACTGGCGCACGGCTTCACGACACAGCCGTCGTTTGACCATACGGTGGCGCAGATGCTCACCACCCTGCGTGGCTTCCCCCACAAGGATTTCGACCGGGCCACCGCGAATGTCCTCGAGACAGTCTTCGTGGAGCAGGGGGCGCCCCCCTGGATATCCAAGGCCTTCGACCTGCTGCGCGAGCGTCACGGCGAGAAGCCCGAACCACGGACCCCTTGGTACAAGAGGGTGCCTTCGAAAAGCCCCATTGAAGCCAAGGCGGAACAAGCCAGGGCTCTCGCTCGGGACTGGCTGAGCTTCAAGAAGCGTCATGGACTGAAGCCCCGACGGCTCGTGTTTCTCGCCGCGCCCCTCGTCGACGAAACAGGGGGGACCATCCCCTTCTAGTGGCGGACGGTACCCTCCGTGCGCGACGCGCGCGCATGCCCCGACCCTCATTCTTGCCGCGTTGGTGGAGGCCGTCGCGCGTGCGCGGAGGCTGCAACCAGGGCGGCCTCGTGATGAAAGCATGATGCAGCGATGGAGTCCGCGTGAGCGACCTCCATGCATGGAACGGGATGCTCCTGCTCCACAGGAGCTGCCCTCATGCGTGAACAATCGCCCCTCTCACTTCGAACCGCGCCATCCACACTCGCTGCTTCTCGGTGGACAGCCGCCAGAGCGACACATCAACTTCTCGCCCTGACACTCGTCACGGTGCTCAGCCATGCACCCCAAGCCAGGGCCTCATTCCCCGCTCCGCCGCATACGCTTTGGGAGCAGGCGCACGAGGCCCAGCTCATCGTCTGGGCAGAAGTCGAGAGCGTGCGCGAGCGGCCAAATGATCCGGAGGACTACGTGGGGTTGGGATACGTCACCAGCGTGACCCTGGAGGTTCGTGAGACCTGGAAAGGCTCGGTACGCACCGGAGAGCGCGTCGAGACATTCATCCTGTCCGCGAGCCCATGCGACACGAATGTCCAGGTAGGGCTTACGGTCGTCGCGTTCCTCAACAAGGAGGATGGCCAATGGGTGCCCGTGTGGCCGTTCTGTGGGACGCGCTTCGCAGCCAGCGACTCGGATGTGGCAGCCTACCGACGGGTGATCACAGCGGCCCGGCAGGCACTGGACCGATGGATTCAGGCACGACTCGCTGGGGAGACACCCGACTTCGAGGAGGCGCACTCGGACTGGAGGGTGCTCGCCGCCATCCATCCCGTGACACGCTGGGATGGCGTGTCCGACCTGGGGTCCGAAGAGTTCGATGCGGTCCATTCATTCTACGACCCACGAGCGCCTCCGGACAGGTCGCGGGTCCAAGGCTATCGCGAGGAACTGGCTCGCGACGTCGTCGCCTATCCCTCCTTCGACAACACCTTCGCGCTGTTGCTCAAGCTCCTTCGCGGCTTTCCCAGCAAGGACGTCGACCGGACGGTGGCGAATGTCCTCGAGACGGTCGTCACCGAGAACCCTCCACCTCACTGGGCCATCTTCGCCTTCGACCTGCTGCGCGAACGAATGGGTGAGCACCCTTCGCCACGTCCCCGTTGGAGCTACTCGTCGGAGAAGAGCTTCTCCGAAATCGAAGCCGGGAACGCCCAGGACTTCGTGCGCGAGTGGCCGGACTTCAAGCAACGCCACGGCCTGAAGCCCCAGCCCATCCAGCCTCCCGCGAAGTAACCCGGCCCCTACTTCTTGCCGGGTCGCTTCAGGAGGTCGCCCAGGCTCTTGCGTGCCTGGTTCACCGGGTCCTGGATGCTCTTGGGCACGGGCAGCGCCGGCAACAATCCCTTCGCGATATCCGTCGGGCTCCCCGCGTTCACCTTGGGCGACTTCAACGTTCCGGTGATGGTGAGCGGAATGGACACCGGCTCTTTCACCGGAACAGCGCCACGGGTGAGTCCCGAGACAAAATCCTTGGACGCCTCAATCGTGCCCTTGAGCGCCAACCGTTGATCCAACCCCACCCTGCCATCCAGCGTTCCGTTTCCCAGGTCGGTCTGGAACGCCATGGGCTTTGTGAAAGAAACCCAGCCGTTCCTGACGCTGAACCGTGCGTTCAAGTCCTTCAACTGCGTACCCTTCCCCGCCTTCTCCACGGTCCCCGCCGCCCCCTTCTGCCCCAGCGCCGAGAGTCCTTGCGAAAGGGCCGGAGCCAACGCGCCCCCCAGGTCCGCCGTCGTGAGCGCGCCGTCGCGAAGACGCACGCTCCCTCCCCCCGTGACGCGGTCACGCACCTGCGTCCAGTCCAGGCCACTTCCGTTGAGCTGCAGCTCCCCACTGGCGAGACCTTGCAGCGACGACTGTCCGGACAGCGCCTGGAAGGCCTGCGCGGTGTTCATCCCGTCCAGGTTCGCCTTCAGCGTCCACGCGGGCTGCGACTTCGTGAGGTCCACCTTCGTCCCCGTGAGGTCCGCGCGCCCGCCGTAGACTGTCGCCCCTCCTCGCTCGATGAGGAGCACCCCGTCATCCAGCTTCGCCTCCGCGTCCACGTTCGTCGCCTGCAGCGTCCCGTGACGAAGGCTCGCGAGCTTGAGCGTCCCATCCACCTCCACCTTCCCGAGCCTCGCGCGCACAGTGGCGGGAAGCGCGGTGGCCGTACTGGAGGCCTCCTGCTTCTTCGGCTCGTTGGGAAGCGCCCCCAACAGGTGCTGCAAATCGAGTTCCTTCCCCTCCAACGCGAACCGCACGCGCGGAGGCGCCATCTGCACCGAAGCCGTCCCGCCCAAATCGACACCTGGACCCGCGAGCGCGAGGCGCGTGAAGTTCACCTTCGCAGCCTTCGCGTTGGCGGGGTCGATGCGTGAGTTGAAGTCGAACGAGCCGCTCGCCGGGTCCCCTCTCAGCTTCAGCCCCTTCGCCGCTCCATGGCCCGTGAGCACGTACTGTCCCTGGTCCGTCTTCACCTCCGCGTCGACATCCACCAGCCCTCCCGTGAAGTAGGCGGTCGCCGAGGGCGGAAGGAAGTCGCGAATCTCGCTCACGGAGAAATCCCTTCCGCGCAGCTTCATCGTCACCGTGGGCCAGGGCTGACCGGGCGCGGGCTTGCCGGTGGGAAGTGGGTCCACCTTGAAGTCCGCCTCCACGTTCTGCTTCGAGGCCGCGACCGCCGCTTTCATCGAGCCCTCGAGCGGCAGGCCCGGCCCCACGTGCTTCAAGTCCACATCGAGGTCCCGGAGCGCGGCCACGGCCGTGCCCCCTGCCGCCTGCCTGTCCGTCACCTGCACGACGCCATCCTGAATCCGAAGGCTCTCGATGGAGGCCTCCGTGGAGGCCCCTGTTCCAGACTCACCGCTGGAGCTGCCCGGAGCACTCCCGACGGACTCGTAGTTCCACGTCCCGTCAGCGCGCCGGACCAGGTTCACCCGAGGCTCCTCCAGCTTCACCGCCCCCACGCGCACGTCCTTGCCGAGGCTCCGGATGAACGGCCACAACCGCACGGTGGCCGTCGCACGCGAGGCCTCCAGGAAGGGCGGCTCGTCGCCTTCACCCTCGGCCCGGAAATTCGTCATCGTGGCGCCAGGCTTCGGGAACCACTGCGCATCCAGCTTCTCCAGAGTCACCTTGTGGCCAAGGGCCCGGGTGGCGGCCGTCTCGACCTGTCCGCGCAGACGCTGCGCGAGCCAGGAAGGGTTGAGCGCCAACACGCCGACGACCAGCACCAACGCCATGGCCACGACGCCGAGCGCGACCTTCAAGGCGCGATGCCGGGAGGGGTCTTTCCTGTTCCTCGCATCCTGTTTCATCGCCCCAACGATGAGCAGTCCCTGGCTTCGAGACGCCCCTCGGGAACTCGTGCCTCCGGTGGAACGCTCCCGTCCTCGTTGAGCATGGACGGGACACCTCGGCCGCAGCGCCGCGAACCACGAGGGCGGCCGGGCCATCGCGTCGAGCGCTCCAGGTGCTCCATAGATTGAAGACCGAGGGATACCGACGGTCCCCGCCCTCGATGAGAGGCACCGAGCACCTTCGGCTCACACTCTCGACAACACGAGGAGACAGGCCATGGAACGACTGGAAGCAGACCGACTGAAGTCAGTGCTCGCCAAGGTGATGGCCGTGCTCGCCATCATTGGCGCCATCAACTGGGGCCTGATTGGCTTCTTCAACTGGAACCTCGTGAACGCCATCTTCGGTGGCGACACGCAGGGGCAGGCGAGCGCCCTCTCGCGCCTCATCTACTGCATCGTGGGGCTGGCGGGCCTTGCGCTCGCGCTCACCTTCCCATGGCGTCGCATGGAGGCGACCACGACCACCACGACGACCACGCTGACAGGCAGGAGGACCATGAGCGGAAGGACCTGACATCATCGCGGCAAGACGAAGCCCCCGGCCCGAACATCGGCCGGGCGGAGCGCGGCACGCGGCTCCGTGCTAGGAATTCGGTCGGTTCCTCCCCGCTCCGACCATGACGCGACTCGCGCTCCTGCTCTGCCTCCTCCTGGGTGCCTCTTCCATCGCCGCGCCACGACGCGCGCCTCGGACGAAGGTGGCCGTGTTGCCCTTCCAGGCTGTCTCCGGAGACGTGCCCGCGCGCGCAGGTCCTCGACTCGCCGCGCGACTGGCCTCGGAAATCCACGGCATGGCGGGGCTCGCCCTCGCGGAGCCTCCCGTGCCGTCTCCCACCGACGTGAAGACGGACGCACTCGCCGCCGCCCAGGCCGCCGTGCAGGAGGCCACCACCGCGCGCGCGGCCCGCGACTTCACCCGCGCGGAGAGTGCCCTCGGACGCGCCCTGGACGCCTACGCCGCGAATGCCACCCACCTCCAGGACGGCGCCGAGCTCGCGGACACGTATGCCCTGCGCGCCGCCGTGCGCTACGCCATCGGTCGCGATGACGAAGCCGCGAGCGCCCTCACCCACGCGCTGGCAATCGCTCCAGGTCGTCCGCTGCCCCTCGCCGCCACCTCGCCCCTCTTCGCCCACACCGTCGAGCGCGTCCGCGCGGCCCATGCCACCCAGCCTCGCGGCGTCCTCCGCTTCGAGTCGTTTCCACAGGGCCTCGAAGTCACGCTCGATGGGTCCTCCGCGGGCACCACGCCTGTTCGTGTCACGCAGGTGCCTCCCGGTGCGCACCTGTGGCGCGCCACCCTTCCCTCCGGTGAGTCCGTGGGCGGCGTCGTGGAGGCACTCCCCGAGCGCGAAGTCACCTTCACGATTCAGCCGACTGGCACCGGCGCCACGGCCGCGCTGGCCCTCGCCCTCTCGGGCAATCGGCTCGACACCTCCGCGCTCCAGGCCGCATCGACGCTGGGACGCGAGGCGAGCGCGGACCTCGTCGTGTTCGGCACCCTGTCTCGCTCCGACACCGGGCTCGCGCTCGATGCCTTCGTGTTCGCGCCTGGGGACGCGGCGCCGCGCAGGCTGCCTCGCCTCGCGATGGACCTGGAGCTGCTCGACGCTGGTGAGCCCCTGCGCGCGCTCGCGGCCCAGCTGGCCTCGCGAGGTGTGGAGGCAGGGCTCACCGAAACACCGCCCCTGTCGCCCACGCCGGGTGCCTCGCGCGTCACTCGCGCCGCACAGAGCGTGTACGCCGTCCCCTTGTCGAACCCGGTGAAGCCCACGGCGCCCACCCGGAAGCCCGTGGACCCCATCCGCAGACCGCTGGTCCGGCCATGAGCGGCTTTCGCGGGCGCTTCGCCCCCAGCCCCACCGGGCGCATGCACCTGGGCAACATCCGCAGCGCGCTGCTCGGCTGGCTCCAGGCTCGCGCCGCCGGGGGCCGCTTCCTCTTGCGCATCGAGGACCTGGACCGCGCGCGCTGCAAGCCCCAGTACGTCGAGGACTTGATGGCGGACCTGCGCTGGCTCGGCCTCGACTGGGACGAGACACCCCTGGTCCAGAGTCAGCGCGATGACATCTATCGCGATGCGCTCGCCACGCTGGAGAACGAGGGCCTCGTCTATCCGTGCTTCTGCACCCGGGGCGAGATTGCTCGCGCCGCCAGCGCGCCCCACGGCCTGTCCGAGGAAGGCCCCCGCTACCCGGGCACCTGCGCCCACCTCACCGCCGACCAGCGGGCCGAGCGCGCGAAGACGCGAGCCCCGGCATGGCGCTTCCGCGCGCGGCCTGGAGAGGTGCGCTTCGTCGACGCGCTCATGGGGCCCTACTCGCAGGACGTGGACGCGGTGGTGGGCGACTTCGTGGTGCGCCGCAATGACGGGGTCGCCAGCTACCAGCTCGCCGTCGTCGTGGACGATGCCGCCACCAACATCACCCACGTGCTGCGCGGCGATGACCTGCTGTCGTCCACGCCCCGCCAGCTCCAGCTCTACACGGCACTGGGTGAGCAGGCGCCCGACTTCCTCCACGTCCCGCTCGTGAATGGAGAGGATGGCAAGCGCCTCGCCAAGCGCGAGGGTGCCTTCGCGCTCGCGGAGCTGCGCGAGCGCGGACTTGCTCCCGAGCGGGTGCTCGGCCTGCTCGCCGCATGGAGTGGCCTGGGCGATGGGAGTCCCAGGACACTCGACGCGCTGGTGCGCGCCTTCTCGCTGGAAGCCCTTCCCCGCTCGCCCGTGGTGGCGCGAGAGGCGGTGCTCATCGAGGCACTCGGCCTGCGGTGAGCCTTCGCCGTCCCCCTCCCACCGAGGGGGCGTCCTTGGGGTGAGGAATCGTCCGTTGCCCGACGATGCCCATGTTTGCCGCGGACCCGAGCACGCCCGTCCCTTGGGTGCTCACCGCGGCAGGAGGCCCGGCCCATGGCAACCACCATCGTGGAGAACGAGAAACCTGGCGTCATCGGCGCCAGCGCGGGAACGCCTTTCAAGTTGAGCTGGGGCGCCATTCTCGGCGGCACCGTCGTCGCGCTCGGCGTGCTCATCCTCTTGTACTCGCTGGGCCTCGCGCTCGGCCTGTCCTCCGTGGACCCGAGCAACCCCGACAGCGCGCGCTCCGCGGGCATCGGCACCGGCATCTGGGGCCTCATCGCGCCGCTCATCGCCCTCTTCATCGGCGGCTTCCTGGCCGCGCGGACCGCGGGCGTGGTGGACAAGGCCGGCGGCGCGATGCACGGCGCGGTGATGTGGGGCCTGACGACGATTGCCGGCGTCGTCCTCATGGGCATGGTCGTGTCCACCGTCGTCGGCACGGCGTTCAAGGCCACCACGGGAGTCGTGGGCGCCACCGGCGCGGCCGTGGCGGGCGCGGCCTCCCAGGGTGGGAACGCGGCCCAGGCGTTCGGCCTGGATGCCAACGACGCGCTCGGTCCGGTGAACGAGCGGCTCAAGGCCGAGGGCAAGCCGACCATCACCGCCAATCAGCTCGAGGCGGCCACCAAGGACATCGTCACCACCGCGGTGCGCACGGGGAACGTGGACCGCGAGCTGCTCGTCACCTCCATCGCGGAGAACACGCGGCTGTCGCGGCAGGACTCAGAGGACGTCGCCAACCGCGTCCAGATACAGATTGACGGCGCCAAGGCGAAGGTGGGGCAGGTGGGTGAGCAGGTGCAGCAGGGCGCGCTCCAGGCCGCCGACAAGACGGGGCGCGCCTTCTGGGGCGTCTTCGGCGCGCTGCTCCTGGGGCTCGTCGCCTCGGTGCTCGGCGCGGGGCTGGGGGTGAGCAAGCGCCAGCGTGTCCACGCGGAAGGGGCCATCTCCCCCACGCCGCGCACCACGACGACTCGCCGCGAGGTGTACCCGTAGGGCCCCTCGCCCTCCCGGGCCATGAAGTCCAGGAGCAGCGGGCCCACCTCTCCCCAGGGGTGGGCCTTTCGTTTGTCGCCCCTCTCGCGTGGGCCGCATGCGCTAACGTCCCCTTCGCGATGTGACGAAGGGGTGCCCCGCCGTCCGCTTCCCGGGCCCCCGCCATGCGCTCCTTGACGGGGGACCTCGTGAACCGAAGTAGCACGTACCTGCTGTGCCTCGCGGCGATGGCCGCCCTGTCGAGCGGCTGTTTCCTGCGAACCGGCTACATCCTCGATGAGCTCAACGCGCCCTCGGAGCCCAAGACTCCGCCGCTGCCCGTGTCCCTCCGGGAGCGCGTGGGGCGCCTGACGCGCTCGCACCTGGTGGACGCCTACGCGGACCCGGCGGAAGCAGCGAAGTGGATGTCCGCCCTGGGCGGCGCGTCCGAGGTCATCGCGGAGCAGGTGGAGTGTCTGCGAGCGAATGCGGGAGGCAGCAACTCCTCCTGTTACGACACCTTCTTGAAGAAGACGGTGGCGGGAGGAGTGTGGGGCCTGCCGGCGATGCCGGGCACGGTGGACCCGACCCGTCCCACGGCCGCCGAGGTCGACGCGCAGCGCTTCATCGGCAACGCGATGGGCATCGCCGCGTCGCTGGCCGCGCTGGGCGACTCGCTCCAGGACCCGATGAATCCGTTCCTGCTCAAGCAGGGCCTGCGTGAAGGCGCCGAGTCCGCCGCCCAGTACGTGAGCGCCCGCCGCTGGAGTCGCAAGCTCGGGCGTCCATCCAACGCGGTGGTGCTCAGCGGCGGCGGAGCCAATGGGGCCTTCAGCGCCGGCATCATGTGGCGGCTGCTCGGGGTGATGGAGCAGTGCCGGGGCAAGCCCGAGCCCGAGGGGTGCGGTGACGCGCGCATCGACCTGGCGGCGGGCACCAGCACCGGCGCGCTCATCAGCACGATGGTGGACCTGTTCCACACGCCCGGCCAGGAACAGAAGGCGCGGGACATGCTCCTCGGCAACTACACGTGCTCGGTGGAGTCGGACCTCTACTGCGTCAACTCGACCTGGATTTGGAAGATTGCCTCGGACCTGAAGGGGCTGGTCCGCTTCGACGGGGTGCAGGACAAGCTGCGCGCCGCCGTCATCCCCGCGCAGCTCACCAACGGCACGGAGCTGGTGGCCGTCTCGGTGGACTTCAACACCGGGGATGTCTTCGGCGTCAGCGACCAGGACCCGGCGGACTTCCCGCCGACGGCGACGGACGCGCAGCGCGTGGACGGCCTCATCAACGCGGTGGTGGCGTCCATCGTCGAGCCGGTGCTCGCGGAGCCGGTGCCGTGGATTCCCTCGCGCTCGGGGCGCTACCAGGGCACGTTCCTGGACGGCGGAGTGCGCTCGGGGCTGCCGCTGCTCCAGGCCGTGCAGCGCGGCGCGGAGCGGGTGCTCGTCGTCTCGACGGGCGGCCTGGAGCCGACGCCCGAGCCTCCGCCGGAGAACGCGGTGAGCACGCTGCTGCGGACCATCGACCTGTTCGTCGCGCAGCCGCGCGTGGGCGAGGTGCAGCAGGCGGAGCTGGCCGCCGTGGGCCGGCGCTTCGCGGAGTACAACGTCTGCACGCTGCGGCTGGCGAACGTGGAGGACCCCACCGCGGTGCCCACCTACTGCCGTCGCACGGGCACGGGCTTCGTGCCAACGGAGCCGCGCTCGCTCCAGGCCGCCACGAGCATGTGGATGGGGCCGGCGCGCTTCGAGCAGGTGGCGTCGAGCTGGCGCTCCTCGTGGATGTTCCGTCCGGAGTCGTCGCTGGCGACGGCGAGCGGCTATGCCTTCTCGCCGCGGGTGATGCGTCCGCTCTTCAAGGACGGGGTGAAGACCTTCCAGCAGCGGTGCGCGGAGGTGCTGCGCCTGTTCGAGATTCGCGGCACGCTCGCGGAGGCCGAGTGCGCCCGGCCCGTGGACGAAGTCGTCGCGGAGGCCGAGTCCCGCTTCGCCCCCGTGGGCCAATGCACGGACGGCAAGCCCGACCAGCGCTCCTGCGACTGAGCGCCCACGGGCGTCGACCCCCGGCATATCCTCCCCCGCCCTTCCCGCACCCCAAGAGCGTGTATGTCCCAACAGCGTTCCGCCACCCGCTGGGTCGTCCTCCCCCTGGTCTGCCTGGGCATCCTCGTCCTCCTGGCCGCCGTGGCCTTCTGGCTCACCCAGCCCGGTGACGCACCGCCTCCGGACGAGCCCCCCCCGCCCGTCGAGGCCCCCGTCCGCCCGGAGCCCACTCCGCCCGCGCGCCGGCCGCCCCCGGTGGTGCCGCCCCCCGCCTTCCCCTCCCCTCAGTCCGCCGTGCCCGTCCTCCCCGGCCCCGACCAGCCGGACCTGCGCCGCGTCATCACCACCGAGCCCGTCATCGAGTCCGTCGACGGTGACCTCCGCCCGGAGGACATCGAGGCCGCCATCAAGGCCGTCACTCCGCTCGTGCAGCAATGTTTCGAGGATTCCGCACAGCGGAACCGGGGCCCACAGGCCGTGAAGCTGCGCTTCATCGTGGAGGCCCGGGGTGGGGGCACCGGGGAGATGAGGGGGGGCGAGCTGCTGGTGAGCACCATTCCGGACCCGATGGTGCAGGCGTGCGTCGTGGATTCACTCCTGGACATCGGGTTCCCCACCCCTTCCCGGGGTGGAAAAGCGACGGTGGTGTATCCCTTCGAATTCCGCGTACCCATGGAGGCTGGCCCGTGAGCCCCGGTTTTGCGTATGGTCCCGAGGCCCTCACGCCCCTCAATGCCCGTCTCCGTCGAACAGCTTGGCCCCCAGGACGCGGACGCCCTGCGGGCGCTGCTTTCGAAGGACCCGGTCCACAACCTCTACCTGCTGGGGTTGCTGGAGGAGTTCGGCATCGCCGCGCGGGGCCGCATCCCCTTCGCCTTCTACGGCCGCTTCGACAACCAGGCGCTCACCGCCGCGGTCTTCGTGGGGGGTGAAGGGGGCCTCGTCGTCCCCAGCGCCAGCGACGCGGGCGCCACCAGCGTCATCGCGGACGCGTTGGCCTCCTCGCTGCGCCTGCGGGCCACCGTGGGCGACAAGTCCGCCGTGGACGCGCTGTTGCGCAGCCTGTCCCCCGGCAAGCCGAGGCTGTCTCGCACCCAGCGGTTGTTCTCCGTGTCCGCGGATGACCTGGGGCCCTTCACCAATCCCCTCTTGAGACTGGCCCGCGAAGAGGACCTGCCCCGCCTGCTCCCCCTCGCGCAGGGCTACGTGCGCGAGGCGCTGGAGAGAGACCCGCTGTCGGAGGACCCGAGCGGCTACGAGGCGCGCGTCGAGCAGCGCGTGCGCCAGCGCCGCACGTATGTGCTGGAGGAGAACAACGCGCTGGTGCTCAAGGTCGACATCGGCAGCCGCTCCCAGTACGGCGCGGAGCTGGAGGGCCTGTACACCGTGCCCGCCGAGCGAAAGAAGGGCCACGCGACGCTGTGCCTGGGACAGATTTCCCGGCACCTGCTGTCCTCGCTGCCCCGGCTGACGATGCGAATCGACGAGCGCGACGAGAGCACCGCGCGCATCGCCCGCAAGGTCGGCTACCTGGCCGGCCGCACGTGGCGCCTGGTGCTGGTGGAGTAGCTCGCGGCCCCAGCTCCGGATGCGGTACGGTCCGCGCCCTCCATGAGCCGTCCCACGCCTTCCCGCCGTCCCCTCTCTGGAGAGGGCCCCGTCATCCTCCACCGCGCCACGGACCCCCGCTGGCTGCCGCTGGCGCTCGAGCACTTCGACGCGGTGCTGGTGGACCACGCCCACTGCGAGAAGAAGGCCGCGGCCAACGCCCTCTCCATGCTCCAGGCGTACCCGGACCTGCCGGGCCTGCCGGCGCAGATGGCTCGGCTGGCGCGGGAGGAGAGCGCGCACCTGGCCCGCGTGCTGGATTTGATGGAAGCACGGGGGCTGACGCTCACCAAGGACTCGGGAGACCCCTACGCCCAGGGCCTCCAGAAGCTGGTGCGCACGCCGGCCCTGGAGCGCAGGTTGGACAGGCTGCTCGTCGCCGCCGTCATCGAGGCGCGCTCCTGCGAGCGGCTGTCACTGCTCGCCGAAGGACTCACGGACCCGGCGCTCGCCCGCTTCTACGGGGAGCTGGCCCAGTCCGAGGACGGGCACCAGTCGCTCTTCTTCCGTCTGGCGGTCACCGCCAACGGAGGCAACGAGGCCGCCGTGCGCGAGCGACTGGAGTGGATGCTCGGCCACGAAGCGCGCGTATTGGACGAGGTCGGCCTTCGCGTCGCCATCCATTGACGCCTTCGCGGCCTTCCCCTCGAACGGCCACACCCACGGCACCGCCACCGTCAGCACGCAGAGCAAGAGCGCGGTGAGCGGCGTGCCCAGCCGGAAGAAGTCGGTGAAGCGGTAGTGCCCCGGCCCGTAGACGAGCACGCAGCTGGGCTCCAGCGGGGTGATGAACGAGCAACTGGCCGCCAGCGTCACGCCCATGGCGAAGGGGCGCACGTCCACGCCCAGCTGGGTGGCCGCGTTGAGGGCCACTGGCAGCACCACCAGCGCCGCGGCCTGGTTGGACATGGGCGCGGACAGGAGGATGGTGAGCAGCATCAGCGCCACCAGCACCGTGCGGGGCCCGCCGAAGTCGCCCAGCTCCGCCACGTGCCGCCCCAGGTACTTCCCCGCGCCGCTCACCTCCATGGCGAGCCCCAGCGCCATCATCGACCCGATGAGCAACACCACGCGCCAGTCCACGCGGAAGGCGTTGCGCGCGTCCACGCAGCGGGTGGCAATCATCGCCAGCATGCCGGTGAGCCCCGCCACCGACAGCGGGACGATATCCAGCGAGCCCGCGGCCAGCGCGCTCAGGAAGAGCACCACCGCGAGCAGCGCCTTGCCATAGCGCGGCGGTTGGTAGTCATGGCCCCCGAGCACCACCAACTGGCCCCCTTCCGCCAGCTCCGACACCTTCTGCCGGGGCCCGCGCAGGAGCAGCACGTCCCCCACCGCCAGGGGCAGCAGCGACATGCGCCGCTCGCCGAAGATGCGACCCAGCAGTTGGAGCTTGGTGACGCGCTGGATGCTCGGGTGACGGTGCAGCGCCAGCGCCACCAGCCCGTAGCGCTCCACGAAGAGCGACTCCCTCAAGCTCCGGCCCACCAGCGCGCTGCCCGGCGGCACCGTGGCCTCCACCAGCGCGGTGTCCTTGTCGAGCTGGTCCTCATCCGCCAGCCGCAGGTCCGGGCGGATTTCGATGCCCCGCAGGTCCTTCACCCGGAGGATGTCCTCGCGACTGCCCTCCACCAGCAGCCGCTCGTCGCCGCGCAACAACTGCGTGGGCTCGGCCGACGCCGCGCGCCCGTCCCGGACGATGCCGATGACGCGCAGCCCCAGGCCCTCGGTGATTTCCGCCAGCGGCTTGTCGATGTAGCGCGAGCCCTCCGGCAACACCGCCTCCGTGAGGTAGTCGCGCAGCACCCATTCCTCCTCGCCAGCCTTGCCCTCGCGCGAGGGCAGCAGCAGGGGCCCCAGCACCACCACGACGAGGATGCCGATGATGGCCACCGGCAGGCCCACCGGCGCCAGCTCCGCCACGCCGATGCCGCGCATCCCCATGCGCTCCAACGCCGCCGACATCACGAGGTTGGTGGACGTGCCGTAGAGGAACACCATGCCGCCCAGCATCGACGCGTACGCCAGCGGCAGCAGCACCTTGCTCTTGGGCACCTTGGCCCGGTTCGCCGCGCCAATGGCCACCGGCAGGAACGCCGCCGTCGTCACCGTGTTGGAGATGATGGAGGAGAACACCGCCACCACCGTCATCATCGCCATGACGAAGGTCTGGTGGCCGAAGCGCGCGAAGAAGGCCAGCCGCTGCCCGACGAGCTGCACCACGCCCGTGGAGGCGAGCCCCTGCGTCATCGCCAGCAGCGTGAAGATGAAGATGACGGTGTCGTTGCTGAAACCCTCGAACGCCTGCGCCGGCGTCAGCACTCCCGTCAGCGCCAACAAGCACACCACCACCAGCGAGCTGACCTCGATGGGAATGGTGTCGATGGAGAACAGCACCAGCGCGACGACGACGATGCCCAGGACGATGGCGATGGTCATAAAACCCGGAGGGGCCCCAACCTGTACCCTCCGGGTGCGGACGGTGAGTCCCTGCCGCACCGCGCCGTCAACTACTAGATGCCCGGCCGCTGATAAGTGGAATTAGTAGAGCCCCGCCTGGGGGGGCGGTTGACTGCCGGACGCCAGTTGCTTTTGGGCGCCCCTTCCAGAAGTTTTGACCTTTCTCCCGCTGGTAGGGTGCTCGCCCTTTTTCACCAGGATAGGGAGCCCCTCTCTTGAGACAACACAAGGAAACTTCCATGGCTTCAACGCAAGTGGCGGCGGCGGCCTCTGTGGCCCCCACGAAGAACCCCACGCTGCTGGCCTGGGTGGCCGAGATGGCCAAGATGACCCAGCCGGACAGCATCGTCTGGTGCGACGGCTCCGAGGCCGAGAAGAAGCGCTTCACGGAGCAGGCGGTGCAGGAGGGCATCCTCATCCCGCTGAACCAGGAGAAGCGGCCGGGCTGCTATCTGCACCGCTCCAACCCGAACGACGTGGCGCGCGTGGAGCACCTCACGTTCATCTGTACGCCCAACAAGACGGACGCGGGCCCCACCAACAACTGGATGGAGCCGGAAGAGGCGTACACGAAGCTGGAGCAGCACTTCGCCGGCAGCATGAAGGGCCGCACCATGTACGTGGTGCCCTACGCCATGGGCCCCATCGGCAGCCCCTTCACGAAGATCGGCGTGGAGCTGACCGACAGCGTCTACGTGGTGCTGAACATGCGCATCATGGCGCGCATGGGTAAGCAGGCCCTGGACATGCTGGGCGACAGCGACGACTTCAACCGCGGCCTGCACAGCACCGGCGACGTGAATCCGGACCGCCGCTACATCTGTCACTTCCCCCAGGACAACACCATCTGGAGCTTCGGCTCGGGCTATGGCGGCAACGTGCTGCTGGGCAAGAAATGCCTCGCCCTGCGCATCGGCAGCTACCTGGGCCGCGAGGAGGGGTGGCTGGCCGAGCACATGCTCATCCTCGGCGTGACGAGCCCCAAGGGTGAGACGACCTACGTGGCCGCCGCCTTCCCGTCCGCGTGTGGCAAGACGAACTTCGCGATGATGATTCCGCCCGCCGAGTACAAGGGCTGGAAGGTGGAGACGGTCGGCGACGACATCGCCTGGATGCGCCCGGGCCCGGATGGCCGCCTGTACGCCATCAACCCGGAGGCCGGCTATTTCGGCGTCGTCCCCGGCACCAACTACAAGACGAACCCCAACGCCATGGAGACCATCTCCAAGGACACCCTCTTCACGAACGTGGCCCTGACGGCCGACGGCGACGTGTGGTGGGAGGGCAAGGACGGCGAAGTCCCGGAGGAGCTCACCGACTGGCAGGGTCGCCCCTGGAAGAAGGGCAGCCCGGAGAAGGCGGCGCACCCCAACAGCCGCTTCACCGCGCCCATGTCCAACAACCCGGCGCTGAGCCCCAAGGCCAATGACCCGACGGGCGTGCCCATCTCCGCCCTCATCTTCGGCGGCCGTCGCTCCACCACGGTTCCGCTGGTCATCCAGGCCTTCAACTGGACGCACGGCGTGTTCCTGGGCGCGACGATGGGCAGCGAGACGACGGCCGCGGCCACCGGCAAGGTGGGCGTGGTGCGCCGCGACCCCATGGCCATGCTGCCCTTCTGCGGCTACCACATGGGCGACTACCTCCAGCACTGGCTGGACATGCAGAAGACCATTCCCCAGCTGCCGAAGATCTTCCAGGTGAACTGGTTCCGGCAGGACAAGAACGGCAAGTTCCTGTGGCCGGGCTTCGGCGACAACATGCGCGTGCTGGAGTGGGTGGTGAACCGCGTGCATGGCCGCGTCCCCACGAAGGAGACGCTCCTGGGCTGGGTGCCGCGCGCCGACGAGGGCCTCAACCTCAAGGGCCTGGACGTCCCCGCGGACGTCATCGCGGAGGCCACCTCCATCAAGGAGGACGAGTGGAAGACCGAGCTGAAGAGCCAGGAGGTCTTCTTCGAGCAGCTGGGCACCAAGGCCCCGGAGGCGCTGACGCTCCAGCGCAAGCTGCTGATTTCGCGGCTGGAGAACTAGTCGCCCGCCTGTAGCGTCCTGAATCACCCGTCGGGGCCGCTTCCTGACCCATTCACTGGGTGGGAGCGGCCCCGACTCGTTTCACGAAGAGTGAGGTCGCCCTCTTCGACCGAAGGCCGGCTTAGCGATAGGCTTGTGTCCATCATGAGACTGGTCTTCGTTTTGTCGGCGGCCCTTGTGCTGTCGCCCCCGGTGGCGCTCGCCCAGCGCGGCGCCAAGAATCCAGCGGCCCTCATCAAGGACGGCGAGCGGCTCTACCAGGCAGGCAAGTACGCCGAAGCGGCGGACGTGCTGAAGAAGGCCCACGAGGCCCAGCCCAACCCGCGCCTCATCTTCAACATCGCCGTGTCGTTGGAGAACGCGGGCGAGCTGAAGGAGGCCCTCTCCTGGTACCAGCAGTACGTCGGCAACACCGAGGGCACGGACCCGGCGCTGCTCAAGCGCAGCGCGCGCAGCATCGACAAGCTGCGGCTCCTGCTCGACAAGGAGAACCAGGCCCAGGCGTCCGCGGACGCCGAGCGCCAGAAGCTCCAGGAGGAGGCCGAGGCGGCCCGGCGCCGCGCGGACGAGGAGCAGCTGGCGACGAAGCGCGCGGAGGAGGAGAACGAGCGGCAGCGGCAGGCCGAGTTCGCGCGCGCGATGAAGTCCTACCAGCGGCAGAAAATCGCGGCGTTCGCCATTGGCGGCGTGGCCGTTGTGGGCGTGGGCGCCGGCGTGCTCTTCGGCATGCAGGCCTCCGACGAGCGGGAGAAGTTCGACGCGGCGCGCACGGAAGACACCAAGCAGAGCTTCGCGGACAGCACCAAGAGCAAGGCGCTGCTCGCGGACATCGGCTTCGGCGTGGGCCTGGCCGGCGCCATCACCGCCATCATCCTGTATCCGAAAGACGGCCCCCCCGTGGAGGGCGAGGTCCGGCTGACGCTGGCGCCTCGCGGAACCGGCGCGGGCCTGGAGGTCAGCTTCTGATGAAGACCCTGGGACTCATGACGTGCTGCGCGGCGCTGCTGGCCGGCTGCAGCTTCACCACCGCGAGCGGCCTCACCGAGTGTGAGTCGAGCGCGGACTGCGACACCAATCAGGTCTGCTCGGCGTCCGGCTTCTGCCTGCCCCAGCCGGAGGGCTGCGGCGAGGTGGTGGGCACCACCACCGGACGGCCCATCCTCCTGGGCGCGGCGCTGCCCCTGACGAACTCGGGCGGCCCGGACGAGTCCGAGGTCCAGGCGCTCAACGCCATCAAGCTGGCGCTCGAGGAAATCAACCAGCGCGAGGGCATTGGCGGCCGGTTCTTCAACCTCCTCATCTGCGACACCCGCTCCGACCCTGCGCGGGCCAAGACGCAGGCGGAGTGGCTGGTGACGGAGAAGGGCGTGCCGGCCATCTTCACCTCCGGCAGCGCGCAGACCATCGCCGTCAGCAGCGTCGCCATCGCCAACAACGTGTTGTTGATGACGCACACCTCCACCAGCGCGGACATCGCCAACCTGAGCGACAAGACGGCGGCGTCCGGAGACGTGGGCCTCGTGTGGCGCACGGCTCCCTCGGACCTGCTCCAGGGCCGCATCATCGCCGACCTGGTGCGCAACGCCCGGCCGTTGGCCGACAGCAGCCGGCCCTTCGCCACGGTGAGCACCGTGAGCCTGGTCTACGTGGACGACGCCTACGGCCAGGGCCTGTTCGACACCATTCTCACCCGGTTGGGCACCGACCGGGTGCCGTCCTCCGCGCCGTACCAGCGCAACGGGGACGTGAGCGCCGCGGTGACCCGCATCGTCGACGGCAAGCCCGACGTGGCGGTGATGGCGGGCTTCTCCGAGGACAACGCCAAGATCATCAGCCAGGCCGTCACGCGGGGCCGCACGGGGCAGATGTACTTCTTCACCGATGCCAGCAAGGACTCGGGCCTCTTCACGGCCCTGGGCGCGGCGCGCACCCAGATTGAAGGCGCCTACGGCACCTCTCCCGCGCAGGCCCGCCTGGGCGACACCGTGTACAACACCTTCAAGGAGCGCTTCCGCTCGGCCAACAACAACACCGACCCGGGCCAGTTCTCCTTCACCGCGCACGCGTACGACGCCATGTACCTGGTGGCGCTGGGCGCGGCCTACGCCGCGGGGGCGGACGTCAACAACCCGCAGCCCATCACCGGCGACCGCATCGCCGTGGGCCTGTCGAAGCTGACGCCGCCCGCGGGCACCCCGGCCACCACCTACCCCCTGGGCTTCAGCCGCTTCACCGACGCGCGCAACGAGGTCAGCACCGGCAAGGTCATCAACGTGCAGGGCGCCAGCGGCGCGCTGGATTTCGACGCAAGCGGCGAGGCCCCGTCCGAGTACGAGCTGTTCCGCGTGGAAGGCGGAGCGTTCAAGACGGTGGAGCTCATCGTCCCGCCGCAGACCTGAGCCGCGCGCGCGCTACTCCGCCGCCCCCAGCACCCGCGTGAGCGGGCCCAGGGCGGCGGAGAACACCTCGGGCGGCGGCAGCAGGGACAGCACCAGGAACGCCCCCGAGTCGAAGTCGTAGAAGTAGCCGGGCTGCGCGAGCACGCCCGCGTCCAGGAGCGCGAGGCACGTCGCCTCGTCTCCCGGCTCCCTCGGAATCCGCAGCACCGCGCTCCACCCTCCGTGCGCGGGCACCACGTCCCACGGAGCACCCGGGGGACGCGCGGCGACGAGGCGACGGCGGTTGCCCCTCACCCGCTCCAGCAGCGCCTCCTGGAAGAGGGGCGCGTGGGCGAGCAGCGCGGGCAGGGCCAGTTGCACCGGGGTGCCCACGGACAGGTACGTGTCCGCCACCCACTCCAGGCGCGCCAGGGCCTCGTCACGCGCGGCGGGAGGGCCGCCCACGTGCGTCCACCCCAGCTTCAGGCCGGGCAGGCCGCAGACCTTGGAGAGGCCGGAGAGGCTGAAGGTGAGCATGGGCAATTCGCGCCCCGCCACGCTGGCCACGCGGTGCGACTCCACGTCCCAGCCGTAATCGGAGAACACCTCGTCGCAGAGGAGGGCCAGGCCGTGGCGCGCGCAGACGTCCGCCAGCGCGGCCAGCTCCCCCTCGTGCAGGAAGTGGCCGGTGGGGTTGCCGGGATTGACGACGAGCACGGCGCGGGTGCGCGGGCCGAGCGCGGCCTCCACCGCGCCCGCATCCAGGCCGAAGCCATGCGCGAGCGGCAGGCGGTACGGACGCGTGCCCACGCCCTCCAGCCGGGCCAGGTGCTCGAAGAGGGGGTAGCAGGGGGCCGGGACGAGCACGTCGTCACCGGGCTCGCACAGCAGCTTGAAGAGCCAGCCGTACGACTCACTGGTGCTGGCGGACAGCACCAGGTGCCCAGGGGAGATGACGGGCCCCCGGGAGGAGAGGTGGGCGGCCACCGCCTCGCGAGCCGAGGGGAGGCCGAGCGCTTCCGGCGCGTAGTCCAGCGCGCCGGGAGGGTGGAGCAGTCCGGCGTCAGGCGCCGGGAGCCCCACGCGGGTGGGGTTGGAGACGGTGAGGTCCAGCGGAGGGAGGCCGCGGTGTCGAGCGAGCGCCTCCGCCAGGGGATTGGGGGTGCGGGAGAAGTCGGTGCGGAAGGAGAAGCGGCTCACAGCCCCGTCTGGAGCATGGCGTTGGCGACGCGGCGGATGAGCTCGCGGCGCACTTCCTTCCTGCAATGTTCAATGGCCTTGTCATGAGGCCTGGGAAGCTCCGGGTCCCTGGCTCGCAGGGCGGTGCGGAGGACGAGCTCTACCTTCGTAGGCTCGATGTGGAACAGCCGGGCCCCGTCCTTCTGGAGGAAGTAGGACAACCCTCTCTGGTCGAGGAGCTTGTGGAAGAAGCGTCGGACGTCCGCGAGGAACGTGAGGTCGATGATGTCCGCCATTCGTGAAGGCGTTCTCGCGCGGAAAAAACGGCGCGTCCATTTCACGGCCGCGTCACCCGAAAACTTGCGCGACCTGTAGCACTCGCGTGGAAGGCGGAACGCGCGGGAGGCCGAATTCTCGGCCTCCGCGCTCACGGCACCAGAGGGCGCAGGGCGCGGCGGAACGCGGAGTGCCGGCGCCGGGCGTCGGCCTCGAACGGCACCGGGCCGAGCACGGGAACGCCATGCCGCGCCTCCAGCAGCGCGCGGTTGTCGCGCTCGGAAGTGTCCCGTTCCTGGGAAGAGCGCGACAGCAGCACGGCGCGCACCGGGATGCGGCGGGCCGCGAGCGCCTGGAGCGACAGCGCGGTGTGGTTGAGCGTCCCCAGCCCCGCGCGCGCCACCAGCAACACGGGCAGGCGCAGGGTCTGGATGAGGTCGATGACGTCGTGGCGGGAGTCCAGGGGGACGAAGAGGCCACCGGCCCCCTCCACCACCGCCGGCCCGTGCTTCAGGCGCGCCCAGGCGGCCAGGGTGACGTCCCAGTCCGGCTCCCGGCCCAGGCGAGCGGCGGCCACGCCCGGCGCCACGGGGGCGCGGAAGCGGTGCGGACAGAGGACGTCCAGGGGCAGCGTGCTCCTGGCGGCCTCGCGCAGGGACAGCGCATCCGCCGGAGCCCGAAGGGAGGCGCATCCGCTCTCGTAGGGCTTGAAGCCCTCGGGGGCGAGGCCCGCGTCGACCAGCAGGGACAGCAGGGCCCGCGACGTCTGCGTCTTGCCAACGCCCGTGTCGGTACCGGTGACGAAAATCTGGAACGGCTTGGACATGACGTGCTCACCAGGTCATGGGAAGAAGGATGCGCGGGCCCATCCATCGGCGCCGCGACCTCGGGGTGTCGCGAGAACGAGCCGCCCCGAGGGCCGAGCCCTTCGCCAGGGCAACTTCCGTGAGAGGCGCGGGAGTCGAGCGTGCACCACGGCACAGGCCCGTGAGGGCCTACTCCTCTCCACGCTGGTGCACTCCCACGCCGCGCAGGGACTCCAGCGCCAGGTCCACGTGGCCCAGCGTGTGCGCCGCCGACAGGCAGAAGCGCAACCGGCTCGTGCCTTCGGGAACCGTGGGCGGGCGGATGGCCTTCACCAGCACCCCCGCCTCGCGCAGCTTCCTCGCCGCCTCCAGCGCGCGCTCGGGCCCGCCGAGCACCACCGGGAACACCGCGCTGCGAGGCTCCGCGCGCAGGCCCATGGAACGCAGCCCGTCCGAGAAGCGCCGGATGTTGCGCCACAGCCGCTCGCGCAGCTCCGGGTCCTTCTCCACGGCCTCCACCGCCGCCTCCGCCGCCGCGCACATCGCCGCCGGCAGCGCGGTGGAATAGATGAACGGCCGCGCCCGGCTGATGAGCAGGTCCGCCACCACGCGCGACGTGGCCACGTACGCGCCCTGCCCTCCCAGCGCCTTGCTCAGCGTGCCCATGCGCAGGTCGACCTGGTCCTCCAGGCCCAGCTCCTCGCACAGCCCCGCGCCTCGCGCCCCCAGGACGCCCGTGGCGTGCGCCTCGTCCACCATCAACGCGGCCCCGTGCGCCCGGCACGCGGCGACAATCTCGCGCAGCGGCGCCACGTCCCCGTCCATGGAGAACACCGTGTCGGTGACGACCAGCTTGCGCCGCGCGGGCGTCTCCTCCAGCGCCTTCGTCAGCGCCTCCACGTCCGCGTGCGGATAGACGACGACGCGGGCGCGCGACAGCCGGCAGCCATCCACCAGCGAGGCGTGGTTGAGCGCGTCGGAGAACACCGCGTCCCCCGGCCCCACCAGCGCGGGCAGGATGCCGGTGTTGGCCGCATAGCCGCTGTTGAAGAGCAGCACGGCCTCGGCCCGCTCGAAGGCCGCCAGCCGCGCCTCCAGCCGGTGATGCACGGCGGTGTCACCCACCACCAGCCGGCTGGCACCCGTGCCCAGCCCGTACCGCTCCACCGCGGCGATGGCGGCGGCCCGCACCGAGGCGGAGGCCGCCAGGCCCAGGTAGTCGTTCGACGAGAAGTTGACGAGCGTCTCGCCGCCGACCCGCACCACCGGGCCCTGCGGCGAATCCAGCGGCTCCAGGTAGCGGCGCAGGCCACGAGCCTGGAGCGACGCCAGCTCCTCCCGGGCCCAACCGGACGCCGGCGCCGACGAGGCCCCGACGCCCTCCTGCTTCACGTCACTCACGAGCGCCGCCCTACCCCTCTTGCCGGGGCTCCAGGGGGCGGATGCCCGCCTTCTCCAAGAGCGCCATGTCCTGGGTGTACTGGGGGTTGCCGGTGGTGAGCAGCTTCTCGCCGAAGAACAGCGAGTTGGCGCCCGCCATCATACACATGAGCTGCGCCTCCTCGTTCATCTGCTGGCGGCCCGCGGACAGGCGCACCATGGACTGGGGCATCAGGATGCGGGCGGTGGCGATGGTGCGCACCATGTCCACCGTGTCCACGCGGGGCTGCTCGGCCAGGGGCGTGCCCTCCACGGCCACCAGCGCGTTGACCGGCACCGACTCCGGGTGGTGGTCCTGGTTGGCCAGCGTGCGCAGCAGGTTGCAGCGATCATCCACCGACTCGCCCAGGCCGATGATGCCGCCGCAGCACACGGAGATGCCCGCGTCGCGCACGCGGCCCAGCGTCCGCAGGCGATCATCGTAGAGCCGGGTGGAGATGATGTCGCCGTAGTGCTCGGGCGAGGTGTCCAGGTTGTGGTTGTACGCGGACAGGCCCGCTTCCTTCAGCCGCTTCGCCTGGTTGTCGGTGAGCATGCCCAGCGTGGCGCACGCCTCCATGCCCATGGCCCGCACGCCCTTCACCATCTCCAGCACGCTGTCGAACTGCGGGCCGTCCTTCACCTCGCGCCACGCGGCGCCCATGCAGAAGCGGGTGGCCCCGGCCGAGCGCGCCTTCTTCGCGGCGTCCAGCACCTCCGGCACCGCCATCAACTTCTCCGCCTTCACGCCCGTCTTGTAGCGGGCCGCCTGGGGGCAGTACGCGCAGTCCTCCGAGCAGCCGCCCGTCTTGATGGACAGGAGCGAACACAGCTGCACCTTGTTGTCCGTGAACACGGCGCGGTGGACCGTCTGCGCGCGGTGCACCAGGTCCAACAGGGGCATGGCGTAGATGGCGCGAACCTCGGCCAGCTCCCAGTCATGGCGCACGGCGACGCCCTCGGGCGCGGGCGCGGCATGGTGGGCATGGCCGTGAAAGGACTCGCTGGAAGCGGCGGTGTCGGACATGGGCTCCTCGAAATCGTGAGGAGCGCGAAGCTGCGCGGGCGGCGGAAACTTGTCAACGCCTCAGCGCGGACAGGTTGACAACATCCCACCCGTCCCTCTGAAAAGACGACCGGCGCCCACGGGAGACCCGGAGCGCCGGCCGTGACCCTTCCCTAGACGGGAAGGGGTGCGTCAGACATGGACGCGACGCCGACCGGCCAGTCCCACCAGGAACAGGACGGCGATGGCACCCAGCACGGAGAACAGCAGACCGGACGGGTGCAGGTCGAAGATGCGGCCGTCACTGCGGAACAGCGAGCCGATGAAGCCGCCCACGAAGGAGCCGACGATGCCCAGCAGCGTGGTGGCCACCAGCCCCATGGACTGATTCCCCGGCATCAGGGCGCGAGCAAGAAGACCAGCGAGAAGGCCAATGACCAGGAAAGCGATAATCCCCATGACGGACCTCACTATGAGTGGTGAAGGGGGCGCACGGAGCGGCGCCCACCTGGCTTGTGATTGAGCCAGCGCGTCTCCGCGCCGCCCGTGGGAATGAAGCTGGGTCGCCCCTCCCTTTCGTACAACTCGCTGGCATGGGGATTGACATCGCGCCTGCCTGCTCACCGGTCGTGCCTGCTCGACAGCCCGCCGGAACGTCAGGGTTCCGGGATACACACACAACCCATGGCGAAGGCGAAGACGCACTACACCTGCCAGGCTTGCGGGTACCAGACGGCGAAGTGGCTAGGGAAGTGCCCGGACTGCGGCGCGTGGAGCTCGTTGCTGGAAGAGGCCGGGGCGAAGCAGGACGAGAAGCGCCCGGCGTGGGGCGCCTCGGGCGGCGCGGCGAAGCCCATGCTGCTCAAGGAAGTCAGCGGCGAGACGGAGGTGCGCCGTCGCACGGGCATCGCCGAGTTCGACCGCGTGCTGGGCGGGGGCGTGGTGAGCGGCTCCGTCGTGCTGCTGGGCGGAGACCCGGGCATCGGCAAGTCCACGCTGCTGCTCGCCGCGCTGGACAGGCTGGCCCGCCATGGCCCCGTGCTCTACGTGTCCGGTGAGGAGAGCCTGCGCCAGACGAAGATGCGGGCGGAGCGGCTGCGAGTGGAGGGAGACGCCATCCACCTGTTCGCGGAGACGGACGCGGAGCGGGTGCTCGCGGCCACCGAGTCGCTCAAGCCGCAGGCGCTCGTCGTGGACTCCATCCAGACGATGTACCTGCCGGAGCTGGGCAACGCGCCGGGCAGCATCACCCAGGTGCGCGAGGTCGCCGGCCGGCTGATGGCCTACGCCAAGCGCACGGGGGTGCCCACCTTCATCGTGGGCCACGTGACGAAGGAGGGCTCCATCGCCGGCCCCCGCGTGCTGGAGCACATGGTGGACACCGTCCTGTACTTCGAGGGCGAGCGCGGCCACCCCTTCCGAATCCTGCGCGCGCACAAGAACCGCTTCGGCTCCACCAACGAGATTGGCGTCTTCGAGATGAAGGGCGCGGGCCTGGTGGAAGTCTCCGACCCCTCCGCCCTCTTCCTGTCCGAGCGCCCCGTGGGCAAGTCCGGCAGCGTCGTCACCAGCACGCTCAACGGCACCCGTCCCCTGCTGGTGGAGGTGCAGGCGTTGGTGGCGCCCACCGGCTACGGCACGGCGCGGCGCACCGCCATCGGCGTGGACGGCAACCGCGTGGCGCTGCTCGCCGCGGTGCTGGAGAAGAAGGAGGAGATTCCGCTGGTGGGCTGTGACCTCTTCGTCAACGTGGCGGGCGGCATGCAGCTCAACGAGCCCGCGTGTGATTTGGCCGTCTGCGCGGCGCTGGTGAGCAGCCTCCAGAACCGGCCCATGGACCCGCACACGCTGGTGCTGGGGGAGGTGGGCCTCGCGGGCGAGGTGCGCGCGGTGGGGCAGATGGAACCCCGGCTGGTGGAGGCCGCGAAGATGGGCTTCCAGCGCGTGGTGATGCCCGCGGGCAGCGCCCGGCGCCTGGAGGGCTCGAAGCTGAAGGTGGTGGGCGTGGAGACGCTGGGCGACGCGCTGCGCGCGATGTTCGACTGAAGGCCCCTACTTCTTGCCGACCACCGTGAAGGGCGCGGGCTCCGGGCGCGCGTCGTAGCTGCCGCGCGACGCCTGGATTTCCGCGCGGTGCTGGACGGCCCACTGGCCCAGCACCGTGACGGGCTCGAGCAGCGTCCGGCCAAGCGGAGTCAGCGCGTACTCCACCCGGGGAGGCACCGTCGGATGGACGGTGCGGGTGACGAGCCCGTCGCGCTCCAGGCCGCGCACGGTGAGCGTCAGCATGCGCTGGGAGATGCCCTCGATGGCCCGCTTCAAGTCGCTGAAGCGCAGGGGCCCCTCCCCCAGGCTCCCCACCACCTGGACGCTCCACTTGTCGCCCACCCGGGTGAGCACATCCCGGACGGCCAGGCAGGACTCCGACGCTGGATCAGGCCTTGAGGCGGGCTCCAAAGACTTCACGGTTCCTGGTGACATGGATGTGCCTCCTTGTGGAGAAATGCGCGGACCGTTACTGGTTCGCCGGTTACCTGTTGTAACCGACGCACCTTTCGGAACCCACTTCCCTTTCAGGGAGTCCCCCATGACGACCGCCGCCGCCTCCACCGCAGTGTCCACCCTCTCCAAGCCCTGGGCTCTCTGGCTGGGCCGCGTCTTCTCCGCGCTCACCGTCGCCGGGCTCGGCTTCAGCGCCGTGATGAAGGTGAGCCAGTCGCCCGACGTCCTCAAGGGCTTCGAGCACTTCGGCTACCCCGCGTCGGTGATTGTCACCATCGGGATTGTCGAGCTCCTGGTCGCGCTGCTCTACGTGGTACCCCAGACGGCGGTGCTCGGCGCCATCCTCGTCACCGGCTACCTGGGCGGCGCGACGGCGACGCACGTGCGCCTGGCGGAGCCGTTCATCGCGCCCATCATCCTGGGCGTCCTCGCCTGGGCGGGCCTGTTCCTGCGGGACGCGCGCCTGAGGGCGCTGCTGCCCCTGCGCCGCACCCCCTGAAGCACGCCCCCTCCCGCGCCCCTTCCAGCTTCGAAGGGGCGCGAGGCTCGGGCAGTGGCGCGCGAACTACCAGCTGACGACGAAGGTGCAGGAAGCCCCGCCCTTCTGCCGACAGCCGTGCGTCGGGTCATGCGTCACCATGGCGTTGGGCATGAAGCGCTGGGCCATGCCCTTGACCAGCCCCTGGTCGAACCGACACGGATAGGGATTGCCACACACCACATAGCCCTCGTTCTTCCCGGCGATGGCGGTGTAGGCGTAGTGGCCAATGCCCTCCAGCATCTCCCCCGTGGCGGGGTTGAACATGTCCTTGCCGTTCTTCCGGTGGTTCATGTGGAAGGCCACGTCGATGGAGGCCAGGGCCTTGTGGATGTCGGTGATGTCCGGAGGGAACACGGCGTTCTTCGGAATCATCGACCCGACCTTCTCCAGGCCGCGCCCGCCCAGCAGCGTGTCGATCTTCTTGTACGCCAGCAGGTAGTCCTCCAGCGGGTACCAGGCGCTGGGGTCGAGCGCGCGCTCCCCCCCGGCGCCGCGCGCCTGGACCTTCATCACGTCCAGCAGGGCATTCACCAGCACGGAGAAGGACTGGATGGCCTCGACGATGGAGACGACACTCGCGCCCGTGACGGTGATGCCGGGCTCATAGGAAGCTTGTGACATGTTGATGAGGTTCCTGAGAGGGTTCGGCCTTACCGACCGTTGGACTCGAAGGCACGGTGGGCGGTGTGGTTGCGCAGATACATGAAGCACTCCTTCAACCCATCCCGCAGGCTGCCGAGCGTCTTCACATCACGCAGGTCCACGCCAATCTGAGTCAGCGTCTGCGCGATGACGGGACTGATGCCCGTGACGACGCAGTAGGTGCCGAGCAGGCGGGCGGCGTTGACCATCTTCACGAAGTGGTTCGCGGTGGAGGTGTCCACCACCTCCACGCCCGTGATGTCGATGATGGCGCACCGGGCCTTGCCCTGGGAGATGCGGTGCAGGAGCCGCTCGGTCATCTCCAGCGAGCGCTGCGTGTCCACCACGCCGACGATGGGGAGCGTCAGCACGTCCTCCCACAGCTCGATGATGGGCGTGGACAGGTCTCGGATGGCCAGCCGCTGCCGCTCGATGGTGGAGAGCTTCTCCTCCAGCTCACGCCGCGCGACGTCGAGCTTCCGGATGGACTGCTCGTTCTCGTGCACGGACGCGTGGAGCTGGCGCGCGAAGAGGTTGATGGTTTCCTCGAACGAGGAGAACGCATCGTCGTTCTCCAGCGGGATGAGGTGCTGGTCCGGGTTGAACTCCCCGAGCGAAATCATCGCCAGCACGTCTCGGATGCGCTCGAGGCGCTCGAGGTTGACTTCGACGACCTGGGACTGCGGTTGCGACTGATTCATGGGGCGAGGAGGCCCGGACCGTGTGTCAGGGAGAACAGCGTGAACGGCCCGATACCGGAGCTTTTCGAAAGGATATGCCCAAATCCTCACATGGCTTCAAATGGGTGGAGGCAGACCCGGACGAAACACCGAATTCACCGTCTACACCGCCCGAAGCCGGATACCCCTGCAAACATCGTGAACCCTGGGGCGGCGGGCAATTCCTCATCAATCCAGACATGGACCCTGGCAATCAACCGAGCGCTCGCACCCCAATCCCATATCAACCGTGCCGGAAGCGACATCCGGACGCGCTCGTGGGCTCGCGGGCACCTTCGCGTCACACGATTGAGGAGCAGTCGACGCTTGCGGCGGGAGTCCCGTCCACGGGCTGACGCGACGCCTCGCGCGCTGACGCGGCGATGACCTGCCGTGACTAGGACAGGGGCATGGCGTCCATCGACCCACCCGAGACCCGCACCCTCCTGGCGGACGTGAAGCCCCGACTGCGAGGCGTGTCCCATGCCCTGGCCTTCCTGGCCGCGCTGTGGGGCTGCTTCGTGCTGGCCATCGCCCCCGCCCAGGGCACGCAGCAACTGGCCGATGGGGTCTTCGGCTTCTCCCTGGTCCTGATGTTCGGCACCAGCGCGGCCTATCACCTGCCCACCTGGAGCCCTGTCGCGTACCAACGCCTGCGGCGGATGGACCACGCGGCCATCTACCTGCTCATCGCGGGGACCTTCACCCCGCTGGCCACGCTCGATGCCCCGGGCGCCTGGACGGAATACCTGCTCGGGGTGATGTGGGCCTGCGCGCTCACGGGCGCGGGGCTCTCGCTGCTGGGCATCTCCGGGCCGCGCGGTGTCCGCTCGGTGCTCTACACCCTCCTGGGCGCCATGGCGGCCCCGGTGATGCTGCGGCTGCCCGGCGTGATTGGCGCCGAGCGGGCCTCGTGGCTCCTCTTCGGCGGCGGCCTCTACGCCGTGGGCGCCGTCGTCTACGCGCGCAAGTGGCCGGACCCCAGCCCCGCCGTCTTCGGCTACCACGAGGTGTTCCACATCCTGGTCATCGCCGGAGCCAGCACGCACTACGCCGTGCTCGTCGACTTCCTCTGGAACCGCTGAAAACGTCGCGCGTCCGCGACCGGGGCGCCCCACTTCGTCAGCCCGCAAGCACCCTACGTGCGACTCGTCGGCCAGACACAGCAACCCCATTGACAGGTTACGAACTTCGAGCGTGCTTCCGCGCCCGTTCCATATAACTTGTCAATGTGGTTTCGAACTTCACCGAGGTCCCCATGGCCGCCAGGCATCGCCCCACTCCCGCGCATCCCCCTGTTCCGAAGGGAGAGCTGAGGGACGGGTTCAAGTTCCGCTCGGGGCGGCTGTCGTTGGACCTGCCGGCCACCCTGGCCGGGCGACTCCAGGATGTGCCGAGGGATTTGCTCCAGGAGCCTACGGACCTGGGCCGGTGGCTGGTGGCCGCGGGACTGGCCACTCAGATGCAGGAGCCCTCGGCGGAAGAGCTGACGCAGGCGCGAGAGCTGCGCGAGGCCATCTACCGGCTGGGCATGGCGCGCGCGCGGGGCGAGAGCTTCTCCGCCAGGGACCGCGCCATCCTCAATCGCTGGGCCGCGGAGCCGCCTCCGGCGCCGCAGCTGGGGCCTCGGGGCCTCTTGTGGACGGGCGCGGGCGTGAGGGGACAGCTCGCGGCGGTGGCGCGCGACGCCGCGGAGCTGTTGGGAGGTCCGTTCGCGGAGCGCATCCGCAACTGCTCGCAGGAAGGCTGTGCCCTGCTCTTCGTCGACACCTCCCGCTCCGGTCAGCGGCGCTGGTGTTCCATGGCGGGCTGTGGAAACAAGGCCAAGGTGGCGGAGTTCCGTCGGCGCCAGCGCGCGGACACCCGCTAACCCTCTTCAGGAAAGTCCGGTAAGGCGCAGACCCGCGTGAAGGAAGAAGGCGGCGAGAACATCGTGGCGGTGGCCCAGGCGCACGAATGAAGCGCGTGCCTGGGCGCGCAGCTCGGCGACAGA
>NZ_JABUMT010000011.1:0-311470 GCF_013336715.1 Myxococcus sp. CA056
GTTCGCGGTGCTGTGTGGATGGGCCAGCTCCCGGTCGGTCATCGGGATGCGCTTGGCGAATACCGGCACGCCGTCCACGTCGAGCACCGAGGTGCCACCGCCCACCCCCACGGCGTGGGTGGGCGCGGCTCGGAGGGCCGCCGCCAGCTCGTCGTCACTGTGGGCGGTGAGCCACGCAGAGATGCGGTCGTGGCGGAGGCGTCGAAGGGAGTGCATCGCACCCCATCATGCCAGTCGCCGGCGATCAATCCACGGCCGCTTGCCGGCGATGCGCCAAACCTCGACGACTCCCTCGGGCCGGGCGCCGCCGTGAGCTTCGTCCCGGCCCTTCCGCACCCTGCTGATCGCTTTGCCAGTCGCGCGTGGCAGCACGGGCGACACGGCAGCGATGTGAGGGGGCTGCTTGGCCTCAGGCCGTGGGTCGTGCCTTGGGGCACGCAGCGTGGTAGCGCCGCACGGGGGACGCGACCACCTCCACGGGAAGGAACCTCCCCCGTGGCCTCTCTGTCGATTCGAACCTCCGCCCCAGTGCGGACCTCGGCTTCTTGTACAGCGTGTACTGGAAGGCGCTGAGCGAGACCTCATGCCTGGTCGCGAACTGCTTCTGCGTCAGCCCGCTCGCCTCGAACTCTTCTACCAACTGCTTCCACTCATCCGGATTGGGTCGTCGCATGCCGGAGTGAACCGGCGGGTCCACCCCAGTTCAGGACGTCGGCCGTCGGTCGCTTACCAACACCGAGCACCTTCACTCCGCCATCCGCTTCGTCACGCCCGACGACAGGCACTTCGGTCGCGAGGCCTCGCTGCTGGCGCGACGCCACCAGGTGTACCAGCGCGCCCAATCCCGTCACCCGGAGCGCTGGAGCCGCGTCACGCGCAACTGGACTCCCGCGGGCTCCGTCCGCCTGGGCCCCTCGCCCAGTCTCACCCCGGCCGTGCAGGAGATGAAGCGCATCGGCTGAACCCTCTCACGCGACATCTACCTTGACGCTCACCGCCTGCGCGAGCCGCCTGAGACTCGTTGCACCTGCCAGACGCTCGGGAAGCGGTGCCCGTCTTCGTTGCTACCCATCCAGCGCCTTTCCCTCCTGGAATCCGCGAGCGCAGGTGGCGGGCTCTTCCCTATCGGCGTGGTGCACGGGAAGACCCCGGTCGACCTCCTGCTGCCGCTCGTGATACCGGGGTGCAAGGTTGGCAGAAACGTCGTTCCCCACAAACGCCTCAGTATGCCTTTGCGCCAACCATATTCCCACCGGGACCATAATTACACACAACAATATGCGACACCGCCAAGGGCTGACTGGCACTGGAGCAGCTCGCGACTGCACAGCCAATGGCCGTTGTTTTGCGCCAGACCAACTGCGTGTAGTGGCCATAAGCAGCATCGAACACAAAAGGATTGATGCTGCTCTGCGGAAAAAACCTGCGCTCGTTCCCCCAACCATTGACTGCCTGAGACACAAGCGCAGTAGTAGCTTTGCTATTCGGGTCGCTGGACGCACTCATATACAAATTCTGCCCTACATAACTCAAGAAGCCAGGGGTGGCTCGGCACGTATCATGCGCGAACTTACATTGCGAAGCCCAGCCCCGAGCAGCCTGAGCCAGTTCGTCGGACCAGACAACCTTCGGCAACGGGGGCTTCGCATCAACCACCGACGCACGAACTCGATTGTGCGCGTCAACCCACTCCTTGGCCCACTCGCTCGCTATAAGTGCTTTTATCGACTTACTCGAATCGGGCTTCAAGCAAATAGACGGCGTCGTCGATCCACAAACATTTTCCCGCCCGTCAAAAACACACGCTGCGGCTGCCCAAGCAATGCCCGGCAAGCCAGAGAACAGCAGAACAACGAGGGCACGATTGCAAGAGTTCATAAGCAAGACTCCTTCAAAGCAAGAAGTACTCGATACCCTACACCTGTTCCCTGAATTTGTCTCCCCGTGTGAGCATACTCCTGATTTCCGTCGCATCAGCCAGCCTGAAGCCAAGGGCATGCGGAACAGACATCGACAGGGGCAACTCGCCGACGAAATCGAGGTGGCGGTGAGCGTCAAGGTAGATATCACGTGAGAGGGCTCAGCCAATGCGCTCCACCTCCTGCACGCTCAGGGTGAGGTTCGGAGAGGGGCCGAGACGGACTATCGGATGGCATGCCTTGCGACACACCTTCGCCAGTCATCTGGTCATGAGGGGAGTGCCGCTCAAAGCCGTGCAAGAACTCTTGGGACACGCGTCCATTGAGATGACGATGCGATACGCGCACCTGAGTCCAGACGTGAAGAAGGATGCGGTTCGCGTGCTGGAGCAGCGTCCGGGGGGCACATTGGGGGCACCTGGCTAGAATCGGAAGAATTTCCTCAACGACTCTCGCCAGTTAGAAGTGCACGAGCCGGGAATCGAACCCGCTCCGGACGGTGCGAAACTCCCAGTAGAATCGCGCCCCTACCTCGTAACCGTCCGGAACGACTCAACTTTTGATTCCCGCCTCGTGCCCTTCCGTCCCGTCCTGTTCCGGTGCATTCCGCAGGCTCGTGCGACATACGTGCAACATGGCAGGGACGCCAGCGCAGGGCTCCAGGAGGAGTAGAGAGGGACCGAGCAGCGGACGACTCGGCCTCTCTTGTTCCTACGGCTGGGCCTGGAGCGGCTTCAATAGTCCAGCTCGGTCCAGCAGTTCTCGCACCCGCTCAGCCAGCGCAACGTGCTCCGGATTGCTGGCCGTGAAGCGCTCGGGAGTGAGAATGACGAGGGTGCCCTTGTCCTCTACGGGCTCAATGCGCACCGGGGACGGGAGCGGGGGCACGACACCGAGCCGCTGGGCGAAGTACGTTACCCACCCAATTTGCACGTTGGCCCGTCCTGTCGGGTCGGCAATTTCCCGATGCGCATGAGACATGGCAACACCCCAGTCAGGGTCTAACGCTGTCGCCATGCTCCTAAGAAGTCCGCTCAACGTTTGTGCCGTCAAGATGCGTTCAGCACTTGCACCATGAATGGGTAACTCAAAGAGCCAGAAATTGTTCACCCATTCGGAGTAGATGCCCACGGCTGCATCAAAACTGCATGCATCGGAGTCCTCAGAGGCACCGTTCCATCCGCTTATGCGGTAACCAAGATCTTCATGATACCGATCCTTCGTGCGCTCCAGCACCTTTGCGAGTTCATCCTGATTGGGCGTGACCGGCTTCTTCAAAGCGTCCTTTCGCGCCTTGCTCTGTCTGAACCAGCTAGCGAACGACGCCTCAACCCCAGCGATAGATTCGAGCAAGGCCACCACGCGAGATGCGCATTCGTCCGGTGATTCCTTGCGAGCGCGCCAGTAAGTAGCGGCATAGTAGGTCTCCATCATTCTCTGTCTCCTCATCAAAGGGGAGGTGTAAAAACAACCTCAATCCCTTTGGCTCCTCTGTCCTGAAGTATCTTCCGAAGTGCTGGAACGGCGGCTTCCTCTGCGACATGCCAACGGATGGGCATCCCTTTGGCCGCTTTCATCTGTCGGAGCGCCTGTTCGCCAAGAGCCTTTGCCCCCGAGTTCTTGAACCAGCGTTTCGGGTCCAGCCCCTCGAAGAACTTGGCATAGCCCGGCCCCTTCGCTTCCTGGAGTACGCCCTTCTCGAATCCATCGAACTTCACGCCTCCGCTGTCCTTGCCGACACCTCCGACCCAGTATGCATCGTCGGCGGTGTGGCCCGTGATCTGTTCCTGGTAGCGCCGCGCACGGGGGGACATGGATTCCTTGGCCGGTCCCCACTGGCCGGGCCCTTTCGACGGTGCCCCGCTCTTCGCGGCCGTGCTCGCTCGCTGAAGGATGATTGCCGCGCCGGGGCCGCCACTCAGCACCGCCGCCGCGCGTCCCACCGGCACCGCAACACGTTCCATCGCGAGAGCGCCCTGGGCCGAGAGCGACAGGACCGGCACTTCCGCTGTAGCGAGCGTCGCACCTTGCAGCGTGCGCGTTGCGGCAGACGCGGTGCCCCATGTGGCGATGAGGTTCGTGACCAGCTTGGACACGGCCTGAATCTGCTCGCCGCGCGTCATGTACTGGAAGCGCTCCATGTACTCGGGTGACGACTCCAGCAGCGCCGCCACGGCTTCGGGCATCTGTCGGAGCGCCGCGAGGTTGTCAGCGGGCGACGTCGAGAAGAACTGCCCCACCGCCAGAGCCAGCCCGACGAATGCCTCTTCGGCTCCGTCCAGTGTGCGGCTCAGGTAGTCGGCATCGTCGTGGACGTCCGCGAAGGCGCCTCCTCCCGTCTCCTCCAGCCGTGCGTTCAGCTCCCGGAAGACACCTCCCTTGCCCGAGTAGAAGACGCCCAACTCGAACTGGCCTACCCGAAAGGCACCGTCCTTCCACTCCACGGCGCCCACGCGCTGCTGGGTCTGCCCGCTGCGTACCCACGCGAGGCACCCGTCAGGACGGAGGACCGCCAGTTGCGTGAAGCGGCCCACCCGCCGCACCAGCTCGGCGCGCGCCACTTCGCCCGCGACCAGTATTTCGCGCAGCATGAAGCCCACCGCGACTCGGGCCGGAAACTGCCCCAGCGTCACGTCCTTGCCCGTCAGCGCCTCCAGCAGCCGCGCTGCATGTGTCGGCGTGAGCGAACTGCCTGCCACGGGACGCTCGTCCCGATCCTCCAGCCCCGCGTCGCGAAGCAGCGCATCGAACGCATCGCTCCTCTGTCCTCGGGAATGCCGAGCCTCCGTTTCCCCTTCCCCGAGTAGTGCGGAACGCTGCTGGAAAGTGCGCCTGCGCGTCGAGGGCTCAACGCCAGCGCATCCCGTTACGAAGAGAACGGCGCACAGTATCCAGCGGACAGCACACATTCTTCACCCCCATGCCTCTCTCCAAGGAAGGCAAGTGGGTTGAATGCTGGCATTCCCGTCTGACAAACGGCTGGGAACCGACAGCGCGACAGAATCTTACAACGTCACGCCGACATCCCTCGAAGCGCCCTCAGGGGAAGGTCACGTTGCTAATCGTCACCGTGCGCGGCCCGTCGGCCTCCCATAGCTTGAGGGAGAACGTTCCTTGAGATGCGTTCGCTGGAGCCTCGGCCTCAACGATCACCCGCTTCGCGGCATCGGAAGTAATCGGCGCTTCTTGCCAAACACTCAGTACTTTCAAGTCTACGCCAGACTGTTCCTTCAGTGTCGCGCCGCTAGCAGACCAAGGTTGGCCTCCACGCGTGTCCTCCAGCAAGACTTCCACAGCAACGCGATTCTTCGAGCGATAGCTCCGAACTTGTTGGGATGGCTTGATTGCACTTCTCGAATCAAGCAGAAGCGACTTGTTCAATGGCATTCCAACCACCCCATGAACGTCCATGTCACCCATCGCAAGCAGCCCAGTCAAACCACCGGGAACCTTATGCTCCAAGACAAGCCGCGCATTCTCTTCCTTAAACCGGATCGCTTCCGCACGCGCCTCGACGGCCTCCTGTTGATACGACTCGACGGTCCTTGAGCTTCGGAACACCTCCACAACAGCGTTGGCCTTTGCGGGATGTACCACCAGCAGAAATGAGGCCCCTGTTGGTGCAGCACCGTCGCGAAACCTTACAGAAAAGCGCAACCGTTCGCCGGGGCTAGCACGAGGCGACAGCGCCAATCTCACTGTCGCCTGCCCCACGTCGACGCGCGTGAAGAGGTTCCGGCCCTCAATCTCTATGCTGTCTGAAACTACATCTGCATCAAAGAGCAATACAGTAGACAAGCCTGGGCTCACGAAAACCTCGGCAGCCGTGCGGACCGTATCCGGTAGCAAGTCGATGCGCCGAGTGCCCACCCCCAATGCCATGTTTTCCTGGGCCTTCGCCCCTCCAGCAGCCAGCAGGAGACACAGGAGGAAGGCCGGTGAAAATACTTGCATCCAGTTGCTACTCCCGTGTGCGAATGCCCGCGCCCATTGAATCACTCAAACTCGGCCACAGCCTTTACGTCTCCACTTGAGAAGACACGGACACTCGCGGAGTCAGCGTTGACTGATTCCAGCTCCAAACCCTTTTCCAACGATGCCGTCCGCAGTTCCAGGCACACCGGGAAGCTATCCCCTCCGCGAGTGCGTGCTCGGGTAAACCGGCCATAGAGGCGGTCACTCACCGAAAGGCGCCCCGAGAAGACTGTCCCACTCGGAATTCGCTCCCAGTTGCCCAGAAGTGTCACTTCTGCCGGTCCTTCTCTGACGGTAACGACTGCGGCACCGCCGCCCTTAACAGGAAGCTTTGCATCGTGGTGATCCCCCACCTCGACGCCCCACTTCTCCATCGCCTCGACAGCACCAGCCGGGCACGACTCGGGCGGCGGGGGTGGACGCACCTGCGTGCCGGGGCAACCCAGTGCCGAGCACGTCACTGCTGCGGCAACTACCCTACTCATGATGCCCGTGCCCTTCTTCGCGGGCTTCGGCGGCGTCGGGATTTCGGTCTTCTCCATCTTCACAGTTGTGGCCTCGGGAAGCATCGCGGGAACGGCGACGACCGCAGGGGTTGCCTCCGTTCCGATGGGGGGAGCTGCGGCCTGGACAGCTTGGGACGAACTCCCAATGCGCGCTACTTCCTGACGGGTCGGTACGGCCCCCGCGACGCGTGACGTCCGCCAGCTCCATAGGGCCCCCACCGCGACGAGTACCATGGCCAACGCCACGGCTGCCCAGGTCCAAGCGGGGCGCACGGGCCACGACACGTGCTCCGTCGTGGGAGCCTTCTCTTCGGGTGCTCGGACCTCGCACGCGGGCAGGGGCTCTTCCCTCGCCACATGGGGACGCTTGCCACGCCGGGGCCGGTGGAGGGGCGCGAGCAGCCACCTGTCGTGGCTATCCCTGTCTCCCTCCGTCGTCGCGGAGTCCTCACCGTAAGAGTCGCACAGCGGCAGGTCCCACGCCGCGTCCGCGTCGCGAAGCGCTTCCTCCAGGGCCACGCGAAGTGCCTGCGCACTGGGCACTCGCGTCGCGGGAGTCTTCTCCAGCAGCCGCATGCACAAGTCACTCAGCGCCACGGGAACGCGCTCGTTCACCGCGCGCGGCGACATCGGTGCGGCGGAGATGACAGCCTCGGTCCTGATGTAGTCATCAGGTCCCTCGAAGGGAACGCGCGCGGTGAGAAGCTTGTAGAGGACGACGCCCAACGCCCACAGGTCGTCCGAGGGCGTGGGTGCATAGCTGGCCCCGGGAACGCGCACATTCTGACGGAAGTACGTCCACGCCTCCGGTGAGCGGTACTCGGGCGTCCCTGGCGGGAGGATGTCCGACGTGATTCCCCGCGCGCCCTCGAAGTCGCCTACGCCGAAGTCCACCAGCTTGGCCGCACCATCCGAAGCGCGGACCATAACGTTGGCCTCCTTGACGTCGCGATGAAGGACATCCGCCCCGTGGGCCGCCTCCAGCGCTCGCGCCACGTCCAGCACGACACGGGCCACCTGACGCGCGGAAGGGTTCTCCTCGCTTGCCCAGGCGTCGAGTTGGCGCCCCTCCACGTACTCCATGACGATGACGGCGAACTCCGGGGATGCCGTGGGCCATCGCCCGAAGCCGAGAATGCCCACCACGTTGGGGTGATTCAGCTTCAGCAGGATGGAGACTTCGCGCTGCACCCTCTCGCCCACCCGCGCCACGTCCAAGAGCTTCAACGCGGCAGACTGCCCATCGCACCGCGCGAGGTACACGGCGCCAAAGCCACCACTGCCCAGGCGCCGCTCCACCGTATAGCCCACCACCTGGGAGCCGGGCGCCAGCACCGCAAGGGACGGCCCGTTCCTCATGGCGTCCTCCTCTCGGTTCTCACGGTGCCACTCTCTTGCATTTGTTTGCCTCCCAGCGGGCGGCGCACGCTACCAGACACATCACCCAACGTGGAGTCCATCCTCGCCAAGCCAGAACAGGGCAGGACGTACTAGGTCCAACGCTTCATGCGTGACTCTAGGGGTTCAATTCTGAGTCGCTTTCGGCTACACAGGAGGGATGAAGGCAGCCACGTCCCTTCCCCCCTCCCCCTCACCACTCCCTATCGTCATTGGTTGCGCCGCTCGCGTCGCTCGCAAACGCCTGGGATTGACACAGGCCGAAGTAGCCCGGCGCGTGGGGATTGTCCTCACTGTCTACAACCGCTTGGAGCGAGGGAGGATGCAGCCCAGCGTCTCGACACTTCACCGACTTTGTGAGGTGCTGGATGCGTCGCCCAACGAGCTGATGGGGCACTCGCCCGCCTTGCCTCCAGACGAGGACCCGCCAGCGCGGCTCCGACTCTTCTTCTACGTGCGCCAACTGGATGATGCTCGGGTAAGAGCGATTCTCGAACTCATCTCTCCCCCTCGGTGAAGGCTCATGAACGAAGAACTCGCGATAACTATCGGCGCAGCGGCCCGCGAGGCGCGCGAGAAGCTGGGGCTGACACGGGCCGAGGTTGCCGAGCGCGTGGGCCTCGTGCACGCCGTCTACAATCGCCTGGAGCGAGGGAAGATGTTGCCCAGCGTTCCCTCCCTCTTCCGACTCTGCGCGGAGTTGCACGTGTCCCCCGAGGTGCTGCTGGGCTTGACGCCACCAGGGGCAGGAAAGAAGGCGCCGCGCGCAACCCCTCGCGAGGAGGAGACACCCGAGCTGCGCCGCCTTCTCACCCTGGCGCGGAAGCTGGACGAGGAGAAGCTCGACGCCCTCGTTCACGTGGCCACCGCCCTGTCGCGCTAGCCCTTCTTCGCGAGCGCGTGCAGTTCGTGCTCCTCCAGCCCCTCGGGGTAGAGGCCCACCTCACCGAACTCCACCATGTCGCGATGGCCTCCGCCCTCCGCGACGACGCGGCGCACCTCCTCCAGTACGTCCTGGCGCCCATAGCCCGGGTGCCGCTTGGCCAAGGCCGCCCTCAGCACGTCGCGCATGTCTGCCGCCGTGGCGAAGCGCTCCTCAGGGACGACACGCAGGGCGGTGTGCAGAATCGCCTTCATGTCTGGCGCCAGACCCTTCACCGCACGCTCGACGTCCTCCGGACCGAAGCTGGCGAGCAGCGTCCGCATCTGCGTCAGGGGCAGGGAGGGAATGTACTCAGTGAACAGGTGACGCATGCCCTCGGGCAGGGGCGGCACGTCCTCCACGTCGAAGAGGTGCGTACCCGTCAGCAACTCCACGAGCAGGACGCCCAGGCTGAAGACGTCAGAACGCGGGGACAGAGGGCCTCGCTCCAGGTACTCGGGCGAGGCATAGGCGACGTCGCCCCTCACCAGACTTGCAGGCGACTCGGTGCGCCCCACCAGCAACGAATAGGACGCGCCAAAGTTGGCCAGCTTCACTTCCCCATGGGCACCCACGAAGACATGCCGGGGATTGACGTCCCGGTGGATGATGCCCAGCGGCTTGCCATCCTCCCCCTTCAACGTGTGGGCGTAGTGCAGGGCTTCCGCCAACTCGACGCCCGTATAGAGAGCGAAGGCTTCCGAGACGGGCTTGCCGCGCACCACGCCCGCGCTCACCAGCGTCTCCAAGGAAGGGCCGTCCACGTACTCCATGACGACGTGGGGCGCGTCCCGGTGAATCTTCAGGTGGAACACCTGGGCGATGCCAGGATGGCAGAGGCGAAAGGCGAGCTGAATCTCATCGGAGAGTCGCTTGCGCTCCGAGTACGTTGAAGGGCTCGGAAGGCGCCGCACAAGGCAGGGGCCCGGAAGCGCCTCCTCCAGCGCGTAGCGGTGGGCCAGCAGCAGGGTTTCTCCAGTCTGCATTCGGACCAGCTCGCGGACGACCTCGTACCGGACACCGCCCACTTTGAAGAGAGGTTGGGGCGCGTCCGGAGTCGCAGGGTAGGACTTGCGACTTGACTTGGGGAAGGTTCTGCCACTGTCCGTAGAGGGAGGCATGAGTCCTCGGGAGCAAGAGAGGCACCGCACTGACGCTCCCGAGGATTCTCGGCAGATGGCATCTGAAAAGTCCAGGCTTCGTAGACCTTTTAGATTCTCACCTTCAACGGATGAGCTGCGCCACGGTGAATCCCAACCCCACGCCAAGGGCAAGCGACACCAGCACCTTGACCAGCGGCACGTCCCCCGCGTGCTGGCGCAGCTCCTCGTTCTCGGCATGGAGGCGCCGCACCTCCCGGGCCGTGTCAACGCACCGCTGCGTGGACAACCAGCAGCCCTCGGAGACCGCCACCGTGCGCCCGTCCTGAAGCGTCACGGTGGCGCGGGCCACGTCCAGCACCTCCTCCTCGGCACGTACCGGCCCCGCGAGCACGAGGGCCAGCACCAGGCCAAACCACCTCACGGCTTGCGGCCCTTGTGGAGCTGCTCCAGGACGGCCACCGCCGCCGCCTTGCCGGCAATCTCCCCGGCGGCCAGCTCTCCCGCCTCCTCGGCCTTCCGCGTCGCCGCGTCACCGAAGAGGAGCGCCTTCAGCACGGAGAAGCCACCCGCCGCCCCCAAGCCGATGCCCAGGGCCTTCAGCAGCAGCGCCCAGGTGAAGGACTCGCCCGCTACCAGCGCGTTGGCTACCGCACCCGCTACGGCCACCAGCAGCGCCAGCACCGCGCCAGCGCGCGAGGACGCGAGCCACGGAAAGAGAGTGCCACCGAAGCGGCGCAGCGCATAGACGACAGCCACCACCGCGAGGGACGCGACGAGAGCCCAGTTGCGAGACGTCACCGCGTCGAACACGAGGCGCGCGAACTCCTCGATGCGGCTCGGGTCCGGAACACCGGGCGACTCGGCGGCCAGGGCGGAAGATGCGAGCAGGAGGGAAGCAGCCAGGAGCAAAGAGGGACGGAGCATGGTGAGCCTTTCGGGCGGAAGGCACGGCGCCATGCCGCACAGCTCCCGCTCTCCCTCTCTTCAATGGGGACACTTTCCGGCCGTGGCCCACGCCCTCCCTATTGCTCGGCGCGGAAGCGCACCCCGTCGAGGCTCACCCAGACAGCCCCAGCAGGGACGCTGAACACCTGCAACGTCCCATCCGGGTTGAGCTGACCAAGGCCCAGGCCGTGGCTCGTAGGAAGCGCGAGGACGCGCGGACTGCTGGGGCGGTAGCCCACCGGCAGTCGGTACACGGTGACGTAGCCCACCGTCCCCGGACGCACGGCACCGCGCATGGACACCTCGTTGTCGCTGTTCTTGTAGTAGCCCAGCGGCCACGCAGCGGCGTCCCAAGCCGTCCACCCGTTCTCCAAGTCGTTGAGCTGGTCCGTGCGGATGCCAACCCACGGCTCGACGAGGCCGCCCACGCGCTCCAGCCGCACGGAGTCGACGTAAACCCAAGGCGCTCCGGTGGTGAGCGGCACGAAGAGGCGCACCTGCACGTAGCGTGTCCCTGTCGGCGCGGCATGGAAGCCGGTGAGGCGCTGCCACCCGCCGGCAGGCAACGCGCGGCTGGTGCTCGACGTGGACAGCGCGTTGAAAGCGCCGTCGTACCAGACGAGCTGGACGTTCAGCACCGTGCCGAGCTGCGTTGTCTTCGCCAGGGCGTCCACGCTGTATTTGTCCCCGGGCCGGGCAATCATCGCCTGGGAGTCGAGGCGCGTCCCGCTCGCCAGCAGTCGCACCGCGCGCTGGCCGGTGTAGGCGTCTTGCGTCACCTGGGCATGTCCGGCCCACAGTCCCGCGCCCATGGCCCATGCGTCCGGTGGTGAGGACTCCACGCTCCACGCCTCGAAGTCCGGATTGGGTGGCGACTCACCGAAGGCGACGCCGGGCATCAACGTGGCGGGCGTCACGTAGGCCGTGGTGACAGGCACCGCCTCCGAAGGCGCCCCGACGTTGCCCTTCACATCCCGCCCCACCACCCGGCAGAAGTACGTCACGCCCGGCTTCAAGTTGGACAACTGGAAGGACGTCGCCCGCGCGCGCTCTTGGAAGGTGGCCGCAGAAGGGACGAAGTCCGGCTCCCGCGAGACGTGCAGCTCGTACTCGTCCCACTTAGGGCCAGAGGGGGCCGGCGTCCACGCCACGGTGAAGCCGTTGACGATGGGCGTCGTCTTCAGCTGCTGGGGCGCCGCCGGGCCGGTGAAAGGCGCGCTCGGGGCGATGCCGGGACGCGCATCGCGCTCCATCCACTCGCGCACAGACGTCGAGGGCTGCCCGCGCAGCACCAGCTTCATGCGGGCAGTGCCATCCGTCGCGCATTCGTGCTCAAGCTCCTGGACGGCGAGCCGCTGCGCCGTGTCTAGGCGGACGCCATCCGGCTCCACGCGCACCAGGTCCCCCAGCTCCATGCCCGGGTGAGGGTCCACCGTCATGCTCACCGTGAGGGGAGAGACGGAGAGGTCCGCCACCGCCGCATCCGCGAGGCGCTGCGCCTCGGCGCCCGTGTTGATGTTGCTGGAAGCGTCCTCGGCCAACTGCATCCAGCGCCGCCCCACCTGCGCCCGCGCCGTGGGGTTGCTGGCTGTCACCTTCTTCCGCTTCGGCACACCCGACGCGTCGAGGTCCGCCCTGTCGCTGTAAACCACCTCGACGTCCGTGCGGATGTCCACGAGCTGGCGCGTCACCGAGTCGAGGTCCGCGTACTCGTCCGGGCCATAGGCCCATTCCTCGGCCGTCTGGAGTCGGTCCGGCGCGTAGAGCGTCAGCGCGTAGGCACCGGTACTTGCCCGCCACTTCATGCGGCAGTCCCAGCCGATTCGCTGCGCGAGGGTGCGCACCGCATCGAGGATGGGCTCCGCCTTCTGCGCGTACCGCCCCCGTTGGGAGAGCGGGTCCACCGGCACGTAGAGGCCGAAGCTGGCCATGCCGTTGTCATTGCAAAGGGCCTGGATGATGGCCTGCACCGGCACGCCCACGGTGTCGTTACCGTATTCGCGCTCAACCTCGATGACGGTGTCCTGGAGCAGCCCGCCCAAGTCGCGCCCCACCACCTTCAATTCCTCGGGACCCGTGTCCACCTCGTCAATGCGGCCCCGGAAGACCTCGAAGTAGTCCTCCTCTCTCGGCACGCCCCCCGGCGCTGCCAGCCCCAGCTCGATGCGGAAGTAGGCCGCCTCCGCGAGCAACGGGACGAAGCTGCCTCGGGTGGTGTTGGCGAGGGACTGCACCACCAGGGGCGATAGGGATATACGCCCTCCTCCAGCTCCGTTGCGTGCGAGGGCCACCTCCGCCTCGGCCACGGGTGCGTCGAGCTTCTCGTTGATGCGCACGCCCAGCACCCAGTCCGCACCGAAGAGAGTTTGCAGGTTGAGCCAAACACCTTGCCCGTCACGCACCCAGACGCGGGGATGCGTCGAGTAGCCCGTGGGGCTGGTGAGGAGAGCGGCCTGGAAGGACGAAAGCGGACGCATGCTCAGCGCTCCTGCAACTCGAAGTCGAACTCCTGGCCCAGCACGCGCGCGCCGTTTTGCCACCACTCCACGGCGCGCCCCTGACCCACCTTGCCCAGCACCACGCGCGGCTCGTACATCGCGGGGCCCGAGGCCACGTGGTACGGGTACGGGGCGCCGAAGGGCTGGCCAGTGGCGTACCAGGGCGTCACCCACGAACCGGGCGCCACCCATGGAAGGATGACGAGGTCATCCACCAGCAGCGCCGCATTGGTGGGGTTGCCGATGCCGCCGCCAAACCCGCCGAGGATTCGCAGTGTCACGTCCCCCGCCGGAAGCGCTCCAGCCCCGTCCACGACGAGCGCGCCGCTGTTGGGCGTAGTGGAATCGACGCGCCCATCACTGGAAACGAAGTGGCCCGCCCGGTGGATGAAGTGAGTCCAACTGGCTTGCCCCTCCAGCTTCCACCAGTAGGCCACCGTCCACTTCGAGCCCATGCCCGTCAGGAACGTGGCGCTGGAGTTGGCGGCCATGCGCAGGCACGCACCATAGCGCCCACCCGCGACACCCGCCGTCACCGTGCCAGTGGTGGCGCTCGGCAGGAGGAAGGCGTTGCTGCGCATGCCCGCCTCGAAGCTCCACACGTGGCCCTCGCCCTTGAGGAGCCCCCGGTATGCGCGGGCGTCCTCCTGGGAGAGCGGCCCCGTGTTCCCCGCGTACGAGAGGACTTCTCGCCGCTCGCTGGTTCGCAGCCACCCAGAGAAGGCGCGGCGGTGTTCCCCCAGCAACGTGGGTGTGTACGTGAGGCCCCGTTCGGTGAGCACCGGCAAGGGGATTCCAGAGAGAGCGAGCGCGGCCATGGTGGGAGTCCTCAGACGGGAGAGAAGCGGGACGTCAGACGGATGCGGCTGCCGCTGGTGCGCACGCCCGCGCGCTGCTGGCGCAACGTCTCGTCGCGGCGCGTCTGTTCCATGGCGGCGTCAATGTCGTAGCCGACGATGTTGTAGGTGACGGGCGCGGACTGGGACGTCGCGCCCACGCCGAAGCCGAACAGCCGCCGCATCCGCTCGTAGTGCTCCAGCACTGCCGGCGGGATTTGCGGCATGGCGCCCCCTTGAATGGGCGTCGCCGCGTGCTCGTCGTCCTCTGGTTCATCCGCAGGAGAGGGAGACGTGGGCGACGTTGGGGTGGGCGGACGTGTCGGCCCCTCCTGGGCGTTCTCCGACTCGAAGGTGCGAAGCGCGCGCTTCCAGGCGGACGGAACATTGGTCAACGCCTCCGTGGCACGCGACACCGCTTGCGTGTGCTCGCGCACCCGAGCCGTCTCCTCGGCGCGCGCCATGGCCGACTCCCACGTCGTCCCCTCCAGGGCGTCCTGTGAGGCACGCATGGCGTCCGTGTCCACCTTCAGCCCGTCGAGGCTGCGAGCGAAGCGCGCCAAGCCATCAAAGCCCGTCCAGGAAATGAGGCTGCTCAACGCGTGGATGACTTTCTGCACCGCGCCGACGATGAGGTTCCACACCCAGCCAATCGCCCGAGCCACGGCGAGGATGACGGTGGCCACGAACTTCAACACGCCAAACAGGGCCTTCATGACGGGCCCCACCAGCTGGCCCAGCGGGTCCATCAGCATGACGAAGAACTTGCCCATCTGCTCGAAGAGGGGCGCGAGGCCCTCCAGCAGCTGCCCGACAAGAGCAATCAGCGGCGCGAGAGGCTTAATCGCATTCCCCATCATCTCGAAGACGGGTGTCAGCGCGGAGAAGAAGCCGTCGATGACGAGGGAGATGGCGCCCAAGAGCGGCTGGAGCGGTTCCAGGAGCGTCCCCAGCGCATCGGCCACCTGCTGAATGATGCCGTTGGTGGCCTCGATGACGCCCTTGAATCCCTCGGACTGCATGAGCAGCTCCGACACCACGGCGATGATGGCGCCATAGGCACCACCCGCTTGAAACCCTTGCAGGCCCGCGTTGATGAGGTCGCCCAACTGGCCCAGTCCGCCGAGGAGACGATTGACGATTCCCTCGCGGGCGCTCTCCATGGCCGCGCGGGCGCTCTCCATGGTGGCGTTGGCCGCGTCGGCCAGAGCCTCGGACTCGCGACGCACCTCGCGAAACGCGGCAGCTCCGGCGGCCTCCTCGGCGCGGACGCTGGCGACGAATTCGCGGTGCGACTCCTCGGCGGCCTGCTCCTGGAGCTTCGCCAGCTCTCGCGCCCGTGCGGCCTCTTCTCGCGCCGAGGACTCCAAGGCGGCCTTGTCCGTGGGGTGGCGGATGCGGGCCTTGCCGGCGGAAGACGTGACGCCCGTCAGCTGCGTGACGAGAGCTTGAATCGCCTCGGTGAAGTGCTCCAGGTTGAGCGCACGGGCGATGTCTGTCCCCAGGCGCTTGGCCCCAGCCGCGCTGGAGTTCAACCCGTAGGCAGCGCCCTCGGCCAACGTGCGCCCAGCACCCGCCACCGCCGAGCCCACCGCTTCCGCCGTCTCCCTCGCCCCCGTCCATAGCAACTGGGCCCCTTGCCCCAACGTGTCGAGGAGCTGCTGGCCGGTGAGGGTGGAGACAGCCGCGAAGGTGTCCGCCAACTGGGAGAAGCCCGCCGCCCTCGCCACCGGCTCCAGCAGGCGCGAGACGCCGCGCACCAAGGCCGCCACGCGCTCCAGCATGGAAGCAGCGGCACGCCCGAGGAAGTCCCCGAGGGCCGCGAAGGCGCGTGCGTAGGCGTCCGCAATCCGCGCGGCCAGCTGCCCCAGCTTCTCGCCCAGGCCCCGGAAGAAGTCCGCGAGGCCTGTGCTGGAGTCCTCCCAGGCCGCGTAGACGGCGCCCGCGAGCAGCACCACTCCCGCAATTGCAGCGGCCACGGCGGCGAGCGGCACCAGCAGCGTCCCGAAGGATAGGGCCAGCCGTGAGAGGCTGCCTTTCACCGAGGGCGCGGTGGCCACCATGCCGCCCATGGACTGCGTCACCTTGTCCATGCTGCCCGCGAGCGAGGCCAGCGCCGTGGACTTGTTCAACGCGTTGAAGGCCGACAGCAACAGGCCCGTCCCGGCGGCCACGGCCTCGACAACACCCGCCATCTTCCCCAGGGCCCCCAAGGCAAGGCCCGCCCCCGCCACCCAGACAGCGAGGTCCAGGGTGCTGGCCTTCACCTCGGGCGAGAGGGACTGGAAGCTGGCCACCACCTTCTCCAGCCCATCCGCCACCTGCTTCGCCACCGGCATCAGCGCGTCGCCAATGTCAGCAGCCAGGGTGTAGAGCAGCGAGGTAATCCGCTCCACCTCCTTGGACATGGCCGCGTTGGACTGGGACGCGGCGGCCACCGCGCCCGCAAGTCCCGCCGCTACCACCGCGCCAATGTCCCCGAGGTCCCCGGCCTTCTCTTTTACCTCCTTGGCGGCCTTCTCCACGCCCTTCACCAGCTTGGCGAGGTTGGCCATGGCCTCGCCAATGGCGGCCGTCACCGCCACGTAGAGGTCGCCCACCTTCAACCCGCCGCCAGACATGCTTCACCTCTTCGGACGCTTCCGGAAAACCGTTGTCACCGTGTGGCCGCCGCTCCCGGGGCCCGCCTGGGGACGTCCCGCGCGCAGCTCGTCTGCCTCCAGCTCACAGAAGGCGAGCAGGTGGACGACGTCGTCCCAGGCCCACCCGCGCACCGCGTCCGGAGACTGGCCCGTCAGCTTCACCACCCCATGCAGGGCCTTCAGCTCGGGGTGGTCTCGGAGTTTCCCTTCGCGTTCTCCAGCGTCGGGCCCGCGAAGGCCGAGGCCAGCTCGCCTTGCACTTCCTCCAGCCAGGGCTCGTTCTTCACCGCCGCCACTTCCGCCTCGGTGAAGACACGCGTCGCGGTGCCCGGGAAGTACAGGCAGCAGACGGCGATGCGAGCCATCATCATCATCCCCGCCGCCTCGTCCACGGGATGGCGGTCGTCGCCCATCTCCTTGGCCGCGCGAGACGCGGACAGCACGTCCATCTTCTCGCCCAGCGTGGGGCGGCAAATGTCGTAGTCGGCGCCGTCGAGAGCGACGCGTTTGTGGAGGGTGCGGCGGGTGCCCAGGGGCTTACGGTGCATGGCGGGTGCGGACATGGGTGTCTCCTCTGCGAAGGTGGAAGGCATGGGCCAGCTACACGGCAACAGGAGCGCCCTGGCCGTTGAGCGTGACTGAGAAGGTGACGACGTCCGTGGAGCTGCGCCCTTCCTCGTAGGACGTCACCGTCACCGGGTAGCGGTAGCCCTGGCTACCCACGGGGGCCTCTTCGTCCTCGATGATGGTGAAGAACACCGTCGCGTCGGACTCGAAGGCGTCGAGGAGCACCTTCTGAGGCGCGCTGCCCTTGAGGATGTGGCCCGCCAGGGGAATGGTGAAGGATTTGAGGGTGCCCTTGCTGCGCTTGTACCCGTCATTGCCGAAGTAGTTGGTGTCGACGGTGTCCTTGGCACGGTTGACGGGGGCCTCCGTGACACCATCCAACGCATCCACTTCGGTGGGTGCGGTCTCCGTGGCGCGGATGTAGAGTTTGTCGAAGAAGGCTTCTCGGGGGTGGGCCATAGGGAACCTCTCAGCGGGTGGGAAAACGACGAGCGAGGAAGTCCTGGAGGACGGCGGCGACGCGTCGGCGCGCGCTGCCTCGGGCGCGTCGGAACGACTTGCGGAGGAAGTGGGACGGCGGGTTGAAGAGGGGTGCACCCCAGTGCCAACCCTCGTGAATGGGGCCAGCGGACGGGTGCGAGTAGCCAGCCGTCCAGGTGGTGGAGAGGGGAAGCCCAAGGTTGTAGCGAGGACCGTCGAGGAAGGCCGTGTCGCGAAGGTGGCCGTCCGTCCCGTCCTTGCCCACCGGCACCAGGAACAGCGAATAGTCGAGGGCAAGCCGCGCGATGTCCCGGCACGGTACGTCCAGCGCGCGCAGCACCTCGGAGGGGGCGCGGCGCAGGCGCGCCAGGTTCACGGCATCGACTTTGACTCGAACAGGCATCCCCACCTCTTTATGGGGACGCTTTTTCCTAGTGGCACAGCGAGCCACGCGGCCATCGACTCGATAAGACTGCACCGACGAGAGACACAACAGCTAGCCCACAAGCTGCCGCGACCACTAATGAGCAAGTGCGCTCAACAAACCAACACCACTGGAACTGAAAATGACAAGTGACCCCCATCCACCCCAACTAACAACCGTCATAATCGCAGAGCTTCACGGAAATCGCGACGTAATACTAACCCTCAAAGACAATAAACGCATCCTCATCGACGAAAACGGAACCGGAAAAACAACCGTACTATCGATGCTTTTCCACCTCTTAAGTCAAAAAACCGAACGCCTCCAGCGCTTCAGCTTCAGCAGAATCGCGCTTGTCTTTACCAATGGCGAATCGATAGAGTTCGCGCGCGACGAACTCCTCACTCCCCACGAGTCCGAGGACCATGGCTACCTTACTCACGCCATGTCATCGATTCTAAAGCACACCAACGAGAAAGAGCTATCACAACTCCTCTCGGCCACAACAAAGACATACCAGAGCTTCTACAAAGACCCAATATCCATCAAGGCAGCCAATGCCTCCGGCTTCCCGAGGCGAATAGTCTACGACTCAATACGCATGCTCCTGAGCGAGCAGGGGAAATTCGGGAAAACAAAAGAGACACACTCAAAACTTCAGCAGCTATCACGACTCCTTCCACACAAAGTTCTCTACTTCCCAACATATCGTCGCATCGAAGAGGACCTTCAGTCGCTTGGTCGGCCAGGGCAAGAAATTGAGAAATCCGAGGAACTCATTCAATTCGGCATGGGAGACGTCAAGAATAAACTCGACAGCATAACAGCAGAAATTCGTGCCAAATCCGTCGAATGGTACTCAATCGTCAACGGGCGGATGATTTCCCAGCTGACTGACGGCATTCACGTCACCCCAAAAATGCGGGAAACCGTAAACAACACACCCACACTACGTATTGTCCTCGATCGAATCGGCACAAACATTACCAATGAAAAAAAGGCGGACATCCTTAAGATCGTCTCCTCGCCTCAAATCTCAGACCGAAAATACGAACCACTCATCTACTTCCTGGCAAACCTGATGCAAATCTACGAGAACCAAAAAGTACGCGACAACGACATCAAGGAATTCACACGCATAACCAATGGCTACCTCCGAAACAAAGAGATTCGCTACGATGAAAGCAAACTCTCCATCACCGTCACACACAAAGAAACAGGGCAAGAGGTACAGCTAAACAACCTCTCCTCAGGCGAAAAGCAGATCGTATCCACGTTTTCAAAGGTCTACTTCTCCGAATCCAGTCGTGTAACGATTCTATTCGACGAACCCGAACTCTCGCTCTCGATGGAATGGCAGCGTCGATTTCTACAGGACATCGCGGAGTCAAATCGCTGCGCAGTCCTGATAGCAGCAACGCACTCGCCATTCATCTTTGAAAATTCGCTAGACACATATGCCGACCAACTAAAGATTCGCACGAGAACAACACATGTCCCGCGCTAAGACCCTTCGCGAAGCAAGAACAACATACGCGGTCGCATGGACAGCTTTCCAGCAACAACACGCAGTCAACCCACAGGCCCTCTTCTGCTTCCTCGAAGGCAAAGACGCACAATACTACGGCATCCGCATCGACCTGATAGTCGAGCCATCGAGTCGAATTGACCTCTTCTGCGGAGGGAAAAGAGGTGTCCTTCGACTCAGAGCGCTCATCGACGAATCACCCGACCACAAAAACGCATGGACAGCATTTTTTATTGACGCCGATTTCGACGACAACTCCCAGCACAACACCCATCCCAAAACCTACACAACCCCCTGCTACTCCATTGAGAATCTATACACAACAAGAGATGCATTCCGAAGACTGATTGTTAGCGAAATCCTTCTAACAAGCACAGAGACCACACGGGCCGACCAGGCAGCCCTAGAGCAAGTGTACGAGCGAGGAATGGCGAGCTTCCTAGATGCCATCGAACCCTTAATCGCCTGGATTCGCTGGCAAAGAAAAAACAGACACCCCGACGAGACCCCGACCCTAAATGAGACTCAGCTCAGCACGCTCGTGCAATTCTCGGCCGAGCAGTCCACTCCCATATGTTCGCTCGAGGAGTTTGACAAGCATTTTCAACCGCCCACACCAACTCCATGCGCTGCCGTTCACGGAATTCAAAAGGAAACCTCGGGACACCCGTCTCGCTCCATGCTGTTTCGCGGGAAATACATTATACAATTCTACGGGAAGCTCATCAAATGGGTGGCAGATAATGCGAACCAAAGACAACCAAAACACATCTCCAGGAAATACCCCAACAGCCTGACCATTCAGTCCGGGAATATACTTTCACAGCTCTCCCAATATGCAGACACCCCACCCTGCCTCATTCGCTTTCTTAAATCCATCGCCCAGCACTGCCCCACCAAGAGCATTATTCCCGCCTAGCAAGAAACCTCGACGTACTTGGCCAAAATATTCACTACCCACCGATAACGACCTGCCTCATCCGCACCAAGATATCTGGGGAAACTCTCTTCAGACCGAATGACTACTCCCGTGACGGCAGTGGTCAATCGAACCAGCTTAGATATTGCAAACGCCAGCGCCTGCCCCCTTTGGAAATCCTCGGGCTCCGAGCGAATGCGAATCTGACAGCCGGGGGCCAAGCAAATAGCTTGCCCAGATCCCAGGTAGGGAAGCGGCTCAGCGCCACTCGTCACCATCAACGCCACAGCCCTGTCCGGCACACCGCCATCTGCCTCGGGCATGGGGGCTGTGAAGAGGTTGGCTCCTGGAGCGGGAGGACGCACTAGTCCGAGGCCCGCCGCCTCCAGCACCGCCGCCAGTTCCGCCGCAAGGTCGCGACTCACAGCCACACCTTGCGAATGCGCACCACGCCAGCGCCATCCACGAGATCGTCCACCGCGACCGGCCGCCGAGCCCGGTTGAAGTCGGACGTGTCCTCTCCCGGCAACCAGAGCCGGTGGAGCAGGGTCAGCGCCGCGTCCGTGTAGATGACGTGAGAGGCAAGGTGTTCGTTGCCGGTTGCGTCGCGGATGAGTCGTCGGCTCGGTTGCACGCGCGCCCGCGACGAGGACACCGGCCCCAGCATAGGCTTACCGTGGGCATCCCGTCCCGTCACCAGGGAGTAGAAGATGATCTGACGGAACCTGTCCGAAGGGGATGCCATCAGCTCACCCGATGCAGCGCGTAGGGGGCGAGGAGCGCCTGCGCCGCCCCCGGAATGGGACTCTTGCCCTCGGCCTTCGCCGCGAAGTAGCTGACGGACCAGTCGCCAATCGACTCACCGGCCACCATGGCGTCGACTCCTCGCGAGCGGTAGAGCTGAACGGCCGTCAGGACGGCGGCCTCCTGCACATCCTCGGGAAGCGTCACCACCAAGGCACCGTCGAGCGCCTGCTGTCCTGGGGTGACGTAGCCACCGTCGTAGACGACGCGGAGCCCGTCCTCGCTTCCCTCGAAGTCCCCGAGCATCCCCGACACACCGCCCCCCGCGCGCACTGTCGCGCGCCATACGCCACGCCTGCGCCTCAACATGCCGGACTCGGCCAAGCCGCCCGCAATCTCGTACTCGTCGGCGGAGACCTGGTTGCCACCTTCCCAGACTCCGGAGACGGCCAGGACGGGAGGGCGCTCCAGGAGAAGCAGCGGACGCCCGTATCCAGCCGGGTACTCCACGAGGCCCAGGCCCCGCTCGAACACCCGGCCGCAGTAGCCCGCCACGGCGCGGCTGGCCGCCGTGACGAGCAACTCCACGCGCGGCGACACGGGGATGCCCAAGTCATCAGCCACAGTGGAGGCAAGACAGAGGTCCGCAGCTGAAGCCATGGCTCACCGCACCGGGAACTCGTCGGCGCCCCCGAGGACGAGAGCTGCGCCCCACTGCGCCGTGTCCGTGTTCGCCGCCGACAAGTCGGGCGTCACCTTCATACGGAGGAAGCGCTTGCGGTAGGCGACGCGCAGGTCCACCCGGAGGCAGAAGGCTTGAGGCGCGGCGCCACCGGCCACCACCGTCACGGCATTGGCCAGCGTCTCATCCGCGCCAAACGCCGTCCCGTCCTCGGACTCGGCCACCTTCACCGTCGCCTTGAGCGTCTGGCCCGCCGCGCAGTTGGTGTTCCCCGTGAAGAGGAGCTGCGCGGAGTCGAACCCGTTGCGGTCCACGGCACCGCTCGTCACCTCGACGGCGTCGCCCGTTCCGCCAGCCGTGAGCGCTCCACCCGCCACCCCGACGGCCTTGTAGAAGACTTGGAAGTCCTGCGTGTTCGCGTGCATGTCGTGTCTCCTGGTGATTGCGCGGGCTCAGTAGCCCTTGCGCTCCGAGAACGCCTTGTCGTGCCGCAGCTTGAAGTCCCCTCGGCAGATTCCCCGGAGCGTCGTCTCGTCGTACTCGGCGCGGACGTCGTGCTCCGACAGCACCAGCTCCGTGTCCACGCCGTAGAGCAACTGGTCCCAGGTACCGAAGAGGATTCGGCTCGGGGCAATCCGCGTGGACGCCTTGTAGGGGAAGCCGCGCAGCGTGCCCCTGTTGAGCATCTCGTCCCGGAAAATCCAGGTGCCGCCGTCCTTCAGCCCCAGCAGCGCCGTCTCCCGTGTCGGGTGCAGCAGGAAGCCCGGACGCCGCAGTTTGATGTTCGCCTTGAGGACGTCCTCCACCATGCCGTCCACGTCCGCAAGGTAGTGGTCCGCGCTCGTTCCGCTCCGGGCCTTCGAGTGCGAGGAGTCCATCTGCGCCAAGACGCCCTTGGGGTTGGGTCCCTGGCCGTCCCCGTTGAGGGCCGCCTCGTCCATGCCGTCCGCCGCCGCCTCGCGGAAGTCCTCGGCCACGCCCGCGTCGCCCACCGAAGGGTTGCGCAGAAGGTCGTTGGAGATGTCGGCCAGAATCATCGCCTTGTGGGCTTTGAGCACTACCTTCCCGTGGGAGGGCTGCGACTTCTCCACCTTCTCGCCTTCGCCAATCCACTTGAAGGTGACGCTCCCCGTCTTCTTCCCGAAGTGCAGCTCGCCTTTGAAGGGCACGGTGCGAGCCCCCAGCGCCAGGACGACGGAGTCAGGCCGGAGGAACTCAATCATCTCCCCCGCCTCCTGCACCGGCACCAGCACGCCCGCCGAGCTGAAGACGCTCTCCTGCACCGCCTTCTGGACGTCCGCGCCACCGAAGCGCTTGGCCTGCTCCAGAACCACCTCGCGCGTCGGGTTGCGGCCCGCGTTGACGACGGCCTTCAGGTAAGCGCCGAAGCCGTTCATGCTCTTCAGGATGCTGGGGACCTGGTTGTCCTCGGGCTTGGACTTCGCACCGAGGAAGCCGGCAAGCCCGTCACGCTGGCCCTTGGCCTGCTCCATCAGCTGCGCGGCCACCAGCGGGCCCAGGGACTTCGCCACTTCCTGCATCTGCTCGGGGGTCATCGCATCTCCTTGAAGTGCTGCAAGAGGGCCTCGGCCGTGTGCTTGGCCAGGGCGTTGACGTCGGGGGCTGGAGGGCGCGCGGCCTTGCTCCACTCGCGCTCGTCGAGGATGGCGGCCACGGCCTTCGCCACGTCCTGAATGAAGGAGGCGCGCTCGTCGGCCAGCTCCTTCAACCTCACTGCGCGCTGGTTTCCCGGAATCGTGACGACGGAGATTTCGAGCAACTCCTGTTGCTCGCAATCGAAGCCGCCGCGCTCATTCTCATGGTAGCGGTGCATGAGGTAGCGCACCGACACGGCATTCAGGATGCCGCGCGCGACCTTGCGCTCCACCTTCCGAGCGAAGTCGTCTTCTTGGTCGAACTCGATGTCCACCAGCAGGGCATCGCCCTGGACGTAGGCGCGCCCCTTGCCGATGGGCAACACGTCCTTCCGGCCCGTGCCGAAGAGGCCGCCGGAGCCATCGTCATGGTTGTAGAGGACGACGGGGTTGGCGTTGAAGGCGTCCAGCATCCAGCCTGTGACGCTCAGCCGGTCGTTGTAGCGGTCAAAGTCGCCGTCGTTGGCGCGGAAGGTGTGGAGCCTCGGCGCACCCTCGACGGGCGCAGGGGCGTCCTTCTGGACGGTGAAGAGGCGGGCTCTGGAGAGAGGGCAGGGCATTCACCTCTCTTTATGGGGACGCTTTCTGGGCATGGCCCGAGCACACACTCGCACACACCGACCACAGAGACACCGCCCCAGGCTTCCGTGAGGCCAGAGAGCGCAAGGCATCTGAGGTGCTTTGCAATCGGATCGAATATGCTCTGATTCATGAGCCAGAGCACCGCCAACACCAAGGGGCGCACATGGAAGTCAGCCTAAAAACTCGCGTAACCATTTGGGGGCGTGCCGGAGCGAGGTGCTCATTCCCATCCTGCCGGCGAGAGCTAATTTACGACGCAAGCGAGACAGACGACGAATCTTTGGTCGGAGACATCGCGCACATTGTAGCTGAATCGCCGGATGGACCGAGAGGTGAATCACAACTCACCCCAGAGCAGCGGAGCAAGTATCAAAACCTCATCCTACTCTGCAAACTCGACCACAAAAGAATTGACGACCAATTCCGAACATATCCGGTCGAAGCGCTTCAGCAAATGAAGGCAGATCATGAAGACTGGATCAAGTCCTCACTCAATATCGACCAGAAAAAGCAACGAGATCGTGAAGTATATGCCGACGTCATCGACCGGTGGGCGGACGCCTCTCAGATCAACACATGGCAAGCCTGGACGTCAGCCGTCTTCTGTAGTGACCGCCCAAAGTTCGAAGAATCGACCCTGACAGCACTAGAACCGCTCCAGCTCTATTTCTACGCAAGGATTTGGCCCAAACGCTACCCTGACCTCGAAGCTGCCCTTATTAACTTTGGAACCATCTGCGACGACATGTTATCGGTTTTCTCCACACACTCAACCGAACGTGGCCGCTGGCGTGAAACGGATAAATTCTACAAGTCTCAGTATCATCCAGAGCAAGTCTACCAAAAGCTTCTGCGAGAATACGAATTCCACGTCGACTTGGTAGAGGACCTTCTCATAGAGATGACCAGGGCAGCCAACTATGTTTGCGACAAAATTCGAGAATCGATCGAGCCAACCTATCGAGTTAAAGAAGGGGCACTTCTTATAACCCGAGGCCCGTACAACGACCTCTCAATACGACACATGCGCCCTGAGTACCGCGACAACGAACGCGTTCCTCAGCCCTATCCAGGACTCAAGCAGTTCCTATCCATTCGGAGTACCCGCGATATAGTCATTGGTCGAGGGACTGAGCCGGCTCCAGATCCCCGTGAGGATCCGTCCGAGTAGCGAAAAACCTTGAGCGCTTTGAGAAAGTCAGGAGCCCACATCCAGATCCGCCAAACCATATTCTGACTCGGCCCTTGAGGAACTGGTGTCTACTTGGCCATCGACAGCCTGCCCTGGCATTGGCAATGGATAGCCCTGCCTATTTCGGTCCGGCCGAAGCCCCGCCAGCTCTCGCCATTCGTCGTAACTGAAGGCTTCGGGCATGGCTCCCATTACGCGCAGCTGGTGCTCGCGGTCTGCCGGCACGGGGGTGTCGTAGTCAAGGATGGCCCCTTCGTCGCCCAGGAGCGACATCAGTCGCATCTGGAACTCGGTGCGCAGGAACTCCATGCGCGGAAGCGTCGCCTGCTCGGCAAGGTTCTCGCGCGCCGCGAAGGCCGTGGCCTTGTTCGAGCTGGAGATGTCTCCGACGATTTCAGGGGGCACCCGGAACGTCATGCGCACGAAGTCCATCAGGAAGCGGCGCAGCTCCACCAGCTGCATGTCCTTGAAGCTCGTGTCGAGTCGGGCAAACGTCACCTTCCCGCTGGTGATGAGCAGCTTCCCAGCCTTGTCCGGCCCCTGGTGCTCGCGCGCCAGTGACTCCTTGAACGCCTTTGCACCCGCGCTGTTCGCATCGGACAGGCCCTCAATCGAGGCGATGGCCGGTGGCAGCATGTTGTTCCAGAAGGACGTCTTAAGGAACCGGGCCACGTACTCGTCGGTATCCAGTTCGTCACCCAACGCGTAGGCAGGGCCGATGCCGCGCCCCAACGGGTCCTCCGGATCCAAGCTGCGCAGGTGCAACACGTCGCTGGCCGGAATCTCCCGCGACACTTTCCCCACCGTCACCGTGTACGTGCGTTGCTCGCGCGGCACGTCGAGCGCGGGCAGCCGCGTGACGGTGCTCGGCGGCACCGGCCAGAAGCCCACCGGCACGCCGCCCACGCGCTCCAGCACCAGGAACGCCTCGCCCACCAAGTCCAAGTACACCTGAACGAGCTTCGTCACCGAGCGTCCGGTGAGATGGTCATTGGGGTCAGAGAGCAGCTTGAGAACGGGATGGTCTGGAACCTCCCGGGCCTCGCCCGCCTCCAGCATCGCTTTCAGCCGCCCAGCCCGGACCTCGCGCGTCGCGCTTCGCAGCGCGTAGTCCTTCACGGGTTGCCCATCCTTCTGAACGCGGCGATAGACGCGCCACTGCACGCCCGCCACCGAGTCGGCCACCACGTCCACACACGCGCGGAGCCACGGCATTTCCCGATACGCGGCGAGGAGCTGCGCGGTGCCTCGACGCGGCGGCGCCTGCTGCCAGCGCGCCAGCTCCAGCCCCGTCCCCTTGCGCGGCTCGCGCCCTACCGCCGCCTTCATCCGTTCCCAGAAACCCATCGCCACCCTCACAGACAGAAGAAGGAATCCGCGAACACCAGTTCGTGCACGCCCCACAACAGGGCGTCCACGCGGTCATCGCGGCGGCCGTTGATGCCGCTGAACTTGGAGAGCTGGGACTCGAGCTTCGGGAAGGTGCCCACCAGTTCGATGCGCCCCGTCTCGGCCAGCGCGCTCACCGGCTCGGCGCGCTTGGACTTGGCCTCGCGTGCGCGGACGGGCTTCACGTTGACGTGGACACCCATCTCGGAGGCCACCGTCTGAATCGTCGTCTCCACCATCTCCCCGCCCGAGTTCACCTCGGCCACCAGGGCGTCACACCCGAAGGCGAGGTACTCGCGGATGGCGGCGGCAGCCCACTCGCGCGGCGAGCCCCGGAGGCTGGCATCCTTGAGCACCGAGACGCGCTTGAGTGACGCTCCGTCCGTCCCGACAAGCGGACTGTTTCGGACGCCTTGGACGATGATGCCCGTCTCGTCCGAGCCCGTCTCGCTCGTGGGCGCGGGGTCCACGGAGACGATGCGCCTGTGCAACGCCCGCGCGTACTCGTGAGCGTCCGCCTCCACCCGGCCCCACCGCGCCGAGCCGAAGATGGCCCCTGGCACATCCATCAGCAGCTTGCCGAGGACTTCCTGCTGGCCCCAGCGCGTGTGCATGAGGGCCTTCATGGTGGCCACGGCACTGGGCGCCAGGTTGGCGCGGTTGGCCAACGAGGAGCCCGTCCGCAGCACCACGCCAGGCCGAAGAGTCTTGGTCTCCGCGTCGGAGAAGAGAAGCTCCTCCAGCTTTCGCAGAGGCCGCGGAGTGCCCGTCAGGAGCAACTGGGGCGGGTTCGCGGCGGTGCCGATGCGCAGCACCATGGGGAGCTGGTCCAGCGCGGCCATCTCATGCTTCCAGGAGGCGGGCTCATCACCCCAGGCCCAGCCGCAGTTGGGGCCGCGCAGCCGGTCCGGCTTATCCGCCGAGTAACAGATGGCGTAGACGCCATTGGGCCACGTGACGCGCCGCTTGCTGGGCTCGTACACCGGCATGAACCAGGGAGGGGACAGGGCGAGGATGCCGCTGGAGCCGCGAATCATGGTGTCGCGCACGTCCGCCGCCGTGGGGCCAATGAGCGCACCAATCGTCTTCGCCTCGCGGGCTTTCTGAATCACCCAGCGAGCGCCCGACCAAGTCTTGCCGAAGCCGCGCCCGGCCAGGATGAAACACGTGGTGAACGAGGCCGGCGGCATCTGTTCGCGGCGCGCCCAGAAGTCCAAGTCATGAACGAGCGTCTCCACCTCGGGATGGGTGAGACGTCCGAAGAGGCGCGCGAGCCCCTGCTGGGTGCGAGCCTGCTTCACCAGGAACGCGGCCGGGGACTCATCCGGAGCGAGGTGGTCCACGAGCACCGCGAAGCGCGAGCACCGAGAGTCAGCCGACATGGTCGTCCCCCTCGTCTGCGTTGGTGGAGCTGGCGGCGCTCGCCTCTGGCTCGGGCGTGTCCGGGAGGAAGCGGCCCAGGCGCTCCATCAGCAGCTCGCGCAGGGCCTTCTCATCGGCGGCCTTGTCCTCGGGCGCCTGGGCCTCGACGTTGTCGCGCCGCCCGTAGAGGTCAGGGAAGCGACGCGAGAGAAGCCACTGCACGTGCTTGGGGTTGTGAGACGCGGCGGCCTGGAGCATGTCCGTTGCCCCCGCCATGAACTTCGCTTCCGCCTCGTTCACCGAGAGGAAGAAGTCCCGATACAGGCCGCGCTGTTCGCCAGCGCCTCGGTGATACCAGCGAGAGAGGGTGTGCTCCTCGACGCCCACGAGGCCGGCAACGGCGCGACGGAACAGGCCGCGCTCCAGGTGGGCGCAGATGTCAGCCTGCAACTCGGGGGTGAGCTTTGTTGGACGAGCCATGCATCCCCTTCAATGGGGACGCTTTCCGCGACTGGTCCGGAGTTCTCTTCAAACTTTCATTCAGCGGGCCGAACAAAACCCGAAGGGGCCCTGGCGTTTTCTTGAAGTTTTTCAAGCGTGGGGGTCCGCCGAGCAAGGCAGGAACGGGCCCACCGTCCAAAATCCGGACCCGGGGGGCTCGCTAAGTCCAGCTACAGGTTTCGCATGTAGGACAAGATCTCACTGCGGGCCCATGGCGAGCCGTGCGTTGCACGCTGCGACGTCCGCGCAGAACACCCGCCAGACGCGCGTGAAGGCACCGCCCTCGCTCGTTTCGGTGACGTCCAGCCTTCCCCTCCCCTTGCGCACAAGGAAGCCACAGACGGCGCACCGGGCCGCGTACCTGTTGCGACGCAGCTCCGGCGTCCTGTCCGCACACGCAAGTTGACGCGGGCCTGTCGCCAGTTCGTAGGCGATGCGCTCGCCCTCCAGGATGGGCGCGCCACACGCAGCGCACGGCCCGCCCTTCCTGGCGACAAGCACCGGCACTACAGGAGCCTCCCGCTCAACCGCACACGCAGTTCGTCATGGGCCTGGGCCAACAGCTCGTCGACACGCCGACGAGACATGCCCCACCGCGTAGCCACGGCACGCGTCCCCTCACGTGGCATGCCGATGCCGTAGATGCGGGAGAGCAGCTCCTCCTGTTGGGGCTCCAGTTCCGCGAGAGCACGTTGCACCAGGACGGACCGCTCATGCGCGATGAGGACTGACACCAAGCTGTCCGCCTCGCGTGCACGTCTCTCGTCATTCTTCCGCGTCGCGGACCTGGAGAGTTCCTGCTCTGGCGCGTCCTTGCTGACGAGGTCCACTGCCTGCTGCCACTTGCCCTTGCCGCGCTGGGCCCTGTCCGGCAGGCACACGTCCGCTCGGTGCAACCGGATTTGGTCCATGATGGCTCGGTGGGCCCGCCACTTCACCCACGTCGCGAAGCTCTGCTCCCCGCGCTTCGAGCGCTGATACGTATCAACCGCCTTCACGGCCTCCATCGCAGCAACTTGAACGAGGTCCTCCCGCGACAGGGAGCCGCGCGACTTGTCGAAATCGCACGCGAGCTTGCGCAACTCGGGCATCAACACTTCCATCAACTGGCCGGAGTACTCGCGCTCGGACTGGCCGTCCCCTGACGCTCGGCACCCGCGAATCGCGAGGACCAGCATGTCAATCAACTCCCGGGACACTCGCGCTCCGCCGCGCCCCGACTTCTCACCATCCCGCTTCACTGGTCCGCTACCGCACTGCATGACTGCCCCCTACGACCTGCCTCGTTGTGAAACACGCACGGAACAAAGAATCCGAAGGGGAAGGCATCGCTAAGCAAGGCGCCTGCCAATTCACCCTGAGAACAATGGCTCGTGCTGTGAGCAAAACCACGGCGAGCGAATGAAACGCCCGGACGCGCGGCATGCCGCACCCCACGACGAAAGGGACTCGCGGGACGCAACGTAGCGCCCGCCTCTGACACAAAGTCTCAACCATGCTGGAGAGGACAACGCCCATGTCCCTTTCTTTTATGGGGACACGTTCCGCGAGTGGCTCAAGCCGCGTGCAGATTCCTCGGCGGCAGAGGTCACCAACAAGGAGTCACTGTCACTAACTCTTCTCTATAAGGGATGTAGAAAAGTTGAGGTATCAGAGGACATGACAAAGACACACTGGAGTAGTTCTAGAAGACAGATGGAGCGGAGCTAGTGACGGGGACATCCTTCAACGTGGACATGCCGAGACGCGGGAAATGAGCCCTGGCTGGGCCAGTCGCGGAAAGTGTCCCCATAAGTAAGTGCGTGAGCCTGCGATCTCGTCAGAGTCCTGCCGGAAGTGCCGCCCCTGTCGTCGGAGACACCCTCGTCCAAGTCGCCTTCTTCGATGGCGTCCAGGACAACAGACCCCAGTCCCAGGTGGTGACATGGAGCGAGTTGATACAGTTGCTCACCACGCATGCTGTGACGGCCTGCGCGCCGTGCGTCGGTCATAGGTGCCCCACCAAGCTGACCCAACGAGCCTGGGCCCCCGTCGACATCGGCTCGCTCCGCAAAGATGCCGAGGTCCGCGCTGTCACGGCGGCTGTCTTCGATTTGGACGGAGTGTCCACGGAGCAGACTGTCCGAGCCTCGGAGAAACTCGAAGGCTACGCGGCGATTGTCCACACCACCCATGGGCACCGTCCGGGCTACACCAGTCTGCGCATCGTCGTCCCACTGGCGCGTCCAGTGCTGCCCGCCGAGTGGCCGCGCGTGCGGGAAGAAGCGGAGCGCCTGCTGGAAATGCCGGCGGACCCGAACACGCGGAACCTGTCGCGCATCTACTTCCTGCCGAACCACTCGGGCGAACACGAGGCCATCACCAACGTAAGCGAGGGACGCGCGCTCGACGTCGACGCGTTGCTGACCTCGGTGCGCCCAACACCGGCCGTCCCTGCCACTCCCTCCATCCCCATGCCCTCGGTGGAGTCGGGCTCGGCGGACCTCTACGCTCTGCGCGCCAAGCTGCGCCGCGTCCGCAAGCCCGAGCACAGCGCGCTCATCCGCCGCGTGCTGTCCGGGGAGCCTCTTGCCGAGGTGGGCATGCAGGACAACACGCTCAACACCCTCATGTCCTGCGTGGCTCACGTGCTGCCACCTGCCACGCCCGAGGAGGCCATCCTGGAGGTGCTCCGTCCCTGCTTCGCGGCAACGGCCTGGGGAGAGGGCGCGGCGCATCTGTGCGAGGAGGCCCTCCTCAAGCTGCGTCGACACCGCGAGCGCCGCGTCGAGGGGGATGCCAAACGCGTCGCGGACAACCAGGCGTTGTGGACCTCACTGCAAGGCAGACCGAAAACCGAGACGCCGGTATCCCATCAGGGGGACGCCTCTACCTCTACTGAAGAGGACTGGACGCGCGCGCTGCTCTCTTACGAGACGAAGGACGGCAGGCGCCTCAAGAACAACGAGGCCAACCTCTTCACCATCCTGACGCTCTCTCCCGAGTGGCGAGACACCATCCGCTTCAACGAAGTGACGAAACAAATGGAGTACGCGGGCGGCCCACTGGCGGACGACACGCCCGTTGACGAGCTGGACGGCCGCATCGCCTATTGGATTCAGAAAAGCGAGTACGGCCGCCTCGGTATGGACCCTCGTCCCGCTCATGTCCGGGAAGTGCTTCGGCAGGTTGCCTCAGAGAACGCATATGACCCGCTGCGCGAGTACCTGGAGGGCCTCGTCTGGGACGGAGTCCCTCGCGCGGACTCCATGTTGGAGCGCTACTTCGGCGCCGAGGGCGACACCGAGCACCTGCGCGCCATCAGCGGCAAGTGGCTCATCAGCGCCGTGGCCCGCGCGTTGGAGCCGGGCTGCAAGGTGGACACGGTACTCATCCTCGAAGGGCCTCAAGGCATCCGGAAGTCCACGGCCTTCCGAGTCCTCGCGGGGGAGTGGTTCTGCGATGCCCCCATCAACATCCGTGACAAGGACAGCACCTCCCTCGCGGGCCGGAACTCCCTCATCGAGCTTGCCGAGGTGACGACGCTGCGCGCGTCCGAGGCGGAAGACCTCAAAGCCTTCATCTCGCGCAACGAGGACACCTTCCGACCTCCCTATGGTCGCGTCACGGTGAAGACGCCGCGCCGTTGCGTCTTCGTCGGGACCACGAACTCGTCCGAGTACCTGCGCGCGGATTCGAGCGGCTACCGGCGGTGGTGGCCCGTCAAGTGTACCCACATCGACATCGCGGGCCTGAAGCGCGACAGGGGCCAGCTCTGGGCGGAAGCCGTGGTGCGCTTCCTGAAGGGCGAGGAGTGGTGGCTCGAAGAGAAGCAAGCCCAGCGCGCGGAGGTGCATGCCCAGGAGCGCAGTGAGTCCAACGGCGGCCCGGACGACACGATTCTCCAGTGGGTGTTGAGCTTGCCGCCGGAGAAGCGCAACGAGGTGACGACGGAGCTGGTGGCCCGCGACGCGCTACTCCTCACGACACCCGGCCAGATTCCGCGCGGCGTCCGCCTCGACATTGGCCGCGCCTTGCGACGCCTGGGCTTCCAGCGCACCCAGCGGCGGATTGCCGGCGTCCAGACGTGGGTCTACCTGCCGCCGGAGAACATCCGCACCGCGCCCCAGCAACTGGGTCCCGGCGCACCCCGCGCATTGTCCGTCCTAGCAACAGCAAAGATGATGAAGCCATGACTCGAACCGACGATGCGCGAAAGACCCATCCTGTCCGGGACAGGCCCACGCCATAGGCAGTAGCCATTGAACGCGGACTACGAGTCGAATCGGCAGTAAACTACCAAGAATGAACCGTCTATTCCCTCTAGCATTCGGGATTTTTCTCACCTGGGCAGCCTACGGCGTCGCAATGAAGCACATTGCCTCGCTCAACAGCACCACCTGGCCAGGGACGTTTGGCGACAGCTTCGGAGCGCTCAACACACTATTCACAGGGCTCGCGTTTTCCGGCCTAATAGTCTCTCTCTCCACCCAACGAAAAGAACTCACACTTCAGCGGGAAGAGCTAACACACCAAAGGCATGCACTCGAAGAACAAGGCCGACAGCTAGCCTCTCAGGCAGAATCAATGAAGCGCTCAGCCGAAGCACAGGAGAGAACCGCCGTCGCGCAGGAGCGCGCTGCATTGGCACAGACTCATGGCGCGCTAATCGCCGCTAAATCCGAAGATCTTCGAGCAACCATCAGCGCCATTGAAGCGATGGGGGATTCTGGCGACCATAAGTGGCTGGCGCGCAGAGCCCCTCTACAGACAAAGCGCGATCAGCTAATCGCTCAGATATCCGAAATGACCGACCCAACCAACTGGAAGGGCTAAACAGTTCGGTCCGTCGTCGGAAAGCGTCCCCATTGAAGAGAGTGTGGACGCGCAATCTTCGCAACTAACCGAGAGCCCCCGTCGTCGCGCCGTAGACGGGGGCGTCCTCAACTTCCTCTCCGTCTCGCAGCTGAAGCAATTCAGCCTGTGTCCGCGCCGCTGGCACTTCGCCAAGGTACTGCGACTGCCCGAGCCCGAGACGAAGGCGCAAGCCTTGGGTGTCGAGGGGCACGCGCAACTGGAGCACTACCTACGCACGGGTGAGGACGTCCTGGGCGACGTCGCGCGCGCAGGGCGCCACCTGCTTCCAGTTCCAGGCGCGGACCTCCTGGTTGAAGAGTCCTTCGGCACGCCCTCGCCCCTGTCGGCGGACGGTGTCCCGTTCATCGGACACATCGACCTCATCAACCCGCGACGACTCGCGGAAGGCGTGCTGCGCGTCACGGACCACAAGTTCTCGTCCAACGTGGCGCGCTACGGGGCGACGCCCGCGCAGCTGTCCGACGCGAGCACCGAAGCCGGCTTGCAGATGGTGGGCTACGGCGTCTGGGCGGCCCTCTCCGACGCGCGCTTCCCAGGTGTCCGCGTGCTGGAGCTGGAGCACCTCTACTTCCAGACGCGCGGCGCGAAGCGTGCGGAGAGCGTGGTGGCCTCGGTGAGCGTCGAGCACGTCTCGCGCGAGTGGACACAGAAGGTCGTCCCCATGGTGCGCCGCATGCGCGAGGTGGCCCGAGCCACGCGCACCGCCGACGCGCCGCCCAACTTCGGCGCCTGCGAGAAGTACGGCGGGTGCCCCTTCAAAGCGCAGTGCATCTCAGGAGAACGCACCATGTCCCTGTTGAACCGCTTCATTCCCAAGACCCAGGCCCCCGACACCGCCGCGCAGCTCCCGCTCACCGTGCCCCACCAGGTCATCCCTGAGCCGCTCGGGACATGCGACAGGTGCGGCGAGGCCCTGACGCCGGAGAACACCAGCAAGCTCCGCTCGGGTGACGTGCTGCATGTGTCCTGCCCTGGTGCCGAGGTGGCCGCCGTGCTGCCTCCTGACGCGCCGCCTGCATCGCCCACCATCGCCACGGACGCCGCGCCGAAGCGCCGTGGACGCAAGCCGAAGTCCCTGGACGCCACGGTCGCCACGCCGCGCGTCGAGCCCCAGGCGCCCGTCACCATCTCACCGGCCGCGCCGAGCCCCCAGGGAGAGCGCCTGCGCCTCTTCGTGGACTGCGTTCCCAACATGCCCGCCGCGTCGCTGTCCGAGTACGTGGCGAAGGTGGCCTCCCAGGTGAGCGAGGCCGGCGGCGTGGCGGACCTGCGCTTCGCGGGAGCGGAGAGCACGCTGGGCTTCGGCAGGTGGAAGGGAGCGCTCTCCATGGCTATCCGCAACGCACCGCCCGCGCCGGGTGCCTACGCCGCCCTCGGCCTCGCCCACTCGGAGCTGCTGCAACTCGCCGTCGAGGCCCTGGAGCCCCTGTGCGGCCCTGGTGACTTCGTGCGCGGCGCTCGCTGAAAGGGCTCGAGATGCGGCTACTTGAACGACTGGGCGTCACGCACGCGCCCGCGAGCCCCCCGCCGCCCGTGGAGCGCGCTCCTGTCTACGGGCGCTCTCCCGTGGGCTACTCGGCGGACCTCGGCCGCATCCTCGCTCTGCCTCGGCGGAACCTCGCCACCGCGTACACAGCGGCGGACGTAGAGGCTCTGGAGGCCCAGCTACGCGCGCCTGCCGGTCCGTGTAGCTGCGCGAGCATGTCTCCGCCGCGCTCGTGCCCTACGCAGCTGCGGCGGGTGCAGGCCCAGGCGCTGCTGGAAGCCTCGCGCGTCGGCGGACTCCTGGCGCCCATCGGCACGGGCCACGGCAAGGAGCTGACAACCTTCCTCACGCCCATGGTGATGCCGGGCTGCCGGGTGGCCGTCCTATTCATCCCCGCCAACCTTCTGCCGCAGTTCCAGGTCGAGTGGAGCTACTACGGCGCGCACTGGAGGCTGCCCAACCTCGCGGGCGGCAGGTGGTTCCGCGTCGGCATGCCGGTGCTCCACGTCGTCTCGTACAACAAGCTCTCCAGCCAGGAAGCCACGAACCTCCTGGAGTGCATCCGCCCAGACCTCATCATTCTCAACGAGGCGCACAACCTCAAGGACCCGAAGTCCACGCGCACGGGCCGATTCCTGCGCTACTTCGAGGAGCACCCACGGACGCGCCTCGTGGCGCTCTCCGGCACCTTCGCGTCCAAGAGCATCAAGGACTACGCGCACCTGTCGCGCCTGGCGCTCGGTGAGGGCTCACCCTTGCCGCTCGCACACCACGTCGTCGAGGAATGGGGAACGGCCCTGGACCCGGGCAAGGTGGTGGCTCCTCCTGGCGAGTTGGAGCAGCTGTGCGAGCCGGGAGAGCACGTGCGCGAGGGATTCCAGCGCCGCCGCAACGCGACGCGCGGCGTGGTGGCGACGGAAGAGAGTGCGCTGGACAAGCCGCTCATCATCCGCCCGCGCTACCCGGGGCCCGTGCCTGCGCAGCTCCTCGCCTTCATCGAGCTGGCGCACGCGGGCGAGCGCCCGGACGGGGAGCAGTTCCAGGAGCAGTTCCAAGCCGTTGCGTGCGCGCGCCAGTTGTCCGCCGGCTTCTTCCACCGCTGGCGCTACCCGCGAGGCGAGCCGCCCGAGCTGATTGAGGAGTGGTTCGCGCGGCGCAAGGCGTGGAACAAGGAAGTCTGGGAGGAACTCAAGGGCGAGCGCCGCGAGCACCTGGACTCACCAGGGCTGCTCACCAAGGCCGCCATCCGCGCGAACATGACGCCGCCCTATGAGGGCGACAAGCCCATCTGGTACGCGGCAACATGGGCGGAGTGGGCAGAGATTCATGCCGCCGTGCAGCCCGAGCCCCAGGCCGTTTGGGTGTCGGACTTTCTCGTGAAGGACGCGGCAGAGTGGGCACGCTCACGGGTGGGAATCGTCTGGGTCGAGTACCCTGAGTTGGGGGAGCGCATCGCTAAGGCGGCGGGCGTGCCGTTCTACGGTGGGGGCAAGGCCGCGTCCGAGGCCATCCTCCGTGAGACGGGGAAGCGCTCCGTGGTGGCGAGCATCAAGGCGCACGCCACGGGGAAGAACCTCCAGCAGTTCTCCCGAAACCTCGTGGTGACGCCGCCCTCGGACGGAGCCCTCTGGGAGCAACTGCTCGCGCGCACGCATCGTCCCGGGCAACAGGCCTCATACGTCGAGGTGGACGTGTGCCTTCACACGCGGGATTACGCGGACGTGTTCACCACGGCTCGCGAGCGAGCGCGGTTCATCCAGCAGACGGATGGGCAACCGCAGAAATTGATACTTCAAGCCACGCAACACCACCATAGCCTCACTACACACTGCCACCCTGAGGCCTGCGCAATGCACGCAATTGCGTCATCCTCAAATCGCCATACGTCGTCAGCCTCCAGTACGACTGGGTATCTTTCACGCTTCGTTGCCGATCACTCTCGCGAATAAGACCAAGCGCGCGCAGCTGAATAACACAGGTGTCGATATCCTCCTGACTCACCTCAAACGAGTCAATAAACTCTCCACTCTTGAGATCCAGCGAGACGAGGTCTCGAGTTTCCTCCCAAAAAAACTGTCGAATCTTCCCCCGCAGCGACGGATTTGAGACATCGTCAATCATGCTGGGCGCAATCGTGGAAAAAATATCATCCCAAGTGACACTAATCTCTCTCTCCAAACGGGTCCCCGCCCGCTTATAGATATCGCCATCCCCAAAGACCGAGTACTCCACTGGGACAGAAAAAGCATCCCCCCCCTGACTCAATCCCTCAGTCCCCTTAGGCGGCGCAAGCGATCCCCCTTCCTTGCTGTCAGACTCCAGCTCCGAGATCCTGCGACGCAACATCAACAATTCGGAAAGAACATCTTCGCTTGGCAACTTGTCCGCACGCACCCAACCAATTGCGGGATGACGCTTCGTCGTCGACATCAGACTAGTAACCACACGAGCCTTAAGTTCATCTGGAGTCGACCAATATACGCAAGTGTGCTTCTTCTCGACCTTGGCACGAAAAGCCTGAAGCTTCTCCCAGGAAGCTGCGTCTGATTCAGTTCGCTCACGCGGTAGATTGTTCGGATTGGCATGCAGCAGAGGTATGACCGGCTTCTTGGTCTCCAAGGCGTACAGATACTCTTTTTCGGTAAATCCAATCCCTCCTTCGTCGAGCGAACCGTATCTACCCCCAACAATCAACACATAATAATCCGAATCATCAATAACATCTTTTATCAGATCCCATGCGGAATCATCTCCTGCCGCAAAAAGCTCCATTCCGGCAGGCATGTGCTCCATCTCCAAGATCGATTTAAGAACCCCCTGTCGTTCGTGGACAAGGTCTCGAAATGTCGAGCTAATGAAAATTTGATACCTCTTATCCGCAACCATTTGATCAACTCCCTAGATCAACCCAGGCCTCGACCACGCAACCAGTACCACATAGGCGTTCCCCAATTTCCACGAATACTACCCCACTTACAACTATCGGCCGCAAGCCCGTCCTTACTCGTTCATGCTCCCCACCTAGGCCTCAAGTGCCATTGCCGGAACGCGTCCCTAAAGAAAGGTGTGGACGTCCTCTCGACGCCCCTCCACCTGACCGGAAACACGGGACATGAGCAACGCCGCACTTGCACAAATCGCAACTGCCCAGGCTGCCCTCGGCACCCAGTACCTCAAAGCCGGACGCTGCCCGCGATAGCGGGACATGAAACTGGGTAGCCCGAGCCCCAGGCCGTTTTGGTGTCGGACTTTCTCGTGAAGGACGCGGCAGAGTGGACACGCTCACGGGTGGGAATCGTCTGGGTCGAATACCCCGAACTGGGCGAGCGCATCGCTAAGCGGCCGGTGCGCCGTTCTACGGTGGGGGCAAGGCTGCGTCCGAGGCCATCCCACGAGAGACAGTAAGGCGCTCCGTGGTGGCGAGCATCAAGGCCCATCGGACGGGAAGAGCCTTCAGCAGTTCTCGCGAAACCTCGTGGTGACGCCGCCCTCAGACGGCGCCACATGGGAGCAGCTCCTCGCGCGCACGCACCGCCCCGGACAGCAAGTACAACGCATTGAGGTGGACGTGTGCCTTCACACCCAGGAATGCAGTGAGTCATTCGCGACTGCACAAGAACGAGCGAGGTTCATTCAGCAGACGGGTGGGCAACCGCAGAAGGCTCTATCTCAGTTCCCCCTCCAGCTTTGCATGAGGACATCCCACCATCTAGACTGAGGCACATTCACTTGGTTTGTGCCTCGGCAACGGCACCGCCCCAACCGCGGACGGACATGAATGAGCGACAACAACGAGCATGACGGGCAGGCGAGTCCCCTACAGACTCCAGCCCTAGCCGAGAACGACTCGCAGCCCGAACGACTCTTTCATCCACCCCAGCCAGGGATGGAAATCTGGCATCAAAACAAACTATACACAATCGGAGAGCCCATCAACAGAGGAAATTTCGGAGCCATATACGCATGCAGTGACGAATGGGGGAATCAGCTAGTTGCCAAAGTTCTCGTGCCACGTAACCAATCATACGAAGAAGTCAGAAGTCGCTGGCTGGACGAGGCAGACAAACTACTTCACCTGAGACACCCCAACACAACGTACATCTACGACATCTGCGAACACAGAGACACATTCTACATCATAATGGAGCGCTGCGAATGGACGCTCCACGACATCATCACAGCAACACCAAACTACGACGGCTCGGTCTGGTTCATGCCAATCGCCAGGTGCATACTACAAGCAATCCACTTCATGCACCGACACGGCTATGTCCACAAAGATCTGCACCACAAAAACATCTTCACATCCCTAATCCCAAACGAACTCGTCAGAACCCACCCCCCAGCAATGGTCTTCAAAGTTGGAGACTTTGGCATTAGCCGACTTGAGGGAGACATCGATCCAATAAACACAATATTGGCACAATGGATGCTCCCGCCTGAATCGCTCGCCCCTCAAGAGTTCGGACACATCGGACGAGTCACCGACATTTATCACATGGGGCTTCTCTTCCTCTCGATCATCGAGGGACAAATCCGTGAATTCTCCCGGGAAGAGATTCTCGACGGAGTGCCGCGACAGATTGCCGAGGGGCTCGACTCCCCCTATTCGCGCGCGATTGCCAAGGCCCTCAGGCGACACACAGCCGACCGCACTCGGACTGCTCTTGAATTTTGGCGCGATCTCAACTCTTCATTTCGCACCGATCAGTCAGCCAGCACTCTCTCAATGTCATCCATGACAAGCTCCAAGCGGTAGCTTCAGAATGGACTCCCCTCCTCATCGCACCCGCGCGGGATATGTCCACAGTCCAATGAACCGCTCCCGGAAAGCACCTCCACGCAAGGACAGTCTCAAGCCACCCCATGGGATACTCACCCTAGAGTGCGCCCCTAACCCCAACAAGCACATGAGCGATGCCTCCAAACCATCTATCCCGCCTCAAGAACAACAAGAGCATGCACTGGGACCCAACAAGCAACATCCTCACCGTAGAAACACCCCATGCACTCATCCAGGCGGTTGGCTACCTTAAGTACGCGTTACGCCAACATGGCCCTGTCCTCTTTCGCGGACAGAATAAACTCTACCCATCAATGACGCCGTCCCTATTTCGAAGTATCAAGACAACCGGAGGGATGTCGGAGCGAGAGAAAAAAGTCATCGAATACACGAGACTAGCCACCACCTCTGGCGCCTTCATAGGAAAGATGCCATCGGACGCGCTCGAACCACTCCTGCAGCACTATGGAATCAAGACCCGATGGATTGATCTGGTCGACAACGCATGGACGGCTTTGTGGTTTGCCTGCCAGAACAGCCTCTCAACGGGCCCCATCAGCCAGTATCTACATTTCGCCCCTAGCGAATCCGAGAATGCATACATCATACTAATGCAAGGCGGTCAAGAGACGACTGAGGCCAACAAGCCGGGATTTCTCACAAGCAAGAACTCTATAATAATCGATTTACGACGCGCCACGCCATCCACATACCTTCGACCTCACGCCCAGCACGGTCTTCTCCTGCGAAGGCGCGCCTACTCCGAGCCAGAACACATGGACCTCTCGGATTTTGTCGTCGGAATTATCTGCGCCAAAACAGCCAAGGCCAAGGATTGGCTTGGCTTTGGCGCCCTGACGGCGACCCATCACATCTTCCCTCCTCCCTATTATGACGAAGGATATCGTGCGTTCCTAAAGAGAGCTCCGCTTGGCACTTCTGTTATCGGGTCGATTCAACACATTGGCGCCTGACTACACCCCTCATCATTTCTAAGAGCACCGAATCTTAGCCTTCTGACCGGCACCAACCGAGCCACTCCCAGAAAGCGTCCCCATAAAGGGAAGGTGAGGACGTCCTTTCGACGTCCCGTCACCTGACTGGGAACTCGGGCCCATGAGCAACGCAGCACTCGCACGAATCGCCACCGCCCAAGCCGCCCTCGGCGCGCAGTACCTCAAGGCAGGCCGCTACCGCCTGGAGGTGCAGTCCATCCGCACCAAGGACGGCTTCAAGGGCCTGTCCGCCATCGCTGAAGTGAAGGTGGTGACGTCGGAACGGACCCAGCACAACACCGAGCCCACGCGGCCCGGCCTCATCACCAGCTACGTGGAGAACCTCTCCGACTCGAAGAAGAACGGAGGCGGGCGCTTCAAGGCGTTCCTCATGGCCCTGGCCGGTGCCGAGGAGCACGAAGTCTCTCCGGACTTCATCGCCAAGTTCACCGAGGCAAAGCAGGCCGGCGCCTTCCTCCTGGTGGACTGCGACGTCTTCCCCAAGACGCTCCCGGAGAAGGACGGCAGGCCCGGCAAGGTCATCGAGGGCTACCGATGGAGCAACGTGAGCCCCACGGACACGGAGCTGGCCGCCATCGAGTCCAAGCGCGCCTCCGCCAAGCTGCCGCCGCTCGCTGACGCCCTGGGTTGACGTTCCCTCCATCTCTGGACTTCTTGGCGCTCTCCCCAGGGCGCCACGGTTGGCCCACGTCACGGGCCTTTCGGTGTTGTGCCCGTCCTCTTCAGCTTCGACACCGAGACGTACCCGATTCAACCCGGCCTCCTGGCGCCTCCGCTCGTCTGCGCCTCCATCGCCCTGGACGCAGCTGGAAGCGAGCAGCTCCTTTCCGCCGCCCAGGCCCGCGCGTGGTTCCGTGAAGCCCTCCGCGCGCCGGACGTCGAGCTGGCGGGCGCCAATCTCCCGTACGACCTGGGCGTCATGTGCGCGGATGACCCGCGACTTGTGGACGCCGTCTTCGCTGCCGCCGAGGCGGGCCGCTTCCATGACGTGGCCATCCGCGAAGCCCTCTTGGACATTGCCCGGGGACTCCATGGCGTGGACCCTGAGACGGGCCGCCCACTCGGAGATGACGAGGGCGCTCGCTACCCGCTGGCCCTCCTGGTGCGGCGCCACCTCGGCCTCGACATCAGCGCGGACAAGCACGCCCCCGATGCGTGGCGCCTGCGCTACGGAGAGCTGGACGGCGTGCCGCTGGAGCAGTGGCCCGAAGGCGCCGTGAAGTACCCGCTCCGCGACGCGCGCTTCACCCTGGACGTCCACCTGTCCCAAGAGCGCGCCGCGTCCGGCATCCCCAACGGTGGCAACCTCCACGCCGAAGGGGACCAGGTCCGCGCCGCCCTCGCCCTCCACCTCGCCTCCGTGTGGGGACTGCGCACCCATGCCGGACGCGTCGAGCAGCTGCGCCGCCGCGTCGAGCAAGAGTGGAAGGCCAACCGCGCTCACTTCCAGGCCGCCGGCATCTTCCGCGCCAACGGCACCAAGGACTCCAAGCGCCTCGCCCAGCTCGTCACCGCCGCCTACAACGGCTCGCCTCCCGTCACCCCTCCATCCTCCAGATTCCCCGAGGGACAGGTGGCGACGGACCGGGACACCCTCCTCGACTCGGGCGACACGGTGCTGGAGGAACTGGGCAAAGCCGGCAAGGTGGACAAGTACCGCTCCACCTACCTGGGCAAGCTGGCGGCCGGCACCACGGCCCCCCTCAACCCGCGCTTCAATGTGCTGGTGTCCACGACGCGCGTCTCCAGCGACTACCAGCAGCTTCCCCAGCGCGGTGGCGTGCGCGAGTGCCACGAGGCCCGCCCTGGCTTCGTCTTCTGCTCCGTGGACTACGGCGGCCTGGAGCTGCGCACCATGGCCCAGCGTGCCATCTGGGATGTGGGCTACTCGCGGATGGCCGACGCGCTGCTGGCCAAGGAGGACGTCCACACCTCTGCGGCAGCCACCTTCCTTGGGGAGAGCTACGACACCCTCCTGCCGCGCGTGAAGGCCAAGGAGGCAACGGCCACGTCCTTCCGCTCCCTCGCCAAGATTTTCAACTTCGGCAAGGGCGGGGGTCTCGGAGCCGGCGGCATGGCGTACCACGCACGCGCCAAGGATGGCGTTCGGTTCTGCCTGTTGGCGAAGGTGGCGGACACGTGCGGCGTGGAGCGCGTCCCCGTGCGCGTCCAGGGCAAGGTGAAGATGGTCTGCGCCGCGTGCGTCGAGGTGTCGCGCCGCTACGGCGACAGGTGGCTCGACGCATGGCCCGAGCAGCGCGCCCTCTTCGCTCGCGCCAGCGCCTACACGCGCAACGGCCAGCTCGTGGACGTCATGATTCCGGGCGCCGACATCCTCCGGGGAGGGTGCAGCTACACGCAGTGGCTCAACACGCCCTTCCAGGGACTCGGTGCCGTGGGCGCGAAGCTGGCGACCTGGCGCGTGTCCCGGGAGATGTACGCGGACCGTCGCTCCCCACTCTGGGGCTCGCGCCTTGTCCTCATGGTGCACGACGAGCTGGTGGCCGAGCTGCGCGCGGACTGCCCCAACCGGCTCCACGATGCCGCCGAGCGCATGGCGGAACTCATGCGACAGGCCATGCGAGAGGTGACGCCGGACCTCGCGGGGGCGATTGAAGCCGAGCCGGCACTCTCGCGCGTGCTCTCGAAGGACGCGGCCACGGTGAGGAACGACACTGGGCAACTGGTGGTGTGGGAACCGGTCGCGGAGAAGGCGGCCTGAACCAGTCGCGGAAAGTGTCCCCATTCAAGAAGGAGTGAGCACAACACCTCCTTCCGAGAATCCCCCCGCGCCTCGCGCCGCGAAGTTCGTCTCCATCGACCCCGGCCTCCGTCATTGCGGTGTCGCCGTGTTCGATGCGCCGCTTCACGAGCGCGCCACCCTCCTGGCCGCCGGCTTGCCTAAGAACCCCGAGCACCAGGGCGGAGAGCTGTCGCTGGCATCGTGGGCGTCCATGGCCTTCGCGGTCCGTGAGTGGCTCCGTTCCCGCGTGGGCGACGAGCCTTTCCAGCTCATCCTCGAGATGCCCCGCGTCTACGCCGCCGCGCACCAGAAGGGCGACCAGAACGACCTCATCCAGCTAGCGGGCGTCGTCGGCATGCTCGGTGGCTTCCTGCCGAACGTCGCCAGCCGTCGCAGCGTCTACCCGCGCGACTGGAAGGGCACCGTCGACGCGGACGCGTTCATCGAGCGCATCAAACAGCGACTCGACGCCGCCGAGCACCTGTGCGTCGAGCTGCCCAGCGCCGCCACCATCCATCACAACGTCTGGGACGCCATCGGCATCGGGCTTCACACCCTCGGTCGCCTCGCTCCCCGCCGCGTCTACCCGAGGTAGCCATGTCCGAGCCCATCTCCAACAGCTCGGAGGACACACCTACGTTTCTCACCGTGGACGAGGCCGCCGCTTTGCTGCGCGTAAACCGGAAGACGCTCTACGAGGCCATCCGGCTCGGTCAGGTGCCGGGAGTCGTACGCATCGGAAAAGCACTCCGTATTCGGCGGGATGCCCTGGTAACGTGGCCCTCGGGTAAGGGCCGTGATTCTGCGCTTGGGAGTAGACGATGAGCGTCAGATTGCGGAAGTGGACGACGAAGGAAGGGAAGTCAGAGGAGGCGTGGCAAGTGGACTTCGTGTATCAGCACGCGGACGGACAGAAACAGCGAGTCGTGAAGTTCTCGCCCGTTCAGACCCGTCGGGGTGCTGAGGCATACGAACGCGACCTGCGCAACGCCCTACTCAACGGGACTTTCGGAAAGGAGAAGCCAGGGGAGGATAGCCCGCTCACGTTCGAGCAATTCACGCCACGCTTCCTCACCTACAGTGAGAACAACAACAAACACTCAAGCGTCGACAGCAAGCGACAAATTCTTAGAGACCATATCCTCCCATTCTTCGGGAAGATGGCTCTTGAGCGCATTGGTTCAGCGGAGACTGAGGACTTCAAGGCGCTCATGCGCAAGAAGAAGTCGGCGGCTCACAAGCTGAAGGAGTCCTCGTCAAAGCGAGCTATCCAGAAGCGGCTGAACAGAGCGCCCAAGCCCCTGAGCTTGAAGACCATCAACAATGTTCTGGCCGTGCTGCAAACGCTGCTGGCACTCGCGGAAGAGCAAGGAGCCATCCGGCAGGCGACGCGCGTGAAGCTCTTCAGGAAGCTACCGAAGCCTCCTTTCGACTTCCTGTCGTTTGAGGAAGCCGAACATCTTCTCGCCGTTGCTGAGCCGGAATGGCGCGCCGTGCTGTTCGTCGCGATCAAGGCAGGGCTTCGGCAGGGAGAGCTTATTGGGCTCCAGTGGAACGACTTGGACTTGCCGCGCAGCATGCTCCACGTCCGCCGAAGCATCTGGCGAGGGGTGGAAGGCTTGCCGAAGGGCGGTCGCGAGCGGTCGGTCGAGCTGCCTGCGTCCGTGGTGGATGCACTCAAGGCCCACCGACACCTTCGGGGTCGATTCGTTTTCTGCCAAGAGGACGGACAACCGCTCACCAAAGGCAAGATGTCGGCACCGCTTCTTCGTGCACTTCGGGCAGCAGGCATCACCCGGGCAGTGGGCCAAATCGGTTGGCACGACCTGCGCCACACTTACGGCAGCCACCTCGCAATGAGAGGTGTCCCGCTGAAAGTGATTCAGGAGTTGATGGGGCACGCGACCATCGAAATGACGATGCGCTACGCCCACCTGAGCCCCGATGCCAGGAGAGACGCGGTCAACGTCCTGGACCGGCCCATTGCACTGGCGTGCGACATACGTGCGACACAGGCGGTTGCCCTTGATAACCACCTGTAAAGACTGAGCAAAGAAGTGCACGAGCCGGGAATCGAACCCGGACGGCCCTTTCGGGCCAGCGGATTTTAAGTCCGCTGCGTCTGCCAGTTCCGCCACTCGTGCCCAGTCGTTTCCGGCCCTTACTGGCCCTGCCTGGACCTCGTCAGCAGGGAAATAGTAGGAACCAAAGCGCGTCCTACGATGCCCCTACCCATCCCTCCGCTGCGACCCCCACACTCTCTACCCTACACGCAACCGACTCCAAAGCGTACCAGTGTCACGAAGGGCACGCCCCTCCCAGCGCAGGGGGAGAGTCGTCCGCAACTCGGCCCCTCTTGCGCCTACTGGTGGGGGGCGTGTCCCTATCAATGTGTAGATGGCGAGGAGGGACGAGCGAGCCGCGCTCGGTCACGCTCCGCGGCGTGAAGTCCCGGAGCACTCCGTCGGCCCCACGCTCGACCTGGCGCCCGATTCGGCCGGGTACACCTATCAGCTCTATCTGATATTGCCTGGCCCTGCACCGCAGATGTGCTCCCGAGTAAAAGCGGCCAGTGCCAGGAGGGCTCCGCATGTCGCCGCGATGGTTGATTCCGCTACTGCTCGTGATGCTGGCCGGATGCAGTGGCACCACGAAGTCCGTGCGCCTGCACACGGACCTGGGCAAGCCCATCGTCCTCACCCCACGCAGCGGCGATGCCTCACCGGTGGAGCTGGACGAAGACGACTTCGTTGAAGCCGTAGAAGCGCTCGCCCGGAGCGTGCGGCCGTCCACTCGTCCCCAGGAAGTGGCCCGGCGGTTGTTCGAGGTGGGTTCGCGCAGTGGCTCGTACCTGTACGAGCCACACGGCCACCGCGTCATCCCGCTGGGCCCGGGCGAACACCTGGAGGGTGAACAATCCGCGACAGAGGTGGAGCTGACGCGCACATACCTGCGCTGGTGCGAGCGCGCGAACAAGCCCGGCGATTGCCTGCGCCTCCTGGTGGAGAACCCCACGGTCACCGGGGATGGCCGTTACGCCCTGGCCATGGCCTTGGCACAGGGCGTCGTATTGAACGAGATGATGGATGCCTTCAAGGACATGGCCGATCCCCAGGCCATGATGTCGACGGTTCTCTGGACGTGGACCACGTACTGCATCTTGCTCGCGGTGCCCGAGCCTTTCTCGAAGGGCGTGGCCGCCGTGATGACCGCCACCCTCATTGCCTACGTGGGGGTCGATACGTTCTGGACCCTCATCGTGGGCTTCAAGCGACTGGTGGAGGAGGCGGAGCGAGCCACCACGTTTGACGAACTCCGCGAGGCGGGCGAGCGCTACGGCCGGGTCATGGGCCGCAACGCGGCGCGTGCGTTCGCCATGTTGGCCGTGGCCGCCATTGGAAACACGGCGGCGGGGCTGGGGTCGAAGGTGCCAAGGCTTCCCGGCGCCGCGCAGGCGGCGGTGCAGGCTGAAGCGCAGGTGGGCCTCAGGCTCGCGGCGGTCGCGGACGTCGGAGCGGTGACCGTGAGCGCCGAGACCGTCACCATCGCCCTCGCACCCGGTGCCGTGGCCATGGCGGCCAGCGGCACGGGCGGCGGCGCCTCCGCCAAGGCGCGGCCCATGGGCTACAGGGCCTGGGGCTCGTTCAGTGGCTTCAAGAAGGCCATGGGGCCGGCGGGCAAGAACAAGGAGTGGCACCACATCGTCGAGCAGACCCCGGGCAACGTGACGCGCTTCGGCCCCCAGTCCCTCCACAACACCGAGAACGTCATCCCGCTGGACAAGAGCCTGCACACCAAGGTCAGTTCCCTCTACTCGTCGATCCGCTACGACATTACTCAGTCGCTCACGCAGACCGTACGGCAGTGGATGAGTACACAGTCCTATGAGGCCCAACGCGAGTTCGGGCTGTTGGCCATTGAGAACGTGAAGCTGAGGGTCTGGTGATGAATTTGGAAGAACTGGTCGAGCAGTTCGCTCGGAATGTCGCGGCCCAGACTGATGCCATTCATCGAGGAGATTCCAAGACGGGGAACAAGCACGCCAAGCAGTACACCGCCGCGCTTCAGGCGCTACGCGAGCAGGGGGATACTGGGCGAGACGCCCTCGCCGTGCTGATGAAGCATCCGCGTACGGACGTTCGAGCCATGGCGGCTGCGTTTCTGCTCCGCTACAGGACGGCGGAAGCCAAGGCGGTATTGGAAGCGGCAGCGAACGAGGGAGGGATTGCCGCCATCGGAGCGATCATGACTCTGCGACGTTGGAAGGACGGCACCTGGGCGCTCGATCCGGAGTAGATGTGGAGCCGGCACGGATGAGCCCCGTGCAAAGCCATCCCAATCCATACGCCCCCTCGCGCAATCACTGCACCCCGGATACTGACGCGTCAGCCAGATGTTTTGACGTGTCAAAGCCAGCGCCTGACACGTCAAGGCACGTCGACCCGGCAGGTCGGACAGGTCCGGGCGGCGCCGCGGCCATCCACCGCTCCCCGGCCCGCACTCCCGATGGACCCCGCATCCCACCTGTGAGCGCTCGGACACTCCTGCCCTCCCCGCACACGCCACGTCCTCCTCACAACTCACGCGCGCCGCCTCGCTCTCAGATTCAGCGAGAATTCCGGAATTCACTGTCCTGAAGGAAGCGCACGTCCCAGACCCGGGGACGAACGACTTTCACCGGTCACCCGTCCATTCTCGGCGGCGTTCAAAGACAGGCTTCATCGCAGCTCCACCCCCGGAGAACGCTGCTCATGAGCACGTCGTCCAGTACGCTACGAGCAGACCTCTTTCTCCTGCACGCGCCCAGCGTGTATGACTTTCGTGAGCGCGACGACCTGCTGTTCGCCTATCTCAGCGACTCGGACAGCGTCAACGTCACGTCCATCTACGAGATGTACCCCATCGGGTTCTTCTCCATGCAGGAGCACCTGCGCAAGCACGACCTGTCGGTGAAGATCGTCAACGTCGCCGCGCTCATGCTCAAGCACCCCGAGCTCGACGTGGACCAGCTGCTCGGGCGGCTCGAGGCGCCGGTCTTCGGGTTGGACCTGCACTGGATGGCGCAGTGCCACGGCACCATCGAGCTGGCCAAGCGCATCAAGCTCGTCCACCCCGACGCGGTCATCATCTGCGGTGGCATCTCCGCGACGTTCTACGCGGAGCAGCTCATCCAGTATCCGGAGATCGACATCGTCGTGCAGGGCTACGACACGCTGGAACCCGTCCGACGCCTGGTGGAGACCATCAAGTCCGGCGAGCGGCGCCTCGTGGACATCCCCAACCTCCTCTACAAGCGCCGCACCCAGCAGGTGGAACGCACCGGCTTCAGCCACAAGCCCGCGACGAACTACAACGACGCCACGGTCGACTGGTCCTACTACCGCGACGCCGTGGACGACGTCGCGACCACCAAGCTCATCATGACGCTGCCCAACACCGGCTGCGCCTATGACTGTCCCTGGTGCGGCGGCTCGCGGTCCGCCTATCGCAACATCATGGGCGTCAAGAAGACGCTCATCTCCAAGGACCACTCGCGCATCGTCGACGAGCTGAAGTCCATGGGCCCCGCCGCGGCGACCACGGGCATCTACGCGCTCCAGTGCTACTCGGAGACGCGTCCGCGCTTCCACGAGTACCTCGACGCCGTGAAGCAGAGCGGCTACCGCCAGCTCTTCGTCGAGCAGTTCCACCTCACCCCGGACGAGACGCTGAAGAAGATGGGGGAGTCGAGCCAGTCGTACATCATGCTGTCCCCCGAGTCGCATGACCCGGTCATCAGCAAGCTCGCCGGGCGCGGCACGTACACCATGGAGCAGATGGAGGCGTGGATTCCTCGCGCCCTCGACGCGGGCATCGCCGGCGTCATGATCTGGTTCTTCATCGGCATGCCCCAGCAGACGCCGCAGTCCATCTTCGACACGGTGGACTACAGCATCCGGCTGATGGAGAAGTTCCAGGGCCAGCGCGTCCTGCCGCTTTTGTGCCCCATGGTCCCCTTCCTCGACCCGGGCTCGCGCTTCTTCGTCGAGCCCGAGCAGCACGGCTACCGAATCTTCCACCGCACCCTGGAAGAGCACCGTCAGGCCATGGTGGAGCCGCTCTGGCACCGGCGCCTCAACTACGAGACGCGCTGGCTGTCCCGCAAGCAGCTCCAGGACACGACGTACAGCGCCGTCGCCGCGCTCGTTCGCGCCAAGGGCCAGGCGGGAGTCCTCCCTCGCGCCATCAGCCAGAGCATCCTCACCGCCATCTCCGACACCCAGGAGCTGCTCGCGGACATGGAGCGCGCCATCACCCTGGATGGCGCCCTGCCCTCGTCCCTGCGCGACGTCATCCGCTCCTACAACCGCCGCGTCCTCTCCTACTCCAGCGATCAAATCATCCCCATCCAGCGCCCCTTCGGAGGCCGCTGGTTCGACGACTTCACCGTCCCCCCGGAGCTGCTCGCCCAGGTCATGTCACCGCGTCCACGGGCTCCCGTGCCCGCGCTCACGGGAAGCGGAGGCTGAGCCGTCATGGACTTCGCGTGGACACCCGACGAGCGTCGGATGAAGGCCGCGGCGGTCGCCTTCGGCCGCGAGCGCCTCGACTTCGACGTCGTCACCCTCGACGCCGAGGGCACCTTCAACCGCGAAGGGTGGCACCGGCTCGCCAGCTTCGGCGCCGCGGGCTTTCCCATTCCGCGCCGGTATGGCGGCGCGGAGCACCCGGTGCCCATCACCGCCCAGGCGATGGAGGGGCTCGGGTACGGCTGCGCCGACAACGGGCTGCTCTTCGCGCTGGGCGCCCACCTGTGGGCCTGTGCGCTCCCCATCCTGCTCTTCGGCACGGAGGCGCAGAAGGAGCGCTACCTGCCGGCGCTCGCGCGCGGAGAGATGCTGGGGGGCCACGCCATGACGGAGCCCGAGGCCGGCTCCGACGTCGCCGCCCTGCAGACCACCGCCACGCGCAAGGGCGAAGGCTACGTCCTCCAGGGGCGCAAGGTCTTCGTCACCAACGGCCCCGTGGCGGACCTCCTGCTCGTCTTCGCCACCGTGGACGCCTCACGGGGACGCGACGGCCTGACGGCCTTCCTCGTGGAGAAGGGCCAGCCCGGGCTCCACGTGGAGCGCACCGTCCCGAAGATGGGCCTGCGCACGGCGAGCATGGGCGAGCTGCGGCTCGACGACTGCGAGGTCCCCGCGAGCAACCGCCTGGGTGAAGAGGGCGGCGGGCTTGCCCTCTTCTCGCAGATGATGGAGTACGAGCGCGGCCTCATCCTCGCGCCCGCGCTGGGGGCGATGGAGCGCACGCTGGAGCGTTGCATCCGCCGCGCCCGTGAGCGCCAGCAGTTCGGCAGGCCCATCGGTGGCTTCCAGGCCATCTCCAGCAAGCTGGTGGAGATGAAGCTGCGGCTGGAGACGGCGCGGGGCCTCTTGTACCGCTTCGCCTGGCTCAAGCAGCAGGGCCGCTCGGCCATGTTCGAGGCCTCCCTCGTCAAGCTCCACGTCAGCGAGTCCTGGGTCCAGACGAGCATGGAGGCGGTGCAGCTCCACGGCGGGCTGGGCTACCTCACCGAGACGGAGTTGGAGCGGGAAGTGCGTGACGCATTGGGGAGCCGGATTTTCTCCGGCACCTCGGAGCTCCAGCGAGAGCTCGTGGCCCGCTCCATGGGCCTGTGACGGAGAACCACAGCCATGTTGTTCCAGTATCTTGAAGACAGCGCCAGGGCCCACTCCGCCCGGATCGCCGTCATCGACGGAGAGCGGACCTACTCCTACGAAGAGCTCGAGGCGGCGTCGAATCAGATGGCCCGCACGCTCAGGAACCAGGGCATCGGCCGGGGCGACCGCGTGGGCCTGCACCTCGACAAGTCCCTCGAAGCCATCATCGGTCTCTTCGGCATCCTGAAGGCCGGTGCCGCCTACGTCCCCATCGACCCCGCCTCGCCCGAGTGGCGCCTGAATTTCATCGCCCGGGACTGCGCGCTCTCGGGTGTCATTACCATCCCCACCTGGCATGCCTCCCTGCGCGACGTGGAGAGCCTGCGCTGCATCATCCTGGTGGAGGCCCGCCCGACGAACACGCTCCGCCTCCCCCAGGAACCGGGCGCCCCCGTGACTCTCACCTGGGCCGACGTGCGAGCCCAGTCCAGCGCCCCGGTGGAGCCGCTCGCCGAGTCCTCCCCCGAGGACCTCGCGTACATCCTCTACACCTCCGGCTCCACGGGGCAGCCCAAGGGGGTCATGCTCAGCCACCGCGCCGGGCACGCCTTCGTCGACTGGGCCTTCAACGTCGCGGGAGTGCGCCCCGGGGACCGCGTCTCCAGCCACGCACCCCTCCACTTCGACCTGTCGGTCTTCGACGTCTTCGCGACCGCGAAGGGCGCCGCGACACTCGTGCTCGTCCCCACCTCGCTCTCCGTCTTCCCTCGCGAGCTGGCGGACTTCATCGCGTACAAGCACATCGCCATCTGGTACTCGGTCCCCTCGGTGCTCACGCAGTTGGTGGCCCGGGGCGAGCTGTCGCGGCACGGCTTTCCGAACCTGCGCACCGTGCTCTTCGCCGGTGAGGTCTTCCCGCTCAAGTATCTGCGCCAGCTCGTCCTCACCCTGCCCAGGCCGCGCTACCTCAACCTCTACGGCCCCACCGAGACGAACGTCTGCACATTCCACCTCGTCACCCCCGCGGACCTCGCGCGCTCCGAGCCCCTGCCCATTGGCCAGGTCTGCTGTGGGGACGAGGTCTTCGTCATCCGCGATGACGGCATCCTCGCGGGAGATGGAGAAGAAGGAGAGCTGTGCGTCGCGGGCCCCACGCTGATGAGCGGGTACTGGGGCATGGAGGAGCGCACACGTCAGGTGCTCGGGCCCATTCCGGGCCACGCCTTCGCCTATCGGACCGGGGACCGCGTCATCCGGGAGAGCGGCGGCGCGCTGTGCTTCCTGGGCCGCAGGGATGACATGGTCAAGGTCCGGGGTCACCGCATCGAGCTGAGCGCCGTGGAAGAGGTGCTCCTGCGCCACCCGGATGTCGAGGAGAGCGCGGCACTGACACTCCCGGACGATCTCACGGGCAATGAGCTGCGCGCGTTCGTCGTGCTGCGCGACAACGCGAGCACCAGCGCGCAGGATCTGCGACAGCACTGCGCCAACTACCTTCCCCGCTACATGGTCCCCACGCGCATCGACGCGTGTGAAGCCCTGCCGAAGACGACGACAGGAAAGAAAGACAAGGTCCGGCTCCAGGAGCAGGCACGACAGCTCGTGTGAGCCCTCTCTCGAAGACAGTGTTTGCCTCATCGGGTCACCGACCCGAGGGGATTCGTATTCCCTGAAGCCGGAGTGAGCGTCCGTGAACGAGACAGTGGCGAGCTACACCGAAGAGCAGGTCGCGCAAATCATCCGCGCCCACATCGACCAGGAGTTCCTCTTCCGGACCAAGGACTCCGGACTGGCTGATGACGACAGCCTCATCGCGCGCGGAGTCATCGACTCGATGGGCATCTTCCGCCTCGTCAACTTCCTGGAGCAGCGGTTCGAGATTTCCGTCAGTCCGCCCGACATCGTGATGGAGAACTTCCGCAGCCTCCAGGCCATCCGGGCGTTCACCGTCACGCGGCTTCGCGGCCGTGACGGGCAGGAGACCGACTGATGCATCCGGACATCTGGAGGGCCTTCCAGCAGCTGCATGCGCTGCGCTCGGAAGCTCCACCGCTGGTCCTGCGCGAGCACATCGAGGACCCGCCCGCGTCCTTTCAGCAGGAGCGCCTGTGGTACCTGGACCAGGCGAACCCGGGCGGCTCGGCGTACCACCTGCCCGTGGCCTTCCGTCTCTCCGGTCCGCTGGACTGGCGAGCGCTGCGTCTGGCCCTGGAGGCGCTCGAACACCGGCACGAGTCCCTGCGAACCTCGTTCGACTCCAGCCGTGGCAAGGTCGTCCAGCGCGTCCGCGCGCCCGGCGCCTTCGTGCTCCCCACCGTCAGCCTGCGCGACGAGGCACAACGGCCCGAGCAACAAGAGGCCCGGCTGCGAGAGGCACTGAGTCGGGAGGCCTGGCGCCCGTTCGACCTCCACCGGGAGGCCCTGTTCCGCGCGACGCTGTTCGTCCTGGGCGCGCGGGAGCATGTCCTCCTGCTCAACTTCCACCACATCATCTACGACGGCTGGTCCCAGGACGTGCTCTTCCGGGACCTCTCGGAGCTGTACACGGCCTTCCACGAAGGGGGCCCCGCGCCCCTGCCGGAGCTGGACGTGCGTTGCACGGACCATGCGCTCTGGCAGCGCAAGTGGCTCCAGGGCAGCGCTCGCGAAGCGCTTCAGGCGTACTGGCGGGAGCACCTGAAGGAACGGCTGCACGGCCCCCGCCTCGCCTCGCGGACGCGGGCTGGCAACGTGACCGCACCGGGCCTGCGCGAGCTGGGACGACTGCCCATCACGCTCTCCCCGGAGCTCTCCAACGCCATCCTCCAGTTCACCCGGGAAGCGGGCGCCACCATCTACATGGTGCTGCTCGCCGCGTTCCACGTCCTGCTGCATCGGCACTCCGGTGGGCAGGAGCGGCACTTCGTGTGCAGCCCCATCGCCAATCGGCCACAGGCGGAGACCGAGCGCCTCATCGGCTACTTCGTCAACCTGCTGGTGTTGCCGGCGGACCTGCGCGGGGACCCGAGCTTCCAGCAACTGCTGGAGCAGGTGCGCGGTGTCGTGGCGGGCGCGCTGGCGCACCAGGATCTCCCCGTGCAGCTCCTCGACGGAGTCGACCTGGGAGGAGAGCCATTGTCCCAGGCCCTCTTCGCCTTCGAGAACACCCCTCGCTACCCGCTCCAGCTCACGAAGCTCGACGTCGCTCCCGTCGAGCTCGAGGGCGGCACGTGTGACTTCGACCTGTTCCTCGCGCTTCACGAGGAGAAAGGCGTCATCTCGGGCACGCTCAAGTTCTCCCGCCAGCGCTTCGAGACCGACGAGGCGGCGAGGCTGCTCCGCGACTTCGAGACCATCCTGAGCCGGGCTGTGTCCGCGCCGGGGCAGGCGCTCTCGGCCTTCCTGCCCGACCTCGTCGTGCCCCGCGCCGACGCGCCGCCGGAGCCCATCCCCCCGGAGCCCGCACGGGCCCCGCTTCCGCCACCGTCCACGGACGTGCTCGCGGCGCTGGGGGCGGCCAGGCCGGAGCAGCGCCGGGCCCTGATGAGGGATTACCTGCGGGGCACGGTCATCCGCGTCGCGCTCCGGGGACAGACGCCGGACGTCGCGTTCCAATCCCTCCAGGAGCTCGCGCTCGACTCGCTCCGGCTCATCGAGCTGACGGGACGAATCCGCACCGAGCTGTCCATCGACATGCCCGTCTCCCACTTCTTCGAGGCGACGAGCGTGGACGTGCTGGCGGATGAGCTGCTCACGCGGTGGCTGCGCGCGCAGTTGACGGAGCCCCGAGCCCCCGCGGTCGGTGGGCGACGAGAGCTTCTCACGCTGTAGCCACACCACGCGCACAGGGGGATTCCAAACATGAGCTATCAAGCCGACGCCTGGGTCATCCGCGAGGGTGGCACCGATGAGCCACGGCGCGCCCGACTGACGCGCACGCGCGTCACCGTCGACGCCATCCAGGAAGACGAGGTCCTCGCGGCGCCGCTCTACGGCTGCTGGGAGGGAAACAACGAGCACGCACTCGAACGAAAGCCCATCGACATCTGCAAGGTCCGCCAGGAGCAGGAGATCGTGCTCGGCAACGCGGGCGTCGTCCGGGTGCTCGAGACGGGCAAGGGCGTCACCCAGGTCCAGGGCGGCCAGCTCGCGATGATGTTCCCGAGCGGGGAGACGGATGCCTACGGCTACACCGTGAAGGCCCTGGGCTACGAGGCCCCGCGACAGATGGGCTGCATGGCCACGCTGATGAAGCTCAAGGGCCGGCAGGTCATTCCCATTCCGGAGAACACCCGGCACTCGCTGGCGCAGTGGGCGGCATTCAGCGTCCGCTATGTCACCGCGTGGGCGAACTGGCGCGTCGCTTCGGCGGTCTTCCGAACCCAGATGACGGAGCAGGAGTGCCCGTCGCCGCATGTCTGGGGTTGGGGCGGAGGAACGACGCTCGCGGAGCTGGCGCTCGCCAGACTCCAGGGCTGCCGCGTCGTCATGCTGTCCGGCGCGCACCGGCACCTGGATGAGATTCGAGGAGCGGGCCTGGAGGTCATCGACCGGCGCGCCTTCAGCGGCTTGAGCTACGAGCCGGAGCGCTGGGATTCCGACCCGGATTACCGCGCCCGCTATCAGGCCGCGGAGGCCGGGTTCCTCGCGGAGGTCTCCCGTCGCACCGACGGAGAGATGGTCCACCTGTTCCTCGACTACATCGGCACGCCCGTCTACCGGGCCACCATCAAGGCCCTGGCCCGACAGGGTGTGATTGCCACCGCCGGCTGGAAGGAAGGCATGTCCATCTCCCTCTTGCGCGCCCGCGAGTGCATCACCCGGCATCAGCACATCCACACCCACTACGCGCGCTATCAGGAGGGCGTGGACGCGGTGGCCTTCGGAGAGGCCCACGGCTGGATGCCCGACGTCGGCCCGCGCATCCACACCTTCGACGAGCTGCCCGAGCTGGCGGAGGCGTACCGCGCCGGTCACACCAACTACTTCCCCTGCTTCACCATCAACGAGGAGGGGAAGACTTGAGTCGGGACAGCGGGGTGACGGCACTGCTCACGCGCCTCTTCGACCTGGGGATTCGTCTCTGGGTGGAGGGCGGAAGGCTCGCGGTGGATGCACCGGAAGGCGCGCTCACCGCCGACCTGCGCGCGGAACTCTCCGCACGCAAGGCGGAGCTCATCGCGCTGCTCGACGACAGCATGGGGGATGCACGCGCGGCGGAGCTGCCCGCGCTCATCTGCCGCCCCGAGGAACGGGACGAGCCCTTCCCGCTCACCGACATCCAGCAGGCCTACTGGGTCGGCCGTGGCGGCGACTTCGAGCTGGGCGCGGCCATCCACGTCTACGTCGAGATAGACAGCGAGACGCTGGACCCCGCGCGCTTCGGTGAAGCGTGGCGACGCCTCATCCAACGCCACGAGATGCTCCGCGCCGTCGCCCTGCCCGACGGGACGCAGCGCATCCTCCGCGACGTCCCCGACTACGAAGTGGCCGTCGAGGACTACCGCGCGCTGTCCCCGGAGGAACGTCAGCGTCGCCTGGACGCCCACCGCGAGCGGCTGGCGCAGCAAATCCTGCCGCTCGACACCTGGCCCCTGTTCGAGATTCGCGCGGTGCGGCTGGAGGAAGGCCACCGGCTCTACTTCAGCATCGACTGCACCTTCGTCGACTCGTGGAGCGTGCAGGTCCTCTTCCGGGAGCTCATCCAGCTCTACGCCAACCCGGACGCGACGCTGGATCCGCGCGAGCATGGACAGTCGTTCCGCGACTACGTCCTGGCCACCCGCGCCCTCCAGGAGACGGAGCTCTACCGTCGCTCGGTGGATTACTGGCGCGGAAGGATTGCCACCCTGCCCCCCGCGCCCGACCTGCCCAGGGTCCAGCAGGTGGGTGCGCCCCGTCATCCGCACTTCGTGCGCCGTGAAGCCCGCATCGAGCGAGCACGCTGGGAGCGCCTGGTGGAGCGCGCACGCGAGCTTCAGCTCACGCCCACGGGGCTGCTGCTCGCCTGCTACGCGGAGGTCATCGCCCACTTCAGCAAGAGCCCGCACTTCACGCTCAACGTGCCGCTCTACAACCGACTTCCCCTGCACGAGGACGTGGGGAAGATGGTGGGGACCTTCTCCTCGTTCCTGCTCGTCGAGGTGGACCACCGCGCGGGCGGCACCTTCCAGCAGCGGGCCCGAGCGCTCCAGGAGCAGCTCTTCAGGGACTTGGAGCACCGCTACATCGGCGGGGTGGATATCCTCCGCCAGATGTTCCGCGAGCGCGGGAAGATCAGCGGCGCGTTGATGCCCGTGGTGCTCACCAGCTTCGCCAGCGGCGTCGAGGGCTGGGACTCCTGCTGGGTGGACCACCTGGGCCGCGCCTTCGGCCGTGTCGTCCACTCCGTCACGCAGACGCCGCAAGTATGGATTGACCACCAGCTCGTCTTCCAGGACGGCGGCGTGTTCTACAACTGGGACGCCGCGGATGAGCTGTTCGCTCCGGGCCTCCTCGACGCGATGTTCGCGTCCTACCAGCGGCTCATCGACCGGCTCGTGGACGAGCCCGACGTCGTCCACGAAAAGCCCCTTCGCCTGTCCACGCCCCAGGTCGCGGCCGGACCACGGCGTGACGGCGAACGCTCCGAACGCCTGTTGCACTCGCGCTTCGTGGAGCAGGCCACCGCACAACCCGACCGGCCCGCGGTCATCGCCCCCGGACGCACGCTGAGCTACGGCGAGCTGCTGCAGAGGAGCACCGCGCTCGCCCACGCGCTCAGCCAGGCGGGCGCGCGGAAGAACCACCCCGTGGCCGTGGTGATGGAGAAGGGCTGGGAGCAGGTGGTGGCCGCCCTCGCCTGCTCCATCGCCGGCGCGCCCTATCTCCCCATCGACGCGGGTGTTCCCGGGGAGCGCTTGAAGCAGCTCCTCGAGGACAGCACCTGTGAGCACCTCGTCACCCAGCCATGGCTGGAGCCGCGGCTCGAATGGCCCGCCACCCCACGACGCTTCACGGTGGATCCCCTGGAGCCGACCTCTGGCTTTGCGTTGCCAGTGGCCCCGGTTCAGGGCGCGGATGACCTCGCGGTCATCATCTACACGTCCGGCTCCACGGGCCGCCCCGGTGGAGTGATGCTCGCGCACCGAGGGCTCGTACACGCGCTCGACGAGACGCTGCGCGAGTTCTCCATCGGTCCAGAGGACCGGGTCCTGGCGCTGACGGCCCTGCACCACGACATGTCGATGTTCGACGTGTTCGGGATGCTGTCGGCGGGCGGCGCCATCGTCTTCTGCGAGGCCACGGCGCGGAAGGAGCCCGCGCGCTGGGCAGAGCTTCTGCGCACCGAGCGCATCACCGTCTGGAACTCGGTCCCTGGAATGATGGAGATGCTCCTGGCCCACGCCAGCGGGCGTCCCGAGCCGCTCGCTCCCGCGCTGCGCCTCGCCTTCATGGGCGGCGATTGGATTCCCCTGGACCTGCCGGAGCGACTCCGCGCGCTCGTGCCGGGTGTGCAGCCCGTCAGCGTGGGTGGGCCCACCGAGACGAGCCTCTGGAACATCTGGTTCCCCATCGGGAAGGTTGACCCCGACTGGAAGAGCATCCCCTACGGCCGGCCCATCGCGGACACCCGCTACCACGTCATGGACGAGACGCTCAGGGAGCGTCCCCTGTGGGTCCCCGGCGAGCTGTGCTGCTCGGGCGTCGGCGTGGCCCAGGGCTACTGGCGCAACGAGGCCCGCACGAGAGAGCGGTTCGTCACCCACCCCGTGACGGGCGAGCGCCTGTACCGCACGGGCGACCTGGGACGACTGCTGCCGGACGGCACCGTCGAGATTCTGGGACGCGTCGACTTCCAGCTCTCCATCCTCGGCCATCGCGTCGAGCCCGGTGAAATCGAGGCCGCGCTCCGACTCCACCCGGAAGTCTCCGCCGCTGTCGTCGTGGCGGATGGAGACCGCCACGCGCCTCGCCTCCTCGCCTACGTGGTGCGACGCGCGGGCGCCACGCTGTCTCAGGAGCCGTTGCGACGCTTCCTCGGGGAGCGCCTCGCGGACCACATGGTCCCCTCCATCGTGGTGTTCCTGGAGCAGCTCCCGCTCGGCCCCACGGGCAAGGTGGACCGCGCCGCGCTGCCCAGACCGGAGGCCCTGCGAGTCCTCACCGAATCGCGTACCGATGACGGAGCGCCCGCGCACGAAGCCGAGGCCGCGCTGGCCGCCATCGTCCGCGACGTCCTTCAACTCCCAGAGGTGGAGCGGAGGAAGAACTTCTTCGAGCTGGGCGCCAACTCCGTCCACCTGGTCCGCATCAACGCCCGCATCCGACAGGAGCTGGGCGCCGACATCCCCACCGTGGAGCTGTTCCAGAACGCGAACCTCGCCGCGCTGGCCGCGCACCTGGGACGGGTGCGACGCGGAGACTCCGGCGCCCCCTCCGAGCGGGTGACCCAGGCCCGCGCGGACACCCTCGAGCGAAGCCCCATCGCCATCATCGGCATGAGCGCACGGCTCCCGGGCGCGCCTGATGTGGAGGCGTACTGGAAGAACCTCGTCGAGGGTGTCGAGTCGGTGCGCTTCTTCACGGACGAGGAGTTGCGGGCGCAGGGCCTTGCCCGGGAGATGATTGGCAATCCGCACTACGTGAAGGCGGGCGCCGTCCTCGACGACATCGCCGGCTTCGACGCGGACTTCTTCGGGCTCACCGCTCGCGAGGCGCTGCTCACCGACCCGCAGCAACGGCTGTTCCTCGAATGCGTGTGGGAGTCACTGGAGCGCGCGGGCTACCGCCCTGACGCGACAGGGAAGAAGGTCGGCGTCTTCGCCGGCAAGAGCCTGAGCAATTACATCTATCCCGAGCTCGACCTCACCCAGCCCCTGCCCTACTTCCAGCGGCTGTTCGGCAACGACAAGGACTTCGTCGCCACACAGGTCTCCTACAAGCTCAACCTCACGGGCCCCAGCATCACGCTGCAGACGGCCTGCTCGACGTCGCTCGTCGCGGTGACGCTCGCCTGCCAGTCCCTGTGGAACCGCGACTGCGAGATGGCCCTCGCGGGCGGAGTCTCCATCAAGGTGCCCCACCACCTGGGATATCTCGCGGAGCCCGGCTCCGGGATGTTCTCCCCTGACGGCCACTGCCGCCCCTTCGATTCCCAGGCGCAAGGCATTCTCCCCGCGAGCGGCGCGGGGGTCGTGGTGCTCAAGCGGCTCGATGAGGCGCTCGCCGACGGTGACGCCATCCACGCCGTCATCCTCGGCGCGGCGGTGAACAACGACGGTGGGGACAAGGTCGGCTTCTCCGCGCCGAATCGCGACGGACAGGCGGAGGTGATTGCTCGCGCCCAGGCGATGGCGGGCATCCCTCCGGAGACGGTCGGCTACATCGAGGCGCACGGCACGGGGACGCCGCTCGGAGACCCGATGGAGATCGCCGCGCTCACCCAGGCCTTCCGGCTGGGAACTCCGGCGAAGGGCTTCTGCGTGGTGGGCTCGGCCAAGTCCAACTTCGGCCACCTGGACACCGCGGCGGGCGTGGCGGGGCTCATCAAGGCCGCGCTGACCGTGGAGCGAGGGCTCATCCCGCCCACCCTCCACTTCGAGCGCCCGAATCCCGCCATCGGCTTCGAGCAGACCCCGTTCTACGTCAACGCGCGGCTCCAGCCGTGGCCGGAGGGTCCGCATCCGCGTCGCGCGGGTGTGAGTTCATTCGGCGTGGGCGGGACGAACGCGCACGTCGTGCTTGAAGCAGCGCCCAGGCGTGACACCTCGCCGTCCCGACGCCCCGTCCATGTGCTGCCGCTTTCAGCGCGCAGTCCTCGCGCACTCGAAGCCCTGGGCCGACGCTTCGAGAGCTTCCTCGCGAGCGCCTCGGACTCCGAGCTCGCGGACATCTGCTACACGGCGGGCCTGGTCCGGTCGCACTTCTCCCATCGACTGGCCGTCGTGGGACGCACCGCCGAGGAGCTGCGGGAGCGACTGCGAGCGAGCCTCGATGGGGTCCTGGCACCGGGTGTGTCCCGAGGTCAGGCACAGTCCGATCAGCCCCCTCGCATCGCGTTCCTCTTCACCGGCCACGGAGCGCAGTACGAGGGCATGGGGCGAGCGCTCCATGACACGAGTCCCGTGTTCCGCGAGGCTCTGGAGCGGGTGGCGGCGCTGCTTCGCACGGAACTCGAAACACCTCTGCTCGCAGTGCTGTACGGGAGCGAGTCCCACCGACTCACGGAGCTGGCCTACGCCCAGCCCGCCATCTTCGCGGTGGAGTACGCGCTGACGGAGCTGTGGCGCTCGTGGGGCATCGAGCCTGACGCCGTCCTGGGACACAGCCTGGGCGAGTACGTCGCCGCGCTCAACGCGGGTATCTTCTCGCTGGAAGATGCCGTGCGACTGGTCGCGGCGCGCGGACGGCTCATGGAGCAGCTCGCGCTGGAGGGCGAGACCATCGTCGTCCTCGCGGACGAGGCTCGCGTCCGCGAAGCCCTGACGAAGCATGGTGGACGCGCGTCCATCGGCTCCATCAACGCGCCCCAGAACGTGGTCGTTTCCGGTGAAGGACCCGCCGTGCGGCAGCTCACGGACGAGTTGGTGGCGCAGGGCATCGAGGTCAAGAAGCTGGAGGCCTCGCGCGCGGCCCACTCGCACCTGATGGACCCGATGCTGCCGGCCTTCGAGAAGGTCGCGCGGACGGTCACCTACCGTTCGCCCACGCGGGCCCTCATCTCGAACCTGACGGGCCGGCTCGCGGGAGCAGAGGTCGCGACGCCCGAGTACTGGGTGCGGCACCTGCGTGAGCCCGTGCAACTCGCGGAGGGGATGCGGACCCTGGCCGAACAGGGGACGCAGGTGTTCCTGGAGATCGGCCCGAAGCCGACCCTGGTCTGGATGGGGCGCGAGTGTCTGCCCGTGGCCCAGGCACAGTGGTTGTCGAGCCTGCGCAAGGGACATGAAGACTGGCACCAGTTGCTGGAGTGCCTGGCGGCGCTCTACACGCACGGCGCACCGGTGAGCTGGCGCGGCTACGAGCAGGCGGAGGCACGCCGACGCGTGGCGCTTCCCACGTACCCGTTCGAGCGACAGCGTTTCTGGTCCGACGAGGCCGGTCCCCGCAGCACCGCGCGCCGCGACGACACCCGGACCACACATCCGCTGCTCGGAGCACGCGTGGCGGCGGCGACCCTGCAGCCGGGAGAGCTGTTGTTCGAGTCGCGAGTCGGTGCCACCTCGCCCTCCTATCTGGGCGACCACCGCGCGCTCGGAACGGCCCTGCTGCCCGGCACGGCGTATCTGGAGCTGGCCCTCGCGGCCGGCGCGGTCGCCCTTCCGAATCAAGCCCTCGTCGTCGAGGACCTGGCGCTCGAACAGGCCCTCATCCTGCCGGAGCAAGGTGAAGTCACGCTCCAGACCGTGGTGAGAACCACGGGCGAGCAGGTGCTCTCCATCGAGGTCTTCCGACGCGAGGAGACCCACGAGGGAGAGTCCCGGTGGATACGCCATGCCTCCGGCAAGGTCCGGCCGACAGGCGCCGAGACCCTGGTGCCGACACGGCTCGAAGCCTCACTCCTTCAGCCTTCAGGCCTCGGGACGCAGCCTGGAGAAGCGCACTACACGCGGGCTCGAAAGCTCGGGGCGGAGTTTGGAGAGTCGTTCCGAGGCCTCGTCGAGCTGTGGAGTGACGACGCGGGAGCCTGCGCACGCATCGAAGTCCCGGAGCAACTGCGCGACGAGCCCAAGCCCCATCACGTCCATCCCGCCGTGCTCGATGCATGCCTCCAGCTCATCGGCGCGGTGGGCCCGGAGCTGAAGGAAGGCGAATGGATGCTGCCCGCGAGCTTCGGCCGGGTGCGCGTCCACCGAGCGTCACTGCCCAACAGGTTGGTGAGTCGGGTCATCCCCCGCTCGCCCCTCCTGACGGACGTCTTCGTCTACGACGAGGCAGGCGACGAAGTGCTCCGCGTCGAGGGCTTCGAGCTCAAGCGCGTCCGGGGAGAAGCCTTCCTCCAAGGCGCACGGCCGGGGCTCGAGGACGCGCTCTATGAGCCCGCGTGGCGCGAGCAACCTCGTCCCGTCAGCGAAGTCACCCATCGCCCCTCGACATGGCTCCTCATCGCGGACGAACAGGGCGTCGCCGAGGCCCTCCGAGCACGCGTGGAAGAGGATGAACGAGACGCCTGCGTCATCGCCCGCGTCGGCCCTCACTACGAGCGACAGGAAGCCCATCGCTTCCAGCTCGACCCCACGAACCCAGAGCACTTCACTCGGTTGCTGGCGGAGCTGGCCCATGGGGAGCGACCGTTGCGACAGGTCATCCACCTGGGCTCACTCGACGCGCCGTCCGACCAGGCACTCCAGACGGGGGCGCTGGGTGAGGACCTTCACCGGACCTGTGGTGGCGTGCTCCATCTCGTCCAGGCGTTGGTCGCGCGGAACGAACCCCCTCCGGTCCTCCAGCTCGTCACGCGAGGAGTCCAGAAAGGCAATCCTGGCACCGGCTCGATGCTGTGGGGACTGGGGCAGGTCATCGCCCTGGAGCATCCGGAGCTTGGCTGTCGGCGGATAGACCTCACGCCGTCGGCAGGGCCCGAGGCGAGCCGTGAACTCCTCGCGGAGCTTCGCTGTGAGAGCCAGGAGGCACAGGTCCGGCTCGAAGGTGGGTCACGACAGGTCGCACGGCTGCGCGTCGCGGAGGCTTCTCGCGCGGAGGTCGCACTGCGTCCCGATGCCACCTACCTCATCACCGGAGGCTTCGGGCGCCTGGGTCGTCTCGTCGCGCAGTCGATGGTCGACCGGGGCGCGCGTTCCCTGGCCCTCCTGGGCAGACACGTGCCCTCCGATGAAGACGCGGGAATCACCGCGCTCCGGTCCGCGGGCGCGCGAATCCTCTGCCTCGAAGCGGATGTGAGCCGTTCGGAGAGCGTGAGTGCGGCGCTCGACGAGGTGCGCCGCTTGCTCCCGCCACTTCGAGGCGTCGTGCACGCGGCGGGCGCCGTCCACGACGGGCCGCTGCGGACACAGTCGTGGGAGTCCTTCGCCCAGGTCCTTGCCCCCAAGGTCCAGGGGGCATGGAATCTCCACACCGCGACCCTGGGACACGCGCTCGACTTCTTCGTGCTGTTCTCCTCGGTGTCCTCCCTGCTCGGGAACGCGGGGCAGGCGAACTACGCCGCGGCGAATGCCTTCCTGGATGGCCTCGCGCGACACCGCCGTGCGCTCGGCTTGCCGGGCCTGAGCATCGCCTGGGGCCCATGGTCCGGAGAGGGCACGGCCGCGAGCGACGTCTTCGCGGAGCGCCTGCGCAGGCAGGGACTCGGCCTGCTCTCACCGCTACACGGCCTCACCGCGCTGCACCGGCTGTGGACACACGCGCGTCCCAACATCGCTGTCGTGCCCATCGACTGGAAGCAACTCAGCGGCACTGCGTCCTCCACGTTCCTCATGGAGCTTGTCAGCCGAGGTGACTCCCTCCGGAAGAGCGGCACCGCGCAACAGGGTGTCCGCCAGCGAATCGAGGCCGCGCCAGCGTCGGAGCAACAGCCGCTCCTGCGGGCTCACGTGCGTGAGCAGGTGGCCGCGGTCCTGGGCCTGACTCCATCCGCCGTCGGCGTCGACCGGGGACTGTTCGATCTCGGCCTGGACTCGCTCGGCTCGTTGGAGATTCGCAACCGCCTCCAGGCCTCGCTGCCCTGCACGCTGCCATCCGTCGTGGTTTTCAAACACCCGAGCGTCGACCAACTCTCCACGTATCTCGCCACCGAAGTACTGCGACTCGCCTCGGCGACACCCCGCTCACAGGAGGCAGCCGGCGAGGAGTTGCCGCTCGACGAAGTGGTCCGCCGGTTGGAGCGAAAGCTCGAGGACATGGGCTAGATGAGCACATCAATTCCCAGTGGCGGTCAGGAAGCCCTCCTGCGGCGCGCACTGCGCAAGCTGGAGGAAACGGAGTCCAAGCTCCGCACCCTGGAGCGAGGCCAGCGCGAGCCCATTGCCATCATCGGAATGAGCTGCCGCTTCCCCGGAGGGGCCACGAGTCCCGAAGCCTTTCGTGAGCTGCTGGCCTCGGGGCGCGACGCCGTGCGCGACGTGCCCGTCGAGCGCTGGGATGCGGAAGCGCTCCATGACCCGGATCCGGATGCGCAAGGTGCCCTGACCGCGCGCAAGGGCTGCTTCATCGACCAGCCAGACCATTTCGACGCGGCCTTCTTCGGCATCAGCCCACGCGAGGCCGCGCGGATGGACCCGCAGCAACGGCTGCTGCTCGAAGTGAGCTGGGAGGCGCTGGAGCGAGCAGGTGTGGCACCGGACTCGCTGATGGGAAGCGCGACCGGGGTGATGGTGGGCGTCGCCAGTCACGACTACTTCGAGATGTCCACGAGCGCGCCGGAGTCCATCGACGCCTACACGGGCTCGGGCACGGCGCTGAGCGTGGCGGCGGGGCGACTCTCGTATGTCCTTGGCTTGCGAGGGCCCGCGCTCTCGGTGGACACAGCCTGCTCGTCGTCCCTGGTCGCGGTCCACCTCGCCTGTCAGTCACTGCGCTTGGGCGAGTGCAACCTGGCGCTCGCGGGCGGCGTGAGTCTGATGCTCGCACCCATCCTCGCGATGATTGAGTCGCGCACGCGCATGCTCGCGCCGGACGGGCGCTGCAAGACGTTCGACGCGGCTGCGGATGGAGTGGTGCGGGGAGAGGGCTGCGGAGTGGTCGTGCTCGAGCGACTGTCCGACGCTCAGCGAGCAGGCCATCGAATCCTCGCGGTCATCCGAGGCTCGGCGGTCAACCAGGACGGTCGCAGCGCGGGACTCACCGTGCCGAACGGCTCCGCGCAGGAGGCGGTCATCCGCCGGGCCCTGGAGCAGGCCGACCTCGCACCGAAGCAGGTCGGCTTCGTCGAGGCACATGGCACGGGCACCTCGCTCGGAGACCCCATCGAGGTGGAGGCCCTGGGCGCCGTGCTGTCGACGGGGCGCGCGCCAGAAGCCCCTCTGTTGATTGGCTCCGTGAAGCCCAACATCGGGCATCTGGAGGCAGCGGCCGGCATCGCGGGCTTGATGAAGCTGGTGCTCGCGCTTGAGGACGGCACCCTCCCGCCCCACCTCCACTTCACCACGCCCAACCCGCGCATTGCCTGGGACTCCCTCGGGGTGCGCGTCGTGACGGAGCCGACTCCCTGGCCGCTCATCGATGGCCGGCGCATCGGTGGAGTCAGCTCCTTCGGCTTCTCGGGAACGAACGCCCACGTCATCGTGGAACAGGCCCCCGCCCGAGATGAACAGTTCACCGCTCCCGAGCGCCCCTGGACGCTCCTGACGCTGTCTGGCGCCTCACCGGAGGCCCTTGAAGCTCAGGTCGAGCAGTATCACCGACACCTCGCTCGGCATCCTGAGCTGCCGCTCGCCCAGGTGGCCGCCACCGCGAACAGCGGACGCACCCACTTCCGTCACCGTGCCGCGTTCATCGCCCGGAACACCGGGGAGTTCACGAGCCAGCTCCAGCACAGGGAGTCCGTCATCCGAGGAGTCGTCCCGGACGAGCCTCCGCGCATCGCCTTCCTCTTCAGCGGCCAAGGCGCCCAGTACGCGGGAATGGGCAAGGAGTTGTTCGCCTCCGAGCCGCGCTTCCGCGAGGCGCTGGAGCGCTGTGACGCCGTCCTCGCGTCGCGCATGGAGCGCTCCCTCCTCTCGGTGCTCTTCGACGAGGACGCGGGGTCCGCGCCGCTGTCCCGAACCGCCTACGCGCAGCCCGCGCTCTTCGCGCTCCAGTACGCGCTGGTCGAGCTGTGGAAGTCCTTCGGCATCGAGCCCGCGGCGGTCATGGGTCACAGCGTCGGTGAGCTCGCCGCGGCGTGTGCCGCCGGAGTCTTCTCGCTGGAGGACGGGCTGACGCTCGTCGCAGAGCGAGGCCGGATCATGCAGTCCCTCATGGACGAGGGGCATATGGCCGCCATCTTCGCGGAAGGCACCGGGTCCCGGCTCCTCGACGTGTCTCACGCGTTCCACTCCCCGCTGATGGAGCCGATGCTGCAGGGCCTCGGAGCCGTCGCCGCGAGGCTTCGGACGACGGACCCTCGGGTCACCTTCATCTCCAGCGTGACGGGCCGGGCCATGGGCTCGGAGGTCACTCGACCTGACCACTGGGTCGGGCACGTGCGCAGCCCGGTGCGCTTCGCGGACGGAATGCGCGCGCTTCGTGCCACCGGCTGCGAGGTCTTCCTGGAGGTGGGCCCGGGGTCGGCGCTGCTCGACCTGGCGAAGAGCAACCTGCCAAACGACGGGGGCCTGTACCTGCCCAGCCTGCTGAAAGGCTCGTCCGATTCACGCGGACTCATGGAGACACTGGCGCGGCTTCATGTGCGCGGCGCGCCCGTGCGGTGGGCGGGGCTCGAAGCCCGTGGAGCCCGGAGCCGAATCACCCTGCCGACGTACCCCTTCGAGCGCCGCCGCTACTGGCTCAAGGAGGAGACCTTCCAGTTCCGGTCCGGCCGCACGCCAGCCTCCAGCGCGGCAACGACGACGCATCCCCTGTTGGGACATCGGCTGCACTCACCCGTGCAGGGTCCTGAGGACGCCCACTTCGAGGCACACCTGGGACCTGCCTCGCCACCACTGCTGGGACAGCATCGCGTCTTCGGGCGCGCGGTGGTCCCCGCCACGGCCTTCATCGAGCTGGCGCTCGCGGCCGGACAGAGGACTCTTGGCGAGGGAGCCCTGCGCGTGGAGGCGCTGGAGCTCTCCCAGCCGCTCTTGCTTCCCGAAGAGGGCACCATCGTGGTGCACACCGTGCTCGCGCCCGAAGGTCCGGGGCGTCGTGGGGTGCGCATCTTCAGCCGAGCCGAGGGTGCGTGGCGCCTCCACGTCACGTGCAAGGTTCGTCGCGAGGACACGCGCCGCCCCGAGGCCACTGTCGTCGTTCCTCCCGCGCGAGAAGCCCTGCTCTCCGTCGAGTCCCATTACCAGCGGACCCGCGAGCATGGCCTGGCGCTCGGCCCACTCTTCCGTTCCATCCAGTCGCTCTGGCGCACCGAGCGCGGAGGGGGTGCGCATGTCGTCCTTCCGAATCGAGCGGGGAACTACGTCCTGCACCCTGCCCTGCTGGATGCCTGTCTCCAGGCGCTGAGTGTCGGTTTCGGTGACGCAGTGGAGGGCGAGGCGTGGCTGCCCGTGGGCCTGGAGCGACTGACGGTCCACGAGGCACCCCGCGAAGCCGCCTTCTGCGAGACGCAAGAGCGCCCCTCTCTCGGAAAGGGTCGCCTCCAGGTCGACGCGTGCCTCCGCGCGGAAGACGGCCGGGTGCTCGTCGTCGTCGAGGGCCTGGAGCTGCGCCTCGCACGGCGCGAGGCCTTCCTGGGAGGACAGCCCGCCTCCGACTGGCTCTACACAGTCGACTGGCCTCTTGCGCCCCAGGTCGACGCCGAAGCCGACTTCATCCCCGCGCCGCGCATCCTCGGTGACGCCGTGCGCGAGGGCTTGGGCTCCATCATCCCCGAGGACGACGTCACGCGGTACACGGCGGTCCTCGGGCGGCTCGAAGCAGCGAGCCTCGGCTACATCCTCGCCGCGTTCCACCGGCTGGGAGCGGGCTTCGGGCCCGGCCAGCGCTTCAGCACCCGCGAGCTGGCGGAGCGGCTCCGGGTCGCCCCGCCCCATCAGCGACTGCTCGGGCGACTGCTCGCCATTCTCTCCGAGGAAGGCATCCTGGAGCGCACCAACGAGGGCTGGCATGTCCTCCAGGAGCTCCCGCACGCACGAGCGGAGCAACTGCCCATCTCCGAGGAGGACTCGTCTTCCACACGGGCCCAGCTCGCGATGCTGGAGCGCTGCGGAATGGAGCTCGCGGCCGTGCTTCGTGGAGAGCGCGACGCGCTCGAGCTGCTCTTCCCCGATGGCAATCCAGACGCGGTGGCGGAACTCTACCGAGGCACTCCGGTCATCCGAATGATGAACACCGTCGCGCAGCAGGTCGTCACGCGCGCGCTCGCGGGCGCACCACCCGAGCGTCGGCTGCGCATCCTGGAGGTCGGCGCGGGGACAGGTGAAACCACGGCCTGGGTACTGCCGCGACTTCCCGCCGAGCGGAGCGACTACCTCTTCACGGATGTCTCCGCGTTCTTCACGGAGCGGGCAGCGGAGCGCTTCACGGACTTTCCCTTCGTCCGTTACGAGGTGCTGGACGTCGAGCGGACTCCGGTCGGCAACAAGCGCTTCGACCTGGTGCTCGCATCGAACGTGGTGCACGCGACGCGGGATGCGCGACGAACCCTGCGCAACCTTCGCGAGCTGTTGGCACCGGGAGGCACACTTGTCCTGCTGGAAGGGACCGTCGCGCTGCGCTGGGTGGACCTCACCTTCGGGCTCACGGACGGCTGGTGGCGCTTCGAGGACACCGCCCTGCGCACCGACTGCCCGCTTCTGCCACCAGCACGTTGGTGTGAAGTGCTCGATGAAGAAGGCTTCGCTCACGCGGACATCGCATCTCCGAGCGACACTCTTCCGCCCCTCCTGGGACAGCAGGCCGTCATCGTCGCGCAGACGCCTCGAACTCCGAAGGAGACTCGCGCGGCCGGAGCATGGCTCATCCTCGCGGACCGAGGGGGCGTGGGTCAGGCGCTGGCCCATCAGCTCCAGGCCCAGGGAGGCGAGTGCTTCCTCGTTCACGAGACGGGGTCCGACATCGACCCTCGTTCCGCCGCCTCCCTTGCCCTGTTCCAAGCCAAGGTCGCCAACGTTCGGGGCGTCATCCACCTGTGGTCGCTGGATGGAACGTCCGCCGCCCACCTGTCCACGCAACAACTGCGCGAAGCCTCGAAGGCAGGCTGCGGCAGCGTCTTGCAGTGCGTCCAGGCGCTCACGCAGGGAACGCAGTCACCGCCTCCACCCCTGACGCTCATCACGAGAGGAGCCCAGCCCGCGGGCGGCGCGGTGCCAGGGGTGGCGCAGTCGACGCTCTGGGGGCTGGCCCGCGTGATTGCCCGTGAGCATCCGGAGCTGCGTTGCCGCATCATCGACCTGGAAGACACGCCGACGACCTCCGAGCCCGAGGCGTTGCTCGACGCGGTGCTGGACCCGAGCGACGAGCAGGAGTTCGCGCTGAGAGGCGCGGAGCGCAGGGTGGCCCGCCTCGTGCGCGCCGGCCAGCTCGCGCCAACGCACACCGTCTCCATCCGCCCCGATGCCACGTACCTCATCACGGGTGGGCTCGGTGGACTGGGTCTGCTGACGGCACGCTGGCTCGTTGAGCGGGGAGCACGCCACCTCGCGCTCCTCTCGCGCAGGCCGCCGGGACCCGAAGCCCGGACGGCGATGGCGGAGCTCACGGCGCGAGGAGCCACCGTGCTGGCCCTGCCGTGCGACGTCTCGCGCGAAGAGTCGCTCACACAGGCACTGGCCGAGCTGGAGCGGCGCCTTCCGCCGCTGCGAGGCGTCTTCCACTCCGCGGGTGTGCTGGAGGATGGCGTCCTCTCGGGACTGAGCTGGGAGCGCTTCGCCACGGTGCTCGCGCCGAAGGTCGACGGAGCCTGGAACCTCCATGTGCTCACCCGGACAAAGCCCCTCGACCTCTTCGTCATCTACGGCTCGGCGACGTCGCTGCTGGGAGCCTGGGGACAGGCGAACCACACGGCCGCCAACACCTTCCTCGATGCCTTGGCCCACCATCGCCAGGCCCTCGGACTGCCTTGCACCTGCATCGCCTGGGGCGCGTGGGAGGGAGTCGGCGCCGCGAACCGCGCGGAGGCGGGCACGCGCATGGGCGAGCTGGGCATGAGCACCATCAGCCCCGAGCGAGGCCTGGAGCTGCTCGAACGCATCCTCGCGTCCGGGGCCGCGCAGCTGGGTGTCATGCCCATCGTCTGGTCGGAGTTCGCACGGAAGGTCGGCGCCAGTCCCTATCTGTCGCGACTGCTCGCCGAGACGAAGGCGGAGCCGGAGCAGCCAGCGCGAGAGGGCCTGCTGGCACGCCTCCAGGTCGCCTCCGTGCACGAGCGACGGGTGCTGCTGGACGAGCACGTCCGGAGCCAGCTCGCGCGCGTGCTGGGGATGAGCAGCCTGGACGCCGTCGATGGAGACCACCGCCTGTTCGACCTGGGCATGGACTCGCTCACGGCGGTCGAGCTGAAAAACCGGCTGTCCACGAGCCTCGAGCGCCCGCTGCGCTCGACGCTCGTCTTCGACTTCCCACGCATCGACGCGCTGGTGGAGCACCTGGGACGCGACGTGCTGGGAGTGCTCCCACCACCCGAGCCCGTGGCGACTCCGCACCTCCCGCCCTCCTCGTCCCCACCTCCCATTCCGCACGCCCAGGAGATTCAGGGCATGTCGGACCAGGAGCTGGAGGCGCTCATCACCCATGAGTTCCAACTCGTTTCCCGTTGAGGCAGACCCATGACGGTTTCCTCCCCTCCCCGCGAAGTCCCCACGCCGCTTCAACAGGCCGCCATCGCCCTGAAGGAGATGCGCTCGCGGCTGGACGCGCTCCAGGCGGTCCAGGAAGAACCCATCGCCATCGTCGGCATGTCCTGCCGCTATCCGGGCGGAGCCAATGACCCCGCCAGCTACTGGCGTCTGCTGCACGAAGGGCTGTGCGCGACGCGCAAGGTGCCGCTGGAGCGCTGGGACGCGGACGCGCTCTATGACCCGGACCCCGACCGGTTCTGGAAGATGTACACGCGGTACGGCTGCTTCGTGGACCAGCGCATCGACCTGTTCGACGCGCCGTTCTTCAACATGTCGCCGCGCGAGGCGGCCATGTTGGACCCGCAGCAGCGCCTGTTGCTGGAGACGAGCTGGGAGGCGCTGGAGAACGCGGGCATCGCTCCGGACCGGTTGGGAGGCAGCGCCACCGGCGTCTACGTGGGCGTCATCACCGGCGACTACGGCCGAGTCCCCTTCCAGCGCATCGACCCGCCCGACCTGCCGTACATGGGCACGGGCAATGACATGAGCTTCGCCGCGGGGCGGCTCTCGTACGTGCTCGGCCTGCAAGGCCCGAGCATGGTCATCGCCACGGCCTGCTCCTCCACGCTGGCGACGACGCACCTGGCCTGCCAGGCCCTGCGCGCTCGTGAGTGCGACCTGGCGCTCTCGGGAGGTGTCAGCCTGATGGTGTTCCCGGACACCAGCATCGTCCTGTCGAAGATGCGCGCGACGGCGCCGGATGGTCGCTCGAAGACGTTCGATGCGTCGGCGGACGGGTTCGGCCGTGGCGAGGGTTGCGGGATGCTGGTGCTCAAGCGCCTCTCCGACGCCGTGCGCGCGGGAGACCCGGTGCTGGCGCTGGTGCGGGGATCGGCCGTCAATCACGACGGGCAGAGCGGCGGAATCACGGTTCCGAGCGGGCCAGCGCAGGAGAAGCTGCTTCGCAAGGCCCTGGCCTCGGGGAGGCTGTCGCCGCGCGACGTGGACTACCTGGAAGCCCATGGCACGGGGACGCCGCTGGGAGACCCGATAGAGGTCCGCGCCATCGACGCGGTCTTCGGTCCCGAGCGAGCGCCGGGCGCGCCGCTCCTCATCGGCTCGGTCAAGACGAACATCGGTCACCTGGAAGCAGCGGCCGGTGTCGCGGGCATCATGAAGCTGGTGCTCTCGCTCCAGAACGAGGAGCTCCCCGCGCACCTGCACTTCCGCACGCCGAACCCGCAGGTTGCGTGGGACCCGGCGCGCATCGCGGTGACGACGGAGCGCACGCCATGGAAGCGCGGCACCCGACCTCGCATCGCGGGCGTCAGCAGCTTCGGACTCTCTGGAGTCAACGCGCACGTCCTCATCGAGGAGGCCCCACTCGCTGTCACGCAGCAGAGAGTGCCGGAGACACCGGGACCCGGTCCGGAGTTGCTGGCGCTGTCCGCACGAAGCGAGGAGGCGCTGCAGGAGCTCACGCGGCGCTACCTCACCTGGAGGCAGGGGCCGGGCAAGGACGTTCCGCTTGCGGATGTCTGCTTCACGGCCGCGACGGGGCGCGCATCATTTCCGCACCGGCTGACGGTGCTGGCCTCCAGCGGAGCGCAGCTCGACGAGCGACTCCAGGCGTTCACCTCGGGTCAGCGGCCTTCAGGGGTGAGCGCGGGAGTGGTGCCCACGGGAAGGAAACCCCGGGTCGCCTTCCTGTTCACGGGTCAGGGCTCGCAGTACGTCGGCATGGCGCGCGAGCTGTATGCCCATGAGCCCCGCTTCCGCGAGGTGATGGACCGGTGTGACGAACTGCTGCGCTCGCATCTGGGCGTCTCTCTCCTGTCGGTGCTCTACCCATCCGCGGGAGAGCCGGGTGACAGCACGTTGCATGACACGGCGTACACGCAGCCCGCGCTGGTGGCGCTGGAGGTGGCGCTCGCGGAGCAGTGGAAGCACTGGGGCGTCGAGCCCTCAGTGGTGATGGGACACAGCGTCGGGGAGATTTCAGCGGCGCATGTCGCGGGGGTGCTGTCGCTGGAGGACGCGCTCCTGCTGGCGGCAACGCGCGGAAGGCTGATGCAGGAGCTGCCACGCGTGGGGGGCATGTTGGCGGTACGCGCACCCGAGGAGCGAGTGGCGGCCCTCGTCGCCGCGCATCCCCGGGAGCTCTCCATCGCCGCGGTGAATGGGCCCACGGAAGTGGTCATCGCGGGCAGGAGCGAACGGCTTCGGGTCGTCGGGGAAGTCCTCCAGCGAGAGGGCGTGGAGGTCAAACCCCTGAACGTCTCCCACGCGTTCCACTCACCGCTGATGGAGCCGATGCTCGACTCCTTCGAGCGCATGGTGGCGAAGCTCCGACTGCGCCCACCCGAGCTGCCGCTCATCTCCAATCTCACCGGCGCCTTGGTGCGCGACGAGCCGACGACGCCGGCCTACTGGCGTCGCCATGTCCGGGAGCCCGTGCGTTTCGCGGCGGGCCTGCGTGCCCTGCACGCGAAGGGGGCGGACCTCATCGTGGAGCTCGGCCCCACCCCCGTGCTGCTCGGAATGGGGCGCACCTGTCTGCCCGACGAGCGTCTGGTGTGGCTGCCGAGCCTCCGCAACGGGCACTCGGACGTGGAGCAGATGCGCGCGAGTCTCGCGGAGCTCTGGGTACGAGGAGCATCAAGTGGGCTCACGGGGATTGCGACCCACGGCCGGCGCTCCCGGGTGCCCCTGCCGAACCAGCCGTTCCAGCGCAAGCGCCACTGGATGAAGCTCAAGTCCGCGAGGAGCGAAGAAGAGCAGGCGCGGCATCCGCTGCTCGGACGAAGGCTGAACTCCGCGGCCCGGGTCATCCAGTTCGAGGGCGAGCTGAGCACCGAATCTCCCGCCTTTCTCGCCGACCACCGCGTCTACGACTCGGTCATCGTCCCGGGTGCGACGTATCTGGAGATGGGCGTGGCAGCGGGCCAGGAGGTCTTCGGCCAGGGCGCGCTGAGTCTCGAGGACGTCCGCTTCCACAAGCCCGTGCGGCTGGAGGAAGGCGAGCCGCGCACGGTCCAGGTCCTCGTCACGCCGGACGACGGCGAGGGCGCGCGCAAGGGCACCTTCGAAGTGCACAGCCTGTCCGACGGAGCTTTCACCCTCCATGCCTCGGGGCGATTGTCTTCGACGGAGAAGCCCTCGGCCTCGCTGCATCAGGATGTCACGGTGCTCGCGAGGCGCTGCGCGGAGGAGGTCTCCGTCGCGGACTTCTACCGGCGCATCGGTGAGCACGGCATCGACTACGGGCCGCTGTGCCGAGCCGTCACGCGCTTCGGCCGAGGAGGACAGGAAGCCTTCGGACAGCTCACGCTCCCAGACGCACTCGAAGCAGGCGAGCACGTGTTGCATCCCGTGCTGCTCGACGCCTGCTTCCAGGTCCTCGGCGCCGTGTTTCCCGAGGGGCCTCCAGGCAGCATCTACCTGCCCGTGGGAATCGGACAGCTGCGGGTCCACGACAAGCTGGGGCGTGAGGTCTTCGTCCACGCGCGACTCGATGGTGGGCCGGATTTGGGGCAGCGCGTCCACACCGCGCACTTCACGCTCCTGGCGCCCGACGGCCGAGTCCTCGCGGAGCTGGAGCGACTGGAGTTCCAGCAGGCACCGCGTGAGGCCCTGCTCGGGAACTCAAAGCGGGTGCCACGCGGTTGGATGTACGAGGTGGCGTGGCGTCCTCTACCCCTGCCGCCCGCCACGGGCACGCCGCCTCGCGAGCGGTGGCTCATCGTCGGTGACACGGGTGGACGGGCCACGGATATCGCACGCCGCCTGCGCGCCTCGGGGTCGGACTGCATCGTGGCCCTGCCAGGAGAAACAACAGGCCCCGAGGACACCGGGACGCGACATGTGGACCTGACGCTCGCGGCAAGCGCGAGGAGGCTGCTCACGGAGGCGGGGCCCTTCACGGGGATGCTCCACCTCGCGGCGCTGGACGTGCGTGCGGCGCGAGACGGAGAGCCCGACACGTTCGCCCGGGACTATCGAAGCCTCCTGGGAAGCACGCTCCACCTCGTGCGAGCGGCGGCCGAGACAGGCGTCAGTCCCCGGCTGGTGCTCGTCACGAGAGGCGCCCAGGCGACGCAGGGAAACCCCCTTCCAACGCCCGTGCAGGCGTGTCTGTCCGGCCTGGGCAAGGCCATCGCGCAGGAGCACCCGGAGCTGCGGTGCCTGCGAGTGGACCTGGACCCGGCGCAGGGAACGGACGGGGTCGAGGCACTCGTCGCGGAACTCCAGCAGCGAACACCCGAGGACGAGGTCTGCCTCCGAGGCGGCCAGCGACTCGTGTCGCGACTCGCGAGGAGCGCCGAGGCAGCGGACGGCACCACGACACTCAAGCTCCGTGGCGACGCGACGTACCTCGTCACGGGCGGGCTCGGCGGACTGGGCCTGAAGCTCGCGGGCCGCCTGGTGGAGCGTGGCGCCAGGAATCTGGTGTTGCTTGGCAGGCGCGCCCCCTCGTCTGAAGCGAGGGACAGCCTGCGCGAGTTGGAAGCACGAGGTGCGCGCGTCGTCACCTTGCAGGTCGACATCTCCGTGGAGGCACAAGTCACGGAGCTGCTCGCGCGCCTCGCGAACACGATGCCTCCGTTGCGCGGCATCGTCCACGCGGCGGCGGTCCTCGACGACGGCATGCTGTTGCAGCAGGACCTGGAGCGCTTCGAGCGAGTGCTGGGCCCCAAGGCGCTCGGCGCGTGGCATCTCCACCGTCACACGTTGGGACAGCCGCTGGATTTCTTTGTCCTCTTCTCCTCGGTGGCCTCGCTACTGGGGCAGTCAGGGCAGGCCAGCTATGTGGCCGCCAACGCCTTCCTCGACGCGCTGGCCCATCACCGTCACGCATCGGGCCTGCCGGCGCTCTCCATCAACTGGGGCCCCTGGTCCGAGGTGGGCGTGGCCGCGACGGAGCGGGTGATGGAGCGAGTCCGCCGCATGGGCGTCACCCCCATCAGTCCCGAGCAGGGGCTCGCCGCCTTCGAGCAACTGCTGGGTCAACGAAGGCCCCAGGTGGGAGTCGTGGCCATCGGCTGGCAGTCGATGGGGCGGCTCGCCGCGGCGCCGTACTTCTCGGAGCTCGCGGGAGTGACACCCACGGGCGGCGCGACGGGCGCGGACTTCCTGCGCCGCTTCGAGAGCGCGCCTCCCGGTGACAAGCCTCGACTCCTGCGGGAGCACATCGCCTCGGTGGCGACGCGGGTGCTCGGGCTAGATGCGAGCCGTCCGTTGGATCCGGAGCAAGGCCTCTTCGAGGCGGGCATGGACTCGCTGATGGCGACGGAGCTGCGCAACGCGCTCCAGCGGACGCTGGGCCGCTCGCTGCCGGTGAGCCTCATCTTCGACCACCCGAGTGTCCAGGCCCTATCGAATCACCTCGCGCGCGAGCTGGTGCCCGCCCCCGAGGCGCAGGAGGTGTCCGCGGCCCCGCGAGACGCCGAGCTCGAATCGTTCTTGATGGAGGTCAATCAGATGTCCGAAGCCGATGTGACCGCGGCGCTCGCCGCCGGGCGGTCCAACGAAGCAGGGCCCCGAGGTGACCGATGAACGCGCATGAACTGGCCCAGATGAGCGCGACGCAGCTCGCGTATGCCGCCAAGCAGCTTCGCAACAAGATGGGGCTCGTCCCGGCGGAGCCCATCGCACTCGTCGGAATGGGTTGCCGCTTCCCTGGGAACGTGGACAGTCCGGAGGCGTACTGGGAGCTGCTCGCGGCGGGGCGCGACGCCGTCACCGAGGTGCCCTCGGACCGCTGGAGCCTGGACGCGCTCTACTCGCCCGTCCCCGGCACGCCGGGGAAGATGTACACGCGGCATGGCGCCTTCGTGAACCAGGTGGACCGGTTCGACCCGCTGTTCTTCGGCATCTCTCCGCGTGAGGCGGTGCTGATGGACCCGCAGCAGCGTCTGCTCCTGGAGACGAGCTGGGAAGCGCTCGAACACGCGGGGCTCTCGCCGTCGAGGCTGAGGGGCACGGCCACCGGCGTGTTCGTGGGCATAATGCACCGCGACTACGCCTACCTGGTGCACGCCTCCGGCGAGATTGACTCGCACACCGGCTCGGGCACGGGCCTGAGCGTGGCGGCGGGACGCATCGCCCATCTGCTCGCGCTGGAAGGTCCCACGCTCGTGGTGGACACGGCGTGCTCGTCCTCGCTGGTGGCCTTGCATCTGGCTTGTCAGAGCCTGCGCAACGGAGAGACCGACGTGGCGCTGGCCGCGGGCGTCAACCTGATGCTCTCGCCGATGAGCACCATCGTCGAATGCCAGATGCGGATGCTCTCCGCGGAGGGACACTGCAAGACCTTCGACGCCAGGGCGGACGGCTTCGTGCGGGGCGAGGGCTGCGGCGTCGTGGTGCTCAAGCGCCTGTCGGACGCGCTCGCGGACGGTGACGAAGTCATCGCGGTGCTTCGAGGCTCCGCCGTCAATCACGACGGCCACAGCAGCGGTCTGCTGGTGCCCAACGGCAGCGCCCAGGAGCGAGTCATCCGCTCCGCGCTTCGCAACGGTGGCGTGGAGCCCTCGCAGATCGACTTCGTGGAGGCCCACGGCACGGGGACGGCGCTGGGCGACCCCATCGAGGTCGAAGCGCTGGGCCGCGTCTTCCAGGACGAGCGTCACCGTGAGGAGCCGCTCCTCATCGGCTCGGTGAAGACGAACATCGGGCACACGGAAATCGCGGCCGGCATGGCGGGGCTGATGAAGGCCGCGCTGAGCCTCCAGCACCGGCAGATTCCCAAGAACCTGCACTTCCAGACGCCGAACCCGGAGATTCGCTGGAACGAGCTGCCCGTGTCCGTCGTCACGGAGCGGCGCGACTTTCCCGGCGGCCCTCGGAACTTCGTGGGAGTGAGCTCGTTCGGTTACAGCGGGACGAACGCCCACGTGGTGCTGGAGGCCGCGCCCATCACCGAGAAGCGCGCCACGCCCTCCGAACCGGGACGAGAACACGTCCTGGTCCTCTCGGCGAAGACCGCCTCGGCGCTGTCGACACTGGCCGGGAGCTACACGACCCACCTGACGCGGAACGCGGAGCAGGACGTCTCCGACGTGTGTCACAGCGCGACCGCGAGCCGTTCCACGATGCCCTACCGCCTCGCCGCCGTCGCCACCTCGGGTGACGAACTGCGTGCGCAGCTCCAGGCGTTCTCGAGTGGCAATCCCATCGACGGGCTCATCGTCTCCGAGGAGGCCGCGTCGCGCGCCGCGCAGGTCGCCTTCCTCTTCAGCGGACAGGGCTCGCAGCACCTGGGCATGGGGAGGGAGCTGTACACACGAGAGCCGGTGTTCCGCGCGGCGATGGACCGGTGCGCGAGCATCCTGGCACCGCATCTTCCGAAGCCCCTGCTGGAGGTGCTGTTCGCCGAGGAGGGCAGCGGCTCACCTCTGGAGCAGGCGGTATTCACCCAGCCCGCCATGGTGGCGCTGGAGGTGTCCCTGGCCGAGCAGTGGAAGGCCTGGGGCGTGGAGCCTTCCGTCGTGGTGGGGCACAGCCTGGGGCAGTACGCGGCCGCGTGCGTGGCGGGCGTCATCAGTCTTGAAGACGTGCTGCCGCTGGTCGCCCTGCGTGGACGACTGATGCATGAGCTGCCACCGGGGGGCGAGATGGCCTCGTTCCTCGCGCCCTACGCGAAGGTGGCGGCGGCCATCGAGCCCTATCGCGAGCGACTGTCCATCGCGGCCATCAATGGCCCCACGAGCACGGTCATCTCCGGTGCGAGTGAAGCCGTCAACGCGGTGGTGGAGGCCCTGGCGGCGGAGGGAATCCAGGCGAAGAAGCTCAACGTCTCGCACGCGTTCCACTCGCCCCTGATGCATCCGATGGTCGACCGCTTCCGCGAGCACCTCTCCCGGGTGCGGCTCAACACGCCGAGGCTGCGCATCGTCTCGGACATGACGGGCCAGCTCGTGGAGGGTGAGCTGTCGGAGCCGGACTTCTGGTGCCGGCACCTGCTCCAGCCCGTCAACTTCGCGCGAGCGGTGGAGTCCATCCACGCGTTGGGTGTGCGGAACTTCGTGGAGGTGGGCCCCGCGAGCGTGCTGCTCGGCCTCGCGCAGCGGTGCATTCCGGAGGACGGCGAGTCACGCGAGTGGCTTCCGTCGCTGCACACGGGCATGGGGAACCGTCGACGGATGCTGGAGAGCCTGGCCACGCTCCACACGCGCGGAGTCCCCGTCGACTGGTCGCAGGTACACGGGAAGACGTCTCGTGGGCGGGTGCGCTTGCCCACCACGCCCTTCGAGCGCGAGCGCTACTGGGTGGAGACAGGTCCGGAGACCGCTGGCGCGCAGCCTCTGCCCTCCCAGGCGGGAGTGCTCCATCCGCTGCTCGGCCGGCGCGTCGAGCTGGCGGGTTCGAGCGATGTGCGCTTCGAGGGAGCGCTCGGCGCCAGGGAGCCCTTCTTCCTCGACCACCATCGCGCGGCGGGCACCGCGCTGTTGCCGGCGGCGGCCCATGTCGAGCTGGCACTGGCCGCGGGTCGCTTCTCCAGCGTTCCGGGTGAGAAGCCGCTGGAGCTGCTCCAGCTCACCTTCGAGCGGCCTGTCGCCCTGCCGGAGAAGGGCGCCGTCGTCCTCCAATCGACGCTGGTGAAGGAGGAGGGAGCGACGCAGGTCCTCAAGGTTTTCATGCGTCGGGAGCAAGACCGGGTCACCACCTGGGAACAGGTGGCCACGGGGCGACTCGGAGCGGCGTCACCGTCAAAGGCAGCGGGCGAGTCCCTGGCGGCCCTGCGAGCGCGGATGACGGAGGCCATCGCGCCCGCGGACTACTACGCGCATCTGGCCAGCGGAGGGCTGGTGTACGGGTCGATGTTCCAGGCACTCCAGGCCATGTACGGCCAAGAGGGCGAGGCCCTCGTGCGCATCGTCCTGCCGGAGGGACTCAAGCTGGAGCCGTACACCGTGCATCCAGTGATGTTGGACGCGTGCTTCCAGGCGCTGGGCGTGACGTTCCCCAAGCGCAAGGACGTGCCCTATCTCCCCGCCGGTGTCGAAGGGCTCCGACTCCACGCGCCGATGGAGCGAGAGGTCTGGGCAAGTCTCCAGCGTCGCCAGGAAGGCGTGGAGGCGATTGCATCGCTTCGAGTGTTCAGCACGGATGGGCGACTGCTCGCGGAGGCGGAGCGACTGCGCTTCCGTCAGGTCCGACTGGAGGCGTTGCTGGGCCAGGGTGACAAGCTGCTCGAGGAGTGGCTCTACGCACTCGAATGGCACCCCGCCCTGCCCCATGGGCGCCGCGTGCCCCCATCCTGGATTCCGACTCCGAACTCGCTGCGTGACGCGGTCCTCCCTCAGTTGGAGGCCTTGTCCGGCCGCGAAGACCTGGCGGCCTACGGCGTGTTCCTCCAGGAACTGGAGTCGCTGTGCGTCCCCTACGTGCTCCAGGCCATGGAGCGGCTGGGCTGCGACCTCACGCCGGGCACGAGCTTCAAGGCGGATGAGCGTGCCGCGCGGCTAGGGGTCGTTCCGCTGCACCAACGGCTGTGGCGGCGACTGCTCGAGATGCTCACCGAGGAAGGCCTGCTGCGAACCACGGGAGAGACACTGGAGGTCGTCACCTGTCCGGCGCCCATGGACGTCGCGGCGCGCATGGCGTCCCTGGCGGAGCGTTACCCGGCGCATCGCTCGGAGCAGGCGTTGGTGCAGCGTTGCGGCGAAGGACTCGCGGAGGCCCTTCGGGGGCGCTGCGACCCGCTGGAGTTGCTGTTCCCCAAGGGAGACATGGAGGTCGCGGCCAGCCTGTACCGTGACTCGCCAGGCCCTCGGGAGCTCAACGCACAGGCGAAGACGGCGCTCGCACAGGCTGTCTCGCGATTGCCGGCGGAGCGCACTATCAGGGTGCTGGAGATTGGCGCCGGCACCGGTGGCACGACGGCCCTGCTGTTGCCCGAGCTGCCCGCGGAGCGCACCGAGTACGTCTTCACGGACATCTCACCGCTCTTCCTCCAGCGCGCCGCGCAGGAGTTCCGCGCGCATCCGTTCGTGACGTACCGGACGCTGGACATCGAGAAGGACCCGGCCACCCAGGGCTTCGAGGCCGGCGGCTTCGACATCATCGTCGCGGCCAACGTCCTGCACGCCACGGAGAGCTTGAAGGAGACGCTGAGAAACGCGCGTCGGCTCCTGGCGCCCTCGGGGATGCTGCTCATCGTCGAGGCCACGTCCAAGCGGCGCTGGGTCGACCTCACGTTCGGCCTGACGTCTGGCTGGTGGCGTTACACGGACACAGACCTGCGCCCCACGCACCCACTCATTTCGAGCGCGGGGTGGAAGACGCTGTTCGCGCAGGAGGGCTTCTCCACGAGCGCGGCGCTGGCGAAAGAGGAGCACGAAGCCAGTCTCCAGGCGGCGGTCATCCTGGCTCGACTGCCCGACGAGGACGCGCGCGCCAGCCGGCGTCAGTGGCTCATCGTCGCGGACGCGCGAGGCACGGGGTACAGGCTGGCCGAGCGACTGGAAGCCCGAGGCGAGCTGTGCGCGGTGATCTCCGGCACGGGGGCCACCGTCGCGGACTTCACCCAGCTGTTGAAAGAGCTCGCAATCACGCAAGCCCCCACGCACGTCGTCCACCTCACGAGCCTCGACTCCTCGGGACCGGACGACATGGCGCAGCTCGATTTGGAGGCGGCGTACCGCAATGGTTGTGGCAGCGCGCTCGACCTGCTCCAGGCGCTGCTGGCCACGCGGCTCTCACCCGCGCTGAGCTTCGTCACCCGGGGCGCGCTCGACGTGCTGGGGGATGGAGCCCCGGGCGTCGCGCAGTCACCGCTGCACGGCCTCGGGCGAGGCATCGCGATGGAGTACCCCAAGCTGGGAGGCACGGTCATCGACCTGGACCCTCGGCGCGATGACCTGGAAGGGCTGGTGACCGAGCTGCTCTCGGAGCGCTCCGACGAGCAGGTCGCCTTCCGGGACGGCATCCGGCGCGTGCCTCGCGTCATGCGGCATTCGCGGATGGAGTCGGAGGTGCCCTTCCAGTGCCGTGAAGATGGGACGTATCTCATCACGGGCGGACTCAACGGACTGGGCCTGCTCACGGCCCGACTGCTCGTGGAGCGTGGGGCCCGTCACCTCCTGTTGCTTGGACGCGGGGCCCCGACAGCGGCGGCCTCGGAGCAGCTCCAGGAGCTGGAGAGCGCGAATGTGCGCGTCGTGGTGGCCCGCGCGGATGTGTCGCAGGAAGACGCGCTTGCCAGGGCCCTGGTGTCGGGGCTGGAGGGCATGCCTCCGTTGAGAGGGGTCATCCACTCCGCGGGAGCGCTCGACGACGGCATCCTCGAGCAGCAGACGCACGCGCGCTTCAAGAAGGTGTTCGCGGCGAAGGTGCTCGGCTCGTGGAACCTGCATCGACTGACGCTGGGACAGCCGCTGGACTTCTTCGTCCTCTACTCGTCCATCGCCTCGCTGCTGGGGAACAGCGGTCAGGCGAACCACTCCGCGGCCAACACGTTCCAGGACGCGCTGGCCCATTACCGACGCGCCAAGGGCCTGCCCGCGCTGACCATCAACTGGGGCGCCTGGTCGGAAGTGGGAGCCGCGGCGAACGAGCGCGTCCAGGAGCGACTCGCCGACCGGTGGATGAATCCCATCCGTCCGGCCCAGGGGCTCGCCGTCCTGTCGTCGCTGCTCTCGGCGAGCGCCGCGATTCAAGTGGCGGTCATGCCCATCGCCCGAGGTGGCTTCGAAGTGCAGGGCGCGGTGCCGCTCTTGCTGTCCGCGCTCGTCGCACGGGAGGGCGGTGGTGGTGCGAAAGCCTCGGCGCGGGACGACGCATTGCTCCGCAAGCTCTCGGAGGTCTCCCCCGTGGAGGCTCGCCGGCTGCTGGTGACCGAGCTGCAGAAGCGGCTGTCCAAGGTGCTGCGCATCAAGAATCCATCGCGGCTGGCGCCCGAGCGGCCCCTCACCGAGCTGGGTCTCGATTCGCTGATGGCCATCGAGCTGAAGAACCACCTGATGAATGCGCTGGGCGTGGACCTGCCCATCGCGAAGTTCATCGACGGCGCCAGCCTCCAGGAACTGGCGGAGCTCACCCAGCAGCAGCTCACCGTCAATCAGCTCGCGTCGACGCAGGCGCTGACGGCGGACTCCACGCCGGGAATGAGTGAGCTGACCCTATGAACCTGGAGCAGCTCCTCTCCAGCCTCACGGAGCGCCACGTCCAGCTCTGGGCGGAGGGGCAGCAACTGCGCGTCCGAGCAAAAGAGGGCGTCGTGGACGCGACGCTCCGCTCGGCGCTCGTGGAGCACAAGCCGCGCTTGCTGGAGCTGCTTCAGCAGGCGCGGGGGGCGCCGGAGTCCATTCGACTGGAGCCCTTGCCTCGAAACGGGCCACCGCCGCTGTCTCTCACCCAGGAGCGTCTGTGGCGCGCCGAGGTGAGGGAGCCGGACCTCGCTCCGGCCCACATCGCCACCTTCGCCATGCGGCTGGAGGGGCCGCTCAACCGGGATGCGCTCACGCGTGCCGTGGCGACGCTCGTCGAGCGCCACGAGGTGCTGCGGACGACGTTCGAGCTCCGGGGAGACACCCCCGTCCAGGTCATCGCGCCACCGGGGTCTACCGCAATGGAGCCCGTGGACCTGTGCGCGCTCGACGCCGAGGCGCAGCAGGAAGCACTTCGCCGCCTCCTTCACGACGAGCATCGGCGGCGAATCGACCTGGCCCGAGGCCCGCTGTTCCGAGCCTGGCTCCTGCTCCTCTCCGAGCAGCGCCATGTGATGGTGCTGATGATGCACCACACGGTGGTGGACGGCGCATCCCGGGGAGCGCTGGTGCATGAGCTGACGGTGCTCTATGCGGCCTTCCTCGCGGGCGAGCCCTGTCCATTCGCTCCCCTGCGACTCCAGTACGCGGACTACGCGCGCTGGCAACGGCGATGGGTCCAGGAGGAGGTCCTTCCACGACAGCTCGGGTACTGGAAGCAGCAGCTTGCGGCCCCGCCGCCTCGGCTGGAGTGGCCCACGCGCTCGAAAGGAATGGAGCAGCGGCGCTACCACGGTGGCTCCGTCGACTTCAGCGTGGAGCACGAGGTCGTCGAGCGACTGCGGGTGGTGGGACAGCAGGCGGGCAGCACGCTCTTCATGGTGCTGCTGTCCTCGCTGTACGTGCTCCTCGCGCGAGCCTGTGGCCAGCGAGACCTGCTCATCGGCACGCCCGCCGCACATCGGGGCCACACGGACCTCGAGCCGCTCGTCGGGACGTTCATCAACACACTGGCGCTGCGCCTGCGCCCCGAGGGCGCACCGAGCTTCCTGGAGCTGCTCGCGCATGCACGAGCCGTGGCGCTCGGCGCCTATGCCCATCCCGACGTTCCGCCCGAGGCCATTGGAGGCCCGACGCCCAACGTGATGCTCGTCCTGAAGGGCGTCGCGCCCCAACCCGAGCTGTCCGCGCTCGAGGCGACCCCCTTGGCGCTCGCGCACGACACGGCGCTGCTCGACCTCACGTTGTATCTGGAAGAGACCCCGACGGGGCTGCGTGGAGAGCTCATCCACGACAGCGACCGAATCGACGCGGACACCGTCACCGGCTGGGCCCGAGAACTCCAGGCCCTGCTGCGCGCCTTCGCCGAGGACCCACGGCAGTCAGTCTTTCCCCACCCCCACCGCCACCCCCAGAGGAACCCATGACGGCATTGATGCGCCCCGCCACCGAACCCGCAGTGCGCGACTCGCGGCCCATCCTCGAAGGCCCCGGCATCGGCTATCACCAGAACTGGTATGCCGTCTGCCTTTCGAGGGAACTCAAGCCCGGCAAGATTGTCGGCCGCGGGTTCCTGGATGGAAAGGTGATTGCCTTTCGAGGAAAGAACGGCAAGGCGCAGGTGATGAGCGCCTATTGCAGTCATATTGGCGCGGACCTGAGCATCGGCGACGTGATTGGCGATGAGGTGCGCTGCCCCTTCCACCATTGGCAGTACAACCAGGAGGGCGTCTGCACCCACATCCCCGTGGGCTGCAAGATTCCCGACCGCGCCCGCATCCAGACTTTTCCCACGGCGGAGAAGTGGGGAATGGTCTGGGCCTTCAACGGAGAGAAGCCGCTGTTCGACGTGCCTGGAGTACGCGGCTACGAGGAGAGCGACCTGCTGTACGGCGTCAAGGTGCATGAGGCGGGCTTCCCCGTCCCCCCCTGGGTGATGGTGTGCAACTCCCACGACTACCAGCACCTGCACACGCTGCACGAGCTGGGCATCATCGAGGGGCCCATCAACATGAACAGCTCGGACTACGTCCTCGAGCACGACGTCCACTACACCACCCGTGATGGGTTGAAGGTGGAGAACTGGAACCGGGTGACGGGCACCAACACGTTCTCCGCCATCTCCCGCACGCCCTCGGGCCCCATCTTCGGCATGTTCACCGGCACACGCATCCCAGGGGGTGGAACGCGGGCCTACCTGCTCGCGGGAGTGCCTCGAAAGGAAGGCAAGAACAAGGGCCGGCCGCCGACCCGCACAGAGCAGTTCGCGCTCGTGAGCGGCACCATGATGAGCTTCCTCAAGGACGCGCCTCGCTTGCTGCGTGCCGCGAAGTTCATGCAAGCCTTCCTCGATGACGACGAGGGTGTCCTGCAGACCATCCAGTTCCGCCAAGGGGTGATGGTCGAAGCGGACAAGACACTGCTCGGCTTCCTCAAGTACGTCCGCGAGTACCCCAAGGCGGACCTGCTCTCCGCCGCCTGAGCACCAGGCCCCTGGCTCGTCCGGGCGCGACCGTGAGGCGGAGGGATGGACTTCGCCCCTCCGCTCGGCGGCGCACCTGGCCCAGGGCGAGTCCCGCCTCGCGACGGCTGGGCTCCGAAACGCGCCCCCTTGCCCCCCAGTCCTGCATCCGGGCGACAGGGGCAACCGCCTTCGCGCGGGAGGAACCCCCAAGGGACCCGGTGTATCCGCGCCTGCCCGAAGGGTGGAGGCTCGGTCCGGCGGACCCGGGGGGCACTTCCCCCATGGGGTCCCCGGCGGGTGCCTTCCGGGGGCCAGGGATGCGCCAACCCCTCAAGAGCGTTGATGAATTCGGGGTCCGTGCTCCAGGCCGCCCCGGGCAGGCGGGGCCGGGTGCCCGGCTCTCCACTCTTCGACGTCCGGGATGCGCTCCACGGTCGCATCCCACCTTCCCCCTGTTATAAAGCGCCCCCCATGCTTGAGACCGTCACCAAGGGCTTCCGCGCCGCCAAGAACCGCCTCGCCGGCAAGAGCGAGCTCACCCCCGAGCTGGTCGACGAGTCGCTGCGCGACATCCGCGTCTCGCTGCTCGAGGCCGACGTCGCCTTCGATGTGGTGAAGAAGTTTGTCGCCCGCGTCCGCGAGAAGGCCGTGGGCGAGCTCGTCCAGACGACCATCACCGATGCCTCGGGCCAGAAGCGCAAGGTCAGCCCGATGGACCACTTCATCAAGATCTGCCACGACGAGCTCGAGGCGCTGATGGGGCCGGTCGACACGAGCCTGAACCTCAAGCCCAAGGGGCAGCTGTCCGGCATCATGATGGTAGGCCTCCAGGGCTCCGGTAAGACGACGACCACCGGCAAGCTCGCCAACCGGCTGCTTCAGCAGGGGCGCAAGCCGCTGCTCGTCGCCGCGGACATCTACCGTCCCGCCGCCGTGGATCAGCTCAAGGTGCTGGGTGAGCGGCTCAAGGTGCCCGTCTACCACGAGCCCGGCGTGCAGCCGCCCGAGCTGGCGAAGCGAGGTTATGCCGCCGCTCGCGAGCAGAAGTGCGACGTGGTGATCATCGACACCGCCGGTCGGCTCGCCATCGACGAAGCGCTGATGAACGAGCTGGAGTCCATCAAGACCAACGTCCACCCGGACAACATCCTCCTGGTGTGTGACGCGATGATTGGTCAGGACGCGGTGCGCACCGCGGCCGAGTTCGACCGGCGCCTGAGCCTGGATGGCTTCATCCTGACGAAGCTGGACGGCGATGCTCGCGGCGGCGCGGCGCTCTCCATCAAGGAAGTCACCGGCAAGCCCATCAAGTTCCTCGGCATGGGCGAGTCGATGGACAAGCTGGAGGAGTTCCGCCCGGAGGGCCTCGCCGGTCGCATCCTCGGGTTCGGCGACATCGTCGGCCTGATGAAGGACTTCGAGAAGGTCGTCGACGAGAAGAAGGCCGAGGACGACGCGCGCAAGCTCCTGTCCGGCCAGTTCTCGATGAAGGACTTCGTCGAGCAGATCCGCATGGTGCGGAAGATGGGTCCGCTCAAGGACCTGCTGGAGAAGTTCCCCCTCTTCGGCGACCTCACCGACCAGCTCAACCCGGACGAGAAGGAGCTGACCAAGATTGAGTCGATGTACGACTCGATGACGGCGAAGGAGCGCCTGCGTCCGGACCTCATCAACTCCAGCCGGATTGGCCGCATCGCGAAGGGCAGCGGTCGCAAGCCGGAGGACGTGCGCGAGCTGCTCCAGAAGTTCGGGATGATGCAGCAGGTGATGGGGACCATTGGCCAGAACCCGGGCCTCCTCGGCCGAATCCCAGGCTTCAAGCAGTTGGGTCAGCTGTCGCAGATGCGGAACATGGACCTCTCCAGCATGTTTGGTGGGGACCCCAAGATGATGGAGAAGATGATGAGCGGCGGCATGCCCGGCATGGGGATGCCCATGCAGTTGCCGCAGGTGGCCCCTGGTTACACGCCCCCCATGGGGCAGGCCGCCATGGCGAAGGCCCGCCTCATGGGCTACGCCCCGCCCGCCGCGAGTGGGAAGCCCGAGGACCGCGACGCCATCAAGGAGCGCCGCAAGCGAGAGAAGGACAACAAGAAGAAGAACCGGAAGAAGAAGTAGGACCGAGGCCTCGAGGTCCACGACGGTGAAGCCCGTGCTGCTCGGAGGAGTCCGAGAGGCGCGGGCTTCTCGTTTCACGGGGTGTGGCGGTTCGCGGATGGAGGTCCGGGATGGCGGACGGGCTGCTGTGGGGGCAACTGGCCAGCTCACGCGGGCCTGACGCGGCCGTGGTAGGCATCTGGGTGCCGGGCCAGGCACTCGTGACGGTGCCTGGCTGTGGAACGCCCTCTGCACTGACGCCCTTCATGACGAACCGACTTCGCCTCTCCGTCCCCCTCGCCGCCGTCGTCCTGTTTTTGGGGTGCATCGATGTTCCGGACATCGTGGACCCGCCAGATGCAGGCCAGCCCCCCGTCGATGCCGGCCAAACCCAGGATGGAGGAGGGACGCCTGACGCCGGGCCTGCCGATACGCTCCCACCAACCATTCGGACAACAACGCCGCTAGGAGGAGCCACGCAGGTTTCCATCCATACGGGCCTGGTGCTGACGTTCTCCGAAACGATGAAGCAGAGCAGCGTTCGAGTCACGCTCCAGCCAGAGCACCCTCTTGGCAACGCCGCCTGGAGCCTTCAAGGCACGACGCTCACCCTGGGAGTCGCCTCTCCCTTGAGCGAAAACACCCTCTACACAGTCACGGTTGTGGGCGAGGACCTTGTTGGCAATGCCTTGAGTGGGTCTCATTCACTCTCATTCACTACAGAAGGCCCTGCCCCCGACACAACTCCACCGACGGTCTTGTTCACGACACCCGTGAATGGAGCCATTGGAGTTGACCGGAACACGCTTCTCGAAGTCGTATTCTCGGAACCCATGAATCGAGTCTCGGTGGAAGCAGCATTCGCGATTCTATCGCCTGCGGGACTCAATACCGGCACGTTCACATGGAACGCAGCATCAACGGTGATGACATACACCCTGCCCTTGAGCCTTGCACATGGAACGGACCTCCACTGGCAAGTAACGACCACGGCACGTGACGTCGCGGAGAATCCACTGGTGGAAACTTCGAGTCGAAGCTTCCGGACCATGCGTCAGGCTATCACGACCTTCGACTTCGATCTCAGGACTAGTGGTCCCTTGTCGGCTCCAAGTTTCTTCCGACAGACCTCCTTCTACAATGGGGCCAACGTCGGCGACTGGTCAGCCGACTTCAGCTATCGGCTGTTCTTGGGCTTTCAAATGACCAGTCTTCCAGAAGAACTCGTCTTCATCCGCCAAGCACAAATCAAATGGTGGGCGACTGGTCAGCGCGGCGACCCTTATGGGAAGCTCGGACGGCTTTTCCTTGAACCTGTGGATGTTGGCGAGGAACTCCCGACTAGTTTCGATTTCGATCCGCGACTCGAAGCTGCCTACCATTCTCAGCCCCTCTCCTCTGGAATCCCCGTTCCCCCTGACTCACTCGGCCGCCCTGGAAGAATCGATGTCACCGCTGTGGTAGCTCAGGATTGGGCAAACCGTGCAACTCGAAACAAGCGAACCCAGTATCGGCTTCGCTTCGAGATTGGGACAAATAACGACGGAATCGTCGACAGCATCGATTCAAATGTCGAGGAAGATCCCAAGTTGGCTGAACTGGAAGTCACTTACGAGTATCCGTAAGCGCAGAGAAGCAATGTTGCTCGACGAGCGGGAGGGTTCAGCCTTGCCGCTTCGGGACAACCAAGCCCTGGCTCAATCGCTTCAGCACGCGCTTCTTCTGACGGCGCTTGTATGACTCGTGAGAGTTCTCACCCAGTTCGTTCTGATGGGCGGTCTCCGCATCGACAATCTGGAACTCCACGAGAGAGATAACCACGCGGCCCTTACGCGGCCGCGTGTCTTCTTCAGGGAGCGGCAGATAGGCATCCATCCGCACTGGAATATCGACCACGAAATTAAGTGCCCGGTAACTGCTACCAGAGAACATGTTCCCTCCTCGGTCCTCCCGGTCCTCATAATTCCGGTCCAGGTGGAGGTTGGAGGTGAACTGCTCAAAATGGGGGTGTTCCTCAAGCACTCCCTTGAAGGGGAGTAGCGTGTTTTCAGTCTGCCCCGGCACCACGAGGTGAAAGGGGAACAGTCGCTGCGTGAGGTAATACAGCACGGGCAAGAGGTCGTCGCGTGAGCGGGTTACGATGCGAAATCGAGTGCGGTCATAAACCTGGGCTGCAACCGTCTCCTTCTTCGCCAGGAGCTTCGTGACCAGCGAGTCCTGCGTCTTGATGGAGTGCGCGAACTCCACAATCGGAAGACCCTTTGCCTGCATCTCCAGGGCGACACCGAGGACCTTCTCCATCACCAACTCAGCCAGCTCTGCCTCCGAAATCGCAAGGCGGAAAAGAAGGTCTCGACCTTCGATATGCTGGATGACGTGCATCACCTTCAGGACGACACACGCAATGCGGCGGTGCCTAGCATTGCCCTTCGCGCCCGAGGCCAGGAGAAAGAGGTCGTGAATCTCTTCGGGCTTCGCGACCGCATCCGCCACCCGGTAGTTGAAGGTCTTGCGCAGATACGCCACGGCTTCCGCCAGCACGATGCGGGCCCATGCTTCGTCATATGGGCGGGAGACGTCCAGTTGGCAGAGGCGCAGGAATCGGTCGACCTCATCGCGGACCTGGAAGTGCATTCGCCTCCAGTCGATGACCGAGCCCCCTCGCAGGATGAGGCGGATGCGCTCAAGCTCGCGCAACCCCATCTCCGCGACAGTGCGAACAGGGATGTCTGGGAGAACGGGGGTTAGCGAAGGAGCCTTCACGGCTGAGCTTCCTAGCCGAGCGAACCGATTCGGGAAAGTCCCACGGAGTCGCAAGAAAGGCCCTCGCTCCAGCAAGGAACGAGGGCCTTGGGTGCCAGAGAGGAAGTAGGAGGGGCTACTTCGCTGCCACCGGCTTATCTGCCGAGTAGCGGACCTCCGAGGCCTTTTTTCCGTCCTCGGTGTAGGTCGCCTCACTGCCCTCGCGCTTTCCCTTCACCCAGGTCTGCTCCATCTTCTTGGAGCCGTTGGGATGAAACTGGACGCGTCGACCATGGTAGTCGTTGTTTTCGAACTGGGTCTCGCCTGTCTTCACCCCATTGGCGTCGTAAAAGGTCCAGTGCCCCGAGCGGAAGCCGTCCTTGTACTGTCCCTCCGACTGCTTCTGTCCCGTGGCCCAGAAATCCACGTAGGGCCCATGGTGCGTGCCTTTCCCGTCTCCGACGGTCTTCACGCAGAAGACGCCAAGGTCCTTGCTCGCCCGCGTGCCCTTTTGCACGGTTCCAGTGGGACAGTTGAGGCGAACCTCTCGGCCAATAGAGGTGTCCTCAGCCATGGCATGGGAGGCAGCAAACGTCATACACAGGGCAACAAAACGGAAAGACATCTCGTTCTCCTTCTCGCGTGGCAACTGGCGCAGAAGCGCCGTCGCTCATTCAAACGAGCAGCCGCACACCTTATTCACTCCCAGCCCGGTCCTCTAGGAGTCACCCCGGCCGCTCTCCAGTCCCTCACAAACGCGTGAAGCCCCATTCCAGGCAGGAACGGGGCTTCACGTTCAACACAGGCCTTGCCCGCTTAAACGTTGGGCAAGTTCCACACAGCTAGCGGTTCAGCTGGGCGCAGATCTCGTTGCCGTTCGTGAAATAGAGACCAATCGACAGTGTGGTCGAAGTAGGCGTCGTGCAGAAGTTCACCGTGAACTCCGCGTTCTTCCCACCGTTCGAGGTGGTGTACTGGGACGGCAGAATCAACGTCTCACCATCCACGGTCGCACCATCGACCTTCACGTAGAAGAAGCCCGGGAGATCGGACTTCTGCGTAGGGAAGGTGGCCGTGCTGTTCGCGGGCTGATAGGCGCGAACACGCGCCTTCGCAGTACGCCCCGTCGCGCACCAGTTGTTGTCCTGGTCGAAGAAGGTCTGGGTGATGTCGTAGATGATCGGACCCGTGTCCGAGATGGTCCACACCGGCTGCTTGCCACCCTGGGCAGGCGTGAAGTTCGCGCAGGTAGGCGCCGGAACCTCGGTGCAGGTGCCGCTGCTGCAGAACTGGCCATACTGGCAGGTGCTCTGGCCGGTGCCCGTGCAGGTGCCGCCCGTGGTGTCGTCCTCTTCGCACTGGCCGGACGCCGTGTCGCACACGCGACCGGTGCCGCAGTCATCGTTCGAGTCGCACTTCGGCACGCAAACAGTGTCCAGGTCGGAGCAGACCAGGTCGGTCGACTCGGAGTCCGTGCCACCATTGCAGAGCACGTCCGTGGAGCACTGGCAGATCCGCGTGTTGGCCTGGGTGCTCGTACCACCCAGGGGCGCGCACGTCTTGGCGGTGTCCGGACAGTCGGAACCAGACTCACACGTCGTCACACAGACACCCGCGGACGGGTGGCAGATTTCCGTGCCCGCGCAGTCATCGTTCGAGGTGCAGCCCTGGCCGCCCGTGTCGTCGTCACCGCAACCGGCCATCAAACCGCTCATCGCGCCCAGCGCCGTGAGCACCAGCATCATCTTGCGAAGCTGCATGTTGAGAATCCCTCCGTGAGTCTGCTTGGAACGTCTCTCTGGGGGCCTCCGGCCACTGACTTCAGACCCCGACGTCCATGCGAGCGGCTCGGCTTTAGTCCCGCCCGTCCTGACGTGTCAACGAGTGTCGACACGCCCACTGACGCTCGGCCTTCGAGGAAATTCAGCCCTCACGAAAGCGAACACTCACATCGGACCCAGGCGTGACCCACGTGTCGCACTGGACCCGGAAACACCCTCGCCCACTCAGAAGGTGAACGGGAAGTCGATGGGCTCGCCCTGCTTCTTGTGACGAGGGAAAGCCCAGCTCTTGATGAGCCCCGAGATGCAGCTTGCCATGTACGTGGTGCGGTACTCATCCGTCTTGCACGTGACATTCGCAGTCTTGCCACTCGTCTGGATGGTCCACCGCATCACCAGCTTGCCGCTCAGCATCGGGTCCTTCTTCTTCTGCTCGTTCACGCACTTCACGATGGCGGGCTTGTTGTTCAGCACCACCTCCATGATGTCGGAACGCTGAAGGGTATCGCGCACACCACCGCCCCCAGGCTCGGGAGGGATGTAGGCGGTCGGCGGCCGGTTCTCGCTCGGCTTCGGCTCGCTCTTCGGCTTCTTCGTGCCGAACAGCTCGTCGAAGTCGTCACTGTCACCCTCGCTCGCCGCGGGCTTCTCCGCGCGCGCCGCCGGCCGCTCCTCTGGCTCTTCCCTGCGACCCGCGGCGGAGGAACCATTGTTCTTCCGGGGCGTCGTCCGTTCCACCTTCGCCACGGCGGAGTCGAGCGGCTTCGCCGTCTCCACGGGAGGCGTGGGCGACACCGGAGCCTGTGCGACCGCTGGAGGCGTCGCCACGGGCGGCGGAGTCGCAGCGGGCTGCGCCGGCGTCCCCGCGGCAACGGCCGGGTTCGCCTCAGGCGTTCCAGCCGCGACAGGCGGAGGCGTTGGCGTCGCAGCCGCCCCCGCGACCACCGGAGGCGGTTGGACAGGCGCGGCCACGGGCGGCGGATTCACGGGAGCCGCGACCGGCGGAGGAGTCGCTGCCGCGACAGGCGGTGAGGCCACCTGCGAGGTGGCCGGAGCCTCGACCTTGCTGTCCCCCTTCATGGTGAACGCAAGCACGCCACCACCGAGCCCCAGCACCCCGACGGCGATGCCCACCATCAGGCCCATCCGATTCTTGCCACCCTGCGAAGTCCCGCCCTGCTGCGCATACGTGGGCGCATAGCCCGCGGGCGAATACTGCGCGGGACCGGGCTGCGCATACGGCGCGGGCTGCTGCCCATAGGGCATCTGCGAGGGCTGCCCGTAGGGCGCCATCGACTGTTGCGGATGCGGGTAGGGCTGCTGCGCCTGAGGGGGCGCCATCTGCGCCGCCATGGCCGCGCTCGCGCCCATCAGCGACGGCGAAGACACCGGCTCGGGCGGAGGCATGGGAACGTCGAGCAACCTCGACTGGGACACGGGCTCCCGGCCCAACGGCGGCGCGGGCGTCGGGGGAGGCTTGGAGAACGCGTCGTTCTCCTCCTTCACCAGCGACGCCAGCACGCTGGCCGCGGAGGGCTTCCAACCCGAGGGGGCCTCGGAGGATGCGGACGGCGCCGGGGCACTGTCGCCCTTGGAGGCCTTGCCCGCGCTGAACGCCGACTGCACCGGCCCGGGCTGGACCGTGGGCGAAGAGCCCGACACCGGCTCCGGCGCGACGATGGTCGGCTTCGACGGACGCGGGGCCAGCACCGACGCCAGCTCCGCCGTTTCCGACAAGGGAATCCAATCGCTGAAACCGGAGCGCCAGCACAGGCTGTCCGGTCCCACCTCCCCGCGGTCCCACGCGTCCTTCACCTTCTCGACGGAGAGCGGTCCCACCTGCTTCTCGTCGATGGCCACGTACCAGTCGTGAGAAGAAGCCGGGGCCTTCGCCTCGTCCTTGTCGGGCTCGTCCTCGGCCTCGGCCAGCTTGCGCACGTTCTCCGCCGTGGCGTCGCGCGCCGCGGCCTCTCCGACGGATTCACCCGCCGGAATCTTGTGCGTGCCAGAGCTGAGGACCTGGTCGAACACCGCTCCAATCTCGTCCTCCTCCACGTCCGTGAAGAGCCCGCCCTCCGGCGGAGTCCCCAACGTGGCGGGCAACGAGGACGAGGAGGACGACGACGACTCGGCCTCCTTGCTCGGGGTGCTCGGAGTGCTCGCGCCGTTCGAGGCGGAGGCAGGGGCGGAAGAAGTCGCGGGCTCCGACGGGGAATCCTTCCCCGCCGCGGCGCCCGCTGGGCGCACGGTGATGGTGTGGCCGCACTTCTTGCAACGAACCTTGACCCCCTTCGGGCCCACTTTGTCGTCGCTGATCATGTACTGCGCGCGGCAGCTGTCACAGACGAAACGCATCTCTTCCGCAAGCCTCGGAAATGACGGGAGAAATCCCGTCGGAATCGTAGAAGTGGCCACCGGAGGGGTCAAGGATCAGTGCCTTGACCGCCCGGTCGCTCATCAACGCGTGAACCCTTCCCAGGGTTCTACCCCGCTATCGACGAACCTGCACCTCCACGTGTGTGCCAACAGCCACACGGAGGTGATGTAGCTCTTCGGATGTGGCGAAGACGAGCAACTCCTTGAGCTTGTTGCGGGGCGCCACTCGGAACGAGGACCCCGTCTCCCCCTGGACCAACCGGCGCACCGGCTCCATCTCTCCGGCGACGAAGAGGCCCGCGCGCGCCGCGGTGAGCTCCGCGCCCTCCAGGAACTGGCGCACGGACTGCGGTGTCGCGGTGGGCAGCCAGGCCCGAGCCGCCTTGGCGAGCGCCGCGCGGTCCACGTCCGTGAGGACCTTCTCCAGGGCCCGCCGCTCCATCTCCACGCCGTGGAGGGACTCGGCGACACGCACATTGCCCACCACCATGTTGAGGGCAGCCTGGAGGATGGCCTCCAAGCGCTCCGCGGGCACGTACTGCGCGAAGGCCAGCTCCGGACGCGCCAACGCCAGGGCGCGGCCGAGGAGGTAGTACACCTCTTTCTGGCCCTGCTCCGCGAAGTACTTGCCACCCACTCGGACACAGGGCGGGTGCGTCTGCAGGAGCTCCACGTTGACCAGCGGCTCCGGAGCGGGCTCGTTGGAGCGCTTGGCCATGCGCTCGCGCGTCGCAACGAGGAAGGGCGAGTACAGCTCCACGCCCTCCATGCCCAACAGGCGCGCCACGTACCGGTAGTGGTGCACGTGGTATTCCTGCGCGCTGGCCACGTCGATGCGGTGCTTCTTCGGCACGAGCTGGTACTGCGTGAAGGGCACCGCGTACAGGTGCCCCGCCTTGGCGAAGAGCAGGCCGAGCAGCTCCGCGAGCGGTCCACGCGACTTCGGGTGGAACAGGTGCGTGTGCCACAACTGGTCGTCCACCGGACGCTGCGCCACTTCCTTCTTCTTCGCGTACGGCCCCAGCTTGGAGAGGATCTCCTTCTCGTCCTCCCCTGCTTCACCCAGGAGGCCCGACGCGGCCTGCGCCGCGAGCCAGGCCACGTCGTAGTCCTTGCGCAGCGCCGCCAGCCGGACGAGCTGTCCGCATATCTTGCGAGGGTCCGTCGTGTGAGGCAGCGCCCGACGAAGCGCGGCGATGGCCTCTTCTTCCTTGCCAGGCATGTTGCCGGCGAGCTCCGCGAAGGCCTCCTGCACCGCCGCGTCGTCCGGGAGCCCCTTGGCGGCCACGCCATAGGCTGCCACCGCGCCCTCCGGATGCTTGAGCACCTGGTGGTACAGGTCGCCCAGCGCGCGCCACAGCGCCATGCGCGCCACGTGCGTCTCCGGCGTCTTCGGCAGCCGGCCGAGCATCTTCGTGTAGTTCTCCTCCAGCGGCTTCCACTGGCGGGCACCGCCGAGCATCGCCTCCAGGGAGCTGAACGCCTCGACGAAGCGCGGGTCCAGGTCCAGGGCCGCGTTGAACGCCTGGGTCGCGCCCTCCACGTCCTTCAAGTCATCGCGGCGCAATTCGCCCAACGCGAACCACACGCGCTTGGCCTTGTGGGGCTCCGACGCGAGCGCGGGCAGCGCCAGCATCCGCGCCAGCACATCCGCGGCCTTCTGGCCCTGACGCGTCTCGCGCAGGAGCACGTAGAGCTGGTCCATCACCTCCAGCGCATCCGGCTGGACCTTGAGCGCGCCCGAAAAGGCATCGATGGCCATGTACGGGTCATGCAGCTCGTCGCGGGAGATGCGGCCCAGGTCCAGGTACACCTTCGCCTTGGCCTCATCCTCCAGCACGCCAACGAGCTGCTGGCGCAGGTCGGCGGACTTCTCGTACTGGCCCGCCTTGTCCATCAGCACGACGAGCGCGCGCAGCGTGGGCTCGTGGCCCGGGTCGATGGCGAGCGCCTTCTCGAAGTGGTTCTGCGCGCGGTCCGCCTGGCCAAGCGCGGCGTGGATGTCACCGAGCTGCCAGTAGACCTCCACCACCTCCAGGTCCGTGAGTTCCTCACGGTGGTGGATGAGGATGGTCTGGAACACCTTGAGCGCGCCCTCGTAGCGGCGCGTCTGCACCAGCAGGTTGCCGTAGCCCTCCAGTGCGGGGAGGTACGTCGCGTCGCGCTCGTACGCCGTCTCGTAGCAGCTCAGGGCCTTGTCGCGCCGCCCCAGCTTCTCCGCCACGTAGCCCAGTCGGTAGAGCTGCCGGCACAGGTCCGCCGCCGTGGCCGCGTCCTTCTCCACCATGGCCTTTTCCGACAGCTTGCGCGTGACGATGTCGAGCATGCGCTCGGCCATGGCCCACTCCTCATGGGCGATGTAGACATCCGCCAGCGGCCTCGCGGCCTCGATGCTGTCCGGGATGTGCTTGAGCGCCTCTTCCCAGTAGCCCGTGGCCGTCTCTCGGTCCTCGCGCGTCTCCGCGTGGTAGCGCGCCACATCGAGGAGCGCCCGACCCTTGGCGGCCGGGTCCTCCGTCTGCTCCGCCTCCTGACGCAGCGTCTGCTCGTAGCCGCTCCAGTCCTTCTCCTGCTCCTGGATGCCCTTGAGGGCGCGGATGCTGGGCAGATGGCCCGCGTCGATGGCGATGGCCTGCTGATAGGCACTCCGGGCGCTGCCCGAGTCCATCAGCATGTCCTCGTTGATCTTCCCCAAACGGTAGAACAGCTCCACCGCGTCCTTCGTCTGGCCCGCGAGCTCCGCTTCCTTCTGGAGCATCTCCAGCGCGAAGGGCCAGTTGCCGCTGCGCTCGTACAGATTGCCGAGCGCGTGCAACGCGGGACGGCTCTCGGGGTCCGCCGCGAGCGCCGAGTGGTAGCTGTTGACGGCCCGGTCCACCACCTTGAGCTGCTGGTACTGGACGTTGCCGATGTCCACGTACAGCTCCGCCTGTTCCTGCGGGCTGACGGCCAGGGAGAGCTGCCGCTCGTAGGCGGTGATGAGGTCTTCCCAGCGAGCCTGGGCCCGTCGCAGGCGGATGAGCACCTTGATGGCCTGGACGTTCTGCGGGTCGATGGAGAGCACGCCCTCCACGCACACGTCCGCATTGGCCGGGTTCTGGTACTTGTCCTCCCAGATGCTGGCGCTGCGGAAGAGGACGCGGACCTTCTCGCGCCAGTCCTCGCTCAGCTCCAGCATGCGCTCGTAGATGGCGAGCAGGTCCGCGGGCTGGTCCAGCTTGGTGTGCAGCCGCTCCAGTGACTCCAGCGCCTCGCGGTTGACCGGGTCCAGCTCCAGCGCCTGCCGGTAGGCGGCGACGGCGGAGTCGTCATCGGAGAGGTCTCGCTCGAAGACACCCGCGACCTCCACCTGGATGCGCGCGCGCTCCTCGGCGGTGTCCGCCAAATCACGCGCACGCAAGAGCGTCATGGCCACGTCGCGCCACGAGCGCTGCCGCCGGTACAGCGCGGTGAGCACCCCGAGCGTCTCCGCGTCCGGCTCCAGCTCCAGGGCCCGCAGGAGCGCGCTGGCGGCCTCGGTCGGGTCCTCCAGCTTCTCGTCCCAGACGCGAGCAATCTCTCGCAGGATGCCCTTGCGCTGCTCGATGGAGCCAGCGGCCTCGAGCTTCTGCTCCAGCGCCACCACGTACTCGCGCTCGTGGCCCCGTCGATGGAAGACGGCGGCCAGTCCGTCCAGCGCGGTGGCGTTGGTCGGGTCGAACTCGAGAATCTTCCGGAACGCGCCCTCCGCCGCCTGCGGATCATCCAGCCGCGTGTCGTGGACACGCGCGAGCGTGGCGTACAGCCGCTCCGCCAACGGACCGCGAGGAAGCTCGTCCGCCACTTCCTCGTAGACGGCGGCCAGCTCCTCGTGACTGCCCGTCTCGTCCGCCAGGCGCTCCACTTCCTCGCGCAACGTGTCGTCGGAGGCATCGAGCTGCAGCGCGCGACACAGCGCCAGGAAGGCCACGTCCTTCTGCCCCAGCCGCTCTTCCTGCACTCGCGCCAGCTCGCGCAGCGCCGCCATCTTCTCTTCGGCCGTGACGAAGTGGGGCATGTAGCGGTCGACCGCCGTCGCATACGCGCGCCAGTCGTTGTACGTGCGGTACAGCTCGCACACCCGCTCGTAGGCCGTGCGGTTCGACGGGTCCAGCTCCAGCACCTTCTCCAAGGCGCTCGAGGACTGCTCGGGCTTGCCGCCCTGCCCGGCCCACAGGTCCGCCACCTCGAAGTACGTGGCGACCGCGGCCTCGCGCTCCTCGGTGCCCAGGTGCACCTGCACCTTCAGCTCCAGCGCGCGCACCGCGTCGTTCCAGGCGCGCAGGGTGACGAAGAGCGCGTGGACCCGAACGAGTTCCTGCACCTGGTGCGGCTCCACCTCCAGCGCGCGGCGGGCGGCGTCCAGAGCCTCCTCACGGCGGCCCATGCCGGCCAGCACTTCCGCCAGGCGCAGGCGCAGCGCCTTCACACCCTCGCTGTTCTCCTGCAGGGGGATGAGCCGGCGCAGCACGCCGACGAGCTCCTCGCGCTGCTCCGTCTCGTCGTACAGCTCCCGCAGCGTGTCCAGCACCGCGCGGTTGCGCGCGTCACGGTCCAGCGCCGCCTTGAAGTACGGCACGGCCGCTTCGGGCTTCTTGAGCAGCCGATACACCACACGACCCAGCCGCTCGTTGAGGCGCACCACCTCGCGAGGGTCCAGCGTCATCGCCAGACGCCCCTCGAGCAGCTCGCGCAGGTCCTGCGGCCGGTCCGCGCGCTCGTAGAGCGACTCCAGCGCGGTGAAGGCCTGGTCGTTGCGCGCGTTCTTCGCCAGCAGCTCGCGGTACAGCTCGATGGAGCCGCCCAGGTCCGAGAGCCCCTCGGCGGACACCTGCGCCATCTTCGAGACGACGCGGTCCCTCTCCGCGCCCACGACCTTGTCGGCCTGCAGTTTGAGGATGGCGTAGAGCTTCTCCGACGCCGATGCGGCCTCGTAGATGCCCTCCAACAGGCGCGCGGAGGCCATGTGCCCCGGCTCCACCTTGAGGATGGCCTCGTAGGCCCCCGCCGCACGGTCCGGACTGTCCAGCCGCTCCTGGTAGAGCTGACCCAGGCGGAAGAGGTAGCCCACGCGCTCCACCTGCTCGGTGGCCCCGGAGACCAGCGCCTCCAGGATGCCCGCCAGCTCCGGCCACGCCTGCAGCTCCAGGTACAGGCGGTCCAGCGCGACCAGCGCCCGCCCCTGAACCGCCGCATGCAGCGTGCGCGCCCGCTCGTAATAGGAAACGGCGCGGTCCGAGTCGCGCAGCTTCGTCTCCAGCAACTGGCCCAGCTTCAGGCAGACCTGCGCCGCGTCGGCGGCTTCGGCCACGCGAGGCAGCGCTTCCTCGTATGCGGCGACCAGCTCGTCGTAGCTGTCCGAGCCGTCCGTCGCGTTCTCCAAGCGCCGGCGCACCTCACCGTCGTTCGGATCCTCCTTGAAGGCGCGGAAGAGGGCCAGGAACGTCAGCTCCACCTCGCCCTGCGACTCGCGCAGCGTGGCCAGCTCGCCCAGCAGCGCCTTGCGCTCGAACGCGTCCGTGGACACACCCACGCGCGCTTCGATGACCTGCGCCAGCCGAGGCACGTCTCCGCTCGCGCGGAACGCCCGCAGCAGCGTCTCCACCGCCAGCAGGTTCTGCGGCTCGCGAGACACCAGGCTTTCCATCCGGCCGACCGCGCCAGGATGGTTGGGCTGCACCGCCAGCACCTCGCCGTACAACGCCAGCGCGCCCGTCCGGTCCAACAGCCGCGTCTCGCGCACCATGGCCAGCCGGAACTTCAGCTCCAGCCCCGTCTCGAGAGGCATCAGCGCGATGCGACGCGCCAGCACGTCCGCCAGCTCCGGCCAGCGCTCCTGCTTCTGGCAGAGGGCCTCCATCCGCTCCAGCGCGGCCATGTCATCCGGCTTGAGTTCCAGCAGGCGCCGGAACGTCGCCAGCGCACCGAGCGCGTCGTGGAGCTGCTCCTCCTGCAGATGACCAATCTGGAAGAGCACCGCCGCGCGGCGCGCCGGCTCCTCGGCCACGGCGAGCTGACGGCGCAGCACCTCCAACAGCTCCGTGGGCTTGCCCTGCGAAGCCACCAGGCGGACCGTGCCATCCAGCGCCTCGGTGTCGGTGGGACGCAGCTCCAGCACGCGCTTCCAGGACGTCAGCGCCTCGGAAGGCTCGCCCAGGTCCGTCTGCAGTCGAGCCAGCGAACGGTACAGCTCGGCCCGCGCGGCGTCTCCCGCCTTGGGCGCCACTTCCATGATGACCGAGCCCAGCTCCTCGGGAGCCTCGGCCCGGTCCACCAGCGACGCGCACAGCTCCAGCGAGCGCAGGTCATCCGGCAGCTCGCGCAGCGCACGCGTCGCCGCCAGGAAGCCCATCTCCGCGTTCTCCAGCGGGCCGGCATACATCTCCGCGATGCGACGCAAGAGCGCGGCCCGCTCCTGCGGCACCGCCTCCGCCGACACGCGGGACTCCAGCATCTCCACCTGCTTCAGATGGTTGCCCACCGCGACGAAGACGGGCTCCAGCGCACTGGCGGCCGCGCCACGCAGCGGACTCTCCGAGCGGGCCATCTCCTCCAGCGCACCGACGGCGCCCGCATGTCCCGCCCTGCGCGCCAGCACCGACTGGTACAGCTCCAGGGCACCGCGCGGGTCATCCAGACGCGAGAACTTCAAGCGCCCCAGGCGCACGCGCAGGTCCGACGCTTCTTCCTGCGCGCCACGCGCGTCCGCGAGCTGGATTTCCCGCTCGATGTGCTGCGCCAGCTCCGGCCAGCGCTCCATCTCTGCCAGCACGCGGCCCAGCAGTTTGAGCGCGTTCGTGTTCTCCGGCCGAAGGACGAGCACCTCGCGGTACGCCTGCGCCGAAAGCGCCTTGTCCGCCAGCGTCTCCTCGGCGAGGTGCGCCAGCTCGAACAGGAGATTGATCTGCGATGCCTCGCTCGGCTCCGCCGCCACCTGACGCCGCATGACGAGCGCGAGCTCGCGGTGCGCGCCGGTGCGGCGATGCACGCGGGCGATGGACTCCAGCACCCCCTTGTTCTTCGGGTCCCTCCGGCTCACTTCCTCCAGCGCCCGGACCGCCAGGTCGTAGCGCTTGAGCCGGTTGTCGTAGAGCGTCGCCAGACGCCGCCACAGGTCACCCGCGAGCGGCTCCTGCGTGTCGCGCTCAAGCTGGTCCTCGTAGGCGCCAGCGACTTCCTCGAACGAACCAGAGTCGGCCGCCAGCCGCTCCAGCTCGTCGCGCACCGAGGTCTCCTGCGGGAACTCGTTGAAGGCCCGCAGCCGCGCGACGAACGCGAGCGAGGTCTGCCCCAGCGCCTCGCGCAGGGTGGCGATCTCCTGGATGTGCTCCAGCCGCCGCTCCGGCGCGATGCCGTGCAACAACACCTCCAGGACCTCCACCAGCTTTCGCGTGTCGTTCAGGCCGCGGTAGACGGGCTCCAGCAGACGCGCCGCCTCCACGCGGGGCCCGTCGTGCGCCATCAAGCGCTCCAGGCCCGCCACCACCTGACCATCCCCAGGCGCCAATTCCAGCAGCCGGCGATACACCGGCAGCGCCTCCGTGGGGCCCACTTCCTTCTCGAGCAACTGCGCCCGCTTCAGCAGCCAGCCCCGTCGCGCGGCGTCGTCCGCGGCGCCATCCGCGAGCTGATCCAACACGTCCGCCTGCTCCACGAACCGCCGTGCCTTCGCGTACAGCTTCTCCAGCGCGAGCAGTCCCTCGGACACCCGCCGCAGCGAGAGCGCGGAGCGATAGGTCTCGACGGCCTTCGCGTCCTCACCCGCGTTGGCGTAGGCCTCGCCCGCCTTGAGCAGCAGACCGACGCGCTCCTCCACGTCCTGGGAGAGCTGGGCTTGACGGGTGTAGACCTCGGAGAGGCTCTTCGCGTTCTGCCCCTTCTCATACAGCCGGGACAGGGCCTCCAACGCCTGGCGGTCCTGCGGCGCGTCCGCGAGCAGGTTCTTCCAGAGGCGCGCGGCCTCCTCGGGCTGGTCCAACGACTCGCGCAGCTCCGCGGCACGACGCAGCAGCTCCAACGCCGCCGGGTCTCCCTCCGTGAGTTCCACCGCCGCGGACTCGTAGATCTCCGCGAGCACTTCGTGCGAGCCCGTCTCGCGCCCCAGGCGCTCCAGGTCGGGACGCACGCCGTCCCGGTCCAGCCCCTGCGCGAAGGACTTCACCGCAGACATGAAGGCCAGCGACGGCTGCCGCATGTCGCGCTCGTAGATGCGGCGCACTTCACCGGACAGGAGGATCTTCTCCACCGTGAGCGCCGACTCCATTCGAGCCTCGCGCAGCGCCACGCGGCGGGCATGGTCCCCCACCTGCGCGAGCACTGGGTCCAACACCTCCAGCGCGGCGCCACTGGCGGGCACCGCCGCCTTCACCCACGTCTCGAGCGCGGCGCGCGAGCCCGGGTGACCAGAGTCCTCGGCGAGGATGCGCTTGTAGAGTCCCAGCGCCGCGTTCGGGTCATCCAGCACCGTGCGCTGCAGCTCCGCCAGGCGGAAGGAGACCTCTCGCCCCTGCGGGCTCTGTCCTTCCTGGTTGCGGCGCAGCGCCAGCGCCCACGCCAGGTCCTGGTGACGCTCCAGCTCCGTATAGAGCCGGTCCAGCGTCGCGGCGGCCTCACGGCTCGCCGAGTCGCGCTCCGCGATGGCGCGCCACGCTTCCGACGCGCTCTCCAGGTCCGACAGACGCGTCTCGTGGAGCAGCGCGGCCTCACGCAGGAACGCGAGCTGCTCGGCGGGCTCCGGCGACGCGGCGGCCAGCTTCTCGAGCACCTCGGCCAGCGCGGCCCACTCCTCGCCCGCGCGGTGCAGCCGCTGCAAGGCGCGCAGGCTGTCCAGGTTGCCCGGCTCCAGGGCCAGCAACGCACGCAGGGCCTTCACCGCCCCCGCCTTGTCGTCGAGCTTCTTCTCCTGCACCTCCGCCAGCTCGCGCAGCAGCGCTCCGCGCGCGGGGCCCACGTCGCCCTCCTCCGCCAGCTCCGCGATGATCTCCGCGTAGCTGTCCACCGAGTCCGCGTCCTCCGCCGCCTGACGCGCCGTGGAGCGCAACCCGGCGTCGCCCGGCGCCAGCCGCAGGGCCCGTGCCAGCGCCGCGAACGCCAGCTCCGGCTGCCGCAGATGCGCCAGATGCACCTGCGCGGCCTGCCGCAGCACCTGCACGCGCGCCGCGTCGTCCTTCGCCACTTCCGCCAGCACGTCCAGCGTGGCCACCAGCTTGCGGTGGTCCTTGGTCCGCTCGAGCGCGGGCACCAATACGCGCGCCGCCGCCTCCCGCGCGGGCCCCGAGGCCAACATCGCCTCCAGCGCCGCGAGCGCGTCCGGGTCCGAGGGACGTTGGAGCAGGATGTCCGCGTAGCTCTGCACCGCTTCGGCGCTGCCGTCCTGCGTGCCCTGCAGCAGCTGCGCGCGCCGCAGCTTCAGCCGCGACGCCTTGTCCGTCTCACCGGACGACTCCGCCAGGCCAATCATCCGGGCCAGCGTGTCGCCCAGCTCGCGCGTACGGCCCGCCTTCTCGTACAGCTCCGCCAGGCGCGGCAGGTGCCGGCCTTCCTCGGCGCCATGCGAGAGCGAGGACTGGAGCGCCTCGGCGGCCTGCGCCGGACGGCCCAGCTCCACGTTCAGGTCCACGAGCTGGAGCAGCAACTCCAATCGCTCCGGCCCACGCGCGCCGTGGATGCGCTTGCGCAGCAGCTCCTCGGCATCCGCGGAGCGCCCCGCGCGCCCGTACAACCGCACGAGCCGCTGGAGCACCGGGCCCGACTCCGGCGCCCGCTCCACCGCCGCCTCGAGCGCGGAGATGGCATCCGCCACCAGCCCGCCCTCCTCCGTGAGCCCCGCCGCTTCGGTGAGCAGCGACAGCGCCACCGTGGGGTCTTCCGACTCCGTCGCCAGCGTGCGCAGCACGCGCCCCAGCTCCGCGTGCGCGGACAAGTCCCGCGCCAGACGCAGGGCCTCGGCGCGCGTGGGCTCATCCCTCGGGTCCTCGCGCAGCACGCGCACCCGGGTGTCGAAGGCCGCGCGGCTGTCCGCCAGCTGCTTCTCGTGGATGCTCGCCAGCAGCGAGAAGAGGCGCTTGCGCGCCGTCGGTTCCGTGGTGGCCTCGAGCTGCTGCTGGAGCGCCGCCACCTGTCGCTGGTGGTCACCGGCGCGCCCATAGTGCGCCGCCAGGGCCTCGGTGACTTCCTGCGTCCGCACCCCCGCCGCGGCCAGTCGCTCCAGGCCCCCCACCACCACGCCGGTGGACACGTTCTCCGACAACAGCCCCAGGAACAGGTCCGCCGCGTCCTCCTGGCGCCCCAGTCGCTCCGCGTACAGCTTCGCCTGACGCGCCGTCCACTCGTTGCGCTCGAGCTGCGTCTCCGCGAGCGAGGCCAGCCGCCCCGCGAGCGCCGCCGCTTCGTCGAAGCGCGACAGCGCCACGCACAACGCCTGCAGCCGCTGCACGGCGCTCACCTCGTCGGGCGCCAGCTGCGTCCACTCGCGCACCAGCGGCTCCAGCTCCTCGGGCGCGGCGCCAGCGGCCTCACGCCGCGTCACCTCCGCCTCCAGCCGGGCCTTCGGGTCGTCAGCGAGCGCCGCGACCGCCTGCAGTGACTTCACCGCTTCCGCGGCGACCTCGTCACCGGGCAGCCGCGCCAGCACCTCGCGCCACGCGGCCTCCGCGCGCACCGGGTCCGCCAGCGGGCCCTGGAGCAACTGCGCCAGGTGTCGCCACAGCGTCGCGGCCACTTCCACCACCGGGGCCGCCTGCGCCGCGCGCTGGAGCGCCAGGGCCAGCGCGGGCCTCGCGTTGGCCTTCTCCGCGTGCTCCACCACCGAGCCGAGCAGCAGCGGACGCGCGGGGTCCAACTCCAGCGCGCGCGACAGCACCTCGAAGGCGCCTCGCGCGTCTTCCTTCTCCTCGAACATCAGGGCGAGCGCCTCGCAGAAGGCCACCCGCTCCGACCGGGGACGCGGCGCCAGGAGCGCCAGGTCCAACAGCGGAACCACGGCCTCCAGCTCCTCGTCCTCCGCCAACAGCCGCGCCAGTTGGAAGGCCGCCAGCGCATGCGTGGGGTCCAGCTTGAGCGCCGCCTCCAGGTGCGTGCGCGCCGCCGCGCTGTCCTTCAGCTGCGTCAGGCACAGCTCCGCCAGGCGCAGCCGCATCGCGGCCTGGTTCGACTTGTCCTTCACCGTGGTCAGGTAGCGCTCCAGCACCACCACCGCGTCCGCCGCCCTGCCCCCCTCCAGCAACTGCTCCGCCGTGAGGCTCGCCGCGTCCGCGCGCGATGGGTCCGCCGCCACGGCCCGCTCGAAGGCGCCGAGCGCACCCGGCGCGTCGTTCAGCCGTCCCAGACGCAGCGTGCCCACGCGCAGCCACAGGTCGACCTGCGCGGCGCGGTCCTTCACCTCGCCCGCCATGGCTTCAATCTGAGCAATCGCCGCCGCGAAATCGCCGCCTGAGCGCGCGGCCATCTTCTCGATGAGCGACAGCCCCTCGGGCATGCCCGGCCACAGCAGGAAGCAGCGGTCCAACGCCTCCTTCACCTTGCCGGCGGCGGTCGGGTCGTACCAGGCGAACAGCTTCGCCACGAGCAACGACAGCCTTGCCGCGCTCTTCCTGTCGCGCTCCTCCAGCGACATGCTGCGCAGCATCCGCACACGGTCCCGCCACGTCTGCTCGAAGCGCTGCAGCGCCCGGGTGGCCTTCTCCACGCGCGCGTTCTGCGGCTCCAGCGTCCGGGCGACATCCAGCACCCGCTGCGCCAGCTCGTGCTCGGTGGGATCATCCACCAGTCGCTCCGCCAGCGCCGCGTACTCCTCGGCCATGCCCGCGTCGCCCAGCGCCTCGCGCTCTCGCTCCAGGGCCTCGAAGGCCGTCTGGAAGCGCTCCTCGGACAACAGCAACTGGCGCACGCGTCGGAAGATGGCCCGGTCGGACTTCGCGCGGGCCGCGCGCTGCAGGCACAGCACCGCCCTGTCGCGGCGGAAGAGCTTCTGCTCGTAGAGGTCCGCGGCCTTCAGGTAGTGGCCGGCGCTCTCCTCGCCCTGCGTGGAGCTGCCCAGTCGCTCCAGCACATCCGCGAGCGCCGCGGCGTCCTGCCGCGACTCGTGCAGCCGCTTGAGGCCTCGCAGCGCGGGCAGCGGATCCTTCGCCACCAGCATCGCGCGCTTGAGGAGTTCCTCGGCGCGAGGCGCGTTGCGCTGCCGGTCATGAGCCAGCTCCGCGGCGCGGCACAACAGGCGCACGGCCTCGTCGGCGGCGACGTCGCGAGCGCGGCCCTCGTACAGGCGGATCAGCTCTTCCACGCGGCCGGACTTCTCCAGGGAGGCCTCGGCTTCGACGAAGCTCCGGTCATCGGACACGCGCAGCGTGGGTCGAGGAGACGTGGGCTGTTGCATGGGGAGGGCGGGCCTCGGGGGTAAAAATGGAACGCAGCGGGGGCGCCAGCCGCCGGACTCTACCGGCCGCGAGCGCCCCCGAGCAATCGTGTAAAACCCGCCAAAGGGCGGGAATCATTGGCCTTCTTGCTACTCGGCCGAGGAAGCGTCGGAGGGAACGTCCCCGTCCTCGCCCCCCGCACCGCCTTCGGACGACTCGGCGGAAGCCGGGGGCGCCACGGGCGTCTCCGGCAGGGCCTTCGCACGCTCCACACCCGCGCTGTCGTTGAGCTGGGTGTAGAGGGCCACGGCCTTGTCACGCTGCTGCAGCTCTTCGGCGAGCTGGGCGGCGCGAGGCAGGTTGCCGAGCTTCTCGTGCAGCGGCAGCGCCTTGTCCTTGCGCCCCGCGGCCTCCCACGCCTCGGCGGAAGCCGCGACGTCGCCGAGCAGCTCCAGCCACCGGGCACGGCCCGCGGGCTTCTGCTCCTGCTCGGCCCGGGCCAGCTCGCGCTGCGCCAGCTCCTTCGCCTCTTCGTCCAGCTTCAGCCGCTGCATGAAGTGGAACGCCTTGGGAGGAGGCAGGGTGCCCAGCACCTCCACCGCCTCGCGACGCTGGCCCGCCGCCACGAGCAACGTGGCCGCGCCCAGACGATCTCCACGCTCCACCAGGCTCTTCACCTCGAGCCCACGGATGCGGTTGGCGCTGGCCATGTCCCGCGAGCGCTCGTACGCCTTGCGCGCCAGGGTCAGCTTCCCCGCACGCTCGTACGCGAGCGCCGCCTGGTCGAACTGGCGCGCGCGCTCATACAGGCGCGCCACGTTCTCGAAGTCGCCCTTGCCAACGTAGTGCTCCATCAGGAGCTCGTAGGCACCGGCCTTCTCCAGCGTGGGAGCGAGCTGATCCGGGGGCAGCGTGCCCACCAGTCGGCGCGCGGCATCGTTGTCGCTGCCCGCGAGCGCGGTGCGCAGCGCGCTCTTGAGGTCTCCGCCCGCCTCGAACAGCCGGGTGGCGTCCGCGAAGCCATTGTTCCGCTCGTGCAGACGGGCCGCGTCACGCGTGCGACCCATCCCCTCGAGCTGCTTGGCCTGCTCCTTCCAGTCGCCCGTCAGCTCCGGCATGGGACGGCGCTCGCCGCGCTCCGGACGCTCGCCGGCCGCGCCGCGCTCGGGACGCTCCCGGCGCTCGCCCGCAGCAGCGCCACGCTCGGGACGCTCCCGACGCTCACCCGCCGCGCCACGCTCGGGACGCTCACCGCGCTCCCGACGCTCGCCTCGCTCCGGGCGCTCCCGACGCTCACCGCGCTCCGGACGTGCCTCCGTCCGAGCCGCAGGCGCCGTGGGCTCCTCGACCTCGGGGCCGGGCTGACGACCGCTGGCGGCGAAGGCCACCTCGGCGCGCTCCCGGTCTCCCGCCGCGCGCCAGACCTGTCCCACCAGGAACAGCACGTCCGTCCACGCGTCGAACTTCTCCTTGGCGGGGTCCACCGCGGGCGCCGCCGGAGCAGCAGCCTCGGCCGGAGCCGCGCCCGTCTCACCCTCGGCGACCGCACCCTCCGCGCCTTCCGCCGGAGCGGCGGCCTCGGCCGGAGCCTCGGTGGCCTCCACCGGGGCACTCGCCTCCGCGGGGGCCGAAGCATCCGGAGCCGCGGGCTTGGGCTGACGCTGCACGCGCAGCATCGTGGTGATGAGTCGGCCTCGCGTGTTGAGGTCCAGGTCCTCCAGGGACTTCAGCCGCATGGGCCGCAGCGAGCGCACAATCGCCTGCAGCGGGCCCTTCTCGGCCACGAAGTCCGTCTTGGACAGGGCCTTCTCCAGGACGCTCAGCTCGGAGATGACACGCTGACCCGGGCCCACGGGGCCTTCGTCACGACCCCGACCACGTCCGTCGCGGCCTCTGCCCTCGCCCCTTCCACCAGAGCCTCCCGGACCGCCCCGGCCACCAAAACCACCGCCAGGACCGTCACGGCGCGGGCCCTGACCCGGCGCACCCCCGTCACGACCACGCCCACCCTGGCGCGGCCCACCGCTTCCATTCTCCTGAGGCACGTCTTTCTCCCGCTGGAACTAGAACGCGTAGCGAATGTTCGGCGCCACCGCGAACCCGAACGAGCCTCCGGAAACGAGGTAGTTCCCCGTGACCTCGAGCCCCACGGAAAAGTGGCGCAACCGTGTGTAGTACTCCACTCCGGGCCCGGCAAACACAAGAATGTCGGAATCCGGAAGGAGACGCTTCGGCGAGAACATCGCATAACCCGCGCCTGCGCGGACATAGAACCACGTGCGCTTCACTTCCTGGCTGTCGGCCAGGCCCACCAGGCGCGCGCGCAACACCGCGCCCGGGACGAAGGTGGAGAAGTCACCGGACACCGCGCCGCCGGACTCGCCGATGTACTCGGCGCTCGTGCGGATGCTGGAACCCATGATGAACAGGCCCACGGACACCCGCTCGCCCAGGTCCACGCCGAACTCCACCTGGGCCATGGGGCCCGAGGAGAACGGACGGGGGGTCCCCTCCGCCGCGGGCGGATTGGTCAGGAAGAGCGGACCGCCGAGCAGCGCGAAGTAGAAGCCGCGCTCGATTTCATCGAACGTGACGGCGGGCTTGTCTCCCGTCGCCGTGGGGGGTGGTTGCTGAGCGCTCGCGGCCACGGGGAGGACGAACACGGCACACAGGGCAATGGAGGCGAGGGCTTTCATGCGGTCCTGAGGTTGACGTGGCTCCCACGGGGGACGGGAGCCGGGGTGACTGCGCGGGCGACCCCGGGGAAGGGCCGCCCGTGAAGCGGAGGAAGGCCGGCGCTAATCGCCGGACTGCTTGAAGATGAACGGATAGGTGACGACCACCACGCCACCGCCCTTGGGCTCGGGGAACTTCCAGGTGCGCACGCGACCGGCCACGCACGTCTCCAGCTCCGCGTTGCCCGCGGTGGACTGGGCCACCGAGGACGACGCCACGGAGCCAGTGGCGGTAATCACGAACTTCACGGCCACCTTGCCGCCCAGCTTCGGGAACCGGTTGAGGAGGCTTTCGTAGCAGTAGCGAATCTGCCCGCGGTTCATGTGGATGACCTTGCGGATGAGCTCCTTGTCCAGCGAGCCCATGACCTCCGGGTCGGACGAGGTGATGCCCACGTCCACGCTGGACTTGCCACCCAGCACGCCCACGCCCGTGCCGTAGCTGCCGGTGCCGCCGCCACGACCCTTGGTGCCGATACCGCCGATGCCGACGGTGTCACCGGTGCCGCCGCCACCACCGCCGGAGCCACGCAGGCCCAGGCCGCCGAAGCCACCCGAGTTGCCCGCCTTGGCGCCGAACATGTTGCCCATGGCGCTCTTCAGGTCGCCGCCCAGGCCCTTGCTGCCGAACACGGTGGAGATGCCGCCCTTGCCGCCGCCGAAAATCTTGGCGGTCAGCGCGCGCGCCTCGTCCTTCTTGTTCGGGTCGCCCTTGGGCGCGGTGCGGTTGTTGGTCTTGGGCGCGTCCTTCTTGCCCATCTGACCTTCGTCACCGCGGCTCTTGGCCGCCATCTCGCCGCTCTTCTTCGCTTCCTTCTGCTGATTGAGGCGCTCGAGGAACTTGTTCTTCTGCGCCTCGGGCGGCTTGATGAGGAACTTGGCGATGCGCGCCTGGTTGCCGGACAACTCGTCCGCGTACTCGTCACCCTCGCCCGTGCGGTTCATCGCGGTGATGACGAACGCGGTGGCCGCGAAGAACATCACCAGGAAGATGTTGAGCGCGGTGTAGTCCAGCGACTCGCCCAGCGGCGCCACGACGCGCTTGGGGACGGACTGGAAGCTCGCCTCCATCGTCACGCCGCCCAGGTCCACCCAGAAGAAGTCCTCCGCGTCGAGCGTGAGCGTGTACGCGTCACCCTCGTGCGAGGCCTTGCCGGACTCGATGACCGCCTTGAGCTCCTGCGTCTCGCCCTTGCGGACCAATTCGCCCTTCATCTTCCCCGTGAAGCGCACGACGAACGACTGACCGTCCGTGCGCAGCACGTCGAAGCGGGGAGCGCCGAACTTGGCGTCACCCATGACGAAGTCGACGCCTGCGGCGCTGCCCACCGTCACGAAGCGCTTGATACCCGGGGCGACGAAGAACTCGCCCACCCGCTGGTCACCCCAGCAGAAACGCAGCGACACACCCTGCGGACCGCTCGACTTGGAGCGGCGCACCGTGCGCACGCGGGGCGCGGCGTCGTCGACCGGGGCCTGCGTCGCGCGGGGAGCCGGCGCGGGCTCCTCGGCGGCGAGGATGGGGCTCTTCTGCGTGGGGGCGACGGAGGCGTCCAGCGCACCCGCGCTCGCGGCGGCGACGGGGGTGGGAAGGGACGACTCGGCGGCCTCGGCGGCGGCGGCCTGCGCCAGCCCCGTGGCGGCGGTGGTGGAGCCCAGCACGGGGTTCTTCTCCGTGGTGGTATCCGTGCTCGCCGCGGCCACGGCCAGGTTTGCAGCCGCGATGGCGGAGGGGTTCTCCAGCCGGATGGTGGTGGCACCCACCCGAATCTCGTCGCCGAACGACAGCAGGCCCTTGTTGACCCGCTTGTTGTTGACGTACGTCCCCTCGACGCTGCCCATGTCGATGATGGACATGGAGCCGTCGCCGGCGACCTCGATGACGGAGTGGATGCGGCTGACCTTCTCGTCCTCCAGGCACAGGTGCGCCGAGGACAGCCGGCCAATCTTGATGATGTCGCGCTCGTAGTCCTTGGTGGCGACCAGGGTGTCGCCCTTGAAGACCTTGAGTGTCAGGGGAACGGCCATGAGGGCTCCTGCGGAAGGTGGATGCTCGCTATGGACAACGCTCGCGCCGGAAGGTTCCCGCCGACGCACCGACGCTTGTTACAGCTCGCCCACGGACTGCATCACCTTGTCCTCGAAGTCCTCGCGGATGCGGATGAGGTTCGAGTGCTTCACCGTCTCACGCGCCTCGATGTACTCGCCGTCCGGTTTGGTGAGGTCGCCTTCGATGGTGTCGTCCTCGAAGTCGATGTTCGTCGTCTTGGAGTAGCGCACATTGCCCTCCGCGCCCCCACCTGACGGCTTGGCCGCATCATCCTGGGCGAAGGCCGGAGCCACCGCGAGCACCGCGCACAACATCAGAGCCTTCCGCATCACTGCCTCCCACAAGGGCCCCGCCGGGCCCGTTCGACGCCGCATGTCCAGACAACGGACAGCGAAGGTTCGCATCATCCCCCCGGGGCTCGCCACAGCGAAGGCACCCGGGGACATCCCAACTTTCACAGCAGGTCGTCTTCAGGCTCACCCGGCTCGGAAGGATCCGTCGTGCCTGCATTCTTCTTGTCCTGAGCACCCGCTGCGGGGGACTGAGGAGGGGCCGCCGGCGTCTGGGGCGAAGAGCCCCCCGCCGGAGTGGCCTGGGCGGAAGTGCCCGTGCCCGTGGCCGGAGCCGCCGCGGCGCCATTGGGCGCGGGGGCCTGGGGCGCCTGCTTCTTCTCCGCGGCCTGCATCTGGGCCTGCTGCTTCTTCTGGAGGTCCTCCATCTTCTTCGCCTGCTCTTCGGCCGCGACGGCCTCGCGCTTGGCGCTGACGATGGCCTCCGCCTCACGCAGCAGCCCGAAGACGGGGGCCTCGCCGGACAGGGCCACCTCTCCGCCCGCCGTGGCGATGTACCGCTTGTAGAGCTCCACGGCGCGCTCGGGGGCGTCCTTCACCTTGTGGAGGAGGATGGCGCGGTTGAGGTGGACGGCCGCCAGCTCCGGGTCCAGCTTCTCCGCCTCGTCATACTCCTGCATCGCCTTGTCGTACTGACCCTGGCCCTTGTAGGAGAGGCCCAGGTTCAGGTGCGCGGTGGCGTTCTTCCCGTCCGCCTGGAGGATGCGGCGCAGGTGCTCCTCGGCGCCGGGATAGTCCTCCGCGTCCAGCGACAGCTGCGCCAGCGCGACGTGCGACGGGACATAGTCCTCGCGCGCCTCCAGCGCCTTCTTGAAGGACAGCCGAGCGTCATCGGCATCACCCTCGCGCAGTTGGATGAGGCCCACCGAGTGGTGCAGCTCCGGGTCCGCTCCGTCCAGCTTCACGCCGCGCAGCGCCACCAGCTTCGCCATCGAAAGCTGCTTGCGGTCCAGGTAGCTGCGGATCATCACCTTCAGCGCGGTGGTGGACGTCGGATCTCTCATCAGCGCGCCACGGGCCAGCTCCATCGCCTTGTCGTGGTCGTTCTGCTGCCGGTAGATCTCCGCCAGGCGCGCGCGGGACTGCGCGTCGTCCGGATAACGCTGGAGGACCTCCTGGTAGAGGGCCACCGCGCCGGCCACGTTGCCGCCGTTCTGCTCCATGACGGCCAGGTTCTCGGACGCCTGGCGCAGCGAGGGCTTCTTGGTGAGCGCCGCCTTGTAGCGGGCCTTCGCCTCCGGGATGTTGCCCTGACGCTCGGCGATGACGCCCAGGTTGTACTCGGCCTCGGCGAGGTTCGCGTCGGACTCCAGCGCCGACTTGAACTTGCGCTCCAGCGCCGGGTAGTCGAACGCCTTGGCCTTCTTCTGCGTGTCGAAGGACTTCACCGCGTCCTCGAAGCGCGCCTTGGCCGTGTTGGAGATGGGCGGAGGCGGAGCGTCCTTCGGCTGCGCCGTGGGGTTCTTCGCCACGGGCGCGGGAGAAGTGGCCTTGGACGCGGTGCAGCCGGCGGCGATGAGCGACGCGGCCGCCAGGAGGGGGAACAGGCGCATGGTACGGGTCGTCCGGTTCATTAGAGGAAGTCCTCCGGCTCCTCGTCGGCCCCAGCCGCCTTGGCGGGCTTGGTGCCGTCCGGGGTGGAGGCGGTGGCCTTCGTGTCCACCTGGGTCTCTGTCTGCGAGCGCAGCTGCGCGGTGAGGTCCGTGAGGTCCTCCTGCAGCGCCTCCTTCTGGTTCTTCTGCTCCGCCACAGCCTTGGGCGCCGGCGGCGGCACGTCCTGGATGCCGGCCAGCACGTCACCACCGATGATCTGCTGGCGGCTCTTCAGCGCGACCTTCTCCTCCGGCATCTCCGGATAGCGGTCCGGCTGGTAGGTGGTGCGCAGCAGCTTCAAGCTCTCCGCGGCGCAGGCGTTGAACACGTCCAGCTCGCGGCTCTTCGCCACCGTGGCGGCGAACGCCTCCGTGGCCTTGTCCTTGAGCGGCTGGGCCTGGTTGGTGAACTCGTCGCGCAGCGCCTGCTGGGCCTCTTCGTCCAGGCCGCGCGGCATGGGCGCGTTGATGACGCTGTGGGCGAAGTGGTCATACGCCAGACCAATGCGGTTGAGCGCGCAGAGCGACGGCTCCGGAGCACCCAGGGACACCGTCTGCACGTACTTCTTCTCCACCACCTGCAGCGCGCGGCTCTTGTCCTGGATGCTGGCGCGGAAGCGGTCGGGCGACGGCGGCGCGCCCCAGTACAGCTTCAGGCGCTTGTACTCCGCCCAGTCCAGCTCCACGCCCAGGAACTGCGCCTGCGCGGCGGTGGCCAGCGCGGGCTTCTCCAGTGTGGTCTGCACGCGGCGGGGGAGCTGGTCGAAGTGCTCGCCCACGCGCTTGTACATGCGCGTCACGTCGCGCGACTTGTTCATCTTCTTGTACAGGTCGATGATCCGTCCCTCGGCGGTGAGGAACTTGCTGGCCGAGCGCATGTTGTCGCGCTCGTACTCTTCCAGCATCTTGATGGCCCGCATCGCCGCGCCGCTCTTACCGGTCAGCTCGATGATGGACAGACGGATGTCATCCGCGTCCTTCGCCTTCGGCCACAGCTCCAGGTAGCGCTCGCGGTTGCGCAGCGCCGCCTTCGTCTGGCCCAGGCCCTCGCGGTAGGTGGACGCGTTGAACAGCGCCACCTGCGCCTTGGCCTCGTCCCACTTCTGCGGCACCGCCGGCTTGTCGTCGCCGCCGCCCTTCCTGTTGGACTTGCTGGACTTGCTCGGGCGCGCCTTGCCGCCACCCTTCTCCGACACGCTGCGCTCGTAGCCCTTCACGTACAGCTCGTAGGTCGTCGCGGCCTGCTCGAAGTCGCCAATGGCCTCCAGCGCTTCCGCGTTGGCGTAGATGGAGTCCGGCACGTACTTGGAGCGCGGATACTGGGCGAAGAGCCGGGCCCGCACTTCAATCGTCTTATCCAGCATCTTCGCTTTGTAGTAGTCGACGGACGCGTTGTAGAGCGCCAGGTCGGCGATCTCCGTCTGCGGGAAGTCGTGCACGAAGTTGAGGTACGCCTCGGCCGCCTTGGAGAACTCCTTCTTCTCCTCCAACTGGCTGACCAGCTTGAACGACGACTGCTCAATCAGCTTGGCCAGGTCGTCGCGGAACTTGCCCGTGGCCAGCTTGTCGTTGGCGTAGAAGCGCCGCGCCCACTCGTTCACCTTCGCGAAGTCCTGGAGCAGGTTGTACGAGTCGAGGATGAGGTTGGCGCTGATCTCCGCGGCGCGGTCGCCGTTCTCGAACTTGTACTCGGGGTAGCCGAGCGCGATTTCGCTGAAGCGCAGCACCGCCTCGTCGAAGTGGTTGTGGCGGTAGTAGATGTTCGCCGCCTTGAAGGCGATCTCCACCCGCTTGTCACCCTTGGGCACGTACTTGAGGTAGCGCTCGCACGCATCCAACAGCGCCTTCTTCAGCGTGGGGATGGCGGCCTTCTTCGACAGGTCCGTGCCCACCGATTCGCTCTTCGCCTCGCCACGCGCCTCGGCGGCCTTGACGACCTCGTCGTAGGCCAGCACGGCGTTGTAGGACGCGTTCGGCAGCCACTTGCCCGGCTTGCCCGGCTTCAGCTTGCCCTTGTCGTCCTTGGCCTCCAGCACCTTGGCGTCCTGGAGCACGACGAGCGTGTAGTTGGCGGCGGCCTTCTCGTAGTTCTGCAGGTTGTCGTTGAGCAACTCCGCCCAGAAGAAGCGCAGGTCGTACGCCTTGGGGTTCTCCGGGAAGAGCGTGAGGTAGTCGCTGTAGACGGCGTCCGCGTAGCGGAACGTCTCCTCGTTGCGCGTCTTGCGGCCCTCGTTGTGCCAGGTGACGGCGAGGTTGGAGAGCGTGCGCTCGGACAGCTCCTTCGCCTCCGCGAGCAGCTTCTTGTCCTTGTCGTCCTTGATGACGCCGGAGCTTTCGACCTCCTTCATGATCTTCACGAGCCGGCGCACCTGGGCCACGGTGCGCTCCTTGTTGCCCATGCGAAGGATGCAGTCGACGATCTTCCCCTGGAAGCCGGGCGCCTCGGGCGACAACGGCTTTTCCTTGATGAGGGAGTTGAAGGTGATGGCCGCTTCGCGGTCCTTGCCGTCGCCGTAGTACATGTTGGCGAGCTGCTTGAGCATCGTGAAGCGGTCCTCCGGATTGGAGGCCACCTTGCCGAAGTCCGCGCGCGCCTGCGCCACGTCGCCCTCGTGCGCGTACGCTCGCACGTAGTCGGTCCGGGCCTCACGCACCAGCGAGCCTCGGCCGCTCTTGCCGCCGTCCTTCTCCACCGCGTTGGCGCCGGCCAGTTCGCCGTACAGCACCACCGTCTTGAACTTGTCCTTCGCCGCCGTGTAGTCGCCCAGGTTGTAGTGGCACCAGCCCTGCTTGTAGAGGGCGAACGCGTACACCTGGCTCTCCGGGAACTCGGCGGCCTTCTTGTAGGCCACCAGCGCCTTCTCCAACTCCGGGCGCTTTCCCTTGGAGTTGTTGAAGTAGTACTCGCCGAAGGCGAGGTACGCGTCCGGGATGTACTTGGACTTCGGGTGCTTCTCCACCAGGCGCTTGAAGGCGACCAGCGCCTTGCGGTCCTGGCCCTCCTCCATCAGGTACTGACCGAGGAAGAAGAGCACCTCGTCCGTGCGCTCGAACTTGGGGAACTCCTGGACAATCCGGGTGTACTGCTCGACGGCGAGCTTGCCGTACTCCTTCTGCTTCGCGACGAACTCCGCCTTCTCCGCCTTGGCCTGCTGCTGGCCCGCGGCGTCGTTGCGGTTCATCGCCTTGATGAGGTCGTCGTCCTTGCGGTTGGCCTCGAAGAAATAGAACTTCGACTCCTCCCAGTAGAACTCTCCCAGGCGGAACAGGAGGCTGGGGACCTCCTTCGGATCCGGCGACAGGGAGATGATCTTCTTCAGCGAGACGATCTGCTCGCGTCGCTTGGAGGCCACCTGCAGCTCCACGCCCAATCGGAATTGGTCGTACTGGAGCGCGGGGGCGACTTCTTCCTTCTTCTTCTCGCGGGTGATGTCGCCAGCCAGGGACTTGTCCACCGCGGTGGCGGACTTCTGGCCCAGGTCGGCGTCACGCGGCGCTTTCTTCTCCTGAGCGGCGGAGGCCGAGGCCAGGAGGACGAGGCAGACGAGGAGCGAACGGCGCATGGTCTTCCTAAGCGGGGGGGACCGGCGTCCCCGGTTGCCTACCAAACAGGCAAGTGGCCGGGAATCTTCGGGAATTTCCATTCGGGGAGAACCACTATGCGCGGTTTCCAAGTGCAGGGTCAACCCTGACTGGCTGGCCCCTCCAGAAGTGGAAAGCAGGCCGGCAAACTTCCAGAACTGCTGTGAAAAGGATGACAACACGGTTGCCTTGTCGGACCCACCGGGTATGGGGGAGCGGACGGCCGGCTGCCCGGTCGCCCTGCCTGGAGTGGGTGTCGGATCATGAGTCTGTTGCCGGAAAGCGCCAGCTTCGAGGAGCTGGTGCAGGACTACTTCCTCGCGGTGCGTGGCGCGGGGCTGATGCTCTCGGCATTGGACTCGGAGCTTCTGACATCCTGGGCCAGAGAAGGCGTTCCGTTCGAGGTGGTGGCGCGGGGCATCTCCCGCTCGGCGGAGAAGGCGCTGTGGGATGCGCGCCCCGGTGAGCCCGTGCTGCGAAACCTGCGTGCGTGTCGGCGGCAGGTAGACGCGGAGATCAAGAAGTACCGTTCGCTGACGGCGGGCGCGGGTGAGACACCGGCGCCGGAGGCTCCCTCGCGACGTCGGAAGGCGCTGTCGTGGGAGGAGACCCGACATGCCCGGCTCGTCGACGCGCTGGAGGACCTCGCGGGGCGGGAACAGGCCCTGGCGCCCCGGGTGGCGTGGCTGCGCGGCACGGTGCTGGCGAGCATTCCGGGGGAGCCCGCCGCGCTCGATGCGCAGGAAGCCCTGAGTTTCCTGGCGCTCCTGAGAGCCCTCCCCTTCCTGCAGCGACGCGAGGTGTGGCGTGACGCACTTTCGGTGGGTTCTGAACAGCAGGTGATGTCGGTGCGCGCGCGAAGGCTCTCCCGGCGCTTCCGGGTGGTGGCCGCGGTGCGACGGCGACTGGGTGTGAAGGAAGTCTGAGGGGGCGACACAACTACTGCTCGCCCGTTCAGTTTGCGAGGAGGCGGGGAAGGGCTCTGCTATGGCGATGCGCGAGACGGGTGTGGGAGCGAAGGCGACTGGGGAGGGGTGCCGCGTCTGTGCCGGCCGGACGTATGTCATCGAACGGCACGGAGACCAGGCGCAGGCGCGCGTGTGCGCATGCTCGGAGAACTGCTCCATCTGCGGCGGGCGCGGCCATGTGCTGGTGGAGCGAGAGGGCGTCTTCAGCCAGAAGGTGGGGCCCAAGCGCTACGAGGTGATGGAGCCCTGCACCTGCACGCGGCGGATGCGGCGGGTGACCATCTTCAACGACGTGCGGCTGCCCGGCGTGGTGGCGCACGCGTCCTTCGACAACTACCGCGCCTTCAACGAGGCCCAGGACCGGGGCCGCGGGGTGGCGATGCACTTCGGCCACCAGTACGTGAAGGGCGCCACGTCCAAGGGCTTCATCCTGAGCGGCCCGGTGGGCACCGGGAAGACGCACCTGCTCGCGGCCACGCTGGGCCACCTCGTCATCGAGATGGGAGTGCGCGCGCGCTACGTGGAGATTTCGCTCCTCTACGCCACCATCCGGCGGGGCTTCCAGGACGGCAAGAGCGGCGGAGAAATCATCGGGCCGCTGTCGGAGGTGGAGGTGCTGGCCATCGACGAACTGGGCAAGGGACGCGGCAGCCCGTTCGAGATGGAGACGCTGGATGAGCTCATCGCCCGCCGCTACAACGCGGGCCGCACCACGCTGTTCGCGACGAACTACTCGCTGGAGCCGGAGAAGAAGCAGCGCCCCCTGGGCCCCACCGGCTACCGGACGACGGAAGACGCCAAGGCGGTGGTGAAGGAAGCGGAGCTGCTGCGCGAGCGCGTGGGCGAGCGCATCTACAGCCGCCTCTGCGAGATGTGCACCTTCGTGGAGCTGCCCAAGGACACCCCTGACCGCCGACGCACGCGGCAGGAAATGGACACGCTCCACCAGCCCCCCACCGGCGGCATGCGCAGCGCCGGGCGGTGACTCGGGCGCCATGACCGACGCCATCCTGGTCCTCGTCACCGCGCCCTCCGCCGACAAGGCCGCGGAGCTGGCGAGGACCATCGTGGAAGAACAGCTCGCCGCCTGCGGCAACATCCTCCCCGGCCTTCGCTCCATCTATCGCTGGGAGGGCAAGGTGCAGGACGACGCGGAGGCACTCATCCTCTTCAAGACGAGAGCCGCGCTCTTCGACACCCTGCGCGCCCGCATCATCGAGTTCCACCCCTACCAGGTGCCCGAGGTGCTCCGCGTCGACATCGCCGATGGCCACGCGCCCTATCTCGCGTGGATTCTCGACAACACCCGCGCCTCGCCCTGAGCAGCACCACCGCGCGCGTCGAGCCACTCACGTGGCGGGTGGAACAGGAGTCTCGGGGGGCTTCGGCTCCGCCTCCGCGGGCGCTCCCGGTTCCGCCTTGAAGACGAAGTGTCCGTCCTGGAAGTCGACCCGGATGCGCTGGCCCTCACTCAGCTCACCGCGCAGCATCATCCGGCTGAGCTCCGTCTCCAGCTCGCGCTGGATGACGCGGCGAAGGGGACGTGCGCCATAGCGGGGCTCGAACCCCCTCTCGGCCAGCGAGTCGCGCGCCGCGTCCGTCAACTCCAGGCCCACGTTCTGCCCGTGCAGCTTGCGGCGCGTGGCCTCCAGCATCGTGTCGACGATGCGTCGGAGCTGCTCGGGGTTGAGCGGATGGAAGACGATGATTTCGTCGATGCGGTTGATGAACTCCGGCCGGAAGTGTCCGCGCAGCGCGTTCATCACCGCCTCGCTGGCCCGCTCCCTGACCGTCCGCTCCTCGTCCCCCGAGTTCTGGAAGCCGAGCGCCGCCCTCGCGGCCCCCATCGCCTCCGAGCCCAGGTTGGACGTCATGATGATGACCACGTTCTTGAAGTCCACGGTGCGGCCGCGTGAGTCCGTGAGCCGCCCGTCGTCGAGAATCTGCAGCAACAGGTTGAACACGTCCGGGTGCGCCTTCTCCACCTCGTCGAAGAGCAGCACCGAGTACGGCCTGCGACGCACGGCTTCCGTGAGTCGCCCCGCATCCTCGTAGCCCACATATCCCGGGGGCGCGCCGATGAGCCGGCTCGCCGTGTGGCGCTCCTGGAACTCGGACATGTCCAGGCGAATCATCGCGGCCTCGTCGTTGAACAGATACTCGGCCAGCGCGCGCGCCGTCTCCGTCTTGCCCACGCCCGTGGGCCCCAGGAACAGGAACGAGCCGATGGGACGATTCGGGTCCTTCAAGCCCGCGCGAGCCCGGCGCACCGCCTCGGAGATGGCGCGCAGTGCGTCCTCCTGTCCCACCACGCGCTGCTTCAGCGCATCCTCCATCTCCAACAGTCGCTGTCCCTCTTCCTGTTGCAGCTTCCGCGCGGGGATGCCCGTCCACTCGCTCACCACCGTGGCGATGTCCTCCGGCGTCACGGCGGGTTCGGTGACACCTCGCTTGAGCTGCCACTGCGTGCGCAGGCCTTCCAGCTCCGTGCGCAGCGTGTCGAGTTCGCCCTTGAGTCGGCTCGCCTCTTCGTAGCGCTCCCCTGCCACCGCCGCGCTCTTGTCCTTCTCCTTCTGCGCGAGCATCGCCTCCACCTCACCCAGCCGGTCCGGCGCGGTGCGTGCGCCCAGCCGCACCATGGCCGAGGCCTCGTCGAGCAGGTCGATGGCCTTGTCCGGCAGGAACCGGTCATTGACGTACTTGTCGGACAGCTCGACGGACGCGGTGAGCGACGTGTCGAGAATCTTCACGCGGTGATGCGCCTCGTACGCATCGCGCAGTCCTCGCAGGATTTCGATGGCCTGCTCCGGCGTGGGCTCGGCCACCATGACGGGCTGGAAGCGGCGCTCCAGGGCGGCGTCCTTCTCGATGTTCTTCCGATACTCATCCAGCGTCGTGGCCCCCAGGCACTGCAGCTCTCCGCGAGCCAGCGCCGGCTTGAGCAGGTTGGACGCATCCACCGCGCCCTCGGCACCGCCGGCGCCCACCACCGTGTGCACCTCGTCGATGAAGAGGATGATCTGCCCCTTGAGGGCGCGAATCTCGTCCATCAGTCCCTTGAAGCGCTCCTCGAACTCGCCCCGGAACTTCGTGCCGCCCAGGACACTCCCCAGGTCCAGCGACAGCACGCGCTTGTCCTTGAGCACCTCGGGGACCTCTCCCGCGACGATGCGCTGGGCCAGCCCCTCCGCGATGGCCGTCTTGCCCACGCCCGGCTCACCGATGAGCACCGGATTGTTCTTCGTCTTGCGACTCAGGATGCGAATGACGCGACTGATTTCCTTCTCGCGCCCGATGACCGGGTCCAACTCTCCCGCGCGCGCCAGCACCGACAAGTCCCTGGTGAAGCGTGTCAGGTTCGGCGGAAGCCCTCCGCTTCCCTGCCGCCCACCGACTCCCGCCGAGGGCGCCGCGGGGCCGCCCACCGAGGCGACCAGGCGCTTGCGCAGCTCATTGACGTCGACGCCCGAGAGGAACTGCGCCGCGTAGCTCTCCGCCTCCATCAGGATGCCGAGCAGCAGGTGCTCCGGTCCAATGAAGCTATGCCCCATCTGGAGCGCCTGGAGGCGGGCAATCTGGAGCACGCGCTTGACGCCCGAGGACAGCGTCACCCCCTGGGCCTTGCGCGGCTCGCGGCGGGGCATCACCGCGTCCAGGCGCGCCTCGAACTCGTCCACGGGCGCGCCTGCGTGCTTCAGCGACTCGCGCAGCTCCGGAACGGAGTGGAGCAAGGACAGCAACAGGTGCTCGATGCGCATCCGCTCGTAGCCCGAGTCGAGCGTCATCCGCGCCGAGCGCTCCAGCACCTGCTGCGCCATCTCCGACAGCTGCGTCAGCAGATTCTCCCGGCCCCGAGGGCGAGGGCCCATCATCTGCTCGACGAGGCTCTCCAGGCTGCCGAACCCCTTGGCGTCCCCCAGCCCCACGCCCATCGCGCTCGCGCAGTGGTTGCAGAAGTTGAGGATGGCTTCCTGCCCGTTCATCCGCTTCTTGAGCATGACCGCGGCTGGACGGGTCCGGCAGTTCTGACACAGCATGGTCGACGACCTCCGCGCTCCACTCCCGGGCAAGCTAGGAATGGCGCGGGCCGAGGACCACGGAAGGCCGCTTCACGAAGGGCGGGCATCCTGACGAGGCCTCATCCTCTCTCTCGTGAGAGGCGCTCTCACGACTCCACCGCCCCACCCCCAGGATGGAGGAAGGCGTTGGCTCGCGACGTTGCGCTGCGTGCGCTTCGGACGAAGCCTGTGACGAGAGTCCTCAGGAGTCCGAGTGATGTCCCAAGACCGACTTCCCCCGCGGCGAGGACCTGCGCCTCTTCCCCGGACCCCTCTTCCCGAGGGAACATGTCCGGCATCCGGCCGAATGTCGCCAAGGGCCCTGACGCCCATGCCCCTTCCGTCTCCGTTCCATTCGCGCCGAGTGCTCTCCACGCTCCTGGCGGCGTCGCTCCTGGGCGCGTGTGCAACCGCGCCTCGCGCCGTGAAGGACGAGGGCACCGAGCGCATCGAGAACATCATCGGGCGACCGGACCGCGAGGAGCCCATTCCCGAGGGCATCTCCTTCGTTCCGGACACGAGTCCACTGCCGGAGGACGCTCTCGCCGTGCTCGACGAGCCAGCGACGACCGACGAGGAACCACCACCGCCACGAAACACGGTGGAGACCTATCTCGAGCAGCCCTCGTCGCCGTACTCCACGATGCAGCTGCTGGGACTGTGCACACCGCCCCGGCACGGTGCCTTCCACGCGCCCCATCCGCCCGCATGCACACTGGCGCCGGGCAGCATCCGGTTCCACATCGGTCCCAGGCCCGGGGGCAGCATCCCGGGGCTGCTTCCCTGAGCCGGACTCGCACGCCCCTCTTCGAAGAACCGGAGAGCAGCGGGCCGCGACTCACGAGCCAGCGCACCTCGCGCCAGAGGTCGCCCGCACGGAGGCATACGAAGCCCCGCGCCTGCTCCACGGGCTCACCTCGACACGACGAACCGCTCACGCGTGAGCACCCCGTGCATCGAAGGAGCCCCGAGGCTCCCCCGACACGACGGAGCGCTCAAGCCTGGGCGATGGACTTGGGCGGCAGCTTGAGCACCTGGCCCACCTTGATGTGGTCCGGGTCCTTGAGCTGGTCCTTGTTGGCCTCGAAAATCTTCGGGTACAGCTTCACGTCGCCGTAGATGTCCTTGGCCAGCTTGCCCAGCGTGTCGCCGGACTTCACCGTGTAGACGCCGTACGGCTCCGCGTGCGTCACGGTGAGGTTCACCATGACTTCCTGCTGCCACTGCGTGTGCTTCGCCTTGATCTGGTCCCAGATGCGGTCGCGGTCCCACGCGTAGTCCACCGAGCCCTTGAGGGTGAGCTTTCCATTCTCCTCGCGGGACTCGACCTTCGCGCCAATCGTCTTCGCCACGTCGAGCACGTCCTTGTAGTCATTCTGCAGGGCCATGGGCGTTCCTCCAGTCGGGTCAGGTCGCACGATGTCCACGTGACTGCCGCCGTGCGAGGGAGCGCACTGTAGGCACGCGGGCCTCGGCTCCCGTCTTGCCCTCCAGGCCCTCACCACTGCGTGCCAGCTGACACTCTCGCGAGGACGCCGGCTCCGTCGCTCCACGACAGTCCCCACGAGCACTCGCGCTTTGGCAGGAGAGCAGCCGGCGGTCCCTTTCCATTTCGCATCGGGTTCGTGGTAGCGAATGAGCACCGAGCCACGGCGCTCCTTCACCAGTGCATCACGCGCGGGAAGGATGACAGGCCGCCTGCTTCACGAGGGGCCGTACGGCACAGGCCAGCAGAATACCGCTCGCCCTCCCGAACGTTCCTTGGCTCGCTCAACCCCCAGAGGAGTCGACCCCCATGTCCACGCTGCGCAGCCTGTGCCTCATCGGAGCTTTCTCCGTGGGGGCCCTCGCCTGTAACGGAAACAAGGAGCCCCCCTCCCCCTCGGGCACCATTTCCCTCCCCACCCGTCCCACGCCTCCCCCGACCCAGCCCTCTCCCGAGCCGACGACGCCTCCCGTGACGCAGGTGCCCACGCCGTCCCCGGAGCCCACCACACCTTCGCCCCTTCCCACGCCCGAGGAGCCAGCCCCGCCTCGGTACTCGCGCGAGTGGTACGTCAGCCCGTCGGGCAACGACACCGCCGCCGGCTCGCAAGCCAGTCCGCTGCGCACCATCGCCAAGGCGCTCACCCTGGTGGGCCCCGGTGAAATCATCCGCGTCCAGCAGGGCACCTATGCGGAGAAGCTGGTGCTCGACTCCAACGTCCGCGCCGGCACCACCAGCGCGCCCATCACCCTGCTCGGCGAGGGCAAGCCCAAGCTCGTTCCCACCTCCAGCGGCTGGTACATGGTCCTGGTGCAGCGCCCGAACTGGCGCATCGAGGGCTTCGAGTTCGACGTGAAGAGCCAGCGGCAGATCGCCGTCACCTTCGCCGGAGACACCCAGGGCACGGTGCTCGCGAACAACGACCTGCACCACGGCGCCTTCGGCAGCGGCATCAGCACGGACGCCAGCGCGCGCGGCGTCACCATCGAGAACAACCACATCCATCACTTCGCTCGAGGGTCCGACGACTCGCACGGCGTCGTCATCGCCCCCACGTCGAAGGACATCACCGTGCGCGGCAACGACATCCACGACAACTCGGGCGACTCCGTGCAGTGCCTCGGGCCCGAGGGCTTCAGCAACGACGCGCCCGCCAGCGGCGTCCTCATCGAAGCCAATCACATGTACGACAACCGTGAGAACGCCGTGGACATCAAGACGTGCCACGACGTCACCGTGCGCGGCAACCGCATGCACGGCTTCACCAAGTCCTCGACGTCACGAGGTGAGGCGGTGGTGGTGCACTACTCCGCGAAGAACGTCGTCCTGGAGGACAACGACATCTCGGACGCCGCGCTGGGCATCGCCGTGGGCGGCAACCGGGTGGGCGCCCCGCCGACCAACATCTCCGTGCGACGCAACCGAGTCCACTCGCTGAAGATGCCCGAGGGCTCCGCCATCCGCATCGAGAACGGCGTCGACGTGCGCGTGCTGCACAACACCGTCACCGGGACGAAGGGCTTCGCGCTGGTGCTCGGACATGGCACCGGTGGCGACTCCACCAACGTGGCGGTGCGAAACAACCTCTTCGCCACGCGCAACGCCGTCAACCTGGGGCCCTACACCTCCGGGCTGGACCTGGCCGCCAACGTGTACCTGCAGGGCGCGAACTTCACGAAGGGCAACTTCTTCATCCCCGAGGACTCCTGGGTGGGTGAGCTGCTGGCCGCGTGGAAGCAGCAAGGCCAGGACGTGAGCTCCGCGGAGTCCGCCAACGCGCTGGTGGACACGAACACCTTCATGCCCGGCACGGGTGCGGTCGACCGGGGCATGGACCTGGGCCTGCCCTTCTGCGGCTCGGCGCCCGACGTCGGCGCGGTGGAGTCCGACTGCCCCTCGGATGCCCAGGCCGCCACCGCGGCGCTCACCGAATAGCGTCGTCGAGAGAGGACCTCCCGGCTGGATACGAGGAGGTCCTCTCCCGTGCGCCCCTCGGTCCACGCGCGGCGACAGCTTGCTGTCGATGGACCGCGACTCGTTGGACGTCACGCGCCGAGCAGCTCCCGGTGCAGCCTCGCCGTCAGCGGCTTGAGGTGGGGCTTGTCCACGAGCAGCGTGAGCTGGAGCGGTGACGTGTGGGCCGCATGCACCTTCGCGCCGAGTTCCTCCGCCGCCGCCAGGGACTGCCTCAGCGGCGCCCAGTCCGCGTTGAGCCCCACGCCCACGCAGGTGACGGTGCCCAGCTCCTCGCGCCATGACACCGCTCCGTCGAAGCGTGTGGCCAGCTCCTTGCGCAGCGCCTCCGGCCCGTGGATGTCCGCCAGCGGAACCAGGAGGTACGCGTGGGCCGTGCCCCCCGGCAGCCCGTCGAAGCCCAGGGAGCGGCCTCGCACGCCTCGGGCGTCGAGGAACTCCAACAGCTCCGGCAGCGGCACCTGCTCGCCCACCGCCAGCACCGCCAGCTCCGAGTCCGCCGTCACGCCCTTCACCCGACTGTCCGAGGGCGCCGTCAGCTCGCGAACCACCGTGCCGTTGCCCGGGGCATGCGCCGTCCTCGCGAGGATGGCGATGCCGCGCGACTTCGCCCACTCCACCGCCTGCGCGTTGAGCACCTTGGCGCCCGCGCTCGCCAGCTCCTGCATCTCGTCGTAGCTGAGCGACTCCAGCTTGCGCGCATCCGGCACCACGCGCGGGTCCGCGCTGAAGATGCCATCCACGTCGGAGTAGATTTCACACGCCTCCGCCTCCAGCGCCGCCGCCAGCGCCACAGCCGTCGTGTCCGAGCCTCCGCGCCCCAGCGTCGTCACTTCCTTCTTGTAGGAGACGCCCTGGTAGCCGGCGACGATGACGACCTTGCCGCGCGCCAGCTCGTCGTGGATGCGATAGGGCCGCACCTCGACGATGCGCGCCTGTGCATGCGCGTCGTTGGTGATGATGCCGCTCTGGCTGCCCGTGAAGCTGATGGCCGGCACCTCCATCTCCTGGAGCGCCATGGAGAGCAGCGCCATGGAGATGCGCTCACCGCACGTCAACAACATGTCCAGCTCGCGCCGCGCGGGGTCCGGGGACACCTGCTTGGCCAGGGCGAGCAGCTCGTCCGTGGTGTCGCCCATGGCACTCACCACCACCACCACCTGGTACCCGGCGTCGCGCTTGTCCTTCACCCTGCGCGCCACCTTGCGAATCTTCTCCACGTCGGCCACCGACGAGCCGCCGTACTTCTGGACCACGATAGGCATGAGCGTCTCACTACCCCTGTTGGGCGTGTCCGGGGAACCACACCGAAGCGCAGTCTTGCAGGAGCCCGGCCAGCGCGGTGAAGCACCCGAGCCGGGAGCCGGGCGTCGCCTTGACACCCCAAGGTCGGCCCCTATAGTCGGCGACGGTCTGCCCGGGCCGTCCGAGAAACACCTCCACGGCCGGCGGCCCAGGGTCGAGCGCGTCTCTCCTGGAGCCTGCCCATGGCGATGATCGAGGTACAGCACCTCACCAAGCGGTATCGCGACCGCGTGGCCATCGACGACCTCACCTTCAGCGTCGAAGAGGGCGAAATCCTCGGCTTCCTCGGGCCCAACGGCGCGGGCAAGTCCACCACGATGAAGATTCTCACCGGCTTCCTCCCGCCCTCGGAGGGAGTCGCCCGCGTGGGAGGCTTCGACGTCTTCACGCACCCGCTGGAGGTGAAGCGCCGCATCGGCTACCTGCCGGAGGCGCCGCCCCTCTATCCGGACATGACGGTGCACGGGTACCTGAAGTTCGTCGCGGCGCTCAAGCGCCTGCCCGCCCGGGAACTCAAGGGCGAAGTCGAGCGGGTGGCCGGCCTCACCGGCGTCACGCACGTGCTCGGCCGCCTCATCCAGAACCTGTCCAAGGGCTACAAGCAGCGCGTCGGCATCGCGCAGGCGCTGCTCGGCTCGCCCCAGGTCCTCATCCTCGACGAGCCGACGGAAGGGCTGGATCCCGCGCAGCGCGCGGAGGTGCGCGCGCTCATCAAGAGCCTCGCGGGCAAGCACACCGTCATCCTCTCCACGCACATCCTCCCGGAAGTGACGATGACGTGCGAGAAGGTCCTCATCCTCAACCAAGGGCGCATCGTCGCCTACGACGACCTCCGCAAGCTGGCCGGCTCCCAGGGCACCTCGGAGAGCGCGTCGCTGGAAGAGGTCTTCATCAAGCTGACCGCCGCCTGAGCGCGACGCCCGTCCCCTCCTTCAAGGAACCCCCCGGTCCATGCGCATCGCCCTGGCCATCGCTCGCAAGGAGCTGTCCCTCTTCTTCACCACCCCGTGGGCCTATGGCGTCTTCACGGCGATGGTGGCGCTCTCGTCCTTCTTCTTCGTGAACCTGCTCGCGACGTTCCAGCAGGTGCAGGAGCAGGCACGGGAAGTCACGTGGGCGATGATGCCTCCGGACATGACCGCCTACCGCAACCTCACCGACGGGGTGATGGTGCAACTGTGGGGCATGGTCATCATCATCACCCTCTTCATCGCGCCCTTCCTCTCCATGCGGCTGTTCGCGGAGGAGAAGCGCAACAAGACGTTCGAGCTGCTGATGACCGCGCCAGTGCGCCCCATCGAAATCGTCCTGGGCAAGTACCTGGGCGGACTGGGCATCATCTCCGCGACGCTGGGCCTCACGCTCATCTTCCCGCTGGTGCTCTCCGCGTTCGGCCATGCGGAGTCCGGCACCGCGCTGGAGTGGCCCACCGTGCTCCTGGGCTACGGCGGCATCCTGCTGTGGGGCGCCACGTGCATGGCGGTGGGCATGTTCATCTCCGCGCTCACGGAGAGCCAGATGCTGGCGGCCTTCCTCACCTTCGCGGTGCTGCTGCCGTGGATGCTGCTGTCGGGCGTGGCGCAGGCCACGGAGGAGCCGCTGCGCTCGGTGCTGACGTACCTGTCCTTCGACGCGCAGTTGCAGAACATGCTCAAGGGCATCCTCGACGTGCAGACGCTCGTGTTCTTCGCCTCCGTCATCGTCTTCTCGCTGCTGCTCACCCACCGCACCGTGGAAGCGCGGCGCTGGGCCTGACATGGCCCGCGCTCACGCGAAAGGGAATCCCCGCACATGAATGCGACCCTCCTCGGTCGATACCTGGGCGCCTTCGGGCTCCTGCTGCTGCTGTCGAGCCCCTTCACCCTCTTCGTCACCTCCGGCAACCCCATTGCCGCGGGTGTGAAGGCGACTGTGGGCCTTGTGCTGCTCGGCGTGTACCTGGCGACGAACCTGAAGCACTTCGGCAAGCTCGCCTCGCACCGCTCGAGCTTCTTCTTCCTGCGCACGGGACTCACCGTGTTCGCCGCCCTGCTCGCGCTGGTGGCGCTCAACTACGTCGCCTTCCAGAAGAGTCCTCGCTGGGATTTGACGAAGGGGCGCATCCACACGCTGGCGCCGCAGACGCTCGCCACGCTGGAGGCCCTGCCAGAGAAGGTCCTCGCCATTGGCTTCGTGCCTCCGACGCACGAGTCCTACGGCCTGTTGGACACGCTGTTCCAGCGCTACCGCGCGCAGGCGCCGGAGCACTTCGAGTACACGTTCAAGGACGCGCGCCGCAGCCCGGACCTGGCCGCGAAGTACCAGCTCAAGGAGGGTCAGGCGAGCGTGGTGCTGGTGCGTGGCGAGGCGCACACGACGCTGCAGGCCGTCTCCGAGCAGGACCTGACCAACGCGCTCATCAAGCTGAACGCGGTGGGCACGCAGCGGGTGTACTTCGTCACCGGCCACGGTGAGTGGCCGCTGGCCAAGGACGAAGCGGCCCCGAATGACCCGGGCGCCACCATGTCCGAGCTGCGCAGGCAGCTACTTCAGGAGGGCTACGGCGCGGAGGCCATGTACCTGGCGGGCGCGACGGACGTGCCCCGGGATGCCTCGCTGGTCATCATCGCGGGTGCTCGCGCGCGCTTCACGACGCCGGAGGTGGAGGTGCTGAGCAAGTACCTCGCGGGCGGCGGCAGGCTGCTCTACTTCACGGACGCGGGGTTGGAGGACGGTCTGGGCGGGTTGCTGGCCGAGTACGGCATCCAGCTCGACGAGGGCATCGCCGCCGACGCGCAGTTCAACAGCGGAAATCCCTACGTGGTGCTCTCGCGGTTCTACAGCAACCACGCGATGGTGCTCCCGCTGCGGCAGCGCGGGCTGAACGTGGAGCTGCCCACGCCGCGCAGCCTCACGCTGCTGCGCGAGGGATTCGCGGAAGGCGTGCGCGTGGAGCCCGTGGTGCACACCTCTCAGTACGGCTGGGTGGAGACCAAGCCGGAGGAGAACGCGGTCCCCTCCGATGGCGAAAAGACGGGCCAGCTCACGCTCGTGGCCGCCATCGTCCGCGACACGAAGAACGCCGCCAACAAGCGCTTCGACGAGGCGCGACTCGTGGTGATGGGTGACGCGGAGCTGCTGTTGGATCCGAACTGGGGCCATGAGCCCAACCGCAACCTCGTGATGAACGCGCTGGGCTGGGCCTCCAATCAGGTGACCAAGGTCACCCTGCGCCCCCCGGACCGCGAGGTGTCGACGCTGGAGCTGGACGCGGACGACATGGACCACATCCGCTTCATCTCCACCGACCTGCTCCCCCTCACCATGATGGGCCTGGGACTGGCCATCTGGCTGACCCGGCGGAACAAGTGAGCGCCACGGGCAAGGCGTTCGTGACGGTGGCGGTCCTCGCGCTGGGCGCGGGAGGACTGACCTTGTCCGCGTGCTCCGACGGCACCTCGCGGCGAGGCTCCGAGACCCCGGCGGTGTCAGAGAAACTGTTCGCCCCGCCGTCCAGCGCGACACAGGGGGCGAAGGCCGCCGCGCCCGTGTTCACTCGCATCACCGTGCGGGCCCAGGGCGACACCACGGAGCTGGCGCGCGAGCCGGATGGCGCGTGGCAAATCGTCGTTCCCGTGAAGGCTCGCGCGGAGGCCGCCGCGGTGGAGGCCCTGCTGGAGACGCTGGGGAGCACCGCGTCGAGCCCCCTGGTGAACGACGCGCCCACCGACGCCGACCTGGAGAAGTACGGCCTCAAGTCGCCCGTCTTCAGCGTGACAGCACACGCCTTCCTGCCGGACGCGAGCGGCGGAGGTGAAGACGTCCCGAGCCGCCAGCACACGGTGACGCTACACGGCGGCGTCGAGAACACCTTCGACGGGTCCGTGTACGTGCGTCGTGACGGGGACTCGAAGGTCTACGCGGCCCAGGGTTCGGTGCGATGGAGCCTGGACAAGGACACCTTCGCGCTGCGCTCGAAGGAGCTGCTCGGCGGACTGGAGGCGACCGCGCTCGCGACCATCGAGGTGCGGGCCCAGGAGCGAAGCTACGTGCTGCAGCACGAGACGGGCACGACGAAGTGGCGCCTGACGAAACCCGTGGCCGAGCGCGCGGACGAGGCTCGGGTGGCGACATTGTTGAAAAACTTGAAGGAGCACCGGGCGCTCGCCTTCCCCTCGGACTCCGCGCAGATGCGGAAGAAGCTGGGACTGGAGTCGCCGCTCGTCGATGCGCGCTTCACTCCGCTCTCGGGCGAACCCGTGCGCATCCGACTCGCCCAGGTGATGGAGGACGGCACTCCGCGCATCCACGCGCTGCGGGAGCAGGGCCCGGACGCGGTGCTGGCCGAGGTGTCGGACGGCGCGCTCACGGTGCTCGACGTGGACGTCCACGAATTGAAGGACAAGCACGTGCTGAGCTTCCGGCGCGAGGACGTGCGACGCGTGGTGTTCCACCCTGGCGGAGGCGCGGCCCCCATCATCCTGGTCAACGCCTCGGAGACGGATGGCGGCACGGAGTCGTGGCGGGTGGAGTCACCGAAGCAAGGCAAGGCCCAGCACTTCCGCGTCGTCTCCCTGCTGCGCGCACTGGGCGCACTGAAGGCCACGAGCTTCGGAGACGCAAAGCCACGAAGCTGGGCGAAGTACGGCATCGACGAGGCCTCACGCGGCGCGGTGCTGCTGGGCGCGGATGGACGCGAGCTGGCGCGACTGTGGCTGGGCGGCGACGTGCCCGACTCGTCGGGCTTGAGCTACGTGCGGGGTTCGGGACCCGAGGTGATGGAGGTCTCCATCGAAGGACTCGTGCTGCCGGTGCGGGCTGAAGACCTGATGGAAGGCGCCCCCGCACCGGAGCCCACGGAAGCGCGCGGTCCGTGAGGATGAGCCCGCTCCTGCTGTGACAATCCACGACCCTCCGTAGGTGACGCGACGCGGTGCCGCGTTTGACGCGCCACCCGTGCGCATTCGCGTGGGCCCTCCCTCTGGAGATTGTGAAAGGGCCTGACATTCTCTGGCAGTGCTTTGTGCTTTCCTCCCTGGCCGCCACTCCCTACCTTCCAAGGCACACTCGCAGACGTTTCGCGGAGGCTGGGTCATGATGAGCACGGCGGAAAACCCTCTTGGACTGAATGGCTTCGAGTTCGTGGAGTTCACGAGCCCCGCCCCCGAGGCAATGGTGAAGCTGGTGGAGATGCTGGGGTTCACCGCCTTCTCCAAGCACCCGAGCAAGGACCTGGTTCGCTACAAGCAGGGTGACATCAACCTGCTCATCAGCCGGGAGACCACGGGCCAGGCCGCCGAGTTCCGCGCCGCCCACGGTCCGTCCGCCAACGCGATGGCCTTCCGCGTGGCCAATGCCCGCACCGCGTACGAGATGGCGCTGGAGCGCGGCGCCATCCCGGCCGACCCCGCCGCCAGCTCCCTGGGCGAGGGCTTCTATGTCCTCCAGGGCATCGGTGGCAGCCTGCTGTATCTCATCGACCGACACGGTCCGAGCGGCACCATCTACGACTCCTGGGTGCAGATTCCCGGCGCCGTCGAGGCCGAGGCCCGCAACAGCGTGGGCCTGGAGTCGCTGGACCACCTGACGCACAACGTGCGCCGGGGTGAGATGCGGACGTGGTCGTCCTTCTACAACCGCATCTTCGGCTTCACCGAGCAGAAGTACTTCGACATCAAGGGCCAGGCCACGGGCCTGTTCAGCCAGGCGATGATTGCGCCGGACCGCGCCATCCGGATTCCGCTCAACGAGAGCCAGGACGAAAAGTCGCAGATCGAGGAGTTCATCCGCGAGTACAAGGGCGAGGGCATCCAGCACCTGGCCCTGGCCACGCAGGACATCTACAGCACCGTCGAGAAGCTGCGCGCTCGCGGCGTGGACCTCCAGGACACCATCGAGACCTACTACGACCTGGTCGACTCGCGCGTCCCCAACCACGGCGAGGACCTGGAGCGCATGCGGAAGAACCGCATCCTCATCGACGGCAATCAGCAGGAAGGCCTGCTGCTGCAGATCTTCACCGAGAACCTGTTCGGGCCCATCTTCTTCGAGATCATCCAGCGCAAGGGCAACGAGGGCTTCGGCAACGGCAACTTCCAGGCGTTGTTCGAGTCCATCGAGCTGGATCAGATCCGCCGCGGCGTCATCAAGGTCGACAAGTCCCGGAAGTAGTCTCGGGCCCGACTTCGGAGGAGCGACACGGTGACTCTCGAGAATCGAACCGCGGTACCTCCGAAGAGCGGGCTCCGACAGGCGCCCGGTGACTATCTCTCCGGCTTTGGCAATGAATTCGCCACGGAGGCCGTCCCGGGTGCCCTGCCCGTGGGGCGCAACTCACCGCAGCGCGCCCCGTTCGGGCTCTACGCGGAGCAGCTCTCCGGCACGGCCTTCACGGTGGCGCGCCGGGAGAACAAGCGCTCGTGGCTGTATCGGCTGCGGCCCAGCGCCAACCATCCCGCGTACAAGGTCCATCCCCAGGGCCTGTTGCGCGGTGGCCCGTTCGACGAGGTCCCGCCCACGCCCAACCGCCTGCGCTGGAGTCCCCAGCCGGCGCCGACCGCGCCCACCGACTTCGTCGAGGGACTGGTCACCTACGCGGGCAATGGAGATCCAGGCACGGGGGCGGGCATCGCCATCCACCTGTACCTCGCCAACCGGTCGATGACGGACAAGGTGTTCTACGACGCCGACGGCGAGCTGCTCATCGTTCCGCAGGCCGGGCGGCTGACGCTCGTGACGGAGCTGGGCGTGCTGGACCTGCGGCCCGGCGAGATGGGCGTGGTGCCCCGGGGCGTGCGCTTCCGGGCGGAGCTGCCCGAAGGGCCGGTGTCGGGCTACATCTGTGAGAACCACGGCGCCCTCTTCCGCCTGCCAGACCTGGGGCCCATCGGCTCCAACGGGCTGGCGAACGCGCGCGACTTCCTGACGCCCGTGGCCGCCTTCGAGGACGTGGACCGCCCGACGCTGGTCGTCCAGAAGTTCCAGGGGCGCCTGTGGGCGTCCCAGTTCGACCACTCCCCGCTCGACGTGGTGGCGTGGCACGGGAATCTGGCGCCGTACAAGTATGACCTGTCGCGGTTCAACACCATCGGCACGGTGAGCTACGACCATCCGGACCCGTCCATCTTCACGGTGCTGACCTCGCCCAGCGAGTCACCGGGCACGGCCAACTGCGACTTCGTCATCTTCCCGCCCCGGTGGATGGTGGCGGAGAACACGTTCCGGCCGCCGTGGTTCCACCGCAACGTGATGAGCGAGTTCATGGGGCTGGTGCAGGGTGTCTATGACGCGAAGGCCGGAGGCTTTGCTCCGGGCGGCGCGTCCCTGCACAACTGCATGAGCGGCCACGGTCCGGACCGGGCGAGCTACGAGCAGGCCCTCCGCGCGGACCTGAAGCCGCACAAGATTCAGGACACGCTCGCGTTCATGTTCGAGTCCCGGTGGACCATCCGCCCCACGCGCTTCGCGGTGGAGACGCCGGCGATGCAGTTGGACTACGACGACTGCTGGGCCGGGTTCGAGAAGGCCCGACTGCCTTGAGCCTGCCTCCAAGGCAGCGCGTCTGGACGACGCCCTCCGACGTCGAGCTCTGCCCGGTGGACTCGCTGGAGGACCCGGGCTCGCGCAACATCGTGCTCCAGATTGGCGAGGCGTTCTTCCACGGCTTCCTCGTGCGCAAGGGCACCCAGGTCCACGGCTATGTGGACCGGTGCCCCCACGCCGGGCTCCCGCTGGCGCGCGTGTTGGACCGCTACCTGACGCCGGACAAGCAGCTCATCGTCTGCGCGTGGCACGGCGCCCTGTTCCAACCCGACGACGGGAAGTGCGTCGGCGGCCCGTGCAGCGGTGCGTCGCTGACGTCCTGGCCCGTGAAGGTGGAAGCCGGGATGGTCGTCACCGCCTGAGTCCGGCTCACACTTCCAGCAGCACGTAGCGTTGGTCGGGAGTGTGCCGGGCCAGCAGGGGCATGGCCACGTTGAAGACGGGGATGCCGTTCTTCGTCTTGCCCTGGAGCGCGCCGTGGTGCGCGTGTCCGTGGAACACCGCCTCCGCGCCGTAGTGATCAATGGGCATCGCCAGCCGGCTCGTCCCGAGGAAGGGGCGGATCTCGATGTTCTCCCCCTCCAGCGTCTCCGGGATGGGGGAGTAATGCATGATGATGATCTTCCTCGGCGTGTCGAGGTGGCTCAGCGCCGCCTCCAGCTTCAGCGACTCCGTCACCGCCTCCTGCACGAAGCCCTTGGTCTGCGCCTCGCCGAAGGCCTGCAACGTCGCGTTGCCATAGCCGCCGCCAAAGCCCTTCACGCCAGCCACGCCGAGCACCTTCTCGAAGATGAAGTGGTCCCCATCGAGGATGTGGATGCCCACCTTCGCGAGCTCCGCGCAGATGTCCTTCACCTGGCCGTGCTCGTAGTCGTGATTGCCGAGCACCGCCGCGCACGGCACCCGCAGCGCGGACAGCTCCTCGGCGAGCACCTTGCCCTCCTCGAGCATGCCGCGGTCCGTGAGGTCCCCACACAGCACCAGCAGGTCCGCCGTGGCGTTCACCTGCTTGACGAGGTGGCGAAAGCGTCCGTGCTGGTCCTCCCGGCAGTGCAGGTCACCGACTGCCGCCAATCGAATTTTCGAGCTCGGATCCCTCGCCACGCTCGCCCCCCTGCTGTCGTTCGTTTTCGTCCCAGGCCCGCCCGTCCCTGAACCCCCAGTGGTGGATGTCCACGTGGTAGTTCACCTTGGAGACGAGGTTGCCGCGACACAGCTTCTCCTCCCAGCGCCCCTCGCGGATGCTGTCCAGCGTGCGGCGCATCAACTCCGCCATCACCCACTCCGGCACCAGGTCCCTCTCGGAGGGATAGGCGAAGCGGAACATCATCAGGTGACTGAGCAGCACTTCCCAGTACCGGTCGAACCGGCGCATCAGCCGGTCCCAGTCCATGACGTGGCCCGCCTTGAGGATGAGGTGGTTGACGTCCGCGCCGTCGTAGCGCTCGCGCTCGACGACGAAGGCCTTGGACCAGATCATCTCCTCGGCGGGCGCCACCAGACACTCGTGCCCGAAGACGGTGGCCGTCTTGGCGAATTGGAACCACTCGTCGTCGACCACCGCCACGCCGTTGCCGGACGAGAAGATGAAGTCGACGAAGTAGTCACCCTTGAAGGCCTTGTAGAGCCACACCTCGTCGGTGCGCTCGGTGCGCCAGCCGTCCTTCTCCAGCACCTGGAGCGCCCGGAGCGCGTCCGCCTTGCGGGGGAACAGGTCCAGGTCCTTCGTGTCCCGGTAGATGCCGGTATAGGTGGCGTATGCGTACGCACCTCCCACCACGAAGGGCACCCCCGCGTCGCGCAACAGCCCCACGGCCCGTGCGCGGGCGTTGATTTCATCCGCCGTGCGCTCCCGTTCCGCGAGCGAGGCGTCCGTGCCCATCTCCCCGGGATGGTTGGGGTGTCGTTTTTCCATGGGCGAAAGGTAGGGACGGTGCATTTCCGCCGTCCGAAGGCCGGGTGAAGTCGCCCGAGGGGCGTCCGAGCGACCTCCAACCCCCTGGAATCCCAGCGCATTTCAGAACCAGGCAGGCGTGCTTTCTGTTTTTCGGCGGGGCTGTGTCCATTGAGGCGAACACGCTGCTGCACGGCCCGCCGGGGGCCATCCGAAAGGTAGAAGGACCATGCTGCGCAAGAGCCTGCTGTGCGCCTCCCTGTTGCTCGCCGGTTGCGATCCTGACTCGAAGCAGGACGCCGATTCGTTCCGCGAGGGACTTCCCTCCAAGCAGATGGTGGAAGTGGCCTCGCCCGGCCCGGACGGTCAGGGACTGACCGCGGCCTCCGCCGAGAACCAGACGTCGGAGTACTACGTGCTCACCGTGGCCGCCGCCGCGAGCATCAACGGTGGGACGCTGGGAGTGCTCGGCCTCATCGAGGCCATCGTCAAGCACCCGCCGTCCTCCATCCAGGGCGACGTCGCGGTGTGGGGTCCGCACACGGAGGCCCTGAGCCCCATCACCTGGAAGCTGACCGTCACGCGCACCGATGACGACACCTACGGGTGGGTGCTGGCGGCCAAGGCGAAGATCGAGCCCGACACGAACTTCAAGACGGTGCTGGCCGGCTCGCACACGGCGGCGGTCGATGATGATGGCGAGCGCCGCTCCGGCTATGGCTCCGGACAGTTCCTCATCGACTGGGAGAAGAACAACTCCCTGCCTGGCAACGAGGGCGAGACGGGCGTGGCGACGATGGAGATTCGCTACGCGCGCACGGCCCCGAACGCGGTGGCCTCCGTGGAGGCGGACTTCCAGGTGGATGCCGGCGGAGGCACCCTGGCGAGCGCGAACTATCGTTTCAAGCAGGCCCCGGGCACCGGCGGCGAGCTGGACTACGTCGTGAAGCAGAACATCGACGTGGACCCGACGCGCTCGAAGCTGGAGAAGCTGTCCATCAAGAGCCGCTGGGAGCGCACGGGCCTCGGTCGCTCGGACATCAAGCTGTCGGGCGGAGACCTGTTCGGCGAGGCCACCATCAACGAGTGCTGGGACAGCAACTTCCGCAGCGCCTACCACGCGGTCAGCTACAACCCGGCCATCGGCTACGGGACGGTGAGCGCCTGCGGCAGCTTCAGCACGGCGGTCTACTCCACGCTGTGAGCCGGCTCGCGGTAGTCTGCGGCGCGTGACAGGAACGCGCCAGCCGGCCCTCAGGGTCATCCAGGGGGGTCCCCAGCAGGACCGGCGGGACTTCCTGCGCGACCTGTACACGCGGTACGGCGGCAGCGTGATGGGACGCTGCCGCTACCTGTTGAAGGACGCGGCGAGGGCGGAGGACGCGATGCACGACGTGTTCGCCCGAGCGCTTGTCCACGCGGACGACTTCCGCGCGGATGCCTCGCCGCTGACGTGGCTGATGAAGATCGCCACGCACCACTGTCTCAACCAGCTCCGCTCGGAGCGGGCGGGCTGGAGGCAGTGGTTCGAGCGGGACGCGGCCGCGCGCCCGGAAGCCCACGGGGGTCCGGGAGAGATGGAGACGCGGGACCTGGTGCGCCGGCTGCTGTCCCGGGTGGATGCGGAGACGCAGGCGGCGGTGGTGCACTACCACGTGGATGGGATGACGTTGGAAGAGGTGGCGGCGTTGCTGGGGCGCTCGGTGCCCACGATTCGCAAGCGGCTGGAGCACTTCGCCGCGCTGGGTGGAGAGGAGCTGAGGGTTCGATGAGCGCGCACGAGTCGGAGTGGACACTGCGACGCCTGAGGGCCGGTGAGCTGGGCTCGCCCGAGGCCACCCGCGCGCGCGCCCACGCGGCGAGCTGCGACACGTGTGGCGCCGTGCTGAGCGGCCTCGAGTCGAACCAGGCCCGCTTCGAAGCAGAGCTTCCCTTCGAGCGCTTCGAGCTGGGAGTGCAGCGCGCGTTGGAGCGACAGCAGCGGCGTGACGCGCTGAAGCCCTCCCCCCGGCGCTGGCTCGCTCCGACGGTGGCGCTGGCCGCGTCGGTGCTGATGGTGGTGCTGGCCCGGCCGCTGCTGAATCAGGGTCCGGGTTGGGACCGGAGCAAGGGCGGCGCGGACATCGCGGAGCTGCGCATCGGCGGAGGTCCCGGGCCCCAGCGCGAGGTGAAGCCGGAGGCTCCCGAGGCCCTGGAACCGGGTGAGCGGGTGATGCTGGGCTACAAGGCGGGCACCCACCGCTACGTGGCCGCCGTGTCCGTGGATGCCATCGGCGAGGTGACGGCGCTGCATCCGGAGTCCGGCGCGAGCGCCCCCGTGGAGTCCGGCGAGGACCTGCACTGGCTGCAAGGAAGCTGGGAGTTCACCGGCTCTGGAGCCGAGCGCGTGGTGCTGGTGCTCGGGGATGAATCGTTCACGGTGGAGTCGGTGGTGGAGGCGACCCGTCGTGCGTTCACGGCGGCGAACGGCGAGGTGGAGCGGATGTCCCAGCTCGACGTGCCGGGTGCGCAGACGCACTGGGTGCTGTTCAAGCCATGAGCCCTCCCCTGCTTCCTTCCTGGCGCGCGCTGGCCGCCCTCCTCGTGCTCGGTGCCTCGGCCGCGCATGCGGACAGCTTGCGCCGCTTCGCGCTGGTGGCAGGCAACGACGAGGGCGGCGACGAGACGCGGCCCCTGCGCTTCGCACAGGACGACGCGCGGAAGATGCACGGCCTGCTGGCGCGCCTGGGCGGTGTCGCGCCCGGCGACGCGATGCTGCTGCTCAACGAGTCCTCGAAGGACTTCCTCGCGGCGCTGACGCAGTTGGAGGCCCGAGCGAAGGAGGCTCGGGCGCGAGGTGAGCGCACGGCGCTGCTCGTCTACTACTCCGGCCACGCGAAGGACGGCACGCTGCGCCTGGGCAACACGCGGCTGGGCTTCGAAGACCTCAAGCAGCGGCTGTCGAACGCGCCCGCGGATATCCGCATCGCGATTCTCGACTCGTGCCGCTCTGGCGCGCTGACGCGCACCAAGGGCGCGCGACGGGCACCTGCCTTCGAAATCGAGTCCGGCGCGGCGCGCGATGCGCGGGGCCTGGTCATCCTCACCTCCAGTTCGGCGGACGAGGACTCGCAGGAGTCGGACGCGCTGCGCGGCAGCTACTTCTCGCACCATCTGGCCAGTGGCCTGCTGGGTGACGCGGATCGCAGCGGTGACGGACGCGTGACGCTGTTCGAGGCGTACTCGCATGCCTACGCCCGCACGGTGGCGGACACGGCGGCCAGCAGCGGGGGCGCTCAGCATCCGACGTTCAGCTACGACCTCGCCGGCAACGGGGACCTGGTGCTGACGGACCTGCGCGCGGGCGGCGACGGGCTGGTGGTGCCAGGGCTCGCGCCCGCGGGCATGTATTACTTCGTGGACCCGGGCGGCATGGTGGTGGCGGAGCTGGACAAGACGCCCGACGTGGAGCGCCGCGTGGCGCTCGCGCCCGGCACGTACCGCGTGAAGCGAAGGCTGTCGGACCGGCTGCGCATCGGCGAAGTGGAAGTGTCCCGGGGACGGCAGGTGGTGCTGGAAGAGGCGCGGCTGCGAGACGCGCCGTTCTCGGACGACCCGGTGAAGGGCGCGGCGCCGGAGGGCGGAGCGTGGTGGACGGTGGGCGTGTCCGGTGGCGTGCAGTCCTTCTTCGATGCGCCCACGCGCCAGTCGCTCTTCCTGTCGGTGGGCATGCTGGGCGCGGAGGCGCAGCTTCACGACTACTTCCGCCGCGACTGGGTGTGGGGCGTGGACGTGGCGGTGGGCGGGAAACAGGCGCTGCTGGCGTTGCCGACCCTGAGTGGACCGCCCTACAAGTATTCGGTGACGAGCCTGGGCACGACCCTCACGTCCGAGTGGCCGCGAGGCACCGTGGCGCCCTTCGTGGGCGCGCGCATGGCGTATCTGGTGATGCGCCGCGACTTCGAGGAAGCGACGTACCCGGACCAGAAGTACGCGATGTTCTCCCCGGGCCTGGTGGCGGGCCTGCGGTGGCAACCCCTGCGGCGCCTGCACGTGACGGGACGCGCGCGGCTCCACTACCTCCTCTACACCGTGGATGAGCAACGCTCGCTGGGCTTCTGGGAGCTGGGCGCGCTCGTCACGTATCAGCCTTGAGGGAGCGTTCGATGCGACACCTGGTGCCCATCTGTCTGTGTCTGGCCCTGGCCGCATGTGGCGGCGACTTCTCCAACGACGACCTGGAGTTCCTCAACGCCTTCCCCCGGCGCGAGGACCTGACGGCGTCGATGCCGGGGAAGACCCAAGGCGAAGCCTGGGGCGCACGTGTGGCCAGCAAGTCCGCGCAGCAGGCGGGACGGTTGGGGGACTCGTCGGGCATCGTCGGCGACACGGACGAGACGGGCCTGCGCTTCAACCAAGCGGTGGACGGAATCCTCTCCTCGCTGGAGGCCATCCAGCAGTACACGCCCACGAAGCGAGAGCCGGACCGTCGGGTGTGGGGGCCCATCCCGGGGCGCAACGACATGAAGTTCGACACGCGCTTCGTGATGACGCGTGAAGGGGAGCGGTTCGACTACCAGCTCCAGTACCGGGACGTCGGTGAGGGCGAGGACGCGTGGTGGAGCTTCATGTCGGGCTCCTTCCAGGCCAATGGCGGCGTCCGCAAGGGAGAGGGCAGCCTCATCATGGACCTGAAGCGGGCCCGGGAAGAGCGCTTCCTGGACATCCCCTTCCTGGACCGCGAGGAGATCCACTACCAGACGCGGAAGCTCCCCACGCGGGTGGAGCTGGTGTTCGTCAGCAACGTGCCCACCCTGCTGCCTTCGCGCTACATCTACCGCGAGGCGGAGGGGGACCTGGCGGAGATGACCTTCCAGATCCTCGACACCGACTTCGTCCAGGGCGGACTGCGCGAAGACGTGGCCCTCACCACGCGCTGGGCACCGGACGGCCGGGGGACGGGCATCCTGGAGATCATCAAGGGCGACATCCTGGGCGCCAAATACACCGAGTGCTGGGACGCGCAGGGCCGCGTGACGTTCATCTCCCGGAGCTGGGACTTCCTCAACCCCACCGAGGGCCTGCGCAGCTCCTGCCCGGACATGTCCGCGCTGGACCGGTAACCGGCCAACCCTCCGAGCGGAAGCGCGCGGGACACCCTGGGCCGCGAGCACGGCTGGTATAGAGTCCGCCGCCATGAGCGAGCAGCAGGGCAAGAGTGGAGAGCAGGCAGCGCGGCCGGGAACCTGGGCCAGTCTGGCGCGGGCCATGGCCTCCTGGCGGACGGCCTCCGTCACGCTGCTCTCGTTCTCCTCGGGCCTGCCGCTCGGCCTGGTGTGGATCGCCATCCCCGACTGGCTGCGCAGCATCGGCGTGGACATCCGCGTGGTGGGCATCATCACGCTGGCGCAGGCACCCTGGTCCTTCAAGTTCCTCTGGTCGCCGCTGATGGACCGCTATGTGCCGCCCTTCTGGGGCCGGCGGCGGGGCTGGATGGCGGTGGCGCAGGTGGCCCTCTTCGCCACGACATTGGCCCTGGCCGGCATCGGAGAACATCCGGAGACCGCGTGGGTGGTGGGCGCGCTGGCCATGGCGGTGGCGTTCTCCGCGGCGACGCAGGACATCGCCATCGACGCGTACGCGGTGGAGGTGCTGCGCAAGGAGGAGCAGGGCGTGGCGGTGGGCGCGCGCGTGGCGGTGTACCGCGCGGCCATGTTCATCGCGGGCTCGGCGGCGATTACGCTCGCGGGCCGCGTGTCGTGGAAGTGGGTCGTCATCGGGCTGGCGGTGCTGTACCTGCCCATGCTCATCGTCACGCGCTTCGCGCCGGAGCCCGAGGAGCGCTTCACGCCTCCGAAGTCCCTCAAGGACGCCGTCTGGTATCCCTTCGTGGGCTTCCTCGCGCGGCACCGGGCGCTCGAAATCCTCGCCTTCGTCTTCCTCTACAAGCTGGCCGACAACCTCGGCGGCACGCTCTTGCGGCCCTTCCTGGTGGACATGGGCTACAGCGACCTGCACCGGGGCGTGGCCCTGGGCACCATCGGCCTGTTCGGCACCATCGCCGGCACGCTCGTGGGAGGCGCGTGGACGACGGTGCTGGGCCTGGGCCGCGCGCTCTGGGTGTTCGGCGTCATCCAGATTGTGTCCAACATCGGCTACGTGCTCGTCGCGCGCGCCGGGGCGCCCACGCCGTGGCTGATGTACATCGCCATCGGCTTCGAGAACGTGACGCAGGGCCTGGGCACCGGGGCCTTCTCCGTGCTGCTGATGCGGCTGACGCAGAAGCGCTTCTCCGCCACCCAGTTCGCGCTGCTCTCCAGCCTCTTCTCCATTCCGCGCGTGGTGGCGGGCCCCATCGCCGGCTTCCTCGTGTACGCCATCGGCTGGGAGCCCTTCTTCTGGTTCACCATGGTGGGCGGCATCCCCGGCCTGCTGCTGCTCGCGCGCTTCGTGCCGCTGGGCGTGAAGGACCCGGACTTCGACGTGCAGAGCCGCCCCACCACCCGCGCCGTCACCCGCCCCGTCCTCATGGGCAGCGCCGCCTTCGCGGCCGTCGTGGGCATGGTGCTGGGCGCGATGACGACAGCGCTGCTCACCGCCGTGCAGAACCTGCGCAAGGCGCCCGAGAAGGGCTTCGATTTCGCCACGCCCTTCACCGCGCTGTTCCAGCCCTCGGGTGTCACCGACTGGGTGACGCTGGCCGGCATCGCCGTCTTCGGGTTGACGGTGGGCCTGCTCACCGCGGCGGTGCTCGCCGCGCGCTCCGGGGCGTTCTACCTCCCCGAGCAGGAGGCGCCCCCCTCCCCCTCTGGCGCCACCGGCTCGTAGCGAGGCACCCGCTTCGAGCCCGGGAGGGTCTGGGTCCACCCGAGGACAGCTCCCTCACATGGGAGATCCATCCGTCGCGCGGCGCGTTTATGTTGGCGGCGACATGGCCCATCCCCTCGCTGGAAAGCTCCCGCCGGAAGACCTCCTCATCGACCCCGAGAAGCTGCGCGCGCGCTACTACGCGGAGCGTCCCGACGTGGCCGTGCCCGAGCAGCGCGTCGCCTTCGGCACGTCGGGCCACCGAGGCTCCTCCGCGCGCACCAGCTTCAACGAGGCCCACATCGTCGCGGTGACGCAGGCCATCTGCGAGTACCGGCAGCAGCAGGGCATCGACGGGCCGCTGTACCTGGGCATGGACACCCATGCGCTGTCCGCGCCCGCGCAGCAGACCGCGCTCGAGGTGCTGGCCGCCAACGGCGTCCAGGTGCGCTTCACCGACGGCGCCACGCCCACGCCCGTCATCTCCCACGCCATCCTCACGTACAACAAAGGCCGGGGCGCCTCGGGGCTCTCGGACGGCATCGTCATCACCCCGTCCCACAACCCGCCCGAGGACGGCGGCATCAAATACAACCCGCCCAACGGCGGCCCCGCGGACACGAACGTCACCTCCGGCATCGAGCGCCGCGCCAATGCGCTGCTCGGTACCAGCAACGCGGGCGTGAAGCGCACGCCCTACGAGAAGGCGCGCACGGCCCCGACGGTGAAGCCCCACGACTTCATCACGCCCTATGTCGAGGACCTGGGCACCGTGGTGGACATGGAGGCCCTGCGCGGCGCGAAGCTGCACATCGGCGCGGATCCGCTCGGCGGCTCCAATGTCGCGTACTGGGAGCCCATCGCCACGCGCTACGGATTGAACCTGCGCGTGGTGAACCCCACGGTGGACCCGACGTTCCGCTTCATGCCGGTGGACCATGACGGGAAGATCCGCATGGACTGCTCGTCGCCGTACGCCATGGCGAATCTCGTGAAGCTCAAGGACCAGTACGACATCGCCTTCGGCAACGACGCGGACTCGGACCGGCACGGCATCGTCACGCGCTCCATCGGGTTGATGAATCCCAACCACTACCTCGCGGTGGCCATCCACTACCTGTTCCAGAACCGGCCCGGCTGGAAGGCGGACACCGCCGTGGGCAAGACGCTGGTGAGCAGCGGGCTCATCGACCGCGTGGCCAAGAGCCTGGGCCGCCGCGTCGTCGAGGTGCCGGTGGGCTTCAAGTGGTTCGTGGACGGGCTGTTGGACGGCTCGCTCGGCTTCGGCGGTGAGGAGAGCGCGGGAGCGTCCTTCCTGCGCCGCGACGGCACCGTGTGGACCACCGACAAGGACGGCATGCTGCTGGACCTGCTCGCGGTGGAGATTCTCGCGCGCACCGGCAAGGACCCGGGACAGCACTATCAGGAGCTGGCGGGGCGCTTCGGCACGCCGTACTACGCGCGCATCGACCAGGCGGCCACGCCCGCGCAGAAGTCCGTGCTGAAGAAGCTCTCACCGGAGGCGGTGAAGGCGACGAGCCTCGCGGGAGAACCCATCCTCCAGCGCCTCACGCGCGCGCCCGGCAACGACGCGGACATCGGCGGGCTCAAGGTGGTGGCGCAGAACGGCTGGTTCGCCGCGCGGCCGTCGGGCACCGAGGACGTGTACAAAATCTACGCGGAGAGCTTCCGCGACGACGCCCACCTCCAGGCCATCCTCCAGGAAGCCCGCTCCATCGTCGACACGGCCTTCGCGGGGGCGTAGGACTCCCGGCACATGGTGAAGACCGTCCTGATGTACGTGCTCGGCCTGTTCATGGTGGCCGGTGGCATCAATCACTTCGTGAACCCGCGCCCCTACGTGCGGATGATGCCGCCGTACCTGCCGTGGCACGGGCCCCTGGTCTTCCTGAGCGGCGTGGCGGAAGTCCTGCTGGGCGTGGGCCTGCTGGTTCCCGCCACGCGCGCGGTGTCCGCATGGGGACTCATCGCCCTGTTCGTCGCCATCTTCCCGGCCAACCTCCAGATGGCCCTCCAGCCCGAGCGCTTCAAGAAGGTCCCCGCCCCCCTGCTCTGGGCCCGGCTGCCCCTCCAGGTCGTCCTCATCGCCTGGGCCTGGTGGTACACCTGATCCACCGAATCCAGGCTTCCAGGGTGGGACAGCGCCTGTCCGCCCGGCGGCCCTGCCCGTGCGTCCTTCCTTGACTCCCCCCGGGGTGGTCTTTAGTTTTCACCGTTTCAGGTAGCCCCACCGAAATCCGAAGGACGTTCCATGGCTCGCGTCACAGTCGAAGACTGCCTCCCCCTCGTCGACAACCGGTTCGCGCTGGTGCTGCTCGGTGCGAAGCGCGCGCGTCAGCTGATGGCCGGCGCCCGCCCCATCATCGAGAGCTCCAAGAACAAGCCCCCCGTGCTGTCCCTGCGCGAGGTGGCCACGGGCCGCGTGAAGTTCGACCGCGACGTGCGCGAGGCGCTCTCCGGGAAGTACACCCCCGAAGACGCCCGCAAGTAGTCGTAGGTCCTAGGTTCCCTTCCCCTCGGGCCTTACGGCCGGGGAAGGGGCCTCCGGGATGAGCCCCTGGGCGCGCATCCACCGCACGGCGCGCGCGGCGACGGCCTTCTCTCCCTTGTAGCCGAGCAGGGGCACCAGCTGTCCCACCGGCACCCAGCGAACCTCGTCCACCTCCACGCGCGGCCCCGGCAGCGGCCCCAGCGCGCCTTCCTGGTAGCGGAAGAGGAAGAAGTGGACGCGCTTGAAGATGCGCTGCCCCCTGAATTGGTAGACGTAGCGAATCTCACCCAGCGGCGCGATGAGCGCGGCGGTGAGCCCCGTCTCCTCGTGGACCTCGCGGCTCGCCGTCTGCTCCGGAGTCTCCCCCGGGTCCACGTGCCCCTTGGGCAGCGCCCACAGAGGACGGCCATGCGGACGGATGACGACCACCTCCCAGGTGCCGTCACTCTCCCGGATGACAATCCCGCCTGCGGACGCCTCGCGTGGCATGCCCACCTACCCTAACCGAAGGAGGCGGGCCGCGGGGACTCAACCACCGTGGACGAAGTGACTCAGCTTCGCCTCCGCTCCCAGCCGGTAGGCATACCGGAGGTCCGCCAGGAGCCTGTCCAACCGCCTTCCGGAGACGTGCCCCATCATCCGCGAGCAGAAGCGCCGGGAGACGCGGTTGGCCTCCTCGTACCGCCAGCGCTCCTGGGACGACAGCTTCTCCCGGTAGGACACCCTGTCGAACAGCCGGGTGAGCAGCTCCTGGGCCCACGCCCCCACCCCCTCCCCCCAGCGGTGCAACAGGCAGATGGCGAACTTGTCCACCTCCGCCTGGGCCTCCAGCTCCAGCAGGGACACCGTCCGCCCGTGCGCCGCCGTGTGCGCCATGTAGAGGAAGTGGCTGACGCCCTCGGCCACCTGGCAGTAGCCGGCGAGGTCTCCATCCAGCAGGTACCCCAGCGGCCCGGCCTCGTAGGGCTTCAGCCTGTCGAGCAGCGCGGGGGACAGGTACAGCGCCATCTCCAGCGCGTCCCCTGACTCGTGCACCAGGAGTTCCTCGTCACTGCGCCCCGTGGCGCCCAACTGGACGGCGGCCTCCGTGTCCACCACGAAGACCTCCGCCCGAGCCTCGCACGTGAAGCCATAGATGGCCTCCAGGTGGTCCTGAACGCGGCCAATCATCGCGACCTCCGTGCCACGGCTAGTTGGGGAGCTGTCCCTTCGCGTTCGGCATCATCCCCGCGTCCACCAGCACGCGCTCCAGCCGGTCATTGCCCGTGCGCGCCCACGACTCGTAGACCTTCAACGCCCCGGAGGGCCCGGCCCGGACCATGCCTCGCGCCGAGATTTCCTCCAGCACCTCCACCACCGAGCGGAACTTGTCGTGCAGCTCCCGGTACACCCCCGCGAAGCCCGCCCGAGGGGACAGGTCCGCCACCTGGCCGTACGCCGTGCCTCCCATCTGGATGTAGTAGTCCGGCCCCACCACTCCGCCCTGGAGCGCGCCGGAGAAGAAGCCCACGGTGTAGAGGGAGACATCCCCCAGCCGCCGCAGCGTCCGGATGCGCGCCTCGCGCTCCTGTTGCAGCGCCTGGTGGTAGAGCAGCGCCAGGGGCTCGCGGCCCTTGCGGCCGTCCTCCTGGCGGTCAAACAGCATGTCGGTGCTGGCGAAGTCCGCCAGCAGGTTCACCAGATAGAACTCCGTCACCTCTTCCAGCGAGACGCGCTGGCGCGAAGTGACCTCGTCCAGGAGCGACTTGAAGAACTCCTTCAGCGACAGGGACGCCACCAGTTGACTCATCGACACTCCCGTCCTTCCACCCGGCCGACGGCGCCTTCGGGAATAAGGGAACGGTAGCAATCGACCCTCCTCGTCGCAAAACCCGCTTTCAATGATTCCAAGCACTTGCGCTGGCACTCGACCACCCCGAGTGCCAATTTCCACGTGCGGGGCGACGAGCGGGCGTCCTTCCACGGCGTCGTGCGCGGCGGGGAAAAGAGCAGCAATGCCAGACGGTTGGCATGTCGGGGCACGGGCAGTCAGCGTCGCTTGACGGGTCGACTTCGCTGGTTATTATCCGCCGCGCCTAGGCGTTAGCACTCGCAAGGTGTGAGTGCTAAATGCCGCGGGTCGTCACGGCCCTTTTCAACCCCCAGTGGCGCCGAGAGCCGTCCGGAGACCCCGGACGGTGGGCGCCCATCAAGGAGCAGACCATGAAGATTCGTCCCCTGCAGGATCGGCTCATCGTCAAGCGGGTCGCCGAGGAGAACAAGACCAAGGGCGGCCTCTTCATCCCGGACACGGCGAAGGAGAAGCCCCTCGAGGGCAAGGTCATCGCCGTCGGCAACGGCAAGGTGCAGGAGGACGGCAAGGTGCGTCCCCTCGACATCAAGGCCGGCGACACCATCCTCTTCAGCAAGTACGCCGGGACCGAGATCAAGCTCGACGGCGAGGAGCACCTCATCCTCCGTGAGGAGGATGTGCTCGGCGTCATCGAGAAGTAATCCGTCCCCCACCCCTTCACTCAAGGAATTCCCATCATGGCGAAGGAACTGCTTTTCGACGTACGCGCCCGCGAGGCCATTCTCCGTGGCGTCAACATCCTGGCCGACGCGGTCAAGGTGACCCTCGGCCCCAAGGGCCGTAACGTCGTCATCGAGAAGAGCTTCGGCTCGCCCACCATCACCAAGGACGGTGTGACGGTGGCGAAGGAAATCGAACTGGAGAACAAGTTCGAGAACATGGGCGCGCAGATGGTGAAGGAGGTCGCGTCCAAGACCTCCGACGTCGCCGGTGACGGCACCACCACCGCCACGGTGCTGGCGCAGGCCATCTTCCGCGAGGGCGCGAAGCTGGTGGCCGCCGGGCACAACCCGATGGACATCAAGCGCGGCATCGACAAGGCCGTCGCCGTCATCGTCGCGGAGCTGAAGAAGCTGGCGAAGCCGACGAAGGACAAGAAGGAAATCGCGCAGGTTGGCACCATCTCCGCCAACGGCGACGCCACCATCGGCCAGATCATCGCGGACGCGATGGAGAAGGTCGGCAAGGAGGGCGTCATCACGGTGGAGGAGGCCAAGGGCCTGGAGACGACGCTGGACGTCGTCGAAGGCATGCAGTTCGACCGCGGCTACCTGTCTCCGTACTTCGTGACGGACCCGGAGCGGATGGAGGCGGTGCTGAACGACGCGCTCATCCTCATCCACGAGAAGAAGATCTCCTCGATGAAGGACCTCCTGCCCATCCTGGAGCAGGTCGCTCGCGCTGGTAAGCCCCTGCTCATCATCGCCGAGGAGGTCGAGGGCGAGGCCCTGGCCACCCTGGTGGTGAACAAGATCCGCGGCGTGCTGAACGTGTGCGCGGTGAAGGCGCCGGGCTTCGGCGACCGCCGCAAGGCCATCCTCGAGGACATCGCCACCCTGACGGGCGGCCGGATGATCGCCGAGGACCTGGGCATCAAGCTGGACACGCTGACCCTGCAGGACCTGGGCAAGGCCAAGCGCATCACCGTCGACAAGGACAACACCACCGTCGTCGACGGCGCGGGCAGCCAGCCGGAGATCGAGGCGCGCGTGAAGCAGATCCGCGCCCAGGTCGAGGAGACCACCAGCGATTACGATCGCGAGAAGCTCCAGGAGCGTCTGGCGAAGCTCGTGGGCGGCGTGGCCGTCATCAACGTCGGCGCGGCCACCGAGACGGAGATGAAGGAGAAGAAGGCCCGCGTGGAGGACGCGCTCAACGCGACCCGCGCGGCCGTCGAGGAGGGCGTGGTTCCTGGCGGTGGCGTGGCCTACATCCGGTGCCTCAAGGCGCTGGAGGGTCAGACGTTCGCCGAGGGTGAGAAGTTCGGCGTGGACATCATCCGCCGCGCCGTCGAGGAGCCCCTGCGCCAGATCGTCGGCAACGGCGGCCTCGAGGGCAGCGTCATCGTCAACAAGGTCAAGGAAGGCACGGGCTCGTTCGGCTTCAACGCCGCGACGGGCGCGTACGAGGACCTGCTGGCCGCGGGCGTCATCGACCCGGCCAAGGTGAGCCGCACGGCGCTGCAGAACTCCGCGTCCGTGGCGTCCCTGATGCTGACCACCGAGGCGATGGTGGCCGAGCGTCCGAAGGACGAGAAGGACGCCCCCGCCGGCGGTGGCGGCATGGGCGGCATGGGCGGTATGGGCGGCATGGGCATGTAGTCGCCCCCCACCCCGGTCCATCCGGGGTGGACGCTTCACTGGCGGCCTCCGGTTCCTTTCAAGGAGCCGGGGGCCGTCGTGCTTTCATGCGCCCGGTGGCGCGCGAAAGGCCACGCCCTTACGTTGGGAATGAAGGAGGCGACACCGTGAAACCCGTGAAGATCTACACCACGAACTACTGTGGCTTTTGCGTCCGCGCGAAGGACCTGCTCAAGCGCAAGGGCGTGGACTACCAGGAGCTGGACGTCACCGGAGACGATGACGCGCGCGAGAAGCTGGTGGAGATGAGCGGAGGCCAGCGCACCGTGCCTCAAATCTTCATCGGTGACACGCACGTCGGCGGCTACTCGGACCTGGCCCAGCTCGACAAGGAAGGCAAGCTCGAGCCCATGCTCCAGGCCTGAGTCGCAAGCGGGCAGGCGAGCGCCCTTCACGGGGCCGCTCGCCGCGCCGTGCCTACCTTACCGCCATGGAACACCACCCCTTCTCGGGAGGCGGCAATGGCAGGTGAAGACGCGCACTACAACGTCATCAGCACGCTGTACCACCTGCTCAAGGGCGCCTCGACCGCGGAGCAGTTCATCCAGGACGCGGAGCGGGCGGGAGACCCGGAGCTGGCGCAGTTCTTCCGCGACTGGCGGGACGAGCAGCGCCACCTGGCCGAGCGGGCGAAGAACCTCCTGGGCGCGCGACTGGGGACGACGGAAAGGGCCGCGGCCACGGGCAGCGCCGGACGCAAGCGCGCGGCGGGCTCGGGCAAGTCCTCCCCAAAGGGACCGGTGGTCAGGGACCAGAGCAACGCGGGGGTGAAGTCCGGAGGAACCAGCTCCGATGATCTCGTGGACGAGCTTTCCAAGGAGTCATTCCCCGCCAGCGACTCGCCGTCGACGTACTGATTGGACCTCGCCCGCGCGTGACACTGGATTCGCGGAGGGTGTTCGTCTTGGATGCCGGCCGTGAGCTTCTGGAACGGCCCTTCCCATCCTCCTGGACGACCTCCGCCGGCGCAGGCGCGGCTGCGGAACGCCCGAGGGCCGCACCGCGACACGACGCGGCGCCTGCACGGCGACGAACGTGCGCTGGTGGACAGTCCCAGGCACACCCCAGCACGAGGTCCCCAGGCGTCCATGGCGTACTGGGGCCACGTGGACGTGCGCCACCCCACCCTCCGACGCGCCCTTCCGGGAGTCACCGGGAAGGACGCCAGCATCCCCATCGCGCAAAGCACGGACGAGGGCCCAGGCCCCACTCCGAAGCCACCGCGCGCTGGGGAGTCGTTCGCCCGGAGGCCCGAGCGGGGACACTCCGACGCGCCACCCCCGCCCCGGTCCACGCGCACGGGGCGCTCCTTCCGAGGAAGGCTGACGTGCAACAGCCTTCCGGGAAGATTCTTCCACTCATGCTGCCCTGACCAGTTCGGGCACGAGCACATGGTGCGTCGGGCTTGCCCGCCCGGTCCCCTCGCACCTAAAGAGGACCCATGATGGAGCCCAGGCCCGAGGTCACCCAGACCACCCAGACGGACAAAGAAGAAGGCCGCACCACCCGCATCCCCATTCACGAATGGACCGTGGAGGTGGTGTCTGGCCCCGACAAGGGCAAGAAGGTGACGACCCAGGATGGCTTGGTACGCGTGGGCTCGGACCCCGCAAGCGACCTGGTGCTGACGGACACCACGGTGAGCCGCCGTCACCTCGAGGTGGAGCGCACGCCGCGAGGCCTCCTGCTGCGCGACACCGGCAGTCGCAATGGCACCTTCCTCGACGGGCGACAGGTGCTTCAGGCGTACCTGGGCCGCGGAGACAAGGTCGAGCTCGGCAAGACGAAGCTGGCCGTGAAGGTGGCGGCGAAGCCCACCGAGGTGGAGCTCGCGGGCGCCGAGTCCTTCGGCGCGCTGGTGGGCTCCTCGGAGAAGATGCGGTGGGTCTTCACGGAGCTGCGGCGCGTGGCCCGCGAGGACATGAGCCTGCTCATCGAGGGCGAGACGGGCACCGGCAAGGAGCTGGCGGCGCGCGCGGTGCATCAGCACTCGTCGCGGCGGCATGGCCCGTTCAAGGTCGTCGACTGCAACCTCATCTCCGAGGAGAAGGCGGAGCGGGAGCTGTTCGGCGGTCTGCGCGCGAGCGACCCGGAGGACAAGGAGGCGCGCGGCGTCTTCGAGGCCGCCCGGGGAGGGACGCTCTTCCTGGATGAGGTCGGCGAGCTGCCGCTGATGGTGCAGGGCAAGCTGTTGCGCGTGCTGGACGCGCGCGAGGTGCCCTCGCTGGACGGCCAGCCCGTGCCGGTGGACGTGCGAGTCATCGCCTCCACGCACCGCAACCTGGAGGAGGACGTGCGCCAGGGCCGCTTCCGCGCGGACCTGTACTTCCGCCTCGCTGTCGCGCGCGTGCGCCTGCCGCCCCTGCGCACCCGCCGCGAGGACCTGCCCTCGCTGGCGCAGGCCCTGTCGCAGACGTTGCGCGCCAGCGTGACGCTGACGCCCCAGACGCTCGCGCTCTTCGAGGGCTATGACTGGCCGGGCAACGTGCGCGAGCTGCGCAATGTGCTCGAGCGCGGCGCGCTGATGGAGGAGACGGGCAACACCAGCTGGCTGGACTTCCTCGCCCAGCCCTCGCGCCGCCCGGAGGGTCAGCCGCCCGGCACCCACGTGGCCACGCTCGTCACCGGCATGCCGTACCACGAGGCAAAGGACAGGGTGCTGGCCGACTTCGAGCGCCTCTACTTCGCCGAGGTGATGCGCACGGTGGGCTTCGACATGAAGGCCGCCGAGCAGCGCACCGGGCTGTCCATGCAGAGCCTCTATCGTCTGCTCAAGAAGAACGGGCTTCGCCTCAAGGACCTCAAGAACGCCGAGGGCCTGGAGAAGTGAGTGCCCCCTCGCAGTTCCACCCCATGGAGAACAACCGCATGTTGCGTCGTCTCGTCGTAGCCTCCGTCGTCTTCACCGCCGCCTGCGCCGGTCAGCAGAAGCCCGCCGAGAGCGCCGACACGGCCGCCAAGCCGCAGACCACCGAGGAGCGCGTGCGCATTGGCAACCAGCCCGCGTTCGACGTGGCCACCTGCTTCCCGCGCGAGCTGACCCTGCCGGCGTCCAATCAGGGCGTGCTGGTGGGCGCCATGCTCACCACCCGGCCGGAAGTACTCGAGTGCCTCGTGTCCCCGCAGAACCGGGGCCCCGCCGAGAAGACGGTGGCGACGGTGAAGACCACCGTGACGGACGCGGGCAGCACCCACGCCATCACTGGTGAGAACCTCACCCCCACGGGCACTCAGTGCATCCAGGCCGTGGTGGACAAGCTCGTCCAGCCCAAGCCCCTGGCCAAGGGCGCCCCGCCGCTGGAGTCCACGGCGACCTTCGAGCACGACACCACGGCCAGCGCCACGGTGAAGTTCGGCGTCAACGACGGCTCGGACTTCTCCGGCGCCGTCCGCCTGGCCCAGCAGGGCTGGTGCGACTGCTACGCCACCTACAAGGCGCAGACGCCGCCGGTGCTGACGTCCCACATGACGCTCACCAAGGGCCAGCCCGTCGCCGAGGTGACGTTCGACGCCTCCGGCAGCACCGAGGGTGACCAGCTCGCCGCGTGCCTCAAGACGAAGATTGTCGCCGTGCCCGCGAAGCTGTCCACGGACAAGCTCAGCTACCCGCACCGCTTCGTCCACTTCAACTCCGGGGCCACCGAGGCCGCCAGCGCCCTGCCCCCCCAGCTGCGCTTCTTCCAGCTGGAGGTCGTCCGCAACCAGCGCGCGGCGGACGCGGCCATCGCCTTCGGCGCCCGCGCCGCGGCGGCCGAGTCGTTCGAGGCCGTGGTGGCGAAGTACCAGAAGACCAAGGACTACAAGCTGTTCGACGAGCTGGCCGGCAAGTGCAACGCCCTGGTGGAGGCCGCGCAGGGTTGGGTGAAGGCGCTGGAGGCCCAGCAGGCCGTGGACCAGGCCTCCGTGGCGCTGGTGCAGGAGCTGAAGACGACGGACGCCGAGGGTTGGACGCCGGTGGAGACGGCCAGCCAGACGGCGCTGACCAACACCCAGAAGGACCTGACGGCCGCCCAGGCCCGCGCGGACGCGGACCAGAAGGCGTGCCCGAAGAAGTCCTACAAGGGCAAGTAGTCGGTAAGCAGTCCCCAGCGGGCTGAAACGCACGAAGGCGCGGGACCCGAACTTCCGGGACCCGCGCCTTCTGTGTTTCCAGCGTCGTGAGGACGACTACGCGCTGATCTTGTCGTCGTTGGCCGCGCTGGCCTCGCTGATGCGCACGCTGACGAGCTTGGAGATGCCCGGCTCCTCCATGGTGACACCGTAGAGGGTGTTGGAGACCTCCATGGTCCGCTTGTTGTGGGTGATGAGGATGAACTGCGACTGGCTGCTCATCTCCTTCACCATGTCGTTGTAGCGGCCCACGTTGCCCTCATCCAGCGGCGCGTCGACCTCGTCCAGGAGGCAGAAGGGCGTGGGCTTGATGAGGAAGATGCCGAAGATGAGGCCTACGGCGGTGAGGGCCTTCTCTCCACCGGAGAGCAGGTTGACGCTCTGCAGCTTCTTGCCCGGCGGCTGGGCGACGATTTCCACGCCCGGCTCGCCATTGGGGCCGTCGTTGGTGAGGACCAGGCTGGCGCGCCCACCGCCGAACAGGCGGGGGAAGATGGCCTGGAACTTCTCGTTCACCACGTCGAAGGTCTGCTTGAAGCGCTCGCGGCTGGTGGCGTCGATGCGGGTGATGGCCTCGCGCAGCTGCCCCATGGAGGCCTGGAGGTCCGTCTTCTGCGCGATGAGGAAGTCGAAGCGCTTGGACAGCTCCGCGTGCTCGTCGATGGCGGTGAGGTTGATCTCCCCCATCTTCTCCACCTGGGCGCGCAGGTCCTTCAGCTCCGCCTCCGTCTCCGGCGCCAGCGAAGGCAGCAGGTGGTAGCGGTGCAGCTCCAGCGCCAGGTCCACCTGGTGCCGCTCGCGGATGCCGGCCGACAGGTGCTCCAGCTCCAGGGCAATCTCGCGCTCGCGCAGCGAAATCTGCGACAGCCCCTGCATCAGCTCCTCCACCCGACCGCGCAGCTCGCGGAACTGGGCGTCCTGCTCCCGCACCTCCGTCGAGGCCGTGGTGTGCGCGGTGCGCCGCGTCTCCAGGCCCTCCGCGGCCACGCGGTGCTCTTCCACGCGCTGGGCCAGCCCCGCTTCCGTCTCCGCCGTGCGCCGCGCCAGCTCCTCCGTGCGCGTGCCACCCTCGGCCAGCGTCGCCTGGAGGCGCGCCACGCGCGTCTCCATCTCCCGGCGCTGAGTCACCAGGCTGTCCAGCTCCTTGCGCGCGGACTCGCCGCGCTCGCTGCCCGCGGCGACCTTGATGCGCAGGCCCGTCAGCTCGCCATTGGCGGACTCGGAGCGCTGGCGCAGCGACTCCTGCTCGGAGGAGAGCTGCCGGACGCGCTCCTCGCGCGACTCCCGGTCCGTCTGGCCGTGGGCCACCTCGCCCCGGCTCGTCTCCTCCTCGTTCGCCAGCGCCATGTGGCTCTGACCCAGCTGCCCGTCCTCCAGCTCCTGGGCCCGGAGGCGCTCGCGCACCTTCGCCAGGTCCTCGCCCGCCTTGTGCAGGTCCTTCTCCTGGCTGGCGAGGTTCACCTCCTCGGCGTGCTGGTTCTTCGCCAGCCCCTTGAGGACGCCCTCGGTGTGCCCCATCTGCTTCTGGAGCGTGTAGTGCCGGGTGAGGATTTCGTTGTAGCGCTCCTCCACCCGGGCCACCTCGGTGGCCAGCTCGGCGATTTCACGCTTCTTCTGGAGCGCACCCACCGCCGCGCCCTCGCGCTCGCCGCCGACAATCGTCCCGTCCGAGCGGAAGACCTCGCCCTCCTGGGTGACGAGCGTGCACTGGGGGCCACCGGCCTCCGAGTACGCACGCGCCGACGCCAGGTCCTGGACGATGACCACGTCTCCCAGCAGCATCCGCACCACGGGCGCCAGGGCCTCCTCGCACGTCACCTCGCGCAGCGCGTGGGCCAGCACCCCCGGGCGCTCGAAGTCCGGCTCCAGCACGGGCTGCAGCGTGTCAAGCATGGGCACGGGCAGGAAGCTGCCGCGGCCCTCCGCGTGGCCCTTGAGGTACTCCACCAGCTCCACGCCCTTGTCGCGGCTCTCCACGATGACGTGCTGGAGCCGCTCACCCAGGGCCGCCTCCACGGCGCGCTCGTAGCGCTGGGTGACGGTGAGCACGTCCGCCACGAGGCCGAAGATGCCCTGCTCCCGGGCCACCGTGCCGGCGCGCATCATCACCGCGCGCACGCCCCGGTCGAACCCGTCGTAGTTCTTCTGGATGTCCTCCAGGGACGACAGGCGGCTGCGCTTGTCGCTCAGCTCCTCGCGCAGCGCGATGACCTGGATTTCGTTCTCCGTGAAGGTCGCGCGCGTGCGGGTGAGGGCCTCTTCCTCCTGCCCCTTGCGCTCGGCGAGCTCCGCGGCGAGGTGCCGGGTGTCCTCCACCCGCTTCGCCACGTCGCCGCGCACCGACTCCAGCTCCGTCTCCTGCGCGCGCAGCCCGTCCAGCTCCGCCTGGAGCCTGGCCCGACGCGCTTCCAGGTCCGTGCGCTGACGGGCCAGGTTGACCAGGTTGCTCTCGTGGTTGGCCAGTCGGGTGGCCACCGCCACCAGCCCGGCGCGCTCCTGCTCCAACCGCAGGGCGACCTCCGTCTGGAGGTGGTTGACGCGGCGCAGCTCCTCCTGCGCCACCTGCATCGCCACCTCGTCCTCCTTCCACGAGCCGGCGATGCCGGACAGCTCCGCCTCGCGGGCGGCCATGGCGTCGGACATCTCCGCCTGCCGCGCCAGCAGCCCGTCCAGCTCCGCCCGGGCCTGCATCACACGGCTGTTCGTCTCGTCGTAGTCACGGCGGCCGTAGGCCAGCTCCTGCGTGTCGCGCTGCACGGAGCTTTCGAGCGCGTGCACCTCCGCGGCCAGCGTCTGGAGGGCGGCGGCCTCCGCGTCCAGCTCCGCGCGGCGCCGGGTGATGGCCTCCTCCAGCTCCTTCACCCGGTCCAGGTTTTCTCGCTCCTCGGAGCCCAGGTTCTGCAGGCGCGACTGGAGGACCTGCTTCTCCGCCAGCAGCTCCAGGTGGCGGTGGCTGGCCGCGTGCAGGTCGATGTCCCGCATGCGCTGCTTGACCTTCTTGTACTTCTCCGCCTTCTTCGCCTGGCGCGACAGCGCGTCCAGCCTCTTCTCCAGCTCGCTGGTGATGTCCGTCACGCGCAGGAGGTTGGCCTCGGTGGCCTCCATCTTCCGCTCGGCGGCCTTGCGGCGGGCCTTGTACTTGGTGACGCCCGCGGCCTCCTCCAGCAGGTGGCGCCGGTCCTCCGGCTTGCTGGAGACGATGAGGCCCACGCGGCCCTGCTCGATGATGGAGTAGGCCTTGGTGCCCACGCCCGTGCCGAGGAACAGCTCGGTGATATCCAGCAGCCGGCACAGCGTCTTGTTGATGAGGTACTCCGAGTCCCCGTTGCGGAACAGGCGCCGCGTGACGGTGATCTCCGAGTAGCCCTGGTACTGGGGCGACAGCTGGTCCGTGTCATCCACCAGGAAGGTGAGCGACACCTCCGCCATGGACAGGGGCGGCTTGTTCTCCGAGCCGTTGAAGATGACGTCCTCCATGCCACGGCCACGGAGGTTCTTCGCGCTCTGCTCACCCATCACCCAGCGGATGGCGTCCACGACGTTGGACTTTCCACAGCCGTTCGGGCCGACGATGCCGGTGACGCCCTCGTCGAAAGTGAAGACGCTCCGCTCCATGAACGACTTGAAGCCGGTGATGTCCAACCGCTTGATACGCATGCCAGCGGGCTCCTGGAAGAGGCGCGAGGTACGAGGTGAAAAGTGAGCGCGAGGCCGAAAAATCGGCCTCGGAACGATCAGCAGGAGTACCAGCCGCCATCCAGGCGATCAAGCGTGACCATGCCACGCGTGGCCATACGTTCGGCTGCTTGCCCTTCAAACGGGCCAGAGGCGGGCAGGAAGGTCCTCTCTTGGACTTGCGCCCTGGCCGCCCCACCCTACCTTCCCATTGACATTCCTGGAGGTTGCGTACGTACCAGCCCTTTCTTGCCCTGACGCTCCTCATGGGAGCGTCCCCTACGCCGGAGGTAACACCCCGGTCTGACACGCAGGCGGTGGAAGCCCCGGCCCCCTGCCCCCACCCGTATTTCCCGCTGGAGGAAGGGCTGACGCTCACCTACCGGGCGGGCAAGTCGTCGCAGATGGTCATCAGCACCCACGGCGTGACCCCCACACCCGAGGGGCTGCGCGGCAAGGTCGCCGTGAAGCTCAAGGGCCGCCAGGGCGAGACGGACGCCACCTGCACCGCCGAGGGCATGAGCACGGGCCTGGGCGGCCTGGAAGGCACGCTGCTGTCCGCGTCCGGCATGGATGTGCAGGTGGTGAGCTCGGAAGGCATGGCGGTGCCCGCGCTGACGAGCATGGTGCCCGGCGGCTCGTGGAAGAACAGCCTGTCGGTGAAGCTCCAGCCCCCCGCGGGCAAGACGGGCGGCATCCGGCCCATCATCGCCACCACGTTCGAAAAGGAGTCGACCGTCGTGGGCGAGGAGGAAGTCACCGTGGCCGCCGGCACGTTCAAGGCGCTGAAGGTGAAGAACATCGTCACCGCGCGCGCCAGCCGCCCTGGCTCCGAGGGCCGCTCCATGGAGAGCTATGTCTGGTTCGCGCCGGGCGTGGGCATCCTCAAGTTCGCCACGGCGGAGAGCACGGACCTGGAATTGCTCAAGGTGGAGCGTCCCCAGCCCGTGCAGGCCAAGTCCTCCGGCAAGGCGCGCCGGCCCGTGAAGAAGGCCGCGGCCGACACGAAGGTGCCCTCGGCGCCCTGAACCAGGCGGCCGGGGCAGACAGCTAGGTGGACTCGCCGCCCGACGACGAGGCGGGGGGTATCTCTCCTGGAGCGCCCTGCGACGGCTCTCCCGGGCCGGACGAGGACGACGACTCCGTGGCCGAGCGGGGGGCGGCGCGGGACTGAGGCTCCACCGTCACGCGCACCACACGGGGTCCGTCCACCTCCTCCACCAGGATTCGCCACATATCCAGCCGCAGCGAGTCCCCCTTCTCCGGGACGCGCCCCAGCTTCGCCATCAGGAAGCCGGCAATCGTCGTCACCTCGCCCTCTTCGTCCTCATCGAGGTCGAAGCTGACGTCGAGCCGCTCCTCCAGGTCATCCAACTGCGCCGTGCCCGGAAGCTCGAAGCGCCCGCCCGGCAGCGAGCGGACCTCATCCACCCGCCGGCCCAGCTCCGCCACGTCGCCCACGACTTCGGCCACCACGTCCGCGATCGTCACCAGGCCCGACGTGCCGCCGTGCTCGTCGACGACAAGGGCCGTCTGACGACGACGGCGGCGGAACTCCGCGAGCAGTTGCTCCAGCGTCGCGTTCTCCGGGATGAAGAGCACCGGCCGCTGCACCTGCGCCAGGCTGCGCAGCTCACCGCGAGACAGGAGGAAGAAGAGGTCCTTGGCGTTCACCACGCCCTCCACCTCGTCCAGGTTGCCCCGGCACACCGGCAGCCACGTGTGCCCCGCGGCGCGCGCGTCCGCGATGCACTTCTCCAGCGGCTCCTCCACGTCCAAGAACTTCACCTGGTTTCGCGGCACCATCACCTGCCGCGCCGTCTTCTGCGCCATCTCCAGCGCGCGCTCCAAAAGCTCCGCGCGCGCCGTCGTAATCGCCCCCGCCTGCGCGGAGCTGTGGAGGATGACGCGCAGCTCGTCCTCGCTGTGCGCCTCGTGCGCCTCTCCCACCGAATGGAGGCCGAAGATGCGCAGCACCCACGCCGCCAGCCCGTTGAGCAGGATGATGGCCGGATAGAACAGGAAGTAGAACGCCCGCATCGGCAGCGCCACGGCCAGCGTGGTCGCCTCCGCGCGCTGAATCGCCAGGCTCTTGGGCGCCAGCTCTCCCAGGACGATGTGCAGGAAGGTGATGATGCTGAAGCCGATGACCACCGACACGGTGTGAGCCAGCGTGGGGCTCGCGCCCTCGGGAACCAGCCGCGTCAGCACGGGCTCCAGGAGCTTCGCGAAGGCGGGCTCACCCAGCCAGCCCAGGCCCAGCGAGGCCAGCGTGATTCCGAACTGCGTGGCGGACAGGTACGCGTCCAGCTTCTCCACCATCCGCAGCGCCTGCGCGGCGCCCGGCGTGCCCTCGTCCACGAGCGACTGCAGGCGCGTGGCGCGAATCTTCACGATGGCGAACTCGGTCGCCACGAAGAAGCCGTTGGCGAAGACCAGGAGGATCGCCAGCCCCAGGAACACCCATTCCATTCCCATGGCTCAGAACAAGGCGTCGAAGTCGGCGTCGCCCTTGAGCGCGTCGAACATGGGGTCCGTGGACAGCCACCCCATCACCTTCTGACGGTCCGCCGTGAGCGCCGCCTTCAGGTACTGCACCGCGTCCTTCGGCCTGCCCCACAGAGCGTACAGCGCCGACAGGTTGTAGTTGAGCAGCAGGTCCTCCGCGTTCAGCGCGCGAGCCCGCTCATACGCGCGCTCGGCCTCCGCGTAGAAGCCCTTCTGCGCGTAGCAGATGCCCAAATCGAGCTGCGCCTCGAAGTTGTCCGGCTCCAGCCGCACCACGTCCTTCAGCAACGTAATCGCCGAGCGGTAGTCCCCCTCGTCCATCATCAGCGCCGCCAGCTCGTGCCGGGGGAACGCGTCCTGGGGGTCCAGCTCGATGGCCGCCTGCAGCTCGCGCATCGCCTCTTCCACCCGCCCCTGGTCCGCGTACGTGAGGCCCAGGTTGAGGTGCGCGTCCGGGTACTCCGGATCCAACTCGATGGCTTCCTTGTACTCCTCCACCGCCATCTCCCCGGCATGCGTGGAGAGGAAGCAAGCCAGGTTGTAGTGCGCCGTGGCGCTCTCCGGCTCCAGCTTCAGGGCGGTGAGGTACTCGGTGAGGGCCTCGCGGAAGAGCTTCTTCTCCGCGTAGACGGTGGCCAGGTTGTCGTGCGCGTGCGCCGAGCTCGGGTCCAGGTCGATGGCCTTCTTGAACTCCTTGATGGCCTCATCGAGCCAACCCCGGTCCGCCAGCTCGATTCCGCGAGTGTTGTGCTCGTCGGAGAGCGCGATGTTGTCCTTTTCCCGGGCCATGAGAGCGCCGGGCAATCTACGCGTCGCGCAACAAAGGGTGCAAGGTAGAGTTTCCCTCCGTCCATGCGCCACGCCGCCCTCCTGCTCTTCCTGTTCTCCGCCTGTCATCCCCGGCCCGCCCCCGTGGCGGAGGCCCCTCCCCCCTCCGTGGAGCCCCGTTCTCCAGAGGACGCAGGGCCTCCCGAAAGCCGGGAAGCGACCGATCCGCTGGCCGGCCTCCCGGACGCCGGGCCCCCCGTTCGCCCCATCACCCTCGTCGTAGGCGGGGACGTGACGCTGGGTCACAACCACCAGAAGTACTTCGACGACCAGGTGGCCAAGGGCCGCTCCCGCGAGGAGATGCTCGCCTACGGCTTCAAGGAGGTCCGGGCCCTGGGTGACGCGGCCGACCTCTTCGTCGTCAACCTGGAGTGCCCCTTCACCGAGGGCGGCGAGAAGCTGGCCAAGAACTTCAACTTCCGCGCCCGGCCGGAGCTGGTGGGAGCGCTCGTCGCCGGCGGCGTGGACGTCGTCAGCCTGGCCAACAACCACCTCATGGACTACGGCGCCCAGGGGCTGGTGGACACGCTGGTGACGCTGGAGGCCGCCCGAATCCCCTACTTCGGCGCGGGCAGGACGCTCGCCGAGGCGCGCCGCCCCGCTGTCATCACCGTGGGAGGCGTGAAAGTGGCCCTCCTGGGGTACTTCTTCCTGGGCGAGCGAAACATCGAGCCGCCAGAGGTCTACGCCACGGAGACGACGCCCGGGGTCGCCGGCCACTTCTCCGACGTGGACGTGATGGAGCGCATGCTGCGCGAGGACATCCTCGCAGCGAAGCACCAAGCGGACGTGGTGCTGCCCTTCTTCCACTGGGGTCGCGAGGGCACCTACGTGCCGGAGCCCTACCAGGTGCGACTGGCCCACGCCGCCATCGACGCGGGCGCGGCGGGCGTGCTGGGCAGCCACCCCCACGTGCTCCAGGCGATGGAGCTGCACCGGGGGGCGCCCGTCGTCTACTCGCTGGGCAACTTCGTCTTCGGAGGCAACTGGAACCCGCGCGACAAGCGGGGCGCCCTGTGGAAGGGCCGCTTCGGTCCGGGGGGCTACCTCTCCAGCGAGGTCTTGCCGCTGCGCACGGACCGCTTCCCGGAGCTCCCCTTCCAGCCCGTGCCCGTCACCGGGGAGGCAGCCGAGGAGGTGCTGCGACTGCTGGCCAACAGCTCTTCGGGGGTGGAGCGGATGCTCCCCGAGCTGGAGCCGTGGGCAAGGCCGTCTCCCTCCCCCGCGACTGGCGGGAGGGAGTAACCGGAGCGTCAGACCTTGTTGTTGGACTGGCCCTTCTTGGCGCGGCTACGGCGGCGCTTCAGCTGGGCCTTCCGGCCCTTGGCACGGTTGGCGACCTTCTTCTTGGAACGATTTCCCTTCTGGGCGGGCATGTGGAAGGACTCCGTGTGGTGATGTGAAACCGACCGCCAAGTGGATCCGGCGGTGAGGGCGGCCCTTCTTTCATGCTACCGCCCGAGCGGCCAAGGAATTTCTTGACTCCGTCCTCCCTTGCCAGCAGCCGGACAAAGGGGCAATACCCCCTGGAACGACGATGATTGACAAACTTGAAGACGTCGAGCGCCGGTTCGAACGCCTCACCGCGGACCTGTCGAACCCCGACGTCCTCGCCGACTCGGCGAGGCTTCAGAAGGTCTCCAAGGAGCGGGCGGGCCTGGAGAAGCTGGTGGACACATTCCGCACGTACCGCCAAGTGCTCGCCGACCTCAAGGAAGTGGATGTGTGGCTCGACGCCGGCAGCGCCGACGAGAAGAGCTATGCGCGCGAGGCCCTGCCCGGACTGAAGGAGCAGCGCGACAGCCTGGAGAGCAGCCTCAAGCTGTTGCTCCTGCCCAAGGATCCAAATGACGAGAAGAACGTCATCCTGGAGATTCGCGCGGGCGCGGGCGGCGACGAGGCGGCGCTGTTCGCGGAGGAGGTCATGCAGATGTACCTCCGGTACGCGGATCAGCGGGGCTGGAAGTCGGACATCATCGACATGAGCGCTGGCAACGCGGGCGGGGTGAAGGACGCCACCGTGACGCTGTCCGGCGACGCCGTCTTCAGCAACCTGAAGTACGAATCCGGCGTGCACCGCGTCCAGCGCGTGCCCGCGACGGAGACTCAGGGCCGCATCCACACCTCCACCATCACCGTGGCCGTCATGCCGGAGGCGGAGGAAGTGGACGTGAAGCTCAACGAGGCGGACATCGACCGCCAGGCGATGCGCTCCACCGGCGCGGGCGGGCAGAGCGTCAACACCACGGACTCCGCGGTGCGCCTCACCCACCGGCCCACGGGCATCGTCGTGAAGTGCCAGCAGGAGAAGAGCCAGCTGAAGAACTACAACATGGCCCTTCGCATGCTGCGCGCGAAGATCTACGAGATGGAGCAGGAGCGCATCCGCGCCGAGCGCGACTCCACGCGCCGCTCGCAGGTGGGCACCGGCGACCGCAGCGAGAAGATCCGCACCTACAACTTCCCGCAGGACCGGCTGACGGACCACCGCATCGGCCTCACGGTGCACAACCTGCCCGCCGTGATGATGGGCGACATCGAGGACATCATCACCGCCTGTCGGACCTTCTACCAGGCGGAGGCGCTCAAGGCTCAGATGGGCGGCCCGAGGCCCCAGTCCGAAGCATGAGCAGCGAGACCTGGACCATCCGCAAGGTCCTCACCTGGACGACACAGCACTTCGAGAAGCGGCAGGTGGATGCGCCGCGACTCACGGCGGAAATCCTCCTGTCTCACGTGCTGAAGACGGGGCGCGTGCGACTGTACGTGGACCTGGACCGCCCCCTGTCCAAGGAGGAGCTGACCGCCTTCCGCGCGCTGATTGAACGGCGCCTGGCGGGAGAGCCCACGCAGTACCTCACCGGTACGCGCGAGTTCTACAACCGCGCCTACAAGGTGGACGCCCGCGTCCTCATCCCCCGGCCGGAGACGGAGCTGCTCGTCCAGGCGGCCCTGCGCGTGCTGCCCAAGGACTCGCCTGCTCGCGCGCTCGACGTGTGCACGGGCTCCGGCTGCATCGCCATCAGCCTCGCCGCCGAGCGCCCCCAGCTCGCCGTGACGGCCACGGACCTGTCTCCGGATGCGTGCGCCCTGGCGCGTGAGAACGCGGAGACGCTCAAGGTCTCCGAGCGGGTGACGGTGCTCCAGGGAGACCTGTTCTCCCCGCTGCCCGCCGACGCGAGCTTCCACGTCATCGTCTCCAACCCTCCCTACATCGCCTCGCACGAGATTCCCGGCCTGTCCGCGGAGGTGCGGCGCGAGCCCAGGCTGGCGCTCGACGGTGGGAAGGACGGCCTGGTCGCCCTCCGGCGGGTGGTGACGGAGGCGCGCAAGTGGCTGGAGCCTGGCGGCCTCCTTGCATTGGAGATGGGTGAGACGCAGGGCGCCGCGGTCCTGGAGCTGCTGCGCGCGGCCGGTTACGAGGACGCGCGGGTGGAGAAGGACCTGGAGCGGCGGGAGCGCATGGCATTTGGGACACAGCCCGCGGCCAGCGGGCCACAGGGCTGAGGGCCGGAAACAGCATGGACAAGATTGTGATGAAGGGCGGCGCGGAGCTGCACGGCGAGGTCGTCGTCTCGGGCGCGAAGAACGCGGCGCTGCCCATCCTCGCCTCCGCGCTGCTGGCGGATGGCACCTCCACCTTCCGCAACGTGCCGGACCTGGCTGACGTGGTCACCATGCTCAAGGTGCTGCGCACCATGGGCTGCGACGCGGAGCGGCTCACCGGCCGGAAGAAGGACGTGTGCGAGGTGGGCGTCAACGGGGCCATCACCCCGGAGGCCCCCTACGATTTGGTGAAGACGATGCGCGCCAGCGTGCTGGTGCTGGGCCCGCTCGTCGCGCGCTTCGGTCGCGCGCGGGTGTCCATGCCCGGCGGGTGCGCCATCGGCGCACGCCCCATCGACCAGCACCTCAAGGGCCTCAAGGCCCTGGGCGCGGACATCACCCTGACGGAAGGCTACGTGGAGGCCCGGGCTAAGCAGCTCAAGGGCGGCACCGTCAACTTCGACGTCATCACCGTCACCGGCACGGAGAACGTGCTGATGGCGGCCGTGCTGGCCAAGGGCCGCACCGTGATGGAGAACTGCGCGCGCGAGCCCGAAATCGAGGAGCTGGCCCGGGTGCTCAACAAGATGGGCGCCCGGATTGAAGGCGCCGGGACGTCCATCATCACCATCGAAGGCGTGGAGGGCCTCACGCCCGTGGACCACGCCATCCTCCCGGACCGCATCGAAGCGGGCACCCTGCTGGTGGCCGCGGCCATCTCCGGTGGCAACGTCCTGGTGAAACACGCCGTCCCCGAACACCTGGACGCCGTCATCGACAAGCTGCGCGAGGCCGGGTGCACCCTCACCGCCGAGGCCGGGGGCCTGCGCTGCAAGGCCCCTCGCACCCTCAACTCGGTGAACATCACCACCACCGAACATCCTGGGTTTCCCACCGACATGCAGGCGCAGCTCATGGCGCTGATGTGTGTGAGCCATGGGACATCCGTCATCAGCGAAAACATCTTCGAGAACCGCTTCATGCACGTTCCGGAGCTGCACCGACTGGGGGCGGACATCACTGTTCAGGGGCACACGGCGGTGGTGAAGGGCGTGAAGACCCTCAGTGGCGCACCCGTCATGGCGACAGACCTGCGGGCGAGCGCTTCGCTCATCCTGGCGGGCCTGCGCGCCGAGGGGCGTACGGACGTCAGCCGCGTCTACCACCTGGACCGCGGCTACGAGCGCCTGGAGCGCAAGCTGCGTGCCCTGGGGGCGGACATCCGGCGCGTGAAAGCAAAGGCCTGAGGGACCGGGGGACACGGGGCCGAACGACCCCAGAAGGCGCGTTGCCAACAGAAGCGGCAACCTGGGTTGCATCCCAAAATTCGCACGACCTATCATTCTCCGAACCACTGGGGACGTGTGTCCCCCATTGAAGGAGATTGACCCGCGCCATGGATTGCCCCAGCTGCAACGTCGAGATGGTTGATCTCGAGGGGGATGACCAGACGTTGCGAAGGTGTGGAGATTGCGGCGGACTGTGGATTGACGTCGCGGACCTGAACCGGGTCCTCCTCCACAACAACCTCCCCGGGCTGGAGAGCCAGGGCGGCAAGGTAGATGCACAGGCATTGACCGGTCAGTGCCCTGAATGTCTGGTCGATCTGGTCCGCGTGGATGGCGGCGACCGCCAGCATCCCCTGCACTACGACACCTGCGAATCCTGCGGTGGCATCTTCCTGGAGTCGGAGTTCGAGGACGCCACCGATGTGAAGGTCGCCGTCGAGGAGATCATCGCGTTCTTCCGCCACTTTGGTGGCAAGAAGAAGGCGGCCTCCCTCTAGACGGCCCACCGGGCAGTCGCAGCCGGTTCAGGGTTGGCCGCGGAAGGCGCGGCCCCACTCCTCGGCCACCGCGCCGTCGAGTTCCAGTGTGGCTCCAGCCGAGGTGGCCCCTTCCGGGGCGGCCTTCTGGAGGCGCGCCGTCACCTTTCCGCGCTTGGGCACCTCCAGCGTGAGTCGAGAACCCGACAGGGCATAGGTGCCCGTCACGGCGCTCGGCTCACCGCCCTCCAGCGGCTCGTGGGCGAAGCGGTACGTCCCGTCGACGTAGAACGAGAGGAAGCGGTCCGGGGCGCCGTCCAGGCCGCTGAACCACGTCCCCAACAGGGGCGCCAGGCGCGAGTCGTAGCGCAGGCGCGGCGCGAGCCACGTGCCGTTGAGCGCCTTGCCCCCCGAGTAGAAGATCAAATCGGTGACGCAGACAGGGGCGGCCTCGCCGGAACCCGGGAAGCGCTCCGCCACCTCGAGCGTGAAGCGGTTGCCCCTCAGGGACGGGCTGATGGGGACGACCTGCAGGCCGCGCTTGTCCTCCACCTTGAGGCTCTTGGCGGAGTCCACGCTGGTGAGGGTGAGCTTCTTCGCGCGGGCGTGGGCCTTGTACGAGGCCTTGTCCGTCCCATCACCGGTGTAGACGCGCACCTCGTCGATGGTGACGACGTCCTTGAAACCGATGGTGACGGGGGCCGGGGTGGCGCCCGTGGCGCACCAGGCCGTGGAGTCGCGACCGTCGAGCAGGTGGAGGGGCGAGTAACGCTCGGGCTGGCGCTCTCGCTCCAGGTAGTCGGCGGCCTGGGCATACCCCGGCGGGGCGTTGGACGCGGCGGGGGCGGCGGAGGCGAGCAGCAACAAGGCGAGGGGGAGGCGGCTCATGCGCCCATCTTTGATCGCACCGCGAGGGTGGCTCCAGTCCCCGACCAGGAAGGCCGTCTGGAGGGGCCCGGGGTGGGCCTTTCGTCACGGATGAAAGCACGGGCCCGGGTGTTGGGGTGCTTGACACCCGGACGCCGCGGGGAAGTGATGCGGCCCGATGCGGAGAGAAAACGTGATGCGACGCTGGGGGTGGGTCTGTGTGCTGGCCGCGACGCTGGTCGCCTGCAAGGACGACAAGCCGAGCGAGGTGCCCGACGCGGGGCCCGTGGAGACGGGGCCATCCGCCCTCACGGAGCAGGAGCCCAACGAGCGGCCCGAGCAGGCCCTGACGATTACGCGGGACAGCACGGTGACGGCGGACCTGGCGGCCCAGCCGAACGAGGCGGACGAGGACTGGTATCGGCTCGCGCCCCCTGCCCCCCGCGTGGCGGACGTCACCGTGTCCGGGTTGCCCGGCGGAGACATCACCCTGGAGGTCTATGACCGGGACCGCAACCGGCTGGCCTCCATCAACAGCGAGGGCGACGGCAAGCCGGAGCGCTTCCCCAACCTCTACGTGGACGGCGAGCGCTGGGTGCGCGTGGCGCCCGCGCGCAAGGGCGTGGGCGGGGCCTACACGCTCAGCGTGAAGATGCGCGCCGCGAATGACGGCGAGGAGCACGAGCCCAACGACAGGGCCGTGGACGCGATTGCGCTCCCCCTGGGCCAGACGGTGACGGCGTTCCTGGGCCACGCGGGCGACGAGGACTGGTACCGGGTGGAGCTGCCGGAGACCGCCGCGCCCACGAGCGCGCCCGCGGCGAACGACGCGGACTCGGGTGCCGAGGGCACCGTGCCCCCCGGAGCTGCGGCTCCAGGGAACGTGCCCACCCAGGGAGCAACGCCTCCTCCGAGCCCGGTGCCTGGCGCGGAGAGCGGCGCGGCCACGGGGACGCCCGAGGAAGGTGCGGCCCCTCTGGACACGCCCCCCTCCCCCACGGGCACGTTCGGTGGAGGTGAGCCCGCCGCCGCGCCGACTCCGGAGACGGGCGTGGCGCAAATCACGGATGCGGGGGTGGCGGCGCCTCCGCCCGAGCCTCCCTCGGTGGCGCTGAAAATCGACCTGTCCGCGGTGGAGGGCGTGCGGCCGGAAATCTCGGTGCTGTCCGCGGCCGAGGCGCCGCTGTTCTCGCTGCGTGGCAAGGAGGGCGAGGCCCTGTCGCTGCGCAACATCGGGGTGCGTGCGACGGACCGGGTCGTCTACGTGGTGGTGAAGGGCGGCTGGACGGGGGCGGGCAAGGAAGCGCGCCGCACGTTCAATGCGAGCACGCCGTACACGCTCACCGTGACGCAGGAGGAGGCCGGAGCGAACGCGGAGCTGGAGCCCAATGACGAGCTGCACAAGGCCACGCCGCTGACGGCCGGTGGGTACCGCGAGGGGTTCCTGGCGCCCAAGGGAGACGTGGACCACTTCGTGCTGCGCACGACGGAGCCGGTGCTGGCGAAGGTGGAGCTGTCCGGCGTGGAGCGACTGGACCTGGTGCTGTCCATGGTGGAGCCAGCCCAGGGTGATGGGCAGTCGGAGACGGTGCTCCTGCGCGCCAATGACGGCGCGCTCAAGGAGCCCGAGCGCCTCAACAACGTCTCGTGCACCGGCGCCTGCTACTTCCGCGTGGAGGGCGCGTCGCGCAAGGTGGAGGGCAAGTGGGTGAAGGACTTCGAGAACGCGGAGCAGCCCTACCGCATCAGCGTCTCCACGGTGCCGGACAACGGTGGCGAGGAGCGCGAGCCGAACAACACGGTGGACCGCGCGCAGGAGCTCGCGCTCGGCAAGGCGGTGCGCGGCACGGTGTTCCCGGTGAAGGACTCGGACTACTACCGCGTGGACCTGTCGGACCGGCCGGTGCGCACGCCGCTGAGGGCGACGCTCTTGGGCATCCTCAAGGTCGACGTGGGCCTGTACCTGCATCGCGTGCAGCCGGATGGGAAGTTGTCGCTCGTGCAGACAGCGGACCGCGCCAAGGGAGACCAGCCGGAGAGCATCCGGTACAGCGCGGAGCCCGGCGTCTACATCTTCGAGGTGCGTGACGCGAAGAACCGCGAGGCCAACTTCCAGGACTCGTACCAGCTCACCGTCGAAGAGGGCGAGTAGCCGAGGCGGAGGGCTACGCGCGGCCCAGGGCCGACGGGGAGAACACCTCCCCGTGGAGGGGGCGGGTTCTTCCATGACAACCGATGGTGAGCCCTGGGCTTGAAGTACGAGGCCCCCTTGGGTCGTCTCCGCCAACTTCGTGATGGCAGACGTCTGGGATTACTCCTTCTCGCACGGGGAGCGGTGAGAGCCGAGGACTCGGCGTCATGTTCGACGCGATGAAGAGCCGAGGACTCGTCACGCGCGCGTCAATTCATGAAGATGCGCGCATGAGACCGAATGGAGCGCTGTGGGGTGCGCTGTGGGTGTTGGCGGGGAGTTGTAGTCCGGTGATGTCGGAGGGCGGGGTGCCGGTCGAGCGCCACTCACCCGTTCTGGAATCACGGCTGCAATCACGTCCGGACTCCTGGCCAGCGTATCCGGTGAGAGATATTGGCGAAGTGCCCCTGGAGTTCCAGGATCGTCGCGCCATGCCTTGGACGTATACGTATCCCGCGTACGCCACGGAGGTGATGCTCTTCGCGGCGGCCCGCTCTCCCTACGGAAAAGAGCTTTGGGTCAGCGACGGAAGCCGGGAAGGGACCCGCGTGATGAAGGACATCGCGGTCGGCCCTGACAGCGCCTACTTGGGCGACATGACAGTCCTGGGAAGGAACCTGCTCTTCCTCGCGGGGGACGGACCTTATTTCTCAGGAGGAATCGCCTCGGACATGGCCTTGTGGAAGACAGATGGCACGGCGGCGGGCACCGTCAAGGTGAGGGAGCTGCTGACTGGAGAGGAGTACGGAAGCTCGGCGGTGTTCCCGGGCTTCGGTTTCAACGACCAGGCGCTCCTCGTGGTGAATCGCTCTCAAGGGCAGGGCGAGCTCTGGGCCACTGATGGAACGCCCGGGGGGAGTCACCTGCTGACAGACTCCTCGGGGAGCGCGAACAGGGTGAGCTTCGGCAGCGGCTCGTTCGAGCTCGCGGGCGTGAGGTACGTCACCGCCTCTCAGGCCGGCGTGCCGCGCCGCCGTTTGTGGCGGACCGATTTCACTCCCGCCGGCACCGCCTTGGCCCTCCATGGCGAGACGCCCTATGGCATGCAGGCGTTCCTGCCTCTCGGACAGTACGCCTACATGTTCGCGTCGGATCCCACCCGCGGCCACGAACTCTGGCGAACGGATGGAACGGATACGGGAACGACGCTCGTGAAGGACATCAACCCGGGCCCTCTCAATGGCATCCCCAACTGGCAATACACCGGCATGCCCGCCAGCAGCTCCATGGTGCGAATCGACGGCACCCTCTACTTCACGGGTGTCGATCAGGAAGAGAATGTAGAGCTCTGGAAGAGTGACGGGACGGAAGCAGGGACCGTGCTCGTGAAGGATATCTGCCCGGGCACCACGGGGTCCTATCTCCACTCGTTCCGGAACATGAATGGCATTCTCTACTTCGTGGCGACCTCGGGCTATACGACGATTCCAGGCCCCACCGAAGACGACCCCACCACCACGCTCTGGGACACGGAGCTGTGGCGCAGCGACGGCACGACGGCGGGAACGTACCGGGTGAAGGATATCAACCCAGGCCCGAGACGCGGCGTGGTCAGCGGCCTCTGGGTCGTGGATCTCCGCCTCTACTTCCAGGGACAGACGCCCGAGCATGGTGTCGAGCTGTGGACGAGCGACGGAACCGAGGAAGGGACCTTCATGGTGAAGGACGTCGCACCCGGCCCGCTCGACTCGATGGCCGAGATCGCGGGTTGGGATGACGGGCGCATCTATTTCTACGCCGACGTGGATGGGAACAACCGCACCTACTCGGGCACCTGGCTTTGGGTGACGGACGGGACGCCGGGTGGCGCGGTCCCCGTGAAGCATGTCACCGCGGCCTCCACTCCATCGCATCCGCAGCACCTGACCGATGTGGATGGCACCCTCGTGTTCTGGGCACAGGAAGGCACGCTCGACACGTTCCGGCTCTGGAAGAGCCAGGGCGCACGCAGTGGGACGGTGCGAATCTCCGACCTGGATCCGGGCGGAAAGGTCACCTCCGAGCAGCGTTTCGCGCTGACGGCGTTCCGCGGTCGCGTGTACTTCACGGCCCGGGACGGCGCGGCCTGGACCATCTGGTCCTCGGGCCTCACGCCGGGAAGCCAGACGCGGGTGACAGGGGGCGAGCTCGTCGGCTCGCCCGTGGCCCTGGGCGAGTGGCTGTACTTCCTCGCGAGCGCCGATGGCGCCGTGGCGCTCTGGCGGGTCGGTGCGGCGGGAACAGGCGCCGAGCGTGTCGCCGAGTTGGGAACCGCCAGCGGCAAGCGCTTCGGTCCGCTGGGGACCTTCGGCGGCTCGCTTTTCTTCGGCGTGGGCGCGGGCCTTCAGTCCACGCTGTGGAAGAGTGACGGGACGCCCGTGGGGACGGGGCCGCTCGAGGTCCTCCATCCGCTGGGCGACATGCCCGCGTTCTCTTTCGTCGAATCGAACGGGTCGCTCTATTTCCTGGCCTCGTCGACGACGGCCAACGTCCGCGGCCTCTGGAAAAGCGATGGAACAGCGGAAGGGACAGCGCCCGTCACCTCCTTGAACACGTCGTCTGATATCAGCCGCCCTGCCCTGTCGCTCATCGGCGGACGCCTCGTGGCCCACGTCGAGGGGCGCATCTGGGCGAGCGATGGCACGGCGGCGGGCACGGTCGCCATCAGCCCTTCCGGCCTCACCCTGTCGGGAGAACGCCCCGTGGTGGCTGGCACCCTCGCCTACTTCACCGCGAAGGATGCCACCACCGGCTGGGAGCTGTGGAAGACGGACGGCACCGTGGCGGGAACGACCCTGGTGATGGATGTCCAGCCAGGCCCCACGGGCTCCAATCCCGAGCAACTGCGCGCCTTGGGGAACCGGCTCGTGTTCTCCGCCTGGGATGGCGTGTCGGGCTTCGAGCCCTGGACGACGGATGGGACGCTGGCCGGGACTCACAGACTCGCGGATGTGCAGCCCGGGGACCCAGGTTCGACGCCACGGTCCTTCATGCCCGCCGGCGACCACCTCTACTTCACCGCCGACCTGGATGAGCGAGGACGTGAGCTGTGGGCCGTGGGCCCCGAGCACTTCGACACGGTCCCCCCTTCCATCACCTGCCCGGCGGACGTGGTGGTGGACGCGGGAGGCCGAGCCAGGCGCTATGTCGAATTCGGCATGGCGGAGGCCTGGGATGACGTCTCCGAGGTCGAGGTGACCTCGTTGCCCCGCTCCGTCACCCGGTTCACCGTGGGCACGACGCCCGTGGTGTTCACCGCCCGGGACGGCGCGGGCAATACCGCGACGTGTGAGATGCGGGTGACGGTGCTGGGCCCTCCCTCGTCCGAGGATGGAGGCACCACGCTTCCCGACGCGGGAGTGCACACGCCCGACTCCGGTCCGGAGGCAACGGACGCAGGAGAGGAGCCTTCCGACGCCGGTACAGTTTCCCCGGACGCGGGTGACGGATTTCCGGATGCGGGGGCTGTGTCCTCCGACGCGGGTGACGGAGTCCCGGATGCAGGGGCCGTGTCCCCCGATGCGGGCCCAGGTGGGGCTGATGCGGGACACGAACCGGACATCACGCGCGACGAGCCGAAGGGCGGCGGATGCTCCACGAGCCCGACGGGCCTCTCGCTGCTCTGGGGCTTGCTGTTCCTGATGGGAGGCCCCCTGCGACGTCAACGGGGCGCGCGCGGCCACGACGCCCCGCACTAGCCTCATCGACCCACCACTCCGACGGGCGCCTCGCACGGGCGCCCGTCTCAAGGACCACGGGACTTGAACCCGTGGGCAGGGCGATAGGAAGCATCCAGCAGGACGCGCTGTTACCCGCAATCGCCGTGAGCTCACGTCGGTTCTTGTGCCGCCCCATCCCGTCTCGCCCCGTCTTGTCCCGTCTTGTCCCGCTGTAGGGGCAACACTGGGGCACTTGCGGCCTTCCCTCTCATGCGCCCTCGCAGCCTGGCGCCCTCACCTTCAACGTGAGGTCTGTGTCACGTCGAGAGATGACCTGCCCCGCTCAATCCTCTCAAGGCCCCGCCGTACGGCGTTCGCCGGACGAATACGAACTGTCGTCGATAGGTGGCCGGCGTGCATTCCCCCGGACATGGCTCTAACCTGGTGCCGGACCAGCACGGGCATGGAGTCATGACGAAGGCCGCCTTCACCACCTCGGAGAGCTCGGCGTACGACGACCAGCCGGAGGTGCGCTACCACTTCCCGAAGACGTACCTGAACGAGGTGAAGGCCGCCGTCGGTGACTTCATCGTCTATTACGAGCCGCGCCGCACCGAGGGCGCCAGCAGCCGGACCGGTCGCCAGTCATACTTCGCCGTCGCCCGAGTGCTTCGAATCGAAGAGGACCCGGCAAAGGCGGGCCACTACTACGCCCATATCGACTCCTTCCTCGAGTTCGAACACGCAGTGCCGTTCAGCGAGGGGGCGCACTACTACGAAGCCAGGCTGAAGAAGGCAGATGGCAGCACCAACAAGGGTGCCTTCGGCCGCTCCGTCCGCCCCCTGAGCGACGACGAGTTCGAGGCCATCCTCCACGCGGGCTTCATGCGCGAGCTGGCCACATGGGAGCGCACGCCCACCGGTGTCGAGGAGCCACCGCCCGTCTACGCCGAGCGCCCCATCATCGAGCAGGTCATTCACCGCCCCTTCCGCGAGGCCTCCTTCCGGCGCCGCGTCCGCCAAGCCTACTCGGAGACATGCGCCGTCTCGGGGCTGCGCCTCATCAACGGCGGCGGTCGCCCCGAGGTCCAGGCCGCCCACATCCAGCCCGTGGCAGACCAGGGGCCGGACTCCGTGCGCAACGGCCTCGCGCTGACGGGTACGGCCCACTGGCTCTTCGACCGGGGGCTGCTCTCCGTCGGCGAGGACCACCGCATCCTCCTCGCGCGCAGCGGCGTACCCGAGGACGTGGGCCGGCTCATCCACTCGAACCGGCAGCTGCGGCTCCCCCGGCGCGAGGAGTGGCGGCCCCACCCCAGCTACCTGAAGTGGCACCGCGAGCACGTCTTCAAGGGGTAGCCAGAGGCCCGACCGTGCCTGCCCGCGGGCTCGCACCTGCAGGCGGGCGACGACTCCTTCTGGATGTCTCTCGGCATCCCTGACCGGAGGCGGCGGTGTCGGGAAGCGCGCGACTACGGGACCGCGTTCACATCCACGTCAATCACACGCGGTTCCTCGGTGTGCGTCTCCGTGGCGACGGAGGCCAGCGCGGCGCCCACCTGGAGCGTCAACGCCCAGCTCCCATCCGTGAGCCGGTTCGGCACGTACTTCCAGAAAAGCCGCACACGGCCCGTCGTCAGCTCCTCGGCCACGAGAGCCTCGGTGGCCTTCCGCTCGATTTCGGCCGTGCTCAGCCGGGTCCGCAAGAGGTGGCCTTCACGGGCCAGCGCGGGCCAGGAGATGAGCGCTCGCTGGAAGCTACCATCCACGCCGTGCGTCACCACCGCGCGGTGGCCCTGCACACGGATGCCATTGATGGCGCGCAGCACGAACGTCTTGTGCCGGTGGAGCTCCGCGGGCTCGTAGGTGCCCACGTCCTCGCTCTGGAGGAAGGACGCCACCTGGCGGACGTCTCCCACTTCCGTGGTGGGAATGCCCCAGCGCTGCAACCGGGCCAGGGCGTTGCGCTGCAAGACAGCGGGCTCCAGCCTCGTCGCGGGCCCGCTCTCCACCTTGTTCAGCACCAGGGCACGGCCCGAGGCACCATCCCGCTCGAGCTTCCAGTTCGCGGACTCCAGTTCAAGACGAGTGCCCAACTCGCCCGACACGGTGAAGGGCTCCGTCGTGCCAATCAGCCCCCGCTGGAGAATCGCGTCGTTGAAGGCGTTGGCCGGCAGCAACTGGGTGGGCAGCCCACCGGACGGAGGCGTCGCGATGCCGGTGGTGTCGAATTCAAAGCTGACGGTGGTAGCTGCCCTTGCGACCTGCGCGGACTGAGTATCGGGGCGCTCCTCCGCCAGAGGTGTCACGCTGTCGCAGCCCAGCATCGCGGTGAGCGGAAGGACGGCCAGGTATCGGATGATTTGGGTCTTCATGGTTTCGATGTCCAAGGGAAGGTGTGGAAGAACGATGCGTTCAGGGCAGCTTGCGACCGTTGTCCGGGTTGCAGCCGCTCACGTAGAAGTAGGTGGAGCCCGTCTTGCTGCCGGTGTTCTTGCGGTCTCTCCACCCGCCCGCCTCGTACATGCTCTTGCGCTTCGCCTTGGTGTCGCCGAAGACGATGGACACGGGGCAGTCGTCATAGATGAGCCCCCAGTCGTAGGCCTCATCAATCCAGTTCTCGCCCACGCCATCCATCATCGAGTTCGCCGTGTAGTCCTCCAGGTAGCCCTTCACGAAGTTGCCGCACGAGGAGTCTCCGTGAAAGGCATTCCAGACACTGAAGCCGCTGGTGGCCGTCACGAGCTGCTGGCGGTAGCCCCCCTTCTCCCAGACCTCGATGTTGCCGGACTGGCACGCCTTGATGACGGCGATGTCCAGCTTCCCGTTCCCCAACCGCATGTGCTCATTCGTTCTCGCCGAGCACGAAGGGTCATTGCTGCCCATGACGAGTGAGCTGCGCGGCGTCGACACACTGTGGCTGCCGTGCGTGTGGACGAAGAGGACGTCCGCGTCGTCCACGCCGGCGTTGATGGCGGCGTCGTTGGACTCCCCCACCGCGCCCTTGGCCGGGTCCGTCCAGAGGTCCCGCGCCGCGTTGGAGTTGTTGTGCGTGCGCACGTCCGACCAGAGGCCGAGGCTCCTGAGCCAGTTGAAGTAGTTCGCGAACGTCGCCGCCGTCTGGGTGTGGACGGAGTGCGACGAGCCCGAGCACTGCGAGGCCCCGCCGAAGTTGGCGATGCCGTAGACGTGAGTCTCATTCGCCAGCGCCGCCGCCGGCAGGAGCAGGGCTCCCGCGAGCGCGCTGCTCAGCCACTGCTTGGTTTGCGTCCGGAGTTTCATGGTCCAGGTCCCCCTAGAAGTCGGTGTGCCGGAATGGCACGCCATGGCCGGGAGGGAGCGTGCCGAGCTCCCTGTTTTCAGCCTCGGACCCAGAACGAAGGCATTTTGAAATCTTCCCGGGCGCCCCGACGAATACGTGAAGATTCCGCTGCGGGCGCCCTCCGCTGCGACCACGGCGCCTACTGGTGGTCTCGATAGCGCTCGATGGGAAACGGGAACCGCAGCTCCGTCAGCAACTCACGCGTGACCGCGCCAATTCCGACCCCTGCCAGACTGCCTGGCGTGTAGTGCCCCGAGTCATTGTCCCAGTAGACCAGGAAGCCGTCGGCGAACCTGGCCGTGCCGGCGAAGAGCACCGGTTTCTCGGACTTCGTCGGCCTGTTGCTCGGCTTGTCCTTCGTGGAGATGGCCGAGTGCCCCTCCGCGTGGTTCGGATTCGCCACCGTGCCGCCCATGACGGCCTCTGGACTGCTCTTCACGGCTCTCTTCCAGAGATACGACAGCGGGACGACGAACGGATAATCGCCGTCCGCTTTCACCCTTTTGTCCTGACCGTCCCAGACCCAGAACCGACGCTCCTCTGTCTGTATCATCTCGGTGACATCCACCTCCTCCGCCACGATTCGCGCAGGGGACGCGAGCTCCCGGGTCTGAAGCAGATTGATCATACAGGGGTAGATAGGGATGCCGTTCTGGATGAACGTGCAGATCGCGACCAGGTCTCGCACCAGGCTCACATTCTGCTTCGACAGCCCACTCGAGACCTTGAACGCATGCGTATTCGTGACGGTATTCAGGAGGCCACCAAAGGTCTCCAGTAGCTTCTTCTGCTGCGCTTCCGAGTACGGAACCCCGTCGTTGAGTCCGATGCGATTCTTCGCCTTGAGCGCCATGCCTCTGAGGCTGTCGGGGGAGAATCTGGCGTCACCCACCCTTTCGGGAGGATGAGGGGCATCCAGTTGCGCCTTGATCTCGCGGATCGCGATGAGCATCCCATCTTGCAAAGCCCCATTGATGTCCATGACACCTCTCCCTTTATCGAAATCCCTGACACTCAAAGAACCGTAGACGTCGACATGGACCGTGGCACGTCGCTGGGCGCACATCCAGGTGCCAAACGCCGTGTCCCCAGCGAGCACGGCGGAATCTCCGCCACCCTGGGCCCTCGATGGCATTCAGAGTTGCTTCAAGCTGAAAGCGGCCCAGACGATTCGTTCAGGGACTACCTCGAAGAGCTCATTCTCCGACAGGAATCCGGGCGCTCTCGTGGAGGTCAGCTCAGTGACGATGTCATCCAGGGCGCTTCGGAGTGACTCCGGGAGAATCTCCCGCAGACTCGAGAGGAGCAAACGGCTGGTTTCATTGTCTCGATTCTGTTTCGACGTATCCGCGGGAACACAGATGGCGAGGAGGTCTGGCAGGGTCCAGGCGCTTGGAGGGGTGGCGATATTCTCTTCCAGCCAGCGCTGGACGTCCTCACGGCATCCCAGTTCACTCCAGCAGAACAGCACGCCCATGGACCAGTCGGCCACCTCGAGCGGGACCGCCAGCAACCGTGCGAGCCGTTGGGGAGCATAGGCGCACAGCGCGGGATTGATGACCTCCTCCAGCCCCGTGGACTGGCCTTGCTCGGACGCAAGCGCGCCGGGCGTTGCCCTTTGTGCGTGATGGTGCCAGGCGGAGTACAGGAGGTAGTCCCTGTCATCGGCTGGGGCGAGGTCCGCGAGCAATGTTCGCGCGGACTCGCGGTCCAACTTCGCCAGAAGAGAGGCTCCCAGCAGATACCGTTGCGCCCCCTTCTTCATCCGATGCGGTGGCATGGATTGAATCCTGGCACTGACGAGCGCCAACAAGCGTTCGCAGTTCCCCGATGAGAGCCCATCCACGTGCTGAAGGAGACGGGAAATCGTCAGGTCGAAGTCCGCGTCAAGGTGCTCCTTGATCGCCGCCATCGCGTCCGCGTTCCGAGGTGCACCCAGGTTGCTGGCATGCGTTCGGAGCTTCTCGTCCGAGAATGCCTCCGGGGGGATGCCGAAGTAGAAGTAGCGGTCGAAACACTCCCTGCTCGCGATGCGCCGGGTCGCGGCGGCGTGGCGCTCGACGATGCTCGTATCGAGGCCGATGACCTGCGGGAAGAGGTGAGCAAGGACTCGACCGACCTCGACCGATTCTCTCGGCTCGCACAGCCGGTGTCCGACAAGAAAGGTCGCCGCGTCGGGTGTCGCGGTGGCGGAGTACGTGTGCTCGAACAGCTCCTCCTTGAGGTGATAGAGCCCGCGAACGACCAAGGGATGGTAGGTCCGTAGATAGGTCGCGCCGATGAAGTCGGCGAAGTCGACTTCCCCGGTGACCAGCGGCAGGTAGGAGCGAAGCTGCGCGAAGAATCGCTTGATGCTGCGAGGCTCCGTCAGCCTGCGAAGGACCTGACTGTCGAACAGGCGCTTCACGCGATCCGTGGCCTCGGCGCTCATCCGGGGCGGAGCCAGGGCGCGAAGGGACTCGTCAATCATCGTCCGGGCCTGCCGTTGGTGGACGATGGGAAGGTCGAGCCGGACCTGGACGATCTTCTCCAGGTAGGCCAGCGCGCGCTCCGCATTGCCGCGCGCCAGCTCGGTCTCCTGGAGCACCGAGAGAAGGGTGGCCTCGTCATAGGCGAGCAGGTAGCAGATGTTCGGAAGCCGCCCGAGCAGTCGGATGAGCTTGAACACCATCAGAAGCTCACTCGGCATGAGGCGGTCGACATCGTCGAGCACCACCAGCGTCGGACGCGCCCGCTCACGGAGCGCCGTCTCAAGCCGAGCACGCAGCTCCGTGACGGAGCGCTGGGGAGCCATCAGCTTCGCCGCGCTCTCTGCGAGCTTGCCGGGATTGATGCCAATCCACTCCATCAGCGGCGAGTCGGTCACCGCGCCGCCTAACGAGAGCAACTTGCTGGCGTACGACTGAAACGTCTCAAAGGCCGTCTGGTTCTCGAAGTCGTACAACACCTTCGCAATCTCATCGAAGAAGGCGAAGGCGAGCGTCTGGACGCCGGAGAACTCCCAGGGATTGAAGTGAACGATGGTCCACGGGCTCTTGGGTGCCTGGAGTTGCTTCGTGACGACGCTCAGCACGGAGGACTTGCCACTGCCCCAGGGCCCCATCAGGGCCAGCACGGAGCTGGACTGTTCCGACTGGACCCGCGAGAGGACCTGGACCACCTGTCGTGCGAACTGCGTTCGCGCCAACAAGTCTTCACTTTCACTCTCGATGGGGTCGTCGGAGAAGTGTCGCGGTGGAGAGGGGCGCTCGGACATGAGGCGCATCGTCCGCCGCGACCGCGCCCCATTCAACGACAAGCCGAGTGGGTCCGGGCCAAGGCAGGCCTTCCGGCCCCCTCGCTGCGCTCCCAGTGAGGCCGAGCCAGGCAGGCCGCCCACCAGCGCCGCGCCATGCCGCCGGCCTCATCTCGGGTCCGTTGAGTCCTCACCACTTCGTGGGCAAAGCCGCGGTTCGCGCCCCCGCAACAAGGCGGCCCGATGCCCGGAAACACGAAGGCCGGTAGTCCCGAGTTTCCTCAAGAACTACCGGCCTTTATGAGTGAGCGGCGGAAGGGATTCGAACCCTCGACCCCGAGCTTGGGAAGCTCGTGCTCTACCAACTGAGCTACCACCGCGAACCAACGGGCCGGATGTACCGCAGGCCCCAGCGAGCGTCAAGGACGTTGCCAGCGCCCTCCCCCACGACGTCCACGAGGCGTCGCCAGCGGGCCCGGCCAGGGGCTCGGGGCTCCCAGGAGGACGTGACGAGCCCCTCCCCTGACCTGCCCCCCACCCGCACCCGCGGCATGACCGGGCCCAAGCCACCCGCCGGCTCGGAAGGCGAGGGAGCCCACGTCCCGCCCCCAGACGCGGGCAACGTCGCCGCATTCCGAGCGAACCCAATAACGCCATTCAGATACACATGAATCCAAACAACCAAGACAGCGCGACTCCAACGGAGCCCCCAAGTCTCATCCCGGAACGCCGTACCAGCGAGCCGAGAAGTTCGGCTCCGGCTGTTCATGCCAGCCAGGGTCCTCATGCACCCGTGAAACTGACACAGCCCGCCATGAACTCACTTCTGGCACCCGACTGGTAGGAATCACCCCAGACCCACCGGAATGAAACGCCTCTCATCCCAGAGAAAGTCTCGCTCGCGGCGCCCCCCACTCCGAGCCTCCAGAAGCCCTCCTCTGGAGGTCATCCCGCACCCGCGCACAGGGGTCCGCGCCGCCCTATCACAACTACATTTAAATCATATTTTTCGTATATTTCGGATCATTTGCATTATACGGAGAATACGTGTTTCCTCGCACGCCCAGTACCGCCCCGCAATGGGCGGCTGACCCGCAGCGCAGGAGCACGACATGTCCGTAGGTGCATACCGAAGGCGGCTGTTCCAGGCGGTGGTTTTCACGGCGACCCTCACGGGGTCCACGGCGCTGGCAGTGGCGCCGGAGTCTCACGAAGGCGAGCGGAACTTCGATGCCCGCGCCGCCTACAATGCGCAGGCGCGGTTCGGCTTCTCGACGGCCCAGAAGGCGCACGTCGCGGCGCTGCGCCAGAGCATCCCGGATCTGCTGGTGGAAGTGGACGAGACGAACGGCCTGGTCCGCTCGCTCACCAACCCCGTGGGCGCGCTCTCCGGCCCCAGCAGCGGTGACCCGATGGCCATCGCGCTGGACTTCGTCCAGAAGCACCACGAGGCGCTCGGCCTGGGGCTCCATGACCTGGCGAACCTCGAAGTCACCGACCGCGTCTTCTCGGAGGTCAGCGGCGCCACGCACCTGCACCTGCGCCAGACGTTCAAGGGCCTGCCCGTCTACAACGCGCAGCTGCAGATCAACATCGGCAAGGACGGCAGCGTCCTGGGCGTCCACAGCGACTTCCTGCCCTCCATCGAGAACGCCATCGCTGGCGTGGAGCCGCGCCTGAGCGCTGGCGAGGCCGTCGCGGGCCTGGCCCGGCACCTGGGTGTGCGCCTGCCGACCGCCCCCCGTTCGCTGAAGCCCGAGTCCGGTGTGAAGCGCCGCACGGGCGTGGAAGTGGACGGCCTGTCGCGCGAGCCCATCGTCGCGGAGCTGGCCGTGCTGCCCATGCGCCGTGGCGAGGCGCGGCTGGTGTGGCACTTCCAGGTCTACACCCTGGACTCGCAGCACGACTACGACGTGACGGTGGACGCCGGCACGGGCGAGGTGTTGACGCGCTTTGACTGGGTGGCCGCGGATTCCTACAAGGTCTATCCGGTGCCCGTGGAGAGCCCCAATCACACCACGCCGCTGCCCTTCGCGGATGGCCGTGTGACGGTGACCAACCCCGCCAACACCACCGCTTCACCCTACGGCTGGCACGACACCAACGGGGTCGCTGGCGCGGAGTACACGACGACGCGCGGCAACAACGTCCACGCGTACGAGGACCGCGACGCCAACAACGCCCCGCCCGCGACCCAGCCCGCTTGCGGCGCGGCGCTCAACTGCGTCTTCACCATCAACCTCGCTGGCGCCCCGTCCACGTACATCTCGGCGGCCGTCACCAACCTGTTCTACTGGAACAACATCATCCACGACGTGCAGTACCAGTACGGCTTCAACGAAGTGGCCGGCAACTTCCAGCAGAACAACTACGGCCGCGGCGGCGCGGGTAACGACTACGTCCAGGCCGAGGCGCAGGACGGCGGCGGCACCAACAACGCCAACTTCTCCACGCCCGCGGACGGCAGCCGCCCGCGCATGCAGATGTACGTCTGGACGGCGCCGAACCCGGACAAGGACGGCGACCTGGACAGCGGCATCATCGTCCACGAGTTCGGCCATGGCATCTCCAACCGCCTCGTCGGTGGCCCCAGCAACGTGTCGTGCCTCAGCAACCGGCAGCAGCCGGGCGAGGGCATCAGCGACTTCCTCTCGCTGTTCTACACGGCGCGCGTCGGCGACACGGCGAACAAGATTCGCGGCGTGGGCACCTACGCGCTGAACCAGGCCCCCGACGGCAACGGCATCCGCACGCAGCCATACACGCTGGACGCCACGCGCAACACCTGGACGTACGCGAGCATCAACGGCATGGCCGTTCCGCACGGCGTGGGCTCCGTCTTCGCCCAGGCGATGTGGGAGGCCTACTGGGCCCTGGTGACGCAGTGGGGCTTCGACGCCAACCTGTACAACGCCACTGGCAACGCCGGTAACCAGCGCATGATGCTGTACTTCACGGAGGGCCTGAAGCGCACGGCCTGCAGCCCCACCTTCACCCAGGTGCGTGACGGCATCATCAACGCGGCCGCCACCCTGCACGGTGGCGAGGACGTGTGCCGGCTGTGGAAGGCGTTCGCCGCCTACGGCCTGGGCTACAACGCGGTCTCCGGCGGCCCGACCAGCACCACGCCGACCAACGGCTTCACGCTGCCCTCCACCTGCCCCGCGGCCCTCGACGGTGAGACGCGCCTTTAATTCCTGACACACCGACGCACCGGACCGGGGGTTTCCTCTCACGAGGGGCCCCCGGTTTGTTTTTGTGCGCGGCGACGGACGACAACAACCGGGTGACACTTGCGAACGTCACCGGTGTTTCGTGGGAAGCCCCACACCCCGGAGACATTCCCATGGTTCCCACGCGTTTTGTCGCGTGTCTCGCCGGTGCCTTCGCACTCGGCGGACTGACGCATTGCACCCCGGCGGCCCCGGAGCAGGACGAAGTCGACGGCGATGTGAATCCCATCTCCCAGACGGCCGAGGCCCAGGCCGCCCTGCACCACGACCCCCGCGGAAGGAAGCTGTTCAGCGAGGCCTTCCCGAACACCAACGGGCGCTCTTGCGCCACCTGCCATGTCTTCGAGGACAGCACGGCCCTGCGGCCCGAGAACGTCCAGGCCCGGCTCGCCTCGAATCCAACGGACCCGCTGTTCAACCGCATCGATGCGGATGACCCGAACGCGGCGGTCCCCACGTACGAACATCTGAAGAGAGGGCTCGTCCGCGTCGTCCTTCCCCTGCCCGCCAACATGGACGTCATCGACACCCAGGGACACATCGTCACCCCCACCGACCGGAAGATTGCCGTCTGGCGAGGCGTGCCGAGCATCCAGGACATCGCCATCTCCGGCCCCTTCTTCCAACTGGACGGCCGCGAGTCGAACCTGGAGGACCAGGCCCAGGCCGCCATCACCAGCCACAGCGAGGGAGCCGCCGTGCCGCGCTCCCAGCTGCGCCAGGTGGCGGACTTCCAACGCGGAGAGTTCACGTCGGCCCGCGCGCGGTTCGTCGCCGACTTGAGCAACGCGGGGGTTCCGCTCGCTCGGATTCCCCTCCCCGAGGACTTCATGTGGCTCACGCCCGAGGAGCGCCGGGGGCGCGAGGTCTTCAAGGTCGGCTGCGAGCCCTGCCACGGCGGTGCGACGCTGAGCCGGATTTCAACCCCGGCGATGCGAGAGGTCGCCTCCCAGTTCCCGGTGACGAAGGCCGATGGCAACGTGTTGTTCACCCATGTCCCCGGCGTGGGGCCCGTGCCCGTACAGGGCCAGCGCTCGACGCCAGACATCCTGAACATCGGGTTCTCGGGCTTCTCCTACCTGGGACAGATTGGCCAGTTCCCCACGCTGTACAACGCGAGCATCGAGCTGCCGCGCTATCGGTTCCGCTTCTATACGGACGGCACGCGCCAGCAGCAGGTGACGGACCTTCCGCCCAACCCCGTGACGGCCAGCGGAGAGCCGTATGACCCTATTCCGGCGGTGGACGAGAACGGAGCGCCCATCGTCGGGCCCAACCTCTTCCCTCAGTGGTTCTCCACGGACCCTGGCCGGGCGCTCGTCACCGGCAACCCCCTGGACTTCGAGGCCTTCGACATCCCCGCGCTGCGCGGCGTCGCGCGAACGGCGCCCTACTATCACGACAACAGCCTCGAGAATCTCGAGGACGTCGTCGACATCTACAGCCAGTTCGTCCTGGCCTTCACGGCGCCCCTGAACCTGCCGCCCGTTCATCCGCCGGAGACTCCAGGCGGGCTCCCCGAGTCCCTCAGCCCCGCGCAGAAACAGGACCTGCTCCGCTTCCTCCAGCGACTCTGAAGTCCGGCCGCGACGCGGTGAACCCGGGCGAGGGGCGCGGCACGATGCGCGTGTGCCGCGTCCCCCGGCGTCGACGTGAGGTCAGGCCCTCGAATGCACCCTCAGCACGACGGCGTCAGTTGATAGACGCGCACGTCCAGGCTCTCGCCCACGTTGACCTGGCACTGATTGCCCGGACAGGAGACAGGGGCCAGGGAGGGGCTTGTGGACGTCGTCATGCCGACCCACTCCGAGACATTGAAGCCACAGCCGCTCCGGGCCAGCGGCATGTTCAGCGTAGGGAGGGGCCCCACGGTGTGCAACATCAGGGTGTTGTCGGAGGCCTCGACGACGGCGTCCACGCAGCTCCCACCGCTGGTGCAGGAGAAGACGTGGACCCCCGCGTCCCGTGCCACGTCTCGCAGCACCGACGTCGGCAGGCCGGGGACCGCGGCGAAGCCGACCTTGTAGCTCCCGGAGCCGTCCGAGACCCGCTTGACGGCGAAGGCCACCTCTCCGCTGTTCACATAGCGGGAGAGCATGCGGGAGTCGATGCAGTTCACTGCCGAGGCATTGGGACAGAGCACGCCCCCGGTGGCGCCCACGTCGATGCGGTATTGGAGCTCGAAGCTCCCCATCGACAGAGGGGCTCCCAGTCCATTGTCGGGGTACTCACGCCCATCGATGTACGAGGCGGCGGCGAAGGCCGACGTGGTGGCTCGCCGCGACACCGGCATCCCCAGGGCGCTCGAGACGTTGCTGTCCGCGGCGTTGCCGCTGCCGTCAATCACCCCGGGCGCGTAGAGGTAGAGGAGCGTGCGCCCGCTGCCCGCGAGCTTCTGCTGGATGATTTGCTTGTCGGACTCCGACAGCTTGTAGGCGTCCAGGAAGATGGCCAGCCGGAGGTTGGACGTATCGAGCGTCGCGAGGTCGGAGAGGAGGTAGTGCCGGGCTGGTGCTCCGACGCGGGAGAGCGCTTCAATCTGCCCCGTCATGCTGGCCGTCGTGAATGGGAAGGCCTTGGCGCCCCCCAGCCCGTCGAGCGGATAATGCGCCACGGACTGCTCATCCACGAAGACAGCGATCTGCGGCGAATACGCGCTCCCCGTGCTCACCACGGACGAGGCCACCGTACTGGTGTTCTTGAGGGTGTTCCAGAGCGAGGTCGTCTCCGCGGTCTGGTCCGGATTCCCGAACCAACCCCTGGCGGGCAGGTCGAAGTAGTAGAGCCCCATGCCATGGATGGCCGCCGTGAGGCCATCGCGCACCACCAGCCGATTGGTCTCCACGATGTTGGTGGCATGCCGCCAGTCGTCGACCTCCGCGAAGTGCGTCCGGCTGTCGTCCTCGAACTCGAAGTGCTTCCCGCTCTTGGTAATCGCCTCGATGGAGACCTGCGGCGAGAAGCCGAAGCCGAGCCGGCGTGAGAGTTCGTAGGAGAAGGGAGAGGCGAGGATGTCGATGTTCGGGTCGAGCAACAAGGTGGCGAGCCCGTGGTGGAAAGAGAACGCCCGGCGCGCAGTGAGGCCATAGGAATAGCCGTAGAAGATCTTGTTCAACGCCTTGCCGCCCGTCACCTGCTTCACCCGGGCCGCCAACCGGGAGATGGCGGCGACCAGGTTGTCCACCTCGGCGCGGGACGCCTGGACGGCCGCGGCCTTCGTGCTCCCCGCCAGGAAGATGCCGAAGTTCTCCGACATCCGATTCGTGAGGGTGGCGGCGGGACTGCCGGAGTCGTCTTGAAAGAAGAAACTCGACGTGTGGAGCGGCTCCCAAGGGAATTTCGCTGTCGGGTCCTTGCCCGTGACGTAGAGGGGCGAGAAGAAGAACTCTCCCCCAGAGAGGTAGGTGAAGGTCATTCCAATCACCCGCCCCCGGGTCTCCGGCTCGGCCTCCAGCAGGTTGGCGACCGTGCCGATCTCCACCTCCCGGGACAGAATCCACGATTCGTTGATGCGCTTGTAGGGCTTCCTGAACTTGCCGTCGACGGAAGCGTCGCAGAGGGCATTGGCGTTGAAGCGGGCCCCCTGGTTGTTGTAGAGCGCCATGTACGTCGGGGAGAGGAAGTCCTCTCCGTCCACGCAGGTAAAGGCGCTCTCCTCATAATCATAGAGGTCGAACCGGATGATGAGGTACGGGTCGAACCCCGGGTAGGCCTCCCGGACCTTCTTGAGCCGGGCGCCCAGTCGTTGGACCGCGGGCGTGCCCCGGTAGGCGATGGCGGCCACCTCGACGATGAAGCGAGTGCCAAAGGCCTGCGTCCTCGCCAGCTCGGCGAGCTGGGTGTCGATGATGGCATCCTCCGCCAGGCAGTCGTCCAGACGACACGACTGGAGGTTGAACGCGTGGTGCAGCGGGCTGAGCACCTGGCCGTTGACGGAGATGCGCTTGCCTCCGTTGACGGTGACGATGGTGGCGGCGGGGCCCGTCCAATTCGACGTCGAGAGCGTATAGGTGGCGCTGACCGGCGTGCTGCTGGTGAAGCCCGCGCGGCAGGCGATGGCGCGGACCGTCCTCGTCGTGTCCACGGTGAAGGGCGCCGTATACGTGAGCGAGGGGGCGCCACAGACGGGCGAGCTTCCATCCTGGGTGTAGTAGAGCGTCGCGCCAGGGGTCGTGGTCGTCAGCGTCACGCTCCGCGCGCTGCTGTAGATCCCTCCCGGTGGCGAGAACTGGGGCGGCGCGGCGACGAAGCTGTACTGGGCCGAAATAACGGAACTCTGCGTCATGCCGCTCTTGCAGGCGATGGCCTGGACGGTGGTCGCCGAGGAGAGCGCGAAGGGCGTGCCGTAGAGGTTCCCACCGCCACACGTCGGAGCCGAGCCATTGAGCGTGTAGTAGATGCTCGCCGAGCTGGTGCCGGAGGTCAGCGCCACGTTGATGGGGCTGGCATGGGTGCCTCCCGACGGGGACAGGACGGGAGCCTGCACCGTCGCGACGGTGGGCACGGTCGGCGTTCCGGCGACCTGGTCCGAGACATCCGTGCCGGACAACATGGCATACACATACAGGGGCTGACCCTGGAACTGGGCGAGGACCGAATCTGACAGGCGAATCTTGAAGCGGTGTCGGGCCAGCGTGGTGTTGCAAAGGGAGCTCACCGCGGGCTCGGAAGCGATGTCCGCCAGCCCCCCGTAGAAGATGGTTCCCGTGGTCCAGGGCCCGCCCGCGTAGACGTTCAGCTCAACGGACTGGTTGATGCCATACGCGCAGGTCCATCCTTCCAGGTAATAGCCATCACTCCGCAAGTACACTCCCTCGACGGAGCCCTTGACCTGTCCATTGTAGGGGGCCGCGGGGATGGAGATGTTTCCCGAGCCCGGGACGAGGTTGTTGATGCCGTGGGCGGCCAGATGGGCATGCGCATAGAGCGGCTTCCCCGCGTGCTGCTTGAGCAGATACTGGGGGAGCTGGAACCGGAAGCGGTGCCGGTTGAGGGTGCTGCCACAGGCCGTGGACACCCCCGGCTCCGACAGCACATCCGCCCGGGTGCCGCCCAGCATCGTGCCCGTGGGCCACGGCGCTCCGGCGTACACGTCGACGTCGACCGACTCGGAGAACCCGTACGCACACGCCCACCCCTCCACGAAGTAGGTCGTGCCCCTCCAATACACGCCCTCGAGATTGCCTCTCACGTCATTGCTCGCCAGCACATCCATGGCGAGCAGGAAGAGTGTGACAGCGATGAGGCGCTGGATTGATCGACGCATGCGGGCCCTCCCGGCTTTCTGTCGATTTACGTGCTTTCCAGCTATTGACGCAAGTTGGGGAGGAAGTCCCCATGACAGGGCGCTGTGCCGCGTTGGGCGATGGCGGCACCCCCAGCACATGTTCACATGCGCCAGGAGTCTGCCCTGGCTCAGGGGAGCCTGAAGACCCGCAGGTTCTCTTCGCCCCTGCGCACGTAGACGAGGGCGTGGTGCGTCGCCAGGTAGAAGAAGCGGTTCTTGACCAGCTCATGCCACCCGCCGAAGGCGCCAGCCTCGTACTCGGGGGCCTCGCGCAGCGTGAGGGCCACCGGGTCCACTTCGTAGGTCCGGTACTCGAAGCTCCCATCGCCATCGCGGTCATACCGGAACGCGGCGATGTAGCGATTGAGCGAAGGCACGTAGGCGAACACCTGTCCCTCGAAGTATTCGGGGTAGCAGCGCGCACGCACCAGGTCGCTCGTGAGCTTCAGCTCGCCCCACTTCGTCGTGTCCAGGTCGTAGGTGATCAGTCGGGGAAAGTGCACGTGCGACTCCTCGTGCCCTGGAGCCGGGAAGCTCACCAGCGTGCGCCCCACCCTGGCCATCTGCGCGAAGAACCAGGTGGGAGGCGTGATGACCTCCCACTTCCAGGACTTGTCCGCGGTTCCGAACGACCACCACCGCGAATAGTTGCCGTTCTCCGTGGGGCCAAACACATAACGGCCCGCCACCTCGTCCCAGAACGTCCACCCGGCCGCGCCACCGTAACCCGTCTCTCCATTGTAGGAGGCGCCCGGGGTGTTGAACGGGTTGTGGCGCGTCCACTTGCGCGTCGTCAGGCTGTAGCGCCACATGCGCCGGACGCCAAAGGCAACCTCATCGAGGTCCGGGTTGTAGACGAGCCCGTTGTAGGTATGACGGGCCGTGGGGTTACCTGTCGAGGCAGCGGGCCGGGCCGGGTCGAAGAACTCGTCCCCGGTGACGTCGCTGTCCGGATGCGACCTGGCGTACTCCGAAGCCGGTGGATAGCTGCTGTATGTGTTCCCCCAGGGAACCTCCGCCCAGTTCGTCGAGTGGTCCGGGAGCTGCTCGATGCTCCAGCGCATCTTCGCCATGTCGAAGCGGTAGATGCCGTTGTTGGAGCTGTCCGCGTGGCCCCCACCGAAGGCCCACCAACGCGCGCGCGGCGCATCCAACGCGACCCCCGAGTATGCGTTGATGACCCCGGCGATTCCCTGCGAGCCGAGGTCCCGGAAGCCAGGAAGCGCCGCCTTGACGTCCGCATCGAGCGTGGTGAGCGGAGTCCCCGTGACTTCAATCCACCGGTCCTTCGGGACGAGCGCCCACGACACCTCGTTCACGAGCCCCGTCGCGTCACGCCCCGGCGTCCACACGTTGCCCACCAACGTGCCGGTCTCCGTGCCATGGCCCCAGGTGAACTCGGGAGGAGGCTGCTGCCCGCCATCCGGTGACGTCGTCCCGCCGTCGGGCCGCGGCCCTCCTCCATCCGGTGACGCCGTCCCGCCGTCGGGCTGCGGCCCTCCTCCATCCGGTGACGTCGTCCCGCCGTCGGGTGAGGGCTGCTCCCCAGGAGAGGGGTCCGACGAGTCGCATCCCGCGACGACGAGTGAGAGCGACACGAAGAGAATCCAAGGAGACAAACATCGGCTCAGACGGCCCGTGGTCATGCACTGCTCCGAGACAAGATGGCTGAACGCCCGTGCGGGGGCCCAGGCAAGTGACATGCCATGGGGCGCTCACACGAACTCCTCCACGGATGCGCTCGGCGACACGGGAGCACTGGCGCGGAGACAGGGGGGACAACCCCCCATCGTGTGGCCCACGTGCCCCACAGTCCCCCCATCAGACGAGGTCCAGGTCTATGGTCCGGCGCCATGAATCTCGTCATCACAGGCGCCAACCGTGGCATCGGCCTGGAGCTCACCCGGCAGTACCTCGCGCGCGGCGACACCGTGCACGCGGGAGCCCGAGAGCCGGCGCAGGCCCGCGAACTCACCACCCTCGCGGATGCCTCCGGCGGCCGGCTGCGGGTGTATGCCCTCGACGTGACCAGCGACGAGAGCGTGCGCGCGTTCGCCGCCGCGCTGACGGAGCCAGTGGACCTGCTCATCAACAACGCGGGCCGGCGCACCCGGCGAGACGACCTCGAGGATGTCTCGCTCGAGGACGCGCTCCAGATGCTGCAGGTGAACGCGCTCGGTGCCCTGCGAGTGACTCGCGCGGTGCTGCCGCGACTGCGCGGGACGCCCGGGGCGAAGATCGCCAGCCTCAGCTCGGGGCTCGGTTCCATCACGGACAACACGTCGGGCGGAGGCTACGGCTACCGGATGTCGAAAGCGGCGCTGAACATGGCGACGCGCTCGCTCGCGGCGGACTTGCGCGGCGAGGGACTCATCGTGGTGACCATCAGTCCCGGCTGGGTACAGACGGACATGGGCGGCGCGAGCGCGCCGACGCAGGTGTCCGAGTCCGCCGCGGGGCTGCTCGCGGTGCTGGACCGCGTGACGACGCAGGACAGCGGAGGCTTCTTCGACTTCCGGGGCGCGCGCATCGACTGGTGAGCGAAGTGGCTTCACTCCTCAGTCCAGGCCCCTGACAATCATTCGCAAACAAACACCCGAGGACCTCGCGGGCTGAAACAAGCCTTGAGTATCGCAGAGGGCTGTATCGGGTGACCGTGGCCGCCGTTTCCTCCAGCGTTGCGCCAATGGCCCCCACCCCATCGATGACCGACGGGTGAGGGGCCATCCTCGCCATGCACGGGACGCCCGTGCTCGGAAGGACCGTCAGTTCTTGACGACGGTGGTGATGATCAGCGGAGTCGGAGTTCCGATGAAGCTGCCAGCGGTGTTGGTGCACGGCATGGGCACCTGCGAGAAGTCCGCGGCGTAGTAGCCGTAGGTGGAGCCATTGCCCTTCTCGTAGAACTCCTGACCATCCGGGAGGACCACCTTCCAGACGTAGTTGATGCTCGTGTACTGCGTGGACGACCGCGCCCGGATGACACCCGTCACCGTGGTACCCCAGTGGTACGGAGCCACCGCCGGCGCCTCGACGGTCTGCGGCGCCGGAGCCCAGTCGAACGTGCTGGTGGGGCCGGTGCTCCCGCCCCAGCCGTAGATGAGGAACACGCTCGTCCCCCAGGGCAGGTCATCGTTGCGGTACGTGAGGGTGATCTCCGCCTGGGAGGTGCTGAAGTAGCCGCACGTGTTGAGCACCGTGCGCGCCTGCACCCACTGCGAACCCGCGAGAGCAGAGGTAGAAGTGAGCATCAGGGCGAGCACGAGCGCGTGGCGGGAAATTCGGGACATGCGAAGACTCCAGGGTGTGGTTTGACAACCGCGTCCCCTTACCAGAGCCAGGGGGCGCGCTGGAACCCAACGGCGCCGCGACGTGTCTGAATGACTGTCCGACACGAGCAACCCCGCCCGTCGAGCACGCCCACCCATGCCTCGCGAGCCCCCCATCGTCCTGCCCGTCTTGCTGTCGCAGCTCCGGCTCGCGAATCCGTGGGCGCTGCTCCTCGCGAAAGAGGAGGGCTATCCGCTCTCCACCGCCAGCCTGCTCTCCGAGCGCTACGCCATGAAGAGTGACGAGAAGCCCTTCGCGAGAGAGCTGCTCGGCCGAAAGCCGAACCTGTGGATCTTCCGCTGCGACCAGCGTCGCTTCGCGGGTGACTTCGTCATCGTGGACATGGCGGAGCCGCGACCCGCGCGGCGCCAGGTGGTGGTGCTCGACCTCAAGATGGGTGCGCCCCTCGTTCTCGGCGGAGGCGGAGCAGGCGTGCAGCTCACCCACGCGCAGGACGCGGTGGAGGGTGTCGCGGCCCGCAAGGGCGTCATCACCCCAGGCACGCCATACGTGCTGGCGACGGGCGACAAGGACGTCATCCTCGCCTGGCTGCGCGAGTGACGGCCCCAGGAATGAAGCCGCGACGCTCTCCGCTCAGGGCGTCGTCTGGAATCCCGCCCCCATCACCGTGCCGTCGAACCCGCTGGCCACGTCCCGAAGGCGGAGGTCCTTCAGGATGTTGGCCGATGAGGTGTAGACGTACGGCGGAATGGCAATCGACCGACGGGTGGTGATGCCGGCCCACGGACCCTCGGACTGGAAGTTGTTCGACGACGACGGGTACGCGCTCCCCGGAACATGCCAGATGACAGGGCCTCCCGAGTCGCCGGCCGCGTGCTGGGCCCAGCACTGGTACAGCCCATTGCTGTTGTTGGTGATACGGCCGTAGTAGGTGCCGGACGGCGCCGACGTCACCAGCTCGTTGTTGTTGAACCAGGCGGCACCCAGCAGGTTCTCCCGGCTGCCTTCGACGACGAGCACCCCGGTGATTTTGAGATGCGGGCCCTGGGCCGAGAGCTGCACGTCCTCGACGAACTGGAGGATGGCGTAGTCCAGAAACGGCTGGAGTGCCTTCGGCTTGATGAATCGCATGTATCCGATGGGACCAAACGCCACGTCGTTGGCGTCGTAGATGGGCGCCAGACCATAGGGAATCAGGACACCTTCGTAGGTGTCGCCACCGTCGAGGCAGTGTCCCGCGGTGATGCCGACCCGGTTGCCATAGCTGTCGGCTCCGACCGGGCCCATTGTGCAGAAGGCCTCCGGATAGGCCGGGTTGAAGATGATCTTCATGCCATTGGCGACGAGCTTGGGGCTCGTCTGGGCAACGGCTTCACCCGCCCCTCCCACCAAGGAGAGGACAGCGAGGGTGGACAACAACACGACGGCCATCCGAGTGATGCGCATATCGCTCCTTCGCTCCAGGGCTGAATCCCGCGGGCACCGTACACCACCCACCCGTCCTGGGTGACGACGGCCCCCGGGCAGTGCTCGTGGACCTGGAGTCCTACGCACGCCTCAGCCCTTCTTGTCGGATTCCGGACGCGCCGTCGGGCCCACCACGAGACGCGAGATTTGCTTGAAGGCAGTCAGCCACAGCTCCACCTCCCGCCTCGTCAGGGCCGAGCGGGTGAGCGAGTGGGTCATCTCCGCGAGCAGTGCATCCGGTCCCTGCCGATTGAGGAACCCCACCTCCAGGAGGACCAATCGCATCCAGGACTGAAGCGCCTGCACCAGCCGCAGCGGCGCGCCCTCCACCGCGCCCGGTGACGCCACCTCCACCTGCTCGCGCGCACAGAGGTACAGGAGGACCGCCGCCGCCTGCGCCAGGTTCATGGAGGGCTGTTCGGGCCGCGTGGGAATGACGAGCGCCTGCTGGCAGTGGCTGAGGTCCTCATCGGACATGCCGCGCTTCTCGCCCCCGAGCACCAGGGCCACCTTCCCCCGCTGTGAGTGCAGCGCCAGCAGCGCCACCGCATCCTCGGGAGAAAGGGTGGGCATGCCGCGCAGGTTCTGCCGCGAGGTGGTCCCCACCGCGAGCACCACGTCCTCCAGCGCCTCAGGCAGGGTGGGAACGATTCGCGCGGCCTCCAGGACATGGCCAGCGTGCACCGCCATGCGCCGGGCGCCGTCCATCTCCTGCAGTTGAGGATCGGAGAGCACGAGCTCCGCCACGCCAAAGTTCGCAGCCAGGCGCGCCACGGCGCCGAGATTGTCCGGGCCCTGCGTCTGGTGCAGCACGACGCGCAGGTGGGAGGTGAGAGCCATGCAGCCACCTTACTGGCCGCGCACAGCCCCCGTCGCGCTCATCCGCTCCGTCCTGTCCTCTCCCCCGGGGGGCGACGCGGAGGCTCGCGCGGACCACAGCCCCCGAGAGAGCACCTCGTCCAGGTTCCTCCGGTGGAAGAACGCCTCGAAGTCGCCTCCCTCCACGTCCTCCGGCAGACAGGCTCCGAGTGGAATCTCGCGGACACGCTCCGGCACGCCCCGCGTCTCGCGCACGGCCGCCTCCAGCGCCCGCAGGTAGTGTCGCGCGGCCCCCAGCGTGCGCGCGGAGGACACCCCGCCGTGCCCCTGGATGACCCTCGTGCGCCCTCGCGCCTCGGCCCTGGCCAGCGCGGCATCGATGTCGGCCGGCTCGCCATACGCGACGTAGGCCATGTTCCCCACCGCGATGTCCGCGCTGAGCAACACGTCCAACGCGGGGACGTCGAGGTTCAGCGTGCTCGCCGTGTGCCCGGGATTCGGGAACACGTCCAGCGTGTACCGTCCCCACTCCAGCGACAACGGCGCGTCCACGCACCGGTCCGGCGCACGGTAGAAGCCCGTCTCCTCGTCCGAGCGGAAGCGCTCCAGGCGAAAGGTCTCCTCGAACCGCGCGTGAGCCCACACCGACGCCTCGGGGAACGCCTGGAGCCCCGCCAGGTGGTCGCTGAAGCCATGCGTGCAGACCACCTGCAGCACCCGGGCCCGCAGGGAGCCAGCCACCCACTCCCGGAGCGCCTCCGCGTCCGCCCGGCTCGCGAGCGCGTCCACCATCAGCACCTCACCCTCCCGGAGGAACAGCGTGGCATTCGAGTCATACGCCTCCCCCGTGACGACCCAGACCTCAGGGGCCAATCGCAGCGTCTTCAAGCCCATCCCGGCACCTCTCGTCAGCGAGCAGGCGTGGGTTCTCCCGAAGTTTCCTCCATGCGTCCAACGCATCCTCCGCATCCATCCATGCGAGAATCGAATGGATGACCCTGGACGTGAGACACCTTCGACTGGTGGCGGCCGTGGTGGACACCGGCTCGGTGACGGCGGCGGCGCGGGTGCTGCACCTGTCACAGCCCGCGCTGAGCCATCAACTCCGCGACGTGGAAGAGCGGCTGGGCACCGAGCTGTTCCAGCGCGAGGGCCGACGCATGGTGCTCACCGGCGCTGGCCAACGCGTCCTCGAAGCCGCACGCAAGGTGATGGCCGAGGTGGAAGCCGCCGAAGCGGACGTTGCACGGCTCGCGCACACGTCGCAGGGCATCCTCCGGCTCGCCACGGAGTGCTACACGGCCTACCACTGGCTGCCGGCGGTCCTCCGGCGGTTCTCCACCCGCCATCCCCAGGTGGAGGTGCGCATCGCCGTGGAGGCCACGCGCCGCCCGGTGGAGGCGCTGCTGGCGGGGACGCTGGACCTGGGCATCGTCAGCGCGCCGACGCGGCACCGGCGCCTCGCACATGCGCCCCTCTTCGAGGACGAGCTCGTCGCCGTCATGGCACCAGAGCATCCCCTGGCCAGCCGCGGCGTCCTGCAAGCCGCCGACTTCGCGCGCGAGCACGTGTTGCTCTACAGCATCCCTCTCACCGAGAGCACCTTGTTCCAACAGGTGCTCACTCCCGCCGGCGTCTCCCCCGCGCGCGTGTCCCACGTGGAGCTGACCGAGGCGCTCGTCGAGTTGACCAAGGCCGGGCTCGGCATCTCCGTGCTGGCCCGCTGGGCGGTGGCCCCGGAGCTCTCACGCGGGACGCTGGTCGCCGTGCGTGTGACACGCAAGGGACTGCGCAGGCACTGGCACGCCGTGTGGCCCCGCGCCGTGCGCCCCACACCCCACCTCACCTCTTTCGTGGAGCTGCTCGCGAAGGCGGGCCCCCCGGGACGCTGAGGCCTCGACACCGTTCCTGATGAAGGGCCCGCTCGGGGACGCGCTGTCCGTGTGCCTCCGATGGCGGACTCAGGCACACCGCTTCGCCTCAGATTCTTGAGAGAACCTCAGGGGTTCGAGGCTCTCGGTGCGACGGCGTCGCTCGAAGTCAGCTGAAATACTTGAAACATCATAAGGCGAGAAAAGGTCCGGCAATTGCAGTCGTGTGTGACCCCCTATGCGCACACCCCTGATCAACTCCTGGACGCATCGTGTTTCCCTGTTCCTCGTCGTGGCACTCCTCTTCACCGCTTGTAGTGATGACCCGCCGAAGCCCACGCCCGATGCGGGTCCTGATGACGCTGGCATCCCCGACTCTGGCGGAGGCCCTCGTCCGGATGCCGGCCCCGCGGATGCTGGCGAGCCTGACTCCGGCACTCCTGACGCAGGCCAGCCCGATGCGGGCGGAGGTGAACCCGATGCGGGGACCTCCTGCGCGCCGACGGTGACGGACGTCCTCCAGAACGGAGAATGGGACCCCCGCTTCTCCATCGCGGGCGTCTCCGGCATGGATGGCCATGTGCCCCATGTGTATGACTTCGCGAAGACGCCCTCGGGCGACCTCGTCGCCGCCGGGTACTTCCGCTGGCTCGGCACGCAGGCCACGCCTCCACTCATCCAGCGCCACGACGGAAAGTGGCAACCCCTCCAGAGAACATGGGAGCAAGGGCTTCCCGGCGCGGGCTTCTCTTCCGTCGCGGCGAAGGACGACACCACGCTCGCCCTGGCGACGAACGACACGTTCGGCGCGCGCTCGGGTGAGGTGTGGCTCGCGACGCCCGAAGGTGTTCGCGTCATCGGCAGGTTCGACGGCCTGGTTCGCACCATGGCCTTCATCAAGGGAGAGCTCTGGGTCGCGGGGCAGTTCCAGCTCGCGGAGAACGGGGCCATCGGCCTGGCCATCTGGGATGGGAGCACCTGGCGGTTCCCCACCGGAGGCCCCGCCAATGGCCCCGTCTACGAGCTGCTCGTCGACGGTGATGACGTCTGGGTGGGCGGCGGCTTCTCCCAGGTGGGTGGCATCTCCAGCAACATGGTCGCCCGGTGGAATGGGAGCACGTGGGAGGCGTACGACCTCCCTCTGATCGGCAACGGCGTCTTCGCGCTCGCGCTCGGAGACGACGGGACGCCCTATGCGGGTGGCACGTTCGCCTACGACTTCAGCATGGATGGCGTGGGCTCCATCGCCCGCTGGAATGGCACCGCGTGGGAGATGCTCAACAAAGGCGTCAGCACCGGGCAGTTCCCCGGCGTCGTGACGGACCTGGTGTTCAACGACGGCAAGCTTCACGTGGGTGGATGCTTCTCCCACGTCAACGGCCATGCCTGGAACGACCCCAAGGCCATCCCCGCGAATGCCCTGGCGCAGTGGTCGCCCACCACCGGATGGGAGCCGTGGCCCAATGCCACGCTGCCCAACCGGACCGTCTGGTTCGCGCCGCTCTACTGTGGCGATGAGGGCCCTTCCGCCTTCCCCCTGTGGGAAGTCCCCATCCAGCGATTCCTGCTCGACGGTGAGCGCCTCTATGTCGCGGGCACCTTCCCCAGCGTCAACGGCGCGGCCTCCCAGAGCCTCGTCTCCTACGAAGACGGCCAGTGGCGGACCGAGGGCGGCGAGTCCGGCGACGGACTGAGCGGGCGACCCGATGTGATGGCGACGGGAGGCCCCCAGTGCACCGTCCACATCCTGGGCGAAATCTCCCATGCGGGTGGCGAGGCGGTTCCGCGCACCGTGCTGCAATTCAGTGACGCGGGCTGGAAGCCGCTGGCGGCACTGCCGGAGATGGAGTGCTCGGACCTGGCTGTGAATGCCCGGGGCGACATCTATGTCTCGTGTACTGACTGGAACGCCCTCCAGTCGCACGTGCTCACGTGGACCGGGGAAGCGTGGCGGTCACTCGGAGACCTGAGCGCACACGGCTTCATCTTCGACATGACCCTGGACTCGCTCGGACGACCCTGGCTGTCGACCCTGCTGGACACCACCGGGCGCGTGGTCCGCTGGGATGGCGAGCGTTTCGTGCTGGTGGCGGACGGCTTCGACAGCCCCGTGTCCGCGCTGGCCCTTCGTCCCGAGAACGAGGACCCCGACCACCCCGCCTTCGTCGCCGCGGGGGAGTTCACGCACGTGGGCACATTGGCGGCGCGGCGCATCGTCCACTGGAACGGCACCGCCTTCGAGCCCCTGGGCGAAGGCCTGAGCACCTCCGTCATCACCGTCGCCTACGGGGAGCGCGGCATCTTCGCGAGCACCAACATGGAATTGGGGCCGGAGGGCCTGCCCGTGCCAGACCGCATCACACTCGGACACTGGGACGGCACCGCCTGGGTGGAGTTGGCGACGGCTGAAAACGGGCTGCCGCCGCCCATGAACGAGAGCCGGGGCGGTGTCCATAGCTTCCGGAAGCTCGTCCCCAGCGGGAGCGACCTCGTCGCCGTGGGCACCATCATTCCCGAAGGCGGGGGCCCCACCCATGCGTATGTCTTCAATGGCGAGCGGTTGCTGCCCATTGGAGGGGGCGTCAACGCCATCAGCGTCGATGCCGTGGCGCTGACGCCCGACGGTATCTGGTTGGGAGGTTTCATCGCCGAGGCCGGACGCGACGCGTGCCGCATCCCCTCCGTGGGCGTGGCGCATCTGCGCCGGCGCACCACCGTGCCCTGATGCCGGACGGGCGCGGCTTGCCATTCTTCGCGCAAGCCGCGCCACCCCGGAGCCGTTCACGGCGTCATGCGGCCATCCCATCGCCCGTGACTTCCAGGGCGCCCCAGCGCCGGTGAGTGCCTTCTTGCGAACGCATCAGCGGTGCACGCTGCTCATGTCCAGGTAGCGAAGCCCCGTCGCCGCGCCCACCGGGAACACCGAGTCGAGCTGGGCGAGGTCCGCGCCCGAGAGTTCCACGCGCGCGGCCCCCGCGTTCTGCTCGAGGTACTTCACGCGCTTGGTGCCGGGGATGGGCACCACGTCCGGGCCTCGGGACATCACCCACGCGAGCGCGAGCTGCGCGGACGTCACGCCCTTCTGCTTCGCGAGCTGCTCCACGCGCTGCACGAGGTCCAGGTTCTTCTGGAAGTTGTCTCCCTGGAAGCGCGGGTTCTGTCGTCGGAAGTCGTCCGCGGGCAGGTCCTCGAAGCGCTTGTACTGGCCGGTGAGGAAGCCTCGGCCCAGTGGACTGTAGGAGACGAAGCCGATGCCCAGCTCGCGCACCGTGGCGAGTACGCCGTCCTCCTCCACGTCGCGCGTCCACAGGGAGTACTCGGTCTGCAGCGCCGAGATGGGGTGGACGGCGTGCGCCTTGCGAATCGTCTCGGGCGCGGCCTCGGACAGGCCGAGGTAGCGAACCTTGCCCGCGCGCACGAGCTCCGCCATCGCGCCGACCGTGTCCTCGATGGGCACCTTCGGGTCCACGCGGTGCTGATAGTAGAGGTCGATGTGGTCGACGCCCAGGCGCTTGAGCGAGGCCTCGCACGCCTGTTTCACATAGGCCGGGTCGCCCCGGATGCCCAGGAACTCGCCCTTGGCGCCTCGCACGTTGGCGAACTTCGTGGCCAGCACCACCTGCTCGCGGTGGCCTCGAATGGCGCGGCCCACGAGCTCCTCGTTGGTGAAGGGCCCGTACATGTCCGCGGTGTCGAGGAAGGTGATGCCCAATTCGAGGGCGCGGTGGATGGTGCGCAGGGACTCCGCCTCATCCCCGGCGCCGTAGAACTCGCTCATCCCCATGCACCCGAGCCCCAGCTCCGAAACCACCAGCCCTTGCCGACCCAGCTTGCGCTGCTTCATCGTCCTGCCTCCGCGTTCGAGTGCCGTTGCGCGCTGAAGGTGCGGCCGGAGCAAGAGCGGTGCACCGGCCCGGCGGCAGGCGGAGGTCAGGCCGCCTCCTCGACGACCGCGAGGCGGCGGCCCGTCCCCCACACGAGCGCGGGGCGAGCGGGAGACCTCAGGGCTTCCCCTTGATCTCCATGCGCTCGTCGCGGAGCGCTTCACCCTTCAGGAAGGACTTCATCCGCTCCAGGATGCGCGGGTCCGACTGGAAGAGGCCGTCGTGTCCCGCGCCCTCCAGCACCAGGTGCACGGCCCGGGAGAGTCCGGGGCGCAGGGCCTCCGCGTTGTCAGGGCTCGTGCGCCCATCCAGGGTGCCGCTGATGAGGAGCACCGGCACGTCGGCCTTGAGAGGGCCACGGAAGGACTCCCCCAGGTCGCTCACGCCGGCCACATCCTCCGCCAGCAGGGCGCCCGGGTTGACGCTGCCACCGAGCACCGCCTTCGCCGCCTCCCGCTCGATGAGGGCGCGTCGCGCCGGGCTCACACCGGAGGCCGCGTCCATCGCGAGCGACATGGGACGCAGCAAGCCTTCGCGAAGCCTGCCCGCGAAGGGCGCCATCGCCTCATGGTTCCCGGACTCCAACGCCGTGAGCAGGGGGAGGAAGCGCCGGAAGGTGGCCGGGTCCCGCAGGGATTCGAAGGCGAGGCACTGAAGGTCGAAGGGGCTGACCTTCCAGGTGCGGCGGTCACCCTTCTCCTCGTCCGTGAACACCACCGTGAGCGGCTTGCTCCGCAACGACTTCACCAGCTTCGCCAGCCGTGCCTTCAGGCCGGGCCCGCGCTCACCCTCGGCGCGCAACACGGCCTCCCAGCGCCCGAGCAGCGCCTCCGCGTGGGCAGGCCGCTTCCAGGTGTCATCAGGCCCCTCGATGCCCGCGAGGATGATGTGGTCCACCCGCTCCGCGTGGCGCCGCACGTAGGCGAGGCCCAGGTGGGTGCCGTAGCTGATGCCCCAGAGGTTGAGCTTCGGCGCGCCCAGCGCCTTGCGCAGCATCTCCAGGTCGTCGGCGTTCTCCACCGTGGTGAAGGCCCCCAGGTCCACGCCGGCCGCGGTCCAGGTCCGGCTCGCCTCCGCGGCGGCCTTCTTCACCGTGGAGGTGAGCAGCGCCTCGTCCATGCGCTGGTCGAGCGGGATGGACCACGACTGCTTCAACTCGGGATGGGGGTTCGACTCGCCGGTGCCGCGCTGGTCCAGCGCGATGACGTCCGCCACCTCGCGCAAGGCGAGGAACAAATCGAAGCGGCCATACCGTGCGGCATCGATGCCGGAGCCTCCCGGGCCTCCCGCGAGGTAGACGATGGGCGCCCCGGGCGAGGCGCTCGTGCTCTTGAAGCGCACGAAGCGCAGGGGCAAGCCCGGGCCCTCGGGGTGGGCATGGCGCAGGGGCACGGTGAGGGTGCCCAGCTCCGCCTGAACGGTGCGACCGTCGCGGGCCTGGAAGGTGTGGGGCTGCAACTGGAGGCCCTGGGCCTGGGCGAGGGACAACGGAAGGATGAGGGCAAGCAGGAGCACGGCACGCATGGCGTTCCTCCGAGAAGGGCTTCAGGGAGGAGAATGCGGTGGCCTGCACGGCACGTGGGGTGCCGGTCGCCCAACGTCTCGCGGTGTCGCCGGAATGCGCGTGGGGCGGCGCCGGGCCGCGTATGTTGAGGCCCATGATGTCCTCCGCCCTCTTCGCGGGATGCTTCGCGCTCTCGCTCACCGCTTCGGCCGCGCTGCCCTCCGCGCGGCAGGGACTGGTGCAGGTGAACACGGAGGATCTCTCCCCGGAGGTCGCGCTCTCCGGAGACGCACGGGGCTGGCGCACGGTGGCGGCCGACCAGGTGAACGAGGGGACGGGCCCCTATTGGCTGCGCACGCAGGTGGACGTGCCCCCGCGTGAAGCCGGAGCCCCGACACCTGCCCTCGCCCTGTCGGTGCTCGGGTCATGGGAGGCGTGGTGGGACGGCGGGCTGCTGGGCCGCAACGGACAGGTGGGGCGGACGCCCTCGGAGGAGGTACCAGGACGGGTCGATGCCCTGCTCCCGCTTCCGACCGGACTCAGCGCGCCGGGCCCTCACGTGCTGACGATGCGCATCTCCGCGCATCGACTCGGCTTCCAGCCCGTGGGCACCGTCCACTACATGCAGGTGGGCGAGGCCGCGTCACTCGCTCAGATGCGGATGCTCGGACTGGTGCCAGCCCTTTGCATGCTGGGCGCGCTGGTGCTGATGGGGCTCTACCACCTCGTGCGCGTGCGGCTCGCTCACGGTGGGCTCGCCACGCTCCTGCTCGGCGTGCTGTGCCTCGCCGCCGCGGCGCTCGTCCTGATGGAGTCGTGGCGCGGGCTCGCCAACTATCCCTACCCACAGCATGCGCTGCGGCTGCGACTGCAGGCGGCGGCCGTGCTGGCGGTGGCGGCGCTGCTGCCAGCGACCGTCCACGCGGCCTTCGGCGAGCCACTCCGCTGGCTGCGGTGGGTGGGACTGGGACTGGGGCTGCTCGCGCTCGTCTTCGTTCCGGGCTTCGATGCCAAGAACAGCGTGGCGCTCGGGGCCTCGCTCGTCGTCTCCACGGCGCTCGCCGTGCGCGCGTGGCGGAGAGGGGAACCGGGGGGAGCCCTGGGCGCGCTGGCGGGGCTCTGTTTCGCCGGGACGCTCTACCTGTTGGAACCCTGGGGCTTCTCCGAGCGCGGCTTCTTCGTCGCCTTCGGAGGGCTCCTGGTCTGCCTCACTGCGATACATGCCCGGCGGCAGCGCCATCAGCAGGAGCGGTTCGAGAGTGCGACGCGCGCCGCGGAGCGCCTGCAACTGGAGTTGCTCAAGCGCAGCCTGCAGCCGCACTTCCTGATGAACACGCTGGGCGCGCTGAGCGAGTGGGTGGAGACGGAGCCCGCGCAGGCCGTACGCTTCATCGAGGCCCTGGGCGCGGTGTACCGGCACCTGCTCGCCGTCTCCGGTGAGCGCACCATCCCGCTCGCTCGCGAGTTGGAGTTGTGTCGCGCCCATCTGGAGGTCATGGGCTGCCGACAGGGCACGGCCTTCCAGTTGGAGACCGAGGGCGTGGACCTGTCGGCCCCCGTCCCCCCTGCCCTGCTGCACACGCTCTTGGAGAACGCCTTCAGTCACAACCGCTACGTCTCGCCCCACACCTTCCGACTCGAAAGCAGCCTCGTCGCCGAAGGCACGGGGCCCCGTCGGCGTTACGTCTTCCTCGCGCCTCCGGGCACGGGGACGCGCCCAGGAGGTGGTGAGGGCACCGGCTCGCGCTACCTGCGCGCGCGCCTGGAGGAGGCCTTCCCTGGCGCGTGGAGGCTCGAGGATGGGCCCACGGATGCGGGATGGAGGACGCGGGTGGAGGTGCCGGCGTGAGACTGCTCATCGTGGAGGACGAACCGCTGGCGGCGCGCCGTCTCGCCCGGCTGTGCGAGCAGCAACTGGGGCCGGACGCTCCGCCCCCGCGCGTGTGCGCGAGTCTGGACGAGGCACGCGAGCTGCTGGCCGAGCGCACCGTGGACGTACTGCTGCTGGACCTGAACCTCTCGGGGGAAGACGGCTTCGCGCTGCTCGAGGAGGTGGCCGCGGGCGCGTTCCAGACAGTGGTGGTGTCCGCGAACACAGACCAGGCGCTGCGCGCCTTCGAGCTGGGGGTGCTGGACTTCGTGCCCAAGCCATACACGCCGGAGCGGCTCGCCCTCGCGCTCGCCCGAGTGGGGAGCCGCGCGGCCACTCCCCTGCGGGCTCTCGCGGTGAGGAAGGGCGGAGGCGTGGTCCTCGTGCCCCTGGACTCCGTCGCGTACATCCAGGGCGCTGGCGACTACACCGAGCTGGTCCTGCGAGGAGGCGGCACCGAGCTGAGCGAGAAGAGCCTGGAGCGGCTCGAGCAACTGCTCCCCGCCGACTTCTTCCGCATCCACCGCTCCTATCTCATCCGAGTGACGGACATCCGCGAGCTCATCTCCACGGAGGGCTCGCGCACCTCGGTGGAGCTGCGAGACGGCACCCGACTGCCTGTGGGCCGCAGCCGTGTTGGAGTGCTGCGCAAGCGACTGGAGGCGTAGGCGCCGTCGCTGATTCCCGCAGCGGCGTCAGGGGGAATGACTCAGGCGAAGCGTGCGTCACGCCACCGAGCCGACCACCGGGCTCCTTCGCGCGAGCGCCCGCAGCTTCAGCACCTGGTACGTGGCACCGAGGAAGAAGAAGGCCACCAGCACGAGCAGGGCGGTCTGCACGGGCGGCGACTCCGGACTGCTGGCGATGGGCTGGCCCGCGGGAAGGCGCGTCAGCGTCTCGTTGATGCCGGGCACCAGCAGCACCATGAAGCTGGCGGACAGCGTCAGCGTCTCCACGTAGGGCGTGGCGCGGCCGAATCCCTCCACGCGAGAGGCGACGACGCCCACCGCCATGAGCACGAGCGCGAGCAGGCCCAGTCCATGGCCGGGGTTGAAGCCGCCCGTGCTGGAGAGACCGAACGACGTGAGAATCGACGCCACCATGCCGAGCAGGTACAGCCGGCCCACGCGAGTGCCGGGGTCGATGCGTCCGTCGCGAAGGAAGCCCCAGACACCGAAGACGATGGGCGGCAGGCTGAGCACGGTGTGGATGATGCCGAGGGTGGACATGGGATTGGCCATGACGGGTCTCCTTCTTCGGATGTCGATGAGGCGGGGATGAAAGGTCAGGCCAGCAGGTACTCGCGCACCATGGCGCGGGCCCGGTGCAGCCGGCTCTTCACGGCGGGCACGTCCTCGCCCAGGCGCTCCGAGATTTCGCGGATGGACAGCTCCTCGAAGTCGCGCAACAGGACAACCTCGAGGTAGTGCGGAGGCAATGACTCCAGCGCTGAGGCCACATCGAGTCGAGCGGAGTCCGGCGTGTGCGAGACCATCCACTGGTCGGCCCGCGCCTCCTCGTAGGGGTCCTGCTTGAGGGCCACGCGCCCCAGGCGGCGGCACTCGCGTTGAACGATGCGGAACAACCAGCCCGACAGGGACGCCAGCTTCCGGACCGAGCCCAGGTGGCGGGCCAGCAAGAGCAGCGACTCCTGGACCGCGTCGTCGATGTCGCTGATGAAGCAGCGCTGCTGCGCGTACCGCCTGAGGTTGGGCTGGAGCGCCTGGAGGAGGCGGAGCATCGCGTCGCGATCCCCCGCGTGGGCCGCGAGCAGCATCGCGTCGGGAGCAGCGGGCAACGGGTGGGCGGCGGCCATGCGAGTCCCTGGAAGACGGCGGCGGGGAAAATGCCCTGCCTTGCCCACTAAGAGGCGGGCACCCGACGAACGGATTCGCGACCTCGACGATTTTCTCCGGACCGCGCCGCCCGATGCCCGAGCGGCGCGTCAACCCCTTGAATCTACACACCGGGCGATGCCCCAGAGCGAGGACACGCCCGTCTCCCAAGCTTTCGAGCGGAGGCTACCCGCCGCCGTTTCCGCCGTAACGGAGGTTCGACAGACCCGGGTAGTACAGGCCGTAATACGCGGCGTTGGAGACATACGTCTGCCCGGCGCCAATGCTGTAGCAGTTGGTGCCCGAGTGGGTGCACATCTCGTCGATGGCGCCGGAGGCCGCGTTCGGTGGGAACAAGCCGTTGCCCATGTCCGTCACCGGCGGCAGGCGCGCACCCGCGTCGAACACCTCACCGTACCAGTGGGCCATGTCGCCCGACGTGAAGGCACCGCCCCACCGTGAGCCGGGGAAGTAGCCCACCCAGGCATCATTGAAATACACCCACCAGTCGGTTCCCGAATAGAGGACGAAGAAACGCGGCTTCGCGCCGATGTAGCCGCTCAGGTCCATCCCCGGGTAGTAGCTCGGGTGGACCTGCACCCAGCCCGTGACGTGCTGGAAGACGCCTCCCACCGTGTGGCCGACGAGCAGGGTGGGATACGACGTCTGGAACTTGCGGTAGCCCGTCGCGACAATCGACGTGCTGGCGCCCCGGACCATCGACACCACCGTGCTGGCCTGGTCCAAGGTGTGGGCGACCTCGGGGTTGTTGATCTGGAGACGCGCGCCCACCCCCAGCGAGTAACCCGTCTCTGACGTCGGCTTGTACACCCCCACGTAATAGATGGAGTCGGCGCTCGCATGGACGGGACGATTGCCTTCGGACGCGCCGGGCATCGCGGGCAGCCAGGATGCGAGCGGGCGCGGCGGCGCCGGGTTGTACACCGCCTGGGGCACCTGGCCGCTGGGGCAGAGCCGGGCCGTGGTGACCTGGGCTTCCTGCCGTGAGTCTCCCACGACGAGGGCCGTGGACGGTGCCGTCACGCGCAGCGCTTCCGCGGAGAGCGGGATGCAGCGGTAGTGACCTACCGCGGAGGGCTGGTCCGCCTGGGCCGTGGGCTCCTTTGCATCAGGAGCGCCACAACCCAGGGTGACGAGTGAAAATAGACAGGTGACGCGGGAGAACAGCGAATGAGGCTGCATGGTGACTCCGGGGCCCCAGGACCTGGGGCCAGTCGAGGAGCGGGGCACGGCGCCACCATGCTTGTCTCGGTTTTGATTGAGCGCCAGTCCTTGGATGACTGGGGTGACAATGACTCTCACAGTGGTACTGAAGATGGAGCGCCCCTGACCCCTCCGGGACTCGCTGGTGGGGTCAATGCGGCGCTGGGCTCGCCCGGGTCACCGGGCGCGGTGGGGCTTCTTCCCGGAAGATGAGCAGCCCATCCATGACCGTGGCCCAGGGAGCCGTCATCCACGCGTAGTTCAAGGGACGCGCCACTCGGGGCCCGAAGTCACGGAGCTGGCTCCCATCCAGATACCGCGTGTCCCCAGTGTGGCCCGAAAACGCCCAGCCCTCCAGTGAGTCGTCCCGCGCGGGCGCGAGGGAATTCGTGCGAGGGGTGCTGCCGATGGAATAGCTCCCGGATCTCGCGGAGAAGCCCAACACGAAGGCCCGCGCCCCGAACTTCTCCTGGACGTAGGACCCGAAGGACGTCCCGTGCCGGGTGTCCGCATCCAGGCCCTTGAGGTCTTTCGCCGCATGAACGGTGGCAAGCCAGACAATGGTCTTTCGGGGCCTGGCTGACTGGGCCAGGTGCCATTCCAGATTCATGAACATGGAGCGGGAGCGGTCATCGAAATCGCTCCAGCTCCAGGTCCCTCCAGACGCGTCCGGAGCCCGGGACATCGCGGCGACCTGACGGGTGTAGTTCCGCTCAAGGCTGCGGACCATCTGCAACTGGCCTCGAGCCCTCGGCGTCACAGCCACTCCGGGCCTGGAGAGCACCGCCCCCAGCTCCGTCCAGCAGCCCAGGATGAACTTCATGTGCTCCGCCGTATATGGGTGGGCGTCGTCGTACTTCCAGGACATGTTCCTCTCGATTTCCTCTCCGCACGCGGCCTGCCTCGGGCCCTCCAGAAAGGGAATGAGTTCGCGCGTCATCTCGCGCTGGGCGTAGGTGCCTCGGTTGATCTGATCATCAATCCCACCCGCGATGAGGGTCCCCGCATTGAGCCGCTCGGACAGGAACGGAATCAGGGGCGCCATCTCCTGATTGGCCCACATCCCACCAATCGCAGTGGCAACCAGGTCCTCGCTGACGGGTTGGCCCGCCTCTCTCAGCGCCTGGAGGTGAAGGAAGTCATAGCTGCCTGTCTCAATGAAGAAGGCATCGTATTGGCATTCCTCCACGAGCCTGCGGGTCAGCTCCGCTTTGAAAGCGATGGTCCTGCCATTGCCGTGGTGGGACTCCTCGCCGAGCAGCGCGAGTTGCTTGTCGCAGAGGTCACGGACAATCCGGTCGGCATCAGAGGTCACCGCGTCCCCTTGCGCGGCCACGCCTCGGGCCGGGGAGGCACAGCTCGAAAGAAGCAACGAGAGCAGGAGCAGGAGGAATCTCATTCGTGGCCCTTCCATGCGGAGGAATGTCGCGGTGTAACGCTCCTGGGCGCGCCTTCCCCTCAACCTCGCACGCATCCGGCACCTGGCTGAACGCGCTTTCAGCCCCACCCTGTGCGCGTGAAGGCACGCCCCATCGACAATCCGCCCAACCCGTGGGCGAGCACCGCGGTGGAGCACCTGGACGAAATCCCGCCCTATGGATTCGCGACCCTGACGATTTTCATCGGATTCGCGCCGCCCACCTTCGAGCGGCGCGTCAACCGCTTGAATCGATACGCCAGACACGGCCCCGTGGAGGAGGGACATGCTCGTCTTCAGTCTGGGATGGCCCTGTCCCCGGAGCGGGCAGCCGCCCGCCATCCCTGCCCGCGCACCGCTCAGAAGGAATAGCTGAACGTCACGCCGGAGTAGGCCCGGTACCCGTTGATCATGACCCAGAACCTGCCCGGTACGGGCCGTGACGTGCCGGTACACACCTCGGTGTTGGTCGTCGAGTAGGAGCGGCAGTCGTAGACGCTCTTCGTTGGAGCAGCGCCGTATCGCACGTAAAGGTCCGCGTCACCCGTGCCTCCGCCGAGGGTAAAGTACGGGGAGGTGAATGCACCGACGTCCGCGCAGTAGTACCGGTTCGAACCCACCGCGCCGTTGAGGTTCGTCACGGTACCGCTGAAGCGAGGAAGGGTCGTGCAGAACGTCGGGAAGTAGAGAGGGAAGCCCACGGCCTGCCAGGACAGGCTCACGGACTCCAGCACGGCCGCGCTGAAGCCGAGGTCCTGCGCCGCGAACTGGGTATAGGTCTTGGCCTGCTCGAAGGTGGTGCTGGCGGTGAAGTAGTCGGTGCTGGCCTTGTAGAAGATGCGAGCAGCGGCCTCTACGCCAATGCCTGGGACTTCCGTCGGGGTGCGCCCGCGAGGATGCACACCGCCGGTGGCCAGCAGCTTGAACGCCAGGTTCGAGATGCCCGACGCGTAATGCACGTCGGTGTCGGACGAGTAGTCCCCGTAGTAGTCCAGCGAGGCGCCGTCCAGGACCGGGTCGTTCATGTATCGGAGGGCGTCATCGGGCGTGGCGGGCGTCCAGATGTCCTCGCCAATCCTCCAGATGTCCGGGCCCATGGACCACGAGTTCGACCAGCTCTCGCACACGGAGGCGAAGATGTCCGACAGGGACTCGTTCAGCGCGCCGGACTCGCCGGTATAGATGAGGCCGGACTCGAAATCCGTCACCGCGTGGGTCAGCTCGTGGGCCACCACATCCAGGTCCGTGCACAGCGGCCCGGCGTTGACCCCGTCTCCATCGCCGCACACCAGTTGCGTGCCGTCCCAGAAGGCATTCACGTAGTGGGTGGAGTAATGCACGGTGCTGGTGAGCGTGTGGCCCGCATTGTCAATCGAGTCACGCCCGAACAGTGTGTTGAAGCAGTCGTACGTGGTTCCCAGCACGTCGAAGTTGCCGTCCACGTGGGCATCGCCCGTGGGCCCCTGCCCCTCGCCGCGCCTGAGCGTACCGGGGAGGCTGGTGGCGTTGTTGGCACTGTACACCCTGCGGTTGAGCGCGTCGTGGATCTCCGGCGCGCGCAGGACGATGGAGGCATCCGAGGCGTCCACGTAGACACGGTCCCGCAGGGGCGTAGCGGCGGCGGTGCCCGTCACCCGCACCTCCCAGGTCAACCGCAGCGGGTCCTTCGCGGTCGCACGGACATAAACAAGGCGAGGCATGCCCTCCAAGGCGCTGGCGCCCGGCGTTTTCCGCAAGGCCACCTGCTGGGCGGTCTCCAGCGCGATGCCGGGGCTGGAGGGAACCTGCTCCCCGTCCCGCGCCGAGCCGTTCACCGCGTACACCCGTCCAGACGCATCCAGGTGCACCACCAACTCACCACCGACCACCGGCAGGCCGTCCTTGGTCTGCGAGTACCGGAGATGGGTGCGTCCCTGCGTGTCACGAGCGATTCGCCGAGGCACCAGGTCGCGCGCGTCGAGGCGGAAAGACGGGGCGATGCGCTCCAGTGCCGTGGTCACCAACTCGTGGGCCTGCCAGACCGTGACGTCCGCGAGGCTCTGGCCCACCCATCCCAGCTCTCCATGAATCATGTACGGCACGCCGTCACCGTGTGAGCCCAGAACCTGGACGTCGGGGAGCGCGCTCAGCGCCGTCGCGATGTCCTGGAGGCGGGCATCGCTCGTGAGGACGCTCTGCTCTGGCTGTGAGGCCTCGGAGGGCTCGAGATCTCCGGCGGAACAGCCAGAGAGGGAGAACGACAAACATGCGGCGAGCCAGCGGATGCCACGCATCATGGTCTATCCCTTCTGCAGTGCGGTGATGTGGATGACGCGCGTTCATTAGATACAAAAACAACAAACCCGGAGGAATAGGGGGAATCCACCACCGAAGCGGAGGGGCAGCAATGTCCTGCGAGGTCTTTCCTGCGCGCGATTGGAGCAATGAATTTCAGATTCACGACACGCTGGACACTCCTCTCCCTCGTTTTAGGGAATCCCCAAAACCCCTGGCCTCGAGCACGCTTGGCGGATGCCATCGGTTGGATAAGAGCGCGTGTGACAAGGCGGCCGTCCGGCGGAGTCGGATTGCCATGGGGAGGTGCTCCGGACCCGACCCGGAGTTCCTCCATCGAGGCGAGAGCCAAGGAGAAGCCATGAAGTTTCCCGCTGCGTACGTCATATGGACCACCTGCCTCTGCGCCAGCATCACGGCGTGCGATGCCCCGTCCGGAGAGGTGCCACCTGCCATGGCCCCCTCGGCGGCCACGCACGTGGAGGCGACCGCGCCGGCATCCGCGCCCAGGCCACACGTCGACTCCAGGACAGCTGGCCACTACTTCGTCCGCCGCGACCTCGGCCGCGTCCCGCGTGTCTTCACCGAGAAATCACGGGCCACGGGGGAGGATGTCCGTGGAGTGTTGAATGACGTGGCGTCGGAGTTCCGCATCCGGGGCGAGGACCTGGTGTTCCGCAAGCAGAACGTGGACGAGCAGGGCCACCGGCACTTGCGCTTCCAGCAGTTCCACGGGGGCTTGCCCGTCATCGGTAGCGCCCTGGTGCTCCACGTGGATTCCCAGGGAGCCGTCTACGCGGTCAACGGCAACGCACGGGGTGGTGGCCGCGTTTCGAGAGAGGGCGTGATACCGCCCGAGAACGCCGCCCAGGTGGCGGTACGTGGTTCGCGTGCGGAGCCCGCCATGGCCGTGGGCTCCCCGAAGCAGGTATTCCTCCGTCCCGAAGGTGACGAGGAGATGCATCTGGCATGGCAGGTCCAAGTCGAAGGCCAGCGCGCGGGCATCCCCTCCAAAGACCTGGTCTATGTGGACGCGCATGATGGCGAATTGCTCGCCGTGCATCCGCGCATCCACTCCGCGCTCAACCGGCGCATCTACAACGGAAACAACGCCTCCACGCTGCCCGGTACGCTGGTCCGCGGCGAGGGCCAGGCTGAGCACCTCGACCCGGTCGTCAACACCAACTACGACCATCTGGGCACGGTGTATGACTGCTACAGCGAGCTGTTTGGCCGTGACTCCATCGACAACGCGGGCGCGGCGCTCCTCAGCACCGTGCACCACCGTGTCGCCTATGTGAACGCCTTCTGGGACGGCACGCAGCTGGTGTATGGCGACGGTGACGGCGTGACCGCCAGCAACCTGGCGAACTCGCTGGACTTGACCGCGCACGAACTGACCCACGCCGTGACCGACCACGAGTCCGAGCTCATCTACTCGGGTGAGTCCGGCGGTCTGAACGAGTCCCTGTCGGACATCTTCGGTGCGGTCTGCGAGTGGTACGGCGACGGCAAGGTCGTCAGCCCTCACACGTGGGAGATCGGCGACGGCATCTGGACGCCGCACATCCCGAACGACGCCCTGCGATACATGGCCAATCCCACACAGGATGGCGACTCACTCGACTGCTACAGCGACTACTCCTCCGGCGTGGATGTGCACTACAGCTCGGGTATCTCCAATCTGGCGTTCTACCTGCTGTCTCAGGGCGGCACGCACCCACGCGCGAAGACGACGACGGTGGTCGCGGGCATCGGCATCGAGAAGGCCGCGAATATCTTCTACAAGGCCAACAGGGACATCCTCATCGCCAGCTCCAACTTCGAGGCGGCCAAGACCGCGACCGAGCAGGCCGCCGCACAGCTGGGCTACGACGCCGCTACCATCACCTCGGTGAGCAACGCCTGGAAGGCGGTATGTGTCGGCGTTGAAGTGGAGGCCCCCCTGCCCGACCCCTGGCTGTCGATGACCGGCCTTTCGGGTAGCGCGGGCTCCTTCCAGCACTGGAGTCTCGATGTCCCCGCCGGCAAGTCGAAAGTGACCTTCAAGGTCAGCGGCGGCACGGGTGACGTGGACCTCTACGCCAGATTCGGCGCGCCGCCGACAACGACGACCTACCACTGTCGTCCGAACCTCAGCGGCAACAACGAAACCTGCACGTTCACGCTGCCGCAGGCAGGCAGGTACCATGTCAGCCTTTACGGGAGGTCAGTGTTCTCGGGAGTCAACCTGACCGGCACGTTCGACGATCCACCCCTCTGCCCGCCCTGGCGCTGGCCCTGGCCCTGGCCCATCCCCGTGGTCCCTCCTCCTCCGCCCCCACCGCCCTGGGACCCGATCATCAATATCGCGGACAGCATCGTCGGCCACTTCAACTACTGGACGGTCGATGTCCCTTCGGGCCAATCGGCCGTGACGTTCGCGCTCAGCGGCGGCACGGGTGACGCGGACCTCTATGTCAACTTCGGCACGGCCCCGACGACGACGGCCTACCAATGTCGGCCCTATCTCGGCGGCAACACCGAGACCTGCACGTTGACGGCGCCGACGGCGGGCACGTACTTCGTCGGCCTCCGCGTGTACTCGGCGTACTCGGGCGTCACGCTGACGACATGGACCGGGCTCGGCCACTCGGAGTGAGCGGGCCGCCGGCTCTTGCTCCCCGGTCTTGACCTTGGCCGCGGACTATCGGACGCCCCGACGGGAGGAAGGTCCTTCCCGCGGGACAGCGCACCAACGGACCGGCGGAGGCGCTTGCGAGCCCCGCCGGTCCCACGCGCCGTGATTAGAACAGGTCGTGCGCGGGCCAGGCACTGACGCCATTCACGACGCTCCACATGAGGCTGTCGAGGTTGATGTCCGACGTGCCCGAGCCGGCCCTGTTGTTGGAGTTGGTCATGGCGGACCAGGTGAACTCCTCGGCGCGGCTCGGCCCATAGCGGTCATCGGTCCGCACCAGCAGGGCCAGGGTGCCCGGGACATAGCCGCCGTGCCACCAGTTGGGGAGGCTGTTCACGGACCAGCCCTTCGCATAGTTGACGGGGTTGCCCAAGGTATCGGGCGCCGTCGTGCGCGTGGTCATCGTGGTGAGCGAGCTTGTGCTCAGCAGGTCCGGGACGGTCGAGTACCCGTCCGCTCGAACGGAGACGCGCAGCAGGTCGATGGGCGTGACGACCCAGCCGCCGTGCGCATCCATGCGACGCACCGGCATGCCGTATGGATTGAAGGCCCCCGCGCCAAGCTGGTAGTAGACGACCTCGTTCGACAGACGCGCGGCCAGTGTATCGCCTCCGACGGCGAAGCTGGTGGCGCCGCTGGGCGTGAACACCTGGCTTTGCATATAGGCGTCATAGGTCATCCCCGTGACGCGTTCGATGATGCGACCCAGGACGCTGTAGCCGAAGTTCGAATACTGGTACGTCGTCCCCGGCGCGAACTCGAGCGACACGTTCTGCAACACCCACTGGATGAGCTGCGCGTGCGTCATGCTCGTGTTCATGAACATGGGGTCACCCGTCCCATCCGCGCCGTCGTTGTCCCAGCCGCCCGCGGTGTGCTCCAGCAGTTGCTGGACCGTGATGTTCAGGACGCGGCTGTCCCGGTAGGTGCCCTGCGCGCCGTACGTCTCACCGAGCAATCCGCCCCGGCCGAAGACGCGGTCCGTCAGTTGAATCTGGCCGTTCTCAATCAGCTTCATGATGCCGATGGAAGTCATCGGCTTGGACACACTGGCGACGCGGAAGCAGTGGGAGGAGTTGACCGGGGTGCTGTTGGCCTGGTCGGCCAGGCCATACCCCTTGGCGAACACGAGACGCCCGCGGCGCGTGATGGCCAGCGACAGGCCGACGGTGTTCGTGTTGGACATCGCCTGCTGGACGGTGGTGTCGATGTGCTGCAGGTCCGCCGCGCTGAACGTCAGGTTCTGCCAGACCAGCGCGAACTCGGGCTGGCTCCCATTGTTGTGCGCCGCCACCACGACGGGGCGGTATCCCTGGTTCTTGAGGTCCGTCGCGGCCTGTTGGTAGCCAGCGGAGGTGAGGCCATGGCGCGCGGCAATCGGAATCCCCGCTGACGCATGGAAGATGGCCGCATACCGGTCCGTGCCGCCCACGTTGTAGCTGCTGACCTTCGCGACCTGGTAGCCCTGGGACGCGTTGGTATTGAACGTGGACTGGTACTGGGCCGCGGTCAGCCCGTGATAGGCCCGCGCCGCCGGCCCGCTGGTCTGCTCCCAGACGGCCGCATAGCGCTCAGCGCCACCGGACGTGTAGCCACTGACGTGCACGAGCCGGTAGCCCTGCCCGGTCCAGGTGTTGAACTCCGTCTGGTACTGGGCCGCGGTCAGGTCGTGGCGGGCCACCCACGCGGCGACCCCGTCCGAATGGAAGATGACCGCGAAGTAGGCGACGCCTCCGACGCTGTAGCCGTTGACCACCACCGGGCGGTATCCCTGCGCGTTTTGATTGACGGCGGTGGTCTGATACTGCGCGGAGGTCAGCCCGTGGAAGGCCCGCCAGGCCGGGCCGCTCGTCTGCTCCCAGATGGCCGCGTAACGGACACTGCCTCCGTCTTCGTAGCCGCTGACATAGGAGAGGCGATAGCCTTGCCCGGTCCAGGTATTGAACTCCGTCTGGTATTGGGCGGCGGTGAGCGCGTGGCGGGCAACCCACGCATCATAGGGTCCGGCCAGGGCCTGGGACGTGGAACCAGGAGGGACGTGGGACGATTCCTCCGCAACCCCGCATCCCACCAGGGAGACCACCAGCACTGACAGGACTGTCAGAAGCGGCTTCATTCCAAGAGACTTCATGCTCGAGAGCTCCTGCTTGACGTTGATGCTACCGACAGGAAACGAACCCGGAGCGAATTCCACCTCAACCGCGGCCAGAAAAAATCGTTCGCTACTCTAACCCTTGACTGAACGCGCTTTCAGCCCCACCCTGTGCGCGTGAAGGCACGCCCCATCGACAATCCGCCCAACCCGTGGGCGAGCACCGCGGTGGAGTACCTGGACGAAATCCCACCCTCGCGGCTGGAAGTCTTTGAAGACCACAGCAAGCAGGTCGTCTCGCACAACGACAGCCCGGACGTGGGCTTCAGCTGGAGCGTCAATCCCTACCGGGGCTGCCTCCATGCCTGCGCGTACTGCTACGCGCGGCCCACGCACCAGTACCTCGACTTCGGCGCGGGCACCGACTTCGAGACGAAGCTCGTCGTGAAGCCCCGCGCGGCGGAATTGCTGCGCGAGCACTTCGAGCGCCCGTCCTGGAAGGGCGAAACCGTCGTCTTCAGCGGCGTCACCGACTGCTACCAGCCGCTCGAGGCCTCCATGCGCCTCACTCGCGCCTGCCTGGAGGTCTGCGCCGAGTACCGCAACCCCGTGGGCATCATCACCAAGGGCGTGCTCATCGAGCGGGACCTCGACGTGCTCCAGCAAATCTCGCGCGACGCCCGGCTCTGGGTCAGCATCAGCCTGCCCTTCCACAACGCGGAAGTCGCACGCGCCATGGAGCCGTACGCGGCATCCCCCCAGCGGCGGCTGCTCGCGATTCGCCGCCTGGCCGAGGCCGGCCTCAACGTGGCCGTCTCCGTGGCCCCCATCATCCCGGGGCTCAATGACGAGGACATCCACCGCGTGCTCACCGCCGTGCGTGAAGCCGGCGCCAGCCGCGCGCACTTCACCCTGGTGCGCCTGCCCGGGCCCGTGAAGGACGTCTTCGAGGAGCGCCTGCGCGCCAAGCTGCCCCTGCGCGCCGAGCGCGTCCTGCACCGCATCCGGGAGATTCGCGGGGGGGAGCTCAACGACTCCCGCTTCAAGCACCGCATGCGCGGCGAAGGCCTCTACGCGGAGACCATCCACCGCCTCTTCGACACGACGGCGCGCAAGGTCGGCCTGCGCACCTCCTACATCACCGAGGACGCGCCGGACACCTTCCGGCGTCCGCCGCGCAAGCCCCCGCCGTCACCCCAGCTCAGCCTCTTCTGAAGGCGTGTGGGGCCCCGGCCGCTATTTGCGTATCGCCTGGACGATGCTGATGAGGATGACCGCCCCCACCGTGGCTACCGCCAGCGAATAGAGGTTGAGCCCCGTCACACCCCGGCCGCCCAGCAGGCTGAACAGCCAGCCGCCAATCATCGAACCGACCACACCGGTCGCGATGTTGGCGAAGATTCCCATCTTCGCATTCGTGCCCTTGATGATGCTCGCCAACCAGCCGGCGATTCCACCCAGCACCAGCCACGCGCAAATACCACCCATGTCGTCCTCCTGACCGGCCGGTTGCTATCAGACCCGGCGTCGCCGTGCAGCCGGGCACGTTCCTACTACGCGCCACGCATCCACGTATTTCAAGCGTCACCCAGGGCGCCCGAAAACGCGAAGACGCCCCGTGCCTCTCACCGAGACACGGGGCGCCCGAGGTGACGCGAGGTGTGACGACTCGCTCAGTCCTTGCCGAGCATCCCGTCCTTCAGGCCGCCATCCACCGGGTCCTTGCCCAGCCACACCGAGAAGAGCGCGTCCGCGAAGTCCTTGCCCTCCACGGAGATGTCCTCGCCACCCTTGGTGCTCTTCACCTCGGTGCCCTTGCCCGGCACGTAGGTCAGGATGAGCTCGTCACCCTTCTTCAGGTCCGGGATGGACGCGTTGAACGAGTCCAGCTTGGGCTGGAGCGCGGGGAGCTTGGCGCCCGCGTTCTTCTTGAAGCCGTCCGAGATGGCCTCGGTGATGGTCTTCTTGTCCAAGTCACGAAGCATGTACATGCGGACGCGCTTGGTTTCGTCCGCGGCGATGATCTGCGCCGCGTCCTTCGACGGCGTCTCCAGATACAGCCCCACCGTGTAGACCTTGAAGACGACCTTCTTGCGAAGGCCCACACCGTTGAGCTTCAGCTCCTTGTCGCCCACCTTCGCGGTGTCCGGATAGTTCACCCCGGCCACTTCCTTGGCGAATGCGGGCACGGCGAAAAGCAGGCAGAGCGCGACGGCGGGCAGCGTGGCTTTCATGAAACCCTCCAGATGAGTTGTTCCGCGAGTTCGACGGAGACTACCCGCGGGTCTTCACGAAATGTTCCATGAAGGTGACAAGGGTGCGCACATTCTCCACAGTCACGGCGTTGTACGTGGAAACCCGGATTCCGCCCGCCGTCCGGTGCCCCTTCAGCCCCACCATTCCTTGCTGCTTCGCGTCAGCGACGAAGGCCGCGTCGAGTTCCGGCGTGGGCAGGTGGAACACGACGTTCATCACCGAGCGGGACTCGCGCTCCACCGGCGCCCGGTAGAAGCCGGAGAGCCTGTCGAGCGCGCCGTACAAGAGCTCCGCCTTCTGGCGGTTCCACGCTTCAACCTGCTCCAGGCCGCCCACGCTCTTCATCCACGCGAGCACGTTGCGCACCAGGTAGATGGCCAGGGTGGGGGGCGTGTTGTAGAGCGAGTTGTTCTCCGCGTGGACGGAGTAGCGGAAGATTTTCGGGATGTCCTTGCGCCCTCGCGCGATGAAGCCCTTGTCCGCCACCACCAGCGTCACGCCGGAAGGTCCCAGGTTCTTCTGCGCGCCGGCGTAGACGAGCCCGAAGCGCGACAGGTCCATCTTCTTCCATAGGAAGTCGGAGCTCATGTCGGCCACCAGCGGGACGGTGCCCACGTCCGGCGTCGTGTGCCACTGGGTGCCGTAGATGGTGTTGTTGCTCGTCAGGTGGACGTACGAGGCCTGGGGGTCCAGCTTCAGCTCGTCCTGGCGGGGGACCCGCGTGTAGTGCTTGTCGGACCGCACCGTCGTCACCGCGACGCGGGCCTTGCCGTAGTACCTCGCCTCGTCGAGCGCCTTCTCGCTCCACACGCCCGTCATGAGGTAGTCCGCGCTCGTGTCGGGGGTGAGGAAGTTCATCGGCACCTGGGCGAACTGCTGCGACGCGCCGCCGGTGAGGAAGAGCACCTGGTGGGTGGACGGCAGTCCCGTCAGCTCGGTCAGCAGGGCGATGGCCTCGTCGTGGACGGCCTCGTATTCCTTGCCCCGGTGGCTGTGCTCCATCACGGACATGCCGGAGCCCTGGAAGTCGAGCAGCTCGTCCCGGGCGCGCTCCAGGGCGGGCAGGGGCAGGCCGGCGGGGCCAGGGTTGAAGTTGATGACGCGCATGGCGGGGTCCTTCGCGAAAATGAAACGGCGGGGTGCATTCTTCTCCCCAAGCCCCCCCTGGGAGCCAGTAGGAAGCAGTCCGCTCCGCCCGCTTCCTCGCGGGGTCAGGGGACGGTCGAGTCAGTCGCGTGGCCACCGGACACCGCCGGGGGTCTTGGAGGACAGGTGGGTTCCACGGAGGGACTGGCGGAATGGGTGCGGCGCGCGGCGAATGGGGAGGCTTCCGCCTTCAGTGAGCTGTACCGGCGCACTCGCCCCCTCGTGGCGAGGCTGATGGCGGGGTTCGCCCCGCTGGACCCCGACGAGGTGGAAGACGTCATCCAGGAGACCTTCGTCCGGGCGTTCCGGGCCCTCCCCCGACTCAAGGAAGCCGGGGCCTTCGAGGCGTGGCTCCTGTCCATCGCACGCAACCGGGCCCGGACCCGGCTGGAGCGCAAGGCGAGCGTGCGGCGCCTGGAAGACGACATCGCGGACCCGGAACCGGAGACAGTCCCGGCCCTTCCGGAGGCCCTCCAGCTCGAGCGCGACATCGAGGTGGTCCGACAGCTCATTTCCGAGCTGCCCGAGGGCGAAGAGAAGCGGACAGTCCGGCTCTTCTATATCGAAGGAGAGCTGTCCGCGCGCGAGATTGCCGAGCAACTGGGTGTGGGAAAAAGCGCGGTGACGATGAGACTCGAGCGCTTCCGGGGCCGTATCAAAAGAGAGTTGCTGCGGCGAGTGCTCGCCGGACGTTGGGAGTGAGAGGTCATGAGACACCTGGATGACGAGGCGCTACACGCTCTTGCCCGTCGTGAGCCGGACGCGGTGAAGTACTTCCGCGAGCACCTGGCCACCGCGTGTGAGGCGTGTGAAAGCTTCCTCGCCACCCACTCCGGCCCCGACGTCCTGGATGGACAGGTGGACGCGGTGCTCCTCGCCCTGGCCCCGCCCCAGAGCGACGCGCCGCTGGACGAGGTGGGCTTCGCGCGGGTGCGACGGCGGCTGCGCGCGCCCCGGCTGGACACCCGAAAGTGGGGCCTCATCGCCGGGGCCGTAGCCGCGGGCCTGCTCGCGGTGGTCGTGGTGCCCCGGCTGCGTCAGGGAGGCACCGGGGTGGAGGTGGGGACCGCGTCCCAGGAGCCCGGGGTGAAGGGCCAGGTGGGGCGCATCGCGCTGGAGCTGGCGGTGGTGGTTCGGGGCGCGGATGGCAGCCTGCGCCGATTGGACCCGGACACCCAGGTGGACTCGCGCGACGTGCTCCTCCTGCGCTACCACGCCACCGAGGCGGGCACCGCCCTGCTCTTCCAGCAGCGCGCGGGCGAGGAGCCCCAGTTGCTCGGACCGTTCGACCTGGAGGCGGGAACGCATGACCTGCAGGACCCCCAGGGCCTCTCCGGCGTCAGCCTGGAGGGCGAGTCCGGCCCGCTGACGCTGTGGCTGGCCGCCTCCCCCACGGGCCTGCAACCCTCGGTCGACGAGGTGAAGCGCGTGCTGGTGGGAGAAGGTGAGCGATGGGAACAAGGCACGCTGGCGGTGACGAGGTTCGACGTCCGCGTCCGAAGCAGCCAGAATCCCCGCTGATCAGGTGAATGTGAGGCGCCTTCTTCCCATCCTGCTGGCCGCGCTGACGGCGTGCGCGGGTCCTTCGTCCCTGGGGACGGAGAAGGGCGGACTGGTGCCGCTGCGGCTCGACGAGGAGGCGCTGTCGAGCGCGTACACGCCCCGGCGCATGGCGCTGCTGGTGGGAATCTCCGAGTTCGACGACCCCCATTGGCGCGGCCTGCGCTACCCCGCCAAGGACGCGACGGACCTGGCGGCGGCGATGTTGGACCCGGCGCGCGGGCGGTTCGACCAGGTGCGTGTACTCACGCGGCCCGAGGAGACGACGCGCGCGGCCATCCTCGCGGCGCTGCGGGAGCTGCGAAAGCAGGCCCACCGGCCGGACGACGTCGTCGTGGTCTATTTCTCCGCGCACGGCACCCTGGCCCGGGATGCCACGGGCGAATTGCGCCGCTTCCTGGTGACGAGGGACGCTTCTTATCGCGCCATCGCCCAGACGGCGTTGTCCATGGATATGCTGAAAGCGGAGTTCGACGCGCTCTCCAGTCGGCGCCGGTTGCTGGTGCTCGCCTCCTGTCACAGCGGCAACGGCAAGTCGCTGTTGCCCAAGGAGCTGGAGAAGGAGCTGTCCGGGGTCAAGTCCGGCTTCTACGCGCGCCCGCTGGAGGAGTCCTCGCGAGCATCCATGGTGTTCGCCGCCTGCGACTGGGGCGAGACGGCGCGCGAGGACGAGGGGCTGCGCAACGACATCTACACGCACTTCCTCGTCGAGGGCCTGGGCGGCGGCGCGGACCGCAACACGGACGGCGCCGTCACCGCGACGGAGGCCCATGACTACGCGCGCCGGCGCACCTTTGCCTTCACCGAGGGCCGTCAGCGCCCCTCGGCGGAAATCCTGGAAGTGGGCGCGGACCCGGTGGTGCTGTCGGGCACCATCGCCCGGACGGGCCGGCCGGAGCTGTTCTCCTACAACCCCCGGCTGGACGGCTTCACGCTGAAGGTCGACGGGGAGGCGCGCACGGAGCTGCCCGGCGGCGCGGCGGTGGTGCCCGGCAAGCGCACGGTGGAGCTGACCAAGGGCGACGCGGTGCTGATGCGCCGCGACGTGGAGGTGAGCGCGGGGGAGCGGCTGCCTTTGGAGCAGCTCTTGTCGGAGGCGTTCCCCCGGCGCTCGCTGTCGCTGCTCGGGGGAATGTTCACCTTCGCGGACGCGCGCAGCCGCGCGGAGCTGCTGCCCCTGGCGCCGGAGGTCGCCGTGTCGCTGCGGTTGGAGGACCGGCCGCTGCGCGATTTCGGACTGCTGTTCGATGTGGGCTTCAGCACGGGCCGGCGCGCGCTCCAGCTCCAACCCGGGGACGAGGTGCCATTTCGCTACACCACCTTCTCCGCGGGGGTGGCCCTGCCCTACCTGTGGAGATGGGAACGATTGACGCTGTTCGCCGGTCCCCGCGTGGCCGCCCTGTACCTGGGGCGGTCTTTCGATGTGGAGACCTTCCCCGGCGGCCAGCGCTTCTTCACGGTCAGCCCTGGCGTGGTGGGAGGCATGGTGGTGAGGGTGGGTGAACGTCTGGAACTGATGACCCAGGCGCAGCTCATGCTGACCTACGTGGTGGTGGATGGAGAGGGACAGGCCGTGGGATTCACCGGCGGCTGGGCCGGTGTGGGGTATCGCTTCTGATGGGCTCGAGACAACACATCGCGTTGGGTGTCTTCCTGGTCCTGGGCCTGGGAGCGTGCGGCAATCTGGAGAACGCTCCGTTGCGAGTGGGGACCATCGAAGGCCAGCTCACGGAGTTCGACCCGGAGGTGGCCGTGGTGTCCCTCGTCGGGGCCCATGAGGTGCGCTCGGCGGTGGATGCGGAAGGAAGGTTCAAGCTGGAAGGCGTGCCCACCGGGCCTGCGGAGCTGTTCGTGGTCGCCACGGCGGAGAAGGCGACGCGGGTGTCGGTGAAGGTCGCCGGCGGCCAGTCCGTGAAGCTCCAGCGCGTGGCCCCTCGGGACGCGGGCTTCTTCGAGATGCGGGTGAAGTCCTCGCACGGCGAGCGGGTGGCCGGCGTGCAGGTCTCGGTGCGGGACACGCCCTTCGAGCGGCTCGTCCTGGATGGCGCGGGCCGACTGCGCGTGGGCCCCCTGCCGGATGGGTGCTACGCGCTGAGCATCGCCGGGGTGGGCTTTCCGGAGGTCCAGGCCGAGGCGTGCGTGGGCGCTGGCGAGAAGAAGGAGCTCAAGGTCCAGTTGGAGGCCAACGAGGAGCTGCTCAACCGCTGCGGCCTGACGGGCTGCGCTGACGGCCTGGTGTGTGGCCCGGGCGGCAGCTGCGTCGAGTGCGTGCTGGATGGCCAGTGTGGCGCGGGGATGATGTGCAAGGGCTTCCGCTGTGCGGCGGCTGGGCCGCGCTGTGGCGCGTGCCAGGACGACGGGAGCTGCCAGGTGGGCGCCGCGTGCCAGCCCCTGGCCGAGGGCGGCGTCGCCTGCGTGAAGCAGTGCAGTGAGTCGGTGAACGAGGAGGACATCGCGGCGAACCGGTGCGAGGCGGGCTTCACCTGCCAGCAAGGCAGTTGCCTGCCGGACCCCGCGCGCTTCGTGGGCTGTGGTGCGCTGCTCCAGTTGGGCGCGGAGTGCGCGGACGACGTGCGCTGCCAGAAGCTCGGCCTGTCGGGCGGGCTGTGTCTGGAGGGTCAGTGCACCGTGGCGTGCACCCAGGACCAGGAGTGCCCGGGGGTGTCGCGCTGCGAGGACTCCGCCGTCGGCCAGGTGTGCTCGGTCCGCAACTGAGTCGCACCGAGGCCCCGCGACGGAGTCACGCGTCGGGCGACAGCACCAGGCCGTCTCGCGACAGACGCACCACCGCGCCCAGGATGTCGGCCTCCGGCATCCCCGTGGCCACCGCGACGTCCGACGCGGACAGCCCCTCCACCGCCATCTTCAGCACCAGCAGCGCGTGCGGCGTGGCCTCCTGGTAGTACGTCACCAGTTGCGCCGGATGACGCCACAACAGCGCCAGCTCGTCACCGGGCTGGGGCACCGCGACTTCGCCCTTCGCGCGCACGTAGGCGCAGATGCGGTACGGCTGCTCCAGCACCATCAGCGTGGGATTCGGCGTGAGGCGCTCCACCCGCTCGGGTGACTCCGCCTGGGACGAGAACACCGCGAAGTCCGACCACTCGAACCGCGCCAGCGCGGGGGCATGGGGAGGAAGTCCGCGCGACGACACCCCGTCCGCGACGAAGGCAGGGAAGCCCTCGCCCATGTGATTCACCTCGTGGTGCCGCGCGGGCCGGGTCAGCGTGTAGTCCTCCACCAACGCGTTCCACGCCTCCCCGCCCACCGCGCCTCGCAGCATCGGGAAGAGCTTCTCCAGCGCGCTTCGCACATGGCCTCGCACGAAGTCGCCGTAGAGGGACACGCGCGAGGAGGGCGCGCGCCACTCCGGATGCGCCGTGTACAGCTCTTCTAGCGACTCTCCGCCCGGGCGCGCGAGGTAGGTGCCCATGCTGTCGAAGAAGTGCTTCAGCGAAGGCTTCATCGCCCTGCCCCTTCCCGCAGCGCCGCGCGCGCCAGGTCCGCCTCGTCCAGCACCGCCTCCATCGACGGGATGTCCTGGTCCCACTCGATGAGTGTCGACACCGGACCGGTGCGCTCCAGCACGTAGCGATAGAGCGACCACACGTCGTCGCAGACGCGGTCGCCGTGCGTGTCGATGATGACGTCCGGGTAGATGGTGTGGCCCGCGAGGTGGATCTGCACCACGCGCTCCAGCGGCAGCGCGTCCATGAAGGCGCGTGCGTCGTAGCCGTGGTTGCGCGCGTTGACGTAGACGTTGTTCACGTCCAGCAGCAGCCCGCAGTCGGCCTCCTCCACCACGTGCCGCAGGAAGTCGGCCTCGGACAGCGTGCCGCCGGGCATGTTCGCGTAGTAGCTCGGGTTCTCCAGCAGGAACGGCCGGCCCACGCGCGCCACGACTTCACGCACGCGGGGCACCACGTGCTCGACGACGGCTTCGGTGAAGGGCAGCGGCAGCAGGTCATGCAGGTACACGCCGCCCAGCCGCGAGTAGCACAGGTGGTCCGAGAAGAACGGCGCGTCCACGCGCTTCACCAGCGCCGCGAGCCCCGTGACGTAGTCCACGTCCAGCGCATCCGGCCCGCCGATATCGAGCCCCACGCCATGCGGCAACACCGGCCAGCGCTCCCTGCACGCGTCCAACGCGCGCTGCGGGCGGCCTCCGAGCGACAGGAAGTTCTCCGGGATGATCTCCACCCAGTCGAGCGCCCGCTCGGTGCGCGGCAGCTCCTCGTAGAAGCTCCTGCGCAGGCCAATGCCCACGCCCAGGGGCTGAAGCCCGTGTCTTCGCGCGTACGTCGCCACCACGGCCAGCCACCTCCTGGGAGACAAATGAACCGGGCGGCGGGAGGTGCTCTTCCCACCGCCCGGAAGTCGGCGCGAGGAGGCAGGTGTCGTCACCTGCCCCCGGTGCGCCGAGGACTACTTCTTCTGGCCGTTGCAACCGCCAGCGCCGCAGCCGTGCTCGGCGCCCTTCTCAGGGGTCGCGGCGGGGGCAGTGCCCTCCTGCTTCTGCGCGCCGCAGCCCGCCTCGGCGCCCTTGCCGTCGGCCTTCGCCGCGCCACAGGAGCCCTCGGCGCCCTTCTCGGCGGCGGCCGGCGTGGCCTCCGCGGACTTGGTGGACGCACAGCCGGTGGCGAGGGAGGCCAGGGACAGGGTGCCGACGATCGCCGCAAGAGCCTTCGCGTTCATGGTGTTGCTTCCTTTCGGTGCTGCGTTGAGGGGGAACTACAGGTTGAACTACATGAAGCCCCAGACCCCAGGAGCGCGACAGGCACCCACGGGGCTCTGGATGTGGCGGACCTCATTTACGGATGTCAGGGGTTCGCGGATGCATCCGGTACGCAACATCCTGCCCACCGGTTACATCCCGCGAGCCGCGCCACTCACCGCGACACATCGCGGATACGCCGACCCTCCATCGCCTCACGCAACGAGCTGTCCCGGGCAGACACCAGCTCGATGCCCTCGGCTCCCGCCGTCACACCCAGCGCTTCTAGCAGACCTTCCTGCTCCGCAAAAGCCACGCGCCGCAGGTGCCGCGCGAGCAACGCGTCGAACAGCGGCTGCCCCGCGACGGCGTCCACCGCCACGCCAAAAGCACCGAACGTGGAAGTGGGCCCCCGCTCCGCGAGCAACTCCAACACATCCTCCAGGTGGCGCCGGTTTCCAGTGACACGGCGGATTTCCACATCGAGATGCAGCGCGAAGAGCGCGCCCGTCCAATAGGTGCCGAGCGCGAAGTCACCGTCGGTGACGACCTCTTCCATCGTGCGGGCTCCCGCCACGCGACGAGCTCGCGCGAAGCCGTCCACCAGTTCCTCCCATGCGCGCTCGGCGCTCTGCCGTCCCGAACGCGCGCGGGCCAGCTCCGTGAAGTAGGTGGCCAGGCCCTCGGACAGCCAGGGCACGCGCGGCAGGAACGCGGGATGCGTCAGGTGGAGCATCTCGTGGAGCACCACCCAGTCCCGTTCGAAGGAGGCCGCGCTCGCGTCCTGGCCCACGAGCAGGGAGATGCTGGGCGGGGAGCTCCAGAGCACCATGCCGAAGAGGCTCGGACCTTCGCGTCCGGGCACGGGGATGACCCGCACGGTGACGCGCGGATACGGAAACGCGCGGCGCACGGTGCGCACCTCCTCCGCGGCCTGCTTCAACCAGGCACAGACCTGGGTGTCGTCCACCGAGGTGAAGTGGCCGAGCACCGCCACGTCCAGCACCGCATCCGGCGACACCACCTGACAGCGGCGCCCCCCGAAGCCATGGAACCCGGAGTCCACCAGGTCCTCGGCGCGCAGCCGATACAGGCCGGTGTCATCGGGCTGCCACGGGAGCAGCGCCTCCGTGCCCTCGACGACCAGCTCCACGTGAAGGTCGGGCGGCGCGTGGTTGGGGCGGATGAGGTACGCACGTCCGGCGATGTGCCGCGCGTCGCCCTCTCCCCCTCCCGAGAACAGGTCGGGTCCACGCGCGCCGATGCGCGCATCCAGCTCATAGCGATAGCGCAGGAAGCGGATGTTCGAGGGCAGGAGGACCTGTCCATCCCTCACGCTCAACTCGAGCCGCTCGCCGTCCTCGCGGAACGCGCTCACGGTGTGCACGCCGCCCGGCTGGGTGAAGCGGAACGCGCGCGGCGTGCCTCGCACCAGCACCACCTCGACATCGAGCGCGTGCGTGGGCTCGCGCACGTAGGTGATGTTGTAGCGCAGCGCCGCCGGGTCCTTCGCGGGGCGCGGGCGCGGAACACCCAGGCAGGACAGCGCCACGAGGGCGAGCCCCCACAGCATCGGACGGCCGCGCGCGAAGGACATCGCCACCTCCACCCCGGCCCGAAGGCAAGGTGATGGGAGGCGAGCACCACGCGCGCCCCCGCGCCCTCAGTGTCGCTTTTTCGGAGGCGGCGCGCCCCCCGCCAGCAGGAAGGCTCGCGCGGCCTCCAGGATTTCATCCGAGAGCGGCAGGTGCTTCGTCACCCGCGCGAGCGTCATCGCGCCGAACAGCAGCGCCACCGTGGCGAGCGCCCGTTGTCGGTCGGTGACGCCCTCTCCACCCGGGACATGGTCCCCCAGCTCCTCCGCCAGGGTCTCCAGGCCCTGCGCGAGCGCCTCGCGGGCCTCCGGTGTGCCGCGCGTCAGGTCCGACAGCACCGACGGCATGATGCAGCCCGTCTCCATGTTGTCGCGGATGTGGGGGTTGAGGTAGCGCCGCACGAAGAGGTCGAGGAACTCCGCGCCGCCCAGTTTCTCCAGTCCGCCGAACCAGCGCACCTGCTGGTTCCGGAAGAACACGCGCACGGACTCCTCGAGCAGGGTCTCCTTCGAGGCGAAGTGGGCATAGAAGCCTCCCACCGTCAGGCCCGCGGCCCGCATGACGCGCTCCACGCTCGCGCCTGCGAAGCCCTCCTTCCGGAAGAGCGTCTGCGCCGCCGTGAGGATTCGCTCGCGAGTGGCCTGCTTGTGCTCGGGTGCGTACCGCATCGTCGCGCCCTCTACTCCCGGCCGCCCGGAACCGGGGGCCGGAACACCATGCACGTCGTGGTGCCGTGCGCGTACAGCTTGCCGTCCGCGTCCGTCAGCCGGGCCTGCGCCGTCGCCACGCGGCCTCCCACGTGGATGACCTCACCCGTACACGTCAGCAGACCGGTGTCATGGGAGATGGCGCGCACCATGTTCACGTGCAGCTCCAGCGTGGTGTAGCCCGCACCCACCGGCAGCGTGGAGTGCACCGCGCACCCGAGCGCCGAGTCCAGCAGCGTGGCCGCCAGGCCCCCGTGCACGGTGCCAATCGGGTTGTAGTGGTGTTCCCCTGGCTCCACCACGAACACCGCCCTCCCCTCCGACACCTCCACCGGCGCGAAGCCCATCAACGCCGCGATGGGCGCCCCAGGCACCTCGCCCCGGACGATGGCGCGCAGGTACTCCAGCCCCGACAGCGACTTCGCCGCCGCCACGCCCTCCCGAGGATCTCTCCACGTCACCGTCCTCGTGCGCGTCTCGGCCTTCCCGTCGCTCATGGGCCTCGCTCCTCCCTCATGCAGTGGTGGACACCATCATCCGGATTCCAGATATTCCGTATTGCTGACAATCAGGCTTGCCAGATGGGATGATGCCCATAATACAAAGGGCCATGCAGCGCACGCCACGAAAAGGAAGGCGCACGAGCGGCCGGGCCGTTCGTCTTCCTGGCGTGCCATCCAAGGGAGCGGCGGATGCAGAAGCGGCGCGTCGTGGTGACGGGAATGGGGCTCATCAGCCCCGTGGGAACGGGCGTGGAGAAGAGCTGGGAGGCGCTCGTGCGAGGCCAGAGCGGCGTGGGGCCCATCACCCTGTTCGACGCCAGCGCGCTCGACTGTCAAATCGCCGGCGAGGTGAAGGACTTCAAGGTCGACGACTACATCGAACGGCGTGAGTCGCGGCGCATGGACCGCTTCGCCCACTTCGCCGTGGTGGCGGCGGACATGGCGCTGGAGGACTCCGGCCTGAAGGTGACGCCGGAGAACGCCGAGCGCATCGCCACCATCATCGGCTCCGGCATCGGCGGCATCGCAAGCCTGGAGGAGACCCACCGCCGCACGTTGGAGAAGGGCCCGGACCGCATCAGCCCGTTCTTCATCCTCCAGATGATCATCAACATGGCGCCCGGCTACGTGAGCCTGCGCCATGGCCTCAAGGGCCCGTCCTGGGCCCCCAACTCCGCGTGCTCCACCAGCGCGCACGCCATTGGCGAGGCGATGCGCGGCATCCAGCGCGGAGAGTTCGACGTGGCGGTGGCCGGAGGCGCAGAGGCGCCCATCTCCCTGCTCGGCGTCGGCGGCTTCGCGGCCATGCGCGCTTTGTCCCTGCGCAACGACGCGCCCCAGGCCGCAAGCCGCCCCTTCGACAAGGACCGCGACGGCTTCGTGCTCGCCGAGGGCGCGGGCATGCTCATCCTCGAGGAGTTGGAGCACGCGAAGGCCCGCGGCGCGCGCATCCTCGCGGAGCTGACCGGCTACGGCGCCAGCTCCGACGCGTACCACATCACCACGCCCGCCCCCGAGCACGAGGGCGCCCAACGCAGCATGCGTGCCGCCCTCAAGGACGCGGGGCTTTCCCCGTCGGACATCGGCTACGTGAATGCGCACGGCACCTCCACCGACGTCGGCGACCTGATGGAGACTCAAGGAATCGCCCGAATCTTCGGCGACGCCGCCAGCACCGTGGCCGTCTCCTCCACCAAGTCCATGACGGGCCACATGAACGGAGCGGCGGGCGCCGCCGAGGCCGTCATCAGCGTGCTCGCCCTCACCCGAGGCGTGCTGCCGCCCACCATCAACCTCCAGCACCAGGACCCGCTCATCACCCTGGACTGCGTCCCCAACACCGCGCGCGAGGCCCACGTCGACGCGGTGATGAGCAACTCGTTCGGCTTCGGCGGCACCAACGTCTCCCTCATCTTCCACCGGTTGATCGCCTGAACCGGCGCCGGCTCTGCTCTGTAAACCGTGAATGCGGGTTTACCAGCACGTGAAGCGGGCTTGGCGCGCCGCGGCGGTAAACTTTTGACAACGTGCGTCGAACACTGCCCGGAACGCACATCCGCGCGCGGATAAAGCGCAGCGATTACATGTGGTTGCACATACTCAGGGGCCAATCGCCCTGTGGACGACGACCGTTCCGTCGCCCGCCACACAGGGAGCGGCCTCAAGAAAAACGTTGATTGCAAATCGGTAAATCGATTTGCAGAGTGGTTCAGAGGGGCGAGGGCGCAAGAGGCCAGGCGCACTCCGACGGGACCCGACTCAGCCATGAACGACAACGCACTGAACGCCAACGTGGGCCTGAAGCTCCGGGGCCTGCGACTCGCCCGCAACATCAAGCAGGCGGACGCGGCGAAGGACCTGGGGGTCTCCCCCGCGTATTTGAACCTCATCGAAAAGGGCAAGCGGGTGATGCCCTTCCCGCTGCTCTGGAAGGCGCTGCGGTATTTCGATCAGGACCCCGAGCAGTTCATGTCCACGCTGGGCGAGGGGCGCGTGGACGAAGCGCTCGCGAAGCTCCTGGACGAGCCGCTGCTCAAGAGCCTGGACATCGACCCGGAGTCGCTCCAGTCGCTGTCCGCGGAGCCGAAGCTCGCGGGCACCGTGGCCGCGCTCTTCAACCTCTACAAGAACACGCGCACGCAGTTGGAGAACGTGCTCGCGCAGCTCAACGTGGAGGAGCGCACGCGGACGCAGGGCGGCAGCGCGGGCAACGGCACCGTGCCGGGTGTGCGCTTCGACTACTCACCCTTCGACGAGGTGAGCGATTTCCTGGAGACGCACCGCAACTACTTCCCGGAGCTGGAGGAGCAGGCCGAGGAGCTGCGGCGGGACATCAGCATCGAGCGCCAGCTCACCAGCGGCCAGTTGATGCAGCTGTTGGAGAAGCGCTTCGGCTACCGCGTGCTCATCGACGCCTCGCCCAGCGGTTCGTCCGTGGTGCGCCGGTTGGACCCGGAGGAGCAGACGCTCACCCTGTCCCCGGACCTCACCGAGCAGCCGCTGAAGTTCCAGATCGCCGCGTCCATTGGCCTGTTGATGTTGGACAAGGAAAAGCTGGTGGAGCGCATCCTCGGCGCGGGGCGCACCCGGCACGGGGAGACGACGCGGCTCATCAAGGTGAACCTGGCCAACTACTTCGCCGGTGCGCTGATGCTGCCGTACGGGGACTTCTTCAAGGAAGTGCAGCGCACGCGCTACGACGTGGAGCTCTTGTCGAGCATCTTCGGCTCCACCTACGAGACGGTGGCCCACCGGCTGTGCAACCTGTCGGACCCCAAGCGCCCGGGCATCCCCTTCCACTTCCTGCGCTCGGACATCGCCGGCAACATCTCCAAGCGCTACAGCGGCACCGGCATCCGCTTCGCCAGCGGCGGCGGGAGCTGTGGCAAGTGGGCCGTGCACCTGGCCTTCCTCAACCCGTCGCAGCTCACCCGGCAGTACTCCATCATGCCGGACGGCACGACGTACTTCTGCTTCGCCAAGGTGCAGCTCCAGCCCACCGAGGGCTCCATCGTCAAGGGCACCGCGTACTCCATCGGCCTGGGCACCCACGCGGAGAACGCCAAATACCTGGCCTATGGCCTGCCCACCAATGACCTGCGCAAGGATGCCATCCCCTCCGGCATCTCCTGCCGCTTCTGCGAGCGCACCGACTGCAACCAGCGCGCGGCGGCCAGCTACCGCTTCGCCTTCTCCTTTGACGAGTACACCAAGAAGGACTGCTTCTTCTCCCCGCTGCTCGGCTACGAGCAGGCCGACAAGGTGGAGAAGGACCGGCACCACGCCCCGCCCCCCGCGGGCGCCGCCGTCCCCCCGGACGTCAATGGCACTGACCGGAGCGAGAAGCACGATTCGTTGGACAAGGCGGCCCGGCGCCGCAAGGGTGGCGACGCGTGAGCATGCACCCGCCCGACGACACCGAACGCGCCCACTTCCTCCAGGCGCTCCAGAAGCAGAAGAACGAGCTGGCCACCCTGCGCATCACTGGCTCGCCCACCCAGGTGGGTCAGGGGCTGGTGAGCCTGGCGGAGCTGCACGGCATGTTGGAAGACCATGCCGCCAGTCGCCAGTGCTACGAGGAGGCCCTCGCGATGTTCCAGGAGGCCGGCTACAAGCCGGGCCAGGCCCAGGCCTGCTTCGGACTGGGCGTGGTGAAGGCGAACTTCGAGGACCACCGGGGCGCGGTGGAGCTCATCGCCCAGGCCGCCCGGCTCTTCAACGAGACGAAGGACCGCGACGGAGAGGCCCTGTCCCGCGCCTGCATCGGTGAGTCCCTGCGCGCGCTGGGACAGCCGGAGGCCGCCGAGGAGAAGTACCAGGAGGCCCTCATCCTCTACCGCCAGACGCGCAACACGGAGCGCACCGCGCGGCTGCTGCTGGACATCGGCGACATCCGCATGGAGAAGGCCGAGTACGAGCCGGCTCGCAAGCGCTTCCTGGAAGCGCTTCCCCTGTTGGAGAAGGGCGACGACGCGGAGGCGCTCGCGCTGGGCCACCTGCTCTTGGGCGAGTCCGAGGGACTGCTCGGTGACCACGAGGGCGCGCGCACGCACCTCTTGCGCGCGGTGGAGCTGTACCAGGAGCTGCACGACCACGTGTACGAGGCCCGCGCCCGGTGGGACTTGGGCCTGTCCTGCTACTACTCGCAGGACCTGCCCGCGGCGCGCTCCCAGCTCGAAGCGGTGCTGCCACTCTACGAGGAGCAGGGCCGCGCGGACGAGGTCGCCAAGGTGCGCAACATCCTCGCCCACTTCGCCGCGCGAGGCGCCTGAGGCGCCCACCCACCGCCCTGCCCCGGGCGCCGCATCACGCTTGGATGCCGGCGCCCACCGCCAGGGCCAGAAGCCCCAGCACTCCCGCGGCGATGACGGCGTAGCGCCATTCACCGCGCAGTCCCAGCAGCGTGCCCGCCACGCCCAGCCGCGCCACCGGCGTCACCAGCAGCAGCGACGCCGCGGCCTTGCGCAGTTGGTCAATGGCCACGTGCGTGCTCTCCGTGCCTGGCAGCGCCTCCAGGCCCAGCGACAGCACGAACATGCCGCCGCTCAGCACCGCGCCCACGCGCAACACCCGGGCAATCCACCGGTCTCCCGCGAGCGTCCTGTCCCGGACGCGCGTGACGCCTTGGGACGGTGCCTCGGCGAGGCCCGCGGTGACGGGCTCCGCCTCCAGCTCGGGCGCCTCGGCTTGTTGCGCCGGGGTCGCCACCATCGTGTTGGAACCCAGTGCCGCCGGGTCCGCCATCATCGCCGCCGAGACCCGCGGCGGTTCGGCGCCGTCCGGGTCCCCTTCACTCACTCCCACACGCTCGGCCACAGTCCCGCCCCTCCCTTCCACAACATCTGCCCCGCCACCGACAGCAGCACCAATGCGAAGAGTTTCTTGAGCACGGCCGTGGGCACCTTCGGCATCAGCCGGCTCCCGAAATACGCGCCGGCCAGCACACCCACCACCAGCGGAGACACCAGGGCCAGCTTCAGGTGTCCGCGCAGCGCGTAGGCGGCCACGCTGGCCGCGCCCGTCACGCCAATCATCAGGTTGCTGGTGGCGCTGGCCACCTTGAAGGGCACCCGCATGCCGTAGCTCATCAACGGCACCTTCAGCGGCCCACCGCCCACGCCCAGGAGCGCGGAGAGGCCACCCGCCACGAACGAGCCGGAGATGCCCAGCGGGTAGTTCGTCGGCTGGTAGTCGTCCAGCGTCGCGGGCTCACCTCGAGGCGAGCGCAGCAGCATCATCTGCAGCGCGACATAGAGCGTGAACAGGCCGAACACCACCGCCACCATCGCCGGTGCGATGAGCGCCGCCACCAGTCCTCCGGCGATGGCGCCGAGCACCGTGGCCAGCTCCAGCGTCAGGCCCAGCCGGATGTCACTCAGGTGGTTGTCGACGTAGCCAGCCGCGGCGGCGCACGAGTTGGCGACCACGCACATCAAGCTGGCTGGAACCGCCTCCTCCAGCGGCAACCCGAAGCCCAGCACCAGCGCGGGCACCAGGACGATGCCACCTCCGATGCCCAGCATCGCGCCCAGTGCTCCCGCGAGCCCGCCCACCACCATGAGGAGAAGAACCGTCATTCCTTCACGAGAATAGGAGCGGGCCATCGCCGCGCCCAGCGCCATTCCCCTCTAGGAGACAGGCTCGGCAGGACGGTTGCTCTGCGCGCGAAAGAGCCCAGCACTTCAGGGCGATGCGCGGCGCGCTATGCGGCGCGTACGCCCAGGTTTCCCTCTGGGAAAGCCTCCAGGAAGCGGGCACGCGTACGAGGTGTGAAGGTGCCCCTCGCCATGTAGCCGTGCAACCTCCGAAGGACTCCACGCGCCGACTCCAGCGCACCTTCGACCTCCTGGGAGAAGTCGAACGTGTCGTTGCGGTACAGCTCCTGGAAGGACAAGTGGGCGAAGGCGGGCAGCGCGCGCGTGCGCCCCATGGGGCTGGAGAGGAACAGGCCGGAGACATAGAGGCCGCGCACCCAGCCATCCACCTCCGCCTTGGACGGCGCCTGCCCCACGCGCTCCTGCGAGGACAGCCGCACCAGTTCGTAGATGCCCCGGCCGATGCCTCGCCACGGGAAGCCAGGACTCTTCACCACCTGACACTTCTCGCGCAGCCGGGGCGTGCCCAGCAGGTCCACGCCGTGCAGTTCGCGCAGGTAGAAGAGCGTCTGGGCCCACTCGATGTCACGGTGCGCCGCCAGGGCCCGCTCGCCGCGACGCCGATGCCGCACCACCAGGTTGTCCACCACCGGGTGCAGCCGTCGGTCCAGGCACAGGTGCGTGAAGTAGCCGGCGAGCAGGGCCAGCCCTGGCTCGGTGCCCACCAGCGCGCCCGTGGCCACCAGTTCCGCCATCTTCAGCCCGAAGCCCACCGGCGCGCGCTCGTGATACAGCCTCGCGAACAGGGGCATCTCCCGCTCGGGCAGGAACGCGGAGAGGCCCCCTCGGACGCCCTCGCACAGCGGCAGGTCCGGCAGCGCCACTCCGAAGCGCGCGTAGGCCAGGTCTTCGGAGAGAGCGCGCACCCAGTCCGCCGGCAGCTCTCCGGGGTTGGCGGCCAACCGTTCGATGGCGGTCAGATGCATCAGCAAGGTGGGCATTGCCTGACTGCTACCCAGGCCCCTGCTGCAATGCAACGCTCGAATGAAATCCAACGCTTTGCGTGCAACAGGGTGGGCGTTACAGTCCGCGCCCTTCCGTATTTCCCCTCTCCCGTTCAGGAGTTCATCGGCCCATGAATTTCACCTTCGTCTCCGGCGACGCCACCCTCGCGAATGGCGACCTGCTCGTCATTCCGCTCTTCGAGGGCGAGCTGGGTGAGGGCGCCCCGGCCAGTCTGGCTTCGGCGGACAAGTCCCTGGAAGGCCGTCTGCGCGGGGCCGCCACCCAGGAGGGCTTCAAGGCGAAGGCCGACCAGTCCCTGGTGATGCACACGCTCGGCCGGACGACGGCGGGCCGCGTGTTGCTCCTGGGCCTGGGCAACCGCGCGCGCTTCCACCCGGAAGTCCTGCGGCTGGCGGCGGGTCGCGCGGCGAAGACGGCCCAGCGGCTCAAGGTGACGTCGCTCGTCGTGGCGCTGCCCGCCACGAAGGCGCCCGCGGACGCGGTGCGCGCGGTGGTGGAGGGCCTGGAGCTGGGCGCCTACCGCTTCGACAAGTACAAGTCCTCCGCGCGCGAGGAGAAGGGCGCGCCCAAGCCCACCAAGGTCGCGCTGGCGCTGCCCGAGGGCACGGAGAAGTCGCGCGACGTGGAGGATGCCCTGGCCCTGGGCAAGCGCGTGGCCGAGGCCTCCAACTGGGCCCGCGACCTGGTGAACGAGCCGCCCAACGCGGTGACGCCCACGGTGCTGGCCGAGGCCGCCCGGAAGTCCGCGCGGGAGCACGGCCTGAAGATCACGATTGGCGGCAAGCGCGAAATCGAGAAGCTCGACATGGGCATGTTCCTGGGCGTCACGGCCGGGAGCACCGAGGAGCCCCGGCTCATCCACGTCGTCTACACGCCGAAGAACGCGCGCGACGCGAAGCGCCCGCCGCTGGCGCTGGTGGGCAAGGCCATCACCTTCGACTCGGGAGGCCTGTCGCTCAAGCCCACCGAGGGCATGGTGGACATGAAGACGGACATGGCGGGCTCGGCGGCCGTCCTGGGCGCCATGCAGGTCATCGCCTCCATCAAGCCGCCCTTCCCCGTGCACGCCTTCATCGGCGCGTGCGAGAACATGCCGGCGGGCAATGCGTACAAGCCGGGCGACATCCTCACGTCGCGGCTGGGCAAGACGGTGGAAATCACCAACACGGACGCCGAGGGCCGCCTCGTCCTGGGCGACATGCTCACCTGGGCCTGCGAGCACCAGCCGTCCGCGGTCATCGACCTGGCGACGCTCACGGGCGCGTGCATCGTCGCGCTGGGCAACTACATCGTCGGCGCCTTCGGTGACAACGACGGCACGGTGAACGAGGTCCTCCAGGCCGCGCGCACCGCCGGCGAGGAGATGTGGCGCCTGCCGGTGAGCGAGCTGCAGAAGGACGCGCTGCGCTCCGAGGTCGCCGACATGAAGAACTCCGGCGAGCGCTGGGGTGGCTCCATCAACGCCGCCCTGTTCCTCAAGGAGTTCGTCGGCGAGACGCCGTGGGTGCACCTGGATATCGCCGGTCCGTCCAACAGCCCCAAGGAGCGCGGCTACAACGCCAAGGGCGCCACCGGCGTGGGCGTCCGCACCCTGGTGGAGTGGGTGCGGCTGCGCACGGAGACGCAGGCCACCGAGGCCGCCGAGGCCCCCGCGAAGCCTGCTCGCGCGGCTCGCGGCGCCCGGAAGTCCGCGCGGAGCTGAGCAGCACGCCTCCGCGGCCCGTCCACCGACGACGGGCCGCGAGAGGGCGCGGACAAGGCCCGCGTCCCCCTTCCCTGGGAGAGGACCCTGGCCGAGCAAGGGCGCGGACGAGGCCCGCGTCCCTTTCTCTAGGAGAGGACCCTGGCCGCGCGTATCGGGCCGAGGGTTCCGCTCGGAGCCAGTGGCCGAGCACCGGCCCTCCGGCTCAGGGCCTAACGGCCTGCGGCACCTTGCTCGGGACGGCCTTGCGATTCGGCAGCGGGCGGATGCCAGCGATGAGCGCATCCACGTTCTGGATGTCGCCCGCCACGGCCTGAGCCGGCCACGTGGCCAGCATCATCAGCACCCGGCCTTCCTGGCCCTCGCGCACGGCCACTCGGCCATGCACGTTGTCACCCACCTGGAAGTTGAAGCCCACCGCCGTATCGGACAGTGCCAGGGGCACGGGGTCCGTGGTGATGAAGCCCGGCTGCTGTCGCAGTCCCTCCGTGAGCCGCTCGGCGAACTGGGTGGGCGTGGCCACCGCGGGCGCCACCTGGAGCACCACCTGCGCACCTGACGGAGGGTGACGCAGCACCACCGGAATCGCGAGCCCCTCCGGCGTGCGCTCGTTCGTCGCGTCCAACTGCCAGTCGTCACTGGGCCGGATGATTTCGAACCCCAGCTCCTCGTCCACGTACGGTCCAGACACGGAGGCCTTCATCGCCTCCACCTGTCCCTGTCCCGAGCCGCCCGTTCCAGGCTGCGCCGCGTCCGCCTTCACGGCCTGACGCGAGCCGCTACACCCCGCGCTCACGACCAGGAACCCCCACGCCAGCTTCCGCAACACACCCATGACCATCGTCCCCCGACCACGAACGCCGTGGCCGCGAACGTGGGCATGTGCCGCCTGCTAGGCCAGCCCTCCCTGCAGGGTGCGGTAGGTGTTGGACAAGCGCTCGGCCACCTCGGACGGCAGGACGTTTCGCGCGGAGAACAACGCGTACGACACGATGGCGTCCAGCGCCTCCAGCGTCAGCGCCCGCGCCACCGCCTCGCCACCACCGGACAGGTTGGCGCGCAGCCGCGCCACATCCACCCGGCCCTCCGCGCTCAACACCACGCCGGCATACGCGTCCTCGAGCCCCGACGGCGGCGCATCGAGGAAGCCACGCAGCAGGTCCACGTCCTCCCCCGCGTCGCGCAGCGCGCGGTGGATGAGGGACAAGAGCAGGTTGTAGCGCTCCTCCGCGGACAAGAGCTCCCACGCCATGCCCTCCACGGCGGGCACGGGCGGCGCGGGAGGCGTGGCGGGTCGCACCGTCAGGTGGCCGCCCTGCACGCACTCCTCCAGCCACGCGAAGAACGCGTGGTGTCCGCTCTCGCGCACCGTGCGCAGCTCGCCCAGCGTCGTGCCCGCGCCCAGCAGCCGGAAGAGGCGCTCCTCACCCGGGCGAGGCCCCTTCGGCCCGGTCTCCGCGCGCATGTCCTCCGGATAGCGCCGCCGCCACCGCGACAGCTCCTCCGAGCGCTTGATTCCGGTGAGCACCAAATCACGCGTGCGCTCCGGCAGCTTCACCACGTCCGCCATGGGCGCGGGGCCCTCGACGAAGAGGAAGCTGCCCTCCGTCAACTCGAAGAGGCTCAGCACCACCTCCCGCACCACGTACGTCATGGCGCTGTAGAGATGGGCCTCGGACACGAGTCCCTCGGAGGTGAGCACCTGGCCGATGCGCCGCGACGGCATCACGCGTGAGAGCGCCTGCGTGAGCTGTGCCTGCGTCACCAGCCCCAGCCGCACCAGCACCGCGCCCAGCCGCTCCCAGCGCTCCGTGGACGTGGCGAAGACGACCTGCCCGTCCCGGAAGGACACCGTGCGGCGGACGGCGCCGTGCTGCACGGCGAGCAACCCGCTGCGAATCCCCGTCAGGACGTGGGCGAAGACTTCCTCCACCGAGAGCGTCCCGAGCGTGCCGGCCAGGAAGCCAGCGAAGCCCATGGGCTCCTGGAGGAGCACCATCCCCTCCGGCCCATGGAACCAGGCCGAGAGGGGACGGGAGGAGGACAGGCCAGCGGCGAGCGACTTCTCCAAATCCAGCGAAGTCGCCTCACCACCGACACGGGGCGTGGCCTTGGGTTTCTGGGCCACCGCCCGTGCCCTCCGAACCGCGTGATTACTTCTGCGCCGTCGGCTTCAGCTCGGCGTCGATGATGCTCTTGAACTCTTCGACGGGCTGCGCACCCGACAGCATGATGCCGTTGATGAAGAACGCCGGCGTGCCGCTGACGCCGACCTTCTGCGCGTCCGCCATGTCGCTCTTCACGGTGGCGGCCTTCTCACCGGAGTCCAGGCACTTGTCGAACTTGGCCTGGTCCAGCTTCAGCTCGCCCGCGTACTTCTTGAGGTTCTCCAGCTGGAGCGCGGACTGGCTGGCGAACAGCTTGTCGTGCATCTCCCAGAACTTGCCCTGGTCATTGGCGCACAGCGACGCCTCGGCGGCCTTCTGCGCCTCCTTGTGGAAGTCCAGGGGGAACTGACGGAACACCAGCTTGATCTTCCCGTCGTACTCCTTCATCACCTGGTCCACCGCGCCAATGGCGCGGCTGCAGAACGGACACTGGAAGTCGCTGAACTCGACGATGGTGATGGGCGCGTTGTCCGGGCCCTTCGACGGGCCGACGGCGGAGACCGTCTTGCGCTCGGCGGGAGCACGCGGCGGCTCCGGCAGGGTGATCTGCACGTTGGCGTTCTTGCGCAGCTCCGCGAAGAGGGCCTGGGCGCGCTCCTGCTTGGGCTGCTGCGTGAGGAAGTCGAGGATCTGCGGCTTCATCTGCTCGAACGTCGAGCCGGGCGGCAGCTGGCCCTTGGCGCCGTCGAAGACTTCCTTGATCTTCTCCTCGGTCGGCGCGGGAACCTTGTCGTCGATCTCCGCCTTGAGGAACTGGTCCTGCGTGATGCCGCGCTTCTTGGCCTCCGCATCGACCAGCTTCTCCGTCACCATGCCCTCGAGGCCGCGCTTGCGAAGCTGGAACTTCTGCTTCTCCAGGTTGGCGATCGGCTCCTGGACGCGGTCGTTGAGCTCCTTGTAGGTGATCTTCTGGCCGTCACCGAAGGTGGCGACCACGGTGTCCGGGGTGGGCTCACCCGCGGGGGCCTGGGCGGCGGCGGGAGCCTGCGCGGTGACCGGCGCCTTCTCCTTGTTGCAACCGGCGGTGAACGAAGCCGCCAGCAGCGCGGCGAGGATGACGTTGGTTGGACGCATGGGCATGAGCCCGCGACTTAGTCGAGCCAGCCCCGACCTGCAAGGAAATGCCAAACCAACATCAGGCGACGAGCGGCTCCAGCTCCAGCGCGCCGGCCAATCCTGGCAGGCCCAGCTCCAAGCCTTCCACGTCGCGACGACGCGCGGGGACAATCTCATAGCAGCTCGGGTCTGAAAGGACCTTGCGAACCAGCTTGTGATTGAGCGCGTGGCCCGTCTTGTAGGCCGTGAGGTGGCCAATGACGGGACGGCCGAACAGAGACACGTCACCGATGGCGTCGAGGATCTTGTGACGCACGAACTCGTCGGTAAAGCGCAGCCCTTCCGGGTTGAGGATGGACACCTCGTCCACGACGATGGCGTTGTCCAGCGAGCCGCCGCGAGCCAGGCCCAGCTTCTTCAGCTTCTCCACGTCACGCAGGAAGCCAAACGTGCGCGCGCGGGAAATCTCCCGGGAGAAGTCCCGGTCGCTGAAATCCAAATCAAACGCCTGACCCTGGATGACGGGGTGCTCGAAGTCGATGGTGCAGCTGATGCGGAAGTGGCGCGAGGGGGTGAGCGAGGCCTGCTTGTCGCCATCCACCACGGACACGGGCTTGCGGATGACGAGCAGCTCCTTGGGCGCGTCCAGCTCGCGGATGCCCGCATCCTGGATGAGGGCCGCGAAGGGAGCGGCGCTGCCGTCCATGATGGGCACTTCGGGGCCGTCCAGCTCCACCCGGGCGTTGTCGATGCCCAGGCCCGCCATGGCGGACATGAAGTGCTCCACCGTCGCCACCTTCACGCCGTCGCGGCCCAGCGTCGTCGCCAGCGCCGTGTCCACCACGTACTCCGCCAACGCGGGGATGCTCACCGGGCGAGGCAGGTCCGTGCGCACGAAGACGATGCCGTGCCCCGCGGGCGCCGGACGCAGCGTGAGCGTCACCTTCGCGCCCGAGTGGAGCCCGATGCCCTGGAGGCTGGCGGTCTTCGAGAGGGTGCGCTGGTTGTAGGAAGACGGGGGCATGTCGGTGTCGCCTCGTGGCTGCTCGTGCTGCGGGACTTCCGAACGGTCATCTGGCCAGATGGCGCCGGAATCGTTCAACAGTGGTCTGACGCGACGCGCAGATTCAGCAAGTGGCATGCCACGACAGCGTGACATCCCGCCTTCCGTGGTGGGGGGCTCGAATGACTCGAACCCCTTGGAACGGTTGGATTTTTTCTGACATCGCGGTGGGTGCCCATCGTGGCCAGCCACCCTCCCCCCGTCCGAGGGTTGGTGAATTCACCCGAAACCGTGACATTGGTGTCCGGGAATTCTTCACCGCCTCACCCGCCGCCCTGCCCCGTGACGCGCTTCGCAACGAAGCGTGTCTTCCATGCAACACGGGGGCGTCCATAGCGCAAGGAACTGGCTGGAAGCAAACACGCCCCGTACGAGCACACCCCGTGGGGGGTTGCGTCATACGGGGCGAGTGGGCGTGGGTCGATTTTCTCCCCCCACGTGAGGGTCAGCGAGTCGGGACCGCGACAAAGCGATCGCGGAGCGCCTCGGCTTCCTGGCGGTCGAACCCCCTGCCCTGGAGGAGGGTGCGGCGGCTGACGGAGTGGAAGGTGGACTCCAGCGTCTGGCTGAAGCGGCGCAGGTCCTCGGCGAGCCGGCTGCGGATGCCGGGGCCCTCGGGCGGCCAGGGCAGCTCCACCAGGAGCGCGGTGAAGCGGTCGAAGGCGTCGTAATCCGAGTAGCGCAGCAGCTGGTAGCCGCCGTCGTGGAAGTACGCGAGGAAGGTCTTCAGCGCGTCCAGGGAGCGCTCCGCGGCGGGCACGTCCTCCGCGCGCAGGAACCCCTCCGCGGAGCGGCACAGCTGGGCGTACACCCACAGGTCCTTGCGCAGCCGCAGCGCGGCGTCCTGGGGGCTCACCAGCGCGTCGAAGACGTCGTCGGACAGGCCGCCATTGGGGGCCAGGGCCTCCACCAGCGCGACGACCTGGGTGCGCAACAGCGACCTGAAGGCGGCGGTGGCGCGGGCGGGCGCGTCCGGCTCCTTGTCCACGTGGGCCAGCACCTCTCGGCCGATGCGCTCCGACTCCTTGGCCAAATCCCGCGCCGTCCGCAGGGCCGCGGCCTGGAGCGCCTTGGAGCCCGCCTTGGGCGACAGTTCCGCGTGCAGCCACGTGGCCAAGGCGTGCGTCTCACTGCGCACCAGCGCCAGCAGCACGCGCACCCGCCGGGGCACGGGCGGCGTGCCTTCCGCGTCCACGTAGGCCAGGTAGTGCAGCAGCCGGAACAGCCCCAGGAACGCGGTGGAGAAGCCGGCGCGCTGCTCTTCCGGCATCCCCACGAGCAAATCCAACAGGCGCACCGAGCGCAGCCGGTCGTACTCGACGCGGAACTCCAGCGGCCGGAAGGGCCGGAAGTAGCGGTTGAGGACGATTTCCTTCAGGGCGAGCTTGCCCAGGTCCTGGAAGAGGTTGAGCCGCGCGGTGGGCAGCTGGAGCAGGTGGTCCAGCAGGTTGCGCAGCGCGTCCAGGTCCTCGCGCAGCACGAAGAGGCTCTCCGACGGCGTCTCCTGGTCCAGCTCCTCCTCGATGAGTGCGCGACGCACCCGGTCATCCGCGAGCTGGGTCTCCACGTACTTGCGGAAGACCATCTTCTGGTCGCTGTCCGGGTCCTGGAGGTGACGTGCGACACGGATGGCGCGGTCCATGGCGTCGCGCACGTCCACCAGCTCCTCGTGGAAGTCGCGGGTGACGAGCGGCCGGTCCTTGGCGTCCACCACGGCGGTGAGGTTGAGGTAGCGCTCCACCGCGCGAAGGAGCATCTCGAATTCGAAGAGCAGCTCCTCCCGGCCGTCCACGGGGACGCCGCGAAGCCAGCGCTCACGCTCGGCGAGGAAGCCCGCGCGCGACGTCTGGGAGGCCCGCATCAGGTCCGCGTAGAAGTCACGCGCGACGCGGAGGGTGGTGGGTCCGGAAGCGGGAGACGCGGGGGAGGTGGCCTGGCTCATGGCTCGCGGGTTTCAGAAGAGGCTGCCCTGGGGCGTGGGCGGTGGCTGCTTCTTGAAATACTGGTAGGTGCGGTGGGTGGCCATCCGGCCCCGGGGCGTGCGCTGCAGAAAGCCTTCCTGCATCAGGAAGGGCTCGTACACGTCCTCGATGGTATCGCGTTGTTCGCCCACGCTGGCGGCGATGGTCTCCACGCCCACAGGACCGCCGCCGAACTTGTCCAGGATGGTGAGCAGGATTTTGCGGTCCATGGAGTCCAGGCCGTTGGCGTCCACGCCCAGCCGGTCCAGGGACTTCTTCGCCAGCTCCAGCGTGATTTTCCCGTTGCCCTCCACCTCCGCGAAGTCGCGCAGCCGGCGCAAGAGCCGGTTGACGATGCGGGGCGTGCCGCGCGAGCGGGTGGCCACCTCGTGGGCGGCCTCCTTCTCCAGGGGGATGCCGAGGATGCGCGCGGAGCGGTGGAGGATGAGCTCCAGGGACGCGGCGTCGTAGTACTCCAGCCGCTCCTGAATCTGGAACCTGTCACGCAAGGGCGAGGTGAGCAGGCCCGTGCGCGTCGTCGCGCCAATGAGCGTGAAGGGCGGCAAATCAATCTTCATCGCCCGGGCGGCCGGCCCCGTGTCGATGGTGATGTCCAGCCGGAAGTCCTCCATCGCCGGGTAGAGGTACTCCTCCACCGCCGCGTTGAGCCGGTGGATTTCGTCGATGAAGAGGACGTCGCGTTCGTTCAGGTTGGTGAGCAGGCCCGCCAGGTCGCCCTTGCGCTCCAGCGCGGGACCGCTCGTCACGTGGATGCCCACGCCCAGTTCGTTGGCGATGATGTGCGCCAGCGACGTCTTGCCCAGGCCCGGAGGGCCGGAGAACAGGCAGTGGTCCAGGGCCTCGCCCCGACTGCGAGCCGCCTGCACGTACACCTTGAGCTTCTCGACGACGAGCCCCTGTCCCACGTACTCGTGGAACGAGCGCGGACGCAGGGAGGCCTCGAGCCGGACGTCCTCCGGGAGGACCTCTTCGGAGAGAGTGTCGGACTTCCTCGCCATGACCATGGGACCCTATACAGGAAGGCCGCGCGTGTCGCCCACATCCTCGGGCTGGACTCGGGGACGCCCAGCAGGCCAGGGAGCACCCACCGTCATGACCGGCTTCGACGCCACGTTCCCTGGTGCCTGGGCAGGCGTGTGGACTGGCGGACGCTCGAGTGAAACACGCCGACGTTGCCTGGCATCCCCGCCGCCGGGCCGGAGAACATGGCCCGTGCGCTCCGTTCGTCGCGCCGGTCTTCGACCTCTCGCTGTCACGGTGAATCCATGAGCCAGAGCCCCGCGTTCCGCCCCCTGCCCTTCCTCGCCGAGGCCCACTCCGAGCCCCTGCCAGGCCTGCGTCTGCAGAGGCTGCGCCGCGCGGCGCTCGAGGCCCGCGAGCGCTTCGTCCAGGAAGGTCCCGTGGCGGCGGTGGCCACCTGCGAGCTCGTCACGTTTCCCTATCCCGCGCAGTTCGCCTTCAGCGGGGCGGCGCTGTCACCCGCGCCGTACGTGATGATGACCAACCGCATGCAGGTGGTGCAGTTCGTCGACGCGAAGGGCGAGCGACGCACGCTGCTCTTCAACCCGTCCGACTACGAGCGGGGCGTGGCCGCGCCGTTCTACCACGCGCTGCGCGAGCGCTACGGCGGCTTCGTCTCCGACAAGCTCATGTCCACCCGGCACGGCACGGTGCAGAGCCACCTGGCCTCGCTGGGGCTGACGCCCGCGGACGTGGACTACCTGGCCTTCGACCATCTGCACATCCAGGACCTGCGCGGGTGGCTGGGGGGCGACGGCGTGTCGGCGTACTTCCCCCGGGCGAAGCTGCTGGTGCAGCGCGCGGAGTGGGAGATGGTGAAGGACCTGCACCCCATGCAGACGGTGTGGTTCGTCCCCGGTGGCGCCGACATCCCCGCCGAGCGCGTGGTGCTGCTCGACGGGGACACGTGGCTGGGCGTGGGCGCGGCCATCCTCAGCACGCCAGGCCACACGCGCGGCAACATGTCGCTGGCGGTGGCCACCTCGCGCGAGGTGTTCGTCGTCAGCGAGAACGGCGTGGCCACGGAGAGCTACACGCCGCTCCTGTCCGCCATCCCCGGCGTGCGCCGCTTCGCCGAGCACATGGGCTGGGAAGTGGTGCTCAACGGCAACACGCGCGAGGACTCGCTTTCGCAGTACTCGTCCATGGTGGTGGAGAAGCTCTTCGCCGGGCACTCCGCGGTGGAGGGGGCGTTCATCAACTTCCACCCCTCCTCGCTCCTGACCTCGCACCTGCTCTCGCCGGGGCTTGCCCCCACCATCGTCCTGCCCGCGCCCAACTTCGGCGACGTGCGGCCCACGCCCGCCAGCCGGCGCGCGGCCTGACGTCAGCAGCCTCGCGCGTCCGAAGCCGCCCCGGTGGCGCAGGGCCAGGCGGGACGCAGGGGCACCGCCCACAGCGCCTCGTCCGCCGGCGCCTCTCCGGCCAGGAAGAAGACCTCCGAGCCCGAGCGCACGAACGAGCGAGGGTCCGACGATGACGTCCCCGGCGCGATGTCCGTCAGCCGGCGCGTGCGCCACAACCACCCATCGCTGGACCACGCCTCGCGCCCGTGGAGGGCCGTCTTCGCGGAGAAGAACAGCCAGCCGTTCTCCGCCACCAACTGCTCCGGCTCGCTGCCCTCCGGGCCCCACTGGAGGTCCCACACCATCCACGTCCCCAGGAGCGTGCCGTCGCTGCGCCACAGCTCGCGCCCGCGCCAGCCGTCATCCGCCGCGAAGTAGAGCACGCCATCCATCACCACCAGATGCGACGGCAGCGCGCCCTTGGGCCCCGGCCAGATGTCGCGCACCAGCCGCGTGCCCGACACCGTGCCGTCGCTGCGCCACAGCTCGCCCCCGTGGAGCGTGTCGCCCTGCTCCCCGAAGTAGCCATCCGCGCCGGCCAGGAAGAACACCGAGCCATTCATCGCCGTGAGGTACGAGGGGAACTCTCCGGTGAAGTCCCGCACCCGCGTCGCGGAGCCCGGCCGCTCCGACGTCACCCACAGCTCCGCGATATCCATCCCCGTGTCCCGCAGGAAGAACAGGCGCCGCTCCGACGCCGTCAGCGACAGCAGCACCCCCACCGCCGACTGGTAGAGCACGCGCGCCTGGCCATTCGCCTCCACCACCCACAGCACCGCGGCCTCGGGCGAGTACGACACCAGGGCGAGGCGCTTCCCCCACGCCGTCAGCGACACCAGTTGGAGCGAACCGGGGCCCGGGACGAACTCGTGCACCAGCCGCGTGCCTGACTCCGTGCCGTCCGTGCGCCACAGCTCCAGGCCGTGCTCGAAGTCCTCCGCGGTGAAGTAGAGCCAGTCGCCCACCCTCGTGAGCGCCCGGGGGGCCGAGCCGCGCTCGCCGGGCAGCAGGTCCTTCACCATCACCGTGCCCGCTTCCGTGCCGTCGGTGCGCCACAGCTCGGGTCCGTGCTGGCCGTCATCCGCGACGAAGAGCACCCACGGCTCCAGCGGCGTCAGGAAGCGCGGCACCGAGCCCATGGTCCCCGGACGGATGTCCTTCACCACGCCCGCGCAGCCCGAGCGCCCCGGGCTGCTCCACAGCTCGCGACCCTGCCCCACCGCCTCCGCGCTGAACAACAGCCGCCCGTCGCCCCGCGCCAGCCACTCCGGCTTGGAACCCGGCGACCCCACCGGGTCCGTCCCACAGGCCCGACGCGCCGTCACCTCCGCGTCCGCCTCCTCCGGCGCCGCATCCACCGAGGCCCGGGCCGACGCCACGCGCTCGCTTCCCGGTTCGTCACTCGACTCGAAGGCCGGACCACACCCCACCCCGCCCAGACTTCCGACGAGAACGGACACGAGCACCGGGACGCCACGCCATGCCTTCATGTGAGCAACTCCTTGTCCTGGGTGGGGCACTCGCCTCCACCGCTGTGGCTGGAAAGTGTCACCGTCGATGAAACTGGCTACCCACTGCGGGTAGGAGGCAGCCCAGGCTGTCCGGCATCCTGCGACAGGCGTCGACCCTTGCCGCCGAGCCGACACAGGGCCCGTCGGACCCTGGACCGTTTCGATTTCTCAGAGGAAAGAAGCTTGTGCGGGCTGGTCAGGGAGGTCCGGATTTGGCCACCCGACTACACCCGCGACGGCGGACGTCCAGAAGACGTCAGGCGCCTGCCCTGAGGGACTTGAGGGCCTCGCGGAAGAGGACCTGGAAGGACGCGTCGGCACCCAGCCTGCTGGTGGCCAGCTCCGCGGCCTTTTCCGCCTGCGGGGGCTTGTAGCCAAGGTTGAGCAGGGCGGAGACAAGGTCGGATTGAGGCCCGCTCACCGGAATGGGCGCAGTCCCCCGGGAGACTGCCTCCAGGTGGACGTTCTTCATCTTGTCCTTCAGCTCCAGCACCAGTCGCTCGGCGGTCTTCTTTCCCACGCCGTGGATCTTCGCCAGGCGCGCCACCTCGCCGCGAGACAGGGCCGCCACCAGCTCCGGCACCTCCATGCCGGACAGCACGCCCAGCGCCATGCGCGGCCCCACGCGGGAGACGCCGTTGAGCAGCAGGAAGAGCTCTTCCTCCGCCCGGGTCAGGAAGCCGAACAGGTCGAAGGCGTCCTCGCGCACCACGGTGCGCACGCGCACGTCCACCGTCTGGCCCTCCGGCGGAAGCTTCCCCAGAGCCAACGTGGAGAAGTTCACCAGGTAGCCCACGCCCTGCACGTCGATGACGGCGCCCTCGGCATCCTTCTCCAGCACCACGCCACGCAGCCGAGCGATCATCCCGCCTCCGGGCGCCGATAGGACGGCGCCAGTCTGTCCGCGAGCAGCGCCGCGGCGCCCTTGCGCTTCTTGCCAGCCGTGCTCGCCGTGGGAACGGCGGCGCGACCATGGTTGAGGTGACACAGCGCCACGGCCAGGGCGTCGCTCGCGTCCGCGCGCCCCAGGTCCTTGGCTTCCAGTTGCAGGAACGTCCGCACCATCCGCGCCACCGCGTCCTTGCCGTCCGCGCCGCCGGCGCCCACCGACTTCTTCACCTTCGCGGGCGCGTACTCGAAGACGGGCAGCGACACCTGGGCCGCCGCCAGCAGCGCCACGCCGCGCGCGTGCCCCAGCACCAACGCGCTCCGGGCATTGCGGAAGGTGAACAGGCCCTCCACCGCCACCGCCTCCGGACGGAAGATCGCGAGCTGCGCGCTCAGCGCGGCATGCAGCTCCTTCAGGCGAAAGGCCAGGGGCGCTGATTCATCCACCTTGATGACGCCGTGGCCCACATGCACCAGTCGGCCTCGCTTCTCTTCCACCACCCCGTAGCCCATGAAGCGGCTGCCAGGGTCTACTCCGAGAACGCGCACCGTTCGCTCCGTTCGCCCCGCCGCTACTGCGACAGGGACTCCATCAGGGACTCGTCGATCTCGAAGTTCGCGTGGACGTTCTGCACGTCATCGTTGTCCTCGAGCGCGTCCATCAGCTTGAGCATCTTCTTCGCATTATCGCCGTCGAGCTGGACGGTATTCTGCGGCAGGTACGCCCACTTCTGCTCGCCCACCGGCAGGCCCCCGGACTCCAGGCCCGTGGCCACCGTATGCAGGTCCACCGGCGCGGTGCGCACCTCGAAGCCGTCCGCGCCCTGGGGCACGACGTCCTCGGCGCCCGCTTCCAGCGCCTTCTCCAGCACCGCGTCCTCCTCGGGGCCGGGCTTGACGGTGACGATTCCCTTCTTCTGGAACATCCAGGCCACCGCGCCCTCGGCGCCCAGGTTGCCGCCGTGGTGACCGAACGTCGAGCGCACGTCGGCCGAGGTGCGGTTGCGGTTGTCGGTGACGCACTCGACGAGGACGGCCACGCCGCCGGGGCCGTAGCCCTCGTACATCACCTCTTCGTAGCGCTCCCCTTCCAGCTCGCCGGTGCCCTTCTTGATGGCACGCTCGACGGTGTCCTTGGGGATGTTGGCTTCACGGGCCAGGCCCAGCGCCACACGCAGACGCGGATTGCCAGCGGGGTCTCCTCCCCCGAGTCGCGCGGAGACGGTGATCTCCTTCACGACCTTCGAGTAGAGCTTGCCCTTGGTCGCGCCCATCGCGGCCTTCTGGCGCTTGATCTTCGACCACCGATTGTGACCGGACATGGAAGGTGTCGCCTCTGGGCGGCCTTGTCTCCCAGCCCGGGGCGCGGAGTCAAACCTTCAGTCCGCATCTCCTCGCGACACCCCGGGCACCGGGTCCACCGAGGGCACGGGCTCGAAGAAGCCGAGCACTCCCGAGCCTCCGCGCGCGCGCTCCCGCTCCTCGATGAAACACGCGGGCACCAGCACGCCCAGCGCGAACAGGCGCGTGGATGCCTCGTACGCCACCGCCTCCGGGTAGAGGCACTCCAGCAGCACGGCGCGCACCGTGCGTCGCCCATCGAACAGACGCACCACCTCGCCCACGTCCTCGGGCAGCGCGGGCAGCTCCTCCGCCAGCCGCGCGAAGTCCACCGTCAGCCGTGAGGCCAGCGGCAGGCCGCGCGCCCTCAGCGCCTCGAAGCGCTCCAGCGCCGGCAACACCGTCTCGCACAGGTGCGCGCGGTCCATGGTGAACGAGCCCTTGTGTAATTCGGGCCCCAGGGCCACCGCGTACGCGCCGCTGGCGAAACCCAGCAGCCGGCGGAACGCGAGGCTGCCGCGCTCGCCATGAAACATGGCGTCCACCACCAGGCCATGGCGGAAGGAGAACCAGCCCTCACCCTCCGCGAGGACGAGCCGCCCGGAGCGCACGCCCGCCAGCAGCGCCCGTGTCACCCTCGGCAGGGCCAGCCTCGCGGTATGTGACTCGAACGTCGCCGCGCCCGTCGCATACCCCGACTTGAGGCGCGCGAGCGACACCACGTCCTCCACGTCCAACGGGCGCGTCAGGTAGTCGTCCGCGCCCACGCCACCGGCCAGGTCGCGGTGGAAGTCCTCCTCGCGCCGCGCCAGCAACAACACCGGCAGGTGCGCGGTGCGCACGTCCGCGCGAATCTGTCCGCACAGACTGAAGCCGTCGCCATCCGGCAGCTCCACGTCCGCGATGACCAGTCTCGGCAAGGGGCCGTCTGGAGCCAGCGCATCCAGCGCCGCCTGCGCCCCACCCACCAGCAGCGCCTCGAAGCCCGCCTCCACCAGCGCCGCCGCCAGCGCCGACTGCGCGCCCGCGTCCGAGTCCACCAGCAGCACCCGCGCCCGACTCCGCCCCCCTCGACGACGCGCGCCAACCTCCGACGGCACCGACGCCGTCGGTTCATTGCGCGCGGAGAGCTGTGTAAGCGCGGGAGTCATGGATACCGAATTATTCCAGCGAAGCTTGATAGATTGGCAACCTGGACACAAGTCCTCGGAATCGTTGAGTTTCGGTAACAAACAGGTCGCGGTAGGGTGCGCGGCATGACGCGCTCGGTCTCTTCCTGGCTCCTGGTGTCCGCGCTGTTGCTGACCTCCGCCTCCGCCGCCCAGCAGGCGACGGCCGCGCAACCCGGAGAGGAGGGGCGCGTCACCGTCGAGCAGACGCCCGTCTCGTCCGAGGAGGATCCGCTCGGGGCGGTGATTGCGCCGGTGACGCTGCCGGCCGGGACGACGGCGCTGTACGGCTACGCGGGGGCGCCGGAGATTGGCGTGGGGTTTCGCCAGGGCATCTCCAGCTTCGAGCTGGAGGCGCGAGCGCGGCTCAACTGGTTCCAGCTATCCGCCGCGCTGGAGCTGGTGGGGCGGCTGAAGGTGCTGGAGCGGGGCTCGGTGTCGCTGGCGCCGACGCTGGGGCTGGGCGTGGTGTTCAACTCCGGCTCCACGTACATGGACGACCAGAACTTCTCGGGCGTGATGCTGCGACTGTCTCCGGGGCTCATCGCCGGCTGGCGGGTGGCCGAGACAGTGACCATCCTGGGGCTGGTGGACTTGCCCCTGGACATCGGCATCTCGAAGTCGAAGTCGCTGCGCTTCCAGGCGCTCGGCGGTGGCGGCGTCGAGGTGTACCTGGGCAACAACGTGTCCGTGCTGCTCGCGGGGCAGCTGGGCACGGAGACCTTCCAGGAGCGCGCGGGCCTCTCCGACACGAGGCTGGGCTGGGCACTGAAGGCGGGCCTGGGCGCACGCCTCTTCTGACTCACGTCAGCCCGAAGCGCTCCAGCTTCTTGAGCAGTCCCTGTCGCGACAATCCCAGGGCCTCCGCGGAGTGCGTGCGGTTGCCACCGAAGCGTTTCAGCGCGTCCTCGATTTCGCGGCGCTCCAGCGCCTCCACCTTGGCGGCCAGCGTGGTGGCGCCCGGGGTGCTCGCGCGAGGCCGCTCGCTGCCGGTGAAGGACAGGTCCTCGGGCTGAAGCTCGCGGCGCTCTCCGGCCAGCACCGTCGCTCGCTGCATCTCGTGACGCAGCTCGCGCAGGTTGCCCGGCCAGCCGTGCGCGGCGAGCGACTCCGCGGCGGCATCCGACAGCAACCTCGCCCGGCCATCCGGACACAGGTGCGCGCACTGGTTGAGGAAGTGCTTGGCCAGGAGCGGCAGGTCCGAGGCGCGCTCGCGCAGCGGCGGCAGGCGGAGCTCCACGCCCTTGACGCGCCAGTAGAGGTCCTCGCGAAAGGCGCCCTCCTGGAGCATGCGTCCCAGGTCACGATGGGTCGCCGAGATGAGGCGCACGTCCACGTGCACGGGCAGGTCCGCGCCCACCGGCAGGATGTCCCCCGTCTCCAGCGCGCGCAGCACCTTCACCTGGAGCGACGGCGTCATGTCCCCCAGCTCGTCCAGGAACAGGGTGCCTCCGTCCGCCTCCGCGAAGAGACCCCGATGGTCTCGGGTCGCACCGGTGAAGCTGCCCTTCACGTGGCCGAAGAGCGCGCTCTCCAGCAAGGTCTCCGGCAGCGCGCCGCAGTTGACGGGGATGAAGGGGCCCGCATGGCGCCGACTCTTCTGGTGCACCATGCGCGCGAGCAGCTCCTTGCCGGTGCCATTCTCGCCGGTGACGAGCACGGGCAAGTCACTGGCGGCCACGCGCTCGGCCAGGGAGAGGGCGGCGAGGAACGAAGCGCTCTGCCCCACCATGGCCGCGTCGCCCGCGGCCCGCTCCAGGGACGTGCGCAGCGCCTCCACCTGGCGCTCCAGCGCCACACGGGCCAGCGCGCGCTGCACGACGACGAGCAGCACGTCCGGGTCCACGGGCTTGGTGAGGAAGTCGTACGCGCCCAGGCGAATCGCCTCCAGCGAGTGGCGCGTATCGCCCACCCCGGACACGACGATGACCTTGGTGCCCGGCCGAGCGTCGAGCAACGCCGCCAGTCCCGTCAGGCCCGAGGAGACGCTGCCATCCGGAGGCAGCATCAAGTCGAGCAGGACTAGGGGAAAGGGCCTCGCGTCGAAGGCGGCGCGGGCGGAGGGACGGTCCGCCGCCTCCACCACCTCATAGCCCGCGTCGCGCAGCAGGCTGCCGTAGACCTTGCGAAAGGCGGCGTCGTCGTCGACGAGCAACAGCGGAGGGGCGGAAGCCATGTGTGGACTCAGTCCGGAAGAGGGGCCTGTCGCGGTGTGCCCAGAATCTCCAGGGTGCGCAGCGCCACCTGGATGAGCGTCTGGGCGCACGGCTCACAGCCGCCGCCACAGCACCGGGGCCAGCGGCCCTCGGGGTTGCGCAGCAGAGGGCGCACACAGGACTGGTAGTAGCTGGGCAGGCCCAGCTCCTCACTGGCGCGAGCCAGCGCGGAGTCGAGCGGCGACGGTGTGGACTCGGTGACGTCGGACACACCTGCTTCATAACAGCGGAGCGACGGTCAGCGCAGCGGGGGGCGGCTGGACGGCCCACCCCTCCTGCTCCGAAAGAAAAGCAGAGGCGATGGCCGCCACCAGGCAGGCGCTCACAGCAACACCCCTTGGGTCGGTCCCGAGGGTGCCCCTGACTCGGGTTGACACCGGACGCACCAGTGCGTGTTCCGGCCGCCGACCCGAACATGGGTAATCGGCGTGCCGCAACTGGGACACGGCGCGCCGGTGCGCTCGAAGACATTGCGCCGGTGCTTCGCCTGTCCCTTCACGCCGAACAAATCCCGCTGCGTGCCCCGGAGCGACAGCCCCTCTTCGAGCACCGCGCGCATGGCACGATGCAGCCGCGTCACTTCGTCACGAGCGAGGGAGGCCGCCAGGCGACGTGGATCCAGCCCCGCCTTCCACAGGCTCTCGTCCGCGTCCCGATTCCCCAGCCCCGCGACGACACGCTGATTGAGCAGCACCGTCTTGAGCGGGCTCTTGCGACGTGACAGCCGACGCGCCAGGTGGTCCGAGGTGAAGTCGTCGTCGAGCACCTCCGGCCCCAGCTCCTCGAGCTTCAGGCGCGAGGTCAGCTCGGCGGTGCGGGCCACCGCCACACGCGCATACCCCAGCGTGTCCGTGAGCCAGAGCGCCTCCTCCCCATCAAGTGTCATGACAACCAGACTCTCGGGTGGCGACTCACTTCCCACGGGCCGCAGCGACAACGTGCCCCAGAGCATGAAGTGCAACGCGAGCGTCTGTCCGTCGTCCAGCGACAGCAGGATGAACTTCGCCCGACGACGCGCACCGGTGATGCACCGACCCCGCAGCGCGGCGAGGAACTCCGGCGGCGACGGGAAACGAACCGCCTCCGGGACGAGCACTTCGACGTCCGTGATTCGGCGCCCCACGACTGCCTGTCGCAAGTCCCGGGCGATGATTTCGACTTCGGGAACCTCGGCCATCTCGGGTTGATGCCTCCGCGCATCCACTGTCGCGCGTCCCAGGCTCCGAGCCAGCCAGGACCGCTTCATTCCCGCATGCCCGGCAGGGCTTCAGGCGAGCGCGTCCCCCGGGCGCAAGCGCTCACTCACCACCCCAGGAGGCTGGGAAATGCGAGCCACGCGACACCGAGGATGTGTCTCATTTCACGACTGACGCGTCAGTGTTCACCACGAGCCCCAGGAATGACGCGTCCATTCGAGATGACGCACGTCGCGCCAGGCGTGAGCCCGCGCCAAGCGCTCACAATCCCTTGCTCACGAAACCGCGCGCCGCATGGCCCGGGACTTGGAATGCGGAGTCACCGCGCGAGCGCGGCTCGGCTCGCGTCAACCCGCACCCCATTGGATTGACTCGCCATGCTGCTCTCGTTTCGACAGGCATCCTCGCGTCTCATGCTGGGGGCCATGCTGGTCACCGGCACCCAGTTCCACGACTGTGACCCATCGCCGCCCACTCATCCACCGCCCCCCATCGTCCGTCCCGCCAACGCCATCGCGGGCCAATACCTCTTCTTCTTCGACCCAACCCTGGTGACACCCGACCAGGTCCAAACCGTGGCGCAATACCTGACGCAACGCTTCGGTGGCACCATCCTCGCCTACTTCGATGCGGGCTCACTCGGCTTCTCGGCCAACGGATTGACCGACGCCTCCGCCACCGTCATCGCCAGCGACCTGCGCGTCATCGCGCTCGGCCAGGATGGCTATGTCGACGTGGAGGCCGTGCAGACCAATGCGCCCTGGGGCCTGGACCGGCTCGACTCCCATCCCCTGGCGTTGGACCAGCGCTACGAGCAGACCACCACCGGCCAGGGCGTGCACGTGTACGTCCTCGACACCGGCATCCGAGCGTCACACGCGGACTTCGGAGGCCGTGTCAGTGGAGGCATGACGGCCATCTCGGATGGGAACGGCACCAATGACTGCCAGGGCCACGGCACCCATGTGGCGGGCACCATTGGCGGCGCGACGTGGGGCGTCGCCAAGAATAGCCGGCTGCACCCAGTGCGGGTGCTGGCCTGTGACGGCCGAGGCAGCTACAGCGGCATCATCAACGGCATCAACTGGGTGACCAAGAACCACCAGAAGCCGGCGGTGGCGAACATGAGCCTCGGCGGTGGCGCCTACTCCCTGCTGGACGACGCCGTGCGGGCCTCCATCAACGCGGGCATCACGTATGTCCTCGCGGCCGGCAACAGCGATGCGGATGCCTGTCAGTCGAGTCCGGCCCGCACGCCAGAGGCCCTCACGGTGGCGGCCTCCGACATCCAGGACCGGCGCGCCACATTCTCCAACTGGGGTGCCTGCGTGGACCTCTTCGCACCCGGCGTGGGCATCCGCTCCACGAGCAACACGTCCGACACCGGAACGCGAGACCTCAGCGGCACCTCCATGGCGTCGCCCCATGTCGCGGGCGTGGCCGCGCTCTATCTGGAGAAGAACCCCACCGCGACTCCCGCGCAGGTGTCGCAGGCCGTGCTGAATGGAGGCACGGCGAACGTCATCCAGGACGTGAAGGGCTCGCCCAACAAGATGCTGTACTCGCTCATCGTCCCGCCCGACTCGGAGTACGTGGTCATCCCGGCGCCGCCGCAGACGACGCCCAAGCAGGTCGCCGTGGGCGCGTCGAACATCGTCTGGCTGCTGGACACCACGGGGCGACACTGGAAATGGGATGGCTCGACGTGGGTCAACCAGGGCTGCTGCGTCACCGAGCTGGCCGCCGCGGCCGATGGTGAACTGTGGGCCACCAACCCTCCGGACGGAATGCGGGTGTTGCGATGGGACGGCACGCGGTGGACCTTCAACATCCCGGCTGGGATGAAGCAGGTCACCATCGCCAATGCGAACACGGTGTGGGGCCTGGGCAATGACAACACCCTGTACCAATACACCGGCTCCGCCTGGTCCCCGAAGCGCTGCTGCGTGGAGCGCATCTCCGTCGGCACCGATGGCGAGCTGTGGGCCACCAATCCTCCGGATGGTCTGCGCGTGCTGCGCTGGGATGGCACCGAGTGGACGTTCAACATCCCGACCGGGATGACCTACGTCTCCGTCGGCAGCGCGTCCGTCATCTGGGCCCTGAACCCCGCGGGCAATGTCTTCCAGTGGAGCGGCTCCGCCTGGACGCCCAGGACCGGCACCTTGAAACAAATCTCGGCGGCCTCGGACGGCACCGTCTGGGGCATCTCGGGTCAGGACGAAATCGTCCGCCGACGCCCCTGACGCGCCGGGTACCCCGGGTGAGTCACCGGCACCCGGGGTGCCCTTCCCCACGAGTCCGCGTGGGCGGCCTTCACCGGCGTGGAGGTCCTCTTCCAGAGCCGGGAGCGCTACCACGGCGTCGGCATCGCTCACGTGACACGCGCGTCCGCCAGGTGCGGCCAGAACCTGGAGGACGCCCTCGACGGAGGGCTCAGCCGCGCACCACCACCTCGCGCACCTCGCGAGACACCTCGCGCACGTCCACCTTCACGTCGAGGAAGTGCGCCATCGTCTCCAACTGCGTCACCGAGTGCCCGTCCAGCGGCAGCGTGCGGAACTCCCCGCCCCGCGCCAGCGCGAACAGCAGGAGCAGCTGGTCGCACAGGTGCTCGCCCACCGGGACTTCCGCCGCCAGGTAGCGCTTCACCTCGCCAGCCGCCTCTTCCGCCACGACCTCCGCGCGCTTGCCTCGCTCCCCGAAGGCCGTGAAGACCTCGGTGACGTGCTCGCTCTCCACCTCCACCACCAGCGCGTTGCCCGGGCCCGTGGTGCGCTTGAGTTCCTCCACCCGCAGCTCGTCCGGACGCCACTTGAGCAGTGCCCCCGCCGTCTCCATCTCCCGCTTCGCCACGTCGAAGGGAATCATCGCCACCACCGCCTTCGCGTCGCGGCGCAGCACCCGCCCCCGCTCCAGCAGCGAGAGGGGCTTCATGGGCGCCGGCCGCACGTCCACGTGGAACTTCCCGCCACCCGCCGGGAAGAAGCCGGGACGCTCCAGCGTCGCCGTGACGGTCGGCCCCAGCTTGCGCAGAATCGGCAGGTACGCCCGGGCGAGGAAGTCGAACGGCGGCGCCGCCGGGTTGTGCGTCCCGCCCTCCAGCCTCAACGTGGACGGCTCCGTCGCGGCCAGCAGCGCGGGCAGCACTGTCTGCAGCACCAGCGTCGCGCTGCCCGCCGTGCCCACCGCGAAGTGGTAGTTGCCCGCGGCCAGCGCGCGCGGACGGAACGTCAGCTCCTTCGAGCCCAGCTCCGCGCCGGACACCTCCGCCGCGCCCACCGCCTCCGCGGCCTTCACACCCGTCAGGTGCTGGCGCAACAGGCCCGGCTTCGCGCGGCCCGCGCGGATGTTCGTCATCGTGAAAGGCGTCCCCGTCACCAGCGACAACGACAGCGACGTGCGCAGCACCTGGCCGCCGCCCTCTCCCCTTGAACCATCGATGCGCAGCATGTGTCTCGTCTCCTGCTTTTCCCACGCCTCACGGCCCCACCCGGGCATTCTGACACCCTTCCCAAAATAGCGGCGCCCGCTCCCCCACCACTGGCGGCCTTTCGGCCTCTTGGGGGGAACGGGCGCCTCGGTGTCGTCATCCCGGCATGGCCACCTCGCGTGTTGGGGGTTGTCGTGGTCCTTCGGCTACCCCTTCACACAGACGACCTGCTTGAGCGTGTGGACCACTTCAACCAGGTCCGACTGCGCCGCCATCACCGCATCGATGGGCTTGTACGCCGCCGGCGTCTCGTCAATCACGTCCACGTCCTTGCGGCACTCCACGCCCGCCGTCGCCTTCGCGTGGTCCTCCAGCGTGAAGCGCTTCTTCGCCGCCTCACGCGACATCACCCGGCCCGCGCCGTGGCTGCAGGAATGGAAGCTGTCCGCGTTTCCCTTCCCTCGGACGATGTACGAACGCGCCCCCATGCTGCCGGGGATGATGCCGAGGTCACCCTCGCGCGCCCGCACCGCGCCCTTGCGCGTCACGAAGCAGTTCTTCCCGTAGTGGTGCTCACGCGCCACGTAGTTGTGGTGGCAGTTCACCGCCGACTCGGACAGCGAGAACGGAGGCAGCTCACCGCTCAACTGCAGGGCATCCACCGCGCCTCGCAGCATCAGCTCGCGGTTCATCGCCGCGTAGTCCTGCGCCCAGCTCACCGCGAAGACGTAGTCATCGAAGTGCTCCGTCCCCTCCGGCAGGTACGCCAGGTCCGCGTCGGGGAGGTTGATATGCCAGCGGCGCATGTCCTCCTTCGCCAGCTCGATGAAGTAGCTGCCGATGCGGTTACCCACGCCACGCGAACCGGAGTGCAACATCAGCCACACGCCATCCGACTCGTCCAGGCACAGCTCGATGAAGTGGTTACCCGTCCCGAGCGTACCGAGGTGCGCCAGGTCCGGCCCACGGCCGATGCGAGGGTGCTTGGCGACGACGCGGTCATACCCCTCCATCAACCGCGACCACACCTGCTGATGCGAAGCCGGAGCCACGCGCCACGCGCCGACGTCGTTACGGCCACCGTTATCCGAGCGGCCATGCGGCACCGCGCGCTCGATGGCCGAGCGAACCCCACGCAGCGAGTCCGGGAGCTGGTCCGCGCGCAGCGTGGTGCACACGGCGATCATCCCGCAGCCGATGTCCACACCCACCGCCGCCGGAACCACCGCGCCCACCGTGGGGACGACGCTACCGACCGTCGCGCCGTAGCCGCGGTGCACGTCCGGCATCACCGCCACCCACTTGTGGATGAAGGGCAGGCCGCGCAGGTTCCGGAGCTGCTTCTTGGCCTCGTCCTCGAACGGCACTCCCATCGTCCACGACTTGATGGGGCGACCCGCCTCGTCCGACAGCACCTCGTAGCTCACCTTGTTGCGCTCCATGGCCTTCACCTTTCGGTCGTTCGCCCGGGCTCTGTTTCCCGGGCACGGAGGGACGTAGAGCAGCCGGCGTGCCAACCCTTTCTCCGAGGGAAGCGCCCCGAGGCGGCTGGTCATTCCTATCCCTTGGGATAAAGTCCTATTCGAATGGCGAAGACACGGGCGAAGCAGACGGTGGTCCTGGGGATGCTCGGGACGACGCTGGACACGGGGCAGGGCCCCGGGCGGTGGACGAAGTGGCGGCCCACGGTGGCGCTGTGCCAGCAGGACGACCTCGTCGTTCACCGGCTGGAGTTGCTGCACCCGCCTGGAGCGGCGGCGCTCGCGGGCACGCTGGTGGGCGACATCCGCCAGGTGTCTCCGGAGACGTCCGTGCGCGCCACGCCGCTGGACATCAAGAACCCGTGGGACTTGGAGGAGACCTACGGCGCGCTGCTCGACTACGTGCGCGCCTACCCCTTCAACCCGGAGGAGGAGGACTATCTCGTCCACATCACCACGGGCACGCACATCGCGCAGATCTGCATGTTCCTCCTGGTGGAGAGCCGGCTCATCCCCGGCCGACTGGTGCAGCTGTCACCGGCCGGGCGGGACAGGACGGGCACGGGCGCGGGCACGCACACGCTCATCGACCTGGACCTGTCGCGCTACGACACGCTGGCCACGCGCTTCCAGCAAGAGCAACGCGAGGGCCTGTCCTTCCTCAAGGCCGGCATCGACACGCGCAACGCCGCCTTCAACCGCATCATCGAGCGAATCGAGCAGGTGGCCACCCAGTCGCGAGCGCCACTGCTCATCACCGGCCCCACGGGCGCGGGCAAATCCCAGCTGGCCCGGCGCGTCTACACGCTCAAGAAGACTCGCGGCACCGTCAGCGGGCCGTTCGTGGACCTCAACTGCGCCACCCTGCGCGGTGACGGCGCCATGTCCGCGCTCTTCGGCCACGTGAAGGGCTCCTTCACCGGAGCGCTCCAGGACCGGCCCGGTTTGCTGAGACAGGCCCACGGCGGCGTGCTCTTCCTCGACGAGATTGGCGAGCTGGGCGCGGACGAGCAGGCCATGCTGCTGCGCGCGCTGGAGGACAAGCGGTTCCTGCCCGTGGGCTCGGACCGGGAAGTGGAGAGCGACTTCCAGCTCATCGCCGGGACCAACCGGGACCTACAGGGGGACGTCGAGCAGGGGCGCTTCCGGGAGGACCTGCTCGCGCGCATCAACCTGTGGACCTTCCGGCTGCCCGCCCTGCGCGAGCGTCCGGAGGACATCCCGCCCAACCTCCTCTACGAGCTGGACAAGGCGTCGGAGGCGATGGGCGCGCGCATCACTTTCAACAAGGAAGCCCAGGAGCGCTTCCTGCGCTTCGCCACCTCGCCCGATGCCCGGTGGTCCGGCAACTTCCGCGACCTCAACGCCGCCGTGCTGCGCATGGCCACGCTCGCTCCCGGAGGCCGCATCACCCGCGACGTGGTCGACGAGGAGCTGGAGCGACTGCGCGCGCAGTGGCGCACGGGAGGCTCGCGCCCCGGGCCTTTGCAGCCCGTGGGCTCCGCAGACCGTGTCGCCGAGGTGCTGGGTGAAGCGCTGGCCCAGGAGCTGGACAGGTTCGACCGCGTGCAGCTCGCGGACGTGCTGGGGGTCTGCCAGGGCGTGCGCTCGCTGTCCGAAGCCGGGCGCGTGCTGTTCTCCCAATCCCGCGCGAGGAAGGCGAGCGTCAATGACGCGGACCGCCTCAAGAAGTACCTCGCGCGCTTCGGCCTCACCTGGGCCGACGTCAGCGGGGCGGCGGGCCCGGACTGATGAAGCCGAGGGCGGCGCGGAAAAAAGCACGCCCATGCGTCAAGGGTGGTGACGCTCGGCGTCTTCATCGGTGTTCCACGAAGAAGGGGGGCCGTGAGCCGGACGGGCCTTCGACGGGACCACCGCCATGCCTACGCCTCACCGCACCCTCGTGCTTCACCGCTGGAGCGCCGCGTGGCTCGTCGCCACCGCCCTGCTCCTGACCGGGATGCGCGCCGGGGCGCAGGTGCGCGAGCCCGACAACTTCCTCGCCACCTCCGTCACCTTCTCCTCCGCGCCCCGACTGCGGCACGTCTCCACGCGCCACGTCTCGCCCACCCTCGCCGCCGGCTTCCGTGTCTCCGAACACGGTCAGCTCCGGCTCGACTGGGGGCTGCCCTACACCGCGCTGAAACCCGAGGGTGGAGTGGAGGGCACCACGAGCCACGTTGGCTCGTCCAACCTGCTCGTGGGCCTGCACCATGTCCGCACGTTCGCGGATGACAGCCTGTTCGTCCGCATTGGCGCGGGCGTCGCCCTGCCCCTGGCCCGCCATGAGGACGCCGACATCATCGGCTCCCGGAGGGTCGAGACGGAGGGCGTCAACTACGCCACCGCCGCCGCCGTGCGGGGGCTGGCGGACCCGTGGCTGTGGGCGCTCGACACCACGTCCGTGGTGCTGCCCATGGCCGTGGGCGTGGACCTGCCCGGCTTCCAGGCCCGCGCCGACGTGGCGCTTGGCATGCTCATGCCCGTGTCCCGCTCCGCGCGCGACACCCACTTCGTCGCGCAGGCCAGCGTCGAGGCCTCGCTCGGCCTTGGAATGCTCGAGCCCGGCGTGCGCGCCCAGGTCGTCTCGCCCCACCTCACCGAGGCGACGTGGGACGGAGAGGACTCCCAGCTCTCCCTGGAGCCCTTCGTCCGCGTGCGGCTCGGCCCCGCGTTCGCTCGGGCTGGCGTGCGCATCGATTTGGGCGCTCCCGAGTCGAGCCCCGCGCCCAGCGCCTCACGCATGTGGGCACTGGGGATGGGGTTGGGCGTGGCGTTCTGAAGCCCCTCTACTTGATGAGGTAGAAGGCTTCCTGACGCGGCACGAAGAACTTCCAGCCCTCGTGCGTGAGGTAGGCCGGGTCCTCCTCCATCACCGCCACCTTCTGTCCGTCCCACTCCGGTACGGGCGTGGCCGTGTTCAGCTCGATGGCGATGTATGAGCCTTCTCGCAACGGCTTCGGTGTGTCCTTGCGCGTCGACGAGCGGAAGTCGATGGAGGCGCCGAGCGCGTGGCCGTGGTTGCCCAGGGGATGGCTGTACACCTGCGCCTCGATGCCACGCGCCGTCATCTCCGCCATCGTCTCGTCATACACTTCCGCGGACGAGCGGCCCGGCCGGGAGGCCCGCACCATCAACACGTCCTGGAGCGCGTTCGTGTTCGCCAGCGCGTTCTTCAGGCCCTCGGGCGCGTCCGTCTCACCGTCGCGCAGCACATAGGCCATCTTCTGCCAGTCGGTGTGCAGCCCCAGGTAGCTGATGCCGAAGTCCACGTGGATGAGGTCGCCGCGCTCGATGACCAGTTCCTCCTTCGCCACCGCGAGGAAGCCTCGGGACTTCGCGGGGATGCCACCCTTGCGCTGCACGCGCATGTCCGGCTGGAACCACGTGCCCACGCCCAGCGCGCCCAGCCTGTCGTAGAGCCAGCGGCGCACGTCCCCCACCGTCGTCTTCCCCGGCACGATGACCTTCGAGGAGAAGGCCTCCTTCACGATGGCGTCCGTCAACTCCACCATCCCCTTGTAGGGCTCCCACTCCTCGGGCAGCCGCGTGTCCAGGTACTCCTCGATGAGCGGCGCCGCGCTCACGAAGCGCGCCTCCGCCTCCGCGCCGAACGCGTCCAGGAGGTAGGCATAGCCATCCTTCGTCAGACTGCGCGTCACGCCCCGCTTGCCGCCGATGCCCAGCGCAATCGCCTTGGGTTGGTAGCGCGAGTCCAGCGACTTCAAGGCCTCGGGGGCGGACTGTCCCTCCTCGGGTGCCTCGAAGAACTTGAGGATGGACTCCTCCGCGTAGCCCGTCAGCGCCACGCGCTTCAGGCCCTCCGCTCCCGCGTCCACGAAGACGAAGATGTCCCGGTTGCCCGCGTACGGACGCGGCGGTGCCACGAATTGCGTCAGCGGATCATCGTTGAACTCCTCGTTGACGATGATCCACATGCCCACGCCGTGCCGCCGCATCATCTCCAGCAGCAGGCCATGGCGCTTGTCCAGCCAGTCCTCCCGCAGCGCGATCTGCTGGGACAGGGACAACAGCTGGGGCGTTTCAGCTTTCTGTGCCGCGCACCGAGAGCCGGTACAGGCGGCCAAGAACAAGAGCGGCAAGGCCGCCCACTTCAGCAGGGTCATGGGGGACTCCGAGTCGAGCTGGAGTCACACCCTAGCTCCCGTCCCCCCAACGCCGAAGTCCCCCACCCCCGGAGCCCTTGGAGACTCCGGAGGCGGAGGACCTGGGGCGCGTCCTGCCACCTGCTCCCTCGTCCGCCGCATCTGGCCCTCTTCGGATGACGCCCCCCACGACCCACTTGGTCCTGCGCGTCGTCTCCCCCACCACTACGACGCCATCCGATTGAGGTGGATGGTCGTCCCCCGACGCCATCCGCCAGCATGATGCGTTTCCCCGAACCCTCGCGCCGTGAATCTCAATAACTGGCGATCTGGAAATCCAGGTCGTCACCCAGGAGGAGCTCGGTCCGCGCCTCCTCCTGGTCCTGCTCATCCCCCCCAAAAACGCCCCCCCCCGCCCGACCCGCCTCCCACTCGCCCCCGTCCGCCAACGCCCCCCAGGTCCCCCCACCCGCTCCACGCCCATCCTCCGGTGCCCACATCCCATGGGTGTCACCATGGCCCCGCGCGTCACCTCGGAACATCACTCCCCCCTGTCGCGATGCAGTCGAAGCAGCCGTACTCCCCCGTCGCCGCCCTCTTCCTTCTGAAATACGTTCCGAGCCTTTTTCCTTGAGCGTCCTTGTTCAAAAAAATCGGGGCGCCTCCCCCCGGAAACGCCCCGAAAAACAAGCAACTCTCCAGTAATTCAGGAGAGTCATGAAACGGCTGTTACGTGTTTCAGCGCTCGTCGTTGGCGGCCGGCTCGTCCGCCGGAGGAGGCGGGGGCAACGAGAGCCTGGCGGAGAAAACAGGCGTCGCCTCCTCCCCGGTCGGCGCGCGAAGGCCCCGATCCTTCTCCGGCGGTGGATCCGGAATCTCCTGGGCAACGAGGCCCGCGCTGGTCTTCCCCGAATTTGAATTCAGCATGTGAGAATCCCCCCCTGTTCGATGTTTCAAGACGCGACGCGCCGTCAGGTCGACGGAGCGTCACCTCCAGAACGCGGGGGGTCGGAATCCTTGATGACGTGTCGACACGTCACTCGAACAGGAGGACCTGTGCGGGCCAGGTTGCCGCCGGCTCGCGGGCCAGCCACGCCAGGCGCTCGTCGCGCAGGGCCCGGGAGGCCGGGGCCCCCGCGCGGATGCGCTCGCGTACGGACTCGAAGAAGCGCCCCGCCGTATCGGGAATGTCACCGGTGGAGGCGAGCACGGTGCGCGCCCCTGCCTCGATGAAGGCCACCGGCAGGCTCACCGTTTCGTGAAGGAAGGGCGCGGCGCGAGCAGCCCCACACGCCGCGAGCAACACCAGGGGGGCGCCGGCGAGCGGCTGCTCCCGCACCTGGTTCGCCGCGAGCGCGTACCGTCCATCCTCTTCCGGCGCGAGCACCAGCAGCGAGGAGTCCGACAGCTCCGAGCTGAAGAGGCCGTGCGTGTGGAGTTCAATCTCGCGCGCCTCCGCCATCTCACGAAGCACGCGCGACGGGGTGGCCGCCGCGCCGCGCAGCTCCACTCGCAGCGGGTCCGGCACACGAGGCGCCTCCAGGGGCGAAAGCTTCTCCAGCCCGAGCGCTGGCGGCGCGTCCACGCCCGTGACGACCAGGTGGCGGCCGCCCTGGACCCGCGCCTCGGGAACGGGCCCGGGGCGCCCCACGCGGTAGCTCCAGGCCAGGTCCGCGGGCAGCAGTCCCGGCAGGCCGTGCACGGGCGGCAAGGCCAGCACGTCCACGTGCTCGCATCCGCGGAGCGCCGCCACCAGCCTCGATGGAACGAGCCCGTCGGCCGTCCCGTGCAGGGACGAGGAACGCCGGTCGTCATAGACGCCCGACAGCGCGCCCGCCGCGTCGCGTACGGTCGTCACCGTGCGCTCGTGGTCCACGGACACCGCGAGCACACAGCGCTCCGGGACGGGCACCCGGAGGGCCTGCCCCATCAGCGCCAGCACCTGCTCCTGGACACCGGAGCGGGCCGCGTCGCTCACCAACACGCCGTACGAGAAGACCCGGGCCTTGCGAGCGTCCACGTCCCGAGGAAGCGCCTCCGCCGCGTCGATGGCGCCATGCAAGAGTTCCCGCCCCGACGCCCGCTCCCGCTCCAGCATGAACTGACCGTCCAGGAACGTCAGCAGCGCCAGCTCCCCTGGCGTGCGCGAGCCGCGGCGCAGTTCGTCGAGCGTGCGCCGCAGCAGGTCCTCGTCGCGGACCTCCGCGCCATGGCGGGCCAGATACGAGAGCACCCATGCGCCCGACATGCCCAGGGGGCGTCCACAGCGGGTGGCCTGCTCCAGCTCCTCGCGGGCCTCGTCCGGGCGGAAGTCGGACCAGGCCACGATGGCGAGGTTGCGGTGCACATACGTGCGCTGTTCGCAGTCATCCGGGATGCGTGACAGGGACTCGCGCAGGAAGGCCCGCGCGCTGGCCGCGTTGTGGCGAAGGCGGGCGATCTGCGCCATCTCCTGGAGGAACTGCTGCTCCAGGTTCCACTCCCCCAGCTCCCGCGTCAGGCGCCAGCCGTCACGCGCTTCCTCCAGCGCGTCCGCCTGCCGGTGCAGTCGCACGAAGAGGTCCGCCAGCCGTCGTCGCAGCATCGCGCACCGGTACGCCAACCCCCGTCCCGAGCACGACGACAGCGCCGCGCGCAGCCGCTGCTCCGCCTTCCACGGTTCGCCCGCGTGCTCCTCCCGGACGGACAGCTCACGCTCGGCCAGCAGCACCAACCAGGGGTCGCCTCCGGCCCGGGCGATGCGCTCGAAGTCGTCCAGGTGGCGCGCCACCACGTCCAGCGCCACGAGCGCGCCCAGGTACAGGTCGTCCTCTCCGGAGCGCCGCAGCATCTCCAGGAACGCGCCCGGCGAGGGATGCTCACCCCTCAGCAGTCGCGCATAGTCTCGCGCCAGCGGACCTCGGCGCTGGAAGTCCGCGCGCGCGACGGCCTGCACGGTGTCGCGCAGCGTGGAGCCGCCCTGCACCTCGTCCAGCACCTCCGCGAGCGGCAGGAGCCGCAGCGCCGCCTCGCGCGTGGTCGCCGTCCTCAACGCGTCGTAGAAGGACAGCCTCACCACGCCCGGGAAGCGACGGGCCTCGGCCAGCGGCAGACGCGCGCCTTGCATCGTGGTCAGGTTCTGCGCCGCCGCCCTTGCGTCTTGGAAGTCCCGCGAGCGCAGCAACGTCTCGCTGCGCAGCGCCTGGGAGCGCACCCGGGCTTCCTCGCTCCACCCGGCCTCCCCCAGCTTCACCACCGCGTCGAAGGCCTCCGCGGCCTGGAGCGTCAGCCCCAGCTCCCGCAGCACCAACGCCCGGTTCCACAGCGCCTGTGGATGGTCCGGCGACTTTCGCAGCACGGTCTCCAACTGCTCCAGCGCGTCCTCGCGTCGCCCCTGCTCCAGCGCGATGACCGCCAGGTCGCTGTCGCGGTCCAACGACGCGGGCGTCCGTCGCAGGAAGTCCGCCGCCTGCCGCACGTCCCTGCGCACGAGGTAAGCGGCGGCGATGCCATGCAGGTCGCCCCGGTCCTCCAGCTCCGCCAGCTCGCGCAGCGGCAGGGGCGCCGTCACCACGGGAGCCTCGGGCCCGGCGCGCATCGGCACGTAGGGGCGATACCCGTCCGCCCGTGAATAGGAGACCCGCGCCTCCAGCGCGCGCTGCGTCGCATGGGCCACCCACACCTCGGGCGACGTGTCCCTCGCGCGAGGCACGGCCAGCACCAACACCAGGAGCCCCGCGGCCAGCGCCACCGCTCCCGCGGCCCACCAGCCCACCGGGCCCCTCCGCGCGGGCAACACCGAGCGCAGCCGCTGGTGCCACGCGGGCTTCGGCCAGGGCGGCGCGGGCCACGCCGGGGACGTCTCGAAGCGCGGCGCTTCTTCCACCTCCTCCTCGAGGGGCAGCCCCTCCGGGTGGAGTGCCTGGAAGCCAAGCAGCTCCAGCTGCATCGCCTCGTGCAGCCCGGACGCGCACATTCCGCAGCGAGCCAGGTGGTGGCGGAAGTTCTCCTCGTCCACCGGGGGCAATTCGCCATCCAGGAACAAATACAACCGATGACACGGAGGGCTCATGCCATCCCCCCACCATCCGTCAGCGGCATCAGCAGCTCGCGCAGCTCCTTGCGCGCCTGGAACAGCCAGCTGCCCACGGTGCCCTCGGGCACGCCCATGCGATGGGCGATGGCGCGGTAGCGCAGTCCCGTGGCGTGCAGCTCGAACGCCTCACGCACGCGCGGATTGGGCAGCCGGGAAATGGCCTGGACCAGGTCCGCGTCGGTGATGCGCTCCCACATCTCGCCCGTTCTCGCGTCGGGAGACTCCACGTCCTCCCGCACCAGACGGATATCCCGGCGCTCCTGCTCCAGCAGCTCCGTCCGCCTCCTGCGGCACTGGTCCAGGAAGTGATTGGTGAGCGCCCTGCACAGCCACGCCCGGTACACGGGCTCTGGCTGTGAGGACAAGGTGGCATGGTGGACAAGCGCCCGGACAAGCGCTTCCTGCGCCAGATCCTCCGGGTCGATGCCACCCTGGCCGCACAGACGCCTCGCCAGGGCCACGAGCATGGGCCTGACGCGCTGAGCGAACTCCTCGAAACCTTCGTGTGCCACGGCGGCACTGTAGGCCACGGTGAATCGCTTCACCGAGGCATTGCGATGGTCCTTCATCGACCCCTCGCCCTCCTTCCACGCCCACTCGAAACGCAGCCACCCCGAATCCTTGGGTCGCCGTCTGGAAACCGACGCAACCACGCCGGTTTCCGCCAGCTCCCGGACACCAGTGCAGCCCCCAGGGCGGAGTCGACCCGCCACCGGAAGGACACCGCGTCTGCTCCGCTCCACCACTTGCTTGGACGCCCCACGAACGGGAGACATCCGCGAAGCGTTCTGGCCGCCGCGCTCGTCCCGCTCAGCCCGGAGGACCGGTGGGAGGAGGGTCCCTCACGTCGGGACGGGCGGCCGCCGGAGGAGTGTCGGACTCGTCTCCGTGGACATCCCCCTCCACCTTCGGCTCCTGCTCCGGAGCGGTCCCGCTCACCGCGGGCCCTTGCAGCGCGGGCGCTTCCTCCGTCGGCTTCGCGTCGCTCAAGCAGTTCGTCATGTCGCACGGCTCCTGGGGTCCGCCTTCCGCTCCCCCGCTGGATGCGGGGCGCTGGCGGCCCTCAAGCCATAGAACGCACGACGTCCTGCTTGTTGCCGGAAACCCCTCACGTCACATCCCTCGACCAGGAGCGCTCTCGCGAAGCGCTCACTCGAAGAGGAGGACATGGGACAGCCACCGCGCGTCATCGGGGTGTTCGCGCAACCACAGCGCGCGCAAGTCCCGCAGCGCCACGGACGGACGAGCCCCCGCGCGGATGCGCTCGCGCACCTTCTCGAAGAAGCCGCCCGCGGTGTCCGGAATCTCCACGGAGGCCGCCAGCACGGCGCTCGCTCCCGCCGAGATGAAGGCCACGGGCAGGCTGAAGGACTCATGCGGAAACGGCGCCGTCTTCGCCGCGCCACACGTGGCCAGCAGCACCAGCGGAGCATGCTTCAGCTTTGTCTGACGGACCTTGTCGGCGGTCAGCGCGTAGCGTCCATCCGGGTCCGGCGCGAGCACCACCATCGACGCGTCGGACAGGGAGGCGCTGAACAGCCCATGGGTGTGGATTTCGACCTCGGACGCGTCCTCCATCTCCCGCAGCACCCGTGACGGCGTGGCTTCCGCGCCTCGAAGCTCCACGCGCCACGGGTCCGGTACGCGCGGCGGCGTCAGCGCCCCCAACTTCGGCAGACGCAGGGCGGGCGGGCTCGCCACCTCGGTGACGACCAGGTGACTGGACTGTCCTCCTTGCGCGGGCAGGCTTCGCGCGCCTCGCCCCACGCGATAGCTCCACGCCAGCGAGTCCGGCAACAGGCCGGTGAGACCGTGCACGGGCGGCCGGGTGAGCACCTCCACGTGCTCGCAGCCCGTCAGCTCCTTCACGAGCCCGGCGGGAACCAGTCCGGAGGCATCGTCGCGCAGCGGCTCCCGACGGTCGGAGGAATACGCGCCCTTCAGCTCGCCCTGAGGCCCGCGCGCGAGGACCAGGGTGCGCTCGTGCTGAAGCGACACCACCAGCAGGCAGCTCGCGGGGACGGACTCGACGCGCAGCTCGCGGCCCATCAACGCGAGGGCCTCACTCCAGGCACCGGCGCGCCCCGCCTCGGAGAGAAGGGCCGAGTAGCCGAAGGCGAGCGCCTTGCGCGCATCGACGCTGTCCGGCGTGTGCTCCGCCATCGACACGCCCCTCCAGAGCAACGCCTGGCCCGCGTCTCGCGACTGCTCCAGCGCGAACTGACCCTCGAAGACGAGCAGCAACGCCTCGCGCCCGGGCGAGCCTCCCTCCCGCCGCAGGTCCGCCAGGGCCCGGCGCAACCAATGTTCGTCATGGGGCCTGGGATTGGAGCGGGCCATCTCCGACAACACCCGCGCGCCTGTCATCCCCAGCGGTCGCTCACATTCCAGCGCCCGCTCCAGCGACTCGCGCGCCGCGTCCGGGCGGAAGCGCTGCCACTCCAGCAGGGCCACGTTGCTGTGCACGTGCGTGCGCTGGGCGCAGTCCTCCGGCATGCGGACCAGCGACTCCTCCAGATAGGCGCGGGCGCTGGTGAAGGAATGTTGATAGCGCGCCACGTCCGCCAGCTCCTGGAGGAACAACTGCTCGTACCTCCACTCGCGAGACTCCTGGGCGCGGCCCCAGCCGTTCCACGCATGCTGGAAGGCGTCCGCGGGGCGGTGCAGGTCCAGGTACAGCTCCGTGAGCGCATGCTCCAGACCCAGGCAGCGATACACCAGGCCCTGCTTCTGGCAGGTGTCCAGCGCCTCCAGCAGCCGTTGCTCGGCGTTCCACCAGCGACCGTCCCGCTGGTCCGCGCGAGCCAGCTCCAGTTCGCCGAGCACCCGCATCCACGGGTCCTCGGACGCCTGCGCCAGTCGCACCAGCGCTTCCGAGTCCACCGGCTGTCGCGCCGAGCCCGCGAGCACGAGCGCGCCCAGATAGAGGTCATCCTCTCCCGAGCGGCGCAGCTCCTCCATCACCGCCCCGGAAGGCGACAGCGCGCCCAGCACGAGTTGGGCGTACCTCCGCGCCAGAGGCCCCCTTCGTGTGAAGTCCCGCTCCGCCACGCGAGACAGCCACGTCTGGAGGACGGCTCCGCCATAGCGCTCGTCCAGTGCCCGGGCCAGTGGAAGCAACCGCAGCACATCCTGTCGCCGGGGTGCCGCTCGCACCGCGTCGTAGAAGGCCAGTCGGAGGATGCCCGGATGGTCCCTCACCGCCACCAGGGGCAGCGGCGCGGACGCATCCGTCAGCAAGTCCCGCGTCGCGGCGAAGGCGTCCTTCCAGGCTCGACCGCGCCAGAGCGTGGACTCGCGCAGGGCCCGTTCGCGGGCCGAGGCCTCCTCGCTCCAGCCCACCTCTCCCAGCTTCGCGACCTCTCCGAATGAGTCCGCCGCCTGGAGCGTCAGCCCCAGCTCCGCCAGCGTCAGCGCCCTGTTCCACAGGGCCTGGGGATGTCTCGGTGAGACGCGCAGCACGCCCGCCAGCAGCTCCAGCGCCTCTTCCAGATGCGCGTGGCGCGTGTCGAGCGGCCCGCCCTGTCGCGCCTGCTCCAGCGCCAGGAGCGCCAGGTCACAGTCCCTGTCCACCGAGGGAGGCAGCCGCTTCAGGAAGGCCAGGGCCTGTCGGGGCGCACCGTGAAGCAGGTACGCGGTGGCGATGCCGTGCAGGTCTCCCCGCGCCTCCATCCTCGACAGCTCCTGCAGCGGCAGCGAGGGCACGGCGGGACGTGACCAGGCCCCGCTCCGGTCCGGGACATAGGGCTGGTAGCGCGCATCCACCGCGCGATACGTCACCCGCGCCTCCAGCGTGCGCGGGCCGTCCTTGACGAGCCAGGACAGGTCTTCGCCGCCCCAGTGGCCGGCGCTCGGGAAGAACAACAACACCGCGAGACACGCGACGAGGGCCTTGAAGCCAGACCCGCTCTCGCCGAACCAACGCCCGGTGGAAGGAGGCCGCTTCGCGGATGAAGGCGCATGCGAGGGAAAGGCCCGATGCGCCAGCAACTCCAGTTGCAGGCTCTCCCGGAAGCGAGCCTCGCAAAGCGAGCACATGCCCAGGTGCTGACGAAACCCGCCCTGCTCCGCCGCGTTCATCTGGCCGTCGAGGAACCGAGGCAGGTCCTTGCAGTCGACCGTCATCGTCCCCGCTCCCGGCGTCGACGCTCGGCCGTCTCACGCAGCAGTTCTCGAAGCTCCAGTCGAGCGTGATGCAGGCGCGCGCCCACCGTCCCCTGCGGTACGCCTGTCTCTCGAGCGATGCGCGCATAGGACATCCCTTGGAGGTACTGCTCGAAGGTCAATCGCAGCTTGGGGCTGAGGAAGGTCAGCGCCCACTTCACGTCCTCTTCACCGACGTGACACCACAGTTCGTCCTGCGCGGCCTCGTCGATGTGCTCCGCTTCCTCATGGAGTTCGAGCAGGTTGCGCAGCCGGTCCGCCTCGCTCTTGCGGCGCCGACACCGGTCCAGGAAGCAGTTCTCCGCCACCCGCCCCAGCCAGAAGCGCTGCTTGTACGACTCCCAATGCTGTAGGTGTTCCCACTGGAGCAGCGCACGCAACAACACATCGTGCACCAGGTCTTCGACCTCGTGTTCGATGCCCACGCAATACTTTCTAAGAATGGCAAACAGCGCGGGTTGGAATTGGCGAGCGAAGACCTCGAAGTCCGCCCTGGGTTCTCCAGACGGAGGCTCCACCACCCTCAATCTCGGCCGTGCTCTCATGGCCCCCTCCTTCCCTTTCAACAGAGAACGCGTCAGGTCTGCTTTATTGCCGACACGCTCTTTTCCTCACAGACACGGCATTCGAGCGACATCCGAAAGCCCTGTGGAGAAAGTGTCTACGTGAAGACAGTATGACTTCAGGAGGCGGCAGCGGCCAGGGGCACGGGCTGCGTCAAAGGGAGCGTCACGACGAAGCTCGCGCCACCCAGGGACTCGGAGCGTCCAGCCCGCACCGCGCCTCCGTGACGCTCCAGGATTCCCCGCGCGATGGCCAGCCCCAGGCCCGTCCCCGGGCGAGGTCCCTCACGGCGACGTCCCGTGACGAAGGGTTGGAACAGCCGGGGGAGCAGCTCCGGAGGGATGCCTTGGCCACTGTCCTCGACGATGACCTGGAGGGTCGCCTCGGAACGCTCGCAGCGCACGCGAAGGCGTGGCGCGGGAGTCTCGTGCAGCGCGAGCAAGGCATTCTCCAGGACAATCACAAACACTTGCGAGAGCTGGGATTGGTCGGCTTCCAGCGCCAGGGGTCCGCTGTCCGCGAGTTCGAAGGCCACGTCCGGCGCCAGCGTTCCCAATCCCTGTCGCGCGGTGGAATACGCCAGCTCCACGGTGGCCTGGATGTCCACCCGGCGCAGCTCCAGCGGCCGGGGCCGGCCATATCGCAGCAGCTCGTCCACGAAGTGCCCGGCGCGGGAGATCTGCTCACGCATGGCGGCGACCGAGTCCGCATCCACGCCCTGGCGCTCCAGGAGCTTCAGGTGCGCGGCGAGCACGCCCAGCGGGTTTCGCACCTCGTGGGCCACGGCGGAGGTGAACTGGCCCAGCTCCGCCAGTCGCGCCGCCTGGTCCGCGCGGGTCTCCTGCTCGGCCAGGGCCGCCACCAGCTCGGTGCCGGTGGCCCGACCCTTCAGGAACCGGCGCCCCAGCCATTCCTGGAGCCCCTGCCGCAGGGGCTCGAAGGCGAGCGCCGCCAGCGCCAGCAGGAAGAAGGCGCCCACCCGGTACTCGCGCAGGAAGGGTTGCCCGCTGCCCGCCATCAGCGTCAACACGCCGAAGAGGAAGCCCGCCGACAGCACCGCCGCCATCGCCGAGTAGACGAGGCTGCGCTCCAGGAGCCTTCGCTCCCCGGGAGGCTGATGCGCGTTGACCACGTGCACCAGCACCAGCAGCGAGGCCAGCACCCCGTACAGCCCGAAGGGCAGCGCGTAGCCACCCGACAGGAGCAGCGCCGTGCCCAGCCCGCCCGAGTACGCCAGCGCGCCGACGATGCCGAGGCTGCGCAACAGCGGCCGTCGCTCCGGCGTCTCGCGCGGATACGAGCGGGCCAGATGCAGCAGCGGCACCACGGCCGCGGAAACCGACAGCCCGATGACGGGCCAGAACAACGGCCCCCGCTTCATCGCGAGCGGCCCGTACAGCGCATCCGGAAAGAGCGCGCCCACGATGGTGACGACCGCCGCCACGAAGTAGGCCAGCACCACCTGCCGGTAGGAGCGCTGCCGGGTGACGTCGTACGCGACGTGGAGGTACGCGGCGGCGGTGAAGGCACCGCTGGCGGCGAAGCGCGACCCCAGCCACGCACCCTGGGGCACGCACATCAAGAGCAACGAGCCGCTCCAGAAGGCCGTGGCCAGGCAGTACAGCGTCAAGCCCCGGGCGTCACGTCCGCGCAGCGCGGCGGTGAAACACAAGAGGAGCGACACCGACAGGACGGGCACGAGGCTGTAGGCGAACAAGGGCCCCATGGACGGAGTGTGGCAGATGTTCCTAGGCTGCGCGCCCCGTCGGCGCCTCCGGGCGATTCGGCGTCACCAGGAGTCATGAGCAGTGCGGCACTTCGCCATGGTCGCGGCCGGGGCCACCCTCTGGGGGTGTTGGTCCCTCTTCCTCCGGCCCGCGGGCCTGTCCTGGGCCCAGAACGCGCTTTTGGCCCTCATCGCCATGTCGCTGCCGGTGCCCTTCCTGCTGGGCGGCGCCCCCTGGCGCGACAAGCGAGCCACCGCGGCCCTGCTCGTCGTCGGCCTGGCGGACGCGGCCAACATCAGCCTCTTCTTCGCCGCCATGAAGCGTGGCCCCGTCTCGGTGGCCGTGCTCACGCACTATCTGGCCCCCCTGCTGCTGGCGCTCGCGGCCCCCTGGGTGCTGGGCGAGCGGCGCTCCTTCCGGGCCCTGGTCGCCGCGCCCGTGACGTTGCTGGGGCTGGTGCTGCTCATCGGCCGGCCGGATGGGACGGGCGGCGCGGGCATGACGGCGGCGCTGGGCGCCGGGAGCGCCCTGTTCTACGCGGCCATCGTCCTGGGGACGAAAGCGGCGACACGGGCATATTCTCCCGTGGCGGTCGCGTCACTCCATGCGCCGGTGTCCGCGGGGGTGTTGTTGCTCATCGCCGGGGCGGACGCCTTGCCCCCGGCGCTGGATGGGGCCACGCTCCAGGTGCTCGCCGGGGGCGCGGTGTGTGGCCTGCTGGGGACCTGCCTCTTCAATGCCGGGCTGCGCCATGTGCCCACGGCGGCGGCCGGGGCCCTGACCTATCTGGAGCCGCTCACGGCCTCCCTGGTGGGCTGGGCCGTCTTCGCGGAGGCCCTCAGCCCGGTGGGGGTGGCGGGCGGACTGCTGGTGTTGGCGGCGGGGGTCTGGGTCGCCTCCGAGCGAAGGGGCGCCGCGTCAGGCGTGCCCCTCCCGTCCGCCGCGCCTTGAACCCTCCGCCGAACTCCCCACTTGCAAGGTCGGGGAATCCTTTGGTCCTCTTGGGTGAACGAAGCTCTTGCTTGCAGTGCAGCGCCTGGCGACGCCGTATGCCCATGGAAACCGCAGCAGACAGCCGTGAGTATCGCGTCCTCTTCTTCTGTCCCGCGTCCAACGCGCGACTGGAGCGGCTGGAGGCACCCGTGCGGCGATTGCTGTCACGCATCCAGGCGCCCCCCGCGGAGCTGACGCCCATCCAGGAGTCGGGCGCGCTCTCCGAGGCCGGTTGGCAGGTGTACCTGGTGCGCTCCCTCACCGAGCGCTCCGCGGCCCAGGCCATGGCCGCGTACGTGAGCGAGGCGACGTGCGCGCTCGCCGCCGAGGTCGACGCGGAGGTGCTGGGGCTCTACGTGGACGTATCCGGTGACTCGGCGCGAATCTGCCGCTGCGGGCCGGAGGACGGGCCGGAGACCTTCGCGGGCCGGAGGCAGGCGGCGCTCAACCGCACGGCCGAGTGGCTGGAGGTGGCGCCCATCCTCCTGTCCGCCATCTTCCAGCTCGACGTGCCGGACGCCGACTACGAGCCGGACGCGGATGACCGCTACGTCGAGGAGAAGCTTCGTGAGGCGCGCGTGCTGATGGAGCGATACCGTCAGGGGAAATGAGGTCTCGAACTCCGGAGGACCTCGCGGGTCGCTGTCCGCGCTGTTTTCTGCCCACCGTGTTGTGCCTGTGCGCCGAGCTGCCCGTCATCTCCACGCGCACCGAGCTGCTCATCATCCGTCACCACAAGGAGACGCTGAAGTCGACGAACACGGCCCGCATGGCCGCGCTCGCGATGCCTCGCTGTCGCATCGTCTCGTATGGCTCGCCGAGCGAGCGCTTCGATGTGTCGACGCTCGAGGACGACGGCGCCACGTGGCTCTTGTTCCCCACGACGCAGCAGGCGCCCGCGCCGGATGCCGCGCTTCCGAAGCGACTCATCGTCCTGGATGGGAGCTGGGGTCAGGCGAAGCGCATGGTGCAGCGGGTGCCCGAGCTGCGCCGGCTGCCGAGCCTGATGCTGCCTCCGCCGCCACCCGACTCACGCAGGCTGCGCAGACCGCCCCATCCGGATGGCATGTCCACGCTGGAGGCCATCGCCGGTGCCTTCGCGTACCTGGAAGGCGAGGACGTGGCGAGGCCCCTCTACGCGCTGCATGAGCTGATGATCGACCGCGTGCTCGCGAGCCGGGGACGCAGGCCCGGCGCCTCGTGTGACGAGGACGACGGGGACTGAACGCGGCTCAGCAGGACGCGCCGTCGGTGCAGCGCGCCTTGCGCATCTCCGCGGCGAAGGGCGTGGGCTCCAGGAAGCCGGTGATGCGCGGACGCGTAAGCACCTTGCCGTCCTGGGCCACGAAGGCCACCGTCGGCAGACCCTCCACCCCGAAGCGCTCCATCAACGCGTCGAGCGCGTCCTCGCTGTTCGTCGCGTCAATCTTGATGGTGAGGAACTGCCCCTCGGACGACTGCGAGATGACCTCGGCCGCCGGGTACGTCTCGCGGTCCAGTTCCTTGCAGGCCGCGCACCAGTCCGCGAAGAAGTCGATGAGCACCGGGCGCCCGTCCGTCTTCGCCTGGGCCAGCACCTTCTCGAACGCATCCGCGGAGAACGTCGCGTGCTTGGCGGGCATCACGTGGTGCCACTGCCAGGACGGCGCGCGCGGCGGCTCGGCCACACCCAGGCGCACCCACAGCTCGCCCACCGGGCCCGCATCCAGCGCGCCACCGCGAATCACCAGCGCCACCACCACCAGCGCCACGCCGAACGCCTTGAACGAGAACTCCCGCGCGCCCTCCTTGAAGGAGCGGTGCACCGCGCCCACCAGCACGCCCACCACCGCCAGCCCGGCCGCCACGGCCGCGCCCGGCACCCGGCCCAGCTCCGCGCCCAGCATCTTCACCACGCCGCGCGCCCAGGGCGACGCGTCCTTCAGGTAGCTGAAGGCCAGCGCGACGAGGACGATGCCCAGCACGCTCTTCACCCACTCCATCCACACGCCGCTCTTGGGCAGCCGCACCGTGGACACGCCGAGGACGAAGAACGGCACGCCGATGCCCAGCGCGTAGATGAACAGCAACGAAGCGCCCAGCGTCGTGTTCGCCGTCTTCGCCACGAAGGCCAACAGGCCCGTCAGCACCGGACCCGTGCACGGCGCCGCCAGGAACCCGGACACGCTGCCCATCAGGAATGCGCCCGCCACGCCCGCGCCGCCCACCGAGTTCAGCCGCGTCTGGAGGCTCGACGGCAGCGCCAGCTCGAACGCGCCGAACATGGACGAGGCGAGCAGCAGCAGGAACACCGCCAGCCCCGTCACCACCGCCGGGTGCCCCAGCATCGAACCGAACGCCTGCCCCGTCTTCGCCGCGAGGATGCCCAGCGCGCTGAACACCACCCCCATGCCGACGATGTAGGACGTGGTGAGCAGCAGCGCCTTGCCCCGGCTGTCCGCCTTGCGGGCGCCGAAGACGGACACCGTAATCGGGATGAGCGGGTAGACGCAGGGCGTCAGCGCGGTGAGCAGACCGCCGCCGAAGACGACGGCCGCGCCCACGAAGAGGCTGCCGGATTCGAGGAAACGCGCCGCGTCGAGCTCCGTGCTCGGCCCGGTGGGCAGCAGCCACGGCACCACGGCCACCGCCACGCCGGCCAGCACGGCCATCAATCCCAGCTTCTTGGCATTCATGCGCGCTTCACTCCGTCTTCCCGAAAGGGCCTGCCTTGTATACGCAGGCCCCGGTCAGCGGGCTACTGCGCCGTGGGGGCAAGCGAGGAAGCGGGCACCTTCAAGCCCGCGGAGCGCGCCAGCCCCATGACGCCCTCCACCGCGGCGGCGATGTAACCAAAGGGATTCGCTCCATCCACCGCCGTGACGTGAACCTCGCCCATTTTCTGCTGGAAGGCCGCCGCCACCAGCGGGAGCTGCTGCGCGAGCGTCATCTGGATGACCTCCGGACTGATGGTGTTCTCGATGTCGCGCAGCGCGCGGGCTCGCGACAGCTCCAGCCCCTGGCGCGCGTTCTCCCGTCGCACCTCCAGTTCGGCGATGGCGACCTCCGCCTCGGCGATGGAGCGCCGGGACTGCACCACCTGGAGCTGGGCCTTGAGCTTCTCCACTTCCTGGAGTTGCTCGGCCAGCTGTCCCTCGTGACTCGCCGCCGTCTGCTCCTGTTCGCGGCGCAGCCGCTCCAGCTCCATCTGCGCGCGGGCGTTCTCCGCTTCCTGCTCCCGCTGCAGGCGCACCAGCTCGAACTTCGCCTGCGCGGCCTCGGCCTCCTGCGCCAGCTTCTGCTTCTCCAGCTCCAGCTTCGCGCGGCCCACGTCCGCGTCCTGCTCGCGCTTGAGCGTTTCCAGGGCGATGCGCGCGCGCGCCACCTCGGTTTCCTGCTCGCGCGCCAGCTTCTCCATGTCCACCTGCGCGCGGCTCGTCGCGAGCGCCCGCTCGGAGACAATCTTCGCCTCCGCCAGTCGCGCCTCGGCGTTGAGCGTCTCCAGTTTGGCCTGCTCGTCGGAGACCTGCTTCTTCTGACGGACCTCCTGCTCGGCGGCCAGCTTGGTGAGCGCCACCTCGCGCTCCACGGTGACCTGCTCCTGCTTCAGCGTGCGCTCCTGGGCCAGCTTCGCCTCGGCCACGCGCGCGGCCACCGACAGCGTCTCCAACTGGGATTGTTCGTCCGCCGTCTGCTTGCGCTGGCGGACCTCGTCCTCGGCCTCCAGTCGCTGGAGGTTCAATTGCCGCTCGGCCTCCGTCTCCTCGCGGTGGACGAAGCGCTCCTTGGCCAGCTCCGCTTCGCGCGCCTGCCGCTCCTGCTCGCGACGGAAGCGCGCCTGCATGTTCTCGAAGACGGTGGACGACAGGACGCGCACGTCCTGGATTTCAATCGTGTCCAGCAGCACGCCCCAGCCCGCGTCCACCGAGTCTTCCAGCCGACCCCGGCCCGCGAGCACGGGCCCGATTTCGCGCATCAGCTCCGCGGCGATGCCCTCCTTGCGCCGCGACAGGCACTCCTCGATGGAGAGGTTGGCGACGAGGCGCCGCGCCGCGCCGACGAACATCTCCCGCAAGAGCTCCGCCAGCTTCTCCTGCGCCCGCTCCGGAAAGGAGAAGTTGAGCATGCGGAAGGCCACCAGCGGGTCGGCGATTCGGTACACCGCGAGGCCCGTCACCTGCACGCCCACCTTCTCGCTCGTCACCTGGTCCGCGGTGAACTGGAGCCGCTGGATGCTGGTGGGGACAATCGCCACCGAGTCACCCGGCAGCTTGAAGCAGCTCGCCCCCTGACCGCTGACGTCGCGCACGCGGCCTCGACGCATGTGGACGAGGAACTCGCTGGGCCGCGCGGTGATGAGGCCCCAGCGCTTCACCTTCTCCGGGTCCTCCGCCGGCTTCCCCGCGCGCCAGCCGTCCGAGTACCGGTTGCGCTCCATCCCCCCGGAGCCTCCCTCCACCCGGACCAGCTGCGTCCGACCGGCTTCCGTGGACTCCGCCTGCTCCCTCGACCGGGCCGTCTGCTTCGCGTTCGCGCTCATGCCTGCCTCCTGATGGACCCCCCAGGTTGCAGCCCCCCAGCCAGCGCGGACCCCACGGGAAATCAGACGCTTACAGGCGACAGTAGCCAGGGTACCGCGCCATTTCGGAGCACCCCGCTCCAGGACGGCGCACCTGGGACTGATCCACCCTGGCCCAGCCGTTCCACCGCCGACATCCCCTCCATCCGGCCAGTCCCGGCAGGTCTCTCGTCCGCCTTATGTTCGCTTGACCCGAGGGCACCCGATTTTATAATTGACCAGTCCGGTCCACATTCATGTGTGACGGTGTATGCCCGCCGCAGCGCGCCCCTTGGGTGGCGCCGGGGTGCGGGGGCAGTCGTAAGCCCCTTCAGGAAGGTGTGGGAAGCGATGCTGAAGCTGCCGATCTACATGGACAACCACGCCACCACGCCGCTGGACCCGCGTGTGTTGGAAGTGATGCTCCCGTACCTGCGCGAGGACTTCGGCAACGCGTCCAGCCGCAACCACGTGTTCGGCTGGAAGGCCGAAGCCGCCGTGAAGAAGGCCCGCCAGCAGGTGGCCGAGCTCATCGGCGCGACGGACCAGGAGATTGTCTTCACCTCTGGCGCCACCGAGTCCGACAACCTCGCGATCAAGGGCGTCATCGAGTACTACAAGTCGAAGGGTGACCACATCATCACCCTGAAGACCGAGCACAAGGCCATCCTGGACACCTGCAAGCGCCTGGAGCGCGTGCGCCAGGAGCGGCTGGACGAGCTGAAGCTCCTGCGCCTGGGGCAGCTGGCCGAGCGCGACGTGTCGCCCGAGGACGTGGCGGAGCTGGCCGCGAAGCACGACCTGGAGAACGACGCGACCTACAAGAAGTGGGCGGAGATGCCCACCGGTGGCGCGCGCGTGACGTACCTGGACGTGGAGCAGGACGGCCGGGTGAGCATGGAGAAGCTCGAGGAGGCGATGACGCCGAAGACGGTGCTCGTCTCCATCATGTTCGCCAACAACGAGATTGGCGTGGTGCAGCCCGTCGCGGAGATTGGCGCGCTGTGCCGCAAGAAGGGCATCCTCTTCCACTGCGACGCGGTGCAGGGCATCGGCAAGGTGCCCTTCGACGTGGAGTCGATGAAGGTCGACCTGGCCTCCATCACCTCGCACAAGATGTACGGCCCCAAGGGCATTGGCGCGCTGTACGTGCGCCGCAAGCCGCGCGTGCGCATCGCCCCCCTCATCGACGGTGGCGGCCATGAGCGCGGCATGCGCTCCGGCACGCTGAACGTCGCGGCCATCGTCGGCTTCGGCCACGCGGCGCAGCTTGCCCGCGAGGAGCTGGCCGACGAGGCCGCCCGCATCCTCCGCCTGCGCGAGAAGCTCCGGAAGGGGCTCACCGACGCGCTGGACATGACGGTGCTCAACGGCTCGCTGGAGCACCGGCTGCCGGGCAACCTCAACATCTCCTTCGCCCACGCCGAGGGCGAGTCCCTGATGATGGGCATCAAGGACGTCGCGGTGTCGTCAGGCTCCGCGTGCACGTCCGCCTCGCTGGAGCCCTCCTACGTGCTGCGCGCGCTGGGCGTGGACGAGGAGCTGGCGCACAGCTCCATCCGCTTCGGCCTGGGCCGCTTCACCACCGAGGAGGAGGTCGACTTCGTCGTCAACCTGGTCGTGGACAAGGTCCGCAAGCTGCGCGACATGAGCCCCCTCTACGAGATGGCCAAGGAAGGCATCGACCTCAAGAGCATCGAGTGGACGGCGCATTAGCGCGTCTTTCCAGGCAATCAGCGGGGCGCATGGCCCCTCGACCGGTGGGCATTGCTCCCCGGAACCTTTGGTGAGAAGCATCCGTTGAAGGAGTTGGCATGGCTTACAGCGACAAGGTCATCGACCACTACGAGAACCCCCGCAACGTCGGGACGATGGACAAGGAAGACCCGAACGTGGGCACGGGCCTCGTGGGGGCTCCGGCGTGCGGCGATGTGATGCGCCTGCAGCTGAAGATTTCCGACGACGGGCTCATCGAGGACGCGCGCTTCAAGACGTTCGGCTGCGGGTCCGCCATCGCCTCCTCGTCGCTCGTCACCGAGTGGGTGAAGGGCAAGACGGTGGACCAGGCGATGACCATCTCCAACAAGGACGTGGCCCGGGAGCTGTCGCTGCCGCCGGTGAAGATCCACTGCTCGGTCCTCGCCGAGGACGCCATCAAGGCGGCCATCGAGGACTTCAAGAAGAAGCGCGCCGCGCGCAAGGCCCAGGCATCCTAAGGGCCGTTGGTACGGCGAACTTCACGACTCCAGGAGGCGAAACCATGAGCGAACAGGCGACCCAGCAGACGACGCAGAGCCCGGTGCCTGGCCCCGCGCCCGTGGCCAAGCCCGCTCCCAAGGGCATCGTCGTGGCGGACAGCGCCGTGGCCCGGCTGAAGGAGCTGCTGGAGCAGCGGCAGACGCCCGAGGCGGGCCTGCGGTTGGCCGTGAAGGGCGGCGGGTGCTCGGGCCTCCAGTACTCCATGGAGTGGTCCGAGAAGTCCCGCGAGCGCGACAAGATTTTCGAGCGGGACGGCGTGCGCGTCTTCGTGGACCCGAAGAGCTACCTGTACCTCATTGGCACGGAGCTGGTGTTCGAGCAGACGCTCATGGCCTCCGGCTTCAAGCTGAACAACCCCAACATCAAGGCCGCTTGCGGCTGCGGAGAGAGCTTCTCCGTCTGAGTGGGGACAGTCCCCGTCCCTTCCCTTCCGGAAGGGACACCGTCACGCGGGGTCCGGCCAGCCGCCGGGCCCCTTTCGTTTGTCTGGCCCACACCCCCATGGAGCACACCGAGTGAGGACCCACTTCGACGTCTTCGGGCTGCCGCGCGCCTATGACGTGGACGTGCCCGCGCTGGAGAAGCAGTACCGCGAGCTTTCGCTCCAGCTGCACCCGGACCGCGTGGCCCAGGCCGACGCGCGCGAGCGCCTCAAGGCCCTGGAGGGGACGACTGCCCTCAACGAGGCCTTCAAGACGCTGAAGGACCCGGTGCGCCGCGCCTTCTACCTCCTGAAGTTGCACGGGGTGGACCTGGACCGCGAGGACGCGGGCGCGCAGAAGGACATGCCCCTGGAGTTCCTCGAGGAGGTCATGGAGCTGCGCGAGGCGCTCGACGGGGCCATGGAGAAGAAGGACCTGGCCCGCGTGCAGGCCATGGGCAGCCAGGTGCAGGGCCGGAGCAAGGCGGCGCTCGACGAGGCGGCCGGTGTCCTCAGGGCCCTGGAAGGTGGGGGGCCAGCGGAGGAAGCGCCGGCCCAGGTGAGAAAGGCATCGCACGCGCTGGGGCGGGTGCGCTACTTCACGCGCTTCCTCGAGCAGGTGGACGCGTTCGAGGAGGAAAGTCTGTCGTGAGCAAGAACGGCTACCTGCAGATCCACGACCCGCTGAAGCCCAAGGGCCAGGCCGTGGGCATCGACCTGGGCACCACGCACTCACTCGTCGCCGCGGTGGCGCAGGGCAAGCCCCGCTGCGTCCCGGTGGACGAGGGCGACTCGCTGCTGCTGCCCTCCGTCGTGCACTACGGCAAGGACGGCGGTGTGGTCACCGGCGCGCGCGCGCGCGCCCTGGCTGGCGAGCACCCCACCGACACCATCTCCTCCGTGAAGCGCTTCATGGGGCGCGGCCCCGACGACGCGGAGACGCGCAAGCTGGGGCACTACAAGTTCGCGCCCGGCGCCAACGTCGTGCGCTTCGACGTGGCCGGCGGCAACCCGGTGACGCCCATTGAAGTCTCGGGCGAAATCCTGCGCGCGCTGAAGCGCCGCGCGGAGGCCCACTTCTCCATGAAGGTGGAGCAGGCCGTCATCACCGTGCCGGCGTACTTCGACGACGCCCAGCGCCAGGCCACCAAGGACGCGGGCCGGCTCGCCGGGCTGGAGGTGCTGCGGCTCCTCAATGAGCCGACGGCGGCGGCGCTGGCGTACGGACTCGACAAGGGCAGCCAGGGCACCTTCGCCGTCTACGATTTGGGCGGCGGCACCTTCGACATCTCCATCCTCAAGCTGGTGGACGGTGTGTTCGAGGTGAAGTCCACCGGTGGCGACTCCGCGCTGGGTGGCGACGACTTCGACCGGGCCATTGCGTCACAAGTCTTCCAGGCGCTCGGCATCACCGAGCCCTCCCCTTCCCTCGTGGCCCAGACGCTGGCGGCCTCGCGCAAGGCGAAGGAGGCCCTCACCGACGCGCCCGAGGCGACCGTCACCGTGGGTGGCCAGTCGCACACGGTGAAGCGCGCGGACTTCGACGCGTGGATTCAGCCGCTGGTGAACAAGACGGGGCTCGTGTGCCGTCGGGCGCTGAAGGACGCGGGCGTGGTGGCCGGGGAGCTGGACGGCGTCATCCTCGTCGGCGGCTCCACGCGCGTGCCCGCGGTGCGGCGCTTCGTGGCGGAGATGTTCGGCCGCGAGCCCCTGGGCGACATCGACCCGGACCAGGTGGTGGCGCTGGGCGCGGCGGTGCAGGCGGACCTGCTCACCAACGAGGACCGTCAGGACGAGGTGCTGCTGCTGGACGTGATTCCTCTGTCGCTCGGGTTGGAGACGATGGGCGGCATCACCGAGAAGTTGATTCAGCGCAACTCCACCATCCCCACGGCGGCGGCGCAGGTGTTCACCACGTTCAAGGACGGGCAGACCGGCCTGGACGTGCACGTGGTGCAGGGCGAGCGCGAGCTGGTGGAGGACAACCGCAGCCTCGCGCGCTTCACCCTTTCCGGCATCCCTCCGCTGGCGGCGGGCATGGCGCGCGTGGAAGTGCGCTTCCAGGTGGACGCCGATGGCATCCTCTCCGTCTCCGCGAAGGAGCAGAGCACCGGTGCCGCGCAGTCCATCACCGTCACGCCGAGCCACGGCCTCACGGAGGATGAAATCGAGCGGATGCTGCTCGACTCCATCGAGTACGCCGAGGACGACATCCAGGCCCGGCAGCTGCGCGAACAGCGCGTGGACGCCGAGCGCGTTCTGGCCGAAGCGGACCGGCAGCTGCGCGAGCACGGCGCGCTGGTCCAGGGCGACGAGCGGGCCGCCATCGACGCGGCCCTCGCGAAGGTGCGCGAGACGGCCCAGGGCAACGACTACCTGAAGCTGAAGGAGGCCGTGCACGCGCTGGACGAGACGTGCCGCCCCTTCATCGAGCGGGTGATGAACCAGGCCATCACCCAGGTGGTGGCCGGCCAGTCGGTGGAGGACTACTGACGTGCCCAAGGTGACTTTCAAGAGCCCCCTGGCCGAGGTCAGCGTGGACGTGCCCCCGGGGACCATCCTCCTGGACGCGGCCGAGCAGGGCGGTGCCCAGGTGGGCCATAGCTGTGGCGGTGTCTGCGGCTGCTCCACCTGTCACATCTGGGTGCGCAAGGGCCTCGACTCGCTGAGCGAGCAATCGGACGCGGAGGCGGACCGGCTGGACATGGGGTTCGACGTGCGCCCGTACTCGCGGTTGAGCTGCCAGACGGAGGTCAGCCAGGAGGACGTCACGGTGGAGATCACCGAGGAGTCCCTCACCGCGTTCATGGATGAGAACCCCGTCATCCGCCGCGCCCTCGAAGCCGAGGGGAAATGGCCGCTGAAGAAGTGAGGTTGTTACGTAGTTCTTGACGGCGCGGGGCAGGACTTCTATATGTCCGCCCCATCGCAGCAACGCCGCAGCGCCGCGAGGAACCACCTGCCCAGGTGGTGGAATTGGTAGACACACTAGATTCAGGGTCTAGCGCCTGCAAGGGCATGGAGGTTCGAGTCCTCTCCTGGGCACAAAGTTGAGAAGGGGTCCTGGTTTCAAACCAGGGCCCCTTTTCGCTTTTCAGGGCTCGGATTGCCCCCGCGCGCTCACGGTGGCGCCGGCTCGACGGACTCGTGGGCCACGTGGTGCGCCGCCTCGCGCGCCAGGCTGCCGCCCTTGCGCAAGTCCCTGATTCGAATCTTCCGGACGTAGACGGAGATGGCCCCCACTCCGGCCTGACTGAGCACCGTCCCCAGGTGGGTGAGCGTGGCGAAGGCCGCCGCATCCTCCGGCGAGGCCCCCAGGCTGCGGGCCGCCCAGCTCGTCACGAAGTAGTAGATGCCCATGCCGGCCGGGACACCCGGGAGCGCCTGTCCCAGGGAGATGGCCCCCAGCATCACCGCCCCCGCGAAGAGGCCCCCCTGGATTCCAATGCCGTGCAACGCCAGTCCGTAGGCCAGCGCGGACGCCATCACCGGGCCCACCGAGAAGAAGAGCACCTTGCCCATGCCCCGGAAGGAGCGCGCCGAGCCCAGGCCATCGCTGACGTGGTGGAGGAAGCCCTCCAGGCGCGGGAAGCGGTGACGGCGGTGCAGCGAGTTCGCCAGCGGAGCGGACCAGTGGGCCAGCAGCACGACGAGGGCGACCAATCCCACGCACAGGGACACCGCCACCTTGAGCTGCCCCTGGAAGCGGGAGAGCGTGGCGCCGAAGGGCCCCAAGAGGGAGAGCGTCACCAGCAACATCAACGCGGCGAACTCCATCAGCTTGCAGACGCCGACGGTGCCCAGGCAGCGCAGGAAGGGAATGCGCTCGGTGCGCGACAGGAGGAACGAGCGGAGGATGTCGCCCAGCTTCCCCGGCAGCGCGTTGTGGACGAAGGCGCCAATGGCGACCAGGTGGTAGCGCTCGCGGAAGGGCACTCGCTTGCGCAAGGTGCTCTGCCATTGCACCGCGCGCAGCGGGATGATGGAGGCCTGGAGCAGCACGAAGGGCAACAGCCACACGAGGTGGCCGGGCAGGTCCCTCAGGAACTCGTCCAGGGGGAAGCGCGGCTCGAGCAGGGGCCCCGGGCCTTGAAGGTGCCACCGGAAGAACGCCGTCGAGAGCAGGACGACGGACAGCGCCAGCCCCAGCACGGCGAGCAGCACCTTGGGCGCGCTGACGCCGCGAGCCGAGGGACTGGGCCACCTGCCTGTCGTGGACCGAAAGGGTTTCCGCTTCACTGGACCCACCGCAGTCGGAGCGCGGGCTCCAGGTAGGCTTCCGCGAGCCGCTCGTGCAGGTCCGCGCAGTGGCCCAGGCCGGACAGGTCCACGGGCGCGTTCGCGGGCCAGCACACCAGGCTGTTGGCCTCCGTGCGCGTCAGCCCACCGTGCGAGCCGAACTCCCACGCGAAGCCCACGGTGCCTCCGCGCCGCACCGCCTCACCGAAGAGGACCAGGTCTCCCGCCGTCTTCATCGCCGGCAGGCCCCTGAGGAAGTCCGCCACCGCGCGGCGGCTGTACTCGGGTGCCAGGGGCGCGCGCTCCATTTCATCCGGGCCGTAGACGCCACCGCGCACCACGGCCACCGCGGAGTTCCCCCGGCGCATCGCGACGATGCCGATGTCCGGGCTCCGCGTGGCGCGCGCCAGCACCTCCGGATGCCGCGCCAGCAGCGTCCTCGCCTCCAGCGGCTCGCTCTCGCCGGAGAGATAGACATGGGCGAAGTTGCCGCACTCGACGACGACGGGCTTGAAAGGCGCGCGCGCGACGGTGTCCGGCTCGGGCAGAGAACGTCCCTCACACAGGCCCCGCGCCACGTCGTCGGACAGGGGGACGTGAGCGCCCTCGAACAACATGGACTCCAGTCGCACGCCCTGGCGCTGCTCCAGCGGCAGGCTGTCCACGTGTCCGTGGTCCGAGAGGATGACGACGTCGTAGGGACGCTCCACCGAGCGCGCCATGGCGTAGAGCTCCGAGAGGTACGCATCCACCCGGTGCAGCTCCGCCAGCGCGATCTCCGAGCGCGGCCCTCGGCGGTGGGCCACCTCGTCGTAGTTGCCGAAGACGAGGTAGATGGCGGGCACGCCGCGCACCATGTCCACCAGGGCCTTGGTGTGCGCGAAGCTCCAGCCCAGGCGCTGGAAGAGCACGCGACTGAGCAGGAAGGACTGCTCGTGGCGCCAGTCGTGGAGGGCGCGAGACCAGCGGACCACCTCGCGCGCCGACTGCCACGTGTCCATTCCGAACGAGCGCAGGAAGTCCCACGCGCCCCGCGTGCGACCGGCCGACAAACCCATCAGCTCGTAGGAGAGCGAGCGCGACATCAGCTTGAAGCTGCCCAGCGTGCTCATGCTCAGCGCGTTGTCCGCGCCCGCGCGAAACAGCGAGAAGTACCCGTGGCCACCGCCATCCAGCAGGCTGTCGCGCCCCGCGCCTCGCAACCGTTGATCGATTTCCAGCGCGTCCGAGGGCACGTTCATCTGCACCTTGCGACCCAGCTCCCGGTCGTACCAGGAGTAGGCAGGCAGGTTCGACTCGCGCATGCCGTACAGCAAGCCCGCCTGGAAGTAGGGCGTGGAGGTGGGCGCGCCCCAGAAGGCGTCCTCCAGATGAAACGCCCCCGAGCGGATGAGTCGTGAGAAGAACGGCATCTTCCCGGCGACAATCGCCTCATCCAGCAGGGCCTTAGGCACCCCGTCTAAATGGACAATCAAGAGGTTCCGGCGCCGATGCGCCGCTGCGGGCGGAACTTTCGAGCGCACCCTCCGCGCAAGTCCGTGGGCCCACATCCATGAAGCTGGGGTAATGACTCCACTCACGTTGACGCCTCCCCTCCTTCGGCAGGCAAAATGAGCACTTGGGGGGACGGCCGCCTTCAGTCGAAGGCAGCCCTCCTGGAAAGCAGGCGGGCAGGTAGCGCCGTCCTTCAGTCGGGATGGATCCGACTCAGAGAGGCGTCACCACGGTCCCCATGATCATTCCCGCTGTCCTCCTCGCCCTCCTGAGTGCCGCTCCGGTGACGCCGCCTGCCCGGCCGGCGCCTGGGCTGGCTCCCGCGAAGACGGACTCCGGCTCGGACATCATCGCGCTGCCGATGATGACGTTCAGTTCGGACCACGGCATCAGCTACGGCGCGGTGGGCGGCATCTACCTGTACGGCCCCGGCAAGACGCCGTACGCGCACGGCATCGGCGCGCAGGTGCTCTTCAGCAGCCGAGGCGTGCAGAGCCACTACCTGCGCTACGACGGGCCGCGCCTCATTGGACCGCTTCGCCTGGAGGCCGGGCTCGAGTACCGCAGGGAGCTGCGCAGCCCCTTCTTCGGCGCGGGCAACCAGTCGGCGCCGGACTTCAAGGGTGACCTGGACAACGAGCGCTTCACGTTCGACAAGGGTTCGCCCGGCGCGTGGCTGCGCCTTCGTGGCCGGCCCTTCGGTCCCACGCATCCACTCCAGTCCTACGTGGGCTACGCGTGGCGCAACACGAGCGTGAGCGCGGAAGACCAGTCGATGCTGACGCAGCAGCAACCCATCGGCATCGAGGGTGGCTCCACCGGTCAGCTCCTCGTGGGCGCGCTGTGGGACACACGCGACGACGAGACGGACCCGCTGGAGGGGGGCGTGGAGGAGCTGGCGCTGCGCGTGTCAGGCCAGGCGACGGGCAGCCGCTATCAGTACGTGGGCATCACCTTGAGCGAGCGGCGATACCTGCGGCTGTCGTCACGGCTGACGCTGGCGCAGCGGCTCACGCTGGACATGCTCTTCGGCGACGTGCCGTTCTTCGAGTGGAGCAACACGGGCGGCGTGAATGTGTCGGAGGGCATCGGCGGCATGAGCAGCGTGCGCGGCATCGAGCGCAACCGCTTCTCCGGCAACATCAAGGCGTTCAGCAACACGGAGCTGCGCTTCCAGGCCGCGCAGATGCAGGTGTTCGGCAAGAGCATGAAGGTGGGCGCGGTGATGTTCCTGGACCTGGGGCGCGTGTGGCACCCGGGCGTAACGGACGGAAAGTGGCACGAGTGGCACCCGGGCATCGGCGGCGGCCTGCGCCTCACCCGTCGCGCCGCCGTGGTGCGCATGGACTACGCCCGCTCCACCGAGACCGGCCGCCAGCGCATCTACATCACCTTCGGCCACATGTTCTGAAGGGAGACGAGGCCCCGGGCTCTCTCGTAAGTGAGTGAGTGAGAACCAGGGCCGTCGCGTGACTCAGACGAGCGCGTCCACCCAGGCGCGCAGCCGCGCATCCACCTGCGTCTCACCCCGGACGCCCTGCTCGGCCTCCAGCAGCAGCGTGTGGAAGCCGCGCGACTCCAGTCCCTTGCACAGCTCGGCGCGAGCCTCCGCGTCCGGTGCGAAGAGGATGCAGCCGTCGCCGCCCCCCGCGCCGGACAGCTTGCCCACGCAGCCGTAGGCCGCCGCCATGGACAGCACGCGGCGCATGCCCTCCGTCTCCAGCGGGCCCAGTTCCAACAGCAGCGCGTGCTGCGCCTTCACGGCCTCGGAGAAGCCTCGGAAGTCCCAGCCCGCGAGACCATCTTCCATCACCTGCCCCACCACGTTGGAGCGCTCGACGAAGGCCTGGCGCCCCGCCGCCTCCAGCCGCGCTTCCACCTGGCCAATCAGCACGCGCGTGGACGCGCTCTCACCCGTGAAGGCATACGCCATGGACACCCTGGGCACGGGCAGTCGCCACACGTCCACGGAGGCCGACTCCGTCAGCGCCGCGCTCAGCCGTCCGCCGTTGCTCGCGTCGACCAGGGGCGTCACGTCATAGCGCCGATAGCGCAGCACGCCCCCCGCGAAGCTCGCCGCCACATCCCCGCCGCTGCCCTTGCCGCCCTGCCCCTGCGTGTGCGCCAGCAACGCCAGCTTCAGTGCGTCGTAGCGCTCCTCCAGCACATAACGCGCGCTCTCGGCCGCCAGCACCGTCGCGCACGCGCTGCCGCCCATGCCCAGCTTCTGCCCGTTGGGCCCCACGGCCGAGGGCGCCACCGCGAAGTCGAAGCCCTGGCTCGCGCGGCCGTGCGCTCGGAGCGCCTCGTCCAGCGTGCGCGCCACGAAGGAGAAGCCCGCGGGCACCTCGCGCTCCCAGCGCACGCCCCGAGGCGTCACGCTGCCGCCCAGCGACCCTTCCTCCAGGCAGACATGCACGCGCGCATCCTCGCGCCGCCGCACATAGGCCGCAGTGCGAGGCGCCACCGCGGCCACTCGCGCCACCCCGCCCCACAGCACCGCGTACTCGCCGGAGACGAACAGCTTGCCCGGTGCGGAGAGGGCGCGCTCCATCAGAACAGGTGCTCCTGCTTGAGCACCGCGTCCCCGCCCGGCACGCAGCGAATCACGTCCAGCGCGCCACACGCGCGGGCCAGCGCCTCCGCCGCGACTTCGTTCGCCGCGTCCGTCAGCAGCACCGGGTTGGGGCCCGCGTCCAACGTGAACCAGACCGGGATGCCCTTCTTGCGGTGCTCGCGCAGGTGCTGGATGAGGCCCAGCGTCCCCGCGTTCAGGTAGCAGAGCGGTGGGTCGGCCGCGAGCGACGTGGAATGCATCCGCCACGCGTTGCGCTCACACAACTCCCCCAGCGCCTGCAAATCCCTCCGGGCGATGTGCGCGCGGGCACGCGGCACTTCCTCTTCCGCGTCACGCACCCAGGCCGGGTAGTAGGGGCTGGTCTCCACCGTCTGCTTCATCCCGTCGCGCGACTTCACGTCCTTCTCGCCCCGGTCCAGCACCGCCACCACCATGCGCAGGTCCGGCCAGTGCGCCGCGTCGAAGCGCTGCACCGCGAAGCTGTCGTCTCCGTCCGGGCGCTCGCCGCGCTGCCACTCGCAGAAGCCACCCTCCACGCTGCGACACGCGGAGCCGCTGCCCAGCCGCGCCAGGATGCTCGCCGCCCTCGCGTCGGACGGCAGGCCCGCAGCCGCGCGTCCCGCGACAGCGAGCGCCGCGAAGCCCGCCGCGCTGCTCGCGAGCCCCGCCGCCATGGGGAAGTCTCCGCGCGAGACGACCTTCGCCGGCCCCAGCGCGTCCTTCGTCTGGGCGCGCACCGACTCCAGCAGGCGCAACACGCGCTCGCGCTCGCTGCCCTTGGACGTGTGGCCGTTGATCTCCACCGTGTCAGTCGGGACGCCGAACTCCACCGTCGTCGTCACCGACAGGGGCGACAGCGTCAGCGACAGGCTGGACTGGTGTGGAAGGATGAGCGCGTCGTCCCGCTTCCCCCAGTACTTCACGAGGGCGATGTTGGGATGCGCCAGGGCAGTGGCTTTCATGGGAACACTCACGGCGCTCGCGGACCCGCGAGCTGGCTGCTGAAGCAGCGCACACCGAGTCGGGTGAGCTGGACCACCGCGGCCTCCGGTTCGAGGAACAGACCGACCACGGCCCCACCATCCCCACCCGCTCCGGTGAGCTTGGCGCCCAGCGCCCCCAGGCCACGCAGTCGATACACCATCTCTTCCAGCGGCGGCGAGGACAGGCCCAGCGCCGCCAGCAGGCCCTGGTTGACGTTCATCGCGTCACCCAGCGCCTCCAAGTCTCCGGCTTCCACCGCCTTCGCGCCTTCCGACGCCAGCCGCCCCATCTCCGTGAAGAGCCGCCGGTAGCGCTCGGGCCACCGCGCCTGCCGCTCCCGCAGCGCCGCCACCGTCTTCTTCGTGGGGCTGCGCTCACCCGCCAGCGCCACCACCACCTTGAGCGGACGGGGACTCTCCACCGTCCTGCCGCGCCCCACCGCCGCCGCGTTGGGCGTCCGGCGATAGAGCAACAGCCGCTCCTCCGCGCTGGTGGTGTGGTCCACCCCGGAGGGCGTGCCGTGGAACTCCTGCTCCATCTCCCACGCCACCCGCGCGGCCTCTCGCGGCGTGGCCTCCTTGCCCGCCGCCAGCAGCAACAGCCGCGCGCACGCCACGGACAGCGCGGCGGAGCTGCCCAGTCCCACGGACAGCGGCAGCTCCGGGTCCAACGACACCTTCACCGGAGGCTCGCCCACCAGCTTCGCCGCGCGCGCGAAGGCCAGGGTGAGCAGCGCCCGCTGTCCCCGGCTCAGCGTGGACGGCAGGGAGAGCTGACACTTCTTGGACGGCACGCCGCGAGCCTTCACGCCTTGCGACAGCGGACCCGCCAGCGCGGGATGGCCGTACACGACGCTGTGCTCGCCCAGCAGGATGACCTTGCCGGCGCCGAACGTGGACAGGGAGGACTGGGTGGCCACGGCGCTCAGAGTGTCGTGCCAGTGGCGGCAGCGGCGTCCTCGGCGGACAGGCTGGCGAGAATCTCCCGGGCCTTCTCCACCTTCACGTGGCCCGCCTTCACCAGCAGGTCCGCGAGCTTCTCCACCCAGTCACCGCGCGCGCCCGCCGTCACCGCCACGCAGCGCGCGTGCAGCGCCATGTGGCCCTTCTGGATGCCAATGCTGCCCAGCGCCCGGAGCGCCGCGAAGTTCTGCGCCAGCCCCACCGCCGCGAACACCATGGACAGCTCACGCACGCTCGAGGCGCGCAGGAGCTTCAGCGCCATCTGCACGCCGGGGTGCACCTTGATGGGGCCGCCCACCAGGCCCAGCGCCATGGGCAGCTCGATGCGGCCCACCAGGTGACCTTCCTCCAGGTACCACGTCGACAGCGGGCGGTACTGACCGCCACGGCAGGCGAACGCGTGCGCGCCGGCTTCAATCGCGCGCCAATCCTGCCCCGTGGCGATGGCCACCGAGTCGATGCCGTTCATCACGCCCTTGTTGTGCGTGGCCGCGCGGTACGGGTCCGCCTCCGCGAAGCGGCTGGCCTGGGCGATGCCCTCGGCGATGGTCTCACCGGGCATCTCGAAGTCGGCGAGCATCGCCAGGGGGATGCGGCACGTGGCGCGCGCCAGCCGGCGGTCCGCCAGGTTGGAGAGGATGCGCAGGTACACCTTGCCGCCGGTGATCTGCTCCACGAGCGGTGCCACGCCCTCCGCCACGGTGTTGATGAGGTTGGCCCCCATCGCCTCCTGCGTGTCGATGAGGATGTGCACCACGAGCAGCGGCTCGCCGCGCGGGCCCTCGGGGGCCGGCAACACGCGAACCTCCACGTCCTTCGCGCCGCCACCGCGCGCCACCATCGCGGGATGGAAGCTGTTGGCCAGGGCCAGCAGTTGCTCCTTGTGCGCCAGAATCTTCTGAGTGGCCTCGGTCGGGTCGCCATAGCGCGTCACCTGGACCTGGCCAATCATCATCGACTCGTCGGCCTCGGCGATGAAGCCGCCCGCCTCGCGGACGATCTTCGCGGCGAACGACACCGCCGCAACCACCGACGGCTCCTCCACCGCCATGGGCACCAGGTAGTCGCGCCCGTTGACCTGGAGGTTGAGTCCCAACCCCAGCGGCAGGGAGAAGGTTCCCACCGCGTTTTCGATCATCTGGTTGGCCAGGACCGGCTGCAAAGCCTCCGTGCCGCGAAGCTGCTCCAGGTCCGCGGGCGAAAGCCGCAACATGCGAGCGAGCTGCGCGAGGCGCTCATCCATCGGCAGCTTGTGGAACCCGGAGAGCCGGGACGTCACCGTCTCAGACATGTTGAGTCTTCCCTCTTCCTGCGTCGACGCGCACGGCCGCTATAGCGCCGCAATCCAATCCTTCAACACTCCGGTCACCACCCGCGGCCGCTGCCTCAGCTCAGCGCAGCTTCTGCTTCCCGTGAGCACGAGCGCCTGTCGCAATCCCGACAGGATGACCGCCAGCGCCTGCTCCGCCGCCTCCACCCCACCCGCCTGTTGCGCCCGGAACAGCGGCAGCGCCATTCCGCCCAGGTCCGCGCCCAGCGCGAGCACCTTCGCCACTTCCAGCCCCGTCCTCACCCCGCCGCTGCCGACCAGCCGAGCCTCCGGCCCCACGGCCGCGCGCACCGTCGCCACCGCGGCCGCCGTGGGAATTCCCCACGCGCTGAATTCCGCGCCCACCTGAGCTTGTACGCCCGTGGCCCGAAGTTGTTCCACGCGAACCCACGACGTGCCGCCCAGGCCGGAGACATCCAGGTTCCGGACCCCCAGCGCCACCAGCCGCCGGGCCACATCCGGACCGATGCCACACCCGGTCTCCTTCACGAGCAGCCGGTCGCCGAAGGCCTTCACCAGCGCCCCCACCACGTCGTAGCCGCCCCGGAAGTCCCGGTCGCCCTCGGGCTGGGTCAATTCCTGGCCCGCGTTGAGGTGCAACGCGATGCCGTCCGCGCCGATGTCCTCCATCAACCGCCGAACCCCGTCCACGCCCAGCCGCACCGCCTGATAGAGCCCGATGTTGCCCAGCAACGCCACCGTGGGCGCGACCTGCCGCACCTGGAAGGATGCGGCCCGCGCAACGTCTTCCGACATGGCGCGCTGGCTTCCAACACCAAACGCCAGACCATGTCGCTCAGCGAGCAATGCGAGGTCACGATTGACCGCGCCCGCGCGCTCGGTGCCGCCTGTCATGCCCGTGACGAGCAGCGGGTGGCGCAACTGCTTTCCAAGAAACGGAGTGGACAGGTCCACGTCCTCCACGGCCATCTCTGGCATGGCGCAGTGGACCAGGTGGACGTGCTCCAGGAGGGTGCTGTTTCCGCCCGGCTCGACGTCACCGGTGGCGCACAGGTCGAGGTGAGCGTCTTTGCGCCGCGCTGTGATGTCCTCGACCATGAGAGAAGCAGCCCGTCCCAAGTGCCCGTCAGGGCGTGTAAGTGCCCGATGGCTCGCGGGTTTCCTAGCAAGCGCCGGGGGACGGGCGCAAGCCAAAGGGCCCGAGCGGTCCGCCCTGGTGACTCAATGGACGGCGGACACTGCTGGACGGTATGAGGCCCGCATGAGCGCGCCCGCGTCATCCAAGGTGGTCATCTTCCTGCACAGCGGAGATTACGACCGGGTGCACCAGGGCATGTCCATCGCCGCCGCGGCGACCGCGTCGGGGCGTCGTGCGGAGGTGTATCTCTTCTGGTGGGCACTCGAGCGCTTCTTGCGGGGCGCGCTGGATGAGCCCGACTTCGAGGGCCGCACGGACATCTCTGACCGCTTCGAGTCACGAGGAATGCCCACGCTTCGCGCGCTGCTGGAGCACCTGACGGAGTCCGGGCTGTGCACGCTCGCGGGCTGCACGGGCTCGCTCGGCGCGCTGGGGGGCGAGTCGGAGACCGCGAAGAGTGGCATCGAGCTGTGGCTCGGCTGGAGCGCCATCCTCCAGCGCACCGCCGGCGTGACGGACCGCTTCTACCTCTGACCCTCCCGCGCCCCGGCCATGGTCCTCCGGGGCACCTGGGGTCCTTGCGTCAGTGCGACAGCTTGAAGCCGAGAATCACCGTGCGGGGCGCGTTGGGGCGCGCGCCATAGGGGCGACGGGAGACGATGTCCGCCGAGTCGAACACGTTGCGCGCGCTGAAGTAGAGCTGTCCCCAGCGGGAGAAGTTCCAGTTCGCGTTGACGTCGAACGTGAGCTGGGAGTCCGTCAGCTCGCCGGGCGCCGCCTCACCCTGCCCCGCCTTCTCGCGCATGCTGTCGATGTAGAGCGCGCTCAGGATGACGCCGCCCAGCGCGCCCTCCACGCCCACCGACGCGAAGACCTGGTGCCGGGGCACATAGGGCAGCTCGTCGCCGGCCTTCACGTCGCCGAACTGAGGATCCGCCGAGCGGAAGTCGGTGAGCAGCTCCGTGCGCGTGAAGGTGTAGGAAGCCGAGAGCGGAAACGTCACGCCGCCTCCGGGACGGAACGTCTTCTCCGCGAAGACCTCCAGTCCGTAGATGTGGGCCTGTCCCGCGTCCGTCTGTCGGTCCAGGTCGTCATCCACACAGCCGCTGGAGAAGGTGCAGATGGCGGTGAGGTTCGAGTAGTCGTTGAAGAAGCCGACGACCTCGAAGCGCTCGCCCCGACGCGTCCAGCGGGCGCCCGACTCGTAGTTGATGCTCTTCTCCGGCTTCACCGCGTCGGGCTGGCCCGGTGAGGGCGGCGAGAAGCCCCGATACGCGCCCGCGAAGAGGCCCAGGTTCGGCGTCAGCGCGCCATACGCGCCCAGGCCCGGCATCAACACCTCGAGCGAGCCGTCCGTGTCCTCCCCCGTCATGCGGTCATACGAGCGGGAGCGGATGACCTCCAGGCGAACGCCCGGCGTGAGGACCAGCGGTCCCCAGGCGATGGCATCCGTCACGTGCAGCGCGAGGGCGTGGGTGGCGTCCTTGTTGTCGGCGGTGGTGGCCGTGGGCGCTCCAGCGGAGACGAGCTCGCCGCCCGCCATGCGGTACGCGTCCTCGGTGTGCTTGCGGTCGATGCTGTCGTAGTGGAAGCGCGCGCCGACCTCCAGGCTGTGGCTCAGCGGGCCCGTCGTCGTGGTCCACCGCGCGACGCTCTGGAGGCCCTGCGACACGAAGGTGCGGTCATTGGGGCCGATGAGCAACGTGTCCTGCGTCGACGACGTGTCGAGCTGACCGGTGAGGACGCCGTAGTAGATGGAGTTGCGCGCGCTCGTCGGGTCCGCGAGCACGGTGGCGATGGCCGCGCCGCCAAAGCGGTTCACCTTGCGCCACACGCGCGCGAAGTCGTTGCGGTAGGCCGTGGTGGTGATGGCCAGCGAGCCGGCTTCCAGCACGTGACTGAGGGCCACCTGGGTGCGGTGCCACTTCATCCGGTCCAGCGCGCTGGCGACGTAACGGCGCAGCGGGTTGGCGCGGAAGTCCGCGTCGGACAGGCCCAGGTACGTCTCGTTGGACAGCTCGTCGGAGTAGCCCAGCTTGAGGTTGAGGCTCTGGCGAATCTCCCCCTCGGTCACCAGGCGGTAGCGGGCCTTCGCCATCCACTCGTTGCGCCGGAAGCCCGTGGTGCCTCCACCGTCGAGCTCCTTGAAGCCGTTGCTGCGCAGGTGGATGCCTTCCACCAGGAAGCCCGCGCGCTCGGTGCTCGCGCTGAAGACGCCGTGCGCCTTGCCGTACAGGTAGCCACCTCCGGCGATGTCCAGCCACGCGGACTCCGACGCGGAGATGTCGCGCGTGAGGAACTCGACGGAGCCCGCGACAGTCTGTGGACCATGCTGGATGGCCGAGGGGCCCTTGAGCACGCGCACCGACTGCATGCGGGTGACGAGCGGGAAGAAGTAGGCCGCAGGCGCGGAGTACGGCGCCGGGCCGAAGAGGACACCGTCCTCCAACAGGGTGACCTTCTTGCTGCGGTCCGGATTCACGCCGCGAAGGCCCACGTTCGGCCGAAGCCCGAAGCCGTCCTCGCCACGCGCGTAGACACCGGGCACGCTCATCAGCACCGCACTCGGGTCGTCCTTCTCGTAGCGCTCCAACTGCGCGGGCTTGAGGATGTGGACCGAGCCGCTCGTGCGCGTCTCCGAGGTCCCCACCACCACGCTCTCGAACTTCCGCTGCCCCGCCTCGGGCACCGCGTCCGGCGCGGTGGGCGCCTGCGCGGGCACGCTACCGGCCTGCTCCGGAGCCAGCGGCGCGTCCTCCGGCGCCGAGGGCGTGGCCACCGACTCCGAAGGCACGGGCACGTCGACAAGGGGCTCTGGCTGAGAGGACGTCGATGGAAGAGCGGGCTCTTCGGCAGGTCCAACGGGCGATGGGGCCACCGGAGGAGCCGCCTCTGACGGAGTCGCAGCCTCGCTGGGAGCGACCGGCACGGACTGGGCGGCCGACGACGACACGAACCCCACCATGAGCACCGGAGCCGTCCAGCTCCGCGCCCGCCTCAGCCTGTCCTTGAACCATGCCATCTGCGAAGTACGCCCTTGTCTCGATGATGTGCGGTGGCACTGCGCCAGACGCCAGGAAGCCGGGGTGGCCGGGCCCATGAAGGGACCCGACTCCCCGGCTCCAGGACTGGGTGCTTCGAAACCGTGCTGCTACTACTTGTCGGCCGTGCCCGCGACGACGATCTTCCCGTCGGACTGCACGACGATGCCGCGCACGGCCTCCTCCGTCTTGCCGACGATGAAGTTGTGCTTCACGACGCCGCCCGTGCCGAACGTGGTGTCCAGCGCGCCAGCCGTCGTGTAACGCGCCACCACCATCTTGTTGTCGCCGCCCTCGGTGACGAAGCCCGCCACGTAGACGCGGTTGGACGCGTCGAAGGCCACGGACCAGAAGCGGTCATGGTCCGTCTCGGAGATGGGCGCCGCCTTGAAGACCTCGGTGCCCGAGCCGCCCACCGGGATGATGGCCAGCACGCCGTCGTCATCCTCGCTGCCACCGGCGCGGTAACCGGCCGCCGCCACCCAGTTGCCGTCCGCGGACTTCGCCACGCCGAAGAACGCCTGCTCCGGACGCTCGAAGTCGTACAGCTTGTAGCCCTCCGTGTTGAAGGTCGTGTCGCGGGCGCCGTTCTTGTCCAGCATGAACACCAGGGCGGAGATCTTCTGCGCCACCGGCGTCGCGCTGCCCACCGTGCACACGCGGTCGTCGTTCAGCACCAGCAGGTTGCGGCCGCGGTCGTTGTCGCTGACCAGGTCCAGCAGGGCGATGCCGTTCGACCCCCAATTCAGGTCGCGCTCGCCCGTGGCCGAGTACTTGAAGTTCACCACGTCCACCGTGCCGGAGGACGCGCTGCGGCCGTAGCCGGTGGTGACGTAGCTGCCGTCCCTGAACTGGCCCACCGCGTACGCCTCCGCCATGCCCCACTCGGGGTTGGTGGGGGGGTTGACGGCTCCGAACGGCGCGGAGTTGACCACGCCCTTCCAGCCGAAGGTGGTGTCCGCCTTGCCCGCGTCATCCAGGCGCAGCAGCACGATGCGGTTGGCTGCCTGCGTGCCCGCGCCCGTCGGCTGGCTGGTGTAACCCGACGCGACAATCTTGCCGTCCGCCTGGACGATGCCGTTGCGCGCGCCGTCGCTCAGGTTGGAGACGTTGAGCGTGTACACGCCCTCGGTGCCGAACGTCGTGTCGCGGGCGCCGTTGGCCGAGAAGCGCACCACCACGCGGTCCGCGTCGACGCGGTCACCCTCGCCACGGCGCGAGCCGAAGACGACGAGCCGGTTGGTCCCATCCGCCGCCAGACCCCACACGGCGTCCTTCGTTCCACCCGCCACGGTGCTCAGGTCCACGCGCGTCGTGCCACTGGCGCCGAACGTCGTGTCCAGCGTGCCGTCCGTGTTGAAGCGAGCCAGCGCGATGTCGGCGTCCGACACCGTCGTCACCGGGCCCGCGTCAGGCGTGCCGGAGTCGGGCGTGCCAGAGTCGGGCGTTCCGGAGTCAGGCGTGCCAGAGTCCGGCGTGTTCTGCGGGTCCTTCTCGTCGTCGTCGCCACAGGCGCTGCTGAACACCGCCAGTGCGAGCGAAAGAGCCGCTACGCCCGCGAACGATTTACGCTGCTGCATCCCGCTCTTCATCGTATGCCCCTCTCCCTGCAATATTTCGTAATCTGCTAATGACAATCGTTCTCAAAATCAGGGTGCGGCTCGTAAAACGGATCCACACGTGCTGTCAAGCGCGCGAGCATTGAGCACCCTGACTTCCCCGAGATGATCGAGACCCTCATGAAGACCCAGTCGCCGGGCCCCCTCCGCGCGCGCCGCACCAGCGCGCTCCTGCTCCTCACCGCCCTGACCTGCCTTCCGGGCTGCAAGGAGTCCGACAAAGGCAAGGAGGACGCGGGGCCGGGCGGCACGGACACGACGCGCGCGGACCTCCTGAAGGCGACGGGCGCCTGCGTGGAGAAGACGGCGCGGCAGTTCCTGGAGGCGAGCACCGCGCTGACGGGGGCGGTGTCGCGGTACGCGGGTCAGCCGGATGCCACGACGCAGGCGGAGGCGCGTGCGGCGTTCCACGCGGCCATGGACGTCTGGCAGGTCGCGGAGGTCATGCAGGTGGGACCGGCGGCGCCTCGCAGCGCGGCGGGCGGCGCGGAGCTGCGCGACAACGTCTACTCGTGGCCGCTGGTGAGCCGGTGCACGGTGGAGGAGCAGCTCGTCAGCAAGAGCTACGAGACGGCGGGTTTCCCGACGTCGCTGGTGAGCCGGCGCGGGCTGTACGCGCTGGAGTACCTGCTGTTCCACGAGGGAGAGGACACGGCGTGTCAGGGCACCTCACCCATCGTCGCGCAGGGCACCTGGGCGGCGCTGTCGTCGACGGAGCGGGCAACGCGCAAGCGCGCCTATGCGCTCGCGGTGGCGCAGGACGTGAATCAGCGAGCCACGCAGTTGGTGAAGGCGTGGGCAGCGGACCAGGACAACTTCGCCAACACGTTGGCGTCCGCGGGCTCGGGCAACACGGTGTTCCCGACGAATCAGGCCGCGCTCAACGCGGTGAGCGACGCGATGTTCTACTTCGAGCGCGAGGGCAAGGACCTGAAGCTGGCGCGCCCCCTGGGCATGCGGGAGTGCTCGACGGAATCGTGCCCTGAGCACCTCGAGTCGCAGTTCGCGAACCGCTCGAAGGCGAACCTGCGCGCCAACGTCCGGGGCTTCCGGCTGCTCGCGGAGGGCTGCGGTGAGGGGTACACGGGCACGGGCTTCGATGACGTGCTGGTGGCCGCGGGCGCGGAGGCCCTGGCCCAGAAGCTCCGTGAGCGAATCGTCGCCGCCGAGGCCGCCTTCGCGACCATCGAGGAAGAGGACCTGAAGCAGGCGCTGGCCCAGGACAAGCCGTCCGTGCGCGCGCTCCATGACGCGTTCAAGGGCGTCACGGACGTGCTCAAGACGGAGCTCGTCACGGTGCTGGACCTGGAGCTGCCCCAGTCCGTCGAAGGGGACAATGACTGAGCAGGCCCTCGGCTCCCGAAACGAGCGCCTCTGGAAGCTGTTGCTGGCGCCGCGAGATATCGCGGCGCTGGCGGCGTTCCGGGTGGCGCTCGGGGTGCTCATCACCGTCTCGTCGATTCGCTTCCTCGCCTATGGCTGGGTGGACGTGCTGTTCGTGCGCCCCCGGTTCCACTTCAGCTACTGGGGCTTCGACTGGGTGCCGTCGCTGCCCGCGCCGTGGATGCACCTGGTGTTCGCCGCGCTGGCGCTGCTGGGCGCATTCCTCGCGGCGGGCCTCTTCTATCGGGCGACGGCCGTCCTGCTCTTCGTGGCCTTCACGTATGTGCAGCTCGTCGATGTCAGCAACTACCTGAACCACTACTACCTGGTGAGCCTGTTGCTCGGGCTGCTCGTCTTCGTGCCGGCGCACCGCGCGTTCTCCGTCGACGCATGGCGCAGGCCCGCGCTCCGGAGCGACACGCTGCCCGCGTGGTGCACGCTCTTGCTGCGCTTCCAGGTCACCGTCGTCTACGTGTTCGCCGGACTGGCGAAGCTCACCTCCGACTGGTTGGTGCACGCGCAGCCGCTCAACATCTGGCTGTCGGCCCGAACGAGCCTGCCGTGGGTGGGGCCTCTGCTGGAACAGCGCTGGGTGGCCTATGCCGCGGCGTGGTCCGGCTTCCTCTTCGACACCACCATTGTCGCGTTCCTGTTGTCGCGCCGGCTGCGCCCGTTCGCGTACGTCGTGGTCATCGTGTTCCACGCGGCCACCTCCGTGCTGTTCCCCATCGGGATGTTCCCCTTCATCATGGTGACGGCGGCGCTCGTGTTCTTCGAGCCCTCCTGGCCCCGACGCTTGGCGGCGCGTCTGCGCGGACTGCCATGGCGCGATGCGGTCTCCTGGACTCCCCGCACCGCTGGGCTCGCGTCGCCGGGATGGAAGGCCTGGGTGGCGCTCGGTGCGGCGGTGGCGTACGGCGTGGTGCAGCTTGCCGTCCCGCTGCGCACGCACCTTTACGGCGGCAACGTGCTCTGGCACGAGCAGGGCATGCGCTTCTCCTGGCGGGTGATGGCGCGCGAGAAGAACGGCAGCGTGACGTTCATCGTCCGCGCACCGGGCACGGGACGCGAGTGGCACGTCTCGCCGAGCGAGCACCTCACCCGCCTCCAGGAGCGGGAGATGTCCGTGCAGCCCGACCTCATCCTCCAGCTCGCCCGACACATCGCCCGCGACTTCGAGTCCCGAGGCCATGGCGCGGTGGAGGTTCGTGCGGATGTCCGCGTTTCGTTGAACGGGCGCTCCGCGGAGGTGCTCGTGGATCCAAACGTGGACCTGGCGCGAGAGCGGGATGGGCTCGCGCCCAAGGCGTGGATTCTCCCAGCGCCCGACTCACCGCCCATCCGGCTGCGCCCGACCTTGCGCACCGCGCGCGTTGATTCGCCCTGACAACCTCGGGACGTGCTCGGCTCGCGGCGCGCCCACCGTCCCCGCGAAGGCTCGCACGGCCCCTGCATCGGGCCACGAGCCACGACACTTCCGGCCATAGGAGGGCTCGCGAGCCCGCGCGGCGCGCTATCGGGCGACGGCTTGCCCGCTCTCCTGCCTGGCTTCCGAGCGATGACGTAAGCCCCTGGATTCATGGACACATCCAGGGGCTTTCGTTGACGAGCCGGCCCGCCTGTTTACGTTTCTGAAGCCCCTGAACGGGGGAAAGGAACGAGACGACATGGCACTCACTGGCACCCACGAAACTTCCCGGAACGGCGGCGGACGTCCGGCGCTGCACGGCGGCGGTGGGTGGCACCGCCTGGGCAACGCGCTCAAGACGACGGTGCTGCTCGCGGGCCTCACCGCGCTGGTGCTCGTCATCGGCCAGCGACTGGGCGGAGCCCAGGGTCTGATGTTCGCCGGCTTCTTCGCCGTGGTGATGAACTTCGGCTCCTACTGGTTCAGCGACAAGATCGCGCTCGCCATCCACGGCGCGAAGCCACTGCCCTATGAGCAGGCGCCGTGGCTGCATCAGATGGTGGAGCGACTGGCGACCCGCGCGGGCATGCCCAAGCCGAAGGTCTACATCCTGCCCACGCGCTCGCCGAACGCGTTCGCCACGGGCCGCAGCCCCAAACATGCGGCCGTCGCGGTGACGGCGGGCATCATGGACATCCTCGACCAGCGCGAGCTGGAGGGCGTGCTCGCGCATGAAATCGGGCACGTGCGCAACCGCGACACGCTCATCGGCACGGTGGCGGCCACGCTGGCCGGTATCATCAGCTACGCGGCGCAGATGCTCTTCTGGTTCGGCGGCTCCATGCTCAGCCGGAGCGATGACGACGAGGGCGGCCTCGGCGGCGCGTTCGCAAACCTGGGCCTGCTCCTCGTCGCCCCCATCGCCGCGACGCTGTTGCAGCTCGCCGTGAGCCGCTCGCGCGAATACGGCGCGGACGCGACGGGCGCCGAGCTGAGCGGGGACCCGGATGCGCTGGCGGATGCCCTGCTGAAGATGGAGCGCGGCGCGGAGGTGATGCCATACGACAGGGCGCCGGCGACGTCGCACCTGTTCATCGTCAACCCGCTGCACCGGGGCGGCGTCATGGCGCTGTTCTCCACCCACCCGCCCATTCCAGAGCGGGTGCGCCGGCTGCGCGCGATGAGCGCTCGAACCGGCGGCTCGCGTGCCCGTGGGGGCCGTGGCGGCTGGGAGTACGCGTACTGACGTGACGAACGGGCGCGGGGAGCACCCCATCGCTTCCCGCGCTCAGCCCCCCGAGGCCGCCGCGTCCGGCGGACCGAACGCCGCCTCGGGGTCCTCCAGCAGCTCCTTCAACGTGTTGGCCAGCACACCCGCGTGGAAGCCGTCGATGAAGCGATGGTCGATGGACGCGTTGAGGCTCATCACCTTCCCCACCACCACCTTCCCCTCCTCCACCACCGGCGTGTCGCGCACCGCGCCGGGCGCCAGGAACACCGGCACCCGCGTGAAGGGCACCAGGGGCAGATAGGCCGAGTCCAGGCCCAGCTCCCCCACGTCCGTGACGACCGCGGCGCCGAACGCATCCCTCGGCAGGCCGAAGCGGCCCAGGTCCAGGTTGAGCGTCACCGCCAGGAACGACACCCCACTGGTGAACAGCCGCATCAACGGCGCGGGCACCTTCTCCACCCACCGGAAGCCCTGTCGCACCCGCGCATCCTCGTGCGCCGCGTCCAGCGCGAGGACCAGGTCACGCAACCCGAGGCGATCCGCGTCCACCACCCGCACCGGCGCCCACCCCGACGCCGCGTCCGCCGAGCGCAGGAGCGCGGACACGGTGATGCGCTGACGCAGATAGATTCGGTGGAAGCGCAGCACCGCGTTGGCATCCGGGCAGCGCCGCAGCGCCTCCGCCAACGCCTTGAGCACCAGGTGCGTCACCGTCAGCCGCAGGCCCGTGCTCCGCTGGAAGGCATCCATGTAGGCCAGCGCCCGGTCCATGCGCACCGTCAGCGTGCCGTAGACGGTGGGGTCATACGCCGCCCCCCAGCTGCCAATGGCCAGCTTGCGGAAGCTCGACACGCGCTGCTTGGGTCTCAGCTCCAGGTGAGCCATGTCACACGTGCTCCTCGGGGCTCTTCGGGGCGGCGCAGCATCGCGGCTCCCGGCGGGGCGGGGAAGACCCCGTCTGGACGAATGCCCTCCAAGGGAGGCTTCGATTTCGCACGTGCACCCTTCCTCCGAACAGGGCATGGAGGCGGGGTACAAGGGGGACGCACCCCCAGCGCACTCTTGACGGGCCCGCGCTGGAGGTTAGGCTGCCCCGCTTTTTGCATATCCCTCCCGTGGAGGTCGTCCCGTGGTTCCTTTGGTCATCGCCCTGGCAGTCGGGCTCGCCATCTCGCTGTATTTCAACCTCTTCGGCGGCGCGAAGCAGGCGGCGCTCCCGTCCTCTTCCTCCTCCTCCAACACGCCCCGCGTCGAGCTGGAAGCGGACCACAAGGCCGCGCGCGCCAGGGCGGAAGCGGAGCTGCAACGCAAGCAGAAGGAACTGGATGAGCAGCGAAACCAGCTCCAGGAAGTGAAGGATCAGCTCAAGCAGGCCAAGCGAAAGGTCTTCGAGCAGAAGGAGGGCGACAAGGGTTCTCAGGACCTGGCCAAGGCCCGCGCCGAGGTGGAGCGCAACGCGTCGCTGCAGCTGGAGCAGACCCGGCTGGAGCTCGCGCAGGTGCTGACCGAGAACCAGCGGCTGAAGGCGGAGTCCGAGGGTGGTCGCGGCCGTCGCCGTGAGCCGCAGGCCCCCGCCCCGGTGTCCGCCGCCGCCCCCGTGGTGGCCCCGCAGATCGCCGCCCCCGCCAAGGAGGGTGAGCAGGTGGTGGCCGCGGCCGTGTCGGTGACGCCGGTGGCCGAGGCCGCTCGCGAGGACCGGACTCCTCGTCGCGTCATCCGCGAGCTGAGCGAGGCGGACCGCGAGAAGATGGACCGGCTGGAGCAGGCGGCGAACAAGGACCGCAACCGCGCCGTGGACCTGGAGAAGGAAGTGCGCCGCATCAAGGGCCGCAACGAGACGCAGCAGCGCGTCTACGCCGCGACCAAGGGCGACCTGGACTTGATGAAGGACAAGTACAAGGCGCTGGAGAAGCGGCTGAACCGCACGCTGCTCGAGCGCGACCTCATGCGCCGCGCCATCAAGGACCTGGAGAAGAAGACGGGCATCCTGGCCGACCGCACCGAGCTGACCCCGGAGGAGATGGCCGCCAGCGACCAGCGCACCGAGGAGACCTCCCGCGTGCGCGCCGAATCGGAGGCCCAGTCCGCCGCGCAGCAGGCGCCCGCCGAGGCTCCCGCCGCCACCACCGAGGCGGAGCCGAAGCCCGCGCAGCAGGCCTGACAGGCCGCCTCACCGCTTCGAGCCGAGGGGCTCGGTCTTCCGGAATCACTTCCGGAGGCCGGGCCCTTCGTCGTTCCAGACCCCGCTCACTCGCCGCAGCCGTCGGTGCCAGGCACGTCCGGACCGACTGACCGCAGGCTCAGGCCCGTCTGGAGCTTCTCCATCAGTCGCTTCAGCTCCGACAGCTCGGGCTCCGGAAGGTACTCCCCCAGCTCGCCGTCCAGCTCCCGAAGCGCATCGAGCAGGTGGGACAGCTCGCGCTCTCCCTGGGCGGTCAATTCCAGCCGGAAGCAGCGCCGGTCCTCCCCGGCCTGCCGCAGCACCAGCCCATCCTCTTCCAGCCGATCCACCAGCCGGCTCGCCGCGGGCGCGTCCACCATCAGCCGCTCGGCGAGCGTGGACTGCCTTCGCATGCCCTCGGAAATGGCCTTCAGCGCCAGCAGTTGATTGAACGGCCGCGTCGTCCGCGCCCCGAGCTTCTCGGTGAGGTGGCGGCGAATGCTGCGACGCAACGAGGCGAGGTGCTCCGCGAAAGTCATTCCTCTGAAGAAATAGTTGTCGCCTACAATGGTTGTCAATTACATCTGCCTGACGCAATTCGTCGGATGGGGGGAGTCGAGTCGCACCTGCAGTCACCCTTACCTACCCGATTGGTATGTCCGCCCCCACCGCTCTCCTCTTGGCGTTCGTCGCTGCCTCGACGCCGGCCGCGCCGAGTACTCCTGTTCCTCCCCCTGTCCCCTTTCAGCCGAAGGTGGAGGACCCGATGTTGGCTCCGGTCCCCGCCGCGCCTCAGCAGGTGAGCACCTGGGAGCAGGCGCTGACGCTCGTGCGGGAGCGCTCGACGAATCTGAGGGCCGCGGAAGCCGGCGTCCAACGCGCCGAGGGGCGCTGGCGTCAGGCCCTGGCGTCGCTCTTGCCCAACGCACGCGCGTCGGCGAGTGCCGCCCATGACCTCCTCAACCCGGACACCGCGGTGGGCGTGTTTCCCACGCCCGCGCTGGACGGGCGCACGCCCACCTCGCCGATTGTCGGAACCCTCTCCGCGTCCCTGAGCCAGTCGCTGGTGGACGTGGGCGCGTGGCGAGGCCTGTCGTCGGCATCCGCCTCCGAGCGCGGCGCGGTGGCCAGCCTTCAAGATTTGCGTCGCCGCCTCACGCTGGGGCTTGCCCGCACGCTGGTCGCCACCGTGGCGGCCGAGCGGGCCGCGGAGATCAACCGCGTGGGTCTGCTCCAGGCGCTGGAGCGCTCCGCCTTGACGACGCGCTCGTTCGACCTGGGCGCGAGCAACCAGCTCGACGTGGTGCGGGTGAACCAGGATGTGGCGCTGGCGCGCGGCGCGCTCGTCTCCGGTGACGAGCAGCTTCGCCGGGCGCGCGAGGCGCTCGGCATCGCCCTGGGCTTTGGCAACGCGGTGGGCGTGGACACGTCCTTCAACCTGGGCGGACTGATGGAGGACACGCGCAAGGCGTGCACTCCGCTGGAGGACCTGGACACCCGCCCGGACCTGGCGGCCGCCCGCGCGCAGGTGGATGCATCGCGCGACAGCCGGCGGCAGGCGTCCGCGGGCTACCTGCCGACGCTCGGCCTGACGAGCAACCTGCAAGCGGTGACGACGGACCCGAGCTTCGGGCGCTTCTCTTCATGGAGCATCGCCGCGGTGCTGTCCGTCCCCCTGTGGGAAGGCGGCCTGCGCGGTGGACTGGTGAAGGAGCGCGAGGGAATCGAACGTCAAGCGGCGGAGACGCTGGAGGGCAGCCGCCGCGACGTGTCCGTCGAGGTGACGCAGGCCCGACGCAGCATCGAGGTGGCACAGGCGCTGGTGAAGACGGCGTCCGAGTCGCGAGAGCTCGCGGACCGGACGGACCGGCTCACGCGCCGTTCCTTTGAAGTGGGCCGCGGCAGCAGCTTGGAGCTGGTGCAGAGCGGAGCGGCCTTGCGCCAGGCGGAGCTGACGCTGGCGCTGCGTGAATTCGAGCTTGTCCAGGCGCGCCTGGACGCATTCTTGACGGAGGCCCGGTGCGATTGGTGATGCGGGTGCGCCCCCTGAAGGCGCTGAAGATGACGTTGTGGAGTTCCGCCCTGCTGATGGCGGCGGGGTGCTCGGGCAAGGCGGCACCTCCGGCCGCGCCACCTCCTCGCGAGGTGCTGGTGTTGACGCTGGCGCCCAGCGAGGTGCGGGACACCGGGGAGTACCTGGGCTCGCTCCTGTCGCGGCAGAACATCACCGTGCTGCCTCAGGTCGCGGGCTACGTGCGCCGCATCCACGTGAAGCCCGGTCAGAAGGTGGAGGCCGGGGCTCCGATTCTGGAGGTCGACTCCCGCACGGAGACGGCCGCGCTCGACAGCGCCCAGGCGCAGCAGAGCTCCGCGCACGTCAGCCGGGAGCTGGCGCGCACCACCCTGGCGCGCACGGAGGCGCTCTACAAGGAAGGCCTCGCCAGCGCGCAGGAGCTGGAGCAGGGCCGCGCCCAGGTGGAGGCCGCCGAGGCCGCCTCGCGCTCCGCCGCGGCCCAGGTGGCCCAGCGCCAGGTGCAGTTGCAGTTCCACGCCGTGCGCGCGCCCTTCGCGGGAACCGTGGGCGACGTGCTGGTGCGCATGGGTGACTTCGTGGGCGCGACGACGCCGCTGACGACGATTGCCCAGGCGGATGTCCTGGAGGTCAGCGTGGCGCTGCCGTCCGAGCGGGCGCGCGCGCTCAAGCCGGACACGGCGCTGGAGGTCCTGGACTCGCAGGGCAAGGTGCTGCTCACCAGCCCCCTGTTCTTCGTCGCGCCGCAGGCGGACCCGCGCACGCAGCTGGTGGAGGTGAAGGCGGCCTTCCAGAACACCGTGGGCCTGCGCCCCAGCGAGCTGGTGCGCTCGCGCATCGTCTACGCGAAGCGGGACGCGCTGCAGATTCCCGCGCTCGCGGTGGTGCGCCTGAGTGGTCAGCCCTTCGCCATGGTGGTGCAGGACAAGGAAGGCAAGACGGTGGTGGAGCGCCGCCCCATCGTCCTCGGGACGCTGGGCGACCTGTCCTACGTCATCGAAGGCGGGCTGAAGCAGGGCGACCGGGTGGCGGTGTCCTCGCTGCAGGCGCTGCGCGACGGCATGGCCGTGAAGGTGAAGTCCCCCGACGCCGCTCCGGCCGCCGGGGCCGGTGCCGCCACGGCGGGCAGCCGCTGAGCCAAGGGATGGACCGGGCCTCGCCAGTCGCATCGCGAGGCTCGGCTACCGCCATGAGAATGAGGGCCTGAACGCCGTGTTCGTCGACTTCTTCATCCGCAGACCCGTCTTCGCCATCGTCTGCTCCATCTTGCTGACGCTGGTGGGGGCCATTGCCATCCCCACACTGCCCATCTCCCAGTACCCGGACCTGGCACCGCCGCAGGTGACGGTGACGGCCAACTACGTGGGCGCCAGCGCCGAGGTGGTGGAGAGCGCCGTCACCATTCCCATCGAGCAGGAGCTCAATGGCGTGGAGGGCATGCGCTACATCACCTCCACCAGCAGCAATGACGGCACCAGCCAGATTACCGTCACCTTCGAGCCCACGCGCGACATCGAGGTCGCCGCCGTCGACGTGCAGAACCGCGTCAGCCGCTCCGCCGCGCGTCTGCCCTCTCAGGTGAACCAGACGGGCATCGTCGTCAACAAGGCCTCCAGCCAGATGCTGCTGACGGTGGGTCTGTCCAGCCCGGACAACCGCTACGACGCGAAGTTCCTCAGCAACTACGCCGACGTGAATCTCAAGGACGCCATCAAGCGCGTGCGCGGCGTCGGCGAGGTCCGCATCTTCGGCGAGCGCAAGTTCTCCATGCGCCTGTGGTTGGACCCCACGGAGCTGGCGCGCCGCAAGCTCACGCCCCAGGACGTGACGCGCGCGCTCCAGGAGCAGAACCTCCAGGTGGCCGCGGGACAGGTGGGCCAGCCACCCTCCAGTGAAGAGCAGCCCTACCAGCTCGCGGTCCGCGCGCGCGGCCGTCTGGTGGACCCGGAGGAGTTCGGCGACATCGTCCTCATGCGCGACGCGAGCGGCAAGAGCGTGCGCGTGAAGGACGTGGGCCGGGTGGAGCTGGGCGCGGAGAGCTACGGCACGCTGTTGCGCTTCAACGGGAAGACGGGCGTGGGTCTGGCCATCTTCCAGTTGCCCACCGCCAACGCGCTCGACGTGCGCGACGGCGTCTTCAAGGAGCTGGAGCGCCTGTCCGCGCAGTTCCCCCCGGGCATGACGTTCCAGACGGGCACGGACACCACGCTCGCGGTGCGCGCCTCCATCCACGAGGTACTCCAAACGCTGGTGGAAGCCATCGCCCTGGTCATCCTGGTCATCTTCCTGTTCCTGCACGGCTGGCGCAGCGTGTTGATTACGGCCTTCACCCTGCCCGTCTCCCTGGTGGGCACCTTCGCCTTCGTCCAGTTGATGGGCTTCTCCATCAACACCCTCACCCTCTTCGGCCTCACACTGGCCACGGGCCTCGTCGTCGACGACGCCATCGTCGTCATCGAGAACATCGAACGGTTGATGGTGGAGCGGCACCTGACAGCGCGACAGGCCGCGCGCGAGGGCATGAAGGAAGTGGCCGGCGCCGTCATCGCCATCTCCGTCGTGCTGGTGGCGGTGTTCGTCCCGGTGGCCCTCTTCCCAGGAACGACGGGCGCCATCTATCGCCAGTTCGCGCTGACCATCGCCGCGTCGGTGGCGCTGTCCACGTTCTGCGCGCTGACGCTCACCCCGGCGCTGAGCGCTCGGATGCTCAAGCACCACGTGGGTGAGAAGTGGGTGTTCTTCCGCTGGGTGGACAAGGTGCTGGACGCGACGCGCGCCTGGTACGGCCGGGGCCTGCGGGCGCTGCTCAAGCACCCGCTCATCGTCTTGGTTGCGTTCCTGGCCTGCATCGGCGCCACGGTGGTGCTGTTCCGGGTGACGCCCACGGCCTTCATCCCCGACGAGGACCAGGGCTACGTCATCATCTCCATCCAGGGCCCGGAGGGCATGTCGCTGGCCCAGTCGGAGAAGGTGCTGGCCCAGGTGGAGGAGGTGCTCAAGCAGCAGCCGGAGGTGCGCGCCATGTTCGCCATCGGCGGCTTCTCCTTCCAGGGCACCGGCCCCAACCTGGCGACGGTGTTCTCCAGCCTCATCCCGTGGGAGGAGCGTCCGGGGAAGAACCAGTCCGTCGCGGGGCTGGTGGAGCGGCTGCGTGGGCCGCTGAGCCGCATCGGTGGCGCGCGTGTCATCCCCTTCCAGCCCCCGGCCATCCGCGGCGTGGGCAGCGTGGGCGGCTTCCAGTACATCGTCGAGGACACGGCGGGCTCGCGCACGCTGGATGAGCTGGCGACGGCCACGCAGGAGCTGGTGGCGAAGGGCAACGCGGACGGACGGCTGCGCGGCGTGCTCACGGCGTTCAACGCGGACACCCCGCTCTTGGACGTGGAAGTGGACCGGCAGAAGGCCAAGGCGCTCGGCATCCCCATCGAGCAGATCTTCGGGACGATGCAGGTCTACATGGGCAGCCAGTACGTCAACGACTTCAACTACGCGAACCGGACGTACCGCGTCTACGTGCAGGCCGAGCAGCAGTACCGCGACAGCCCGCAGGACATCGGCGCGTTCTACGTGCGCAGCGACAACGGGGAGATGATTCCGCTCGAGTCGCTGGTGAAGGTGACGCCCACGGTGTCCGCGCAGGTCATCCGCCACTACAACCTGTTCCGCTCGGCGGAGGTCAACGGGGCGGCGGCTCCAGGCGTCTCCTCCGGTCAGGCCATCGAGGCGATGGAGACGCTCGCGGCGGAGACGCTGCCGCAGGGCATGAGCGCGGAGTGGACGGGCATCAGCCTGGAGCAGAAGGAGAGCGGTGGTCAGACGCTCATCATCTTCGGCCTGGGGCTCCTGTTCGTGTTCCTGGTGCTGGCGGCGCAGTACGAGAGCTTCAGCCTGCCGTTCGTCATCATCCTCTCGGTGCCCCTGGCCATCATGGGCGCGCTGGCGCTGCAGCTCATGCGCGGGTACGCCAACGACGTGTTCTGTCAGGTGGGTCTGGTGATGCTGGTGGGTCTTGCCAGCAAGAACGCCATCCTCATCGTGGAGTTCGCCGAGCAGTTGAGGGAGAGCGGCAAGGACGCGCTGGAGGCGGTGGTGATGGCCGCCGAGGTCCGCCTGCGGCCCATCCTGATGACCTCCATCGCGTTCCTCCTGGGCGTGGTGCCGCTGATGACGGCGCAGGGCGCGGGCGCGGCGGCACGCAACTCGCTGGGCACGACGGTGTTCGGCGGAATGCTGGTGTCCACCATCGTCAACCTCATCTTCATCCCGGGCCTCTACGTGCTGATGCAGAAGGTGCGCGGCGAGTCCCGGCGGGAAGCGGCGGACGACGAACTCCCGGCGGCGGCTCCCGCGCCGTGAGCCCGTGAAGGACACCGCTGGCGGACGCGGGAGCCACTGGCTCCCATGTCCCGGCGGTGCGGCCGCCCACGCTCCAGAAGGTCAGGAGCGGCGGGCGGCTTCGATGAGCTCCGCGAGCAGCGTGCGGTGACAGACGGGCTCCAGGATGCAGTCCTTGGAGCAAAGGAGCGTCACCGTCTCTCCCCGGTCCACCCTCGCGGCCAGCTCTGCGATGATTTCCTGCTGTGACTGCATTTCCTGGATGTACCGCTCTCGGTAGGAATCGAGGGTTATCGGCGTCTGGCCCTTGCCGTAGAAGGCCTCGAAGAGGTCGGGGCTGGGCGCCAGTTCGCGGCGCCACTCGTCCCAGGTCTCCTTGGCTTTGGGGAGGCCGCGCGGCCTGTAGCGGCAGACGAGGAGACGCAAGCCATCATCGGGCTCTCCAGGAACACACCAGCGACGGGTCTTGATGGGCATCGAGGGGCAACCCGGTGCCGAGGGCACCGTATTCCGGAAGGGGTTCACCCGACTTCTTACCGGACCTGTGTGGATCACTCGCGGTGGCTTCGTCGCAAGTCCTTGGAAACGCTTGGATCGAGCGAGGCGAAGGATGCGGCACGCGCCCTGCTATGTGATGCCGCATCGAAGCGCGGCGGTACGGCGCAGGGGTTGGGCAGCAAGGGCGGCGGGTTGGACGGGGTGGTACGCAGGACGGGCGGCGGGTTGGACGGGGCAGCACGCAGGACGGGCGGCGGGTTGGACGGGGCGGTACGCAGGACGGGGCAGCACGGGGCAGTACGGGCGGCGGGTCGGACGGGGCAGCACGCAGGACGGGGCGGCGGGTTGGACGGGGCAGCACGCAGGACGGGGCAGCACGAAGCGGTACGGGCGGCGGGTCGGACGGGGCAGCAC
>NZ_JABUMT010000012.1:0-306865 GCF_013336715.1 Myxococcus sp. CA056
CCCAGGCCCGAGAACATCGACTCAAGGAAGCTCGCCAGCTCTCCCTCCAGTCGCTTCAACTGCTTCGGCGTCATGCAGGGGGAACACTTCGCCCACCCTCACGCATTCTTGAAGTGACCAGGTCGTACTATTCGCCGCGCGCAACCACTGCGACAACGTCGGTTGGGACACTCCTACCTGCCGGGCCAGCGTCGAGGCATTCACCGCGCTCGGGCCCATCATCCGCTTCACCATCTGCGCCTTGAATGCGTCTGTGTACGGCACTTCAACCGCCTGCGCTCGCCCCCAGGGCGTCGTCAGCTCGGCACGTCAGCCGAGGCGACATCTTCCCTGACACAGGGGGCGATGAACTGGTGCGGCTGACCGAGCACGAAGACCTCTCGCGGGAAACAGTCCGCCGACGGCTGGAGGAGAACGAACTCAAGCCCTGGCAGCAACGCATGTGGTGCATCCCGAAAGTGGACGCCGAGTACGTCGCCCGAATGGAGGACGTGCTGGAACTCTACGCCGAGCCACCAGACGCCGAGAGGCCGGTGGTCTGCTTCGATGAGACTCCCAACCAGCTGATTGGAGAAGTCCGCACGCCCTTGCCGGCCATGCCCGGCACGCCCCGCCGTTACGACTACGAGTACCAGCGCAATGGGACGGTGAACCTCTTCGTCCTTCTGGACGTGCACCGCGCCTGGCGCCACGTAGAAGTCACGGACCAGCGGACCGCCAAGGACTTCGCGCTGCAGATGCGTGCCCTGGTGGACGTGCACTACCCGGAGGCGGAAACCATCCGCGTGGTGCTCGACAACCTCTCCACGCACAGCCCTGGCGCCCTCTATGAAGCTTTCCCGCCCCAGGAGGCCCGGAGGATTCTGAAGAAGCTGGAGTTCCACTTCGTCCCCAAGCACGCCAGCTGGCTGAACATGGTGGAGATTGAAATCAGCGTGCTCACCCGCCAATGCCTGGACAGGCGAATTGGCAACAAGCTCACCTTGAAACGGGAGGTGGCCCGATGGGAGAGGATGCGCAACAAGGAGGGCGCCCGCGTCCGCTGGCGCTTCACTATAGACACCGCCCGCACCAAGCTCGGGCGAGCATACCCCCAGGCCCAAGCAGCAGTGGCCGCTGCGGCCTGAACCCTTCAAAACCTCTGTGCCGAGGTACTAGTGGCTAAGACGCCGGATGCTACAGTTCTCACTTCAACCCGATCGAGCTGTGGTGGGCTGACCTGCACCGACAACTGCGCAAGCTTGCCCCTCGCACCTTCGAAGACCTGGGCCGGGCAGTGCCGCAGTTGCGAGCGAACATCCCTCTACCGAAACTCGCCGCTTGGTTCCGCCAATATCTCTCCTTCTTTCAACTCCACTCAACTGATCTCGGCGTTAGCCGCAGATGCGGCGACGCAGATCCGCACGGTGCTGGGACAGGTGCTCTCCGTGAGCGCCGTAGAGGCCCGTTGTGCGCCGGGTGTACGTGGCGACGCGCACTTCGTCCGCCTGCACCGCAAGACTGGCGACGAGTACCTTGAGTACCTGAGGAACAAGAAGCCTTGCAGGTGCTCTCAGTAGTGGATGTGGCGCCTGTTGCTCCGTATCACCGGAGTTCTGCTGCTCGCATTCAGGCACTGCAGTCGTGAACGGAGGAGGCTGGAGAGAGTCCAGCCTCCTTCGGCTCACCGGGCGGCGGGCTGGATGCCCATCGAAGGCAAGGGCGTTGAGCCCATCACCTTGGGCCTGACGGCGAGCAACCGAAGGCCGTTGGCGACGACGAGCAGCGTGCTTCCTTCGTGCAACACCACCGCGTGGCTGATCTGCGTCAGGCCGAAGAGAGTTGCGATGATGAGTATCGCGCTGATGCCCAGCGCGATGACCAGGTTCTGCTTCATCACCGCCGTGGCCTGACGCGCGAGTCCCAACACGAAGGGCAGACGGGACAGGTCGTCGCTCATCAGCACCACATCCGCCGTCTCCAGCGCAGCATCCGAGCCCGCCCCACCCATTGCCACGCCCACCGCCGCAGCCGCCAGCGCGGGCGCGTCGTTGACTCCGTCGCCCACCATGGCTACCGAGCCCTGACGCCCCATCTCACGCACGGCTGTCACCTTGTCAGCGGGCATCATCGGCGCTCGTGCTTCGTCGAGCCCCACCTGCGCGGCGATGGACTTCGCCACCCGCGCATTGTCTCCAGACAGCATCACCGTCCGGGTGATGCCCTGCTGCTTGAGCGTCTCGATGACATGCCGCGCTCCCGCGCGCACCGTATCAGCCACGCCGAGCACTCCGAGGTAGCGCCCCGCCTTGCGCACCACCATCGTCGTCTGTCCCGCCTCTTCCAGCCGGTCGACCTGCGCCTTGATGTCGGCGGGAACAGTGTCTCCTTCGAACAACGCCAGGCTGCCCACGTCCACCAGCGCGTCACCCACCTTCGCGCGCAGGCCCTTGCCGTGGATGGCTTCCATGTCGCTTCCGGCCGGGGCCTGGATGCCCCTCGCGGACGCGGCCTCCACCACAGCGTGCGCCAACGGATGCGCCGAGAGCGCTTCCACTGCCGCCGCCGTCCCGAGCAGCTCCTCGTCCGTCACGCCCTGCACCGGCGCAGTGCTGAGCAGCTTCGGCTTGCCCACCGTGAGCGTGCCAGTCTTGTCGAAGGCCATTGCATTCACCTTCCCGAGCAGCTCCAGGTAGATGCCGCCCTTGATGAGCACTCCACCTCGCGCCGCCGCCGCCACCGCGGACAACACGGCTGACGGCGTGGAGATGGCCAGCGCACACGGAGACGCGGCGACGAGCAGTGACACCGCGCGCAGAATCGCCTCCTTCAGCGGCATCCCCATCAGCACGAGCACCACCGGGAACACCACCGCGCCAATCATCACCAACGGGGCGAACGTGCGCTCCAGTCGCTGCGCGAAGCGCTGGTTAGGACCCTTCTGGGCCTCGGCCTCGGCCACCATGTCCACCACTCGCGCGAGCACCGACTCCGAGGAGAGCCGGGTGACTTCCACCTCCAGCAACGCCTCGCAGTTGACCGTTCCGGAGAACACCTCGTCGCCCGGCTTCTTCGGGACAGGCATGGACTCGCCAGTGATGGCGGCCTGCTCCAGCGAACTCTTTCCCTCTCGGATGATGCCGTCGAGCGGAACGCGGTCTCCCGGACGGACGACGACGCGGTCGCCACGGAGCACCTGCGCGACGGGCACTTCCACCAGCTCGCCACCCCGGCGCACCCGGGCCACCTCGGGACGCAGCGCACCGAGCGACTCGATGGATCGCCTCGCACGGTCCATGGCCCTGTGCTCCAGCGCGTGACCCGCGCTGAACAGGAAGAGGAGGAAGGCTCCCTCGAACCAGGAGCCCAGCACCGCCGCTCCCAGCGCGGCCACCACCATCATCGTCTCGATGTCGATGCGCAGTTGGAGCAGCGACTTCACCGAACCCCGGATGGCGAAGAACCCTCCACTCAGGATGGACAGCGCCCACACGATGGTGGGTACCAATGCGGGCACGGGCGCGAAGCGCTCCAGCAGCCACCCCGCGACGAGCAGTACCCCTGAGGCCACCACCAGCGGCATCTCCAGGAGCGGCGCCAGGCCGCCTCCGTGCGCATGGTGCGAACACGCATGGCCATGGCTCGGCACCTCCAGCGTGTAGCCGAGCTTCTTCGCTCCGGTCTCGATGCCCTTCAGCGAGATGTCCTCGCTGTCGTACTCCACGACGAGTCGCTCACTGGCATACGCCACGTTCGCGGACAGCACGCCCGGGAGCTTGCCGAGCCCGTGCTCGATGGCCGTCGCCGAGTCGGCTGAGCTCATCCCTCGCACGAACCACGTGTGGCTCTTGTACCGCTTCGCGACCTGCTCACCCGTGCGCTTCACCGTCGCGAGCAGCGCCGCCGCGTTCACCAGCCCGGGGTTGTAGTGGAGACAGACCTCCGCGTAGCCCTGGTCCCGGCGCAGGTGCACGTCGATGACGCCGTGGTGCGCCTCGAGCGCGGCTTCCAACTTCTGGAAGCGGCCCGCGTCATCCGTCTCGCCCGGTAGCGCGTCCTCCAGGTCAAGCTGGAGAGCGACTCCTCCGCCCTCCGCCGAGCGGTAGCCCGGTGGGCGGACGCGCTTCGGCTTCGGGTGGTGATGGTGATGCCCGTGGTCGCCGTGGTCGTGGTCGCACCCGGCTCCGTGCTCATGCGCGGCGGCCTGACCGTGGTCGTGTGAGCACCCTGGACCGTGCTGATGCGCGTCGCCACCGTGGGCATGGTCATGCCCGTGCTGATGCGCATCGCCACCGTGCGCGTGGTCGTGCTTGCAGTCGGGGCCGTGCTGATGCGCATCGGCACCGTGCGCAGCGTCACGCCCGTGCTGATGCGCGTCTCCACCGTGCGCGGCGTGGTCATGCGTGCACCCCGGCCCGTGGACGTGCTTCTCCTCGCGCTTGGGGCCGATGATCTTCAATCCCTTCAGCACGGGCTTCGCGGCGGCCGGCTTCACCGCCGCGAGGGACGGCCCGTGGCCATGTCCGTGGTCATGCTTGCAGTCCGGTCCGTGGACGTGGTCGGCCTGGGCATCGGTCTTCTTCTGCTCGGACATGGCGTCTTCTTCCTGAAGCTGAAACCTAGTGGCGGTGTCCGCCGTGCTTGCGGGCAGGGGCGGGGGCGGGAGTCGGAGCACGCACGGGCTCGGCCTCCTCCTCGTGGTGGTCCTCGTCCTCGTGCTCCTCGGGAATCGGCTGCGTGAAGCGCTGCCCCGCGACCTCCAGGGTGAACGCCTTGCACTCCGGAGGAACGTCGAACTCCAGCACCGCGGGGAGCCGACCCTCGTACGACTTCAGCGTCTTGCCCTGCTCGTCGTAGACGGTGCCACCAGCAGCCACCGTCATCGTCTCGTCCACCAGCACCGCCACCAGCTCCGCCATCTCCTCCATGCGGTCGGCGATGCGGTGGCACCACAGGTGGCCCACGCCCGGATACGTCTCGTGGGAGATCTCCTCCATCTGCTCCTCGTCCACCTGGTCGCCCACGCCGACGAAGACGAAGCTCATCCGAGGCAGCCGGCCCGCCGCGATTTCCTTCGCCACCTGCGTGGCATAGGCCCGCACGTCGTTGCCGTCCGACAACTGCGAGTCGGTGATGATGACCGCCAGCCCGCGCCGCGCGCCCGTCTGCACCTGCTGCTTCATGTGCGCCACGAAGTCGCGCAGCACCGGCAACATCACCGTGGCCTTGCCGTAGGCCCTCGGCCCCGGGAAGCGGAAGTCCTTGGCCTGCACCGCCGACAGCAGCCCCACTTCCTCCAACTGGCTGCCATCCCCGGTGGCCCAGTACGCCACGCGCACCTGCCCGTCGCGGTCCTTGCTGGCCAGGTACTCCAGCATCCACCGCATCTGCGGCTCGACCAGATTCTTCACCGGCGCCAGCTTGGCCAGCACACCGCGAGGACCGTACTCGTCCTCCATGCTCGCCGAGCCGTCCATGTAGAGGGCCACGTCCAGCCCCTCCACCGTGGGGTCATGCAGCAGCGTGGCCACCACCTTGTTCCCCATCCGATGCACGTCCGAGAACGGACGCACGATGACTTCGTGGCCAGCCATCAGTGATGGTCCTCGTCTTCCTCGTGGTGGTCCTCGTCCGGCAGCGGCTGGGTGAAGCGCTGGCCGTTCACCTCCAGGGTGAAGCTCTCCGCTCCCTCGGGCACGTCGAACTCCAGCACCGCGGGCAGGCGGCCCTCGTACGTCTTCAGCACCTTGCCCTTGTCGTCGTAGATGGTGCCACCGGCGGCCACCGTCATGTTCTCGTCCACCAGCACCGCCACCAGCTCGGCGACCTGGTTGATTTCCTTCGCGATGCGGTGGCACCACAGGTGCCCCACGCCCGGGTACTCCATGTGGGCAATCTTCTCGAGCTGCTCCTCGTCGATGGCGTCACCCACGCCAACGAGCACGAAGTTCAGCCGAGGCAGCCGTCCCGCTGCGATATCCTTCGCCACCTTCGCGGAGAACGCCTCCACCTCGTCGGCGTCATGCAGCTGTCCGTCGGTGACGATGACCGCGCAGCCTCGGCGAGCGCCCTGCGGCACCTGCTCCTTGAGGTAGCGCACGTAGTCCTTCAGCGCCGGAGCCAGGAAGGTGTGGCTGCCCAGCTTCTTCGCGCCGGGGAACCTGTACTGCTTGACGTCCACGCCCTTGAGCTCGCCCACCACCTCGACGTCCTTGCCGGAAGCGCCGCTGGCCCAGTAGGCGACGCGGAGCATGCCGTTGCGGTCCTTGGTGGCCAGGTACTCCAGCATCCACTGCACCTGCGGCTCCACCTGATTGGCGGGGTCCTTCAGGGGCGCGCCGCGCAGCCACTCCAGGAAGGAGCGGTTGGGACGTTCGTACTTGTACTCCTCCTGCATGCTGCCGGACGCGTCCATGTAGATGGCGACGTCCAGGCCCTCGACGGTGGGGTCGTGCAGCAACACCGCACGTACCTTCCCCTCCTCGACGTGAAGATCCGAAAACGGCTCGACCGGCTTCTCGTGACCCATCGTTCCCCCTGCCAGGTTGGGGGCCGAGGCTATCACCTTCCGGCGGGGTTCCACGCCCTCGCGCGAGGCGCCCTCAGTCCTCGAAGTCGGACATCCAGTCGGGCTTCTTCGAGGGCACGGACGCCGAGGGGGCGGACGGCTCACGCCGAGTGCCAGGAGAGGGAGCCGCCGGGCGTGGCTTCGCTCCAAAGTCCTCCATCCAGGAGGGCGTGCCCGGCTTCGCGGCAGGCGGAGGCGCCGCTGGCTTCGCCCGCGTGAGTCGAGGCTTCGCCGCCTCCGGATGCGCCGCCGCGTGCGCGTTCAGGAAGTCCTGCATCCAGTCGCTCGGGCGCGGAGGCTTGGGCGGCGCGCGCGGGGGCAGGGGACGCTGGGGCACGGGGCTCGTCACTCGCGGCGCCGACACCGGGGGCGAGCCACCTCCCGCGCGGATCCGTGAGCGAAGCGCGCGCTCCGCTTCCGTGGGCCAGCCTGGCAGCGCGGCCAGGGCCTGACGGGCCAGCTCCAGGAACGCGGGTGTCGCGGCCTCCGGCGGAATCTTCACCTTCTCCGCGCGCAGCCACTCCGCCATGCGCGTGAGCAGCCCCGGGTGCTGACGGCGCAGGATGGCCACGTCACCCTTCACCTCGTAGCCGCGCAGCTCCAACTCGGCGATGGCCATGGCGCGGCTGGGCACGGGCAGCTCCATCCGGGCCAGCGCCTCCGGTCCACGATTCGCTCCGGCATCTTCCTGAAGCTGGGTGAGCACATCGTGAAGCATCCGCGCCACCATGGGGCCGTTGGAGGCATTGCCCATCTGGAGCTCCGGAGGCACCGAGGGCCATGCGAGCACCAGCCCCTGGCCCTGGGCGATGACGTCCGGTCGGTCTCCCGGCAGGAGCGCCACGTAGCCGCGCGGCGCGGTGGCGCTCTCCATCGTCTGCGCGTAGTGGAACGCGTCGGCCGCGCCCTGCGTCAGCCCCGCGAGCACGTCTCCCCGAGTCACCGTGAGCTGCCCCGGCACGCGCTGCGGTGACGTGCCCGGCCACGGGCCGGACAGGTGCCCGTAGAGGTACACGGGGTCGTTGAAGCCCTCGGCGTCGGCGGGGTGCTCGACGAGCTCCACGGAGAAGAAGAACAGCTCCGACGCGGCGATACGCCGAGGCGTGCGTCCGGAGGCGACTTCGTGGTGGGTGAGCTGCGCGAGCGCGGTAGCGGGCAGGCGGCCTCGCTCGCTCGCGGGAACGACGTGTACCCCGCCCAGCGCGTCCAGGCCCACCAGCCACTCCGGCTCCAGGGCGTGGTTCGAGTCCAGTCGGAAGGCGTCCACCACGTGCGCGATTTCGGAGGCGTCCGACTGGACGGGCTCCGGCGGCGTGGCGGCGTGGGGGATGAAGTAGCGGGGCAGGTTCACGGCGGCTGCGTCAGGCTCCCGCAACCGCGCGGACCGCGCAAGTTCGGCACGGGCCCCGAGTCAGTCCCAGGCGCCCGCGTGGACGTCGCGCGCTTCCTTCAGGGGGATGGGGCCCTCCACCTCGGTGGGGCTGCTGCCCCGCTCGAAGACCTCCCGGCACGACATGGCGAGCCCGCCTCGGGATGTGCCCACCAGCTTCGCGAACTCCGCGGACGACAGGGAGAACACCACCCGGCGCACGCCACCCCAGAAGATGGCGCCCGCGCACATGGCACACGGCTCCGTGCTCGCGTACATCGTGCAACCCGCGAGGACCTCCGGCGTGAAGCGCTTCGTGGCGTCCCGCATCAGGTTGGACTCCGCGTGGCCCGTGCAGTCCCGCTGCGTCGCCACCGTGTTCTCGCCCTCCAGCAGCACCTGTCCCTGGGCGTCCACCAGCACCGCGCCGAAGGGCTGGTCCCCGCGCGCCCTGGCACGGCGTGCCGCTTCGATGGACTGCTGAAGGAATCGGGTTTCCTCGGGACGCATGGGCCAGCCTCCGGTTCGGGGCCGGCAACCTAACGACGCACCCGGGACCTCGCCACGGTTCCTCGGGGAGGACGGACGTCGGCTCCTCGACCCGCGCCGTGTGTCCCCGGGAAGCTGGGAGCGAATCCAGCCCCCGGGGCACGTTCAGCGGTTACTGGTCGTCGCAGGGGGTGCCCAGGCGAATGCCCTCGTACACACCCAGGTCGTTGTAGATGAGCGGCAGGTTCTCCTCGACGGGCACCTGGCGCAGCTCGAGCGACTTCTTCGTGTTCTCAATCCAGACGGACGTCTTCGCCTTGTCCAGCACCAGCCGGAGGTCGCCCTTCTTGGTGGAGAAGATTTCGCCTTCCGAGTCGGAGATGACGTTGGTCATCTTCTGCGGCTTGAGCGCGCCACGCGGGCCGATGAAGACGCGGTAGTTCTTCTGGTCCGTGGTGCGCGCGCCCTTGTCCACGAAGTAGTAGTTGCCCTTCGTGTCGCGCAGGAGCGCGTACGGCGCGAACTGCTGCGGGTTGGGGGCGTAGGCGGCCTTGCGCAGGATTTCCGCGCCTGGGACCGCCTCCATGAGGTTGAGGGGAATGTTCTTCTCGCCGCACCGCACGGCGCACGTCTTCGCCTTGCGGTCCAGCTCCACCTCGGAGACCACGCGCCAGTCCTGGCCACGGAAGCTGGGGTTGGCCGACTTGTTGAAGAAGCGGGGCTCCAGGAAGCTCGTCCCGGAGGTGAACGGCAGGGACGGCACCAGGAAGAAGGTCTTCCCGTCACCGTAGTAGAGCTGGTCTCCGCCGCGCTCCTCCTCGGGAGCCACGACGACGTAGTGCCCCTTGCCATCGGTGCAGATGGAAGTGGACTCCATGATCATCTTCTGGCCCAGGTTCTCCTCCTTGCCCCAGGGGGGCTGGAGGGTCTCGGATGCCAGGGACGCGCTACAGGCGAAGGACACCGCCACGGCGGCGATACGCTGGAAGTTCATCGCAGGGTCTCTTGGACTAAAGGTTCGTCTTGTAGAACTTCTTGGCGAACGTCTCCTGATTGGAGGCGTCCTTCGAGGTGGTCCAGATGAGGCGCTGGGCGTCGAACTTCGGCTCCAGGCTCGCCCCCAGGCGGCAGCTCACCTGCTTCACCTTCTCCTTCACGGTCTGCTTCGCGACGTTGGAGACGTCACACAGCTCCTTCAGGACGCTGAGCGAGGGCTCGCAGTAGCCGCTGATGCTCAGCTCCTTGAGCTGGTCGTCGGTGATGGTGCTCCAGTCGATGTTCGCCGCCACGGAGGTGCCGCAGGACTTGTTCATGTCCTGGAGCACGGCGCCGTAGTCCTTGTCGTGGCGCGCCATCTCGCCCTTGCGGTCGAACGCCATCAGCTTCTCCAGCGTGCCGTCCTCCTGCTGCTTCTGGTGCTGCTTGTAGACCTCCTCGGACTTGAGGGCCTTGGTGCGCTTCTCGTCGAAGGAGACGCGAATCTCCTTGCCGCGTCCCGGCACGTACAGCTCGTAGTTCGAGTTGCGCATGTACAGCACCGTGTAGCCCCGGCCGCGCCACTGGGTGGTGTAGTTGTGCTGCTCGCTGCTGTTGGTGCTCCAGTCCTTGAGCTCGAAGGGCAGCACCTTGCCGTCGATATCGGAGCCCGTGCCCTGCACGCGCAGGATGAACTTCTTGGACGAGCGCGGGGTGAGGGGGACGACGGCCACTTCCTCTCCCTCGGCGCCGGAATAGACCTTGCCGGCCTCGACGGGGGCCGCCGCGAGGCTGGAGGTAGCCCCCAGCAACAGCGTGGTGACGAATACCGCGACCAGGTTTCTCAAGCGATTCACCTCATGAGGCAGGGGCCCGTCCCATCCGGACGGCGCCATGTGTCAGAACTCGATGTCGTGCTGCTTGCAAAACTTCCGGACCCGGGGCTGCTCCGGCCGGGAGACCTTGGGCCATTGGGCCTTGGCGTTGCTCAAATCTCCCTGACGGCAGAAGGCCCGGGTGAGCAGCGAGTAGGACGCCAGTGGGATGACCTTGGGTTCCCTCCGCTGGCTGCTTCGTGCCAGACGAATGGCCTCCGCGGTGTCTCCCCCGTTTAAAGCACGCTCCCCATCCGCCAAAAGCTGCCGCAGCTCGTCAGACAGCTTTTCGGAAGGCTCGGGTCGGGTGGAAGGACGCGTGGAGGGGGGCGGATTCTTCGTCGCCACACCGGCCGGGTCGTCCGGAGGAGGGTTTTGCGGCGTCGGCGTGCCCGTCTGCGTCCCGTTGGGCGGAGGGGCCACCGGGGTGCCCGTGGCGCCCTGCGTTCCGGTGGTGCCCTGGGTGCCCGTGGCGACGACGGGCGGGGTGGCGGCCTGGGTGCCCGTGGCGACGGGCTGCACTGGCGGAGGCGTGGTGCCTCCGGTCGGCGTGGGCACCTGGGGCCGGGTCAACCACCAGCCGCCTCCGGCCACGGCGACGAGCGCGGCGACGATGAGCGCGGCCACCGGCGCACGGCTCTTTGGCGCCGGCGAGGACTGCGCGGCCACGGAGTGGACCACGGCGGCGCTCGTGGGCTGCACGGCGCCGGGCTGCACGGTGGGGGACGGGGTGAGGTAGCTCTGGGGCGCGACGGGCGGCGGCACAGACGGCGCCTGCTGGGAGATGAGCGTGGGGTCCAACCCAGGAGGGTCCATCAAGGGCGCGGCCTGAGGCGCCGAGGCATGGACGATGCCCATCTGCCCGGTGCCGCCAGAGGCGAAGGCCCCCGCCGGCGCCGAGGCCAGGACGACCCCCATCTGCCCGGTGCCTCCCGAGGCGAAGGCTCCCGCGGGCGCGGCGGGCTGGACGACGCCCCTGCTCCCGGAGCTGCCCGGCGCCATCGTGTCCTCGAAGCCCATGCGGCCCGTGTCGGGGCCCTTGCGGACGCTGCCAGGCGCCATCGTGTTGGACAGCGAGGGCGGGCCCTCGGAGGGCAGGGCGATGCCGGACGGCGAGCCGCTGGGACGGGGCTGCGAGGCGTGGGAGCCCGCGGCCGGGCTGAGCGTGTGCAGGGGGCTGCCGGTGAGCTCCTCCACGAAGGAGGCGACGTCCGGGTAGCGGTCCTCGATGCGCTTGGACAGGGCCCTGTCCACGGCGGCGATGGAGTGGGCGGGGGCCTCCGGACACAGCGGGGCGAGCGGGGCCGCCGGTTCGTAGACGACGCGGAAGATCATCTGCGCGATGCCCCCCGCGCCGAAGGCGGGCGTGCCCGTCATCATCTCGTAGACGATGCAGCCCATCGCGAAGATGTCCGTGCGGGCGTCAATCTCGCGGTTCCTTCCCTGGGCCTGCTCGGGTGACATGTACTGCGGCGTGCCGATGAGCATCGCCTCCTGCGTCTGCACCGTGCTGGAGTCGAGGACCTTGGAGATGCCGAAGTCGAGCAGCTTGAGCCGCTCGCCCACCACGCCTCCGGAGTCGGTGGGCACGAGGAAGACGTTGGCGGGCTTCAAGTCCCGGTGGACGATGCCCGCCCCGTGCGCGGCCTGGAGCGCGGAGCCCATCTGCCGAGTGAAGGAGTAGACGTCGTGCAGCGGCAGTCGCCCGCGCTCAAGCCGCGACTGGAGGCTCTCTCCGCGCAGGAACTCCAGCACCAGGAACGGCGTGCCGTCCTCCAGCGTGTCGTAGTCGAGCACCTCGACGATGTTGGGGTGGCCCAGCCGGGAGGCGATCTCCGCCTCGCGACGGAAGCGCGCGAAGATTTCGGCGGTGAGGTGGTCTCCACCGCGCAGCACCTTCACCGCGACCTGTTTGCCCGGAAGGCGCAGGTGCTGGGCCAGGTACACCGAGCCCATTCCTCCGCGCCCCAGGATGGACAGGACCTTGTAGGTGTTGCGCAGGACCGTATCGATGGAAAGGTCACCGTCGGACGGTCGATTCATGGGGCTGTGGCTCGCACGGGATTCTCAGGGGTGTTCCACCCCATTCCATCCTCCCACCCCACCATGAGGCAACCTTTCCGAGGCGGGATTCCGGACGGAGGCTGTCTTGAGCGGTGAGAACCCCTGGTGGCTTTCCGCCAGCCTGCTAAGGAAGCAGCCTGTATGACGAAAGTCGCGCCCCCCAAGGACTTGCTCGAGGTCCGCGTCCGCCGCATCCATCGCCGGGACCTCAACCGGACCTGGGAGTTCCTCAAGCTCGTCTTCCGCGACGTCAACCGCGAGACGGTGGAATACCAGCGCCCCCGCTCCAAGCGCCGCTTCATGGAGGTCTACACCTCCGAGTGGATAGAGCAGCTGCTCTATGAGGTCGACGGCGAAATCGTCGGCTATTCCGAGTGCGCCTTCGAGGCCACGGGCGACGACAACTGGGTGAACCCCCGCTGGTTCGAGAAGCGCGGCATGCGGCCCCTCTTCGTGGAGGAACTCGCGGTGCACCCGGAATACCAGGGGCGCGGAGTGGGCAGCTTCATGTTGGATCAGCTCCAGCATCTGGCCCGCACGCGCGGCTGTACCCACCTGGTGCTGGAGGTGGCGGAGAACAACGAGGCCGCGCTGGCGTGGTACCGGGCGAGGACGTTCTACAAGCTCGACGCCGCCATCTTCCTCGCGCAGAAGGTGCCGGGAGAGCCGGAGCTGCTGCCGCCGCGGCGCATCAAGCGCCGGACGAAGGCGACCGAGGGCGAGGCCACCTCTCCGAACACCGGCCCCATGCCGGAGACCCCCGCGGCGCGAGGTGGCGCGCGCAAGGGCCGCGCTCCCGCGGCGAAGAAGGGAAGCTGAGTCACGGCGACTTCGCGGGGGGCGTGAGCGTGCGACTGAAGAAGCGCACGGCGTCCTGGCTGAGTTCGCGGTGCAGCTTCACGCGGTCCACCCCCGGAGGGTCCACGCAAATCTCCGGGGTGTGCTTCGCCATCTCCGCCCGGCACGGCGCGAGGAACACGAAGTGCCCGGCCTTGGGCACCTGTGTGTACTCGGGCTGCTGGGGCAGCGCGTCGCGAACGCGGAGGGCCTGGGCGACCCCGTCGAGCACCTCGTCCTGCTCCGCCGCGTACAACCGGACGGGCACCTTCACGTCCTTGAGTCCGGCCTCGTCGAAGAAGACGCCCACGGGCGCCATGACGAAGAGGGAGCGGATGCGAGGCTCCCGCGTGCCGCCGCGCAGCTCGGGGCGGACCGCGCGCACCGCCTTCATCTCGGTGCACAGGACACTCCTGGCGTGCGCGGCGTCTTCGCAATAGGGCCCAAGCTTGCCGAAGTCCGGTGACGCGCCCCCGAGCAGGAGCACGGTGTAGCCGCCCAGCGAGAAGCCCATGGCGCCCACGCGCGATGGGTCCACGAGCGGGCCCATCACCGCGTCCGTGAGCACCGAGTCCAGGAGCGTGCGCACCTGCCACGCGCGTCCCAGGAACACCTCGTCCGTGCCCGAGCGGGCGCCGTCGTTGTGCGTGTTGCCCGCGTGGTCCAGTGACGCGACGACGAAGCCCTTGCGCGCGAGCGCCGAGGCCAGGTCGCTGTGTCCCCAGCGCGTGCCCATGTGGCCGTGCGAGATGAGCACCAGCGGATGTCGTCCGGGGATGGGCGGCAGGTCCTTGCCCGCGTCGAGCTGAAGTAGGTCCACCGGGAAGGGCTTGGAGGCTTGCGTGGAGGGATAGAGCACCACGCCCCGTAGGGGCCCGCCGTTCACCGGGTCCTTCATGGCGAGCTCGCGGTAGCCCACGCCTCGGATGATGGACGCGGAGGCGGAGGTCGCCACGAGCAGGGCGGCGAGCGCGAAGGCCCTGGGAAGCGCGGTGCCAGGTCGTCCAGAAGTCTTCATGGCCCTCTTATCGTCCGAGCCGGCATTCGATTGCACGGCCCCAGGGTGAAGGGGGCTGGACGACACGGGGTTGCGACTGGAGTCGCATGGGACGGACGGGGTGTGGACCTCATGCTCGCGCCCCTTGCCCCCCTTCGGGGGTGGACCGGGACAAGGGCTGATGAGGACGCCGTGGCGCGGATGGCTGCTGCTCGTGGCCTGGCTCGTCGCGGGGAGCGCGTGGGCCCAGGATGCGCACTACTGGACGCGTCAGTTCGGCAACCGGGCGTGGCTGCTTGGCGGCGCGCTGCTCGGAGACCCCGCGGACATCAGCGCCGTCTATTACAACCCCGGCGCCCTCGTGCTGGTGGGCACGCTGGAGCTGGAGCTGACGGGCAGCGTCTTCGAGTTCTCACGCCTGTCGCTCGTCAACGGCCTGGGGCCGGGGAAGGACCTGACGACTTCGCGCTTCGACGCGCTGCCCGCCTTCATCGCGGGCCCGCTGCGCTTCCACGGGCTGGGCCGCGCGCGCATGGGTTATGCGCTCCTCACCCGGCAGGGCTTCGAGACGCTGCTGACGCGGCGGGAGGACTTCACCGGCACCGACCTCGTCGGAGTTCAAGGCCTCTCGCAGTTGTCCTCCGACGTGCGGCTGGAGCACGGCGTGAAGGAGCTGTGGGCCGGCGTGAGCTGGGCGTATCCGCTGAGCAAGTCCCTGGGCGTGGGCATCACCCCGTTCCTCGCGGGCCGGCAGCAGCACGCGGACTTCCTGGCCATCTCCCAGGGGTCGGGCGCTGACGGGCGCGAGCTGCTCGCGACGGTGAGCCGCACCTATCGACTCCAGCACCTGCGCCTGCTGGCGAAAATCGGCGTGAGCTACCAGGAGGAGCGATGGGCGATGGGCCTGACGGTGACGACGCCCAGCCTCGGCATCTACGGCACGGGTGAGGTCGGGCTCGAGCGCGCGCTGAGTCAGCAGGGCCTGCCCCTGGAGGGGCCCGCGCGGGTCTCCAACTTCCAACCAGGCACGCCCGCGCGCTTTCGCAGTCCGCTGTCCGTGGGGCTCGGCGGCAGTCGGGTGCTTGGCGGCACCACCTTGCACGCGGCGGTGGAGGTCTTCGCGCGCGTGCCGGTGTTCCGCATCCTCGACAGCGACCCCATCCCCGTGGAGGGCCCCGAGCGCGTGCTGAGCAGCGACGTCTTTTATGGCCTGGAGCCGGTGGTCAACGCGGCGTTGGGGGCGGAGCACCGCGTAGGCGACAAGCTGCGCGTCTACCTGAGCGTCCACACGGACTTCAGCGCCGCCATCGACCTGCCCAACACCAGCACGCTGCTGGGGACGAGCGACCTGTACCACGTGGCCACCGGCGTCTACTTCCCCGTGCGGCACTCGCGCGTCACCGTGGGCACGGACCTGGCGTGGGGCCGTCAGACGACGCGGCGCTTCTCCGACCTGCTCGCGCTGACGGGCCTGCCGCCCCCGAGCGAGTCGCAGGCGATTCACGTCTTCCACGCCACGCTCGTCGTCGGTCTCACCCTGGGCCTCGGCGGTGGTGAGCGGGAAGAGGACGAGGCGCGACCCAGGTCGGACCTGGAGGTGCCCCTTGTGGATGAGGGCGGGGCCCGGTAGCGCCGTCAGAAGCTCAGCGTGCCGAGCAGCTCGAAGGTGTTGCGGTAGACGTGCACGGGCTCGCTGACCGCGCCCTCCAATGAGCCTGGCGTGGTGAGGTCCCGGATGCCCAGCTCGTGGCGGGACAACACGTAGCCGGCGCGCAGGCCGCCATCGAGGCCGCGCAGCCCGGGGAAGAAGCCCCTCACGAGGATGACGTCCAGACCCGCGCCCAGGTGCAGCGTGTTGGGCCACAGGTTGCGGAAGAAGCCGGGCAGGCGAATCCAGTACGAGTTGGGATTGGCCATCCCCACGCCGTTGATGTTGCCTTCCTCCAGCCGATACCACGTCAGTCCGTAGCCGACCTTGACGTACGGCTGGAAGCCGCCGGGCAGGATGTTGTAGCGGATGCTGCCCGCGTACTCCCACAGGTTCAGCTTCGCGCGGAGTCGGAACAGGGTCTCCTCACCCGCGAGCGGCACGTCGATGCCCACGTCGCTGCGCGAGTGCAGCAGCGTGTTCTCCGACGTGAAGCGGTCCCCCAGATAGAAGCTCACCTTCAGCGTGGGGGAGATGGCCGTGTCCACCACCGGCTGGATGAACCGGGACGGCTGCTCACTGATGGTCGGGTCCAGCGCGAGCAACTGCGGCCCCCACTCGGCGAGCTGCCGGTCATTGAGCAGCAGCGCGGCGAAGTCCTCGTCGAGCAGCCCGATGCTGATGCCCGCCTCCACGCTCGCGCGTCGCCGGGGCAGTTGTTTCTGTGGCGTGTAGACGGGCTCGTGTTTCTCCACCAGCGCGCGGATGGGCAGGCCCACCACCCGGTAGAGGAAGTCGAACGGCGGCAGGCTGATGAGGATGGCCACCGGGCCGTTGAGGAAGCCCAGGTTGTTGGAGAAGTTGTCCTGCACGTCCAGGGGGAAGAACCAGGGCAGCTCTCCGGGCGCGTAGCGGATGAAGCCCGCGTTGGGCGCGGGCCGGTTCCAACCCTCGCTGAAGGCGGGGCCGGTGATGGACAGGTTGCCCATGTCCGAGTGCGCGACGATGCCCGCCAGTGGCGAGGCGGCGGAGGGGTAGCCCCAGCGCAGCGGCAGGATGAGCCAGGACCACTCGCGGCGCACCGACGGGTCGTCGATGGCCAGGTCGTAGACGCGCTCCCAGTCCGGCACCAGGTCGATGCGCTCCGCCATGTCGTAGCGCACCACATCCTCGGGCAGCGGCCGCTTCGGGTCCGACAGGTACTCCTGGTGGTCGAAGTGCTTGGGCACCGCTTCCGTGGAACCCGCGGGGCCTACGTCCTTGAAGACGCCGGGCAGCGGATACGTGGCGTGTGACTCGCGAGCGTGCGGGCCGGGGGAGGCGAGCAACTGCTCCAGGCCCTTCGAGTCCGCGCCGATGTACCCGATGGGGTGCGTGTTGATGCGGGTCTCCTTCTCGTCCGCCCAGACGTAGCTGCGCACCCGCGCCAGCAGCTTCTTCTCGCCGGGTCGGTCCTCGCCCCGCAGGTCCACCAGCTCCTCCCACTGCTTGCGCGGCAGGTACGCGTTGGGGCTCGCGAAGTCGAAGACCATGGAGTTGCGGTGGAAGAAGTACTCGGTGCGCTTGAGGACCAGGGGGTCCGGGCCGTCGGCGGCCCAGCCGCCCGCGAGGATGCGCCGCATTTCGTCCTCGGTGAGCGGGCGCTCCACGGCGGACAGCGGCGAGATGACGGCGCTCACGTGCTCCCAGTCGCCCTCGTGATTGTTGCCCCCGGCGTTGAAGGGATAGAAGAACCAGTACTGGATGAGCAGCTCGTAGCCGCGCAGGCCGTGCTTCGCGTCGCGCACCTCCGAGAGGAACGGATGCGCGTAGACCTTCTCCGTGCCCTGGTAGCGGCGCGCAATCTCATCCGGCGTGGGGCTCGCGTACGCCTCATGCCACGTCGAGGGGTTGAAGCCCGGGAAGTCGAAGTACATCACGGTGAAGGGCGCCTGCTCGGCGGCCACCGCGTCCTGTCGCAGGCGGGGAATGGTGGGGTGGTCCGGGTGGAACTCCCGCAGCAGCGCGATGAGGCGGCAGTCGTCGCGCGCATCCCGTCCGGACTGCTCCGTCTGGAGCGCGACTTCGGGTGCGCCGTCCTCGGGACAGGGATGGCCGAGTGAGGAGAAGTTGATGGAGTCGCTGCGCATCAACACCGAGCCCGGCTTCGCCAAATCCCACGTGTCCAGGTTCAACAACAGGCCGCCGGGCAAATCTCGGAAGGCCTTGTGGTCCATGGGGAAGGTGTACGTGTTCTTCACCAGGATGGGCGCGAAGCGCACCGCCAGCGCCTGCAGCACCCGGAACCGGTTGTCGTCCATGCCGTCGCGCGGCGTCTCGTCGCGGTAGGACGGGTCCGCCGTGTCGCCGTAGAGCGAGAGCGCCTCGCTGGCCGTCGTCTGCCGGACGATGCGCGGGTAGGCCAGGGGCACGTAGCGGAAGTACTCCTCGCGCGTCGGCGGCTCGGAGGCCCGAGCGTCGCTCGGGCGCGTCAGCAGGCCCGCGAGCAGCAGGGCCTGTGCGGCATGGACCGCGATACCGTGGCGCATGGTGTCCCCCCGGGACTCGCGGCGCAGTGCCTCACGTGGGCGCTCGCGATGAGGGGAGCCTAGGAGGCGCGCCCGCGCGCAATCCCCGGGGATGTGCCGGGAGCGTCGGACACCGTACGGATACCCGGGTGCGAAGGGGAGGCACTCACCCCCACGCACCCGGTGGTCAACAGTCGCGGCGCGCGGGCTCGCGCGCTTGCTCCGCTCAAGCGGGCAGCGGCTCCGTGGAGCCCTGCGTCGTCGCGGTCGCCGGAGGCGCGGACGGCGCTTCGCTCGGGGCGGCGCGCGGCGCGGGGGCGATGGTCGACTCGCCCATCGTCTCGCCGTGCTGGCTCAAATCCAGGCCCTGCTCCTCCGCCTCGCGGGTGACGCGCAGGGGCACGATGCGGTCCACCAGCTTGTAGAGCAGGTAGGAGCCGATGAAGGAGAAGGCGGACACCAGCGCGAGCGCCAGCATGTGCATGAAGAACGTCTTCGTCTCGCCGTAGAGCAGCCCCACATCCTTGGCCAGCACGCCGGTGAGCACCATGCCCACCACGCCACCCAGTCCGTGACAGGGGAAGACGTCCAGCGTGTCGTCGATGGACGTGCGGCTCTTGAGGTGCACCGCCGCGTTGCTCACGAAGCTTGCGACCAGGCCCACCATGATGCTCTGCCCCACGGTGATGAAGCCCGCGGCAGGCGTCACCGCGACCAGGCCCACCACCGCGCCCACGCACGCGCCCATGGCGCTCGGCTTGCGGCCGCGCAGCCAGTCGAAGGCAATCCAGCCCAGCATCGCCGCCGCGGACGCCGTGTTCGTGGTGGCGAAGGCCAGCGTCGCCAGCGACGAGGCCGACAGCGCCGAGCCCGCGTTGAAGCCGAACCAGCCGAACCACAACATGCCCGTGCCCAACATCACGAAGGGCAGATTCGCCGGCGTGTGCGACGCGTTCTCCAGATGGACCTGCCGGCGGCCCAGCACCAGCGCGCCCGCCAGCGCCGCGAAGCCCGCGGACATGTGCACCACCGTGCCGCCCGCGAAGTCCAGCACTCCCCACTCACGCAGGAAGCCCTTCGGGTGCCACGTCCAGTGCGCCAGCGGCGCGTAGATGACCAGCGTGAAGAGCACCATGAAGAGCACGTACGCCTTGAAGCGCACCCGCTCCGCGAAGGCGCCAGTGATGAGCGCCGGGGTGATGATGGCGAACTTGAGCTGGAACAGCGCGAACAGCATCAGGGGAATCGTGGGCGCCAGGTCCGGGTGCGTCTCTCCACCGACGCCGCTGAACATGAAGAAGGTGCGCGGGTCGCCGATGATGCCGTGGATGCTGTCGCCGAAGCAGAGGCTGAAGCCCACCACCACCCAGAGCAGGCTGATGACCGCCATGGCGATGTAGCTCTGCAGCAGCGTGGACACGACGTTCTTCAGCCGCACCATGCCGCCGTAGAAGAAGGACAGGCCCGGCGTCATCAACAGCACCAGCGCCGTCGCGGTGAGAATCCACGCCGTGTCCGCTGGGTTGATGGGCCCCCCTTGCTTCACCTGCGCCGCCGGCGTCACCAACATGCCCGCCACGCCCACTCCCACCAGCAGGGCCAGTGCCAACCACTTCTTCATCGCGTCACCCCAAGGAAGACTGACGCAATGCAGTATGAGGCCGGCGTGGGCCAGATTCAACGGACCGGAGTCTTAAATCCCGTCGGATACAGCTAAAAATCGATAGAATTGGGCTTAAAATTCATGAATCTGGGCGGGATGTAGGGTCATCTACTTCACGATGATGCGGCCACCCTTGATGTCCAGGTCCTCGCCGCCCTTGAGGACGACGTTGCCCCCGTCTGTCTGGATGGTGCAGGGCCCCGAGCCCTGGATGGTGACGGAGGCCGTCTGGCTCTTGCCGAACGAGACGGAGGTCTTCACGCCGCTGCACACCGCCGTCCAGGTGTAGTCGCGCGAGTCGCGGTTGTAATAGCGCACGGTGACGGCGGCCCATGCGGCCGACGACGCCAGCAGGCCGGCCACGAGGGTGGCTATCGAGAGCCTGGCTTTCATTGTCTCCCCCTTTGAAGGAAGTGGCGCAGTCATACCCGTTGGCCCTGACGCGCGCTCGTCACGCGAGGTGAGACATACCCGCCGAGGCGGCTGGCTTCGTCCCCGCGTGGAGTCCTACGCAGACATACGAACCGGGCGCGCGCGCCTGGCTCACGTGTGCGTCGGTGGCGCCGCGGTGGCCTGGTCGAACTCGTCGGGGTGGAGGTGGAACCAGCGGGCGATGAGCATCACCTCCTGGGCCTCGTGGGCGCGCAGGCCGAGCGTCTCGGGCTCGGGGCGCTCGAAGATTTCCCGGACGCGGGCCTCCAGGGCTTCGCGCTCCTCGGGGGTTCGCGGCGCGGGCCACTCGTCGCGCACGCTGCCCCGGCGCAGGACGTAGACGCGGTCCTCTCCGGCGTGGCCCGGCACCGTGTACACGAAGGACAGCCGCTTCATCGTCCGGCCCAGGGAGACCATCCACTCGCGGAGGTTCTTCAGGCGCTCCGCGCGGTCTCTCAGCTCCGCGGCGTACTCGAACTGCAGGCGCCGGGCGGCCAGGGCCATGCGCTCGTGCAGCAGGGTGAGCGGGACGTCGGAGGTGCCTTCCAGGAAGGCCCGGGCCTGGGCGATGCGGGCGTCGTACTCGGCATGGGTGCAGCCGCCGGCACAGGGCGCGAGGCAGCGGGAGAGCTGGCCGCGCATGCAGAGGGGCTCCTGCTTCAGCGGGAAGAGCTGGCCCTGGTTGGCCAGTCGCATCGGTGTGTCCGCCGCGCAGTCTCTCAGCTCGAGCAGGTCATTCACCGCGCGCACCACGTCGGAGACCGCGCCCTGGCCCTGGAAGGGGCCGTAGTAGTCGCCGCTCGCGCCGGTGACGCGCCCTACGACGTGCAGGCGGGGCACGGCCTCCTTGGTGAGGTGGAGGAAGCAGTGTCCCCGGTCTCGCTTGTGCTCCACGTTGTAGAGGGGGCGGTGGAACTTGATGAGGCGCAGCTCGCGCAGCAGCGCGGCGAACTCGCTGGGCGTGTGCTCCCACTCCACCTGATGCGCGTGGGCGATGATGTCCGCCGCCTTGTCGCCGGGCTCCGCGCGAAAGTAGGAGAGCAGCCGCGAGCGCACCCGCACGGACTTGCCGACGTAGAGCACTTCGCCCGAGGGCCCCAACATCCGGTAGATGCCGGGCCGGTTCTCCGCGTTCGCGCGGACGTGTTCGAGGAGTGAGGCGACGCGGGAAGACATGTGCGGCGAAGGCCCGGCCCTGTGCGTGCCGGACGACATGTCACCGTACACCTCGGTGCGGGCCTCGCGCGGCCCTCGCCTCTTCCTTCCAGCGTGCTTGTCCGTGGGGCGGACGGCCTGGTCGCATGCGAAGGCGAGCAGGTGAGGAGGGGGTTGGTCGCGCCCGCGACGCGCCACACGCGAGGCCGCCGCTCGCCATGAGGGCACCCGTCCACGTCCAGACTCCGATGGGGGGTTTATGAAGTTATGTGAACCACCTTGTCTCGTTTAGTTAACGGCGTTAAGTGGTGGTCCTGTGTAAACCCGGCCTCGCGATGAGGAGGGGTGTCTGCCTGCCTCGATGAAGGCGGGAGGGAGTCGCCGTCATGGTGCGTGCCCCGTCGTTGACCCTGTCCGCCGCGTGGATGAGCGGCTTCGCCATCCTCGTCGTGGGGCTGTTGTCCCTGGTGGGGTGCTCGCGCCCGGCCACCGCCGCTCCGGGGCCTGCTTCCTCCGGTGAAGCGCCCGTCCAGGTGCGCTCCGTGCCCGTCGTGGCGGAGGAGGTCACCCGTCCGGTGCGCGCCAGCGGGGTGCTCGCCGCGAAGCAGGAGCTGCGGTTGTCCTTCAAGCTGGGTGGCATCGTCAGGCAGGTCGCCGTGGACGAGGGTCGGTCGGTGACGCGAGGGCAGGTGTTGGCCGCGTTGGACCCGTCGGAGATTGGCCCCCAGGTGGCCCAGGCTCGCGAGGCGAGGGACAAGGCGGCCCGAGACTTGGAGCGCGCGAAGCAACTTCACGAGGCCCAGGTGGCCACGCGCGCGCAGCTGCAAGACGCCACCACGGCCTTCGAGGTCGCCGACGCCGCCTGGAGCGCCGCGGCCTTCAACCAGCGACAGGCCACCCTCGTGGCGCCCTCGAACGGGCGCATCCTCCGGAGGCTGGTGGAGCCCGGTGAGGTGGTGTCCCCCGGCCAGGCCCTCTTCCAGTTCGCGAGCGCGGATGGCGGCTGGGTCGTCCGCGTGGGCCTGACGGACCGCGACGTCGTGCGCGTGCGGGAAGGGGACGCGGCGGAAGTATCGCTCGACGCCTACCCCGGCCGGACGTTCCAGGCGCGTGTCAGCGAGATTGCCAGCGCCGCCACGCCGGGCCTGGGCACGGCGGAGGTGGAGCTCGAGCTGCGACTCCCCAAGGAGGTTCCCGCACGTGTGGCCGGCGCCGACGAGCGAGGTGGCGCGGAGCCCTCCCCGCGACTGTTGTCAGGCCTCTCCGCGAAGGCGCGGGTCCTTCCGTCCGAGCGGCAGACGGTGCGCTTCATTCCCGTGGAGGCACTGCTGGAAGGGGACGGTGACGTGGCCAGCGTCTTCATCGTGAACCCGGATGGTCGGAGCGCGCGGCGCCAGCGCGTGAGGGTGGCCTTCCTCTCCTCCGAGGACGGCCGCGCGGCCCTGTCCGAGGGGCCCGACGTGGGCGCCCACGTCGTCACGGATGGCGTGGCCTTCCTCCGCGACGGCCAGGCGGTGGCGGTGGTGGAGGCGCGATGAAGCTCTCCACCGCGGCCGTGAAGAACCCGCAGCTCACCCTGGTGGTGTTCGCCATGTTGGTCGCGCTGGGCGTCTCCAGCGCGCTGTCCATTCCCCGCGCGGAGGACCCTGTCTTCCCGATGCCGGGCTTCACGCTCATCGCCGTGTACCCCGGTGCGAGCCCGGCGGACCTCGAGCAGCTCGTGGTGGACCCGCTCGAGGAGGCCTTCGAGGAACTCGATGACGTGAAGGAGGTGCGCAGCCAGATGGAGGACGGGCTGGCGCAGCTGGAAATCGAGTTCGAGTCCTCCACGGACCCGGATGACAAACACGCGGAGGTGCTGCGGCAGGTTACCGCCACGCGGCCCCAGCTTCCCTCGGGACTGGTGCGCCTGGAGGTCCTCCGTCACAGCGCGGCGAACGTGAGCGTGGTGCAGTTCGCCCTGGTGGGGCCCCATGTCTCCGCGCGAGAGCTGGAGCGGCACGCGGACGCCCTGGCGGACCGGCTGACGCATGTGTCCGGCGTGAAGAAGGCGGAGGTCTTCGCGGCGACGAAGCAGGAGGTGCGCGTGTCGGTGGACCCGGAGCGACTGGCGCGCGTGGGCGTGTCGCTGGAGCGGGTGCTGCAAGCGCTCGGCGGCGCCAACCTCAATGTCCCCGCGGGCAGCGTGGACCTGGGCGCGCGGCGCTTCAACGTGAAGACGAGCAGCGAGTACACGTCGCTCGAACAGGTGCGCGCCACCGTGGTGTCCGGTGGAGAGGCGGGCGTGGTGCGCCTGCAGGACGTGGCGGACGTGTCGTTTCGGGACCAGGACGCGGTGCACCTGGGCCGCTTCAACGGCGAGCGCGCTGTCTTCGTCGGCGTCACGCAGAAGGAAGGTGGCAACGTCTTCGCGGTGAGGGATGCGTCGCTGGCGGCCGCCCGCGAATGGGCCCGGGAGCTACCGAAGGGCGTGCGTTTGGAGACGGGGTTCGACCAGTCGCTCCAGGTGGAGCGGCGGCTGGGCGGCTTCGCGATGGACTTCGCGCTGGCGCTGGCCCTGGTGCTGGTGACGCTCCTGCCCCTGGGCTTCCGGGCCAGCCTCATCGTCATGGTGTCCATTCCCCTGTCCCTGGCCCTGGGGCTCGCGGCGCTGCACCACGCGGGCTTCACGCTCAACCAGCTCTCCATCGTCGGCTTCGTCATCGCCCTGGGGCTCCTGGTGGATGACAGCATCGTGGTGGTGGAGAACATCGCCCGCTTCCTGCGCATGGGGCGCAGCCGGGTGCGGGCGGCCATCGAGGGCACGTCGCAGATTGGGCTCGCCGTGCTGGGCTGCACCGCCACGCTGGTGTTGTCCTTCGTTCCGCTGCTGTTCCTGCCCGGCACGTCCGGTCAGTTCATCCGCAGCCTGCCCATGGCGGTGGTGTTCACCATCCTCGCCTCGCTGCTGGTGTCGCTCACGGTGATTCCGCTGCTGGCCAGCCTCTTCCTCTCGGAGGGCGAGCACCCGGAGGGCAACCGCGTGCTGCGCTTCTTCCACCACTTCATCGAGCGCAGCTACCGCCCGCTGCTGCACCGCGCGCTGGCGCGGCCGGTGGTGACGGTGGTGGTGGCCGCGGCGCTCTTCGTGGGCAGCCTGGCGCTGGTGCCGGTGGTGGGCTTCAGCCTCTTTCCGAAGGCCGGCACGCCCATGTTCTACGTGAAGGTGGAGACGCCCGAGGGCGCCAGCCTCCTGGAGACGGACCGGGCCGTGCGCTTCGTGGAGGACGCCCTGCGCCGCCGGCCGGAGGTCGTCTCCGTCTCCGCCAACGCGGGGCGGGGCCATCCGTCCGTCTACTACAACGTCCAGCCGAGCGCGGAGCGACCCAACGTGGGCGAGCTCTTCGTCCAGCTCCAGGACTACGACTCGGAGACGACGCCCGCGCTGCTCGACGGCCTGCGCGCGGAGCTGTCCGCGTACCCCGGCGCGCGCATCGAGGTGCGCGAGTTCGAGCAGGGGCCTCCCATCGAAGCGCCCGTGGCGGTGCGCCTGGTGGGGCCGGAGCTGGAGACGCTGCGCACGCTGGCCGCGCGGACCCAGCAGGTGCTGGAGACGACACCGGGCACCCTCTACGTGAAGAACCCGGTGCAGACGCGTCGCACGGACCTCCAGGTGGAGGTGGACCGGGAGAAGGCGGGGCAACTGGGCGTGCCCGTGGCGGAGGTGGCGCGCGCGGTGCGCTTCGGGCTCGCGGGTCTGCCGGCGGGCACCTTCCGCGACGAGGCGGGCGAGGACCATCCCATCCTCGTCCGGATGCCGCTGGAGTCCGGCGCGTGGCCGGCATTGGGCGCGCTGGAGCGCCTGCATGTGGCCAGTGTCACCGGCGCGCAGGTGCCGCTCATGCAGGTGTCCCAGGTGCGCCTGGAGGCCAGCCCCAACCGCGTCACCCACCACGACGGCGAGCGCTCCGTCACCGTCTCCGCCAGCGTGGCCACCGGCTACATCAACGACAACGTCATCCAGGACGTGCTGCGCCGGCTGGACGCGGAGGTGAAGCCGCCGCCGGGCTACCGCCTGGAAGCGGCCGGAGAGCTGGAGAGCCGCCAGGAGAGCTTCGACGGCGTGTCCGCGGCCGGCATCATCGCGGCCTTCGGTGTGCTGGCGGTGCTGGTGCTGGAGTTCCGCACGTTCCGCAGCACGCTCATCGTCGCGTCGGTGATTCCGCTGGGACTGGTGGGCGGCATCCTCGCGCTGTTCCTCACCGGCAACACGCTGTCGTTCACCGCCTCCATCGGCTTCATCGCCCTGGTGGGCATCGAGGTGAAGAACAGCATCCTCCTGGTGGACTTCACCAACCAGTTGCGCGCGCGGGGCCTGTCCGTGGACGAGGCCATCGAGCAGGCGGGCGAGACGCGCTTCCTGCCCATCCTGCTCACCACGCTGACGGCCCTGGGGGGCCTGCTGCCCCTGGCGCTGGAGCACAGCAGCCTCTACTCACCCCTGGCGTGGGTCATCATCGGTGGGCTGATTTCCTCCACCGTCCTCACCCGGGTGGTGACGCCGGTGGTGTACAAGTTGCTGGCCCCGGAGGTGGAGCGGGAGGGCGAGGCACCGGCCAGCGAGGGGCCCGCGTCCCCGCTGCCCGGCTCCGTCGCATCGGCCGGTGGCGCGGCATAGCGGCACTCGAGAGGCACCATGGGCATCAAGGAGCGACGAGAGCGGGAGAAGCAGGCGACGCGGCAGCGCATCCTGGATGCGGCGCGCGAGCTCTACGTCCAGGAGGGCTACGAGGCGATGACGATGCGGCGCGTCGCCGAGAAAATCGAGTACAGCGCCACCGCCATCTACGTGCACTTCAAGGACAAGGCCGCGCTCATCCAGGAGCTGTGCGCCCATGACTTCCTGCGCTTCGCGGAGGTGCTCAACAAGGTCGCCAAGGTGAAGGACCCGGTGGAGCGCCTGCGGAAGATGGGGCGGGCGTACATCGACTTCGCCCAGGAGTACCCCACCACCTACCGCCTGCTCTTCATGGAGCGCCGCCCGGCCGAAGTGGGGACCACGGGGCCGGACGGCCCGGAGCAGGGCAACCCCGAGCAAGATGCCTATGCCTTCCTGCGCCAGTCCGTGCAGGAGGCGAAGGACGCGGACTGCTTCAGGCCCGAGCACCAGGACGTGGAGCTGGTGAGCCAGGCGCTCTGGGGCGGCCTGCATGGCCTCGTCGCGCTGCACCTGGTGATGGGACCCGAGGACAAGTGGATCGACATGCGTCCACTGATGCGCACCGCGACCCTGATGATGGACCTGCTCCTGGAGGGCCTCTGCAAACCCTCCAGGTCAGGCGGCGCTACGCGGGCTCGATGAAGTTGAGCCGGTAGCCGTCCGGGTCGGTGACGATGACCTCCCGGGTGTGCCACGGCTGGATGGCGGGGCCCTCCACCACGGCCCCCTGCGCCTGCGCCCGCAGGAGCACCTCGTCCAGGCCGCTGGTGCCCTCGACGCGGAAGCCCACGAGCACGCCCAGTCCCCGCCGGCCTTCCAACTGCAACTGCGTCGGAGGCGTGACGAGGTAGACGTCCACCGCGCCCGCCCACTGAAGGCGGACGAAGGGCGGCTCTGCTTGGGTGCGCTCGAAGCCGAGCGCCTCGTAGAACGCCAGGGAGCGCGTCAGGTCCGAGACGAGCAGCTTGACGAAGGCCGGAATCACTTCTTGAGGCCTTCGGCGGCCAGCGCCGCCTGCACGTGGGGACGCTCGGCGACGCGCGCGTGGTAGGCCTTCACGGCGGGGAACGCCTCCAGGTCCACCTGCATGGGCTTCGCCCAGTTCAGCACGGTGAAGAGGTACGCATCCGCGACGGTGAACTGCTCACCCATGAGGAACGTGTTCTTCGACAGGACCTCGTCCAGCGTCTTGAAGCGCACCGCGAGCCGGTCCTTGTAGATCTTCTTCCCCTCGTCCGGGAACGCCGGGTTGAAGAGGGGGCTGAAGGCCTTGTGAATCTCGGTGGAGATGAAGTTGAGCAGCTCCTGGAGCTTGTAGCGTTCGATGGAGCCGTTGGCGGGGGCCAGCTTCGCCTCGGGCGCCTGGTCCGCGATGTACTGGACGATGGCGGGCCCTTCCGTCAGCACCGTGCCGTTGTCGAGCTGGAGCGCGGGGACATAGCCCTTGGTGTTGACGGCGAAGTAGTCCGCGCCGGTCTCCGTCTTCTTGCCGCGCAGGTCGACCTTCTCGAGGTCGAACTTCAGGCCCGCCTCACGCAGGGCGATGTGCGGGGACAGGGAGCAGGCACCGGACGAGTAGTAGAGCTTCATGGGAGCGCATTCCTCACGTGGGGGGTTCGAGGCGCGCAGTTCTGCACCTTCCCGGGAGGGGATGCCACCGTTTCGATGCGGGGCACCGGGTGGTGCCGGGCAGGCGGGCGGGTGGACGGCACGTGGCGCCCGCCGCGCTCCTGGGTCCGCCGGGCCCCGCTGCCGGGGGCGCGCTCGGAGTGGTAGTTGTTTCGCTCGGAGGTTGGCGCCGGCCCGGGGAGCCCGCCACGCCTCCTTACCCCCAGAGCGAGCCCCGGCCCCGCGGGGCGCTCCGTCAGACATGGCCGGGCCTCGCGCCCGAACCTGGAAGGACCCTATGCGTTTCAAAGTCACTCTGTTGCTGCCCATCGCGTTGCTGGCGTGGGGCGTGATGCCGGCGTGCTCCGGTGATGACGATGACAAGCCCGGCGATGATGGTGGCTCCAATCCCACCGACTCGGGCACCGACGCCGGCAGCCCCCCGGGCGATGGCGGCACGGGCAACGCGTCCTGCCCCACCGGCGCCATCCTCTGCGAGACGTTCGAGAACGGCTCCGCGGGTTGGGATGTCGGCCGCGAGCACTCCACCATCGAGGCGGACGGCACGAAGCCTCACACCGGCGCGCGCTCGCTGCACATCGTGACGGAGGACGGCATCGACGAGAAGCAGAACGAGGGCCAGGCGATTGCGCGGTGGATGAAGAGCATCCCCCCGTTCGACACGCAGCTCTTCGTGCGCGCGCACGTGTTCATGAACGCCTTCCCTGGCGACCAGGGGCAGATGGGCACCTACTTCGTCCTCTTCTCCGACACGAACTCGGACTTCGGCGGCATCGAGCTGCAGGTCATCCGAGACACGGGGTTCGCGCTCGATGACTGGTCCGCGCGGGCAGGGCAGGGCTGGAATCGTCAGGGCCCGCCCGTCAACCTGGGCATGTCCACCGGCCGCTGGGTCTGCCTGGAGTGGGAGGTGCGCCGCCCCACCGCGTCGAGCACCCACGGCAACGCGCGAGTCTATGTGGACGGCGCGCTGGCCCACGACTTCACCGACATCGGCATGCGCTCCTTCAACAACTTCTGGGTGGGCTACGGCTTCGTGCATCCCCAGGGGCCGTCGGCCTCCGAGACGTGGGTCGACAACCTGGTGGTCAGCCGCACCCAGCGCGTCGGCTGCGAGTAGCACCCCGCCTCACCGCCGGCCCTGGCGCACCCCGGGGCCGGTGGCTCGTTCCTCCCCGTCGCGCGACACCTGTCAGGACGGGTTGATAGAGTTCGTGTGTAATAAACACGAAGTCTCGCCGCCTTTTCGCGGCGGAGGTCTGTCAGGAGCGGGTCATGTCGTTGAAGGAGCTTGCGCGGCAAACGGTGCGAATCGCGGAGCTGGGGACGTATGAGGCGCCCTCGGGGCGGAGCGTCTCGCTGGGGAACCTGGTGGCGCGTGCCGTGAGCGGGACGTTGCTGTACCGGCCCGACGACTTCGGGCGGCTCCCTCCCTTCGAGCCGGGCCTGGAGCGTCCGGACCTCCACATCGAAGTCACGGGCGAGAAGACGGGGCAGGCCGCTCGGCGGTTGGTGGAGGAGGAAGGAGAGACGCGGGTCGCCGCGCTCAACTTCGCCTCCGCGAAGAACCCGGGCGGCGGCTTCCTGGGCGGCGCGAAGGCGCAGGAGGAGGACCTGGCGCGCTGCTCGGCGCTCTATCCGTGCCTGCTCTCGCAGCGGGGCTACTACGACGCGAATCGCGCCGAGCGCTCGATGCTGTACACCGACCACCTCATCTACTCGCCGGACGTGCCGTTCTTCCGGGGCGACTCGCTGGAGCTGCTGGAGCGGCCCTTCTGCCTCTCCGTGCTCACCGCGCCCGCGCCCAATGCCGGTGAGGCGCTCCGGGTGGACGTGGGACTGCGGCCTCAAATCCACGAGGTGCTGCGCGCGCGGGCGCTGAAGGTGCTCCAGGTGGCGGCCCACCAGGGCCATGAGGTCCTCGTCCTGGGAGCATGGGGCTGCGGCGTCTTCCGCAACGAGCCGGTGGAGGTCGCCAACGCCTTCTCGCTCGCCCTGGCGGCCCTGCCCGGCGCCTTCAGGCGCGTGGTGTTCGCGGTGTACGAGCGGAGCGGTGACGGGCCCAACCCGCGCGCCTTCCGCGAGCACTTCGCGTGACGTGGCGTCGGGGGCGGGGCGGCGGATTTAACTCGGTTTAATTCCACCTCCGCCCCGGTTTGGACGACAACTCCCCAAGCATTCACTTCAGGGGGAAGTCGATGACAGGGGATTGGGGCGGTCCGGGGGAATCGCCGATGGCTGGGGGGCGAACGGCGGAGCTCGCCGTGCTCGCGAGCGGGACTTCATGGCTCCTGCCGACGCGGGATGCTCGCACCGTCCGCGTCCTCGTCGGCCCCACGGGGATGTTGTCGGTGCTCCAGGACTTCGCGCGCGGCGTGGGGGGCGCCGCCGCGGGTCCGGGCATCGCGGGGGACGACCTCTGCTTCACGGGGTGGCAGGTGGACTTCGACGTCACCCTGGACGAGGGGCTGGCGGCGTACCACCAGCTGCTCTCCGCTGGAGCGCTCTCCGACGAGGTGTGCGAGGCGCGCGGCGTCTCCACGGCGACGGTGCGAGTCGCAGTGGGGGAGGCCCGCTTCGTGGGCTCGGAGTCGTGGCTCGGTCGCGAGGCCAGTGTCTTCACCACCGACGAGCGCACGGGGCGCGAGGACTTCCAGTACACGGCGCTCCTGGGGAATCTCATCCTGCGCAGCCGGGGCGAGGTGGGCGATGCGCACAGCCACGTCCACGAAGTCACGCTGACGGGGGTGGCCCACCAGCTCGTGCAGGCGCTGCGCCGGGTCCACCCGAGGACCGCGACGCATGACGACACGGCGGTGCTCGTCTTCACGGCGGACGAGGCCGAGCGGCTGCGTCAGGGCGCGCGGGACTGGATGCTGGCCGCCGAGGAGGGACACCCCGCCGGCGAGGATGGCACCCCGGAGTGGGTGCGCGGGCTGGCCAGCGCGGAGTCCGCGGAAGAGGCCATCACCCGGCTCTGCACCTCCGCGAGCGATGCGGCCCGCGTGGCGGAGCGTGTGCTGGAGCTGGGCGCGCTCCTGCTGGAGTCAGAGGCGGCGGCCCAGGTGTGAGGCGTGGCGCCAAAGAGGGCGCCCATGCATCAGGGATAGCGAGCGAAGACGGGCACCGCCATGGACACCGGCTCTGAAGAAGAGAGCTCCGGCTCCGTGGTGGTCAGCGGCTGGTAGGCATCCACGGGCGCCGCGCAACCGACGACGAACTCAGCGGCCTCGCGGAGTTTCTCCAGGGCGCGCTCCGTGCAGTGCAGGGTGACGAGGGGGAGGAAGCCCGGCTCACTCATCCACTTCACCGCTCCCAGCAGGTGATGCGCGCTCAGGAACCCCATCACCTGGTCTCGCAAGGCGCGGCTCTCCTCTCCCGCCGCGAGCAGGACTGCACGCCTGTCTCGCGGGGGCGGCGGGGGCTGTCGAGGCCCACGCTCTTCCCGGGGCATGATGATGGTTTCAATCCACATCGGAGCGCCCTCCGGACGGAAATCCCAATGGCGCGCTGACCAGGTGAGGCTGCTTGCTCCCTGGCCATTGGGACGCTGGGGAATGATGCGCGATTTCACTTCGAGTTGTTTCGCTTCGCGCGCCAATTCCTTCTCGGAGGGCGACAAATTGTGAAAAATCGGAGTGACCCTGAAACACACGATGTCTGGGGTTGGCCCACAGGGTGGGTGGATTCCGCGTAGTGGCGAACCCTCAGTCGTTGACGGCTGGACATAGGGATACGGCCGGAGGGTGTGTCAGGCTGGGGCACATGAGACCTGGCCGCGCGGTGACGCCCGAGACGCTGTCCCTGTCGCTTCTCACCCCGAGTGAGGGCGAGCGAGCGCCGCGCGGCGAGGGCGGTTCCTGAGTCGGTCCGAGGTCGATCATGCCCACCGGAACGCCCTCTCCCCGCAGTCGACGCAGGCGCACTGAAGGCACCGTCTCGCGCGCTGCCCGTGCGTCGCGAGAGGAGGCGTCGCGGGCCGGAACGCCGAGAGGGTTGGGGCCGCCCGCCGTCTTCGTGGGGCGCAAGCAGGAGCTCCAGCGGCTGGGCACGTTGCTGAAGCGCGTGCGCACGGGCGTCGTCTATGGGCTGCCAGGGGTGGGCAAGTCCGCGCTGGTGGCCGCCGTCGCGTCGCGCCACCGGGGGCCGGTGGTCCACCGCCGCATCGCTCCTGGGGACACGTTGGACGCCGTGGTCGACGACGCGCGCCGCCTCTTGCGCGAGGCGCCCGTGGCCCAGGCCTTGTCGGATGACTCGCGACTGGAGGATCTGGCGCGAGAGCTGGAAGCGCGCGGGGCCTTGTTCGTCCTGGACGACCTCCATGTGCTGCGGCCCGAGGAGCGTCTCGCGTTGGTGGAGGGGCTCGGCGGGCGGCTGCGCCAGGGCGCGTTGCTGGCCACCTCGCGTGAGGAGGTGCCGCGCCAGGCCACCAGTCCGGACCGCTTCGAGCTGCGGCTGGATGGGCTGCCGGAGGCCGCGGCGAAGCTGCTGTGGCGGCAACTGGACACGCTCTATGGCGCGCGGGAGGGCTTCGCCGCGGCGTGGGCCCGCTCGCGGGGCGTGCCCTTCCTCCTCAGGCGCGCGCATGCGAATGACGCGGACGTGGAGGAGCCGGTGCGCGCCGCCCTCGCCGCGCTGCCTCCGGACGAGCGGCATGTGGCCGCCGTGCTGGCCCTGTCGGAGCTGCCACTGCCCGCCTCGGCCCTTCGCGACGTGCTGCCAAAAGAGGCGGCGGGCGAGGCGCTGCGGCGGCTCTCCGCCCGGCTCCTCGTCGAGACGGACGCGCGGGGCCGCCACGGCGTCCACGACCTGGTGCGCGAGGCCTTCCAGACGTTGCTCGACGCCGACGAGGCACGCGCCGCGCACGAAGCGCTCCTGGGGTTGCTCGCGCGCGAGCCCCTGCCGGAGGTGGTGCGGGTGCGCGCGATGTGCCGCCATCTCCAGGCACTGGGCCGCCATGAGCAGCGCCGTTCCTTCGTCGTCGAGCAGGCGGAGGCCCTCGTGCGGCAGGGCGCCGCGGGGGAGCTGCTGGCGCTGCTGGGCTCGCTGTCGCCCGCGCTGTGCACGCCGGACGTGGGGCTTGCGCGCGCTCGTGCCCAGGTGCGGCTGCTGGACTTGCGCCGCGCGTACGCGGAGCTCGTGGCGCTGCTGGCCTCACTGGGGGACGCGGAGGATGCGCGGGGCGCGGGGCTGCGCGAGCAGGTGGGCACGGTGCTGGTCCGGGTGGCCCTCTTCTCGCTGGAGCTGCCCGCGTGTGAGCGGACGCTCGGGTCCATGCCCATGCCGCGCGACGCGGAGGTCTTCCTCCAGCAACTGCTCGCCTGGGCCGCGTTGCGCTTCTTCCAGGGCCGGTTGGATGAGTCCCTGGAGATGCTGGACGCCGCGTGCGCCGCATCCGACGACAAGCGCGTGCTCGGCTGGTGCGCCTATGCCCGCGCGCTGATGTGCTGGATTGAAGGCCGGGACGAGGGGCTCGAGGAGCCCCTGAGCCAGTGTCTGTCCTTGCTGGAGGGCGCGCCGCTCGACTCGCGCGGGCCGCTGGTGGCCGCGATGTCCGCGGGCATCCTCAGTCGGCTGGGGCGCTTCACGCAGGCGCAGGCCGCGCTGGATGGCGTGCGGGAGCGGCTGGGACAGCTGGGCGCGCCGAGGCTCGCGCTGGAGCTGGACTGCATCGCCGCGCTGGTGCTCGGAGAGCGGGGCGAGCGTCGCGCCGCGCTTGCTGGCCTGCGAGAGGTGGCCGTGCGCGCGGAGCAGGGCGGCTATCTCTTCGTCCACCACCTCTCCCGCGTTGGCGCGGGCCGCATGCTGTTGGAGCTGGGGCGGCGCGCGGAGGGACTGGCGCTGCTGGACGACGCGGCGGCGGATGCACGCGCGCGCGGCGCCGAGGGCCTGGTTCGCGCCGCCGAGACGGCCCGCGCCTCGGACGTGCTGCGACAGGTGGAGCGCCCTGGCGCCGTGGAGCCTCGCGAGGTGCGACCGGGCGTGGCGGCGCGACAGCGGGCGCTGGCGGCGCTGGCCGCGGCGACGGCGGGCGACAGCGTGCGCGCGGAGGGACTGCTGGCGTCGCTGGAGCCCCTCGCGCGAGGCGAGGACTTCGCGATGGAGCGCGCGTTGGCCCACCTGTCCCGGGCCATGCTCCACCGGCTCTCCGAGCGCGCGACGGAGGTCCGGGGTTCGATGGAGGCGGCGGCGCGCTCCGCGTCGGAAGGCGCGGCGGACCCGGAGCTGATTCCGGAGCTGGCGCGCACGCTCGCCTCGCTGCGGGTGGTGACGTCCGACGGCTCCCGGCTCGCCGTCGAGGCGCCCGTCGCCGCCTCGGACGCGGTGGTGCTGGACGCCAGGGACCATGCCCTGCGCGCCGGAGGCCACACCGTCTCGCTGGCCACGCGCGTGCTTCCCCGCCGCCTGCTGTACGCCCTGGCTCGCCAACCCGGGCGCACGCTGTCGAAGGAGGCGTGTGTGCGGGCCATGTGGGAGGCGGACTATGACCCCCGCCTGCACGACAACGCGCTGCGCGTCCACGTGCGCCACCTGCGGGAGGTGCTGGAGGGCACTGGCGCGCGCCTTTTGTTCGAGGACCCGGGCTATCGCCTCGAGGTGCCTCGGGGCTTCGCCTTCGTCCGCGACGAGCCCGGCGCGTCCTAGAGCGGCAGGTCCACCACGAACGTCGCGCCACCGCCGGGCGAGTCCTCCACGCGGATGTGGCCGCCGTGGGCCTCGACAATCTGCTGGACGATGTAGAGCCCCAGCCCCATGCCTCCGCGCCGCTGCGCGTTGTCGCCCTGGGTGAAGCGCTCGAAGATGCGCTCGCGGTCCTTCTCCGGGACGCCCTGCCCGTTGTCCCGCACCATCAGGCGGAGGGTGCCGCCGTAGCGCGTGAGCGAGAGGAACACGGGGTTGCCCGAGCCGTAGCGCAGGGCATTGGACAGCAGGTTGCTCACCACCTGCTCCATTCGCAGCCGGTCGAAGCGGCCCATCATCGGCCCCTCCACCGCCGCATTGAGCTGCACCCCTGTCTGACGGGCCTCGTCTCCGAAGCGCGCGACGAGGTCGGAGACGACGGCCGCGAGGTCGCCCTCGGTGAAGTGGAAGTCCAGCTTGCCCGTCCGGATGCGGCTGACATCCAGCAGGTTGTCCACCAGCGCGCTGAGCCTGCGCAGTTGTCGCTCGGTGGCCTCCAGCTTCGCCTGCACCTTGACCGAGCCGAGCGTCTCCGTGGGCGCGCTTTCGCTCATGCGCCGCAGCAGCTGGGCCTGGAGCCGCAGGGACGTCAGCGGCGTGCGCAGCTCGTGGCTGGCCAGCGAGAGGAAGTCGTCGCGCGTGCGCACCGCTTCCTGCAGCGCGAACTCCGTCTCCTTCAGCGCGGTGATGTCCAGGATGGCGCCCCGGATGACCACCACCTTGCCCGTCGCGTCGCGCAGCACCCGGGCCCGGCTGGTGAGCCAGTGCCACGAGCCGTCCGGCCAGTACGTCCGGAAGGTGGAGATGTACGAATCCGTCTTGCCCGCGAAGATGTCATCCAGTTGCGACTGGACGCCCGGCCGGTCGTCCGGATGCAGCGATTCGATGAACCGCTCGTGGGTCCACTCCGTCAGCGGATGCGGATAGCCGTAGAGGCGGTCATGTCCCTCCGAGCGGAACACCTGCCCGGTGGCGAGGTTCGTCTCCCAGACGGCCATCTGCGCCGAGTCCAGCGCCACCTGGAAGCGCTCGCCGAGCTGACGGAAGCGCTCCTCGGTCCGCGCCACCTCGTTCTCCGCGCGCTGCCGGCGGGTGATGTCGGCCGCGAGCACCCACGTCTCCTCGCCGACGACCTGGACATTCACGTCCAGCCAGGTGCGCGAGGGCAGCTCCGCCAGGAAGCGTCCGCCTTCGCGGGTGGCGAGCGCGGCCATCAACCGCTCGTGCAGGGACGTGCCCGCGAGCGCGGGCTCCGCCACCCACGGCTCCTGTCCCCGGAGCTGGTCGGCGGGGAGGCCCAGGAGCGCGGCGGCGCGGCCGTTCACCTCTCGAATCCGCCCATGGGCGTCCAGGCAGAGGAACGCCTCGCTCATCATCTCCCGCAGCACACACAGGCGCGCGTCGGCGGAGAGGCCCGCCTCGTCAGCGGCGGCGGCGGGCAACACTCGCGGGTCGTGGGAGGTGTCTTTCGAGGAGCCGGACACGGGGGACGGCGCGGGGTTCATGTAGAACTGAACCGTCCCCTGGCGCTCCAAATGCGTCAAGTCGCCTCCTTTGTTCGGAGAATCGTGACGCGGGCCTGCGTCCGCACGCCGGGCCATCCACCGGAGCTTGCTTCGACCCCTCTTCCGGCTGACTCCGCGAGGCGGACGGGGCATGCGGCTCAGGACCCGCCTGAAAGCGCGGTCGGGTCCTCGATGGGTGTCGGCATGACCCACAGCCCCGTGGGCTGGAGGTACGCCTGGTCGAAGGCGTAGAGGATGCCCGTCCACCGGTCCATGAAGACGGCCCAGTTGTACTCCGTGGGCGGAGACGTCAGGGGATTCCCGTCGCGGTCCGGCTGGCTGTACGCGTAGTCGGCGTAGTTCCAGACCACCGTGCCGAACTCCGTGCGCAACAGCGGGGTGAGAATCTGGAGCAGCGCGACGCGCGACACCTCGTCCGGTCGCGGCACCGCGGGCGAGAAGACGGGCTGCGCCATGTCATGTTGCTCGCGCCAGGCGATGTAGTTGTTGCCCATGGCCACCAGCGCGTCGCGCTCGGCGGGCGTCGGCGCCACGCGGGCCTTCTCGTAGAGCGCGAAGGCGGCCACCAGCAGGCTCTTGTAGTGCATCCCCGGGAAGACCTGCTCGAACAGGTAGGGACGCGGGACGTCGTATGCGTGCGCCAGCGCGTAGGCATACGCCTGCGAGGCCTGCGCGGGCACCGAGTCCACCAGCGTGAACTCCGTCAGCACGCGCTCCGGCGTCACCGCGCCCGCGCCCCGGCGCCAGTCCAGGTACAGCTGCCCCGAGCCGCCGATGTCCGTGAAGATGGCGAGGTTGCCCTCGTGGAGCGTGCGCTCCAGCGTCATGACGATGCTCTCCGCCTTGTCGAGCGGCCAGAAGCCCGGAGCGCTCCAGTAGAGCGCGGCGAAGCGCGCGGCCGTGGCGGCCAGCGTGCGCACGTCCAGCAGCGCCGCGCCGTTGAGCGACGTGATGAGCGCGGCGAGCGAGGAGGCCGCGTCGATGGGAAGTCCGCGCAGCACCAGCTCCAACCCCAGTTGCTCGGGCGAGACGCGCAGCTGGGCGTTGAGTCCCACGCGCTGGAGCGCATGGAGCACCGACAGCGAGGGCTGCCCACGCGCCGCGGCGATGATGCGCTTCGCGATGGCCGTGCCCAACATGCCCTCACCTCCGGTCTGCGAGGCGTGGGGCGCGAAGGTGAACCAGTTGGGCCGCACGGCGCTGGCGCCGCCGGGTTCGAGCGTCGGGTCCAACACCGCGCCCAGCTCATAGGCGATGGCGATGTAGCCCAGGGTGATGCGGCGATTGTCCTCCAGCGGCGTCGCCGCCGGCTGGGCCAGGGCGGACGTGGAGGTCAGCGCGGTGGCCAGCGCCAGGACGGAGAAGAGGTGGAACGGGGCAGGGGAGCGGAGCTGTCGCATGGGGAAACCGTCTCGGAGTGGCGGGGCCCTGGGGAGGTAGTCACGGGCCAGGACCTTCCCAAGCCATACCGGCGTCGCCGCATTGCAGCAGTGTCCGGAGGTCGACGAATCCAGGCCGTGCGATTCCCATGCGTCCCATGAGCGGGGCTGCACGAAGGAAGGCGGGAGTGCGTCACGCCCTCACAGGTGCCGAGCGGCGTGCTCCACCCACAGCGAGCCCGGCGCGGTGAACACATCCGTCGCGCGGCCCTCCATCACCCACCAGCCTCCCCGGGCGAGCTCCTCCTCGAGCTGTCCGGGGGCCCAGGCGGCCAGGCCTTCGAAGGTGAGCGAGGAGCCGACGGGCAGGTGAGGCTCCCGGCTCCCTTCGTACCAGGAGAGGCCGCCTGGCAGGGGATGCGCTCCCTCGGGTGGCGGGCTTCGCAGCGTCAGGGTGATGCGGTGCTCCGCGCGGACCGGCCCGCCCCAGCGGTCCACGCCCACGGGAAGCGGCTGGTCCTCCTGGGTGCGCACGCGATTGAGCACCAGCCCCCAGGTGCTCCGCGCCTCGCCCGCGTCCAGCAGCAACACCACCGTCTCGTCGAAGGCGCCAGACACGCGGCCGGGTCTGGCGACGAGGAGCGAGCCCGACTTGAGCTCCACGGGCTCATGCTCCAGCGCCTTGAGCGCGTCGATGAGGCGGGGAAAGAACAGGAGCATCGACAGCGCGAGGAGGAACAGCATCCATCCCAGGGGGCGCCGGGCCAGGTGCCTCACGTCGCCACACCTGGGCGACAGGGGCCACACGTCCGCGCTGTCGAGGCGCTCACGCTCACGGCTTGCGAGGCGGCGGGGTGGGCTGCTGGAGCTCCGCCAGGTGCTCCGCCTTGAAGCGGGCCAGGGCCTCGCCCGGGTCGATCTCCTCGAGCCGCTCGGCCTTCGCGCGAGAGGACGCCGTGAGCTGCTCGAAGTCGGGGAGGTCGGACAGGTCGCGCTGCTTCTTGCCGCCGTGCAGCCAGCGCAGCGTCAGCACGAAGATGACGTAGATGCCGAGGGCGATGAGGCCGTACTTGAGGAACCACTCGGCCAGCCCGATGACGATGCCGATGGAGGCAATGGCGAGCAGGATGCCGATGGAGAACAGGAAGATGAACTCTCCCGACAACCACTTGAAGGCGAGCACGCCCAGGCCGACCTTGATGAGTGTCTGCTGGTCCTTCTTCTCCATGAAGTATTCCCCCCTGGGCGGTGGCCGCGGGCGTGAGCCATGAGGTGCCCTCCGCGTGCCACCCTGCGGACAGCATAAGTTGAACAGCGGGCGACTGTAAGGGCGGACGGACGCGAGGTCGCGACCTTGCTGCCGTCCGGGGCCCCTGCCTCTGTCAGCGCCTCGCGTGCCAAGACCGCTCGTCCTCCTGTTGTGGCTGCTCCTGGCTGGCGCCTCCGAGGGCGCGCCGGAGGAGGCGGGAGTCTCGCGTGTCTTCCCCGTGGAAGTCGTCACGGAGGTGCTGCGAGACCGGGTGGGGCTCCTGTGGGTGGGAACGCGCGAGGGGCTTTATCTTCACGACGGCCATCGCTTCCGGAAGTTCCAGCAGGAGCTGGGCCAGGAGGGCTCGCTGGTTACTTCAGCCGGGCCAGGTCCAAGGGAGTGTCCACGTCCTCGGAGCCGCCCGGGAGCAGGACGGTGGCGACACGCGAGGGCTCACGGGCAATCACCTTGCGCGCACCTTGCTCGGGGGAGAGCGACTCCAGCTCCGCGAACACCGAGCGGGCGAACAGGGCGGGCACGCCGCGAGTCCCGTCGTACTCGGAGGCCACGACGGGGGCACCGGTGCTTCGCCAGGCGGCCACGAGCGCCGCCAGATGCGCGGCATCGACGCGAAGCTGATCGCACAGCATGACGAGCACGGCCTCCACGGGATGCGCGTCGGTTGTCGCGAGCATCGCCGCGAGTCCCGCCGTCAGCGAGCCACCCGGGCCGAGTGCCCAGTCGGAATGCGCCACGGTTCGCACGGGCAGCCCGGTGAGCTCCGATGCAATGGCTTCTTTGTGAGCGCCCAGGACGACGACGACGGGCCCACCCAGGCAGAGGGCCGCTTCGGCGGCGCGACGAACCAGCGTCTGGCCTTGATGGACGACGAGCTGCTTGGGGTGCCCGAGGCGAGAGGAGCCTCCCGCCGCCAGCAACACCACGCCCACCGTTGTGCGCTCAGCGGTCACGCGAGCTTCCGCACGGGAGGCGTTGCCGCCGTGTGGATGGGCGCCTGTCGCTCGCGCAGCTTCCCGCCCTCTCGGTCCGCGACGACGGCCTGAAGCTCGGCGACGATGGACAGGGCAATCTCCTCCGCGCCCTCCGCGCCCAGGTCCAGCCCCACGGGCGCGTGCAGCTTCTCCAGCATCGCCGCGCTGGGCGCCGGAGAGAGCGCCGCGAGCAGCCTGTCCGTGCGAGAGCGAGGCCCCAGCACGCCCAGGTAGCGCAGGGCCCGAGGCAGCAGGCCCGCCAGCAGCTCCTGGTCCTGGGGCAGGCTGTGCGTCATCAACACCGCCAGCGTGCGTGAAGACAGGGGCACTGTCGCGGCGGCCTCGCGCGCCTTCGCGGACACCACCGCGTGCGCGAGGGGAAAGCGGCGCCGCAAGGTCTCCGTGGGGCGATCCGCGACCACGGTCACCTGCCATCCCAGTCCCGCCGCCTGCACCACGACGGGCGCCACATCGAAGCCGCTGCCAAAGAGCACCAGCGCATGCGGAGGCTCCACCACCTCCACCAGCACGTCCGCACCGCCACACGGGCCGCTCCAGGTGCGCCCCACCTCCAGCGCCTCGCGAGCCGCCTCGCGAACGGCGTCCCCCAGGGGGCCCGCGATGTGACCGGCCTCCAGTCCGTCATCGCGCAACATCAGTCGCGCCCCGACGGCGTGCGTGGGCCCCTGGTACACGGTGGCGACGACGGCTCGCCGTCCCAGGTTTCGTGCCTCGGCCGCGAAGGCGAGCGCATCCACGGGGCCCGGCTCGCAGCGCTCCAGCAAGACATCCACGACGCCATTGCAGCCGAGCGCGAAGGACAGGCCCCCTTCGTCCTCGGCGCCTTCTCCCGTGGAGTCGTAGCGCAGCACGCGCGGGCCGGTGCTCGTCCAGAAGAACGCCTTGCGGACGATGTCTGCCTCCAGGCAGCCGCCGCTCACTCCACCCGCGAGCCAGCCATCCTCGCCCATCAACATCCGGGCGCCGGGCTTGCGGTATGACGAGCCGGACACGGCGACCACCGTGGCCAGTACCCAGGGGCCCCGCGAGTGCGCGCGGGCGCGGAGGATGGCGTCCAGGTCCTTCATGTTCCGCCGCGCAGCCTAGCAGAGGCGCGGGCGTCAACCGACTCCGGAGCCTTCGTGTGTCTTCACTGGCACGGTGTGTGTCGTGAACCGGGCGACGACCCGCGCGGCGAGTCGTGAGCCTTCCACACAGAGGAACACGAGGAGCACCGGCTCGATGAAGTACTTGAACCGCATGTTCTCGCCCTTCTCGAACAGGATGCTCACCGTGGCGACGTACAGCACGGGCAGCAGGAGTCCGGCCACGCGGAGCCAGGCCGCTCGGCCCTCGAGTCGCCTCGCGGCCATCCCCCCCGTGAGGAGCAGCAGCAGCCAGAGCACGGGTGAGGAGAAGAAGAAGTCGAGGGGCTCACGCCACGGCAGCCGGTCCACCAGGACATTGGGCTGGTAGCGACTGGAGGGCTCGCCATACAGCGAGGCGTTCTCCGCGAAGGAGGCCAGTGTCGTGGAGAGGGGTTGTTCGAGCAGCGCCCGGCGGCACACGTACTTCAGCCCCACCGAGTAGCGCAGGGCATCCAGGTGGTTGTAGTTGTAGTAACCCCCCAGCTTCTCGTCCTGGCGCAGCACGGCGGCGCTCGAAGGGGAGGGCAGCCCCGTGGGCAGCACGTTCGAGGGCAGGCGCATCGCGCCGAGGTCCGGCTCGCCCAGGCCAATGGCTCGACAGAAGTTGAGTCCGTCGAAGGTGGACGTCATGGACGTGCCGAAGAGCGCGAGCTGCTTGGCGACGTAGGGCCCCGCGAACAGCGCCACCAGCGCGACGTAGCGGCCCACGCGCCGGAGGGGAACGTTCCTCAGCGCGAGGCACAGGGCCACGAGCAGGAAGAAGGGCCACTGGAAGATGGAGCGCAGGAAGAAGAGGACCAGTGACGCGGTGGCGAGCCGGGCGATGGAGCCCCCCTCTCGCTGAAGTCGCGACAGCTCGAAGCAGAACCACAGGAAGGCGAGGGCGCTCGCGGCGGTGCTGTCCAGCAAGGTGGCGAAGGCGAGGGCGCCAGGATGCAGCGCCGTCACCACCGCGCCGACGATGGCGGCGGCCCTCCCCGCCACTCGATGCACCCAGGCGAAGACGAGCGTCACGGTCGCCGCGAACACCAGTGCCCAGGCGACGTAGGTCCACCGGTCCACGGCGTCCACCAGGGCAGCGCTGTCGAGCGAGCCGTGAAGCCCTCCGAGCACCGCGCGCAACATGTCCAGCAAGGGAGGCTGGATGTGCAGATACCAGAGGGAGCGCACCGGCTCGTCGCGCAGTTCCCGGAGCGACAGCGTCTGCATCATCCGCTCGGAGTTCCACGCCTGGAAGCGCAGCCCGTCCGTCGTGAATCGGCGGAACAGCGCCTCCAGGACGAGCAGGAACAGGAAGGACACGGAGAAGACGACGCCCTGCTCGCGTCGGCTGGCGACACGGCGGACGGGCTTCACGGGAGGGGCCGAGGGGACGGCAGAGGAGTCAACCACCGCCGAGGAGTCTCGCAGCCTCTCCGGCATCTCGTACAGGGGGCCTCACTCGCCTGGCTCCAAGGCCCCCGGAGTCGCGCGAATGGGCGTGCTCGAGTTCGGCGCCGGAGTCGCGCAGCCCCCGGGCACACAGGCGTGCCGTGCCAGTGAAGAGCGCGGCACGTGGCCTCATGTGGAGGTCGGGGCCTACTCCCGCACCCACTTCCGGCGAAGCGCGAGGGCCGCCAGGGCCAGCAGTCCGAGAGGACCCGCGAAGCCACTGCCCGTTGCTCCGCAGCCCCCGTCCTCGTCGGACTTCTCCGGTGAATCCGTCCCCGAGTCAGGCGCCCCAGCATCGGGAGTCCCCGGCCCCGAGTCAGGTGTCCCGGAGTCTGGAGTGCCTGGGCCCGCATCCGGCGTCCCGGTCACCGGTCCCGAAGAATCCCCGTAGGCACCGATGTGCCCCGGACTCGTCACGGTGCGTGCCTCCGCCGCGACATGCTTCACGTACTGCCAGTCCACTGTGAGGGACGCGGCCTCGGAGGGAGGCGCCACCGCGGCCCCGCGCAGCGGCGAGCCCGAGGCGAGGTGGAAATCCTGGCCATCCAGGTTGCCGAAGCCGGGCGTGGTGCCAGTGAGGTTACCGCCAGTGTCCACGACGGAGCCCGTGAGCGTGCCGAAGGTGGAGACGTAACCCGGCTTGTACCAGTTACCGCCATGCCGCAGCGTGCCAGCCTCGTCCGTGAGCGACAGCGTGTTGCCTCCCACCGCGGCCACCAGGACGACATTGCTCGTGACGTGCGCCGTCTGGGCATTCGTCGACAGCCGCAGCAGCGTGGTGCGGTCCGTGCGCGAGGAGACGATGGTGTTGTGGAAGAGGTACAGCTGGGAGCGGTAGTCCGCCGTCGTCCCGTTGTCTCCGCCGAAGTGGATGATTTGCCGGTTACCGGCGCCCGCGGGCTCCAGCAGCACGTTGCCGTAGACGAACGTACGAGCGTAGGACGGGGCCGCACGAACGGCCACGCTGTCGGACTCCACCAGGTCGAGTTGCCGGTTACCGCCCTCAATCCAGTTGTACCGGATGACGGTGCCGGCGGACCGGTCCTTCAGGTTGTTTCCCAGACACCCCGAGCACAGGGGCCCGAAGCGGTTGAACTGGTAGGTGATGCCGAGCGCCTCGGTATATGCATTGTGCTCGTAGATGCTGTCGACGTTGCCATTGCCGAGGATGTGATTGCGCTCGACGAGCAGGTCCGACGTCTCGTTGGCGACGAACAGGCCATTGCCGCTGTCCTCCAGGACGCAGCCGCGAATCGTGAGGTGCTCGCCCTTCTCGATGAAGATGGCGGCCGCGTTGTCGCTGTAGGTGGAGGCCCCGCTGCGACCGGTGAACGCACCTCGTGCGCGGCGCAGGTGCAGGTCCTCCACCACGAGATAGGCGGGCATCGTGTCGGCGGGCGTGTTGGAGCCGCCAATCTTCAGGATGCCGCGCTGCTCGCTCCAGAAGTTGAGCTGCGAGCGCGTCGTCGCGTTCTCCCCGACGATGACCGGCAGGTTGCCCGCCGCGTCGCGCACGCCGCGCACGGTGATGGGCGCGGAGGCCGTGCCTCGCACGCCAAGCACCCACTTCTCCGCGTAGGGCGTCGGGCGGGCATGGATGAACACCGTGTCACCGGGCTGGAGCGACTCCCAGGGCACGGCGCCAATGCTGGCGAGAGGCTGGCCCGGGCCCACGCGGTACTCGTCGGCCTGGGCGACGAGCGACTGAAGCAGGACGAAGAAGACCCATCGGAAGCGGTGCATTTCACGGAGTGTGACGCGGCTCCGGTGGGGCGGTCCACCGGGCGTCGTGGCGGGGCGGGCGACGCGGGGCCGACTCGTGGGAAAGGAGGACAGGGGGACTGGATGATTCCTCCGGCCCGGAGTGTAGTTCTCCCCCGCATGCCCCTTCTGCGTCAGGTCATCGTCCTCCAGTCCCTCCGCGAGCTCGGTCGCCTGGCCCCGGACCTCGCTCGCAATCGGGCGGAGCGCTCACTGGAGGCCAGCCTCCAGAGTCTGCGAGAGGCCAGCCTCACGACGCTCGGCATGGAGCTGGATACGCTGACGCTGTTCGACGCGCGCTCCGTCGTGCGGTTGTTCGCGCACGCGGAGCAGGCGCGCATCCTCGCCCACTTGATGGACGAGCGGGCCCGCACCCTCGCGGAGCATGGCGACTTCGTGGGGGCGCTGTCGGACACCGTCTACGCGGGGCAGCTCCTCGCGTGCTCCCGTCAGCGCTTCGGCGTCCTGCGGGACGCGGGCGCGGCGGATGCCCTGGAGCGCGAGCTGCCCAAGCCGCCGACCTGAGCGGCCTTGAGGGCTCAGGACGCGGCGCGGGCGCGGGGCCTGCGAGCGACCTCCGCGCCACAGGCCACCGCGTGGCGCGCGAGGGCTTCGTCCAGCGCCGCGTCGTCCAGCTTCACGCCCTTCTCGCGCCAGAGATTGTCCACCTGGAGCACGCCCTCGCGCACGCGGGCTTCCAGTCGCCCCACGAGCTGTCCCCGGTGCAGCAGCGGACACACGTACCAGCCCCACTGTCGCTGCGCGGCGGGCTTGTAGACCTCCCAGATGTAGTCGAAGCCGAACGCCACGCTCACCAGCCCCCGGTCCCAGAGCACCGGGTCCAGCGGTCCCAGGATTCGCATCCGAGCGTCGGGCTCCGGGAACTCGCGCTCCCGAAAGCCCAAAGGCGCCAGGTACCGTCGGGGCGAGCCCGGCACGGTGACTTCCTCGAGGAGCCCTTCGGCGACGAGCGTGTCGGGCAGCGCCGAGGTGCGCACGTCGGACAGCATGGACCAGTGCGGTCCGCTGGCGCGGCTCAAGAGGCCAGCGGCCTCCACGCGTTCGCTCAGGGCCCAGCGCTCGAACGTGTGTTTCACCCGGGCGTCGGCCATCCGGGGCAGGGCGCGTCCAGGCACGTCGTACACCTTGCCGCCGGGGCCGCGTCCGCACACCACCACCTGGCAGCGCGTCCAGAGCACCTCCAGCGCCATGGCGGTGGCGCGCGCGGTGCCCTTCCATCCGCTCCAGTCGATGGGCACCACCGCGCCGTGGTCCTTCAATTCGCGAGAGGAGGAAGGGCCTCGCTGCGTCACCTCGTCCAGCACGGCGTGCAACACCGGCTCGGGGATGCGCTTGAGCCGCTCCTCCAGTCGCCACCAGGGCGCCTGGGCCGCGCGCTCGCGGTAGTACGGGAAGGCGCTCGCGGGCAGCAGGCAGCGCTCCTTGGCGAAGTGCTCGAAGGCGTGGCCCGGCAGCAGGTGGCGGTACACGTCGCCGCGAGCGATGCCCTCCACGCGCGCCAGCGCCACCAGGTCCGCGTTGGTGCCGATGACATCCAGCGGGTCCAACTGGATGCAGCGCAGCGACTTGAGGAGCGCGCGAACTCCGCGCGCCCCGGGAGGAAACAGGGGGCGCGCGAGTCCCAGTTGTCCGACGAGGTAGCGCCGCGCCTCGTCGGGCTGCAGCACGGTGGGAACGGGAAGCGAAGTCGAGGGCACGGCGCGGACGTTAGTCGCTGCCCCCTGGCTCAGTCGCGCTCTGGAGGTGCGTCTTCTTCCTCTTCCTCGAAGGCGCGGCCCGAGGGCTCGGGCTCCAGGCGGGCTTGCCGCTGACTGGCCTCCCAGGACTCCTCCGCGTCGTGGGCGTGGACGACGGAGGCCTCCGCGTCATCTTGCGCGCTCGCCCAGGTGGTGTGCCCTCCGGCGTAGCCCTCCAGGGGCCGAGCGCCTCGTCGCGCCTCCACCTCCAGGTCCTTCTGCTCCTGCTCGCGCAGCCGCTGTCGCTCCTGCTCGCGTTCGCGCTGGTGCTGCCGGTCGATGATGGGGTCGTCCGCCATGGCGCTGACACCTCCTGTCAGCAACCTGCGGACGACGCCCGAAGACGACAGCGAAGCGGTGCACGGGGCCGAAGGGACGCATGCTCGGTGGGCGAGCGGTATTCCCCCGCTCGCCCCCGCGTTGCTCAGCCCGGCCGCATGCGCAGGACGACCTTGCCCGTCGCGCGCCGACTCTCCAGTTCGCGCAGGGCCTGCGCTCCTTGTTCCAGCGGGAAGACGCTGCCCACCACCGGCTCGAGGATGCCCTGGTCCGCCATCGCCTCCAGGTCCTTGGCGATGGTCGCCGTCACCGACGGCTCATGGAGGAGGAAGCCGCCCCAGGCCACGCCCACGACGTCGATGTTGCGCAAGAGCAGCCGGTTCACCGCCACCTCGGGGATGCGGCCTCCCGCGAAGCCCACCACCAGCAGCCGTCCCTCCGGTGCCAGCGCCTTGAGGCTCTTGTCGAAGATGTCGCCGCCTACCGGGTCCACCACCACGTTGGCGCCCATGCCGCCCGTCTTCTCCTTCACCTGCGAGAGCCAGTCCCCGCTCGACAGCAGCACCTCGTGCGCCCCGGCCTTGCGCGCCACCTCCGCCTTGCGCTCGTCACTCACCACCGCGAGCACCCGCGCCCCCGCGCCGCGCGCCACCTGCACGGACGCTGTTCCCACGCCGCCCGCGGCGCCATGCACCAGCACCGTCTCGCCGGCCTTCAAGCGCCCGCGCCGGTGCAGCGCGAAGTGCGCCGTGTGGTAGTTCATCACCACGCCCGCCGCCGCCTCGAAGCTCCACCGCGTGGGGATGCGGAACACCATGTCCGGCGAAATCGCCGCCACCTCCGCGAAGCCTCCCAGGCCGAAGCTGAACGCCATCACCCGGTCGCCCGGCTTCACCGTCGCGCTCGCGGGCGCGGAGCGCACCACGCCCGCCACTTCCACGCCCGGCACGAAGGGCACGGGCGGCTTCAATTGGTACTGCCCCCGTGTCAGCAGCAGGTCCGGAAAGCTCACCCCCGCGGCCACCACGTCGATGAGCACCGCATCCGCCGCGTCGGGCTCCGGCACCTCCACCAGCGTGAGGCCCTCGGGTCCTTCCAGTCGCTGCAACTGAAGTGCGCGCATGTCCCTTCCTCCCAGCGCGGGAGCCTCGCGCACCCCAGCGCATCCGCAAAGGGACACACGGTGGCTGCCCATGGAACTCCCCGTCAGGCGCGGCGCGCGGCGCGCGTCTCCCGAGAGGATTTCCGGCGTCCGGCCGGTACAGCCCTACACGCCACGCCCAGGAGGCTTGAAGTCGCTGGTTCGAACCCAGCTCTCCCGACTGTCTTCCGGGAGATAGCTCAGTGGTAGAGCGCGAGCCTAAAACGCATGGCCGCACCACTCGGACGCCGGAATCCCTCCCACCCTTAATTCCTGTCGAAATTGCCGCCGAAATTGCCCGGGGCCTCGCGCGCGGACCCTGGCTGACTGTCTTCGGTCACGCTTTTTCCGGGAAATTCTGAGGGGGCTAGGGTTACCCACTACGTCGCATGAATCCGTGAAAGCAGTGGGTAGGGCACCCATAAGTCATTGAAATGCATGGGTATTTTTCCCTAAACTCGTAATTTAAGAATAGGCTACTTAGTGAAATTATCGCGCAACCTTGAAATACGTAACCATCCCGTGGCACTGTGCTTCCTAATCTTTCCGCTTAGGAGGATTACAATGGTGAATCAGCGAGTGCGCGGTGCACTTGGTGTTGCGGCGCTGTCCTTCCTTGTTGGTTGCAATGAGTCCACCCCTGCTCCCGAGGCCAAGCCCCAGGAAACCGCAAGCAAGACCGCGGCCCTGGAGTCCGGGACGAAGATTCTCGCGCGGGATGCTTCCGACGTCCCGACGTTCATCACGGGCAAGCTGAGCCCCATCGCGATTGCGCCCGCGGGCGCGGCGTCCATGCGTGAGGCCGAGCTGGCCCCCGCGGTAGCCGCCGTGGCTCCCCTGTTCCACCTGAACACGGGCGACCTGTTCCTGAAGAAGGCCTACACGGACCTTCAGGGTGACAGCCACTTCCGCTATGGCATCCGGGTCAACAACATCCCCGTGCTGGGCGGCGAGCTGCGCATCCACGCCCGCAATGGCGAGGTCTACGCGGCGAACACCAACACCCGCAGCGACCTGAAGGCCGAGACCAAGGCCGGCGTCGATGTGTCGGTGGCGAAGGCGTCCCTCCAGGCCGACCGCGAGACGCACGAGGGTCTGGTCATCCAGGAGGAGAGCGAGCTCGTCTACTGGCGCGACTCCGACCAGCTCATCCTCGCGTACAAGCTCACCCAGACGGGTGAGAAGCGCGACGGCACGCCGGTTCGTGACGACGTGCTCGTGAACGCGAAGAACGGCGATGTGATTGCCCGCCTGCCGCGCGTCCACACGGCGCTCAACCGCCGCCTGCACAACGGCAACAACACCACCACCCTGCCGGGTGCGCTGGCTCGTTCCGAGGGGCAGCCCGAGCACGCCGACGAGGTCGTCAACACCAACTACGACCACCTGGGCACGGTCTACGACTGCTACCAGGAGCTGTACGGCCGTGACTCCATCGACAACACCGGTGGCGTCCTCATCAGCACCGTGCACCACCGCGTCGCCTACGTGAACGCCTTCTGGGACGGTACCCAGATGGTGTACGGCGATGGCGACGGCGTGAACGCCAGCAACCTGGCGAACTCGCTGGACGTGACGGCGCACGAGCTGACCCACGCCGTGACGGAGCACGAGTCCAACCTCACCTACTCCGGTGAGTCCGGCGGCCTGAACGAGTCCATGTCGGACATCTTCGGCGCGGTGTGCGAGTGGTTCGGCGACGGCAAGGTCGTCAGCAACCGTACGTGGCTGGTGGGCGACGACATCTGGACCCCGTCCATCCCGAACGACGCCCTGCGCTACATGGCGAACCCCACGCAGGACGGTGACTCGCTCGACTACTACCCGGACTACTCCTCCGGCGTGGACGTGCACTACAGCTCCGGTATCTCCAACCTGGCGTTCTACCTGCTCTCGCAGGGTGGCACGCACCCGCGCGCCAAGACGACGACGGTGGTTGCGGGCATCGGCATCGAGAAGGCCGGGCAGATCTTCTACCGCGCCAACCGGGACATCCTCCTGGCCGGCTCCAACTTCGATGCGGCCAAGCTCGCCACCGAGCAGGCCGCGGCGCAGCTGGGCTACACCGCCGCTGAAATCGAGTCGGTGAGCAACGCCTGGAAGGCGACGGGCGTCGGCGTGCCCATCATCGTCGTCTCGGACCCCATCGAGAAGGACGTCCCCATCTCGAACATCTCCGGTGGCCGCGGCGAGAAGAAGTACTGGGATGTCACGGTGCCGGAAGGCGCGTATGACCTGACGTTCACCATCTCCGGTGGCACGGGCGACGCGGACATGTACGTCCGGTACGGCAATGCTCCCACGACGAGCCTGTACGACTGCCGTCCGTACCGCTCGGGCAACGCGGAGAGCTGCCCGTTCCCCACGCCGAACCACGGCAAGTGGTACGTGATGCTCAACGGCTTCAGCCCCTACACGGGCGTGACGCTGACCGTCACCTGGAAGGGTGGCTACGTGCCCGTGCAGAGCGGCGTGGCCGTGAAGAACCTCTCTGGCGCGGCGGGTTCGTCGCGGGTGTTCACCATCCAGGTTCCGGAGCGCAAGCCCGGCACCGGCACCAACAGCCTGTACATCCAGACGGGCGAGGGTGAGGGCAACCCGGACATCTACGTGAAGCTCGCGTCGGCGCCGTCGAAGTTCGACTACGACTGCCGCAGCGTCAAGGAGCACCAGTCCGAGGTGTGCAACCTCATCAACGTGCCGGCCGGCAAGTACTACATCGAGGTCTTCGGCGCCAAGGGCGGCTACGACGGCATCGCGTTCATCGCGTCGCACAAGTAAGCACCTGACGTAACCGGCGCGGCCTTCGGGTCGCGCCGGACCAGGCCCCGGTCGTCCGTTTCCTCACGGACGTCCGGGGCTTTGTCATGTGCGGGGTTCGTCAGAGCGGGCGGACGGCGGGGCCCGGCAGGATTTCGCGCAGGCACCGCTCGATTCCGCCCCGGTGCTTCCATTGCTGGGGGTAGCCGAGCGACACCTCCTCGAAGCGCACTCCATCCCGCCACTGCGTCAGCGGGATGTGGAGGTGGCCGGTGACGACGACTTCCGCCCGGTAGCGCGCGTGCCAGTCCTCGGTGCGCTTGGTGCCGCACCAGATGGAGAAGCGGGGGATGCGCGGCAGGCGCACGTGCTCGTGGCGCAGCGGGTAGTGATTGACGAGCACGGTGGTGCAGCCCGCGGGCAGGGCGTCGAGCCGCGCCTGGGTCGCCTCGACGCGCGCGGCGCACCACGCGGAGCGGGTGGGATAGGGCTCGGGATGCAGCAGCACCTCGTCGGTGCACAGCAGGTCATCCTCCCAGGCCCACTCCAGCGCCTTGTCCTCCGGCACGTGGTCCGGGCGGAACGAGTAGTCGTAGCCCAGGAACATGGGGACGATGACGCGGTGCGGGCCCTCGCCGGGCCAGCGCGGGTAGGGGTCCTCGGGGGTGAGCGCGCCGTGGCTGCGGCACAGCGCCACCAGTCGCTGGTAGCGCGCGTCGCCTTTCAGCGGGGGCTGCTCGGAGGGCAGGGTCCACAGTTCGTGGTTGCCCGGTACCCAGATGACCTGTCGGAAGCGCGCCGTCAGGGTGCGCAGCATGAAGTCCATCTCGGACAGGGTTTCGCCTACGTCGCCGGCGACGATGAGCCAGTCGTCCGGGAAGAAGGGGAGGGTCTGCAGGGCCAGCCGGTTGTCGGCGTGGCGCAGATGCAAGTCGCTGATGGCGTAGAGCTTCATGGCGGAGCGGGGGCCACCTTAACGCGGGTGGCGGGAGCGCGCCGCACCGTGAGGTGTCCCTACCTCAGGCCGAGCACGTCCAGGGGCGCGCGCCCAGGGCCCGCAGCAGCGCATGCACCTCCGAGGGCGGCGCGGCGCGGTCCATCCAGGTGATGCCCCGGAGACACGGCCTGGCCGGAGGGCGCACCGCATGGAGCGCGCAGGCCGTGCACGGGTGGCGCGCGCGCACCTGCTCCAGCAGGCCCAGCCCATCCCCATCCGGCAGCAGGTCTCCGCTCACCACCACGCGCGGCGGTTCCTCCTGTACGAGCGCGAGCGCTTCCGTCATGTCGCGCGCGAAGCGCTTGTCACCTGGCAGGTCCCTCGCGAGTCGCCGCAGCGCCGCGAGCGCGAGCGGGTCTTCGTCCACGAACAAGAAGGTGAGTACGGGCTTCGCGGTCATCGGTTTCGACGCCGTCACGGTGAGGGGAACGCCTCAGGTCAGGTTCCCATAAGACTACCTGGGAAGTTCTTGGATGCCAACCTCTCAAGTCATATCGACATGGGCGGACCCGGTAGGTTAACGAACATGGAAAAGACCCTCGCATCCCGCCTCGGAGGAGCTGCGCGCCTCGCACGGACTCGCCTGAATCTGACGCAGGCCGACGTCGCGGAGCGCATCGGTATCGCGAGTGAAGTCTACGGGCGACTGGAGCGCGGCCACATGTTGCCGAGCATCCAGACCTTCCGCCGGCTGTGCGTGGTGCTCTCCATCTCCGCGGACGAAGCGCTGGGGCTCAAGCCGACCCAGGACGTGAAGTGGGCCGCGGAGCCGCCCAGCGAGTATGGCGAGTCCGGTGAGCTGCGCCGCCTGCTGCGTCGGGCCAAGCAGTTGGACCGCAGCGCCATCCGCCTGCTGAGTGTCCTGGCCGCGCAGTTCCGGCCCAAGGGCAACGGCTGACGCCCGGCCGTGCGCTACGTGCTGGCGCGCGCGGCCTCCAGCTTCCCCAGTCGCTCCCGGAGCTTCTTCGCGGAGGGGAACCCGTGGAAGAGCACCACCTGGGGGTGGGCCTCCAGCGTCTCGCGTTCGGTGGGCTCCTTCGACAGGAGCGCGCGGTCGACTCCGAGCAGGAGTCCTGTGTCCGGTCGCGTGCGCAGCTCCGCGAGCCTGCGCGTCAGGGCGCTCGCGTGCCAGGGATGAAAGAGCTCCAGCGCGACTTCCTGGCGCGACGCGCGGTGACGGAAGGTCAGGTCCGGCACGCACAGGCTCGCGGCGCCCACGTGTCGGGGCAGCGGCGTCAGGTCCAGCTCCCACGCGTCATCCGCGAAGCTCGCCGACAGCGACATGACTTCCTCCGGCACGTGGCCCAACGCGGCGGGTAGGGGCGAGACGAGCGGGTCCTTGTCGCTCAGGGTCAGCGTGGCCTGCCGGCGCGAAGGCTCCACGGTGGCCTTCAGCTCCCAGCGCTCCAGCACCGGGACGACCGACAGGAACGAGGCGAGCTGCAGGCCGTACTTCTTCTGCATCGCCAACATGGCGCCAGGCCCTTCCACCTCCAGCTCCCAGTCCGGACCATCGCGGCGCACCTCAGCGACGAGGCGGCAGAACTTCAGCCATCGCAGCACCTTGCGCACGCGCAGCAGCTCCGGTGAGCGAGCCCGCAGCGTCAGGCGCCTGGCCGACAGCAGCGGCCCCTGGGCCAGCGCGAGGTTGTAGCGGTCCACGAGCACCTGCGCCGTGGGGGCTTCGCCATCCCAGCCCAGGAGCTTTCGATTCCCAGGCAGGTCCGCGTAGAGCGCGGCCCGTGCGTCCGTCAGGGGCACTCCGAGGGCTTGTTCCAGACGTGCCTCGTAACCCTCCACGGAGGTGTCGGGGGGCAGCGTGCGCAGGGTTCGGGCGGCCGTCGTGAAGCGCTCCCATCGGGCTTCGGAGGCGCCGGGCGCGGGCTCTTCGAAGACGAGCCGGTCCAGGACGAGCTTCACCAGTCCGCGCGCGATTTTAGGGCGGGTGAAGGCCCCGGCCGACAGGCCCAGGGTTTCCTCCACGTCGTCACTCGTCTCGCCCCGGGATGACTCCACGGTGGCCAGCAGCTCCGAGGCCAGGGACAGCAGTGCCTCATCGTCGCGCTTCACGAAGGCGGGGCGCAGCACGCCCTTGCTCACGCGGAAGGCGAGCAGCTCACGCGTCAGCATATGCAGCCTCGTGGCAGGACGCGGCGAGCCAGTCCAGCCCCGACGGTGAGTCGCGCGGGCATCAGCACCTCAGGGTTCCTCCTGATAGGCGTCGTGCTGACGTCGCCGCTCGCTGATGCCGCTCTCCGCCGTCTGCGCGGAGCACACCTCGTACAAGAGCGCGCGCTTTCCGGGGCGCTTGCGCAGGATGCGTCCCAGTCGCTGTACATGTTCGCGCACGCTGCCGCTGCCGCTGAGCACCACGCCCACGCGCGCCTCGGGCACGTCGACCCCCTCGTTCAGCACACGTGAGGTGAGCAGTACGGGCAGCTCCCCGGAGGAGAAGGCCGCCAGCAGTGCCTTGCGCTCCGGCACGGGCGTGTGATGCGTGAGGGCGGGAAGCAGCAGCCTTCGCGCCAGCGTGTACACCGTCTCGTTGTCGTCGGTGAAGACGAGCACGCGGTCCTCGCGGTGCTCCAGGAGGATGCGCCACAGCACCTCCTGTTTGCCGCTGGAGGTGAGGGCGATGCGGCGCTGCTCGCGGTAGGCGCGATACGCGGCCCGGCCCTCGTCGCTGCGCTGGCTCTGCGCCAGGAAGCGCGCCCACCCGTCCGGCGCGGACAGCCGCACGCCCAGCTTGCGCACGAAGTTGAGATAGAGCGCCCGTGCCTCGTCGTAGCGGGCCTTCTCATCCGCCGTCAGCGGCACCGCCACCTGCTTCACCTCGTAGGGCGCCAGGTACTCGCCCTGAAGCTCGCGGATGTCGGTGCGGTGTACGCGCGGGCCCAGCAGCTCCTCGCACACCCGCTCCCCACCATCCGTGCGCTCCAGCGTCGCGGTGAGGCCCAGCCGGTAGGGCGCCAGCGAGCCCTCCGCGATGAAGCGGTAGCTCGGTGCCGGCAGATGGTGACACTCGTCGCAGACCAGCAGGCCGAAGCGGTTGCCGTGGAACTCCGTCTGCATCGCCGCCGAGTCGTACGTCGTCACCGTCAGCGACTGTCGGTCACTCACCCCGCCGCCCAGCATCCCCACCGGCACGGAGAAGTGGCGCGCGAGCACGCCCTGCCACTGCGTCATCAAATCCAGCGTCGGCACCACCACCAGGGTGGGCCGCTTCACGTGGGCGATGGCCAGCACCGCCAGCAGCGTCTTGCCCGCGCCCGTCGGCAGCTCCACCAGGCCCCGTCCCCCTGCCTTCGTCCACGCCTCCAACGCCGCGCTCTGGTGGGGAAACGGCTGGATGGGAACGGTCAGCGCCACCTCGAGCGGCTCGAAGCGCTTCGCCCGGTCCTCGTACCCCACGCCCAGCTCCCGCAGCCGCAGCACCACGTCGCGGTAGTGCCATGCCGGCGCGCGGTACACACCCGTGCGACCATCCTTCTGGAACAGGGCGAGCAGCCGCGCGTCATCCGGCAGCGTGGGAGCCACCAGCGTGCCGCAGTCGAAGTGGAGCTCGCAGGAGCCGTCCATGGGCGCCGATGGGACCTAGCCGGTCAATCCACGTTCCGCCAGCCACATCGCGAAGGCGAGAGGGAAGTCGTGGCCGCGCATGTCTCCTTGCAGGAGGCCCCGCGTTCGGGATACCCACCCGCGCCCATGCGTTTTGTCTCGCTCGTTCCCTTGCTGTGTGGGCTGGCAGTCGTCGCCCAGGGTGGTCTCAACAAGCGCTTCGCCGGCCAGTGGGGCCTGCTGGGCGCGGTGTTGATGAACATGGTGGTTGCGACGGTGGCCACCTTCGCCGTGTACGCGGTGGCGCGCTCCGTGCCCGGCCTGTGGCCCGAGGCCGCCGCGCAGGGGCGCTTCTCCGGCTTCACCTTCTGGCACCTGCTGCCCGGGTTGTGCGGCGTCGTCATCGTGGTCGGCATGCCCTGGGCCATTGGCCGCGTGGGCGCCGTGCATTCCGTCCTCCTGCTCATCGCCGCGCAGCTCGCCACCAGCCTTGTCTGGGATGCGATGGTGGAGAACCGTCCCGCCACGCTCGCCCGGGTGCTGGGGTCGGCGGTCGCCTTCTCGGGTGCGGCCATCGCGGTCTGGAAGGGTTAGGTTTCCAGTCAGATGCGTCGCGTCCTCATCGCCAGCCCCCATGTCGCTTCCCGCGAGCTGCTGCGCCGCGTCCTCGCGGTCGACGATGAGAGCCTGGCCATCTCCGCCACCGGCGACACCGACGACGCGCTCGCGTCCATCACCTCGTCACCGCCCGCGCTCGTGGTGGTGGACCTGCGCAGGCAGGACGAGGACCACCCGCTCTTCCTCGGGCTCTTGCGCAAGCGCTACCCGACGCAGCCGGTCATCGCGCTGGTGCCGGGCCGCATGCGCGTCTTCGACGGCAGCCACGAGCGCGTCATCGACGCCCCGGGTGACACCACCGAATCCCTCCACCACCTCCTCGATGCGCTGAGGACCGCGGTCCGGGACCTGGTCGCCCAGGAAGTGTTGAGGGTGCTGCGCCCGCCGGTGGGACGGGCCTGAAGCCTCACAGGCGCAGGCGGTAGCCCAGGCCTCCCGCGAGGAAGCCTCCGACATTCACATCGCCCGTGGTGACGAAGTCCAGCGGGGCCAGGTGGTAGTGCGTTTCGAAGAAGAGGCCGCCGGGGCCCAGTGGAAGCTCCAGCCCCGCGAGCGCTTGCAGGCCCAGGCCGCCACCGCTCTCCGACGCGGTGGCGCCGAAGAGGTCGGACGTGGCGCGGTGCAGGTACAGCCCGGGGCCACCTCCCACGTACGGCGTCAGCGGACCCAGGGCCCGTTCGAAGCGGAAGACCGCCGACAGCAGGAAGGCGACCTCGCGCACCGCGAGCGTGTAGCGGCCATCCGGAGGCGGCGCGCCGAAGCCCCCCAGTTGTGAGTCCGTGAGCGCACCGGAGGCCTGCGGCCGGTGGTAGTTCACCTCCAGCACCACCGCGAGCCGTCGCTTCAAGAGCGGCGTGACGTAGCCCAGCTCCAGGCCCAGGTAGAGGTCTCCCCCCAGCGGCGCGGTGGACTTGAAGAAGCCCACCTTCGGCGCCAGCAGCACGCGGCCTCCTCCGACACCTTCCGTCGAGGCGGCGGACTTCGAGCCGGAAGCGGCGAGCGCGGTGAGCGCGACGAGCACGAGTGCGTTCATGGCAGGAGGGCTCCAGGCAGGGGAGGGGCCCCGTCGTCGGAGGTGCGCGTCGCGGTCGGCTCGGCCACCACGGTGAAGCCCTCCGACGCGGGCACCGCTCCCACCGCGCCGCTCGGGTCGATGACCTCGAGCGCATAGGGCCCGCCGGGGGCGAGGCCGTTGGGGCACTTGGGGTCGCTGACAGGCTCCTCGAAGCCCGAGCACGTGGGCAGCTCCGCGGTGACCTCGTTGGCCGACACCCGCGTCACCGCGCGCAGCGGAATGCGCTGCAACACGGAGGGGGCTGTCTTCAAGGACGCCAGCACGAAGAGCTCCGGCGCATCCGTGAAGCCGCGCTGGTCGCCCGTGGGGGCATTGAAGAGGCGGATGGAGGTGTTGCTCAGCTCGCCGCCGGACCTGGGCGTCAGCGTGAGTGCCCCCAGGTGGGGATAGCGGAGGTCGACCGCGCCAGGAGCGATGTCCGCGCAGCCCTCAGGCTGGGTGACCACCAGGTCATATAGGCCCTCGGGAGTGCCCGGCGGAATCTCCGACTCGATGCGCGTCGTCGAAACGACGGTGACGAAGAAGAGCGGCAGGTCGGTCTCGCCCTCGCGGCGCAGGACGATGATGGGGGACGAGCCTGGCTGGAAGTCGCTGCCCTCGATGACGATGGGATTGGTGCCCGTGGCCGTGTACCCATCCACCGGAGGCACCACGCGAGTCACCGTGGGCGGCGGCACCACCCTCACCGCGTCCGGCAGTGAGCCGGTGCCACCCAGGGGATTGGCGACCTCCACTTCATAGGTGCCCGGGGCGAGCTCCACTGGAGGCGTGCTGTCGCGCGTGGGCACGTTGAGCACGAGCAGCTCCGGACGCACGTAGAAGACCTGGCTCCGCGTCAGCGTGTACGTGGACGGCCCTCGCAGCGTCACCACGGGCAGCTCCACCGTCGGCGTGTCCGTGAGCGCCTCGCCGGGGACGGGCGTGAAGCGCTTGCCCACCACTTCCAGGCTCCAGCCTGTCTGCCCGCCCTGCGCGTTGCAGAGCTGGGGAAGCTCGCTGACGCGGGCGCGGGGGTTGACGATGCGCTCCACCGCGGGCGAGGGCCCCTCCGTCGTGCGTGAGCACGCGCTGAGGGCGAGCAGGGCCGTGGTGACGACTTGCAGGCGCAAAGCGATTCCTCCCCTTCGGCAAACAACGGGCATGCACGTTAGGCCGCCCACCCTGGAGGCCCGGAGATTTTTCCGGTTCCCACCGGTGGCCTCATCCCCAAGGCCGATGGCCTCCCCGCAACTGCGCGTACTCACTGGCTTCGAGCGCCCCGCAGGCGTCGGCACGGCGAATGCTATGGGTTCAGGCAGCGGGGGATGACGCGGTCCGGTGGGGGGCGATGGGGGCGGGGACGCGTCGTGCAAGGGGTCGGGCGGGGACAAGTCGGTGCCTGGAGTGGGGAGGCAAGGCTCGTCGGTGGGTCGGAGCAGGACGGGGGCCGGTGAGGGGGCGTGGTTGCGACAGGCGCGGCGGGGCTTCGGGACTCGCGAGCGGTGGCGCAGGTGGATGGGGGACGGGCGGCGGGAAGGGCGAGCCGGGCTCTGGTGGAAGCGGGGGTTTCCACCGGAGCCTGATTCACCTCGGGGATGGGGGTCACGACGGGGTGGCACGCGCGAAGGCGTCGTCGCGCGGTGGAGGGCGGGGCGGGGTGGTGCCAGGGGGACGTCACCTGGGAGGGCAAGGGGCCGCCGGAGCTGTCCGGTGGGTGTTGGTTGGCGATGACGGGGACCGCGGAGCGTCGCGGCGGGCTGGGGTGGGGACTCGACGCATGGGGATGCTGTCCACGTTGACCGCGCTGTTGTTCGTGCTCGTGGCGCGCGTGGCGCTGGCGGCGGATGGGGTGGAGGTGCGCCGGAGGGCGGCACAGGACCCCGAGCGGCTGGCGCCTTTTGGTTTGATGCTGGATGCGGGCGTGACGGAGGGCGCGGGCCTGTCCATCTCGTTCCGTCCCACGCACGCGGTGCGGCTGCACCTGGGGGCCACGCACAATGGCGTCCGTGCTGGCGCGCGCGCGGGGCTCACGCTGCTTCCCATGCGCGGCAGGCTTTCGCCGGCCTTCACGCTGGACGTCGGTCATGCGCAGCCCGCGGACGTGCAGGGTCTGGAGCGCAGGCTCGCGGACCTGTCCCTGCCGCCCCTGCCATCGATGGAGCGCGTGGGCTACAGCTACGCCAGCGCGCTCGTGGGGCTGGAGCTGAACATGCCCGGGCGCATCACCTTCTTCCTGCGCGGCGGCGTCAGCTTCATGGAGCTGTACGGTCCCAGCATGAAGGACCTGGACGAGTCGCTTCGCGGCTCGGTGGGGCCTGGGGAAGAGCGCTCGTGGATGCTGCGCACCGTGCGGCCCACGGCGAAGCTGGGCTTCCTGTTGTCCTTCGGCTGAACCGAGGTTCGTGTCGGGGAGTTGCTTCCTTACCGCGTGCAGTGGGGGCAGGCATTGAAGCCCTTGGCGTCTCCATACTGCAGGGCCTTGAGGCCCTGTTCGCTCTGGAGGGTGTAGCGGACCAGGCTCATCTTCGGGCAGTTCCCGACATGGTAGACGAGCGCCTTGGGAGCCTTGCCCGGAGGCCGCACGGTGCGCTGCTTGGTGCGCGTCAGATGCACCCTCATCATCTCCACGGTGGTGTAGGGCTGCCCGCTATCCATGAGCGGAAACGAGGGCTGAGTGTTTGTCTGCGCCCGCGGCGCCGGGTGCTCCACCCTTCTCTTCTTCTCCACCGGATTCGTCGTGTGTTGCTTGGAAGGTTGCTGCCCGAAGATGTTGGGTGGGCCGTTCATCTCCTCCAGGGACCGCTTCAACTTCGAGGGCTTCGTCAAACCCGACGCGGGGGGGGCGACCTCTTCATCGTCCCCGGCGATGTCGAGGATGAGGGTCGAGGCCCGCTGCCGAGGTGGGTCCTTCCTTGGAGGCGGGAAGCCCGCCTCATCGTCACTGGTGATGTCGAGGATGAGGCTCGCGGCTCGAGGCTGAGGAGTGTTCCCCCTCCGAAGCGGGAAGGCCTCCTCATCATCCGCGGTGACGTCGAGGAAGATGGCCGAGGCCTTTTTCTTCTCCTCTTGCTCCGGCCGGGAGCTGAAGCGCGGAATGCCCTGGCTCGGCGCAGGCTGGGGGAAGACCGAGAGGAAGGAGAAGGGCCCGTTGTTGAGGTCGCTCGGTGAAGGGATGATGCTCGGCTGAGGTGGGGGCGACGGGAACTCGAACGGGAGCATTTCAGCGTCGTCCTCACGCAGGTTGGTCGCGTGCAGGAATGCGGGCGCGGTGAAGTGTTGGAGTTTGCCTTCGTCCCAGTTCGACGTGCTTCGGGTCGAAGTCACCGTGCGCTGGGGCTGAGGCTCACGAAGGCCCATATGGGTCAGCCATTGAGACAGATACCGGGACAACTGACTCAGATTCTGGCGGACTTCGAAGAGATCGGTGTCGTCGAACTCCCGGTCGAGGTACTTGCGCAGCTTGAGCTTCAATGCCTCCCAGGCCTGCTCGATGAGAACGGGGCCCGGGTAGTACCCTTTCTCGTCGAAGACAATCTTCTCCTGGCCTTTTCTTCCCAAAAGATAGACGAGCCGTGAGTGGACCTCCTGCTCGCCGGCCTTGCTGAAGCTCTTCTCCAACTCGTCGGGCATGTAGCGCGATGAAGTCGGGGCGAATGATTTGGGCAGTCGAACGGCCTTGGGTTTCCCACCCGAATACTTCTCTGTCGAGTTCAGATAGAGCTGGGCGTTCTTCTCGTCGAGCACCGTCCGCCCCCCCGAGTAATGGGTGTCGTGTTCGCCATAGACGACCTGGAGTTCATGTCCCTGCTCAATCAACCCCGCGATGAGCCCCGCACACATGTGGCAGGGCTGGAGCGTGGTGTAGAGGATCGCGAACCCGTCCGGGAGTTGCTGGTGTCGCCCGAGGTAGGCGTGCAACAGATTGACCTCGGCATGAAAGCAGGCGTTGTCGTAGGCGGTGTTGACGGACCACGAGAGAATCTTTCCCGTGCCATCCACCAGGACCGCGCCCACGCTCTGGCCCTTGCCCTCTTGCGCGAAGACGACCAGTCCCTGGAGGAGTTCCCCGCGGTGATGGAGGAGGCTGAACGCCAGCATCATGTAGAAGCGATGTGCGCGGATCGCGGTCGCATCCCATGCGCCCGGCTTTCGAAGGTTGAGCGAGGGGCCCACGATGCTGTCTGGAGCCGGAGCTCTGAAGCGCCCCAGGGGCTGGTAGTTCGTGATGCCTGCCCTCTCCATCGTGGACAGTTTGCGCGGCTCGGCCTTCAGGAAGTTGATGAGGGTCCAGTCGCTCCCCGCCATGGGGAATGCAATGAGCAGATAACGCGTCACATCTCCCTCGAGGAGTTTGACTTCCTCCGCCGCGCGCTTGAGGAACTTCAAGGTCCCCATCTCCCACCGCGTCTGCCTGTAACCTGACGGCACGTGGATGTGGGTGAGTCCGCCTCGAAAGGCCATCTGCAGGGCGACGATGGGAGGGACGGGCAGGTTGCCCTCGATTCCAGTCGAGTAGCAGACCAGGGCGTCATACCTCTTGAGCTTGTATGTCAAAGGGCCGTCGATGACGCAAAACGCGAAGCGAGCCATTCCGGTCAGCTCCGCGATGCGGTGGGCGAGTGCTTGATGGCTCATGGAGCTTTGCGAGCAGCAAAGCCCATACCAGGGCCCCGACGGGTCAGCGGATGAGCGGCGGGCGTGGGCGGCTGTTGGAGCGGGGGCCACGTGTCCCGTCAGGACGCATCTGCGTCCTGACGGGACGTCGCGGGCGGCGCGAGGGCGGCACGCGCTCAGCGGAACGTCGCGAAGTACTCCAGCACCTGGTCTTCGGCCCAGAAGCGGGGGCGGTGCGCGCGGCCCGCGACGAAGCCCACGTGTCCGCCGTGCTCGGTCAACACCACGCTCAAGCGCGGATTGTCCTTCGCGTTGGGCGGGATGACGGGGGCCTCCAGCATCGGGTCATCCGCGGCGCTGATGAGCAGCGTGGGCTTGCGGATGGCGTGCAGCTTCGGGCCCGCGGAGGACTCGGCGTAGTAGTGCTCGGCGCTGTCAAAGCCGTGCAGCGGCGCGGTGACGGCATGGTCGAACGCCCGCACCGTGCGCGCCGCTTCCATGGCGCGGCCGTCGAAGGTCTTGGGGAAGCGCTTGAGCTTCGCGCGCGCCTTGCCCTTCAACGTCCGCAAGAAGCGCTCCCGATACACCAGGTGGATGGGCCCGGGGCCATCCAGCTTCTTGCAACAGGCGTCCAAATCATACGGCGCGCTGACGGAAGCCGCGGCCTTCACGGGTGCGTCCTCGCCCTGGTCCTCCAGGAGCCGGCACAGCACGTTGGCGCCCAGGGAGAAGCCCACGGCGAACAGCGGCCCGGTGGCGCGCTCGCCCAAGTCGCGCAAGAGGCCGAGCGCATCGTCGATGTGGCCCGAGTGGTACGTGCGCGCGAGCCGATTGGGCTCACCGCTGCACGAGCGGAAGTTGAGCGCGGTGGCGCCCCAGCCTCGCTCCGCGGCGCCCCGGAGGATGGCGGTGATGTAGCCGGCCCGGGACGAGCTCTCCAGGCCGTGCAGCGCCACCACGTGCGGCGCGCCAGCGGGGCCGTCGAAGGTGTCCAGGTCGACGAAGTCCCCGTCGGGCAGTTCGCGCCGCTCCCGCCTCAGCGGAGGGACATGACGGGGACGCACGAGGTTCGCGTAGATGGTCTGCGCATGCTCGTTCGTCAGGCCCGGTGCGGCGACGAAGGGCTCGGTCGGCTGGAAGTTCACGACTCCGGGATAGCCCCCTGAGGGGACGGGGACAAGGGCCCGTGTCGGCCCGTCAGCGGGGTCGTTCTCCACCGGGCGCTTGGGTGGGTGACTCGGGCCCCGCTGGCGGCGACTGGAGTCGGGCCCGCTTCATGGACGCACAGCCCCGCGCCTTCACGGACTTCGCCTCGTCCGTGAGGTCGAAGAGGGCCAGGTACTTGCCCACGCGCTCCTCCAGCGTGGGGGCCTCGATGAGCTTGCAGACCTCATCCGCCTGGTAGTCGCGGCAGATGCTCGGCCGGTTCTCGTACATGGAGCAGAGGTTGTCCTGGGTGAGGTGCGGACAGCGCAGCCCCAGCGGCTTGTCGAGCGCGGCGATGTCCGGCGCCACGCAGCAGGCGCCACAACGGGTGCATTCCATGAGGGAGGTCCTTCCGTGACTCAGCGTGGGACGACCTGCTTCAACTCCCCCGAGTTCGTCACCGTGACGACGACACCCTGGCCCTTCTTCCACCTCAGGAAATCCCGCTCCGTCTTCGGCATGAGCACGGTCTCCTTCACGCCGTCATCCTCGTAGCGGATGTGCACGGTGTACTCCTCCGAGCGGTGCTGCCGGTCCGTGGTGCCTGGCTGGAGCGTGGGCCACGCGGGGTTGCCGTCCTGCCCCGTCGCCTCGCGGCGGTCCACGGGCTTCCACTCATACGTGTCATACGCGCACTGGCGCGCGTAGACGGGCTCGTTGCGGTAGCGCGTCTCGTTCTGACAGTCCTCGTAGCGCTCGTTGCAGTACTTCGTGATGTCCTCGCAGACCTCTTCGACGAAGCCGTTGCCCTTGTCCCGCCGGCGGCACTTCTCCTCGGTACCACACGCCACCCGGCGCGTCTTGGAGCGGCACACCCGCTCTGTTCCGTCCGCCACCTTTCGAGTGCCTCGCTGGCGCTCCACGCAGTCCCGCACGTTGTCCACGCCCGCCACCTCACCCGCGCCGTTGACGGGCATCCGCGCGCTGCTCCGGCGCAGCTCGTCCGCCCAGCCCGTCTTCTGCACGGCGGTGAAGCGCTCCTGCGTCACGGCGACCTTCCACGACGTGCCGGTGATTTCCCCGGGGAAGTCGTGCGGGGTCCGGGCCCACATGGCGTACAGGCCCGAGCTGAAGCAGCACGAGAAGAGCACGCCCAGCCACAGCCACTTCTTCGTGAAGCGCGGCTTCGTCTCCGGCGGTGGCGCGGCGGGAGGCTTCCTCTCGGGCGTCTCGAACGCCTGGAGCGGCGCGGCCTTCGCATCCGCCGAGCGCTCCGCGCCGCAGTGCTTGCAGCGGGGCTGGTCCCCTCGATTCGCGGCGCCACAGAAGGCGCAGAACCAGTCCTCGCCCGCGCCCGCCAGCTCCAGCGCCTTGTCGTCCGTCACCCCTTCGCGCAGGGACTTGCCGCTCTGCGCGTCCACGTCGCCGAAGTCGAAGTCCGACTCGTCGCCCGACAGCTCGCGGGGGTTGTTGCAGGTCGGGCAGCGCTTGTGTCGGGCCAGGATGTCCTTGGCGTCGCACGACGTGCAGTTCCAGGTGCCCTCGATGATGCGCGTGCGCTTGGCCATGCGCGCATCCTATCCGGGCGTCACACCCAGAGCGCGCGGGAGAACGCCACGCGCTCGGCGGGTGGCAGGCCAGGACGCAGGGGCCGCATCATGGGGAGCGAGCCATCTCGCGCCACGCGGAGGGCGCCGGGCGCCCGCGCCACCCAGGGCAGGGTGGCGGGCTCCTCCCAGATGACCACGCGAGCCAGTCCCGCCCGGTGGGCCACGCCTCGCGCGGCTTCCAGCAGGGCGACGGCGTCCTCCACCGACTCCGCGTCGAGCAGCAGCACCACCAGCTCGCCATACCGGGCCATCATCGCCCACAGCGCGGAGGAGTTGCCCACCGTCGCGCCGCACGCCTCCGGGCGGGGCCGGTGCAGGAGCTCCGAGTAGATGCGCTCCCGCTCCAGATGCCAGTCCATCTGCGCGGCGCTCGGCCAGAGGAGGAAGGGCACGTCCGGACGCTGGGTCCTCGCCACGACTCCGGGCACGTCGCCGTCACACAGGAGCGCGTCCACCGCGTGCGTGGACAGGCCGCCGACAGCGGACAGTTGCCAGTCCCACGCGGGTGCCTCGTGATAGCCGGAGCGGCGGTAGAGTGCCGGGCCCACGTCGGAGAAGAGGAGGGCGGCGTGGTGGTTGGGAGACTCGTGCTCCAGTCGGGTGGCGACCTCGTCCATCAACCGCGTCGCATACCCGTGGCCCCGCAGCGCGGACTCGGTGAAGACGCTGGCGATGGCCTGGCTGACGCCACGCGTGGCCACGCCGTCGAGGCCTCGCAGGTAGCTGTCCGTGTGGAACGTCTCGCACGAGGCCAGCACCTGGCCCGCGTCGTCGAGCCACAGCCAGGTGCGCATCCCCTCCCGACACCAGGGGTGGGCGCGCAGGCGCAGCTCGCGCTGGTGGAACTGCTCCACGGAGAGCGGCGTGCCCCAGGCGGCGTGGGTGACGCGGTCCCGTTCGGCTTTCTGCGCATCGGTGGCGAGGGCCAGGTGCATGTCACGCCAACGTAGCGCCACCCAGGCGTCCGGCGCATCCACCCGGAAGGCTCACAGGTGCGTGGTGTATGGGAATCGGACGTGGAGCTGGAGGTACGCCTGGCCCACATGGAAGATGCCGTCGCGCACCCGGTCCGGCAGGCCCAGGCTCCCCAGCGCCTGGGGAACGTAGAGCGCGGACTCCCAGCCCAGGCTGATGAGGAAGTTCTTGGAGAATCGCAGCTCCAGGTCCACGCCCAGCTCGGCGCCCGGCCGCAGGAAGTGCGTATTCGCCAGCGTGTCCGAGTACAGATACGCATACGTCAGCAAGAGGCCGCCTCCCACGGAGAACCGCACCGACCCCGAGCTCAATGGCAGGCCCAGTCCCAGGGGCTTCCAGGTGACGCCATACATGCCGGTGTTCTTCAGCTTGGGGGAGATGATGAACGAGTCGGGGATGAAGATGGACGGGGAGATGCGGACCTCGTCCACGCTCTTCGCGTACTTGCGATAGCGCGTGGGAATGGCGCGCTGGTTCTTCTTCAGCCAGTCCTTGTCCAGCACCGCCTCAACGGAGAGCTTCACGCCGGTGTGGATGGGCTGGTCGTCGAAGACGGGCCCGAAGAACATGTACGCGGCGGGCCCCACGCCCACGTCCACGGGGACGGTGACGCGCTGGGCGGCGGCCAGTGCGGGCAGAAGCAGCGTGCACAGCAGCGCGACTCGGGCGGTGCTCATGAAATGCGAATCTCCTGGGTGTAGCGGGCCCCCCCTGGAATTAAGCACAACCACGACAATCAACCATTGCCGCACGCTGCGTGTTTGAAGCAGGAAGGGAGCCGCGCCGGCCCCGGGGGCGGCAAAGGACGCATGGTGCTCTCCGGGACTCTGTCCGCCGGCACCGCGAAGACCTTGGAGAACCGATGCTTTCCGCAGCCCTCTTGATTGCCACGTCCCTGCAGGCCCAGACGCCCGCGCCGACTGCTCCCGCCCAGGAGCCCGCCCCGCAGGCCGCCCCGGTCGCCGCCACGCCGGAGGAGCGCATCGCCGCCGCCGCCGAGCGCGCCGCCGCCGCCGCCGAGCGCGCCGCCGAGGCCAGTGCCCGCGCCGCCGAGGCCGCCGAGCGCGCCGCTGGCATCGCCGCCGGCGCCACGCCCGCGAAGCCGGCTGATGCTGACGCCGCCGCCGCGGCCGCGGCCGCCGCGAAGAAGAAGGAGGAGTGGGACATCGTCGTGGGCCTGGGCCTCATCTCCCTGACGGGCAACGCCTCCACCCTGACGTTCAGCGGTCTGGCCAGCGCGTCGCGCACCACCGAGCACTGGATTTATGGCGTGAAGGCCTTCGGCAACTATGGCCGCAGCCGTCCGCCGGAGGTGTCGGGGGAGGAGGCGGAGTCGCAGTTGGTGGCCCTCAACGCGGGCGTGGAGCTGCGCGGGGACCGGCGCTTCACGAAGATGCTCAGCGGCTACCTGCTGGCGGGCGCGCTGACGGACCACGTGGGCAGCGTCGAGTCGCGGACCTCCGGCGAAGGCGGTCTTGGCGTCCTCTGGTGGGACGAGAAGTCGAAGGACGAGCGCGAGTCCTACCTGCGCACGGACCTCGCCTTCCGCTACGCGCGCGAGACGCGCTTCCAGTACTACCCGTCGCGGATGGACCTGCCGGATGTGGACCTGGGCGGCCCGCGCTTCGGCGTGGCCTTCCGCTATGGCATCACCAAGGAAGTCCTCCTGAAGGAGGACGCCGAGGTGCTGCTGAGCGTCATCGGTGACTCCCGCGTGCTGGCCAACAGCCAGACGCAGCTCTCCGTGGGCCTGACCGAGTCGCTGTCCCTGGGCGTCAGCTTCATGGTGAAGCACGACAGCAAGCCGCCCGAAGGCAAGGTGTCCACGGACACCGCGCTGGCCTTCAACCTGGAAGTGGCGCTGTAACCGGACAAAAGCAACGCGGCGCCGGGGAAGTCTCCCTCGGCGCCGCGCGGTTGAAGCAGGGGCCTTTTGAAAGGCCCCGGGATATCAGTGGTGCCCGGGTTCCGGAGTCTCGGGCGTGTCCTTCGTCTGGTGCGGCCTCAGCCCACCGCCGAACCGGCCGCGCTGCGCGCCCGTGCCGATATCGGGGGGCTGCAGGTCGCTGTACTGCGAGCCGGGCGGGTTGGCGCCACGGAAGCGGGTGCCGAAGTCCGCGAGCGGGATGATGAGCATCAGCACCACGAAGACGATGGAGACGCCAAAGACGATGCGGTTGGCGCCCCGGTGCTCGGCCAGGTGCATGAAGTACAGCGTGACGAGCGTGCCCTTCACCGTGGCGATGACGAGCGCGAGCAGCAGGCCGAAGGACGGCAGGTGCATGCGGCCGGTGACGACGGTGACGACGGTCAACACCAGCAGGACACCCCAGATGAGCCAGTAGCGGCCCGCTCCGTGGTGCGCGTGCATGTTCTTCTCTTCCTGATGGGATTCGTTGGCGATGGCCATGGTGGTGTCGCCCTCAGACCAGGTACAGCATGGGGAACAGGAAGATCCACACCAGGTCGACGAGGTGCCAGTACATGCTGCCCAGCTCGACCATCGTGTAGTTGTTGGGGCCGAAGTCCTTCTTCTTGAACGCGCGGACCATCGCCACCGCCAGCACGGTCATGCCGATGATGACGTGCAGCGCGTGCAGCGCCGTCGAGCAGAAGTAGACCGTGAAGTAGAGGGTGATGCCGGGCATCTGCATCCCCTCGTAGAAGTAGTACCGGCCCGGCAGCGTCCCGATGTGGAACTTGTGCGCGTACTCGAAGTACTTGATGACGAGGAAGCCCACCGCCATCACGAGGGTCAGCGCGAACATCACGCCCACCATCTTGTTCTTCCCCTCCTTCGCGTAGTGCACCGCGAGCGCCGCGGTCAGCGAGGAGGTGATGAGGACGATGGTGTTCACCGTGCCCATCGTCAGGTCCAGGCTGCGGCTGCCCGCCGCCCACGCTTCCGGGAAGAGGAAGCGGTAGCAGCCGTAGCAGACGAACAGGCCGGCGAAGAGCAGGATTTCCGTCGCCAGGAACAGCCACATGCCCAGACGGGCGGCATGGTTCTGCACCTCGAGCGACGCGAAGTGTTCCGCCAGGCGCGGCACGTTGGCCGTGCCGTCGGCGGTGTGGGCGCTAGACTGCATCGGGAACCTCGGCCTTCTTCGGGTCGACGTAGAAGTGGGGCTCCTCGGGGAAGGTCACCTGCGGGCCCACGAAGTTGTGCGTCGGCGGAGGCGACTCGCTCACCCACTCGTAGCCCTTGCTGCGCCACGGGTTCTTGCCAGAGGCCTCGCCAAACACCAGCGCGTACGTCAGGTAGCACGCGATGATGATGAAGCCGAAGGCGAGCAGCGACGCGCCCGCGGTGGAGGCCACGTTCAGGGCCTGGAAGCGCTCCGGGTAGTCATAGTACCGGCGCGGCATGCCGTTGTTGCCCACCAGGAACTGGGGGATGAACGTCGCGTTGAAGCCCAGGATGATGAGCGCCGCGGACACCAGGCCCCATCCCTCGTGGTACGTCTTCCCGAACATCTTCGGGAACCAGTAGTGGAGGGAGGCCAGGAAGGCCATGATGGTCGCTCCCACCATGATGAAGTGGAAGTGGGCGACGACGAAGTAGGTGTCGTGCCACGGGACGTCCAGCGACACCGTGCCCAGCGCGATGCCCGTCATGCCACCGAACACGGTGAAGAACAGGAAGCCGCAGAAGTAGGCGAACGGCGTCTTGAAGTCGACGGCGCCCTTGTAGACGGTGCCCACCCAGTTGAAGACCTTGATGGCGGTGAACACACCCACCAGCATGGTGAGCACGCCGAACACGCCCGCGTCGAAGGTCGACTGACCGGACACGAACATGTGGTGGCCCCAGGCGAAGAAGCCGACGAAGGCGATGCCGAGGCTGGAGTACGCCACCGCGCGGTAGCCGAAGATGTTCTTGCGGCTGTACGTGCTGACAATCTCGCTCATCACGCCGAAGGCGGGCAGCACCATGATGTACACGGCCGGGTGGCTGTAGAACCAGAACAGGTGCTGGAAGAGCACCGGGTCGCCGCCGCGCGCCGGGTCGAACATGCCGAAGCTGAACAGGTTCTCCACCGCGACCAGCACCGTCAACAGACCGATGACCGGCGTCGCGAGCACCTGGATGCAGCTGGTGGCGTAGATGGCCCAGACGAACAGGGGCATCTTGAACCAGGTGATGCCGGGCGCGCGCATCGTGTGGCAGGTGACGATGAAGTTGATGCCCGTGGCGATGGAGCTGAAGCCGATGATGAACGCGCCGAACATCACCGGCGCCACCGTCGTCGTCGTGTGCGTGCTGTACGGGGTGTAGAACGTCCAGCCCGTGTCCAGGCCGCCGTTGAGCATGCCCCAGAGCATGAACACGGCGCCCGTCAGGTAGATGTAGAACGACGCGAGGTTCAGCCGGGGGAAGGCCACGTCCTTGGCGCCCAGCATCAGCGGCAACATGAAGTTGCCGAAGACGGCCGGAATCGCCGGAATCATGAACAGGAAGATCATCACCAGGCCATGGAGCGTGAACGTACGGTTGTACGTCATCGCGTCCATGATGGTCGGACCCGGCGTCAGCAGCTCCACCCGGAGGAGCATCGCGAAGATGCCGCCCACGAGGAAGAACAGCAGGATGAAGAACAGGAACATCACGCCGATGCGCTTGTGGTCCACCGTCAAGAGCCAGCTCTTGATGGTGGTGCCATCCACCAGATAGCTCGGGTGGTCGTCGTGGTGCTCGTCGTGCGGGGCGGCCCCCGCCGTATCGAGGCTACTGGATGGGGTCATAGGCGGGTCCCTCGGAGGCGCCCTCGCGGACGTTCGGAGTGCGAAGCGACTTGATGTACTCGACGATGGCGGCCGTCTCGGGGCCCTGCAGCTTGCCCTGATACGTCGGCATCACATTCTGGTAGCCCGACACCAGGTGGGCTCCAGGGTCCATCATCGACTGGGTGATGTAGGCCTCGTCCACGCGGATGGTCTGGCCGTCATCCAGCTTCTCCACGCGGTCATACATGCCAACGAAGGTGGGGCCGATGTGCGCCGAGCCATCCACCGAGTGGCACTTCAGGCAACCCTGCGTCCCGGCCAGCACCTGGCCCTGGTCCACCATGCGCGCCACCGGCGGCACCAGCGAGGTGTCCGCGAGCGCGTCCTGGCGGTCCTGCAACCGGCCGCGGCGCTGGTCCTTGATCCAGACGTCGTACTCCTCCTGGGGGAGGACCACGACCTCCGCGAGCATCTTCGAGTGCGACAGGCCGCAGTACTCGGTGCAGAGCACCTGGTACGTGCCGGGCTTGGTCGCCTCGAACCAGATCTGCGTGTAGCGACCCGGCAGCGCATCCATCTTGATGCGGAAGGCCGGCACGTAGAACGAGTGCAGCACGTCCCGGGAAGTGATGAGCAGTCGCACCGGACGGTTGGCCGGGACGTGAAGGACGTTCACGCCGTTGGGGCCCTCCGGGTAGGCGAACTTCCACATCCACTGCTTGCCCATGACGTAGACGTCCATCGCGTCCTTGGGCGGCGTGGTGACCCAGGTGAAGTCCCTGAAGCCGATACCGAACCAGGCCAGGAAGAACACCAGCGGGACGGAGACGAAGAGGAACTCCGTCTTCAGCGTGGGGACGACGTACTCGGTTGCCTGGTCGGGAATCCGCCGGCGGTACCGGAAGAACATGAACAGCGCCGCGAGGCCAACGCCAGCCGACATCACCATCGTCGTTCCCACGACGAAGTGGTGCAGCAGGTCGACCCGTTCCGCGAACGTGGACGCGCTCTCCGGGAGGAACAGAAGGTTGTTGAGAAGCTCGCTCATGCCGCCGCGCCTTTCTTCAGCTCGCGCCTCCAGAAATAGATCAGCATCGTCGCCAGGGCGAGGAAGACAGCCATGCCGCCCAGGCGGATGAACCCGAAGATGTAGAAGCCATACCGCCGGGTCGCGGTGTCATACTTGAAGCAGGACATCACCACGCGGTCGAAGCTGGTTCCGACGCGGCCACCGGCCGCCTCCAGCAACGCCAGCTTCATGTCCTTGGCGGGGAAGTCCGTCCCGTACAGATACCGGGAGATGCTCCCCTCCGGCGTGAGCACCATCACCACCGCGGGGTGGGCGTACTGCTTCGTGCTCGCGTCATACGTGTACTTGAAGCCCACCGCGTCGGCGATGCGGTGGATCTGCTCGTCGGTGCCCGTGAGGAAGTGCCAGGGCGCGCTCTCCGGCTTCCCCATGGACTGAAGGTGCTTGCGCCGGCGCTCGTTGCTCATCGCCGGGGTGTCTTCGGGGTCGACGCTGATGGTGACCGCTTCGTAGTCGCGGCCCAGCTCCAGCCCCAGCTCCCGCATGGACTTCACCTGGGCGTTGAGCACCAGGTTACAGAGCATGGGGCAGTTGTAATAGACGAGCGTCAACAGGGTGGGGAGTGTCTTGGGCAACACCGAGCCCAGCGTCACGTCCTGGCCGTTCACGTCGATGAAGCGGGTCGTCAGGGGCACCGGTTCACCCAGGTGCTCCTCCACGTCCACACCCTTGAGCTGCGGGGGCGCGTCCTGCTGTGCTTCAACGATGGCGCGGGGCGTCTTGCCCCCACCCGGCATCGCGGAGGCCGGGAGCGCCGTGGCGACGAGCAGCGCCACGACGGCGAGCATCCCCCGGCGCGGGGCACACGGGGAGATGTAGGAGAGGATGGACATCATCGCGGACGGCTCTTACGCGAGGCAGGTGAGGGAAGCTACTGCCGCGGCGCCGGAGTGGGCTCCGGAGCCGGCGGCGGGGCGGGCGCGGGAGGCGCCGGGGGCGGGTTGCGGCTCTTGGCGATGACGGTCTTCATCGCCTCGTCCAGGTTGGGGTGCGCCTTGACGCCCGGCTGGTCGCCCCAGCCGGCCTGCAGGGCCTGCTGCTGGCCGCCAATCTTCTCCTCGGCGTGCCAGTCCTGCTCGAACAGGCGCTGGTTGACGATACCCACCTCGTACTGCCCCATGGCCGCCGGACGCGGAGGAGGACCGTCCGGCTGGGCCTCCTTCATGGTGCGGACCTGGATGGCGTACGCCCAGACGATTCCCACCGCGAAGATGACGAGCGAGCCGGCGCCAATGCCCACCACCTTGCTCATCACGATGTGGTCTTCCTCGGCGGCCACACCGTGGGCGCCGACGATGACACGCGACTCGAGCTCAACCTGGGTCTTCTTCATGGCTGCACGTACCTCAGGGACTCCGCGATGTAGGGGTCCTTCACCGGCATCGTGTAGTTGTTGCGCGCGTTCATCAGCGCGAAGCCCACCGCGATGCCACCCACACCCAGGAACGCGGTGATGAGCGTCCAGTGGAAGGTGGGGCCGTTGGTCCCCGTCAGCGCCGGCCAGATGAGCCAGTACAGGTCCACCGCGTGAATGGCCAGCAGGTAGACGGCCACCACCGACAGCTTGCGGGGCTGCAGCTTCAGATTCCGTGACAGCAGCACGAAGAACGGCAGCACGAAGTGGCCGAAGAACAGGGCGATGGACATCGGCTTCCACGCGCCGAAGATGCGCAGGCCGTACCAGGGCGCCTCTTCCGGGATGTTGGCGATCCACACCAGCATGAACTGGGAGAAGGCGATGTAGGCCCAGAATGCCGTGAAGGCCAGCATCAGCTTGCCCAGGTTGTGGAAGTGGGCCGGCGTCACCACGTTGCCGTAGAGGTCCTTGCCCCGGGCGTTGGTGGTGGCGATGGTCAGGATGCAGAAGGCGGCCAGGAAGCTGCCCGCGAAGTAGTAGACGCCGAAGATGGTGGACTGCCACAGCGGCGTGAGGCTCATCAGCCAGTCAAACGACGCGAAGGTGATGGTCAGCGCCAGGAAGGGGAGGATTCCGGGGGAGAAGCGGCGCATGCGCACCGTGAGGTCCAGCCCGCCTTCCGCGTCCTGCTTCAGGCTCAGCCCGCGCAGCTTCCACGCCGCGAAGGCCCACACCACGAAGTAGATGACGTGGCGGACGAGCGTGAACTTCCAGTTCAGGTAGCCGTGCTCCTTGTGCGACAGGTGCTCGGACTCCAGGCCGGTGATGGCGGCGCGCAGCGGCGAGCCCGGCCACCAGGGGTACAGGTAGCCCGCCATGAGAATCACGGGGATGATGAGCAGGATGAAGACGGGGACCGCGGACGCGCCCGTCTCCATGGTGCGCCGCAGGACGATGAGCCACTTGGCCTTCGCCGTGTGGAAGATGGCCACCATGATGAGGAAGGCCACGCTGATGCCCACCCAGTAGACGAAGGCGAGCAGGTAGCTGTGGGCGGCCGCACCCTTGGCATAGGCATCGCTCGAGGCGAAGAAGCCGGCCAGGGTGGCCAAGAGGCCCAGGGCGCCCAGGCCGAACGCCGGCACCATCAACTTCGGCGTGCCGGTGTAGCGCTCCAGGGGGGCTGAGGCTTCGGCTGCGGGGGTCATCGGTTCTCCTGCGGAACGGGCTGCTGCCCGCCCGTACGGGTGTTGCGGGCTTCCTGAAGGGCTCGCACGTAGGCGACCACGGCCCAGCGCTCGCGCACGTCGAGCTCACCAGAGAAGGACGGCATCACGCCGTAGCCCTCGTTGATGGCCGTGTAGAAGTGGCCCGCCGCCTTGCTCTCCAGCTCCAGCAGGGACGGCGGCAGGCGCAGGGCCATGTTCTCCGCCACCACGCTGTTGCCGTCGCCGAGCACGCCATGGCACTGCGAGCAGACGATGTTGTACTTCTTCTGACCCAAGCTCAGCAGGCCCTGGTCCACCGTCACGGGGATGGTGGCCACGGGCTGGCCGTTGGCGCGGCCGCTGAGGGCCGTCTGCCGGGCGACGGGGTCCTTGAGCTCCGGGAGCTTGTCGAAGCGCTCGCGGGGCACCGTTCCGGCCGGGGGCGTGCGCATGGCACGGCCGTCCGCCCAGAAATCAGAGGCCTCGTAGTACTCGTACTTGGCCTGGTGCTCCATGCGCTGGAGGAACTCCGAGGGGACGTCGCAGCCCGACAGGGCGACGAGTCCGGCGGCGGGGATGAGCCACCTCATTCCTTCTCTCCCGTGACGACGGTCACCTGGGTGGCACCCAGGGCCTTGAGCTGGTCAATGACGGCCGCGGCGTCCTGGCCCGTCGCATGCGGCACGCTCAGCCAGAAGCCGTGGGTGGACGCGGTGCGGAAGGCGTCGGACTCGAAGACGGGGTGGTACGGCTGCGGCAGCCGGCTCAGCCCCAAGAGGCCGAAGAAGATGCCGAACGCGGCGAACAGCACGCTCAGCTCGAACGTAATCGGCACCCACGCCGGCAGGGACAGGAGCGGACGACCACCGATGTTCAGCGGGTAGTCGTACGTGTTCATCCAGGTCTGCATGGCGAGCGCCGTGGTCAGGCCCGTGAGCCCACCGCACAGCGCGATGAAGGGGACCTTCGAGGGGGGCAGGCCCAGGGCCTCCGAGCCGCCGTGCAGCGGGTACGGAGAGTAGGTGTCCATCCCCTGGAAGCCCTTCTCCCGCATCTGACGGGTGGCATCCACGAGGACATCTGGCGTCTCGAACTCGGCCAGCACCCAGGAATCGAGGACAGTGGCTTCCATGACTCTAGTGCGCTCCGTGGGATTTCTGGTGGGCGGCGTGCTTGAGCTCCAGCTGGAGCTCCTTCACTTCGCTGATGGCCACCGCGGGCACGAACTTCAGGAACAGGAGGAACAGGGTGCCGAACAGGCCCAGCGTGCCGATGTAGATGCACCAGTCCACCCAGGTCGGGGTGTAGATGCCCCACGAGGACGGCAGGAAGTCCTGGCTCAGCGACGTCACGATGATGATGAAGCGCTCGCACCACATGCCGATGTTCACCGCGATGGAGGCCACCCACATGATGGGCACGCTGGTGCGGCACTTCTTGAACCAGAAGATGTTCGGGGTGATGACGTTGCAGGCAATCATCAGCCAGTACACGCCGGCGTAGGGGCCCGTGGCGCGGTTCACGTAGAAGGTCCAGAACTCGAACTGGTTCTGCGAGTACCAGGCGATGAAGTGCTCCATCATGTACCCGTAGGACACGATGAGGCCCGTCGCGAGGATGACCTTGTTCATGTTCTCCAGGTGGCGGTCCGTAATCACGTCCCGCAGACCCAGGTACTTTCGCGCCGGGACGATGAGCGTAATCACCATCGCGAAGCCGCTGAACACGGCGCCAGCCACGAAGTAGGGCGGGAAGATGGTCGCGTGCCAGCCGGGCAGCAGGGACACCGCGAAGTCGAACGAAACGATGGTGTGCACCGAGACGACGAGCGGCGTGGAGAGGCCGGCCAGGAGCAGGTAGGCGATCTTGTAGTTGTGCCAGTGCCGACCGGAGCCGCGCCAGCCGAGCGCGAACAGGCCGTAGATGGTGCGCTGGAGCTTCGTCTTGGACGAGTCACGCAGCGCGGCCAGGTCCGGGATGAGGCCCACGAACCAGAACAGCGCGGACACCGTGAGGTACGTGGAGATGGCGAACACGTCCCACACCAGCGGGGAGCGGAACTGCGGCCACGCGCCCAGGGTGCTGGGGTAGGGGAACAGCCAGAAGGCGAACCAGGGACGGCCGGTGTGCAGCAGCGGGAACAGACCGGCGCACATGACGGCGAACAGCGTCATGGCTTCCGCGAAGCGGTTGATGCTCGTGCGCCACTTCTGCTGGAAGAGCAGGAGGATGGCGGAGATGAGCGTTCCGGCGTGGCCGATACCGACCCACCAGACGAAGTTGATGATGTCGAACGCCCAGCCGACCGGCTGGTTGTTGCCCCACACGCCGATGCCTCGAGCGAGCGTGTAGGTGACGCCGACGACAAGCAGACCCAGCGCGCTGAGCGTCAGGCCGAAGAGCATGAACCAGCCCTTGCCCGGCTTGCGCCAGACATGGTCCAGCAGCGTCTCGTTGAGGGATTTGTCGTCGTGGTGCGGCGGGATGAGGTCCCGGGGCTCAAGCGGATCGAGCGGGGTGGCGGCGGTCTCGGCCATGATTAGTGGCTCCCTTCCTTCGTCGCGGCCTTGGCCGGCTCGAGGGCGGTATTCGGGTTGCGCACGCGGATGAGGTGCGAGGTGCGCGGACGGGTGCCCAGCTCGTGCAGGAGCTTGTAGGCCCGGACGTCCTCGGTGAGCTGGGTGACGAGCTGGTTCTCGTCGTTCAGCGAGCCGAAGACGATGGCCTGGGCGGCGCACGTCTGCTGGCACGCCGTCTTGAGGTCCGCTTCCTTGATGAGGTGCTTGTTGACGCGCGCGTCGATGCGGGCGCGCTCGATGCGCTGCACGCAGTACGTGCACTTCTCCATGACGCCGCGGTTGCGCACCGTGACGTCCGGGTTCATCAGCATCTTCTCGGTGGCCGTCTTGCCCGCGGTGTAGTGCAGGTAGTTGAAGCGGCGGACCTTGTACGGGCAGTTGTTGGAGCAGTACCGCGTGCCGACGCAGCGGTTGTACACCATGTCGTTCAGGCCCTCGTCCGAGTGCACGGTGGCGTTCACCGGGCACACGTACTCGCAGGGGGCCTTCTCGCAGTGCACGCACATCACGGGCTGCATGACCATCTTCGGGTCGTTTTCGGGACCCTCGAAGTACCGGTCGATGCGCAGCCAGTTCATCTCACGGCTGCGGCCCACCTGCTCCTTGCCCACGACGGGGATGTTGTTCTCCGCCTGGCAGGCCACCACGCACGCGCTGCAGCCCGTGCAGCGGGACAGGTCGATGGCCATGCCCCACTTGTAGCCCTTGGAGTAGTCGAAATCGACGAGGTTGTCCTGGATGCCCGGCTTCAGCTCGCCCTTCACGCGGTGCAGGGTGTGCTGCGTCTCCGTGGACGGGTGCTCCAGCTCGGAGATGGGCATGTCCAGCGCGATGGGGCGGTTCTCCATGCGCCAGTGCGTCTGCGTCAGGCTGAACTTGTAGCTGCCGCGCACCTTGGTGAGCGTGGCGCCGCCGTCGAACCAGGGGTTCTTGCTGGTGCGAATCGGGTTGACGTTGAAGCCCACGCCCTTGGCGACCTGCTCGTGCAGCCCGTTGCGGCCGTAGCCCAGGGCGATGGTCACGGTGTTGTCGGCGTGGCCCGGAACCACCCACACCGGCACCGTCAGCTTCTGGCCGTTGTAGGTCAGCTCCGCCATGTCGCCGGGAGCGAGGTTGAGCGCCTTCGCCGTGTCCGGACCCAGCAGGGCGGCGTTGTCCCAGACCATCTTGGTGATGGGCTCGGGCAGCTCCTGCAGCCAGGAGTTGTTGGCGAAGCGGCCGTCGTAGACCTTGTAGTCGTTGACGAAGTTCAGCTCGAGGTCACCCGAGGCCGGGGGCGTGTAGCCCGCGACCAGCGAGGCGGCGGCGCCGAAGTCCGGCGAGCCCGCGACGGGGTTGGACGCGGTGTTCTCGATGAAGCCCTGGGCGACCCAGGACTCCCAGCGGGCCTCGAAGTCCGCCGCGTTCGCCGTCTGCCCGCGCCAGTAGTCGCGCAGGAGCTGGTAGGCGGGGCGGAAGGGCTCGTCCAGGAACATGGCGAGCAGCTCCGACTCCGGCATGCCGTTGAAGAGCGGCTGGATGAGCGGCTGGGCGATGGAGACGGTGCCCTCCACCGAGCGGCCGTCGCCCCACGTCTCCAGCGGGTGCGCCGCGGGGATGAACCAGTCGACGTGCGCGCTGGTCTCGTCCTCGTAGAGCGCCGTGTAGAGGACGTTGAGCCTGGCGCGGGCGGGGTGGTCCTTGCTGAGCACCTTGCCCAGGCCCACGTCGTCCGGCAGCGTGAAGACGGGGTTGTAGGCGGTGATGACCAGCGTGTCGACGCGGCCGGCCTCGATGTCCTGCACCAGGGTGCGGACCTCGGACATGCCCGTCGCTTCCGCGATGGGGGCCTGGATGTAGCGGACCGTCTTGTCGCCGTTGCCGAGCGCGTTGTTGATGGCGTGGGCCAGCGCGTGGACCGCGGCGGGCTGACGCTCACCCGCGATGACCAGCGACCGGCCGGGGCCGGCGGCGCGCAGGTCGGAGGCGACCGCCTGCACCCAGTTGCCCAGCTCACCGCGCAGCGGCGACTTCGCGGCCGCGGCGCCCGCCAGGGAAGCGGCGCTGCCACCAATGGCCTGGGCCACCGCGGCGGCGAGGCCGAGGACTTCCTGCGACTTCAGGCGCAGGCGGTGGTCCGCCATGCCGCCGGTGATGGAGAAGCGGGCCTCCGCCATGTAGAGGCGGTTGAGCTTGCCCTTGCGCGGGTCGCGACGGTCCGCGAACTCGCGGATGTTGCGCAGGTTGCCCGGGCAGCTCTCCAGGAAGTCCGCGTCCAGCGACAGGACGATGTCCGCCTGGGAGAAGTCGTACAGCGCGGCCACGTGCTGCCCGCCGAACAGGGTGCGCAGCGTCTCCGCCTGCGTGTCCTGGTTGGACGAGGCGCTGTGGAAGCGCGCGTTGGGCAGCTTCTTGATGATGCGGTTGCGCAGGTCGCTCGTCAGCGGCGAACCCACCGCCTCCGTGAGGAAGCGCACGCGCGAGCCACCGTTCTCCGAGGCGGACTTGCCGACCAGGGACGCGATGGTCTCGTTGAGCACGCGCTGGGCGCGGGGCGTCTTGCCCTGGCGCAGCACGCGCGCGCGGCTCGGGTCATAGAGCGACAGCAGCCACGCCTGCTCGAAGGTGCAGGCGGCGCCCTGGTTGACCGGGTGGTCGGGGTTGCCCTCGACCTTCACCGGGCGACCCTCGCGGGCGGTGATGAGCAGGCCGGAGGTGTGACCGGACAGCGTCATCGCGGACGCGTAGTGCAGGGGGTTGCCGGGAGTCACTTCCGGCGGCGTCTTCGTGTACGGCAGCAGCTTCTCGTCCGCGGGACGGGTGCTGCAGGCCGTGGCGCCGGCCAGGGCCAGCGACGCGCCGAGCAACTGCATGAACTCGCGGCGGATGAAGCCCGTGGGGGGCAGGTCCGCGCCCACGGGGAACTCCGGGCGGGACTCCTCCATGTACTCGGAGGTGCCCAGCTTCTCCTCAAGGCTGCGCCAGTACGACTGGCCGTAGCCGTGCTCGGCGGAGTCGGCGTTCGCTGCGGCGTGCTCCAGTGCCTCACCGACGGCGTCAGGCGCCGCGGCGGGCCGGTCCGACACGACCGGGAGCGCGAAGGAAGAGGATTCCTGCGACGGCGCGCCGTCGCGCTTCGTGTTCATCGGTGGCATGTGGAGCAGCTCGTGCGCGAGTGGACGTCGTACTCATCCTTCAGCTTCTCGCCGAGCGCGATGGCCTCGGCCTTGTCCGACGGCGGAGTCCACGTCATCGACGTGATGAACTCCGAGGGCCGCAGGTGCGGCTCGGGATTGCGGTGACACTCCAGACACCAGGCCATGGTGAGCGGAGCGAACTGCTCCACCGCGCCCATCTGGTCGATGCGGCCGTGACAGCTGGCGCATCCCACGCCCTTGTTCACGTGGATGGCGTGGTTGAAGTAGACGAAGTCCGGCAGGTTGTGGACGCGGACCCACTGGATGGGTGAGTCGGCGAAGAAGGCCTTGCGCACCTCGGTGAGGTACGGGCTCTTGTTCCACACCTGGGCGTGGCAGGACATGCACACGGTGGTGGACGGGATGCCCGCGGAGGGCGCCTTGTCCACACTCCAGTGGCAATACTGGCAGTCGATCTTCTCGTCCCCCGCGTGGTGCCGGTGGTCGAATTCGATGGGCTGCTCGATGGGCATCTGCTGGTTGGTGACGTACGGAGACCGTACGTAAGCCATGAGGCCGCCGATACCGATGGCGGGCACGGCAAGAAGCGCCGCGGCGGACAGCCGAGACACCGTGTTCGTCCAGCGTGGAAACAGAGGGCCGCTCATACCAGGACCATGGGCAAGGGGGCTTCTACAACTGCGGTGACAGAAGAAGAGGAAGAGGCGCGGACGTGGCCGAACGCGAGAAGCGGCGGGGCGATCCCGGCCCCGTCGGGGCGGGGGGGCGGCTCCTGGCACGCGGAAGGCGAAGCAGTCACGTCCAACGAAACCTCTATGGATGTTGCCGCGGGCAGGTCCCTCCTCCAGGCCCAACCCAACGCGGCGCGGGACCATCGACCATCGACACCGCAGTGTCAACCATTCTGATGTTGTGGCCGTGGGATACCACTTCCTCGCGCGGAGGCGGGAAATCGCGGTCCGGAGGTGATGAATCTCTCTTCTGGCGGGAGGAAGCGACGTTGAGCCTTTGCCCCTCCACGGTGGATCATCGCGCGCCCTCGGATGGCTTGGCGTGATGCTCACGCGACGTATGGGCAGACCTGCGCGCGGGTTCAGCTTCGGACAGAGACATGTCGTCGACCGAGACTTGCGACAGGCTTACTCGGAGTCCGCGCCGTCGGGCTCCCGCCAGCGCTGTTTTCGGCGGGTGAGCAGCTTCTCCACCAGCTCCCGGGCGCGCGCGTCCCGGTGGTAGTTCGGGTCATGCCGGCGGCCCTTGCCCTGGTTGCAGCGGGCGCAGGCCAGGCCCAGGTTCTCCGGCGCGTCCGTCCCCCCGGCCGTCCGCGGGAGGATGTGCTCGATGGTGGCCCGACTGATGGGCTCGCCATCCAGCCCCACCACGAGATGCGCGTTGCAGTGCAGGCACTTGCCCAGCCAGGCCTCCCGGCCCCGGTGCTCGGTGCGCTCGAAGGTGGTGTCCGTGGCGATGATGCCCAGAATCCTGCGGCGCTTGGAGTCGCTCATCCTACACCTCGACCACGGAGGGGCCGGCGAGGGCGAAGACACGCTCCCCGGGCCGGCGCTTCAGGTCGAGCCCGCCGGTGAACGCGCTGAAGGCGGGGAGCACGCCCACCTCTCGCCCCAGATGGAAGCATGGGAGACGGAGGCGGTCCGCGCCAGCCGCCAGCCTCACGGTGGGGTGGAGATGACCGGCCCACACGTACCGGCCCGCTGAGGGGGTGGGGTGGTGGGCGAAGCGGAAGGGGCCCTCATCCAGGTGGGACTCGTGGACGTCCAGGTGCCACTCCGCTGGCAGGGGTCCCGCGCGGAGGTCATGGTTGCCCCGGACCAGCACCAGCTCCACGTCGGCGTGGGAGGCGCGCCAGTCCGCGAGCCTTCGGATGAGCGCGGGGGTGAGGCCTTCCCTGGAGTGGACGAGGTCTCCCAGGACGAGCAGCCGACGGGCGCCCGTGGTGGCGAGCGCCGAGGACAGGCGGGCCAGGTCGTCCTCGAGCACCCCCAGGGGGAGGGGGATGCCGTGTTGCTGGAAGCTCTCCGTCTTGCCCCAGTGCAGGTCGGCCACCGCGAGCGTGCGGGCTTCGGGCCAGTGCAGGGCTCGTTCTGGAAGAAGCTCCAGCGGGGTGCCGCCTACGCGGACCTGGCATCGTCTCGCGTCCATCGCTCCTTCATTCGCTCCACCCGCTCCAGCAGGGACTCGCTGGAGAGGCTCGCGCTGATGCGCTCGACGACGAGCGGAAAGGCCAGGGGCGTGGGCCTCCGGACATGGAGCAGCTCCAGGGGGCTCGACTCCAGGCGTTCCAGCGCGCGCTCCAGGCGGCCCTGCTCGAACTGCTGCTCCAGCACCTCGCGGCGGGCCTGGGTGAGCAGCAGGTGCCCCGGGTCATAGCGGGCGAAGACATCATGGAGGAGGGCGGCGCTCGTCTGTACCTGCCGCGTGGACTTGCGCGCTCCGGGGAGCCCGGGCAGCACCAGGCCCGCAACGCGGGCGATGTCCCGGAACTGACGCTTCGTCAGCTCGCCCACGTTGACGCTCTCGAGGACATCTTCCACCAGGCGCTCGCGCGTGAAGAGGCGGGGGCGCAGGGCTTCCTCGAAGGGAAAGGGTGCGGGGCTGAGCAGCTCCAGTCCGTAGTCATTCACGGACACACCGAAGGTGGCCTTCTGGAGTCGCGTCAGCCGCAGGGCGAGCAGGGCCGCGAGTCCTTCGTGCACCCGCCGTCCCTCGAAGGGATAGAGGAAGAGGTGGTGCCCGTCGCGCGTCTGACACATCTCCGCCAGCAGTGAGCCCGCAGCGGGGATGCGTGACAGTCGCTCCTGGGCCTCCAGGACGGGCCACGCGGCGGCCAGCTCATCGGAGGTGACGTCGCCGTGGCGCGCGGAGTCGAGGGTGCGGCGGACGGCGGCGGCCAGTGAGGTGGACAGTGGAAGGCGACTGCCGCCCCAGCGCGGGGTTCGCGTCACCTTCGATTTCGCGGGCCGCACATACGCGGTGAGCCCCTGGAGTCGGCCGAGCTCCAGCTTCTTTCCGGCGAACTGGAAGGTGTCTCCCGGGCGCAGCCGGCTGACATAGGACTCCTCCACACTGCCCAACCGTCCCCCGCTCCAGTAGCGCAGCTCCACCACGGCGTCGGAGCTGATGGTGCCGATGTTGAGGCGGTGCAGCCGGGCGACGCGGGCGTCCTTCACGACGAAGCGTCCCTCGTGCTCCTCGACTCGGCGGAACTCCGGGTAGGCGGTCAGCGTGGGGCCGCCTTCACGGACCAGCGTGAGCGTCCAGTCGAACTCCTCATCGGTGAGGTCCGCGTAGGCCGCGGCGCCGCGCACCTCATGGCGCAGGGCTTCTCGGGTGAAGCCGCCTCCGAGCGCGCACGTCACCAGATGCTGGGCCAGCACGTCCAAGGGCTTGCTGGGAGGCTCGCGCGGCTCGACTTCCTTGCGTGCGAGGGCATCCCGGGCGGCGGCCATCTCCACCAGCTCGAGTGCGTGTGTGGGAACGAAGAGGATGTTGCATGTGGCCTCGGGGCGGTGGGCTCCGCGTCCCGCGCGCTGGAGCGTTCGACCGATGCCCTTGGGGCTGCCCACCTGCACCACTCGCTCGACGGGGCCGAAGTCCACGCCCAGGTCCAGCGACGAGGTACACACGACGATGCGCAGGGAGCCGTCCTTGAGTCCGCGCTCCACGTGCTCCCGCTCGTCACGGTCGATGGACCCATGGTGCAGCGCGAGCAGGTGTTCCCACTCGGGACGCGCGAAGCGCAGGCCCTCGAACCAGCGCTCCGCCTGGGAGCGCGTGTTGGTGAAGATGAGCGTGGATTGCGCCGGGTCCAATCGCGCGGCGACGCGGGCCAGCATGGTGAAGCCCAGATGTCCCGCCCATGGAAAGGTGTCCACCTCGTCCGGCAGCAATGTCTCCACGTCCACCGGGCGCTCCAGGTCCGCGCTGACGAGGGTGGGGCGGACGCGGGTGCCGACCGCGTGTCGGGCGGCTTGCTCCAGGTTGGCCAGCGTGGCGGACAGCGCCCAGGTGCGCATGCGTGGCGCGAAGCCTCGCAATCGCGCCAGGGCGAGCTCCGTCTGCGTGCCTCGCTTGGAGCCAAGCAGCTCGTGCCACTCGTCCACGATGACGGCGCGCAGCGAGGAGAACAGCTCCGGTGCGCGCTCGTTCGACAACATCACCGAGAGCGACTCCGGTGTGGTGATGAGCACTTCGGGAAGGCGCTGCCGTTGTCGCTGTCGCACCGAGGAGGAGGTGTCTCCGGTGCGGCTCTCCACTTCGAGGTCCGCATCCAGCACGCTCAGCGGCTCGCGAAGGGCCTGCTCCACGTCGCGTGACACCGCACGCAGCGGCGTCACGTAGAGAAGCTGGAGCCCCTTCTCTCCGTGCTCGGCCACTTCCGCCAGCGGCGCGAGATAGGCGGCGTACGTCTTCCCCGCGCCAGTGGGGACGTGGATGAGCCCACTGTCCCCGCGCGCATACGCGGCCCAGGCTTCCTCCTGGAAGGCGTAGGGCGTCCAACCCTTCGACGTGAACCAGCCGCGAAGTCGCTCCATGGGAGGGCTTCTCACTGCCGGAGGTGAGCGCGCTCCTGGGCGAGGTTTCTTCCTCCTCGGGGTCGCGGGAGTCGAGGTCGTGTCGCCATGGAGTGCCTTTCTCCTGGCCTGGAGTTGGGCTCGGAGCGAGGGCGACCTACGCGCCGGCATGGAGCAGCTCCTTGAGCGAGTCCAGCGAGTCGGCGTCCCCCGGTTTCTTGTCCGTGCGCCAGCGGGCGATGCGAGGGAAGCGCAGCGCGACGCCCGACTTGTGGCGGGGTGACTTCTGGATGCCCTCGAAGTGCAGCTCGAAGACCTGCTCGGGCTCCACCGAACGCACCGGTCCAAACTTCTCGCGCGTGTGCGCGCGAATCCACCGGTCCAGTCGGCCAATCTCTTCGTCCGTGAGGCCCGAATACGCCTTCGTCACCGGCAGCAGGTCCGTGCCGTTCCACACGGCGAAGGTGTAATCGGTGTACAGCGAGGAGCGTCGGCCGTGTCCCGGATGAGCGTAGAGCAGCACCGCGTCCACGGTGAACGGGTCGATCTTCCACTTCCACCAATCGCCACGCTTGCGCCCCGTGAGGTACGCGGAGCTCGAACGCTTGAGCATGAAGCCCTCGACGTTCCGCTCACGTGCCTCGCTTCGCGTGTGCGCCAGGGCCTCCCACGAGGACGCCTCCACGGCGGGGGACAGTGGGAAGGCGGGATGGTGCTTGAGCAGCGCGGCCAGTCGCTCGCGACGCTCGCGCAGCGGCAGCGCCCTCAAGTCCTGACCGTCCTGTTCCAGCAAGTCGTACGCGATGAACGCGGCGGGCGCCTCCGCGAGCACCCGGGGCGTCAGCTTCTGCCGACCGATTCGACGCTGGAGCCGCGCGAAGGGCAGGGGCTTGCCGTCCTCGTACGCCAACACCTCGCCGTCCAATACCGTGCCTTCGGGGAGGGCCTTCGCCGCCTCGGTGATTTCGGGGAAGCGGTCGGTGATGAGCTCCTCTCCCCGACTCCAGAGATAGACGTCGCCCCGCCGATGGATGAGCTGGCCTCGAATGCCGTCCCACTTCCATTCGACCAGCCACTCGGAGAGGTCGCCCAGGGACTCCGGCGGTTGCTCCAGGGGAGACGCCAGATAGAACGGATACGGGCGCGAATGGTGCCCATCCGAGACGTCCGGCGAGACGAGCTGCTGGAAGAACTCCTTCGAGGGCGTCCAGGTCCCCATCAACCGGTGCGCGACGTCCGGCGCGGGAAGCTCCGCCACCTTCGCGAGTGCGCGAACCACCAGGGTGGATGAGACGCCCACGCGCAGCTCCCCGGTGAGCATCTTGTTCAACAGGAAGACTTCGCGCCGGGGCATCGACCGCCACCAGGACACCACCTGCTCGCGCTGCGCTGATACCTCCAGCTCACGCAGGGGCATGAGTCGCTGGGTGAGCCATAGCGACAGCGGGAGCTCTTCCGGTGTGCTCGGTCGTTCCAGGTTGTCCAGCAGCAGGGCGATGACTTCCGCCAGGTCCCCGACGGACGCGTACACCTCCGCGAACAGCCAGTCGGGAATGCCCGTCAGCTCCTGTGTCCATCCCACCAGCAGCTTCGTGGTGAGCAGTCGCTTCAGCTTCTGTCCCGTGAGGAAGTACAGCGCCCACGCGGCGTCTTCGGGAGGCGCTTCCTGGAAGTAGCGCGTGAGGGCCTCCACCTTCGCGTTCGTGGAGGTGGTCTGGTCCAGGCGCTCGTACAGGTCCGCGAGTCGTCGCATGGGTCAGTCCTCCGCCTCGCCCTCGAAGGGGGTCGCCAGCGGGGATGCGTTCACGCCTTGCTCGCGGAGGTAGCGCGCCAGGGGCTCGGCGGAGCCGTGTGTCGTCAGCACCCGCTCCGCGCCTGTGTCCGCGACCGTGCGCAGCAGCGCGGGCCAGTCCGCATGGTCCGACAGCACGAAGCCCCGGTCGAAGCCTCGTCGCCGCCTGTTGCCGCGCACGCGCATCCAGCCCGAAGCGAAACCTGTCTCCGCCTCGCCGAACCGCCGCATCCAGGTGGAGCCGCCCGCGCTCGGAGGCGCCAGCACCAGCGCGCCCGCGAAGGACGTGCCCTTCTCCACCTCCGATGCGAGCTGCGTGGGCAGCATCTTCACGCCCGCGTCCCGGTAGGCCTCCACCAACCCATGCAGCGCGCCATGGATGAAGGCGGTCCGGTCCGTCAGTCGCGCCAGCTCCGCGAGGATCCGCTGGGCCTTGCCCAGGGCGTAGCAGAACAGCACCGCCCAGCGTCCCACCGCGCGATTCGCGTCCCACCACCGCAGCATGTCCTCCGCCACTTCGCGCGCATCGTCCCAGCGGAAGATGGGCAGGCCGAACGTCGCCTCGGTGATGAAGGTGTGGCAGCGCACCACCTCGAAGGGCGCGCACGTCGGGTCCGCCGCGCGCTTGTAGTCGCCAGAGACGACCCACACCTCGCCCTGGTGCTCAAGGCGAACCTGCGCGCTCCCCAACACGTGGCCCGCCGGGTGGAAGCTCACGGTGACGTCGCCGAGCTTCAGCGACTCGCCATACTCCAGGGTGTCGATGTGTGAGTCGGCGCCCACTCGACGTCGCAGCAGGGCCTCGCCCGCTCGGGTGCCCAGGTATCGCTGGTGGCCCGAGCGCGCGTGGTCCCCGTGCGCATGGGTGATGAGCGCCCGTTCCACCGGACGCCAGGGGTCGATGTGGAAACCTCCAGGCTCACAATAGAGCCCGTGGGGCGTCACTGTGACGAGCGGCCTTCGGGCCTGGAAGGAGACGGAGGCGTCCACGGTCCTTCAGAAATAACGAGGGCTTCCGAGCGCGACCACCGGGGTGCGCAGGCCTCTTACCCGCCCTGGTTCCTGGGATGGTCGCCAGCCGCCCGGTCATCACTCCCCGCCTTGACGGCTTCACCGGGAATGGCGGCCCAGGGGCTCGCTGATGGTCCTCGCCGGGACACGTCCGCCGCGCTACACCGAGGACCGCGCCGCGGGGGCGCGGCTTGCGTGCGCTTGAAGGTCGCGCGGGAGCCGCCACCCGGAGCGAAGTCCTCGGTTGTCTCGAGGACGGAGACAATGCGGTAGCGGGGGAGAGGTCATGACCATGGATGCACAGGAGCGGAAGGCGGCCTACCGCCAGCGCGCGGAGCAGGGCGAGGCAGTGCCGGTCTCGGTGGAGTTGCCGGCGGACCTCGACACGCCGCTGTCGGCGTATCTGAAGCTGGGCGGAGGCTCGCGCGGTTTCATCCTCGAGTCGTGCTACGGCGGCGAGCGCTTCGGGCGCTACAGCCACGTGGGCACCCACGCCGCGGGTCGCGTGCGCCTGGACGCGCACGGCGCCACCGTGTGGCGTGGCTCGCGCGAGGAGCGGCGCGACGGCAAGCCGATGGACGTGCTGCGCTCCTTGTGGCGTGAGCTCGCGGTGGCCCGGCTCCCGGGTGAGGCGCCGTTCCTCGGCGGGCTCGTGGGGTACATGGACTACAACTGCGTCTCGTGGATGGAGCCCACCGTTCCGGACCGGCACCCTCGCGACACGTCCTTTCCGGACTCCGAGTGGCTCATCTCCGAGGACTTCGTCACCCACGACTCGCGCACGGGGACGCTCAAGGTCACCGCCATCGCCCGGCCCTCGCTGCATGCCAGCGTGGCCGTCGCGCTGAAGGACGCGGAGGACCGCGCGCAGTCCATGGCCGAGCGACTCCTCAAGCCGCTGCCTCCGGAGGCCTATGCACCTTCGCCTCGCATGAAGGGCGATGGGGAGCCCGTGGCCTGCTGGGACCGCGCCAGCTACGAGGCCGCGGTGGAGCGCTCCAAGGAATACATCCGCGCGGGCGACATCTTCCAGGTGGTGCTCGCGCGACGCTTCGAGTCGCGAGGCGCGCCTCCTCCCTTGTCGCTCTACCGCGCGCTGCGGCGCGTGAACCCCTCGCCGTACCTGTTCCTGGTGGAGCTGGGCGAGGCGCGCGCGCTGGTGGGTGCATCGCCGGAGCTGCTCGTGCAGGTGCGCGACGGGGACGTGGTGGTGCGCCCCATCGCCGGCACGCGGCGGCGCGGAGCCTCCGAGGCGGAGGACCTGGCGTTGGAGAAGGAGCTGCTCGCGGACGAGAAGGAACGCGCCGAGCACATCATGCTGGTGGACCTGGGCCGCAATGACGTGGGTCGCGTGGCGGCGCCGGGCTCGGTGCGCGTCGAGGACCTGATGGTCATCGAGCGCTACAGCCACGTGATGCACATCGTCTCGCAGGTGCGCGGGAAGCTGGACTCGAAGTTCGACGCGCTCGATGCGCTGGCCAGCACCTTCCCCGCTGGCACCGTATCCGGCGCGCCGAAGATTCGCGCGATGCAGATCATCGACGAGTTGGAGGTGCAGCGGCGCGGGCCCTACTCGGGCGCGGTGGGCTACCTGTCCTTCTGCGGCACGCTGGATGTGGCCATCGCCTTGCGCACCTTCTTCGTGGATGGAGACCGGACCATGTGGACCGCGGGCGCGGGACTGGTGGCGGACTCGGTGCCGTCGAAGGAAGCCGATGAGACGGAGGCCAAGGCGGGTGCCATGGCCGCCGCGCTCCGGCTGGCTCGTGAGGGAGGTGGCCGATGATTCTCGTCATCGACAACTACGACTCATTCACCTTCAACCTCGTCCAGCTCCTCTACACGCTGGGCGCCGAGGTGAAGGTGGTGCGCAATGACACGCTCGATATCGCGGGCGTCGCGGCCCAGGGGGCGTCACATCTGGTGATTTCCCCGGGCCCCTGCACGCCGCACGAGGCCGGAATCAGCGTGGCCGCGATTGCCCAGTCGCGCGTGCCGGTGCTGGGCGTGTGCCTGGGACATCAGTCCATTGGCGCGGCCTTTGGCGGCAAGGTGATACGCGCACCGGAGCCGGTGCACGGCAAGTCCGCGCGCATCCAGCACGGAGGCTCGGGTGTCTTCACCGGCGCGAGCCAGGGGTTCCAGGCCGCGCGCTACCACTCGCTCATCGTGGAGGCGTCCTCGCTGCCGTCCGAACTGGAGCCCATCGCGTGGAGCCAGGACGGGCTCGTCATGGCGCTGCGCCACCGCGAGAAGCCCGTGGTGGGCTTCCAGTTCCATCCGGAGAGCGTGCTGACTCCCGAGGGACCCACCCTGGTGAAGAACTTCCTGGAGGGGCGCCTGTAGAGAAGGGAATCGCCCTGTGGGGCTGGGTCATTGTCGCTCGACTGACTCTGTCTGGATTGCGACGAAGCAGGGCTCCAGGGCGTGGAAACCCGCATGCGTAGCATCGCCCTTCCGGCGACCGAGGCCCCCTCCCGGGGTCGGCGCCGGAAGGGAGCCTCGATGAGAAACCGAAGCGTGGTGTTGCGCGGTCTTGCCGTGGTGTTCGGCGCGCTGATGCTGGGCGCGTGCGGAGGCGCGTCGTCCGCGGAAGGTGGACAGGGCGTACCAGTGGAGGAGATGGAGCTGTCCAGCGTGGACTCGGCGCTGGGCATGTGCCCGGGCTACGACTCCTGCGCGAACTGGTCTCCCTGGTACTCCGTGGGTGGTAGCTACTGCGGCCTCAATTCCGCCTGTGGCACGCGCTGGGTCTGCGAGGAGGACCCCTGGGGCTGTCCGAATGGCGTCGCCGCCGAGGCGCCTCCCGCGAAGGACGGCGCGGAGCTGCTGCCCCCGTGTTGCGGCATCCTCTACCGCGAGCCCAACCCCGCGCTCATGGGCGCGCAGGAGCGCTATCGCGTGTGCTTCAATCCGGCGGGCGCCTCGTGCACGGACTACGAGCAGACGAGCAGTGGTTCCGTGCTGAGCTGCGGAGAGTGCTGAGCCCGCGCCGCGTGGCGTGGCTCACCCCTTGAGGTGGGTGGTGTCGTTCCAGCCGGCGAGTGCCGGCTGGGCGGCATCTCCGTCGGAGCCGAGCACGCTGATGGAGCCGGTGCTCAAGAGGAACAGTCGGCCATCATCCGGCGGGAGGCCCAGCCAGCGCGAGGCGAGCACGCGCAGGAAGTGGCCGTGGGAGAAGATGAGGATGTCTCCCTTCTCCTCGCGGGCATCGGCGATGACCTGGTCCGCGCGAGCGCCCACCTGTTGCACTGTCTCGCCGTGGGGCACTCCGTCCTTCCACACCGTCCAGCCGGGGTGCTCCACGCGAATCTCCGCGCCGGTGCGGCCCTCGTGGTCGCCGTAGTCCCACTCCATGAGGTCATCACGCCGCTGGGCCGCGTCGCCGTAGCCGGCCAGCGCGCAGGTCTCGAAGGCTCGGCTCAGGGGGCTGCTCCACACCTGGGAGAAGGTCCAGGCGCGCAGGGGGGCGCCGAGCAGCGCCGCCATCTTCCGACCCTCCTCCAGCAGCGGGACGTCCGTGCGCCCCGTGTGCTGGCCACTGCGGCTCCATGCCGTCTCTCCGTGACGGACGAGCACCACCTGCGGACCCCGCGTTTTCATTGGTCGGATTGTGCCATCCACGCCGTGCCAGGCGCGCGCTTCATCTGGTCCGCTGTCCAACGACGGACGCGCGAGGCTTGAACCCGTGCGTCGTCCACCGCACCCTGGGGTGATTCACGTTGCTCCCGAGGAGTCACGCATGCGTCACCTTCGCCCGTTGCCCCATGCTTCCACCGTCCTCGCGTTGCTCCTGGCCTCGACACTGGCGCTGCCGGGACATGCGCAGGCTCCAGCGGGGAAGGGGCCAGCACGGATGGCACGATGTTGCTGACCATCTTCATGAAGCACGACCAGGGCAAGACGCTGGAGGAGATCAACGCGCATTTGGACCGCACGGGCTTTCGCAAGAGCTTCCCGCCTCCCGGCGTGGAGGTGGTGTCCTGGTACGTGATGATGGGCGTGGGACAGGTCGTCACCGTGCGGCTTCCTCCCGAGAAACTGCGCGAGGTGAACCTCGCGTTCGAGAAGGGCGCGTGGGGCGCGTTCCGCACGGAGTTCTACCCGACGTATGACTACCGGGCCATCTGGGAGAAGGCTCGCTCGGCGACGCCCTGAGGTGCGCCGGGCCCGCTTTAGCGCAGTGCCTCCTGGAGCATCCGGTTCGCAACGCGATGGATGCCGTAGGCGCGCATGTAGAACGGCTCCTCCGCTTTCGTGTCCACGGCGGTCCCCTTGTGCGTAGCGGTCCCATAGGGGAGGTCAGGAAAGACGTCCGCGTAGCAAGTGGGGGCGCTAAGCGCAGTGGTCTGCCAGCCGGCGGTGCTCCGGGTATCGCAGCTCCACTCAAGGGCCGCCCGATAGCTCCCATTGTCTCCGCAATCGGGCGCTGTCTCTTGCTGGGTGGCTGCATCCACCAGCTCGCGGACCATCTGGTATCCGGCGATGGGTGAGAGCGTCCGCTGTGACACTCGGAGGCTGAAGTAGAGCCCCGAGTCGTATCCTCCTTCAATCTTCGCCACGAAGGGCGTCAGGATGAGGTTCACCGTCCCCGACTCGCTGACGTAACAGCGATTGATTTCGAAGTGGATTCGGAGTGCCCCATGCGATGCCGTAAGCAGGCACGCCAGTGGGGAGACTGCTTGTGGTTCCATCTGCGCGTGCGTGGGGCTCGCCGTAAACAGCACCGTCGCCATCACTCCGGCCCAGTTGCCACATCTCATGAAGGACTCCTCTCCAACTCCGTCGGAAAGGCCGTCATGAAACATGGCGAGGGCTTGGGGTTCCTCACGGTCCCATCACGATTCAGACATGGCAGGTGCGCGCCCTCCGCCATGCAGATGGTCCAGGGTGACGCGTTCCGATAGCTTCGCGTGCGGTACGAGAGAGGCGCTGCGAGGACGGGTTCCTCGCGCCGTTCTCCCTCGTACCGAAGCCTCTTCGCTCAGCGCTTCAGGCCGCGCTTGATTTCAGCGCAGAGCGCCTTGGCGGCCTGAGGCCCGTCAGCATGCGCGGCCCGGACGATGGCGCTGCCCACCACCACGCCGTCCGCATGCGCCGACAATGTCCGCGCCTGGTCCGCGCTGGAGATGCCGAAGCCCGCGACGACCGGCACCGGCGAGGCGTTGCGCACCAGGTCCAACCGCTGCGACAGGTCCGGCGGCAGCTCGGCGCGCATACCCGTCACGCCCGCCACCGACACGCAGTACACGAAGCCGCGCGCGTCCTTCGCGATGGCCTCCGCTCGCGCTCGCGGCGTCGTCGGCGCGCACAGCGGAATCAGGTCCACGCCCGCCGCGTCGAACGTGGCGCGCAGGCTCCCGCTCTCCTCGGGCGGCAGGTCCGGAAGGATGGCTCCCGACACGCCGCGCTCACGCGCCAGCTTCGCGAAGCGCTCCTCACCCATCGCCATGATGACGTTGACGTACGTCATGATGACCAGCGGCGTCTCCGGGCAGCGCCGACGCACCTCCGGCACCACCTCCTCCAGCACGCGCTTCAGCGTGGAGCCCGCCTTCAGCGCGCGCTCAGCGGCTCCCTGGATGACGGGCCCGTCGGCGATGGGGTCGCTGAACGCCACGCCCACCTCGACGATGTCCGCGCCACCCTCCACCAGCGCGGTGAACACGTCCACCGAGCGCGGCAGGTCCGGGTCCCCCGCCATGGCGTACGCCACCAGCGCGCCTTCGCCCCGCGCCTTCGCCCGTGCGAACGCCTTCGCGATATCGCCGCTCACGCCTTCACCCCCACCGCGGGCGGGACGCCTCGCGCGGAAATCGTCGCGACGTCCTTGTCCCCTCGGCCCGAGCAGTTGATGACCAGGTACCTACCCACGCCCAGCTCCCGCGCCAGTTCCCTGCCTCGCGCGAACGCATGCGACGTCTCCAGCGCGGGGAGGATGCCCTCCATCCGGGCCACCTCGTAGAACGCCGCCAGCGCCTCGTCGTCCGTGGCGGTGCGCACTTCCATGCGCCCCGTCTTCGCCAGATGCGCCAGCTCCGGCCCCACGCCCGGATAGTCCAGGCCCGCCGAGATGCTGTGCGCCTCCTGAATCTGTCCGTCCCCGTCCTGCAACACCAGCGAGCGCGAGCCGTGCAACACGCCCTCCGAACCCAGCGTCAGCGACGCACCATGCTGACCCGAGTCCAGCCCATGGCCTCCCGCCTCCACGCCGATGAGCCGGACGCTCGCGTCGCCGATGAACGGATGCAGCACGCCAATCGCATTCGAACCGCCACCCACGCACGCCACAATTGCATCCGGCAGCTTCCCGAAGGCGGCCTGCGCCTGCGTGCGCAGCTCCTTGCCGATGATGGCCTGGAAGTCGCGCACCACCGTCGGATACGGATGCGGCCCCGCCGCGCTGCCGATGACGTAGTGCGTGTCCGATACCTGCGACACCCAGGTGCGCATGGCCTCGTTCATCGCGTCCTTCAGCGTCCGCGAGCCCGACTCCACGGGGCGCACCACCGCGCCCAGCGCGCGCATCCGGAAGACGTTGAGCGCCTGCCGCTCCACATCCAGCGCGCCCATGTACACCTCGCACGGCAGGCCGAAGAGCGCGCACGCGGTGGCCGTCGCGACGCCGTGCTGGCCCGCGCCCGTCTCCGCGATGATGCGCTTCTTGCCCATGCGCAACGCGAGCAACACCTGACCCACGGTGTTGTTGATTTTATGCGCGCCCGTGTGCGCCAGGTCCTCGCGCTTGAGCCAGACGTGCGCGCCCCCCCATGCCTCGGTCAGCCGGCGCGCGGGCGTCAGCGTCGTGGGCCTGCCCACGAACTCGCGCAGCACCCGCGCCACTTCCGCGTCGAACGTCGGGTCCGCGCGAGCCGCCGCGTACGCCTCTTCCAGTTCCATCAGCGCCGGGACGAGCGTCTCCGGCACGTAGCGCCCGCCGAAGCGCCCGAAGCGACCGGCGGCAGTCTCCGTGTTCATCCCTGTCACTCCCAGAGGTTGATGGACTTCGCGGCCCGCACGAAGGCGCGCACCGCGTCCATGTCCTTGATGCCCGGGGCCGACTCCACCCCGCTGGCCACGTCCACTCCGTACGGCCGCGTCGCGCGCACCGCCTCCGCCACGTTGGAGGGCTTCAATCCACCCGCCACCAACACCGGCACGCCATGCCCCGACAGCCCCGCCACCAGCGACCAGTCGAAGCCCACGCCGCCTCCGCCATACCCCGGCGCCGCCCCGTCCAACAGCAGCCCGGCCACGTCTCCCACTCGCAGATACGTCCGAGCCCGCGCCACATCATCCGGCCCCTGCACGCGAAGCGCCTTGATGACCGGCACCCCGTACCCCGAGCAGGCCTCCGGAGGCTCGTCCCCATGGAGCTGCACCGCCGTGAGGCCGCACTCCCGCACCTTCGCCCGGATGTCGTCCGGCGAGGCGTTGACGAACACGCCCACCACCGCGCCCAGCGGCGGCCGGGTCCGCGCCAGCGCCGCCGCCGTGGCCACGTCCACGCACCGGGGAGAGCGCGCGTAGAAGTTGAGCCCGAGCGCATCCGCGCCCGCCTCCCACGCGCCTCGAGCATCCTCCAGCCGGGTGACACCACAGACCTTCACCCGAACGCTCACGGTGACAGGCCTTCCTCGCCGAGCAGCCGCCGCAGCGCCCGTCCAGGGTTCGCGTCGCGCAAGAGCGACTCACCCACCAGCACCGCGTCAGCTCCGGCCTCACGCGCCAACACCAGCTCCGTCACGGACTTGAGCCCGCTTTCGGCCACCAGGACCCGAGCGCGAGTCCGAAGCCGAGGCATCACCCGCAACGCCGTGCCCACGTCCGTCTTCAACGTGGCCAGGTCCCGGTTGTTGATGCCCACCAGCTCCGCGCCCGCCGCCAGGGCTCGCTCGGCGTGCGCCTCCGTGTGAGCCTCCACCAGCGCCGCCACCTTCACCGCGCGCGCCGTGGCGAGCATCTCCCGCAGCTCGCCATCCTCCAGCGCATCCGCGATGAGCAGCACCGCGTCCGCTCCCCACAGGGCGCTTTCCTCCACCTCGCGCGCGGCGACGAGGAAGTCCTTGCGCAGCACGGGCACCGACACCGCCGCTCGCACCGCGACGAGGTCCTCCAGCGCGCCGCCGAAGTCCGGCCCGTCCGTGAGCACGCTGATGGCGCTCGCCCCCGCGGCCTCGTAGGCCCGCGCCACCGCCACCACGTCCGCGTGGGGAAACGCGCCGCCCGAGGGGCTCTTGCGCTTCACCTCCGCGATGACACTCACCAGGCGCCCCGGTGCTCGTCTCAGAAGCGCGTCCGCGAAGTCACGTGGCTCGGGACGCGCGCGCGGCGACAGGGGAGGCCGCTGGGCCAGCTCCCGTCGCTTGCGCGCCATGATGAGGTCCAGCGTCCCCGGCGCGGCCGGAGACGCACTTCCTGAATGTGCCCCGCTCACGACACGGCCCCGTGGATGAGCGAAGCCAGCTTGCGCGCCGCCGCCCCTGAGTCGATGGCGTGCTCCGCCTTCCGCACGCCCTCGCGCAGGTCCGACACCATGCCCACCACCACCAGCGCCGCCGCGGCGTTGAGCAGCACCGCCGTGCGCAGCCCGGAGCGCTCGCCGGCCAAAAGCGCGCGCAGCCGCTGCGCGTTCTCGTCCGCGTCGCCGCCGGCGATGGCCTCGCGAGGCACCAGGTCCAGCCCCGCGTCCTCGGGCCTCACGGTGAACACTCGCACCGTGCCGTCCTCTCGCAGCTCCGCCACCTCGGTGGGGGAGCAGGGCGAGATTTCGTCCAGCCCGTCGTGGCCGTGCACCACCCACGCGCGCCGGCTGCCCAGTCGTCCCAGCACGCGCGCGGTCTGCTCCACGCGCTTGCCGTCGAAGGTGCCCAGCAACTGATAGCGCGCGCCGGCCGGGTTGGTCAGCGGACCCAGCAGGTTGAACATGCTGTGAAAGCCCATGTCCCGCCGCGCCTGGGCCACGTGCCTCAGCGCGCTGTGATGCGAGGGCGCGAAGAGGAAGCCCACCCCGTGCTCGTCGATGTCGAGCGCCACGCGCTCATGCGGGCGCTCCATGGAGACCCCCAGCGCGGCGAGCACGTCCGCGCTGCCACACCGACTGGAGACGGCGCGGTTGCCATGCTTGGCCACCGTCACCCCCGCCCCGGCGGCCACGAAGGCCACCGCGGTGGAGATGTTGAAGGTGTGCGCCCCATCACCCCCGGTACCGCAGGTGTCGAGCACCACTTCCGCCCGGGGAGACAGCTTCGCCGCGCAGGCCCGCATCGCCTCCGCCGCGCCGAGGATTTCGTCCTCCGTCTCCCCCTTCATCTTGAGCGCCGTCGCCAGCGCCCCCACTTGAGCAGGCGATGCCTCTCCCGCGAGCATCAGGCCCATGACCCGGGCCATCTCCTCGCGGGTGAGGTCGCGCCGGCCCACCACCTTGCCCAGCGCTTCCTTGAGTGTCATCGCCTATCCCAGCGACACGACTTCGCGGCCCATCGCCCGCGCAATCGCTCGCACTTCGTGCATGGATTTCTCGAACTCGGGGAAGTCCAACGACTGGGCTCCATCCGACTTCGCGCGCGGCGGGTCCGGGTGCACTTCGACGATGATGCCGTCCGCCCCCACCGCCACCGCCGCCCGCATCATCGCCGGCACCGCCTTGCGCACGCCGATGCCGTGCGAGGGGTCCACGAAGACGGGCAGGTGCGAGAGCTGCTTGAGCATGGGCACGGCGTTCAAGTCCAACGTGTTGCGCGTCATCGTCTCGAACGTGCGGATGCCGCGCTCGCAGAGGATGACCTGGGTGTTGCCTCGGGCGACGATGTACTCGGCCGCCATCAACAGCTCCTTGATGGTGGCGGACATGCCGCGCTTGAGCAGCACCGGCTTGCGGCGCTCGCCCACCGCCTCCAGCAAGCTGAAGTTCTGCATGTTGCGCGCGCCAATCTGCAGGATGTCCGTGGCTTCGTCGACCGCGTCCAGCGTCGCGGTGTCCTTCACCTCGGTGGTGACGAGCAGGCCCGTCTCCTTGCGCGCCTCCATGAGCAGCGCCAGTCCGTCACCCTTGAGGCCCTGGAACTCATAGGGGCTGGTGCGCGGCTTGAACGCTCCACCGCGCAGCATGGTGGCGCCCGCCTTCTTCACCGCGTGCGCGGTGGAGAGAATCTGCTCACGCGACTCCACCGAGCACGGGCCGGCGATGACGTGGAACGACGCGCCGCCGATGGTGAGGTCACCCACGCGCAGCTGCGTGTCCTCCGGCTTCACCTCGCGGCTGACGAGCTTGAAGGGCTGGGAGATGGAGACCGCGTCCGCGACGCCGGGCAGCACTCGGAAGGGTTCGGGTTCCACCGCACCGGGGTTGCCGGTGATGCCGATGGCCGTGCGAGTGCCCCCTGGAATCGCGTGCGGTTGCCAGCCACGACGGCGGATCTCGTCGTTCACACGCTCGATGTCCTGGGCCGTCGCGTCTGGTCGCATCACGATCAACATGGGGATACCCGCTTTCTCTCCGCTAATTGACGCCGGGAAGCCGGCGTTGTGAGGCCTCGAGGTTTCGAAACCTCGCCTGCCAGTTCCGCACAGTGTTCGCTCGCGAGCAACCCGGACGACAGTGCCACTTGCGGCTCGCGCTCCAGGCGACCCAGCATGGAGGGGGGCCAGCGCGGATGTGGGAGAGCACGTGTCGAACCCGGACGTCATCGTCGTGGGCGCGGGACTCTCGGGGCTGGCGTGCGCGCGAGCGCTCGTCCAATCCCGCTTGAAAGTGATGCTCCTGGAGGCCGGGGCGGAACCGGGTGGCCGCGTGCGCACCGACGTGCACGAGGGTTTCCTGCTCGACCGGGGATTCCAGGTGTACCTCACGGCCTATCCGGAAGCTCAGCGGATACTGGATGTCGAGGCGCTGAAGCTCCATTGCTTCATGCCCGGAGCAAAGGTGTGGCGGGGCGGGCGGCTGCACACGGTGGTGGACCCGCTGCGGCAGCCCGTGACGGCGCTCGCCCATCTGTTCGGTTCGGTCGGCACCTTCTGGGACAAGCTGCGGGTGTTGGAGCTGCGGCAGCTGGCGCGCTCGGGCGAGGAGGTGGACGTGTGGCTGCGTCCCCAGCGCACGTCGCGGCGCTACCTGGAGGAGCTGGGCTTCACGGAGGAGATGGTGGAGGGCTTCTTGCGGCCCTTCCTGGCGGGCGTTTTCCTGGACCGTTCGCTGATGACGTCCAGCAGGTTCCTCGAGTTCGTCTTCCGCATGTTCTCCTCGGGGGACGCGGGCGTGCCGGAGCAGGGGATGGGTGCGATTCCCGAGCAGCTCGCCGCGAAGCTGCCTCCCGGGTGCCTGCGTGGACACGCACCCGTGGCGGAGGTGTGGGGCCACCGGGCGCGGTTGGCGGACGGGGAGATGGTGGGCGCGCAGGCGGTGGTGGTGGCCGCGGACCCGCCGGCCGCGGCGCGGCTGCTGCCCGGCATGCCGGTGCCGATGATGAACGCGGTGACGTGTCTCTACTTCGCCGCGCCCGCGCCACCGGTGGAGGGGCCCTGGTTGGTGCTCAACGGCGAGGGGCGGGGCGTGGTGAACAACGTGGCGATGATGAGCGAGGTCTCTCCGGCGTATGCGCCGCGCGGACAGTCCCTCGTGTCCGTGTCGGTGCTGGGCGTGTCCTCGGATGGGGAGGCGCTGCGCGCGCGGGTGTGTGAGGAATTGAAGGAGTGGTTTGGCGCGGGCGTGGCGGAGTGGCGGCATTTGCGGACGTACTCGCTGCCGTTCGCGCTGCCCGCGCAGACGGTGGAGGCGCTGGAGCCTCCGCACCGTCCGGTCCGACTGTCACCCGGGCTCTACGTGTGCGGTGACCATCGGGACAGCGCGTCCATCCATGGCGCGCTGGGCTCGGGGCGCCGCGCGGCCGAGGCCGTGCTCACGGACCTGGGGCTGTACTCGTAGCGGGGGGCAGCGCGCACGGTGGGCACCGCGCTTGCGAGGCGAGCACCGTGTTCAGCCACATCTCCGCGCGCATGGGCTCAGGCCGCGGCCCAGCGAGCGCCGCGCTCCATCTCGAATCGACGAGCGCGGCGTTCAGGCTTCGGCTCAGCGAGCGCCGCGCTCCATCTCGAATCGACGAGCGCGGCGTTCAGGCTTCGGCTCAGCGAGCGCGGTTCTTGCCCTTGCGCTTCGCCGCCCCGCGAGGGGCCTTGGGCGCCTTGGCCTTCGCCGCGGCACCTCGCGTCGCCTTGACCGACGTGGAGCGCTTGGCGCTCACCGTCGCACCGCGCCGCTTGCGGCTGAGGGCTCCCCCGGACCGCTTGCTGGTCGCGGTAGGACGCCGCCGCTTCGCGGCCTCGGCCGCGCGCTCCGCACGAGGTGCCTTCGCGGCGCTCTTGCCACCCGCCTTCGCACCTGCGCGCTTCGCGGCCTGCTTCCCACGCGCCTTGCCGCTTCCCACCTTGCGACGGGCGTTCTTGCGCGCACGGCCCTTCGTCTCCTCGTCCACACTCGCCGGAGCCTCGCTCACGGTGGGCGCCACGGGAGCCTTCGCGACGGGCGCCACTTCCCGCACCACCGCCACGCTGGCGGTGACCGGCACGGCGACGCTCGCCGCCGGAGCCACGGGCGCCGTCCTGGCACGCGTCACCGTTCGCCGGGGGCCCGTCGCGGCAGCTCGCTTCGCCCGGGGCGGCGGCGCACCCAGCAGGTCCTCCGCGGCGCCGGCCTCCTCCGTCCACTGCAAGGGGAACGACTCCGCGGTCAGCGGCCCCGAGGCCAGGAGCAATGGCGCCGCCAGCTCATCCGCGCCAGAGGCCACGGCCGCCATCGCCGTCACGAGGCTGAGCGTCGTGGGCGCCGCGCCACCCAGCGGATAGAGCGCCACCGAGCCCATGTCATTCCAGCCCACCACCAGATAGCGGAAGGCATCCGGGTGGCGCGCGCGCAGCGTGCTCATCACCAGGACGAAGGCGTTGAAGCCCCCGTCATCGAAGCGCACCAGCCACTGGTTGCCGAGCGGCTGACGCACGCGCCGGCGGGGCTTGCTGAGCTCGGCTCGGACCACTCCCTGGATGGCGGCGCGCGCCGAGGGGGCCGCCGTCGGAAGGATGTCGCAAGTGAAGACGGCGAAGGAGGTCTGGGACATCCGGCCATCATTCCCTATCACTCACAAGGCTGTCTAATGCCGCGGCCTCGATTTGCGCGAAAGGTCACCAGCGCTGTCCACCAGACGTCGGCGGAACAGTCCCGCCACGGACCTCCAGCCCCGGATAAGCAGGGCGGAGGTCCATGGCCGCCGCCGTCAGCTCGCGGCCTGCGTGGGCACCGCCGGGGCCGGAACCTCGGGCACCGGCGCCTTCGCGGCCTGCCCCGCCACCTGCGTCAGCAGCGACGTCAGCCGACGCGCGAAGCGGTTCGGGTCGGAGATGGTGCTGCCCTCGGTGAGCAGCGCCTGGTCATGCAAGAGTTCAATCCACTCGGACACCTGCGCCTGCGCGGGGTCCTTCTCGTGCACGGCCTTCAGGTGCTCGATGACCGGGTGCTTGGGATTGACCTCCAGGATGCGCTTCACGCGCGGCATCCCCTTGCCCCGCTGCTGGAGCAGCCGCTCCAGGTACGCCGGCGAGCCGCCCTCCGGCACCACGAGGCACACCGGCGAGTCCGTGAGCCGGTCCGACACGCGCACCTCGCGCACCGAGTCCTGCAGCACGTCCTTCATCTTCGCGGTGAGTCCCTTCAGCCCCTCCGAATTCTGCTCGTGCTCCTTCTTCTGCTCGTCGGTGGACTGCAGCTTCAGGTCCGCCTGGAGCGCGGACACCAGCGGCTTGCCCTGGAACTCGCGCAGCCCCTGCGCGGCCCACTCGTCCACCGGGTCCGTCATGAAGAGGACCTCGTAGCCGCGCTGCTTCAGCGCCTCCAGGTGCGGGCTGTCCTCCACCGCCTTCCGGGACTCGCCGTACATGTAATAGAGCGCCTCCTGGCCCTCCTTCATGCGCGACACGTAGTCCGAAAGCGACGTCAGCCCCTCCTCGCGCGAACTCTCGTAGCGCAGGAGGCCGCCCAGCTTGTCCTTGTGCTCGGCCTCGGTGGCCAGACCCTCCTTGAGCACCGTGCCGAAGGACTTCCAGAACGCCGTGTAGTCCTCGGGCTTGTCCTTGGCCAGCTTCTCCAGGAGGTCCAGCGACTTCTTCACCACGTGCTTGCGGATGGCGCGCACCACCTGCGAGTCCTGGAGCAGCTCGCGCGACACGTTCAACGGCAGGTCATCCGAGTCGATGACGCCGCGCACGAAGCGCAGCCACTGCGGCACCAGCTCCTCGCAGCGGTCCATGATGAACACGCGCTTGACGAACAGCCGCACCCCGCGCTGCTGCTGCGCGTTCAAGTCGAACGGCGGGTTCTTCGGCACGAAGAGCAGCCCGGTGAACTGCTGGTTGCCGTCCGCCCTGAAGTGCGTCCACGCCAGCGGCACGTCCCAGTCGTGGGTCAGGTGCTTGTAGAACTCCTGGTACTGCTCGTCGGTGATTTCGCTCTTCGAGCGCTGCCACAGCGCGCTCGCCTTGTTCACCACTTCCAGGGCGACTTCCGTCTTCGCGTCGTCCCCCGTCCCGGTGGTCTTCTTCACCTGGAGCTTGATGGGGTGGCCCACGTAGTCGGAGTACTGCGTAATCAGCGAGCGCACCCGCCACTCGTCCAGGAACTCCTTCTGGTCCTCCTTCAGGTGGAGGATGACGGCGGTGCCCCGGGCGGCGCGCTCGGCGGGCTCCACGGTGAAGGAGCCGTGGGCCTCCGAGGACCACTTCCACGCCTGCGAGTCCTTGCCCGCCGCGCGGCTGACGACTTCAACCCGGTCCGCGACGAGGTACGCGCTGTAGAAGCCCACGCCGAACTGGCCGATGAGCTGCACGTCCTTCTGCCCGCGCTGGGTCGCCATCTGGAGGAACTCGCGCGAGCCGGAGTGGGCGATGGTGCCCAGGTTCTTCACCAGCTCGTCATGGGACATGCCGATGCCGGTGTCCTCGATGGTGAGCGTGTTCTTCTCCGCGTCGGGGGTGATGCGCAGCTCCAGCTCCGGCGCGTCCGACAGGAGCTCCGGCTCCGTAATCGCGCGGAAGCGCAGCTTGTCGAGCGCGTCCGACGCGTTCGACACCAGCTCACGCAGGAAGATCTCCTTGTGGCTGTAGAGCGAGTTGATGACCAGGCTGAGGAGCTGGTTGATCTCCGCCTGGAAGGCGTGGGTTTCCCGCTGGGGGGCAGCTTCGACGGTCATGGGTACAGGGCCTCCGGGCGCCCGGGTGGGCGGCAAGCGTCGTCTCCCCATAACCATGGAAAACAGCCTGTCGAGGGGAGGGTGCCCGGGAGCCTGCCGTCGGGCCGGGCCCGTGAAGGCCTGGCACCCGGGTCCCCCCTCGGGTGGGTTACAGGGGAGGGTAGATGGGCGGGTAGTTGTAGCCGAAGTTGCTGTCCCAGTACGTCTGTCCGTTCACCTCGTAGCGGACGTAGTAGGCCGGGGTGCCCGTCCCGGCGGGAATCCGGGCCTGCCAACGCTCCACGCCCTGGGCGTTGGGGCTGGAGACGTAGGAGTAGCCCACGGAGTACCCGGTGGTGAAGGTGGCGGCGACCTGGTGCGAGGTGGCCCACCCGTCCGTGGAGTACACCACGGTGACGTTCTTCGAGTAGGCGAGGTTCTTCACGTCGATGCCGATGTCCACGTCCCCCGTGGGCTGCCAGTAGCTCGTGCCCACCAGCACGTTGGCGCGCGGCAACAGCGGCCCGTCCGCGCGGCCCAGGTGGTAGTTGGCCCCGCCGTTGTTGTCCCAGTACGTCTGGCCATTCACGGTGAACTTCGCCACGAACTCCAAATCCCGCGTCGGCTGGGGCGTCGTCCCCCAGCTCTGGTACTGCCGCGTCACCTTCCACAGCTCCAGCCCCGCGCCCGCATCGCCCGCGTAGGAAGCGGCCAGGTCCGTCCAGGTGCCGTCGGGCTGCTTGTCGTGGATGGCCACCTGCTTCTCGTAGGCCAGGTTCTTCACCACCACGAAGTACGTGACGTCCTGCCACGTCTGCCCGTAGCGGGTGCCCACGGTGCTCACCGCCTTGAGCAGCTTCACCTCGTCCGCCGCGTGCGCGGAGGCCGACGAGAGGCCCACGGCGAGCCCGGCCAGCACGCACAGCGCCGCGCGCCACCGGGAGAGAAGAGAGAGTCGGTTCGTCGTCATGAAAACCTCTTCATGAGCCAGCCCCTCGGCCGGCTCCAGGAACCTGGGGAATCCAGGGCTCTCCCATGTTGGCAGCAGGCCCCGACGCGCGTCGCGTCACGCGTCATGGGACCGTCTGGTTGAAATGTTCTGACGTACACGGGGGCGACGCATTGTTGGGAGGGCGGGCGGGGTTGGAGTAGGGAAGAGCCATGAACCGAACCCTCCTGTCCCTGCTCGGGGCGGTGCTGCTGTCCGGCTCCGCTGTCGCCGAGGAGAAAGCCCCCACCTCGTTCCCCGACGCCGCGGAGCTGCAGCGGCTCACCGCGCGCTTTGTTCCGGTGGAGTTGCGGGTGGACCTGAAGGCCCTGCCCGACAACGAGCGCCGCGCGCTGGCCCGCATCGTCCAGGCCTCGCAGCTGATGGACGCGTTGTTCCTGCGCCAGCGCTGGGCGGGCAGCGAGACGGTGCTGCTGAATCTCTTGAGGGACGAGTCGCCCCTGGGCCGCGCGCGCCTGCACGCGTTCCTGTTGGACAAGGGCCCGTGGAACAGCCTCGACGAGGGGCGGCCCTTCCTGCCCGGCGTGCCCCCGAAGCCGGAGGCCGGCAACTTCTACCCGGCCGGCTCCACCAAGGCGGAAGTCGAGGCCTGGATAAAGGCGCTGCCCGAGGCGCAGCAAAAGGAGGCCACCGGCTTCTACACCACCATCCGCAAGGGCACCGACGGCAAGTTCATCACCGTGCCGTACAGCGTGGAGTACCAGGGCGAGCTGGCGCTGGCCGCTTCCCTGTTCCGCGAGGCCGCCGCGCTGACGAAGCAGCCCACGCTCAAGGCGTTCCTCACCTCGCGCGCGGACGCGTTCCTGTCCAACGACTACTACGCCAGCGAAGTCGCGTGGATGAAGCTGGACGCGAGCATCGAGCCCACCGTCGGACCCTACGAGGTCTACGAGGATGGCTGGTTCAACTACAAGGCCGCCTTCGAGGCGTTCGTCGGCCTGCGCGACGAAGCGGAGACGGGCAAGCTGTCCAAGTTCAGCGACCACCTCCAGGAATTGGAGAGCAACCTCCCCATCGACCCGAAGCTGCGCAACCCGAAGATTGGCGCGCTGGCCCCCATCCGCGTTGTCAACAGCCTCTTCTCCTCGGGTGACGCCAACCGCGGCGTGCAGACGGCGGCGTACAACCTGCCCAACGACGAGCGCGTCACGGAGGCCATGGGCTCCAAGCGCGTCATGCTGAAGAACGTGCAGGAGGCCAAGTTCGAGCGCGTGCTGGTGCCCATCTCCAAGGTGGCCCTGTCCGCGAAGGACCAGAAGGACGTGGCCTTCGATGCCTTCTTCACGCACATCCTGATGCACGAGCTGATGCACGGCCTGGGGCCGCACAACATCACCGTGGGCGGCAAGGCGACGACGGTGCGGCAGGCGCTCCAGGTGGCCTCCAGCGCGCTCGAGGAGGCCAAGGCGGACATCTCCGGCCTGTGGGCGCTCCAGCGGCTGATGGACACGGGGGTCATCGACAAGTCGATGGGCCGCACCATGTACACGACGTTCCTGGCCTCCGCGTTCCGCTCCATCCGCTTCGGCACGGACGAGGCGCACGGCAAGGGCGTGGCCCTCCAACTCAATCACTTCCTCGACACCGGGGCGGTGAAGGTCAACGCGGATGGCACCTTCTCCGTGGTGCCGGAGAAGATTCAGCAGTCCGTCGCCTCCCTGACGAAGCAGTTGATGGAAATCCAGGGCAGGGGTGACCGGAAGGCCGCCGAGGCCCTGCTGGCGAAGATGGGCGTGGTGCGGCCTCCGGTGCGCAAGGTGCTGGAGCGCCTGAAGGACGTCCCGGTGGACATCGCGCCCCACTACGTCACGGCGGACGAACTCGTTCGCGAGGCCACCGCACCCGCGGCCGACGCCGGCGTGCGGAAGTAGCCACGGTCGCTGGTTCGCCCCCACGCGCGGTGCGTTTCCCGTGCGCGGCGGGCGGACCGGCCCCATGAGTCAGGAGAGATGGAGAACTCGGCCCGCTATCGCTCGGCCCCGCTTGGCCCCTGGGGCATCCTCGTCGCGCTCGTCATCCTGGGCGCGTGGGGAACGCACCTGTCGTGGATGCTGTTGTCGCCCGAGCTGCCCTGGGACTCCCCGCTCACCTGGCTGCATGTCGCCTTGCAGGCATGGCTGTGCACCGGCCTGTTCATCACCGGCCATGACGCCATGCACGGCACGGTGGCCCGACAGTCCTGGGTGAACGAGACGGTGGGCACCGTCGCCTGCTTCCTCTTCGCCGGCCTGTCGTACCGCCGACTGGTGCTCAACCACCACGCCCACCACGAGCAGCCCACGGGCGACGCGGACCCGGACTTCTCCACCCGCACCCAGTCCTTCTGGCCGTGGCTGGGGACGTTCATGGCCCGCTACACCACGCTCCCGCAGCTGGGGGTGATGGCGGCCAAGTTCAACATCTTCGTCTTCATGGGAGTCTCCCAGCCGCGCATTCTCGCGTTCTGGGTGCTGCCCGCCGTGCTGGGCACGCTGCAGCTCTTCTACTTCGGCACCTACCAGCCGCACCGGCGCCCGGAGACTCCGGACATGGCGCCCCACCACGCGCGCACCCTGCCGCGCAACCACCTGTGGGCCATGCTGTCCTGCTTCTTCTTCGGCTACCACTGGGAGCACCACCAGTCCCCTGGCACGCCCTGGTGGCGACTGTGGCGGGTCAAGGACGCCCGCGCCGACGCGTCGCGCGCAGCCTCCACCGCCCGCGATGTAACCGCCGGACGGGTGGGCCCGTTATAAAGGGGCATGAGCGACAAGCCGCCCGTGGAGCCGCCCGGCTCCGAAGTCACCCCTGAACCGCTCTACCTCCGCCGCCGCGAGCTCCTGAAGAACGCGGGCCTGTTCGCCGGCACCGCCGCCGCCGTCGCGGGGGGCCTGTACCTCCTGAGCGGCAAGCAGCGCCGCGCCATGGACGCCTATGTCCCGGACGCGGGGCAGGTGACGGGGCCCGTGGCGAAGGCGACGGGCGTCTTCGACACGGACGAGCCGCGCACGCCGTACGAGGACGTCACCACGTACAACAACTTCTACGAGCTGGGGCTCGACAAGAACGACCCGGCCCGGCTCGCGCACCTGCTCAAGCCCCGGCCGTGGACCGTCACGCTCGACGGCGAGGTGCACGAGCCCCAGACGGTGGACATCGACCAGCTGCTCTCCTGGTTCTCCATGGAGGAGCGCGTCTACCGGATGCGCTGCGTGGAGGCCTGGTCCATGGTGATTCCGTGGCTGGGCTTCCCGCTGGCCGCGCTGCTCGCCCGGGTGAAGCCCACCAGTCACGCGCGCTACGTGTCCTTCACCACGCTGATGGACCCGGAGCAGCTCCCCGGCCAGACGCGAGCGGTGCTGGACTGGCCCTACGTGGAAGGGCTGCGGCTGGACGAGGCCCTGCACCCGCTCACCTTCATGGCCATGGGCCTGTACGGCCGGCAGCTCCCCGCGCAGAACGGCGCGCCGCTGCGGCTCGTCGTCCCGTGGAAGTATGGCTTCAAGGGCATCAAGTCCATTGTCCGCATCAGCCTCACTCGCGAGCAGCCCTTCACCACGTGGAACCTCGCGGGGCCGGAGGAGTACGGCTTCTACGCCAACGTGAACCCCGCCGTGGCACACCCGCGCTGGAGTCAGGCCACCGAGCGGCGCATCGGCGAGGGCTTCGAGCGCCGCCCCACGCTGCCCTTCAACGGCTACGCCGAGCAGGTGGCCCACCTCTACACGGGGTTGGACCTGCGGAAGAACTACTGAGCCATGGCCTCGCCTCCGCATCCCTGGCTCAACCCCGCGCTCGCCGTGGGCGGCCTCGCGCCCCTGGCGCTCCTCGCCGTGCAGGGGCCTCAAGGCGCGCTGGGGCCCAACGCGGTGGAGACGGCGCTCAACCAGACGGGGCTGCTCGCGCTGGTGCTGCTGCTGGCGTCGCTTTCATGCACGCCGCTGCGAATCGTCACCGGGTGGACGTGGCCCGCGCGCATCCGCCGCACGCTGGGCCTGTTGGCCTTCACGTATGCGTGCGCGCACTTCCTCACGTACCTCGTGCTGGACCAGGGCCTGTCGCTGAAGGCGCTGCTGGAGGACCTGGTGAAGCGCCCCTTCATCACCGTGGGCTTCACCGCGCTGGTGTTGCTGGTGCCGCTGGCCGTCACCTCCACGAACCGTTGGGTGCGCCGGCTGGGCTTTCCCCGGTGGCAGCGGCTGCACCGGCTGGCCTACGTGGCCGCGGTGCTGGGCGTGGTGCACTTCGTGTGGCGGGTGAAGCAGGACGTCACCGAGCCGCTCGTCTACGGCGCGGTGCTGGCGCTGCTGTTCGCGGTGCGCGTGGGAGAGGCGATGCGAAAACGCCGGGCCCGCACCGCTTCGGCGGCCCGGAACCCGGCGTGAGTGACGGCGCGAGCCGCTTGGGGGACTACTTGCGCGGCAGCGGGAGGATGGTGTCCACCAGCGTCATGAGCTGTGCGCAGCTCACCGGCTTGCGGACGAAGGCGCTGATGCCGGCCTTCTGACCCAGGGCGCGGACCTCCGCCACGTTCGGGTCACCCGTCATCATCAGGATGGGGACCTTGGCCAGCTTGGGGTTGGCGTTGGCGCGAATCTGCGCCGCGAAGTCGGCGCCGTTCATCCCGTCCATGTGGAAGTCGGTCAGGATGAGGTCGATGGTCTCCGCCTCGGCGACCTTCAGTCCCTCTTCGGCGGACTCCGCCTCCAGGAACTCGAAGTTGCGGGCCATCAGGTAGATTTTCAGCAGCGTCCGGATGGAGCGGCTGTCATCCACCAGCAGGACACGCTGGGGCACCGCGCCCGCGGTGGTCCGGCCTCCCAGAGGGCGCGCCGGGTCCGTCGTGGTGCGGTTGGGTACGGGCTCTGGGGAGGGGAGGGTGCCGGCCTTCATCGGATCATCAACCTCTGGTGGGGCTGTCCCCCTGGAGACCCAATCATGTTGACGGAAGGACATGCCGAAGTCAAAGCACCGTCCTTCCTCTCGTTTTTCGAACGTGGGGCGTCCCATACCCCACTTGACGAAGCGGGAATCAGGGGGCCTCGAGCACGAACGCCTGGCTCTCCACCCCGGTCAACCCGATGCCCGTGGCAATCGCGGGCGCCAGCTCGTTGGGCACGCGCCACGTCTGTCCGGTGGATTGGATCAGCACCACCGAGTAACGCCCCTTCGGCAGTCCCTCCAACCGCGCGGGAGCGGCCGGGTCCCGAGCATCCAGGGCGACCGCCTGCACGCCGATGTGCAGCTCCGCCACGGGGACGGGCGTCATGCGCGGGTTTCCAGCCTCATCCGTGAGCGCCGGGTAGAGCGCGTCCGGCACGAGCGCCGCCGCCAGCACCACCAGGTCCGGCTGACCATCGCGGGTGCCGTCGGCGTGCGGATAGTCGGTGCCATTCGCATCGAGGATGCCGTTGCGGTCCAGGTCGTTGTCCTCGAGCAACCCGGGGGAGTCCGCCAGCTTGCGCACGACGACGCGCGGCCAGAGGTCGCCGAATCCGTCGCGGTTGGCGTCATCCGGGACGCCGTCGCGGTTAGCGTCCACGTAGCTGACGAGGAACGCCTTGGGGCGCTGCTCCACCGCGCCGCCCTCGATGCTCTGGGGCACCAGGCGCAGCACCTTGGGCGGCCCGCCCGCGGTGAGCACGGCGTCTCCGCCGACGATGACGCTGGCCTGGAACGCGGGCCGGTCCACCGGCACCTGCGCGCTCGCCTGAGAGAAGCTCACCGTGACGTTGGTGAGGGGCAGGGGATGGCCCTCCTGGTCCACGGCGACCTCCAGCGTCAGGGGGACGCCGGTGGTGGGGTCCACGGCGGCGCCGCCGACGTCACCCTGGTTGGGCTCGCTGGTGACGCCGTACCAGGGATTGAAGTCGGAGAAGTGGCAGGGCGTCGCGCCGGAGCGGCAGGAGTCCACGTCGATGAAGCCGCGCAGCGTGTAGCGCCCCGCCGCGACGAGGCTGAGCGAGAACGGCGCGGTGAAGGGGCCGGGCGCGTCGGTGCCGAGCGCCGGGCCGAAGAGCTGCTCGGCCGGAACGACGGTGAAGGCGATGGGGCGGCCCGTGCCCTGCGGCGGAGGTGGCCGGTCCGCGTCGTAGATGAACACCACCGCGTTGCCCCGTGAGCGCGACTGCACGACGAGGCTGCCCTCGATGCGGGCGGTGTGGATGTTCTGCCGTCCGTCCGCGGTGGGGACCACCGTGGGGGACTCGCAGCCCGCGACGAGCAGGGACGCGGCGAGGACGCCTCCCAGCGACTGCTTCCAGGAAGGGAGGGTGCGGCTCATGGAGTCACCGTCAGCGTCGCGTAGACGCGCCGCTCGATGCGGTTGCCGAAAGGATGTTGGGAGTGAGCGGAGCCGAGCTGGCTGCCCACCAGCGCGACGTCCACCGTGTTCTTCACCGCCGCGTAGCCGACGCGCGCGTTGATGACGGCGTAGGCGCCCAGCGGGTTGGACAAGAGCTCGATGCGGGTGGGGTCCGACGCGGCGGGCTCGCGCTCAATCCACGTGGTGGACGAGGTGTAGGCCACGTCCACGCCGAACTCCAGGTCCGCCTTGGTGCGGTAGGTGACGCCACCGTACAGCTTGAGCTGCGGCGCCTGGCTGCACGGCCCGCACGCCTCCTTCTCCTCCAGGTCCGACGTCACGTTCTGGAAGGCGGCGCTCGCCTTGATGCCCAGGCCGTCCACGGGGGCCAGGGTGAGGCCCGCTTCCACGCCGCGCGCGGTGTAGATGGAGTCCTCGTTGACGAAGCGCGAGCGGCCGATGAGGTAGTTGCCCGAGGCCGCGTCATACGACTCGCCGGCGGGCAGCCGCTCGAAGGCGGACAGGCCGATGAGGTCCTTCACCCGGTTCTGGTAGAGGGCCACATCCCAGTCCATGCCCAGCTCCGCGGACTCGCCGCGCCAGCCCAGCTCGAAGGCGGTGAGGCGCTCGGGGCGCAGCGCGGTGTTGCCGGTGGTGAGCGCGCTGGCGCCGTTGACGCCCTGCACGGGAACCAGGAGGCGCGTGTAGCTCTCCAGGAACGTCGGCTCACGGAAGGCGGAGGCCGCGCTGATGCGGAACGCGTGGCCTTCAATCGGGATGAACAGCGCGGAGATGCGCGGCGAGTGGGCGAGGCCCGGCGTCCCCGCGTCCAGCAGCGGGTGCCGGTCCACGCGGTAGCTTGCGACCAGGCGCAGGGGCTCGGCCAGCCGCCACTCGTCCTGCACGAAGGCCGCGGCGTGAATCTCCTCGCGCAGCGGGCCCAGGTAGTCCCAGCCCACGCGCTTGAGGCGCCCCTCGACGCCCACGTTGAGCTGGTGCTCGCCGCCCAGTTGGAAGGCGCGCGCGAAGAGCAGCTCGGCGTTGAAGAGGTTGGAGCTGATGTCCGTACCCAGCGAGCGCTGTCCAATGGGCTCGTACTGGGGACCGGCGCTGCCGGAGATGTGGTTCCAGAACGTCTTGAGCTTGAGCGGGCCCAGCTCCACGTCGCCCTTGGCGTAGGCGCCCAGGCCGTCCATGAAGTAGTTGCGCAAGAGGCCCAACGGATAGATTTCCGTGGTGTAGCGGTGCACGCCGCCGGACAGGCCCACCTGCTTGTCGTCCGCGAAGGTGTACACGGCGGACAGGGTGGCGCGCGCGCCGCGCATGCCGATGTCCGGGTCCGGGTCCCTGAGCACGATGTCCGGACGGTTGCTGGCGTAGTCGCGGCTCCACTTGTCCGCCTGCGAGTACGCCACCGACGTGCGGTAGCGCAGCGCGCCCGTGTTGCCGTGGCTGAGGAACGAGCCCGCCACGCTGTTGCCGGTGCCGGCCGTGACGTTGAAGCGCGCGCGGGGCCCCGAGCCCGGGGACTGGGTGATGATGTTGATGACGCCCAACATGGCGTTGGCGCCGTACAGCGCGCTGCCCGGGCCGCGGATGACCTCGATGCGCTCGATTTCCTCCAGGCCGATGGGGATGGAGGACCAGAGCGTCAGGCCGAGGAAGTCCTGGTACTCGGTGCGGCCGTCCACCAGCACGAGCACCTTGTTGGCGATGCGCTGGTTGAAGCCGCGCAGCGACACGTTGGCGCTGCCGATGCCCAGCGACATCACGTCCGCGCCAGGCACCCGCCGCAGCAGCTCCGGCAGGCTGGTGGCGCCCGACAGGCGGATGTCCTCGGCGGTGATGACCGTCGTGGCGTTGGGTGCTTCCAGCGAGGACTGGGCACGGCGGCTCGCCGTCACCACGCGCTCCTCGTAGGGCACCGCGCCGTCATCGCCGCTCGCCGCCTCCGCGAGGCCGGGCAGCGCGGACGGGACATACGTGGACGGCGTCGCGGTGCCCGGGCCCGTCGTGGGCATGGTCTCCGCGCGCTCAATCGCCTTCTCCAGCCGCTCCAGGAGCGCGCCCAACTGCTGCTGCGACTGGATGCTGGCGGGCGGGGGCGGCATGGGCAGCGCGGAGTTGTCCTCCGGCTGCGCCGCGGCCTGGCTCGCGCGCTGCTTCTCCTCGAGCGCGGCGATGGTGGCCTCCACGGAGGCCGCGTCCGCCGGACTGCTGGTGACGTAGCGCTTGTAGGCGTCGAGCGCCTCCGCCGTCCGGCCCGCGTCCTGGTACGCGCGGGCGATGTTGTAGAGGACGTTGGGGTGCGGCTTGATGGCGTAGGCCTGCTCCAGCTCGGCGATGCCCTCGTCGTAATCCTTCTTGCCGATGAGGCTCATGCCGTTGCGGAAATGGCGACGCGCTTCGAGACGTGCGTCCGCCAGGACCTGCGTCGCGCACAGACACAGCGCGAGCAGGCCCACTCGTTGAAGGGCTTTGTAGTGTCTCACTAGTACGGGTTGTCCTTGAATTTGTCGTTCGAGTCAGAAGCCCGCGGGGGACGGGGAGGACTCGACTTCTTCTTGAGCTTTTGGGTGACGAGCTGCTTGGTACCGGAGCCCGTGGCGGTGATGGTGACGGGCTGATAGCCGTCCATCGTGAAGGTCAGCACCGCGCTGGCGCTGCCATCATCGTCCAGGGGCACCTTGAGGTTCAGGGGCGTTTCGCCATGGTCCTTGCCGCGGTAGCGCACGCGGGCGCCGCTGGGCTCGCTGGTGATTTCAAAGCGCACCGTCGGGCCGTTGCCGGGCACGAGCGGCGCCAGCGCCAGCTCATCATCCGCGGCGCCCAGGGCGGCCGTCGCCGGGGAGTTCGCGGCGGCGGCCGGCTGGGTGGGGACGGCCGGGGGCTGCGTCGGGTTGGCGGGCGCCGTCGCGGTGATGGGGGGCGAGGCCAGGGGCTTGGGCATCGGCGTGGAGGGGCGCAGCGCGAAGGCCAGCGCGACGGCGCCGCCCAGCAGCAGCGAGCCGCCGAAGATGGCGAGCGGCACCATGCTCTTGCCGGGCTTCGCGGGTGGCTCCTCGACGGCGATGTCCAGCGCCATGGTGCTGGGGCCGGAGCCGGCGCCAGGCGCGCTGATGGGGCCGCTGCGAGGTCCGCTGCCGACGCCCGTCAGGCGGGGGCCGCTGAAGACGCCGCTGACGCCGACGGCGTGCGCGACGCGGCGCATGGCCTCCAGCACCTCGTCCATGGACTGGTAGCGCTCCACGGGGAGCTTGGCCAGGCACTTCATCACCAGGGCCTCGACCTCGGCGGGCACGGCGTGGCCGGGCCAGATGGCGCCGAAGGGCGGCGGCGGCTCGTTGATGTGCTTGACGATGACGTCGATGCTCTGGGCGGCGAGGAAGGGCGGCTGGCCCATCAGCATCTGATAGAGCACCACGCCCATGCTGTACACGTCGCTGCGCGGGTCGGCGATGTTGCGCGCCTGCTCCGGCGCCATGTACTGCGGCGAGCCGAGGATGATGCCCGCCTGCGTGAGCGACGTGTCCTGCTGCGCCTCACTCTCGCCGATGAAGGACTTCACCAGGCCGAAGTCGAGCACCTTGACGATGTCGTGGTCCGTCTCCTGGTTGAGGACCATGACGTTGGCGGGCTTGAGGTCGCGGTGGATGAGGCCGACCTTGTGCGCCTCGCGCAGCGAGCGGGCGATCTGCTGCGTGATGTTGAGCGCGCGCGCCCACGGAATCGGTCCCATCTGCGTGAGCAGCTGGCTGAGCGTGAGCCCATCCAGGTACTCCATCGCGATGTAGTAGATGCCGTCGTCCGTCTTGCCGTAGTCGATGACGGTGACGGTGTTCGGATGGCGCAGCTTCGCGGTGACGCTGGCCTCCAGGAAGAAGCGCTTCTGGAAGCCCGGGTCCTTGCCCTCGTCGTTGTAGTGAGGGTTGAGGACCTTCAGCGCGACCAGTCGGTCCAGCGGCGCCTGCATGGCCTTGTAGACGCGGCCCATGCCACCGGCACCCAGGGTCTCCAGGATGCGGAAGCGCTCATTGAGGACCCGTCCAAGAAGCGGGTCCACCAGCTCGGGTGGGGCGCCATTCGTCGGGGCGTTGCTTTCGATCATGTCTGCCCCCACCGACCGGGAAGGCACACGACGCTCCGGTCGAACATGCGCTGGAATGCTAACACCGCAATCGTCCACTCCCCAAGCGACCTGCCAGGTTGGCGCAGTGCATCAAACGCCGAGAAACCGGCCTGGGCGCGCCAAAGTCCGGCACCGGACATCGTTTGATACGAGGCGTGTGTCAGCTGGGACGGCTGGACTGGCACGGCGAGCGACTGGGAGTGCGAGGGCCGCGAATCCGAGCAGGCGTGGGGGGCGTCTCAAGGGAGCGGCCGAGCGAGGTGGAGCGCGTTAGGGTGGCGTCATGAGCGTCCACCTGACCGAGTTGCTTTCTTCCGCGCCGCCCTACCCGAGGCGGGTGGTGTGCATGACGGAGGAGACGACGGAGGTGCTCTACCGGATTGGCGCGGGGGAGCTGGTGGTGGGCGTGTCGGGCTTCACGGTGCGCCCGCCCGAGGCGCGCAAGAAGCCCCGGGTGTCGTCGTTCCTGGACGCGAACTTCGAGCGGATTCTCGAGCTGAAGCCGGATCTGGTGCTGGGGTTCTCCGACCTGCAGGCGGACCTGGGCCGGGAGCTGTGCAAGCGCGGCGTGCCCGTGTACCTGTTCAACCAGCGCTCGCTCGCGGAGATATTGCAGACGGTGCGGGTGACGGGGGCGCTGGTGGGGCGCGCGGAGGCGGCGGAGAAGCTGGCCGCCGAGCTGACGGCGAACCTCACGCGACACGCGGAGGCGGCGCAGAAGCTGCCGCGACGGCCGCGCATCTTCTTCGAGGAGTGGCACGAGCCGCTCATCTCCGGCATCCGCTGGTGCTCGGAGCTGGTGGAGCTGGTGGGCGGCGAGGACATCTGCCGCGAGTCGCGGGCGTCGCAAGGCGCGAAGGGCCGCATCTTCGAGCCGGAAGAGGTGGCGCGGCGCAACCCGGACGGCGTCATCGCGAGCTGGTGTGGACGCAAGGCGAAGCGGGACAAGATCGCCGCGCGGCCGGGCTGGGCCCAGGTGCGCGCGGTGCTGGATGACCAGCTCTACGAGGTGAAGAGCAGCCTCATCCTCCAGCCGGGGCCGGCGGCGCTGTCGGACGGCGTGGAGCGCCTGGCGCGCATCGTCGCGGCCGTGGCCCGGGGCGAGAAGCTGCCCGTGCCAAAGGGCGCGGACCTGCGCGGGGCGTGAGTCGCGGGCTCGGACCTGTCGTGACGAAGCGCTCCCTCGATGGAGGGAGTGACACGCGGAAGGCGCCTTCGCGCTCACGTCGAGCGCCTATGCTGGATGCCACAGGACACGCGACTCGGAGGTGTGACGTGGAAGGGTTTCCGCTGCGGCTCAAGTGGCAGGGTTCAACCGCGGGCGAGTACAGCCGCGATGCGGTGGCTGGCACGGACGGCAAGCCGGACCTGCTCGTGAGCTCGGGTACGAATTACGGAGGCAATGACGCGCGCTGGAATCCGGAGGACCTGTTGGGCGCGTCGGTGGCGCAGTGCCACCTGCTCACGTTCCTCGCGCTGGCGAAGAAGCTGCGGCTGGACGTGCGCTCCTACGAGGACCAGGTGACGGTGTTCCTGGACACGGTGGAGAAGGTGAAGCGCGTGAACAAGGTGCGGCTCGCGCCGCTCATCCGTGTGGCGCCCGGCACGGACGTGGAGAAGGTGCGTGAGATGTTCGTGAAGGCGCACAAGTACTGCTTCATCGGGCAGAGCATCACCGCCGAGGTGGTGATGGAGCCGACCATCGAAGTGCAGTCGGAGGGGTAGGGCGTGTCGCGGGCCGTGGCTCCGAGAGGGCCACGGCTCACCGCTTCGCGCGAGGCTTCTTCTCCGCGACCTTCTTCACGACGGTATCGGTCGACGTCACGGGGCGGCCACTCTCCGAGCGCACTTCCAAGGCGCGCACCGGTCGTCCCTGCTCCGTGTCCACCAGGACGGAGTGGGCCTCGTCCGGCTGGAAGCAGTGGTGTTCACCCCACTGCCTCAGTCCGACGAGCACCTGGAACAGGTCCCGCCCCTTCCTCGTCAGGACGTACTCGTGGAACGCGCTGCCGTCCGAGGCGGGAACGACCTCCAGGATGCCGTGCGTGACGAGGTGGCGCAGCCGGGTGGAGAGGATGTTCTTCGCCATGCCCAGGCTCTTCTGGAACTCGCCGAATCGGCGCACGCCGTCGAACGCGTCGCGGATGACCAGCAGCGACCACTCGTCGCCGATGATGTCCACGGACCGCTCGACAGGGCACTCCGCCCGACTGGGAGGCTTCTTCTTCGCCATGTCGGGTTGAAATATCAAAACCCCGTCGCTAATTCCGGGTGGTTTCATTTTGAAACCATATTGCGGCGGGTGGTTCATGCGGAGTGGGGCGGAGGCGCGGAGCGCCGAGGGTGGAGGCGTGCGTCCGGTGGAGGAGGTGGCTGCTCGGTCGGAGGGTGACGCCGCGCCCCCGCTGTCGAGTGCCGTGATGGCGTTGTTCGCGGTGGCTTGCGGGTTGGCGGTCGCCAACGTCTATTTCGCCCAGCCGTTGTTGGATTCGATGGCGCGGGACCTGGGGTTGCGTCCGGCCCTGGTGGGCATCGTGGTGACTGTCACGCAGGTGGGGTACGGCCTGGGGTTGTTGCTGGTGGTGCCGCTGGGAGACCTGGTGGAGCGTCGCCGGCTCGTCGCGGTGCAGATGTCCTTGTCCGTGTTGGCGCTCGTCGTCGTGGGACTCGCGCCCACGGGGGCGGTGTTGCTCACGGGGCTGGCGGTGGTGGGCCTGCTCGCGGTCGTCATCCAGGTGCTGGTGGCCTTCGCCGCGACGCTGGCCGCACCCGCCGAGCGAGGCCGCGTCGTCGGGCTGGTGACGAGCGGTGTGGTGATTGGCATCCTCATGGCGCGCACCGTGGCGGGGTTCCTGTCGGACCTCGCGGGCTGGCGTTCGGTCTATCTGGTCTCGGCGGGGGTCACGCTGTTGCTCGTCGTCGCGCTGGTCCGTGTCCTGCCTCGCGAGCGCGTGAGCACACACCTGTCCTATTCGGCGCTGCTGCGCTCGGTGTTCACGTTGTTCGTGGAGGAGCCCGTCTTGCGTGTGCGGGCGGTGCTCGCGCTGTTGATGTTCGCCTCGTTCAGCACCTTGTGGACGCCGATGGTGTTGCTGCTCGGAGCGCCTCCGTTCTCGCTCTCGCATTCGCAGGTCGGCCTGTTCGGCCTCGTGGGCGTGGCGGGCGCGCTGGGGGCGTCACGGGCGGGGCGACTGGCCGACCGGGGCTGGGGAAACTGGACCACCAGCGTCGGACTCGTCGTCTTGCTGGTCTCGTGGTGGCCCGTCTCGCTGGCGCCGAAGTCACTGTGGGCGCTGGGCGTGGGCATCGTCGCCCTGGACCTCGCCATCCAGGCCTTGCACGTCACCAACCAGAGCGAGCTGTACGCCGTGCGTCCGGAGGCGCGCAGTCGGCTGGTGGCCGGCTACATGGTCTTCTATTCCATCGGCAGTGGCGCCGGGTCCATCACCTCGACCCTGGTGTTCGCGCACGCGGGCTGGAGCGGCGTGTGCGTCCAGGGCGCGGCCATCGCCGCCGTGGCCCTGCTGTTCTGGGGGCTCACACGCTTCAGGGCGAAGGAGCCTGCTCGCTGAACCGGTGCCCCGCGCCTGGGGCGTCCCGCGTCTGTCTCATCGAGGTGGAGGCCGATGGTTCGTTCGCGGGGCACGTTCACCTCACGGGGCGGGAGGAGCTTCGTGACGCAGCATGTCCTGGAGGTCCTCCGGAACGGGCAGGGGCGTGAAGATGCCCACGTTCGCGCCCCCGGTGTTTCCCCGCGGCGCGCGTCCGAGCCAGGACCCGGGCGCAGCCAGCAACAAGCGGGGGAGTTGTCCGAACAGCTCCCGGACGTCACCGTGCCGCCAGGCCCAGACGAACATGGCGCCATGCACCTGGAGGTGGGGCCATGCATGGGCCTGGCTCAGGACATGGGCACGTTCCAGGAAGTGCCACGCCGCCTGGAAGTCGCCCCGGGTCTGGGACTCGGAGGCGCTTTGGAGTTCGTGGTCGAAATGGGCTCGGAGGGTGGGGTGCATGGGGAGCTGGCGTCGTTCACAGGCAGGGGGAGACAGCGTCGTTGGATGCGAGCAGGCGGCAATCCCGGGCCGCGACCGATTCGAGCTGCAGGGTGACGTGCTCGATGCCGAACCGGTCATGGAGCAGGCGCTTGAGGTGGCTCAGGCGCGAGTCGTCCATCGGTTGCTCTGTCACGACGAGATGCGCCGTGAGCGCCGCTTCGGTGGTGCTCATGGCCCAGACGTGGAGGTCATGCACCTCGGCGACGCCGGGTGACTGGGTCAGCTGAAGCCGCACGGAAGGCATGTCGATGTTCGCGGGAACGGCATGCAGGGCCAGGTTGACGGAGTCCCGGAGCAGCCCCCAGGTCCCCACGAGGATGAGGAGCGCGATGCCGAGCGTCACCCCGGAGTCCAACCACATCCAGCCGGTGAAGGAGATGAGGGCGCCGGCCAGGACGACGCCGAGCGACACGCCCGCGTCGGCGGCCATGTGCAGGAAGGCGCCTCGGATGTTGAGGTCGCTCTGGCGCCCCTTCCAGAACAGCAGCGCGGTGGCGGTGTTGATGAGCGTACCCACTCCCGCCACGAGCATGACGGTACCCGTGGCGATGGGAGCGGGTTGCCCCAATCGTTGCACCGCTTCCCAGCCGATGGCGCCCACCGCGACGAGCAGGAGCAGCGCATTGAGGAGCGCGGCCAGGATGGACGCGCCGCGCAGTCCGTAGGTGTAACGCTCCGTGGGCTCGCGACGGGCCAGTAAGCTGACGCCCCAGGCGAGCACCAGCCCGAGCACATCGCTCAGGTTGTGTCCGGCGTCGGCGAGCAATGCAAGCGAGCCCGAAATGAAACCGAAGGTGGCCTCGACGGCGACGAAGGCCAGGTTGAGGCCGATGCCCAGCGCGAAGGCCCGGCCAGGTGTCGAAGGAGTGTGTTGGTGGGAGCCGGACATGGGTGACGACGCCTCCAAGGCTGAGTGCTCGTGGCGGGCCCGCCCTTCGTGATGAGAGGGGCTGTCCGCCTTCACCCAGGAAGACGCCCGCTCCTGGTCGGGATTACACCCGGGTTTTTCGGTGGGGACCTTTCGCCGCGGAAGAGGCGACGCCGCACTCCAGGGACTGCCACTCCGAGCGGCCCGACGAGCGACCGACGGCCGAGCCGGCCCGTGGCTCGGCTTCCTCGTGGACAGGACGCACGAGAGGTTCACTGAGGCGCCATGACGGAGCCGTGGGCCGTGGCTCGGGCAAAGAGGACGCGCGAGGTTCACTGAGGCGCCATGACGGAGCCTCGGGCCGTCGAGGAGCCTCATGGGAGGGCGCGCGGCCCGGGACAGGGTCAGGTGCGGGGGATGTTGTCCTGGAGGTGTTCGAGCGCCGCGTGCCAGCGTGTGAGCTGCTCCGGGGACACGTCGAGTCGCGCGAGCCACGCCTGGAAATAGCGCTCCAGCTCGGCGGACCTGGGATGGCTGCCTCGGTGATGGCGGATGAAGTCCTTGTAGTTCTGGACCTTGTCGGCGCGGAGCATGTCGTTGACCTCGGGCTCGGCGCTGAGCGCGATGTCGTCGGGCCCCTTCAGGTCCGGTCGATGGGACAGCGCGGCATTGGCGGTCTCCCGGTAGTCCAGCGCGAGCGCGAGGACACGCGGCTCATCGCTCACACCGTCGACGGGAGGCCCGGAGAGGTCCGCCCCGGTGGCGAGCGCGTGGGCCCAGGCGGCGGCTCGTACGTCATCCTCCTGAACCAGCGGGTGCAGGCAGTACGCGCGTTGGGCGTGTTCGCTCGCGCCCAGGGCTCGGAGGACCCACAGGCCCTCGTCGATGTGGTGCAGGTATGGGATGCCGGAGCGTCGAGCGCGGCGCTGTCCGTAGAACGTCTGAATCGCGCGGTACTCGCGGGCATCCGCGTCCATCGGGCGAGGATGACAGTCGGCGCTCCACGCCGCAATCCGGAGGACCGTGCGATGAAGATGCTCACGCGGAAGGCCGCGCATGCCAGGATGGCGGCGTGGCGCTCCCGCTGCTCGTGCTCATCGTCGTTCCTCTCACCCTGTCCTCGTTCCAGGCGGAGCCCGTTCCCGAGACGCCGGCTCCCGCCGTCGCGTCTCCTGCTCCATCGCCAGGCGAGGCCCGTGCGACGGAAGAAGGGGAGAAGGCTCCGGCAGGGACCTCCGTGGAGCCCGCGCCAGCGCGTCCCCAGGGCCTCTCCCAGGAGAACTACGAGGAAGCCCTCATCGTCGAGGCGCTGACGCGTCACGGCCGTCAACTGGAGCCGTCACCCGAGGGCATGCCGCTGGCCGAGGTGCTCGTCGACACCGAGGAAGTGGTCGCGGAGAGCGACCCGTATCCGAACTTCCTCAACATCTTCCACATCCGTACCCGCGAGGAGGTCGTCCGACGCGAGGTGTTGCTCCCACCGGGGCAGCCGTATTCCACGCGGCTCGCGGACGAGACGGCGCGCAACCTGCGGGGGCTGCGGTTGTTCTCCGTGGTGCGAGTCGTCCCGGTGAAAGGGAAGGTGCCCGGGACGGTGGCGCTGCTCGTCGTCACCAAGGACATCTGGTCGCTGCGCCTCAACAGTGACTTTTCCGCGGTGGGCTCTCTGCTGCAGTACCTGCGGCTCCAGGGCACGGAGCAGAACTTCCTGGGCCGAGGCAAGAAGCTGGCGCTGGACTTCACCCTCCGCCTGGACACGCTGAGCTTCGGACAGAGCTACACCGACCCGCGCGTGCTGGGCAGCCGCTGGTCCTTGAGTGAGTCCGCCGCGCTCATCATCGGACGCGAGAGCGGCAAGGCCGAGGGCTCGCGGGGAAGTCTCTCCGTCAGCCGTCCGCTCTATTCGTTGTCCACGCCGTGGAGCGTGAGCACGTCCGTCGCGTGGAACGTGGAGACCAATCGCATCTACCGGGGCGCGGAGATATGGCAGCTCCCGTATCCCGACGGCCCGACGGTGCCCTACGTGTACCGGACGGAGGAGGTCGCTGGCGCGGCCTCGTACACGCGCTCGTATGGCCTGCGCTACAAGTGGAACGTGAGTGGCTCGCTGGGCGCGTACCACTACTCCTACGACCCGCCTTCCTCGTCGATGCTGACGGAGGGTCAGTCCGACTGGTTCCGCCGCAACTACCTGCCGCGCGTGGAGGACGCGGGCTACGCCTCGTTGTCCCTGCGTGCCTTCGAGGCGCGGTACGAGGTGCTGCGCGACGTGGACTCGTACGTGCTCTCGGAGGACTACCAGATGGGGCACTGGGTCTCCGCGACGGTGCGCTATGCGCCTCCTGTCTTCGGGGGCGACAACCACTTCACGGAGGCGGGGCTCGCGGCGCGCTACCGCCTTCGCTGGGGCGAGGCGCTCACCACCATGTCCGCGTCAGGCGCCATCCGTCGGCAGCTCGGTGAGGGCGCGACGTGGAACAACCGCCACTGGGCCGCGGAGCTGGCGCAGGTGTCGCCCAAGATTCTCGGGGGACGCTTCGTCGCGCGCGGCCTGCTGGATGTGAACATCGATGACCTGTTCGACCGAATCACGCTGCTGGGCGGTGGCAACGGGCTTCGCGGCGCACCGGCGGATGAGTACTCCGGCAAGCGGATGCTGCTGGTGAACGTGGAGTACCGCACCGCGCCCGTCGTCATCAAAACGGTGCACGTGGGCGGGGTGCTCTTCCTGGACTCGGGCAGCGCGTTCAACGACAGGCCGGACATGGTGACGTCGGTGGGCGTGGGCCTGCGCGTGCTGTTCCCCCAGTTCAACGTCGTGCCGTTCCGCCTCGACTTCGGCTACGTGCTCAACGGAGACCGTCCTCCCGTGGGCAGCCGCTTCTCGCTCGCGGGCGGTCAGGTCACGGACCTGCGACCGAGCTTCCTCGACTCGCCGCTGTAGCGCTTCCAGCGGTGCTGCTCCCGCTCACAGCGGCTCGCTCAGCTTGTCGTGGTAGCGCTGAGTCGCCACGAACGGGTGCCGGCTCGCTCACAGCGGCTCGCTCAGCTTGTCGTTGTCGCGCTGAGTCGCCACGAACGGGTGCCGGCTCGCTCACGGCGGCTCGTTCCGCTTGTCGTTGTAGCGCTGAGTCGCCACGAACGGGTGCCGGCTCGCTCACAGTGGCTCGTTCAGCTCGCCACGTTCGCGCGGAGTCACTCCGAACCGGCGCCGCCGTGCCTCACGGCGGCTCGACGCGCAGTAGCTCGCGGAACAGAACCTCCGCCGCATCGCGGAACAACTCACCGGAGGCGAGCAATCCACCGCAGTGATGCGGCTCGCGCGCCAGCGTCATCGCCACCGTGCGCTTCAGCACCGCGTCCCAGAAATCCTCGGAGCCCTCGGGCAGGAGGAACTCGCGGATGATGGCGCGAGGCCACGGAATCACCGTCGTCGGGTCCGCGTCGCTCAGCGACGTGAAGCAGTCCAGGTCGATGTCGAGCAACACCTGGTCCGCGCGCTCCAGGACATCTCGCACCGCGTCACCGGGCGCGGGGTGATTCCACGCCTCGGACGCGCGGTCCACGGTGGGCACCACCACCAGTCGGTGCGAGCGACCCTTCGTGTCCACGTAGGTCTCGCCCGCGAAGGAGCCCCGGGGCCGAGTCCTGGCCACCAGCAAGGCATCCCCCACCAGCCCCGCCTCCATGGCCGCGAGGATGTGGTCGTAGTTGCGCACGTCCAGCGACCACCGGGCGTGCTCGTCCAGCGCGCGCAGTCCCGCCGAGCGGTCGGGCACCTTCCCGGGCTCTCGCGGCACCACCACGTCCAGGTGCCTGTCGAGCGTCACCAGGAGGGCAGGGGAGCCCGACTCCCCGAGCGCGCACGCCCACGAAGGGAGCGCCAGCCGATGGGGGTCGAAGACATAGGCGTCCGAGGGCCCTCGCCCGCCTCCCAGCCCCAGTCGGATGATGCCCGCCAGCCTCAGGTGCCGCGGGGCGTCGTCTTCGGTCTGCATCCCTCGGGAATCCTCACGTCCGTTGTGGGTTTGCTCAGCTTGCGCGGCGGCCGAGTGTAGGCTCCCCCGCACCTTTCCGTGAAAGGAGCCCCGCCACCGGCGGGATTTCGACGACCCATGCGCCAGGTACTTACCGCCGCGCTCCTCTTCGTGAGCACGTCCGCACTCGCCCAGGAGATGAAGCCCCTACCCATGTCCCAGACGGAGCGGAAGCAAGACACCTTCCTGCGACAGCTCACGGAGACCCGCAACTTCTCGAGCGGTCGCCCGGTGAGCATCAAAATCACCCCCGACGAGAAGCAGGTCCTCTTCCTTCGCACCCAGCCCACCTCCAACGTGCAGACGCTCTACGCGTTCGACGTGGCGTCCGGGCAGACGAAGGAGGTCCTCACTCCCGAGGCGATTCTCAAGGGCTCCGACGAGACGCTCACCCCCGAGGAGAAGGCCCGCCGCGAGCGCATGCGCGTCAGCGCCCGAGGCTTCACCTCGTACCAGGTTTCGGATGACGGCACGCGCCTGCTCGTCCCCTTGTCCGGCCGCCTCTACGTGGTGGAGCGCGCCAGCGGCAAGGTGACGGAGCTCAAGACGGGCCCCGGCGTGCTGGACCCGCGCTTCTCCCTGGACGGCAAGCAGGTGGCCTATGTCCGGGACAATGACGTCTACCGAATCGACGTCGCCGCGAACAAGGAACAGCGGGTCACCAAGGGCGGCTCCGACGCGAAGTCGCACGGCGTGGCCGAGTTCGTCGCCCAGGAGGAGATGAGCCGCTTCTCCGGTTACTGGTGGAGCCCGGACGCGAAGTCGGTGGCCTACACCGAGTCCGATACCGCCGAGGTGGAGAAGCTCACCATCGTCGATGTGATGCACCCCGAGCGCGGCGGCGAAATCTTCGCGTACCCGCGCCCCGGCAAGCCCAACGCCAAGGTGCGCCTGGGTGTCACCCCCGTCACCGGCGGCAAGACGACCTGGGTCCAGTGGGATGCGGCGAAGTACCCGTACCTGGCCACCGTGACGTGGGCGAAGGGCGCCCCGCTCACCATCCTCGTGCAGAACCGGGTGCAGACCGAGCAGCAGCTGCTCGCGGTGGACCCCGCCACGGGCAAGACGCGCGAGCTGCTGGTGGAGAAGGATTCCGCCTGGCTCAACCTGGAGCAGGACTTCCCGCTGTGGCTCGAGGATGGCAGTGGCTTCCTCTGGTACACCGAGCGCAACGGCGGCCCCGAGGTGGAGCAGCGCAAGGCGGACGGCTCGCTGGAGCGCAGCGTGGTGAAGCCGGACGCGGGCTTCCGCGGCATGACGCGCTTCGTCCAGAAGGACCACACCCTGTACTTCAACGGCGGCCCCAACCCCACGCAGAGCGCGCTGTGGCGCGTGAAGGCGGGCGGCGCGCCGGAGCGCGTGACGGGCAACAAGGACGGCGTCGAAGGCGGCTCCGCCTCACGCGACGGCAACGTGCTCGTCGTCAACGGCTCCAGCCTGAAGAGCATGAGCCGCACCCAGGTGCTGCGCGCGGATGGGACGAAGCTGGGCGAGCTGCCCGAAGTCGCGCAGGAGCCGCCCTTCATCCCCAACACCGAGGTGCGGCAGGTGGGCCCCAAGGGCTTCTGGGCCTCCATCACCCGCCCGCGTGACTTCAAGGCGGGCAAGAAGCTGCCCGTCATCGTGGAGGTCTACGGCGGCCCCACCACCACCGTCGTCCACCACAGCATGGCGGCGCACCTGATGCCGCAGTGGATGGCGGACCACGGCTTCATCGTCGTGAAGTTCGACGGGCGCGGCACCCCGCTGCGCGGCGCCGCGTGGGAGCGCGAGGTGAAGTACGACTTCGCCACCATCACGATTGAAGACCAGGCCGCCGCCATCCAGGAGCTGGCGAAGGTGCTGCCGGAAATCGACATCAACCGCGTGGGCATCGAGGGCTGGAGCTTCGGCGGCTACATGGCCGCGCTCGCCGCCCTCCAGCGCCCAGACGTCTTCAAGGCCGCGGTGGCCGGCGCCCCGGTGGTGGACTGGCTCGACTACGACACCCACTACACCGAGCGCTACCTGGGCCTGCCCCAGGAGCACCCGGAGGCGTACGAGAAGAGCTCGCTGCTCACCTACGCGAAGACGGACAAGCCCATTGGCAAGCTGCTGCTCATCCACGGCACCGCGGATGACAACGTGTACTTCTTCCACACGCTCAAGCTCAGCGATGCGCTCTTCCGCGCCGGCAAGCCCCATGAACTCCTGCCGCTCAGCGGCCTGACGCACATGGTGCCGGACCCGCTGGTGAAGGAGCGCCAGTGGGAGCGCGTCATGGAGCACTTCAAGAAGAACCTGTGATGTGATTCCGGGCTCCGGGCGTTCGCGCCCGGGGCCTGTCCCCGTACCCCGCAAAAGCAAGAGGCCCGGTTCCCTCAACTCCAGGGGCGGGCCTCCGTTCATCGGCCCTCCGCGCGGAAGGGCCAGGACCTACGACGACGTTTCAGCCCGCGCGAACGTTCTGCGCCTGCAGACCCTTGGGGCCGCGCGTCACCTCGAACTCCACCTTCTGACCCTCGGCGAGGGTGCGGAAGCCATCCATGTTGATGGCGGTGTGGTGGCAGAAAACGTCCTCACCTCCGCCGTCCTGGGTGATGAAGCCGAAGCCCTTCGCGTCGTTGAACCACTTCACGGTACCGGTTGCCATTGCACTTCCTTCAGTCTCGCGGGGCGACGTGTGAGAGCCGCCCGTTCTTCCCGCCCCCCGACGACCGGGAGACAATGTCCAGTTGTAGTGAAACGCCTGCCTGGAAGTCCAGCCAGCGGCCTGGAATGCCCGAGTTGCACTGAGCTCGGGCCTCCCTGGTAAGTCGCGGCGCGGCGCGTCACCTACAACTCAGACGTCGAGGAGAAGGCGCTCCGGGTCCTCGATGCACTCCTTCACGCGCACGAGGAACTGGACGGCCTCGCGGCCATCGATGAGCCGGTGGTCGTAGGTGAGTGCGACATACATGATGGGGCGGATGACAATCTGCCCGTCGCGGACGACGGCGCGGTCCACGATGTTGTGCATGCCCAGGATGCCCGTCTGCGGCGGGTTGATGATGGGCGTGGACAGCATGGAACCGAAGATGCCGCCGTTGGTGATGGTGAAGGTGCCGCCCTGGAGGTCGGCCAGGCCCAGCTTGTCGTTGCGAGCCCGGGTGCCCAGGTCCGCGACGCCCTTCTCCAGCTCCGCCAGGGACAGCTTGTCCGCGTTGCGCAGGACGGGGACGACGAGGCCGCGGCTGCCGCTCACCGCCACGCCGATGTCGTAGTAGTGCTTGAAGATGACGTCTTCGCCGTCAATCTCCGCGTTGACCTGGGGGAAGGCCTTGAGGGCTTCAATCGACGCGCGGACGAAGAAGCTCATGAAGCCCAGCTTCACGCCGTGCTTCGCCTGGAACTTCTCGTTGTACTTCTTGCGCAGCGCCATCACCTCGCCCATGTCCACCTCGTTGAAGGTGGTGAGCAGGGCGGCGTTGGACTGGGCCTGGATGAGGCGCTCCGCCACGCGCTTGCGCAGGGGCGTCATGCGGACGCGCTCCTCGCGGGCGGCGTTGGGGCGGGGGCCCGAGGGCTGGGCGGGGGCGGCGGGCTGGGAAGGCGCGGCCGGGCGGTTGAGCTGACCGAGCACGTCCTCCTTGGTGATGCGGCCGGCGGTGCCGCTGCCCTTGAGCTGGGTGACGTCCAGCTTGTTGTCCTCCGCCATCTTCCGGGCGGTGGGCGTCATCCGCGCGTCCGCGCCAGCGTCGGCGGGGGCGGCGGCGACAGGGGCCGGGGCAGCAGCCGCGGCGGGAGCCGGAGCGGCGGCGGGCTTCGCGGCGGGAGCGCCGGCACCCGCCTCGATGAGGCCGAGCACGTCACCCACGCGCACCTTGTCGCCCTCCTTGAAGGCGACGCTGGCCAGGGAGCCGGCCGAGGGCGAGGGCACGTCGATGGTGACCTTGTCGGTCTCCAGGACGACGAGCGGCTCGTCCGCGGACACCGCGTCACCCTGCTTCTTGTTCCACTTGCCGACGACTGCTTCGGTGATGGACTCGCCCAGCGGGGGCACTTTCAGTTCAACGGCCATTCTTGGTCCCTCGGAAGATGGCTTCCTCGATGATGAGCTGTTGCTCGATTTCGTGAGTCTTGGGGAAGCCGGTTGCGGGGCTGGCGGCCTCCGCGCGGCCGATGTAGCCCAACTTCACCTGCTGCTGCGAGCGCGACGAAGCCAGGTCGTGCAGTCGCGGGAACATGAAGTGCCACGCGCCGGCGTTCCGGGGCTCCTCCTGCACCCAGAAGATCTCCGCGAGCTTCGGCAGCTTGCCGACCAGGTTGGCCAGCTCGTCGAAGGGGAACGGGTAGAGCTGCTCCAGCCGGACGATGGCGATGCTGTCGTCCTTGCGCTCGTCGCGCGCCTTCACCAGGTCGTAATAGACCTTGCCGCTGCAGAGCAGCAGCCGCGTCACGCCTTCCGGGGCGACCTTGTCCAGGATGACCTCCTGGAAGGAGCCCGTGGCCAGCTCGTCCAGCTTGCTGGTGGCCTCCGGCCGGCGCAGCAGGCTCTTGGGCGACATGATGACCAGGGGCTTGCGCACCGGGCGCAGCACCTGACGGCGCAGGAGGTGGAAGATCTGCGCGGGCGTGGTGGGGTAGCAGACCTGGATGTTGTCCTCGGCGGACAAATCCAGGAAGCGCTCCAGGCGAGCGCTCGAGTGCTCGGGGCCCTGGCCCTCGTAGCTGTGCGGCAAGAGCAGGGTGATGCCGCTGAGCCGGCGCCACTTGCTCTCCGCCGCCGCGATGAACTGGTCGATGATGATTTGCGCGCCGTTGGCGAAGTCACCGAACTGGGCTTCCCAGATGGTGAGGCCGTCCGGCACGTCCAGGCTGTAGCCGTACTCGAAGCCCAACACGCCCATCTCCGACAGGGCGCTGTTGACGACCTGGAAGCTGGCGCGGCCGGTGGCGAACTGCTTGAGCGGCGTGTACTCCTCGCCCGTCTGCACGTCGTGCAGCACCGCGTGGCGGTGGCTGAACGTGCCGCGCTCGCAGTCCTGACCGGACAGGCGCACCGGGTGGCCCTCGGAGAGCAGGGTGGCGTAGGCGAGCGTCTCGCCCTCGCTCCACTGCAGTTCCTCGCTGTCCAGCATGCCCAGGCGCTTCTTGATGACGGTGCGCTCCACGTCGCGGTGGACATGGAAGCCCTCGGGCACCGTGCTCAGTTGCTGGAGCGCGCCGCGCAGCTTCGCCTTGTCCACGCGGGTGGCGACCTGGGGCGCGTTCTTCACCGAGCCGCCCTGGTAGGGCTTCCACAGGCCCTCCAACGCGCTGGGCTCCTTGAACTGGCTCTCCTGCCGTGCGCGGACGAGCGCCGCGTCGAACTCCTGGAGGCAGCGCTGCTTGATGGCCTCCGAGTCCTCCGCGGAGATGCGCGACTGCTCCGCCAGCGCCTTCGCGTAGAGCGTGCGCACCGTCGGGTGCTTGCGGATGAGCTCGTACATCGCCGGCTGGGTGAAGGACGGGTCGTCACCCTCGTTGTGGCCGTAGCGCCGGTAGCAGATGAGGTCGATGACCACGTCGCTGTGGAACGTCTGCCGGTACTCGGCCGCCAGCCGCGCCACGTGGACGCACGCCTCCGGGTCATCCCCGTTCACATGGAAGATGGGGATGTCCAGCATCTGCGCGATGGCCGTGGCGTAGATGGAGGAGCGGGAGTCATGCGGGTCGGTGGTGAAGCCGACCTGGTTGTTGATGACGACGTGGATGGTGCCGCCCGTCGCGTAGCCCTTGAGGCCGGACAGGTTGAGCGTCTCCGCGACGACGCCCTGGCCCATGAAGGCCGCGTCGCCGTGGATGAGCAGGGGCATGACGCCCACGCGCTCGGTGTCCCCGCCGCGCTCCTGCTTGGCGCGCACGCGGCCCTCCACCACTGGATTGACGGCCTCCAGATGGCTGGGATTGAAGGCCAGCGACAGGTGCACGTTCTTGCCCTGGCGCGTGGTGTGGTCCGACGAGAAGCCCATGTGGTACTTCACGTCGCCGCGACCCAGGTACGCCTTGGGGTCCTTGGGGCCGTCGAACTCGCTGAAGATCTGGCTGGGCTGCTTGCCCAGGATGTTCGTCAGCACGTTGAGGCGGCCGCGGTGGGCCATGCCGATGACGATCTCCTTCAGGCCCATGCCCGAGCCGACCTCGGCGATGGCATCCAGCATGGGGATGAGCGCCTCGCCACCGTCCAGGCTGAAGCGCTTGGCGCCCACGTACTTGGTGTGGAGGAAGTTCTCGAAGCCCTCCGCGTAGGAGAGCTTGGTGAGCAGGTGGCGCTGATCCTCCACGGTGAAGTCCGTGCGGTTCTCGCTGTGCTCCATCCGCTGCATCAGCCAGCGGCGGCGCTGGCTGTCGAGGATCTGCATCACCTCCACGCCGATGCTGCCGGTGTAGGTCCTGTGCAGGCGCGTCAGGAGGTCGCCAAGCTTCACGCGCTGCTGCGGGAAGGTGTTGCTGCTCTCCACCTCCTGCTCACGCTCGCGCGCGGAGAAGTGGCTGTCGTCCACCATGCCCACGTCCGCGACGTGCTCCAGCGCGGGGCGCGGGCGGCCGAGCGGATCCAGGTTCGCGCGCAGGTGGCCGCGCAGGCGGAAGGCGAACAGCGCCTGGTCCACCTTCGACTGCAGCTCCAGCGCCTGGGCCTGGGCCGTGCTGGCGGGAGCCACGGGGGCAGCGGCGGCGGGCGCGGGCGTCTGGGCCGCGGCCGGAGCCTTGCCATTGGCCTTGGCCGCGGGTGCGGCCGGCGTGGGGGCCTCCAGCAGCTTCGCGTTGAAGATGGGACGGCCGGCACCATCGTTTCGCTCGAACACCTCGCGCCAGCTTGAATCCACGCTGGCGGGGTCCTCGAGATAGCGGGCGTAGAGCCCCTCGATGAAGTCGATGTTGGCGCCGGAAAGGAACGTGTCCTGGAAGTTCGCCATGGCGGTGTCGTCTTTTACTGGAAGGGCGCCCCGTTGGGGGTTTTTCGCGGCATCTTTGTTGAGCCTCGGGGGGCACCCCAGGGGTATGGCCGCTTCAGGGGAGCAGGAGGATTCATGCCCCTGTTGAGCGCAGCTTCACCCTTGGAATTCCCACGGACCGAAACCCTGCTTCCTCCCCGGGATGGGAAGACCCGGACACCCGGGGACTCCCATCGCCCGTTTCGTCCCGTTTCGGGCGAAAGGAGTGCTAGACAGCCCGCTCCCCACCCCTTCCTCTCCCACGAGGCCGCCGCACATGCTGCTCCAGGGTAAGAAGCTGCTCATCACCGGGGTCCTCACTCCCCAGTCCCTCGCCTTCGGCATCGCCGAGCACGCGCTCGCGCAGGGCGCGGACATCGTCCTGACCGGCTTTGGCCGGGCCAAGTCGCTCACCGAGCGCAGCGCCAAGCGCCTCAAGGCGGGCACCGAGGTGTTGGAGCTGGACGTGACGAACCCCGCCCACTTCACGGCGCTCACGGAGTCGCTCAAGCAGCGCTGGGGCCGGGTGGACGGGGTGCTGCACAGCATCGGCTATGCCCCGGACGACGCGCTGGGCGGCAACTTCCTCAACACGCCCTGGGAGAGTGTCCAGACGGCGTTCCGCATCTCCGCGTTCTCCCTGAAGGAGCTCGCCGTGGCGTGCATGCCGCTGATGCCCCCGGGCGGCTCCATCGTCGCGCTGGACTTCGACAACCAGAACGTGGCGTGGCCCATCTACGACTGGATGGGCGTGTGCAAGGCCGCGCTGGAGTCCACCGCGCGCTACCTGGCGCGCGATTTGGGCCCCAAGGGCATCCGGGTGAACATCCTGGCCGCGGGGCCGCTGGCCACCATGGCGGCGAAGGGCATCCCCGGCTTCAAGGCGCTGGAGCAGGGCTGGGGCAAGCAGGCCCCCCTGGGCTGGAACTCCAAGGACAGCCACGACATGGTCTCCAAGACCGCGTGCGCCTTGTTGTCCGACTGGCTGCCCTCCACCACGGGCGAAATGATCCACGTGGACGGTGGCTACCACGCGATTGGCGCACCGCCGGTGGACCTCAAGGCGGACGAGGGGGCACAGCCCGCAGCATCCAAGCCGGCGAGCGAGTAGGCCGGAGGGGGCGAACCCCGAGGTCATCCGACACCTGCCCGCCCGCTGTCACGGCGGGCGGACCCCCCCGCTATCTACCGTGTGAGGCCTCACGGTAGAGTCTCCAACGTTTCGCAGGGGTATCCCGCCGCGTGGGCGAGCCTTTGCGCAGGAGCCGTGGCACCGTGAGCACCAACAGCACCAAGGTCTTGCTGGTGGACGACAGCCCGACCGTTCGGAACATCGTCAAGATCTACCTCATGAACCTCCGGGTGGAGGCGCTGGAGGCGGACGATGCGACACGCGCACTGAAGATCCTCCAGCTCGTCCCGGTGAACCTGGTCATCGCGGACATCAACATGCCAGGGATGGATGGCATCACCTTCGTCAAGGAGGTGAGGGCCAGCCGCAACGCGCAGCTGCGCACGGTGCCCATCCTGCTGTTGACGGCGGAGAAGAGCGTGGACCTGCGCCAGCGCGGCACGGAGGCGGGCGCCAACGCCTTCATCCAGAAGCCGGTGTCCCACCACGAGCTGACGGAGACCGTCCGTCAGTTCCTGTCCAAGGCCTGATGCCGTGAGCCTGCCGTCCCTGCTGCTCGTCGACGACAGCGACGCCATCCTGGCGCTCGAGCGCGCCATCCTCTCCGGCCACTACACCATCCACACGGCGAGCAACGGCCGCGAGGCGTTGGAGAAGGTCTCCCGCCTGCGGCCCGCCGCGGTGTTGCTGGACCTGTCCATGCCGGAGATGGACGGCGACGAGGTCCTCCAGCGGATGAAGTCCGACTCCGCCACGGTGGACATCCCCGTCATCATCATCTCCTCGGAGAAGTCTCGCGCGGAGGCGTGCATCGGGTTGGGGGCGGAGACGTTCCTGGCCAAGCCCTTCCGCGCCGACGAGCTCCTGCTCGCGGTGGGAGAGGCGCTGGCCAACTCGCGGCGGCGCGCGCGCACCGGCTCGCTGCTGGTGCTGCGGGTGACGGTGGGCACGCTGGAGTTCGCCATTCCCCTGGACTCGGTGCGCGAGGTGCTGCTGCACCCGGCGACGCGGCCGTTGCCCACGGCGCCTTCGTACCTGCGTGAATACGTGGAGGTGCGGGGCGAGGCGCTGTGCGTGCTGGACGTGGCGCGGCGGCTGAGCGTGGAGCACTCGATGCCGCGCGTGGAGCGCATGCTGGTGGTCATCCAGGTGGACGGGGTGGCGCTGGCGCTCGCGGTGGACACGGTGAAGGACCCGGAGGAGTACGCGGCGGCGGACATCGACCGGCGCGAGCGTGTGGGCGGCGCGGACCACGGCCCGCTGCGCGAGGGGCTCATCGGCATGTTGCGCTCGGGTGGCCACCTGCTGCCCATCCTGGACCCGCGGGTGTTCGTCGCGCGCGGCCTGCTGCGGGAGCTGCCTCGGATGGTCGAGGCCGCGGAGGCCAGGCGGAGCGCATGAGCGCAGAGCTCGACCCGCGGCTTTTGACCCGAGCGCGGGAGGTGGTGTCATCCATCACCGGCTTCCGCGACGACGCCATCGCCAACGAGGCGATGGAGCGCGTCGTGCGTGGAGAGCTGGCGCGCGGACGCTCGTCGGCGGACCTGCTGGGGGAGATGCTCTTTCCCCAGTCGACGCTGTCCGGCACGCTGGTGCGCGCGGCCCTGGTGGGGGAGACGTACTTCTTCCGCCAGCCCGAGCACTTCCGCTACCTCTCCCAGGTCGGCGTGCCCGCGGCCCTGCGCCGGGGCTCGCTGGCGCTGCGCGGCTGGAGCGCGGGCTGCGCCACGGGCGAGGAGGCGTACTCGCTGGCCGCCGCGCTGCAAGCCTCCGTGCCCCACGGCTTCCCGGTGGAGGTGCTGGGCACGGACCTGCACGAGGCCAGCCTGGAGACGGCGCGGCGTGCCTCGTACGGCACCTGGTCCCGGCGCGAGTCGGCGCCCCGCCTCTTCCCGCTCTATCTGGACGGCGTGGACCGACAGGTCACCATCCTCCCCGTCGTCCGGCGCATCACCTCCTTCGCGCAGTCCAACCTGCTGGCGCCGCTGCCCGAGCGCTTTGGCCGCTTCGACTTCATCTTCTGCCGCAACGTGCTCACCTACTTCTCCCTGTCCGCGCGGGAAGCGGCCATCGCCCTGCTGGCCCGGGCGCTCAATCCGGGCGGGTTGCTCTTCCTGGGCGCCGTGGAAGCGGACCGGGTGCCCGCGGGCATGGTTCGCGAGGGCACGCCGGAGCTCCAGACGTTCCGTCTGCTGGGGCCGGGCGAGTCCGCCTCGCCCACGCCCGTGCCCCGCTTCGTGGAGCGCGCCGCGCCGCCCGCGCCCCTCATCCGTCGTCCCATGGCCACGCCCGCGCCCGTGCGCGCGCAGGTGACGCCGCCGCCGCCGCCCGCGCGACTCCACCTGGAGGCGCTGGAGCGAATCGAAGGGGGCGACGTGGACGGTGCGTCGGCGGTGCTGGAGTCGCTGGTGCGTCAGGCGCCCGACTATCTGCCGGGCCTGCTGGAGCTGGCGCTCCTGCGCGAGCGCTCCGGGGCTCGCGAGGCGGCGGTGCCGCTGATGCGGGCTCTGCGCATGCGCGCGGAGAGACTTCCTCCGGACCAGCTCGTGGACGGGCCCGAAGCCCTTCCGGCGCGGTTCTATCAGGCGTCCGCTGACGCCTACCTCAACCTGGGGGCGCTCGAATGAAAATCCTTCCTCGGAGCATGGAGGAGGCTCAGGAGCAGGAGGCGGTGGAGCTCCTGGAGCGGCGCGCGTCCCGGCTGCGTGAGCAGGCGGAGACAACCGTCGAGGAGGCGGTGCATTGGATCGCCGAGTTCCCCCTGGGCGAGGAGCGCTACGCGCTCTCCCTGGAGATGCTCCGCGCGGCGCTGCCGCTGCGCATGGTGACGCCGGTGCCGCTGTCCGCCCCCCATGTCGTCGGGGTGCTGCGCTTCCAGGGCCAGGTGCTCTCCGCGCTCAGCCTCGCGTCCATGCTGGGAGGCCATGGCTGGCGGCAGGACCCGGCGGTGCTGCTGGTGGTGGACCGAGGCGACGGCGAGCTGTGCGCGCTGGACTGTGAGGCCATTCCCCGGCCCACCACCCTGCCCATGAGCGTGGTGGAGGCCGCGCGCGTGCGCGCCGAGGGGCCGGTGATGGAGGTCTTCACCCAGGACCGCCAGCTCATCCACCTCATCGACCTCAAGCGCCTGTTCACCACGCGCTCGACGGGAGGACGCAATGCCCGTTGACCCGATGCTGCAGGGGCTCGTCACGGGCTTCGCCGTGGAGGCCCAGGAAGTCATCCAGAAGGTCACCATGGACCTGCTGGAGCTGGAGCGAGAGGGCCTGGATGCGGGCGCGCTCGCCAGGCTCTACGTCCGGCTGGGCCGGCACCTGCACACCCTCAAGGGCAGTGCCTCCAGCCTGGGCCTTCAGGATTTGGGCGACATCGCCCACAAGCTGGAGGACGCGCTGGCTCCGCTGAAGGCGAGCACGCGCAAGATGCCCCGGTCCGTGGTGGACGTGCTGCTGCACGGCCTGGACCTCTTCATGCTGCGCGCCCAGGCCCACGCGGATGGGCGGGGTGACGCGCTGCCCGACCCGGCCGCCGCGCTGGCGCAGTTGGTGGCCGAAGGGCCCCCGCCCGAGACGGTGGGGGCGCTGCTGGCGGGCGCGGCCACCGCGTCGGCCCCCGTCGAGGCCTCCGCGACGCCCGAGGAGAACGCGCTGGTCGAGGCCGCGTCGGCGCTCAATCCGCAGGACGCGGTGCCAGAGTCGGCGGACACGGGCTGGCGGGTCAGCGTGCGGCAGGTGACGTCGCTGATGCGCGAGGTGGAGCGCCTGCGCGAGGTGCGCCTGCGGGTGGAGGAGCGAGGCCGCGAGCTGGACCGCGTGGTGACGGTGCTGGCCAAGCAGGGGCTGCTGGCGGAGACGGCCGAGGCGCGCACGCTGCTGTCCGGCACGTCGCGCTCGCTGCGCACCGATGGCGAGGAGACGAGCGACATCGTCGACGCGCTGGAGGATGGCCTGAAGGCCATCACCACGCGCCCGGTGCGCACGATTCTGGACCCGCTCCAGCGCATGGTGCGAGACCTCTCGCGCCAGCTCGGCAAGGAGGCCCGGCTGTCCGTCGTGGGCTCGGAGCTGTCGCTGGACAGGCGCCTGTTGGAGAAGCTCCAGGGCGCGCTGGTGCACCTGCTGCGAAACGCGGTGGACCACGGCCTGGAGATGCCGTCCCAACGCGAGAAGGCGGGCAAGCACCACGAGGGCGCGCTCACGCTGCGCATCGAGCAGCAGGGCAACCTGCTCTTCCTGGAGTGCTCGGACGACGGCGCGGGCATCGACGTGATTCGCGTGCGCAAGGTGGCCGAGTCGCGCGGGGTCGTCACCTCCGACGAGGCGGAGCGGCTCAACGAGAACCAGGTGCGGGACCTCATCTTCCGCCCCGGCTTCAGCACCCGCTCCGACGTGACGGACACCTCCGGCCGCGGCGTGGGACTGGATGCGGTGCGCGCGTCGGTGGAGGGGCTGCAGGGCCGCATCGAGGTGAACAGCACGCCGGGCCAGGGCACGCGCTTCGTGATGACGCTGCCGGTGGACCTGGGCAGCTCGCCGGTGCTGGTGGTGCGCGCGCTCGAGCAGCTGGTGGGCCTGCCGATGCTGGCGGTGGAGGCCACGCAGCTGGCGCGCGCGGACTCGCTGCGCATCGGCAAGCGCAAGGCGCACCTGGAATACCAGGGGCAGTTGTTGCCGGTGGTGGACCTGGGAGCGCGGCTGGGCCTGCGGGCCCTGGCGCCTCCGGTGGAGGGACAGCCGCTGCTCATCGTCCAGAGTGGCGGCAAGCGCGTGGCGCTGGGCGTGGACGCCGTGGTGGGAGACCGGGACCTGGTCATCCGTCCGCTGCCGTCCGAGGTGCGGGACGTGCCCGCCTGGCAGGGCGCGGCGACGCTGAGCCGGGGTGAGCTGTTGCTCATCTGCCGGCCGGACTGGCTGGTGACGGAGTCGGGGCAGGCCGCGGTGGCCGCGCAGCGCCGGGCGCTGGTGGTGGACGACTCGCTCACCGCGCGCGCGCTGCACCGGGCCATGCTGGAGGCGGGTGGCTTCAGCGTGCATCTGGCGGCCAGTGGCGCACGCGCCCTGGACCGGCTGGCGACGGACACGTACGACGTCGTCATCTGCGACCTGGACATGGAGGAGATGGACGGAACGCAGCTCATCGCCCGCCTGCGCGAGAAGAAGGAGACGTCGTCCTTGCCCGTCATCCTCGTCTCCGCGCATGACAGTGCCGCCGCGCGGGAGCGGGGCATGGCGGCGGGCGCGGATGGCTATCTCAGCAAGCGCGAGTGTGCCGCGGGTCGGCTCCTCGCCGAGGTGCTCGACGTGATGAGTCGCAGGGGAGGGCGCGCATGAACACCCGTCGCCCGATTCGCGTGCTGGTGGTGGACGACTCGCCCACCATGGCCAATACGCTCACGGCCCTGCTCACCGAGGACTCTCGCATCGAGGTCGTCGGTCGGGCTGGGGATGGCAACCGGGCCGTGCAGCTCGCGCGCCTGCTCCGTCCAGACGTCATCACCATGGACCTGCTGTTGCCGGGCCTGGACGGGCCGGCGGCCATCGCGGCCATCATGTCCCAGTCCCCCGCGCGGGTGCTGGTGGTGAGCGCCGTGGCGGAGCAGCGCGGCGTGGACCTGGGCTTCCAGGCGATGAGCGCCGGCGCGCTGGAGCTCATCGGCAAGCCCAACGTCACCAACGTGGAGGAGCTGCGCCGGTGGGGGCGCGACCTGGCCCACTCGGTGTGCCTCATGGCGGAGGTGCCCGTCATCTCCCGCCGCCAGCGCGCCAACTCCGTGACGCCGCCGCCCATCGGCGCGCGGGTGGACGTCTTCGGCGTGGTGGCCTCCACCGGAGGCCCGCCCGCGCTGGCGGAGCTGTTGTCCAAGCTGCCCCGGGACCTGCCGGTGCCGCTGCTCATCGCCCAGCACATCACCGTGGGCTTCACCCAGGGCATGGTGCGCTGGTTGTCCCAGGTGACGCCGCTGACGGTGGACGTGGCCCGGGACGGCGAGCGGCTGGAGCCGGGCAGGGTGTACTTCCCCCAGGATGGGCAGGACTTGCTGGTGGACTCCGCGGGCCTCGCGCGCATGCAGCGCAGCCGGGGAGGGCCCTGTCCCAACGGCGATGTGCTGCTGTCGTCGCTGGCCTCGGCGTTCGGCCGGCGCAGCGGTGGCGTGGTGCTCACGGGCATGGGCGAGGACGGCGCGCGGGGCCTGTTGGCCATCCGCAACGCCGGGGGTGTCACCTTCTCCCAGGACGAGGCCACGTCCGTCGTCTACGGCATGCCGCGCGCGGCGCTGGAGTTGCGCGCCACGGACCAGGGCGTGCCGCTGGCCTCCGTGCCGGACCTCATCCTCCAGAGCTGCATCCCTCCCAACTTCCGCTCCGGTGGGCGCGGAGAGGGCGGAGTGGGCCGATGACCTCGCCCGTGCATGCTAGTCCCGAGTCGTTCGCATTCGCCCCGCGCTCGCGCGGGCGTCGTCCCGAAGTTTTCCGGGTGGTGATGCCGTGAGCACCGAACAGACCTCGTTCACCACGCAGCTTGGCCAGCAGTTCCGTCAGTCGCTCGGACTGGCGCCGAAGCTCGTCCTCGTCACCACGCTCGTCAGCGCCACGGTGGCCGCCATCCTCACCGGCATCGCCACGCGGCGGCTGGAGAGCGACCTCATCGACAGCCACATGGGAGAGGGGCAGCTCTTGTCCCGCAGCCTGGCGGTGGCCGCCGAGCAGGGTGTGACGGCGGGTATCGCCGCGCTCCAGCCCATGCTGGACGTGTCGCGCACCAGCGAGGACATCACGTACGTCTTCCTGGCGGACGCCACCGGCAACGTCCTGGCGCACAGCCTCCCCGGCGCCTTTCCGCAAGCGCTGAAGGAGGCGACGGCGGCGCAGGGCGAGGTGAGCGCGGAGACGGGCTGGGGCGCCGTGCTGGAGGTCGAATCCGAGGGGAAGACGCTCCACGCGATGAACGTGTCGGCGCCAGTGGCCGGTGGCCGGCTGGGCGCGGTGCACGTGGGCATCTCCCGGGACCACATCGACGACCTGGTGTCCGCGCTGCGCTGGCGGATGATGGGCTTCGCGCTCCTCCTGGTCGCCCTGGGCGTGGCGGTGGCGGCGGCCTTCGGGCGCAGCATCGTCCGGCCCATGCGTGAGCTGACGGAGGTCGCCGGCCACATCGTCGAGTCCGGAGACCTCACCCGTCCCATCCAGGTGAAGAGCGGCGACGAGGTGGGCCGGCTGGCCAACTCCTTCGCGCAGATGGTGGCCCGGCTGCGCGAGGTGACGCTCAACCTCCAGCAGGCCGCGCAGGCGCTCACGCAGTCCACCGAGCACCTCAACACCTCCTCCACGGACCAGGCGCAGACCATCTCCCGTCAGGCCGCCGCGCTCCAGGAGACGCAAGTCACGGCGCAGGAAATCAAGCAGACCTCCATGCTGGCCGCGCAGAAGGCGGAGAGCGTGTTGTCCGTGGCGGAGCGCGCGGACGCGCTGGCCCGCTCGGGCGAGGCCGCGATTGAGCAGACGATGGCGGGCCTCAACGACATCCGCGTCCAGGTGGGCGAGATTGCCCAGAAGATTCTCGAGCTGGGCGAGCGCACGCAGCAGATTGGCGGCATCACCCAGACGGTGAAGGACCTGGCGGACCAGTCCAACATGCTCGCGCTCAACGCGGCGATTGAGTCGGTGCGCTCGGGGGAACACGGCAAGGGCTTCGGCGTGGTGGCGCGAGAAATCCGCGCGCTGGCGGACCAGTCCATCCAGGCGACCACGCGGGTGCGCGAGCTCCTGGACGACATCGCCAACTCGGTGACGGCCGCGGTGCGAATCACCGAGCGCGGCGCCGAGCGCATGGAGGCGGGCCTGGCCCAGGTGCGCACCAGCGGGCAGAACCTGCGCGAGCTGTCGTCCATCGTCCAGGACAACGCCGCCGCCGTCCGTCAGATTGCCGCCGCAGTGAGCCAGCAGAACGTGGGCATCAACCAAATCACCCTGGCCGTGAATGACCTCTCCAAGATGATGGATGAGACGGTGGCCCGCATCGGCTCCACGGGTGAGGCGGCCACCACGCTGCAAATCATCTCCGAGCAGCTCTCCAGCGCGGTGAAAATCTACCGCGTCGAGTAGCGCCGCCCGGCGGCACCCTGGATGCGAAGAGGCCCCGACTCCCTCACCTGGGAATCGGGGCCTCTTCATTTCCGGACGTCCGCGCGCGGGCTGCTACGCCAGCGCGGGCTCGGGCTGCACCGCAATCGCCTGGAGCTTGAGCCCCTCGCCACCCGGGTCCACGTCGTAGCGGGCGGTGCCGCCGTTCTTCAGGTCACCGAAGAGCAGCGCCTCCGCGAGGAGCTTCTTTAGCGCGTTGTCCACGAGGCGCGCCATGGGCCGGGCACCGAAGGCCGGGTCATAGCCATGCTCGGCCAGCCACGCGCGGGCGGCCGGCGTCAGCTCCAGCTTCACCTTCTTCTCATCCAGCATCTTCTGGAGGAGGCGGACTTCCTTGTCGACCACCTTGAGGATGATTTCAGGCGGCAGACCGGAGAAGAGAATCCACCCGTCCAGCCGGTTGCGGAACTCCGGCGTGAAGGTGCGCTCAATCGCCTTCTTCGCGCGCATCGCGTCGGCCGGCTTCGTCAAATCGCCGAAGCCGATGGACTTGGTGCTCATCTCCTGGGCACCCGCGTTGGTGGTGAGGATGAGGACGATGTTGCGGAAGTCGGCCTTGCGACCGTTGTTGTCCGTCAGCGTCGCGTGGTCCATCACCTGGAGCAGGATGTTGAAGAGGTCCGGGTGGGCCTTCTCGATTTCATCCAGCACCACCACTGCGTACGGATGCTTGCGCACCGCGTCCGTGAGCAGGCCGCCCTGGTCGAACCCGACGTAGCCCGGAGGCGCGCCGATGAGCCGGCTCACCGTGTGCTTCTCCGAGTACTCGCTCATGTCGTAGCGCAGGAACTCCACGCCCAACGTCTGCGCGAGCTGCTTGGCCAGTTCCGTCTTGCCCACGCCCGTGGGGCCCGAGAAGAGGAACGAGCCGATGGGCTTCTCCGGCGCACGCAGACCCGAGCGCGCCAGTTTGATGGCGCCGACCAGGTCCTTGATGGCGCTGTCCTGCCCGAAGATGACCGCCTGCAGCTCCTTCTCCAGATTCTGGAGCTGGACGCCTTCGCTGGCGGACACGCTCTTGGCGGGAATCTTCGCCATCTTCGCGACGACTGCCTCCACGTCCGCGCCGGTGACGGTGTTGGTGCGCACGCCCTCCGGCTTGAGCTTCTCCGCCGCGCCCGTCTCGTCGATGACGTCGATGGCCTTGTCCGGCAGGAACCGGTCATTGATGTGCTTGGCCGCCAGCTCCGCCGCCGCGCGAATCGCCTCCGGCGTGTACTTCACGCCGTGGTGCTCCTCGTAGCGGCTCTTCAGTCCCTCCAGGATGAGGACGGTGTCCTCGACGGAGGGCTCGGCGACCTCAATCTTCTGGAAGCGCCGCGACAGCGCGCGGTCCTTCTCGAAGGACGACTTGAACTCCTGGTACGTCGTCGAGCCGATGCAGCGCAGCTTCCCGCTCGCGAGCGCCGGCTTGAGGATGTTGGACGCATCCATGGAGCCGCCACTGGTGGCGCCCGCGCCGACAATCGTGTGGATTTCGTCGATGAAGAGGATGGCGTCCTTCTGCTCCTGGAGCGCCTTGAGCACGCCCTTGAGCCGCTCCTCGAACTGGCCGCGGAACTTGGTGCCCGCGAGCAGCGAGCCCATGTCCAGCGAGTAGACGACGGCGTTCTTCAGGGGCTCCGGGACGCGGCCCTCGTGGATGTAGAGCGCCAGGCCTTCGGCGATGGCCGTCTTGCCCACGCCCGCCTCGCCCACGTAGAGCGGGTTGTTCTTCCGGCGGCGGCTGAGCACCTGGATGGTGCGCTCCAGCTCCTTGTCGCGGCCGATGAGCGGGTCGATTCGCCCCTCCTTGGCCTCGATGTTGAGCTGGGTGGTGTACACCTCCAGCGGGTTCTTGCGCGGGGACTCCCCTTCGTCGTCGTCACCCGCGGGCGCGTTTCCGCCCGGGGCGGCCTCGGACGCGTCGTCGTCGCCGGCCTCCTCGTCCTTGGAGATGCCGTGGGAGATGTAGTTGAGCAAATCCAGCCGGGTGACTCCCTCCTGCTGGAGCAGGTAGAGGGCCTGGCTCTCCTCCTCACGGAAGAGGGCCACCAGCACGTCGCCCCCGTCGATGAGCTTCTGCTCGGCGGACAGGGCGTGCATGGCGGCGCGGTGGAGCACGCGCTCCACGCCAATCGTCTGCTGCGGCTCGGCCTCCACCCCGTCCGGCAGGCGTTCGACCGTCTCCTCCAGGAAGGAGACGAGCCGCTCCTGGAGGCGCTTCACGTTGGCCCCACACGCCTTCAGGACCTCGCGCGTGCGCGAGTCCTTGGTGAGCGCGAGGAGCAGGTGTTCCAGCGTCAGGTACTCGTGGCTCATCTTCCGCGCCTCTTCCAGGGCGGTGCGGAAGCTGGCCTGCAACTCTTTGGCAATCAGCGGTCCTGCCACGGTTCAACCTTCCTCGGGTTCCATGGAGAGCCGCAGCGGGAACCCATTGTCCCGAGCCGCGGCCTCCACCGTCTTGAGCTTCGTCTCGGCGACCTCGAACGTATAGACGCCGGCCACTCCGACTCCGTTGTAATGAACGTGCAGCATGATCTGCACGGCATCCGACTCCGACTTGTGGAAGACCTCCCTCAGGACGGCCACCACGAACTCACGCGTCGTGTAATTGTCGTTGTGCAGAAGCACTTTGTAGAGCGTCGGTTTCTTGAGCTTCTGCTTGGGTACGGTCTCCGTGACGACGGAGCTATCGTGCTCGTCCTTCTGCGCCATAGGTTCTTCGGACTCCCTTTGATGACCGCGGAAGCGGGCCGTTTCAGGCCTCTCCCTTGAAACCTGTCTCCGCCCGCCACTGAGGCAGCCCTCCCCGGACGGCTGCCCGCTCGTGCTCCAGGAAGCCACGCACCGCCCGCTCCAGCCCGGGGTGGAGGAGCAGGTGGGCACTGTACGTGAGGCGAGGCTCGAAACCCCGGGTGAGCTTGTGCTCACCCCCCGCGCCAGGTTCGAAACGCGTCAGCCCCTGTCCAATCGCCTCCGTCACGGGGTGGTAGAGGCAGACGTTGAAGTGCAGGAACGGATGCTCCTCGAAGCAGCCCCAATAACGGCCGTAGAGGACCTGTGGCGCCCTGAAGTTGAACGCGCCGGCCACCAGCGCCCCTTCCCTCCGGACCTCCACCAGTTCGCAGCGGTGCCGGAAGTTGGAGAGCATCCGCGCGAAGAAGTCGCGCGTGAGGAAGCGCGCGCCCCACGGGTACTTGTCCACCGTGGAGACGTAGAGGCGGTACAGCGTGTCCACGTCCACCGACTGGAGGGCCTCGCCTCGCAGGGTGCGCAGCGTCAGGCCCTGTTCGGCGGGGGCGCGCATCTCCCGCCGCAGCTGGTTGCGCCGCTTGGAGTGGAAGCGGGCGAGGAAGTCCTCCATCGACTGGTAGCCGGCGTTGCGCCACTGGTACTGGACGCCCAGCCGCAGGGCGAAGCCCTGGGCCTCCAGCGTGGGCAGCTCCTCCTCGGTGGGAAAGAGGACGTGGATGCCGGAGAGGTGCTCGGCGCGGGCGAACTCCAGGGCGCCGGCATACAGCTCCGCCTCGCGGGCCGCGCGGTCCTCGCCGGGCGCCACCAGCACGCGCCGGCCGGTGGCGGGAGTGAAGGGGACGGTGAAGACGAGCTTCGGGTAGTAGCGCAGGCCCGCGCGCTCGGCGGCGGTGGCCCAGGGCGCGTCGAAGATGAACTCCCCCTGGCTGTCGTCCTTGAGGTACGCGGGCGCGGCGGCGACGAGGCGCGAACCCCTCCACAGCGTCAGGTGCCGGGGGTGCCAGCCGCGCTCCGGCACCGCGCTGCCGCTGTCCTCGAGCGCGGCCAGGAAGGCCCACTCCAGGAAGGGCAGGGCCGCCTCGTCCACGAGCCCGTTCCACAGGGACGCGGGCACCTCGTGGATGGAGGGCAGGATGCGCAGGGTGGTGGGCAGCGGGGTGGACATCGGCGTCGGCGCACGGTGGGTTCGTGGGGTCAGCCTATAACGACGGCGGGCCCCCCTTGCCACGGCCGGCCGGCCCCTACTTCCCGCGTGTCAATTCGGCGGCAAGGAAGCGGCCTGCTTCGGCCAGGCCAGCGTCGCCTCGTCGACGTCCCTCCTCGGTCTCCATGACCCGGCGGGCCGCGTCGCTGGCGGTGCCGGCCTCCAGGTCCGCCAGGACGAGGAACGCGCTCCATGCGGGTGACGCGGGCGCCACGCGGCCCGGGCGGGTGGGGCGGTCCGACAGGGTGGTGGCGACCTTCTCCAAGAGCCCGTCGTCATTGAGCCGCTTCGCGGTGCCCTTCATGGAGGCCCACGCGGACTCCAGCAGCGCGGGCAGCATCCTCCCGGCGAGGGCGGCGGACAGCCGCTGTCCGGCCTCCTCCTCGTCGATTTGATGCGCCTGGGCGTAGGTGGGGGCCAGCTTGGCGATCACCACCGCACGGGTGGCGAGATGGGCAAGTCGGGGAGGGTAGGACATGGGCGCTCCAGTGGGCGCCGTCGACGACCCGGGCGCGAGTTACCAGCGGACCAGCAGACGGTAACCGTCCGCGCTGCGCTCCTCTACCGTGATTCGCGGCTGGGCGTTGGCCAACTCCAACATCCGCTCCAGGCCACCGGCCATCAGGTCCGGTCTGTTGTAGCGGTCGGTGATGTGCAGCCGCCGGCCTCGCTCGCCCACCTGGGACATGGTGATTTCGATGTCCGCGCGGCCCATCATCGCCAGGTAGCGGGGGATGCGCTCCGCGGCGCGGGCGGGGCCAATCATGGGCAGGGCCACCGCCGCCACGCGCCCCACCAGCGTCTCCGCGAAGCCGTTGACGAGCGTGCGGCCGACCTGCCGGTAGCCCTCCTCGTCATTCAGCTCTCCGAAGGCCTCCTGCCGGGCGAGGGCCGCCGCGCGCTGCCAGACCTGGACGGGGTAGTCCATCTCCGGCCGCTTGATGTCGTAACCCAGCGCGGCCAGCTCCTCCACCAGCCGTCCCGAGGCCTTCAGGCCCCGCACGAACAGGCCCTCCAGCACGCTTCCGGGGATGCGGGGCGGCGGAGGCTGGACCTGCTCGACGGGTCGGCGCAGCGGACTGATGGCCATGTGAAGCTCCCAGGGGAGCAGAGGTCCGTCCACCATAGTGGAGTTCCGTTTCTGCCGCGAATTCGGGCTGTTCTTTTATTTCCCGATGAGTCACGGGAAGCGGACGTGGCGGGGAGGGGAGCGTCGGTTTGATTCCCCGAGGGTCGGGTTGCTATGGGGCCGCGAGCGCCTTAGAGGAGAGGACCGAGGAGAACTGCATGTCGGTGAACATCCAGCTGGAATGGACCCCCAACCCGAGCACGCTGAAGTACGTGGTGGATCGGCGACTGTTGGCGGGCGGCGCGGTGAGTATCACGAATCCCCAGGATGCCCAGGCGAAGTCGCCCCTGGCGCGCAAGCTCATGGACGTGCGCGGCGTCACGGCGGTGATGATTGGCACCAACTTCGTGACGGTGACGAAGGGTGACGAGGGTGAGTGGGACGAACTGAATGACCAGGTGATGGAGACGCTGGATACGCACCTCACGGCGAACGAGCCGGTGGTGGACGAGGAAGCCATCGCGGCGGCGCGTCAGGCGACCGCGAGCGACGGTGGCGGTTCGGTGGAGGCCCGCATCCGGGACATTCTGGACGCGGAGATTCGTCCGGCGGTCGCGATGGATGGTGGCGACATCACGTTGGACCGCTTCGAGGACGGCATCGTCTACCTGCACATGAAGGGCTCGTGCGCGGGTTGTCCGTCGTCGACGGCGACGCTGAAGATGGGCATCGAGGGGCGCCTTCGGGAAATCATTCCCGAGGTCCTCGAGGTGGTGTCCATCTGAGGCGCAACGTCAAGGCTTCACAGGTCCGGCGGGAGCTCCTGCCGGACCAGTCGCAGGCGCTTCTGCGTGAGCTGCACCTGCTCACGCGCGAGGGTCACCTCAACGCGGATGCGCTGCGCAAGCTCAAGCAGGTCAACCACCTGATGGGCTTGTTGCGTCCGGCGGTGGAGGACGTGAAGGCGCGTCATCCCGAGTCCTCCGTGTTCGTGGACGCGGGCAGCGGCAACGCGTACCTGGGGTTCGTGCTCTACGAGCTGTTCCTGAAGGACGCGGCCACGGGCACGTTGCTGTCGGTGGAGGGGCGGCCGGAGCTGACCGAGCGCGCGAAGGGGCGCGCCGAGCGGCTGGGCTTCTCACGGATGCAGTTCCAGACGGCGCACATCGACCAGGCGGCGTATCCGGAGCGCGTCCATCTGGTGATGGCGCTGCATGCGTGTGACACGGCCACGGACGACGCGCTCATCGCGGCGGTCCGGCATGGCGCGGACCACGTCGCGGTGGTGCCGTGCTGTCAGGCGGAGGTCGCCGCGCAGCTGAAGGAGCACCGGCAGGCGGCCCACGGGAGCATGGGCCTCCTGTACGCGCATGCGTGGCACCGGCGCGAGTTCGGCTCGCACCTGACGAACGTCATCCGCGCGCTGACGCTGGAGTCGTTCGGTTATCAGGTGACGGTGACGGAGCTGACGGGCTGGGAGCACTCGTTGAAGAACGAGTTGATCCTCGCCAGGCGTGTGCACCGGGACAACCGGCGAGCGCGCATCCAGCTCGAGCGACTGCTGGCGGAGACGGGCGTGAATCCGAAGCTGACGCGGGAGCTGGGCGTGAAGCCCGCCGCGTCGGTGGGCGCGGCGTTGCCCGCCGAACCGCTGCCCGAGGCGCCGCAGGCGGTGTCCTCCGAGGAAGCCGCACAGACCGCTGAGAGCTGAGCGTGTGACGAGGAGGCTCGTGAAGGGCCTCCTCGTGGCACGTGGCCGCCGCGCACGGGTGTAGAGCGTGCGCGGGCCCGAGGTTTGCCTCGTGCCTCATGTGAGACTAAGTTGTCTCACATGAGACGGACAAGAGCCGGCGCCCCTCCCTCCGTAGCGTCTGGCTCGGATACTCGAGCGAGCATCTTGAGCGCGGCGGCTCGTGCGTTCGCGGTGGACCCCTCCGCGTCACTCGTCGATGTGGCCCGGTCCGCGGGAGTCGGACGGGCGACGCTTCACCGGTACTTCAGCTCCCGCGAGGAGCTCATCCGCGAGGCGGGGTTGGACTCCCTGGTGCAGCTCGAAAAGGCGTTGAAGGCGCACCGGTTCGAGCGGCTGGCTCCCGATGTGGCCCTGGAGTCCCTGGTGGGCGCGCTGACCCCCTGGGGCGACAGGCTCCGGTTCCTCCTGGTCGTCTCCGAGCTGAGTCAGGAGCCTTCGCTCAAGGCCGCTGAAGCCCGGGTGGACGAACAACTCATGCGCATCCTGCTTCGCGCCAGGGACGAAGGCGTGCTGCGCCAGGACCTGCCGAGTGCGTGGTTGTTCGCCACCTTCGAGGCGCTTCTGTATGCGGCCTGGACGTCGGTCGCCCAGGGTGACCTCGCCGCGAACGATGCCGCTCGAACACTTCACGAGACGCTGCTCCACGGCCATGGCACCGGGCGCCCCGCTGGCGCCAGGAAGGCGCGCCCACGATGACCCCGAATCCCACGGAGCGGCTTCGCGGCATCGATATCGCTCGTGCATGCGCCATCTTCGGGATGTTCGTGGTGCATGCGTTCCTCGTTCTCGGGCCTCCCAGTTCCGGCCTTTCGGGCTGGGAGCGCATCGTGTTCAACCTGACCGAAGGGCGCGCCGCCGCCACCTTCGTCCTCCTGGCGGGCCTGGGGGTGGGCCAGCTTCTCTCGCGACGGGAAACCACCGACTCACGTCGCGTGCTGTGGCGTCGAGCCCTCTTCCTGGGGGGGCTGGGAGTGCTCAACCTCATCGTGTGGCCTGGCGACATCTTGCGGCTCTACGGCGTCGCGCTCTTCGCCGCGCCGTGGTTGCACCGCTGGTCATCCAAGGCCCTCTCGGGGCTCGTGGCCGCGCTCATCCTCGTCTTTCCGCTCGCGGCCTTCCTCGTGGACTGGGATGCCCGTTGGGACTGGGCCACGCTCACCTACCGGGGCCTCTGGACTCCTTCCGGCTTTGTCCTCAACCTGGGGGTCGATGGCTTTCGTCCCTTGCTCCCCTGGTTGGCGTTCTTCGTCCTGGGCCTGCGGCTGGCCCGGCTCGACTGGCGCGACAGGGCCACGCAGCGGCGAATGCTGTGGGCGGGCATCTGGCTGTTCGTCCTGGCGGAGTTCGCCTCGGCGGGGCTGGTGAAGCTCGCGATTCAAAGCGCGATGGGTGAGCGGTTGGGGGCACAAATCGTGACGGCGCTCCTCGGTACGCACTCCATTCCGCCCATGCCGTTGTTCATGCTCTCCGCGCTGGGCATCGCCTGCCTGGTCCTGGGTGGCGGCTTCGTGCTGGGGGACCACCTCCCGCGACGCCTTCAGGAGGCGCTGGTGTCCACGGGGCGCCTGGCGTTGACCTGGTATCTGGGCCATGTGCTGCTGCTGGTGGGGCTCGCCCTCGCTGGATACGGCAACCGCCTCTCCGCGCTTGCCGCCATGGGGGTGGCGTTCGCTGGGTTCGCGGGTGTCGTCGCCGTGTCGACCTTGCGAAGCGGAGCACCCATGTTGCTGGAGCGAATGCTCCGGCGCTTCTCCACACCGAGCCCCCGTGCTGACAAGGCGATGGAGTCACCGCCCGAATCGCCTCGCGAATGAGTCAGAAGGGCGCGGGGCAGTCGAAGGTGATGCTTGCCCCTGTCCCTGGATGTTGGAGGGTGAGCGACTCCGCGTGGAGCATGAGTCGCGCTCCCCCGCGTCCGTAGAGCCGGTCGCCGACGATGGGCGCACCGAGCCCGAGCGGATGCGAGGCATGGACCCGGAGCTGATGAGTCCTTCCCGTGAGCGGAAAGAAGGCCACGCGGGTTCGCCCGTCGCGCCGTTCGAGGACTCGCCACTCCGTCACGGCGGACTTGCCGTGGACGGTGTCGTGAATCTGTCGAGGGCGGTCATTCAGGTCGACGCGCATCGGGAAGTCGATGCGGCCCTGGTCCTCCTGGATGAGTCCCTCCACCCACGCGACGTAGCGCTTGCGCACTTCACGGTGCACGAACTGGCTCTGCAGTGCCGCATGCGTGCGTGAGTCGAGCGCCGCGACAATCAGGCCCGACGTGTCCAGGTCCAGTCGGTGTACCAGGAGCGGGCCGGTGGTCTCGGGATGACGCGCTCGAAGCCGCGTGAGCACGGAGTCCGTGAGCGACTCTTCGCGCCCAGGCACGGACAGCAGCCCATGGGGCTTGTCGATGACAACGAGCCACGGGTCCTCGAACAGGACGGTCAGCGCGTCAGGGGCCGCGGGTGGCGGCACGAAGGTGCGTGGCGGCGCGACCTGAAGTCCTTCCAACATGAAGGGGAGCAGGGGACCGCACTTGTCGCGACAGGCGGCGTAGTACGCGCCAGAGACACGTCCTCCCGCTGGAGGCGGTGCGCCCCACCAGAACTCCGCGAGCGCGATGGGGCGCAGCCCGTGAGCATGCGCGTATGCGAGCAACTTGGGGGCGGCGCAGTCGGCGGCACCGGAAGGCGGCTGGCCGCGCTCGTAGAGGGCTCTCAGGAGGCGACGCTCACCGCGCGCGCTGGTGATGGCGTAGGTGTCGTGGATGCGCCGCATGAGCGCGCGACTCACCATGTGGCGCAGGCGCTCCAGGGCGCGGAGTCGTCGTTCCCGTCGCGCGAGCTGCGGCTCGATTCGCTGTCGCTCCTCCGCGTGGGTGGCTTCCAGACGGCGTCGCTCGGCTTTGTCCCCTCGACTCTCCTGGTCGAGCGTATGGAGCGCGGCGCGTTGCGCGGCCTCGTCCCGCGTATCCGGTGCGTTGGTGTCCATCGAATCGGCTGAACCCCGCCGCTCCCGCGCGGCCGTCTCATCCCGAGCGGGCCACTCGAGAGGCCGCGCTGATTCGGCCGGGCCTCCTCGCTCCCCAGGGGGATGGGAGTCCATGGGAACTCCTGGATGCTCGGGAGATGGCCGCGTCCTCGTGAGCTCCGCCCGACGTGCATGACGCTGCTTTCGACGCGCCTCGTGACGCTCACGCAGCGCCGTGAGCTCCGCGGTGTGTCGAGCCGACTGGGCCTCATGTGCGGCCCGAAGCGCGATGAACTCGGGCTCGGACCCCAGGGCTTCGGAGCGAGCCAGCAGTGCCTTCACCGTCGCCTCGCCCTCGGGCTCCAGGCGTGCTCGGGCCTCACGGTCGAACAGCGGTGGAACGAAGCCCTCGAGGTCCCAGCGTCCGGCGAGCATCCCCGAGAAGGCTCGCAGGAACCCGACGCGTCCATCGGGCCGGCGCACCACCAGCACGCCGAACATCTTCCCGCCTTCGGGACTCTCCAGCAGGGACAGCGGCACGTCCGCGGCGAGGTGCCGCGAGCGGAGCTCCGCCTGGAGGACCTCCGCGGCCTGCCGCGCGAGCGCCGAGGGCCCCAGCTCATCGAAGGGGCTCGGGAAACTTCCCGGTTCATCGGGAAGCTTCGTCCGGGGCTCGAAGAGGGTGACACGCGGGTCCACGTGTCCACCGCTAACATGAAACCCGGGCCCACTGCGAACGGGCCCGGGAGCCGAGCGCTCCCTGCGTTACTGGAGAGCGACCTTCCCATCCGGCTTGCGCTGGAAGCGATACAGCACGAAGCCGACAGCGAGCGCGATGGCACCCGCGATGAGGTTCTTCCGCTGGGCGCTCAGCGCGAACACGACACACAGCGAGGCGGCGGCGATGGGAATCACCGGTCCTCCCGGGATGCGGAACGCATTGGCCGGCTGCTGGAGCTTGCGCCGCAGCACGGGCACGGCCACCGCGGTGCCGAAGTACGTCGCCAGCCGGGCCACCACGGAGAGCGTGGCGAGGAACTCGAACGAACCGGTGAAGGCCAGTGGGAGCGCGATGGCGGTCTGGGTCACGATGGCGACCATCGGCGTGCGGTAGCGCGGGTGCAGCGTGGCGAGCGCCGCCGGACCGAAGCCATCCTGCGCCAGCGCGTAGAGATAGCGAGGCCCCGCGAGCACCGTGTTGCTGTTGGTGCCGAGGATGGACAGCACTCCACCCACCGTCATCAGGAGCCCGCCTCCGTTGCCCAGGAAGCGCGCGGCGGCGTCCGCCAACGGCGTCTTCGAGTCCACGACGCCCGGCAGCGTCCCCAGGGCGACCCACTGCACCGCCGTGTAGATGAGCGTGACGACGCCAATCTGGACGATGAGCGCGAAGGGCACGTCCCGGCGCGGATTCTTGAACTCACCGGCCGGCGCTGCGGTGTTCTCGAAGCCCGCGTAGGCGAACAGGAGCAGCAACACGGCGGCGCCCAGGTCGCCGTCACTCTTCGCCACCACCGAGGTGGCCAGCGGCGCCGACACGAAGAAGATGCCCACGGTGATGAAGACGAGCAGCGGCACCGTCTTGGTGATGGCCAAGAAGACGGCGGTGCGTGCGCCGCCCTTCACGCCGACGACGTTGATGGCGGTGAGCGCGAGCAGGGGTATCGCGATGGCCAGGCCCTGCCCCACGCCCTCGTTGGCTCCAGGCCACAGGTAGCCGAGCGCGCGGGAGAAGCCGACGGACAGCGAGGCCACCGAGGAGACTCGGGCGAGCCACGTCATCCACCCCACCTGGAAGCCCACCAGCTCACCGAAGGCCTCGCGCGTGTAGAGGTACGCGCTGCCGGGCTTGTCGAAGTAGCTGGCGGCTTCCGCGAAACACAGCACGAGCAGCAGCACGGCCAGTCCGGCCACCACCACCGCGCCCGTGCTGGCGGAGCCGAGGTTGGCGGCGGCGGCGGCGGGCAGGAGATATACCCCGCTGCCGATGACGTCGTTGATGGAGAAGCCCACCAGCTCCCAGCGGGAGACAGCGCGCTTCATTCCAAGGTCTTGGGGAGTCGAATCGCTACCAGTCGTCATGGTGGGGTGGGGGAGGCCGGGGTGGACCTGACAGGGAGGACCACTGGAGCATATGCGGGGAGAAACCGCGAATTCAGGGACTCCCGAGCCCCACGCGAGCCGTGACTCCGGCGCGCGAACCTCACCCCTTCAAATACGACTCACGCCGTCAGCAGCAGGCGACACCTCAGCCCGCCATTGCGCACGGGCAGACTGCGCGCGCCGGGCAGCTCCAGCGCCTTCACCAGGGCGGAGTCCTCCGGAACCAGCAGCGCCGCGCGCCAGCCCGCGAAGCCCTTGCGAACCAGGGTGCCGAGCGCGCGGTAGAGGCCGGGCAGGTCCTCCCCTTCGCCCAGGCGCTTGCCATAGGGCGGATTCGCGACCAGCAACCCGGGCCCACCCGGGGGCGCGGTCAACGTGCGCAGGTCCTTGCGCTCCAGCGCGAGCGTCATGCCCGCGCGCCGAGCGTTCCTGCGCGCCGTGCCCAGCGAGCCCGCGTTGATGTCATAGCCATACACGGCCGCGCGCGGTGCCGTCAGCGTCTCCGCCTCCGCGCGCGCCTTGCGAGTGGCCCAGGCGCTCGCGTCGAAGCCCGGGAAGGACTCGAAGGCGAAGCCATGCAGCAACCCTGGCGCGCGACGCATGGACATCCACGCGCCTTCCACCAGGAAGGTGCCCGAGCCGCACATCGGGTCCACCAGTGGCTCCGTGCCGTCATACCCGGCCAGCATCAGGATGCCCGCCGCGAGCGTCTCCCGCAGGGGCGCGCGGCTCACCTCTTGTCGATAACCCCGGCGATGCAGCGGCTCCCCGCTGGTGTCCGCGCTCACGGTGAAGTCATTGCCCTCCACTCGGACCAGCAAGGTGAGCCCCGGACCGCCTTCGTCGTCGAGCGGACCCGCCCGGCCCACCTCGGCCAGTCCCCATGCCTTCGATGCCGCCGAGAAAACAACGCCCTGGCTCGGGACACCCGCGCGGTGCAGCGTCACCGAGAGCCGGGGCGGCGCGCCCCTGTCCCACGTGCGTGACAAATCCAACGCGCGCAGCCCTCGAATCAGCGCGCCCTCGTCACTCGCGTGGAAGGAGCCCAGCCGCAACAGCACCCGGCTCGCGGTGCGCAGGCGCAGGTTGGCTTCCTGATGCAGCCCCGTGGGCCCCTCGAGCTCCACCCCGCCTTCGACGAGGGAGGGCTTCCAGCCCAGCGCGGAGCACTCCGCCTCCAGCGCGGTCTCCAGTCCGGGAAGGGTGGACACGTAGACTTGTTCTTCGGCGCGGGCGGTCGTCACGGGAGGCTCCATTGTCCGTGCTCCTGCGGCGACCGCAACGCTTCATTGCGGAATCACGGCGGTGATGCGGCCGGCGACTCGGACTCCAACGGCCTGGGCACCCGGGGCGGGTCGTCCGCGTAGACGCCCCGATACTCGGGAGGCAGCAGCTTCGCCACCCGGCGCATCATCGCGTCCACCAGCGCCTGCCGCGTGTCCTCCGCGCCAGCGACCTCCGCCTCCAGGTCCTCCATCCGGAACGCGGGGCCCACCCGCACGCGGACGTGGGCGTGGTACAGCCGCTCGCCGCCCATGTCGGAGTCGTTGATGGGCATCAGCTTCTCCGTCCCCATCAACGCGACCGGTACCACCGGCGCACCTCCGCGCTTGGCGATGAGCGCCACGCCCTTCTTCGCCTGGTGCAGCGCCCCATTCCGGCTGCGCGCGCCCTCCGGGAAGATGAGCACCGAGTCGCCGCCCTTGAGCGTCTCCACCGCCCGGCGCACCGCCTCGATGTCCGGCGAGTTGGGCTTGATGGCGATGGTGTCCATCACCTCCGAGGCCAGCCGCGTCATCACCGTGCTCTGCAGCTTCACGCCCGCCAGGAAGTACAGCCGCCGAGGACGGAACGCGCGGAACAGCGTGAAGCCGTCCGCATTGGACAGGTGGTTGCAGATGTAGAGACAGGGCTCGTCGGGGATGTTGCCCCGGCCCTCCACGACTTCGTCGGCCAGCGCATCCCACACGCCGTCCATCAGGGTGCGGACCACATGTCGCCGGACACCTTCCGGCAGTCGGGCCATCAGGGAAAAGAGAATGCGGAGCACGCGTCGGTCGCCTCCACCTCGGGACGGCCCGAGAGCATGGTCCGGTCGGAGCCCACGCGTCCGACCGTTACCGCCAGGGCTTCAGCACCGCCACTGGCCACCAGAAGATGTAGTCCTGTGGGGGCTCCAGGTCAGTGCTCGCGAGGAGTCCGCTTCCTGCCCGCAAGCCGTCCCGTCGTGCAGCCAACGCTCCGGACCGACTCCGGGACGGGGCAAAACCGTCCATGTCACCCACCCGTGACCCCCTGGGCGTGCGCGAACCCATCGGCGAGCACCCCGGGTTTGCGCTAAGGGAGGAAGCCATGAGCGCCGCCGAATCCACCCTCTCGCGCAGCAGGAAGCCCGTGGAGTACGAGGTCACCGTCGCCCACGTGCGGATGGACACGCACGACACCGCGACACTCTTCCTCGACTTCGGCGAGCCCCGTCCGGACTACAAGGCCGGCCAGTTCATCAACATCGACCCGCACCAGTTCCACGCGCTCGGGCGCCTGTCCGCCTACCTGCAGGAACAAAAGGGGCGCAAGGAGCCCCAGCGCTCGTACTCGCTGGCCTCCGCGCCCCATGAGCCCCACGTGGCCATCACCGTGAAGGACGAGGAGTTCATCCCCGGCCTCACCCGCTACCCGCCGCTCCTGTCCCCGTTCCTCGTCCACGGCCGGCTCACCGGCGCGCGACTCAAGGTGCTCGGCTTCATGGGCCCCTATGTGCTGCCGGACGACGTGGACCAGCGCACGGACCACGTCGTCCACATGGTGGCCGGCTCCGGCGCGGTGCCCAACTTCGGCATCATCAAGGATGCGCTCCACCGGAATCTCAAGGTGCGCCACACCTTGCTCATGTCCAACAAGACTTGGAGCGACGTGCTCTACCGGGACGAACTGGAGGCGCTGGAGCGCCAGCACCCGGACCGCGTCCGGCTGGTGCACACCCTCACCCGTGAGCTGGACGAGTCGCGCTTCGGCGCCAACGTGCGCAAGGGCCGCGTCCACCAGGCCCTGCTGGAAGAGCTCATCCCGGACCGGGCCACATGCCTGGTCTACGCGTGTGGCCCCGCGATTACGCCGTGGGACCGCCGCAAGGCGCTGGAGACGCGCACTCCGGCCACGCCGCGCTTCATGGAGACGGTGCTCGGACACCTGCACGCGCTCGGCATCGACGACAAGCGCATCAGGCGGGAAACGTACGGGTAGGCCCCAGCGGGAGCACCACCTCGAAGCGAGCGCCCCGCTTGGGCCGGCCGCTTGCGCGCACCTGCCCACCGTGTGCGAGCACCACGCGCTTGACGATGGCCAGCCCCAGGCCCCGTCCGTTGGCGCGCGTGAGGAAGAAAGGCTCGAAGACGCGGCGCGGGTCCACGTCGGGAATGCCCGGGCCCTCGTCCTCCACCACCAGTCGCACGCCGCCCTCCACGGGCTCCACGTTCAGCCGCACGCGCCCGCCCGGCGGTGAGGCCTGCACCGCGTTGCGCACCAGGTGCGTCGCCGCGAGTTGGAGCAGCGTCTCATCGCCCATGATTTCGGGCACGTCCGGCGCCTCGTCCACGGTGAAGCGCAGCGTGGGCGCATCCGGTGGACCATGTAGCTGGCCCAGCGCGCGCCGCACCAGCTCACCCAGGTGCACCAGCCGCGGGCGCGGCTCCAGCGGACGCACCACGTCCAGCAAATCCCTGACGATGTCCTCCAGCCGGATGGCCTCTTCCTCCAGCATGCCCACCGCGGCCTGTCCCGTGGGGCCCAGGTGCGCCTCGCGGCGCAGCACCGCCACCGCGTTGAGGATGGCGCCCAACGGATTGCGCACCTCGTGCGCCACCACTCCCGCCGCCTCGCCCAGCACCGTCAGCCGCTCGTGCGCGACCAGCTCCTCCTGGAGCCGGGTCACTTCGACCAGTCGCTCCGCCGCCACGCGGTGGTGACGCACGTTCTCCAACGCGCCACCGAGCAACTGCGCGAAGAGCTCCAGCGTGCCCGCGGCGGCCGGCGTGAGGTCCAGGCCCTGTGCGGAGAGGATGCCGAAGGGCTGGCCCTCCACGAAGATGGGCGCATCCAGGGCGCGGATGCCGGGAGGGTAGGCGCGCTGGATGTCCTCGAAGACCTCGCTCGTGTGGACGCGATGGGCCGCGCCGAGCGCGTCCTGATGGAAGGCCGCCTTGCGCCGCGCGAGCACCTCCGCCAGGTGGGGCAGGGTGCCAAGGGGAAGGCGGACCTCGGAGATGGGCATGCCGTACTTGCGCTCGGCCAGCGCGACGATGGCGGGCTCCTGCCGCATGGGGCCGTGCCGGAACGTGTCTCCTTCGACCAGGAGGATGGCCGAATAGAAGCCCTGCCGGTGGACGGCGTCGATGGCCGTCTCGAGGACCTCCTGCTCGTCGCGCGCGCGCAGCATGTCCGCGGCGGCCGCGCCCAGCGCCTCGGTGAGCCGGCGGGTGGTGTCCACGCCTTCGGCGTCGTGCAGCAGCACCACCGTCTCTTCCGCCGTGGCGCCCGGTGCATAGGTCGCCGCCACCGTGCGCTCCTTCCCGTCGGCTCTCCGGATGCGCAGCCACAGCGGGTGCTCCGGCCGGGTGCCGTCCCGGGTGAGGGCCTCGTGGAAGGCCTCCACCCAGCCGCGCTCGGCGGGGATGAAGCGGGCGATGAGCGCGGTGACGGGCGTGGCCTTCAGCTCGTCGAGGGGAATTCCCAGCAGCGAAGCCAGGGCCGCGTTGGCGACCACCACCTGATCGCCTCGGGTGACCGCCGCGGGAGTGGGCAGCCCGGCAAGCAACCAGTAGTCAGAAGGGGCGGCGGAGGCGTCGGGAGGCACGGAAGTCATCCTGGCGGACGGCGCGAGGGGGCCGGGAGGGGGATGCAATCGATTTCGGGGTGTCCCGTAGGAAAGGGGGAGGGGACACAACGAAGGATGGACACCATGAACTTCATGAACGTGATGGGCCGCGATGACCTGGAGCTCAAGGCGGTGATGGCGGTGATGGCGGCCTTCGTCATGACCGGGGCCGTGTTCCTCGGTCAGCTGCTGTAGCAAGCCACCCCGAGCGGGCTCACCCGCTCAGGGCTTCTTCGGAGGCTTGCGGCTCACGAACTGCTGGATGAACTCCCGCTCCTCCTTGCGGAGGCTGCTGAGCCGCAACCCATAACCTCGCGGGTTCTTGCCGTCCTCCAGCGAATTCTCCCAGATGACGGAGCTTCGCAGCGTCATCACGCGCGAAGGGTCATCGAACCGCAACGTCAGCTCCACCAGGGTGCCCAGCCGCAGCGGCTTGTCCGTGGCGATGAAGAGGCCGCCGGAGGAGAGGTTGATGATGCGGTGGTCCGTGAAGATGCCGGTGTTCTGCATCGACACCTTCACGTCCGCGTGGATGCGATCATCCGCGCGGCGCTCCAGTCCCACGAACTCCGCGCTGGAATAGGTGGGCGCGGCGACGGCCTTGCGCAGCGGCACCGCGGGCGGCGGTGGCGCGGGCGGCGGCAGCGTGTGCGTGCGCTGCACTGGCGGCGACACAGGCGCGCGCGCGGCGACGGGCGCGGACGTCGCATGCATCACCGGCGGCGGAGGCCGGGCGGGCATCACCGGCTGCGGCGGTGGCGCGACGGGCGGCGCGATGACGGCCACGGGCGGCGGCGCGACGGTGGGAACGCGCGCGGCCACGGGCGGCACCACGGCGGGCGCCACCGAGGCCACGGGCGGAGGAGGCGGGGGCGGCAGCGGCCCGTCCATGTCCAGCCGGGGAGGCAGCGGCCGGGCCTGCTGGTAGGCGCCCTGCGCGTACAACACCTCCACCTCGCGCATGCAGCGCGACAGGAAGTCGAAGATCTCCGCCGACACCTTGCGCAGCTCCGGATGCGTCTCCGGCGACAGGTGCTCGGGCGAGAAGCGCTTGGCCATGCGGAAGAAGGCCAGGCGCACTTCGTCCAGGCTCGCGTTCGGCTTGGCGCCGAACACCTCGTGGGGCGGCAGGTTCTGAAGACCCCGGAGCTGGGTGCGCAGGCGCTCGGCCTGCTGCTGCTCCACCGAGGGCGAGGGCCGGGTGGCCGCGAACAAGTCACGCAGCTCGGGCAGCTCCTGGACGGCCACCCATTGGGTGCCGTCGCGGGAGGCGCGCACGGCGGCCTTCAGCCTCCCGGAGGAGATCAGCTCTCGAAGGGCCTGGAGGGCGAGGGGGCCCAACACGCGGCCCAGGTTGTCCGCTACCCAGTAACCGACAGCAGGAGACGACACGCAGACACCTCTGAAGTCAGTGAGCGAGCGCCTGGCGCACGGCCGAGGCGATTTCCAGCGGATGGAAGGGCTTTCCCACGAAGCCCACCGCGCCCGCGGCCATGGCCTGCTCCACGACGGGCTCCGCATCCATGCTGCTGATGACGAGCACCCGCGTGTTGGGCGACACCTGCTTGATGGCGCCGAGGACTTCCAGCCCGCTCTTCTTCGGCATGAAGAGGTCCAGGAACATCACCGCGGGCTGCTCGCGCGCTGCCACCGCGAGGCCTTCCTCTCCGTCCGCGGCTTCGAGCAACCGCAGCTCGATGCCCGTGTCGGCGATGACGTCCTTGAGGATGCGGCGCACGAAGCTGTCGTCGTCGACGAGCAGCAGTGTCGGGGTGTCGGACATGGCGCCGCATGATACTTGGACCGCGCAACATCCGCGCGAGGACCTGGAGCGCCTGCCTGCCTTTTTAGGTTAAGGGGTGAGCATGCCCATCGCCCAGGCTCTCTCTCACTTCGAGTCCCAGAAGACCGCCTACCTCGAGGACCTCATGGCCCTCGTGCGCATACCCAGCGTCTCGTTTCCTGGCTTCGACTCCGCCCGGGTGCGTCAGAGCGCTGAGGCGACTTCTCGACTCTTGGGAGACCGTGGGTTTGAAAACATCCAGCTACTCGAAATCGAGGGCGCCCACCCCTACGTCTACGGCGAGGTGTTGCGGGCTCCAGGCGCACCCACGTTGCTGTTGTATGCCCATCACGATGTGCAGCCAGCGGGCGACGAGTCGCTGTGGAAGAGCCCCCCGTTCGAGCCACAACTGCGGGATGGCCGGCTGTACGGGCGTGGCACGGCGGACGACAAGGCGGGCATCGTGGTGCACACGTCGGCGGTGGACGCGTGGCTGAAGGGCTCCGGTCGGCTGCCGCTCAACGTGAAGGTCATCATCGAGGGTGAGGAGGAGATTGGCAGCGGGCATCTGTCCGCATTCCTGCAGAAGCACTCGGCGCTGTTGAAGGCGGACGCCATCGTCCTGACGGACACGGCGAACTTCGACACGGGGCTGCCGTCCATCACCACCGCGCTGCGGGGGCTCGTCACGGTGGACGTGGAGGTGCGCGCGTTGAAGCAGGCGGTGCACTCCGGCATGTGGGGTGGTCCGGTGCCGGACCCGGTGATGGCGCTGTGCAGGATGCTGGCGACGTTGACCCACGCGGACGGCTCCATCGCGATTGAAGGGCTGCGAGAGCAGGTGAAGCCGCTCACGCCGGGCGAGCGCGAGAGCATCCAGTCCCTGCCGGGGAACGAGGCGTCCTTCCGCGAGCAGGTGGGGCTGTTGCCGGGCGTCCAGGTGTTGGGAGGACGGCACCCGTTTGAGATGAACTGGCGGCAGCCGAGCATCGCCATCAACGCCATCCAGGCGAGTACTCGCAAGGACGCGCGCAACATCATCTGCGACGCGGCGTGGGCGCGCGTGGGCATCCGCATCGTCCCGGACCTGGAGGCACAGGACGTGGAGCGGCGGCTGAAGGAGCACCTGAGCAAGGTGTGTCCGTGGGGGCTGGAGGTGAGCTTCCACACGGAGGGGGCTTCGGGGTGGTGGTACACGGACCCGTCGCACCCGGCGTTCCAGGCGGCCTTCCGTGCGCTGGAGAAGGGCTATGGGACGAAGGCGGTGGCCATCGGCTGCGGCGCGTCCATTCCCTTCGTGGAGCCCTTCGCGAAGGAGCTGGGCGGAGTGCCCGCGCTGCTCATCGGCGTGGAGGACCCGTACACGTACGCCCACTCGGAGAACGAGAGCCTGCACGTGGGGGACTGGGAGAAGTCCATCCGCAGCGCCATCCATTTGTACGAGGAGCTGGCGAGCGCGCTCACCGCGCGGTGAGTGGTGGCCTTTCGCTCGGTGGCGTTGGGTGGGTCAGGCTTCGTCGTCGGGCAAGAGCGTGCGGAGCAGTTCGTCGTCGGGACCGAGCGGGCGCCATCCAACAGGAGGCGGCGACACGCGAAGCGCTGCCCTGGCCTGCCTGACCCGCTCCTTGTGCGTATCAGGGGAGTAGGAAGTCCACGAGCCGAGCGCCAGGGCAATTTCACCACGGATTGCGTCGTCCAATGCGTCCGGCCAGCCATTCGGAAATCGTTCGGACAGCTCGCGCACGAGCACGTCGCGCACAAAGCGCGTGACTTGCTTGTGCTGCTCCGCCTCGTTCAGCAAGCCGCTCAACACCTGCACTGCGGCAATGTCATCTCCAAGCTCGTCGGCCAGCGCGTATAGCGGGACAGCAGGGCGCGCAGCGGCAAAGGCAGTGAGCGAGTCGTAGCCGCATGCGCGGACTCGTTCGTACAGGCGTACCCTGATGTTGCCCCGCCAGGCGTCTCCGCCGCTCATCGTTTTCTCCCAGAGGTGAAGCTCATCGGGATTCTGTAGTCCCGCATACGCTTTGCGACTTCTTTCAAGATCTCATTCCGCGTCAACATGCGTCCAGCTTCGACCTCCGCCTCTCGCAGTACCTCCATGAGCCGCTGGTTCCACTCACCGGGCCACGTGCGCCCCAGCTTCCAGTTCCCGCCTCCGTGAATCGACTCGTGGTGGGCTCGCTCCAGCCTCACGCAAAAATGGTCGATGTCCATGGCGCCCGTGAAGCCGCGCTGCTCGAACCATTTACGATGCTCTCGTGGCAGGACATGGTGCTTCGGAGCCTCCGCCATGCCTGCCCCGGCCCTGCCTGTCTCGTGCATTCCGCGCACCTCGGGGCTGTCACCCAGGGCCTCGCGTACGCCCTTGGGCAAGTCCCGGTGCGACTGCGCCATCAGCACCTGTCCAGCGTGGACACGGACAGCCGCGCTAGCGACTGGCATGGAAATGACTCCTGCCTGTACGAGCTGTCGCATCATCTCCACCCACTCCGCGGAGACAACGAGGTGCGAGCCCGCCATCACTCCACCTGGACCCACAGCGAGGCGCGCGCCCACGAGGACGGGCCCTGAGGGAGGCAGCCGGGGGAGTGACACGCGCAGCGTCGAAACCAGGGCCACCATTTCGATGAACTGCGCCGCCGCGATGACTTGCCCTGTACGCTCCATTGCCACGCGCGCACCCTCGCGAATGGTGCTGAACTCCTGGGTCAGTTTCCCCATCAGCTCAGGCATCGCAGCCGCCGTGGCCTCCACGCGTCCTGGCTCCAGGGAGGAGAGCGCCGTCATCGCCGGCCCCAGGCGCTTCTGTACGCGGTCCATGTCCGTGAGCAGTTGCTCCACGCTGTAGTAAGGGCACTGCTGGAGCACGGCATCGGCGAGCTGGAGGACGTCGAACCAGGTCGCCAACAACATGGCGCCAGCCATGGCCGCCTGGAGGCGAGGCCCTGTCATCCTGAGCAGGCCCACCGCCATGTCCGGGTCGTCCACCGACTCGGAGACCTCCACGAGCGTGGCCGTTCCTCGGAGTGCGTCACGAAGCCAGGGCATCTGGTTCGAGCCGTAGTCGAAGTAACGCGTGAAGAGGTCGGCGTTTCCACCAAGGCCCCGCGTGTGAGCCGCGAGCCTGGGGATGGCACTGGAGAGCTCCTCCGTGGAGCCCTTCACTTTGTCCACCGCCGCCACGACTGCTTGCCGGGTCTGTATGGCTCGCTGCTGGCTGTCCGCGATGGCCTCTGCCTCATTCTCGCGAGGGCGGTCGCGTCGTTCCCGTGTGCCAGAGTGGCGCGGACTGGAGTCGTCAGCCAGGCCGTCCCGCTGCGAATAGCGCAGGGGCCTGCCCGCTCCGGAGGCAGGCGACTGGGAGGCACAGCCCGTCACCAGCATCACCAGACTCAACAGCACGGCATGCGTACGCAGGGCCCACCTCCAGCGCCACTTTCCTCATGCGTCCCGGGGGGGCATCTTCCAATGACAACGAGCCGGGGACCTTGCCGTCCCCAGCCCGTCGTCGCTTCAGGTGCCCCTCAGGGCCTCGGCGCTCAGCAGCTCGGGCTACAAATCCGCCAGCAGCGGAGGTCATTATCATCACAGCTCGAGCAGCACGGAGCGGCGACCGTCTCCTCGCTTCCCAACGTCGCGGAACCCACGGCCACAGCAGCTCCCAGCACGAATCCGATGAGCCCCATCTTCAAGGTCTTCTTCATCCGACCTCCTGTGTTGTGCGGTTGTTTGACATGGGGCGGTCCGAAGCCCGTCCCATCCGATAGTGTATAGAGTTCGAGAGGCCCTTGAAAGGGTAGACCCAGACGAATGAGCAATCATTGCCAGGACGCGCCTGCTCACACACAGAAAAAGTGGAAGATTCCGTGGAGGATGGTCATCGGGGTGGGCGCGCTGGTGCTGCTGGCGGTGCTCCTTCGCGGCTTCGTCGTGCACCCGAGGCTCATCGTCTCGGGCTCGATGGAGCCGACGCTGGCAGTGGGTGACCGGCTGGTGGTGGATACCCTGTCCTACCGCGTCCATCCGCCCCAGGCCGGGGACGTCGTCGTCTTCGAGCCGCCTCCCGAGCTCGTGCGCTCCGGTGACCTGCGCCAGCACATCGCCATCAAGCGGGTGATTGCCCTGCCGGGTCAGGAGGTGCGGGTGCGCGACGGGCAGGTGTTCGTGGATGGACGGCTCCTCCAGGAGCCCTACGTCGCGGCGGCGCCCACCTACCAGTGGGGCCCCGCGCGCGTGCCCGAGGACAGGCTCTTCGTCCTGGGTGACAACCGGAACGCCAGCAGCGACTCACATGTCTGGGGTCCCCTGCCGCGACGCTCCGTCACTGGCAAGGCCTGGTTGCGCTTCTGGCCGCCGGAGCGCGCGGGAGCACTGTGACGGGAGCCGGCCTTGCCCCGGTCGGGGGGGCGCCGGCGCCTCAGCCAGACGCGCCCCAATGGAGTCCCTTGTCTGCCTTTGCCAGAGGCCGCTTGAGAGGCTTCATCACCAGACTCAACAACAGGAGATGCCGTTTCCAACGCCGAAGGCGTCTACGAGGACGCCCGCGTGTCGTGGACCCGTGCCTTCCGCCTCGGCTACTTCTTGACGCCGAGCTGCGCGAGCGCGGCCTTCACCCAGTCCTTGATGGACAGGGTGTCGAACGGAATCGCATCGCGGCCCGGGTACTTCTTCTCGAAGTACGTCACCGCCGCCACGCCCATGGCGAACGCGGTGCCACCGCTGGCGGCACCCTTGAGCAGCCAGCCCGCGATGGGAATCCATCCCACCGTCTCTCCGACGATGCTGCTGGCCGCCTTGCGCGCGACGATGCCCGCGCCCAGCGTGGGCACCAGGCCGAGCGCCTCACCGAGGCTGAGCTTCTCTCCGTAGATGCCCGCCACGTGGTAGATCATGTACGCCTCGATGGCGGACGTGAGCGCAGTGTGCGCACCCGGCACCGGGATGGGAATCGCGGCGGCACCCGCGGCGCGCAGGGCGCTCTCCTCGACCCAGCTTCGCGCGGCCTTCTCTGCGGACATGGATGTTCTCCCAATCAGTCGTTCGTTCCCACCTTAAGGACTCCGACCGGGGTTCGAAAGAGGGCGCACCACCGGGGTCTTGGAACGCAGTTGCGACACCTGCTCGAGCTTCTCGACGGAGCGGTCGGCCGGGTCTACGAGGAAGAGGGCTTCGCCTACCGTCCTCGCTACACGCCGTTGGTGCGGGCGCTGATGCAAGACGAGCCGATGACCATCGGTCAGCTCGCCGAGGCGTCCGACACCACCCAGCCCGCCACCACGCAGACGCTGGCGTTGATGGTGAAGGACGGGCTCGTGCTCTCGGAGCCAGGGCCAGTGGATGGGCGTCAGCGGTGGATTCGCCTCAGTCCGTCGGGACGGGCGCTGCTCCCGCGACTCCAGTCGTGTTGGAAGGCCACCGCGAGCGCCGCTGCCAGCCTGGATGCTGAGCTTCCCGTGCCGCTCTCCGAGGTGCTCGAGCGCGCCATCCAAGCCCTCGAAACGAAGTCCTTCGACGAGCGAATCGCCAGTGCGCGGGGACGGCAATCGAAGCGCCGTGGCGCGTAGGTATGATGTCCCCTTGCAGCGCGGAAGAGTCATCTCCGACCGAGAGAAGCAGACCCATGAAATCCATCTTCATCAACAGCGAGCAGCGTCTCCGTAATGGTTGGAAGGTGCTGGGCTCCGTCGCGTTGAGCGTGGCCCTGATACTGGGCCTCGTCCTCCTCCAGAAGCAGCTGCCTGTCGAGCTGCGGCGAATCGTCTCGGGGCCGCTCTGCGCCTTTTTCGGCGTCCTCCTTTCGAGCTGGCTATGCCTTCGACTCGAGCGTGAGCCCCTGTCCTCGCTCGGAATCCTCCCGGCGCGGCGCTCGGCCCGTGACTTCGGGCTCGGGCTCTTGGGCGGCACGGCGCTGGTGGGAGCGGTGGGCGCGGTCGTCTTCGCGCTGGATGGCTTCCATCTGGAGCGAGCCGCGAGCAACGGAGCCGCCGTCATCTTCAAGATCTCCTGGTTCATGCTCTGCGTGGCCCTGTTCGAGGAGACGCTGTTCCACGGCTATGCCTTCCAGCGCGCCATCCGGGGGATGGGTCCCAGGTGGACGCAGCTCGTGTTCGCGGCCGTCTTCAGTCTGGCCCATGCCTTCAATCCCGGCATGGACGGAGGGGCACGCACGGTGGCTTTGACCGCCACCTTCCTGGCCGGATGGATGCTGGGGCTCTGCTACCTGCGCACGGGAGGACTGGCGCTTCCCGTGGGTGTGCACCTGGGCTGGAACGGGTTGCTGGGCCTGCTGGGCTTCGGCGTGAGTGGCGAGGAGTTCAAGGGGATGTGGATGCCTGTCTTCCACGGCCAGCCCGAGTGGCTCACCGGAGGCCGCTACGGGCTGGAGGCCTCCGTCGTCACCCTCGTGGTGCTGGGCTTGTTCATCCTCGCCCTGTCGCGCTGGAAGGGAACGCGACAGAGCGAGGCGCCCACCCCGCTGACAGGCGCACAAGGCCAGGGAGCCTGAGGACCACGCCCTGGCTCACCGCGGACGGAACCGGTCCGTGGCCTCCACGAGCGCGGACGTGGTGCCTGGCTCGTTCGCCGAATGCCCCGCATCCGGAACGATGACCAGCTCCGCCTCCGGCCACGCTTGATGCAGCGCCCACGCGCTCTCCGGCGGGCACACCACGTCGTAGCGTCCCTGGACGATGACCGCGGGGAGATGACGGATGCGCGGCACGTCATCGAGGAGCTGCGTGTCCGAGCGCAGGAACCCGCGGTTGAAGAAGTAGTGGCACTCGATGCGCGCGAAGGCGAGGGCGAAGTCGTCCGCGCTGTTGCGTGCCACCAGCTCCAGGTTCGGATGCAGATAGCTGGTTCGCGCCTCCCACACGCTCCAGGCTCGCGCGGCCTCCTGTCGCGTCGCCGCGTCCGCGCTCGTCAGGCGTCGGTGATACGCGCCGAGCAAGTCCCGTTGCTCCTCCAGGGGGATGGGCGCCAGGTAGTGCTCCCACGCGTCGGGGAACAGGGCGCTGGCGCCGCGCTGGTAGAACCAGTCCAGTTCCTGTTTGCGCAAGAGGAAGATGCCGCGCAGCACCAGCTCCGTGACGCGCTCCGGATGGGCCTGCGCGTAGGCCAGTGACAGCGTGCTGCCCCAGGAGCCGCCAAAGAGCTGCCAGCGCTCGATGCCCAGGTGCTCGCGCAGACGCTCCATGTCGGCCACCAGGTCCCAGGTGGTGTTCTCCTCCAGGCTCGCGTGCGGAGTGCTCCGGCCGCAGCCGCGCTGGTCGAAGAGGACGATGCGATAGGCCGCCGGGTCGAAGAACCGCCGCTGCTTCGCGTCCGTGCCTCCCCCTGGGCCACCATGGACGAAGACCACGGGCTTGCCCTTCGGGTTGCCACACTCCTCGAAGTAGAGCTCGTGGAGCGAGGAGACCCGCAAGCGGCCCATGCGATAGGGCTCCAGCGGGGGGTACAGCATCCGCGACGGCGGGGACTGAACGGACATGCGCCTTCCTGGACAACGAGAGAGTTGCTCACGCTAGCAGACCGGTTCTTCATCGCCGGCCGGCCCGTGTGTCACCGTCCGGAGGTGTTCGCGTGTCCCCTTGCCTGGGGTGGGGACTGTCGGGCAGGGCACATGCCGCACGCCGCGGCCGCGCCCTGAACGCGATGTGACGGCGATGTTGCCCGCGCGCGACGTGGAGGTTGCGGGAGCGGTGGATGCTGCTTCCCGTCTCCTCACACCCCGGAGCGTTCCATGAATCTCGCTTCCCTGATGACGCCCCCTCGGAAGAACGAAGACCACGCCGCGCCCCGTCGCCTCCAGCTGGTTCGAATCCAGGCCACCGTCCTGCTTCAAGGCGCGGTGAGCGCGGCGCAGGACAGCGTGAAGTCCTTCCGCCACATGCGCGACGTGCTCACGGGGGCTTACTCGCAAGCCCGCGCTTGAGCGACGCGAGGACCCGTGGAGCGGGCCTCACTGGGCGCTCACAGGCCCTCGCTCGCCGGCGTGAACCACCGCGCACCGCAGGGTCGCGCGGAGGCGGCATATCGCGGGCCACGCCGAGGCCCGCGCGACGCGGAGTTCACGCGGGGCACTGTGTCGCGGGCCGTGTCGGAGCCCGCGACCTCTCCGCGTGTCAGGAGGGCGCGCCGGGGTTCGGGCTGGTTCCCGGATTCACGGGCGCGTCCTCCTTCGGAGGCGGCGGTGGCACGCCCTTGCCCGCGGGCGCCACCATCCTCACCTCGGAGGCATCGCTCATCGCCAGACCGTCGCCCTTGGGCTCCGTCTCCGTCACCGCGATGACGTCACCTCGGTGCAACTGGAGGAAACGCTCGTTCTTCTCCGTGCGGTGACGCTCCTGCATCGCCAGTCCCACGCGGCCTTCCGGCCCGCAGCCGATGTAGCGGTGCCGTCCCTTGCCCTCCAGCGGCTCGGAGACGATGCGGAACAGCCGACCCGGCGGAAGCTCCGGCCACTCCTCGCCCTTGGGCGCCAGCAGCAGGTAGCTCATCTTCAACGCTTCCTTGTGCAGGCTCGCAGCGCGCGCCAGCTCCTCCACGACGCGAGGCATCGGCCAGGGCCGCTCCGCGTGGCACCAGTCCGTCTCCTTCACCAACGCCGGACACGCACCCCGGTACATGCACGGCGCACGCACCGCATAGCCGCGCGCCACCATCGCATCGCGCACGTGCAGCAGGCCGCGGCTCGTCTCCCGCAGCGCGGGTTCCATCACCAGCAGGCTGCCGCCGCGCTTCACCTTCGCCAGCGCCGCCTCGAGCAGCGCCGCCCGAGGCGTCGTCGCGCTGTCCCCCGTGCCGTACAGCTCGTTGATGACGTGGCCCATCGTAATCAGGTCGTACTGCCCCTCCGGCAGCACGGCGGCCTTCTTCGTCGGGTCCCACTCCCGGGTGGCCAGCGCCTCGCCGGCCTCTGTCGCCAGCGCGCGCGCGAGGTTCAGCGCGGCCTTGCTGCGGTCCGCCGCCGTCACTTCCTTCCCGCCCGCGTCCATCGCCGCGAAGGCCACCGGACCCGGGCCGCTGCCCAAATCCAGCACCTGTCGGGGACGGTTCGGCAGCTCCCCCAGCACCTGCCGGGCCTGCGCATACGAGACCGGCCAGTAGAAGAGGAGGTAGGCGCCCAAAAGCTTCGGGTCGTCCATGTAGCGCGCCCCCGCGAGCTGACGCTCCCGCGTCAGGCCCAGCGAGAGCTGGCGCACGCCGGCGCCCACTTCCTTCACTTCCTGGGGCGTCAGCCGCCCCTCCGGCCCGTCACCCTTGCCGCGTGACGCGCGCCACACGGCGATGAGCCGCGGCATCCACCGCTCCAGGTCCTTGCTGTATCCGTTGCTCATCCCGCCAAGCCTTCGACCGAGGGGCCGCTCCCGGAAGCCGCCCATGTCAACCCGTTGTCACCCCGCCACTTGCTCAACTCCACGGTCGCCACCCGGGGGCGTCCGCGTTAAACCCTTGTCGCACATGATCTCCGTCCACGGGCTGCGCAAGCACTACAAAGTCCACAAGCGCCCGCCAGGCCTCAAGGCGGCCCTCCGCTCGCTCTTCCATCGCACCTACACCTCCGTGAAGGCGGTGGACGGCATCTCCTTCGACATACGTCCGGGAGAGCGCGTGGGCTTCCTGGGCCCCAATGGCGCCGGCAAGACGACAACGCTCAAGGTCCTCTCCGGCCTCCTGCACCCCTCCGAGGGCGAGGTCCGCGTCGACGGGCACGTGCCGCGCCTGCGCGAGGAGGCGTTCCTCAAGAAAATCATGCTCGTCATGGGGCAGAAGCAGCAGCTCCTATGGGACTTGCCTCCGGCGGAGACCTTCGAGCTCAACCGCGCCATCTACGACGTGCCCACGTTGCAATACAAGCAGACGTTGGACGAGCTGGTGGGGCTCCTGGAGATTGGCGACCTCATCGGCAAGCCGACGCGCCAGCTTTCCCTGGGCGAGCGGATGAAGTGCGAGCTGGCGGCGGCCCTCATCCACCGGCCCCGCGTGCTGTTCCTGGACGAGCCCACCATCGGCCTGGACGTGTCCATGCAGGCCACCATGCGCACGTTCATCAAGGACTACAACGAGAAGTACGGCGCCACGCTCATCCTCACCAGCCACTACATGGACGACGTGGCGGCGCTCTGCCCGCGCGTCATCGTCATCGACAAGGGCCTGTTGTCCTACGACGGAAGCCTGGAGGCGCTGGTGCAGCGCGTGCGCCCGGAGAAGCGCGTGGTGCTGCGGCTGTCCGAGCAGGTTGACGCCTCGCGCCTGGAGCCCCTGGGCAAGCTGGTGACGCACGAGGCGGGCACCGCCGTGCTCCAGGTGAAGCAGGACGCGGTCAACGCCACCATCTCCCGCGCCCTGTCCGGACTGCCGGTGACAGACCTCACCGTGGAGAACGCGCCGCTGGAAGAGGTCATGAGCGAGCTCTTCGCGGAGAACAAGGCCCGCAGGCTGCAGGCCGCCGAGTCGGTGACGGCATGAATGCCCGAGGTCTGCTGCGGGCCCTTCCCACCATGCTGCGCGTGAGCTTCGCGGAGTCGGTGGCCTACCGGGCGGAGATGTTCGTCTGGGTGCTGTCCACCACCATGCCGCTGGTCAACATGGTGCTGTGGATGGCGGTGGCCAAGAGCGCCCCGGTGGGCAACTTCGGCCAGGCGGACTTCGTGGGCTACTTCCTGGCCACCTTCGCGGTGCGTCAGCTCACCAGCGCGTGGGCCGCGTGGCTCATCAACTGGGAGGTGAAGCAGGGCACGCTGGCGATGCGGCTCCTACGTCCCATCTCTCCCTTGTGGGGCTACGCGTCCGACAACGTGGCGGGCTTCCCCATGCGCGTCGTGGTGGCCCTGCCCGTGGTGCTCCTGAGCATCGCCCTGGTGGGCGCGGACAAGGCGGTGCCGCAGCATGCGTGGCAGTGGGCGCTGTTCATCCTCGCGGTGCTGGGCGGCTGGGCCATCACCTTCCTGGCCAACGTGGCCATCGGCGCGCTGAGCCTCTTCCTCGACAGCAGCCAGAAGATGATGGAGGTGTGGATGGTCCTCTTCTTCGTCTGCTCCGGCTACATGTACCCGGTGGAGTTCCTACCCGAGGGCCTGCGCACCGTCATCGACTGGCTGCCCTTCCGCTACCAGATGGGGCTGCCAGTGGAGTTGATGACGAACGCGCATGACCTGCCCACCGCGCTGGGGCTCCTGGCGAGGCAGTGGGCGTGGGTGCTGGGCATGGGCGCGCTCGCGGTGGGGCTCTGGAAGCAGGGCGTGAAGCGCTTCGCGGCGTTCGGAGGGTAGGGGCATGGTGCGGCGATATCTGCGACTGCTGACAGTGCAGCTCAAGGCGTCCGGCCTCCAGGCGCTCCAGTACCGGGCGGACTTCTTCACCGATGGCTTCACGTCGCTGTGCTGGGTCTTCACCGCGCTGGCGCCGCTGTTCGTCGTCTACGGCAGCCGGCCGGAAGTCGAGGGCTGGAGCTTCGGCGAGGCGCTGCTCGTGGTGGGCTGGTTCACCCTGCTGCAAGGCATCCTCGAGGGCGCCATCAACCCGAGCCTCACCGGCGTGGTGGAGCACATCCGCAAGGGCACGCTGGACTTCGTGCTGCTCAAGCCCGCGGATGCGCAGTTCCTCGTGTCGACGCAGCGCTTCCTGCCGTGGCGCGCGTTCAACGTGCTCACCGGCCTGGGGCTCTTCCTCTACGCCTTCATGCTGCTGGGACGCGGGCCGTCTCCCTTGGGGCTCCTGACGTCCGTGCTGCTCCTGGGCACCAGCACGCTGCTCTTGTATTCGCTGTGGATATTGACGGTGAGCGCCGCGTTCTTCGTCGTCCGGGTGGACAACCTCACCTACCTCTTCACGTCCATCTTTGACTTCGCGCGTTGGCCTTCATCCGTGTTCAAGGGCGTGGCGAAGGGGGCGTTGACCCTGGTCTTCACCTACGTGATTCCCCTCGCCTTGATGACCACCTTCCCGGCGGAGGCCATGCTGGGCCGGCTGCCAGCGCAGTCCCTGGTGGGGGCGGTGGTGGGCTCGGCCATCTTCGCGTGGGTGGCGCGGCGCGTCTGGATTCGCTCCATCGGCCACTACACCTCCGCCAGCAGCTAATCCCTTTCATCTCGACCGAGTCTTTCGAGCCGGCGAGCGCTCGCTGACTCGGTGGTGGGGTGTATCAACCCCACCTGTCTCATCTGGTGTCGACACATCTTTTCAAGGGCGGAATTGGCCTCCTTCCTCGGGACTGGGGTAAGGGCCGCCGCGTGCGGCTCGTCGGGCGCACACCCCAAGGAAAGGACCCCCACCCATGAATCGATGTATCGGGCTCGGCCGACTGGCCGCGCTTGTGTCGGCGCTTGTCCTAGCGGGATGCTCACACGAGGAATTTGCAGAAACGTCGGAAGCACAGGCGACTGCGGGCTTGGAGGCGAGCCAGGGTTGGACGCCCACGCCGAGCATGTTGCTCCAGCGGATGGACCACACGGCGACGTTGCTGCGCACCGGGCAGGTGCTGGTGGTGGGTGGGCAGTCCTCGTCGAGCGCGGAGCTGTACGACCCGAAGGGCGTGCGTTGGCTGCCCGGGGGCTCGCTGGGCGCCGCGCGGCGTCGACACAGCGCGACACTCCTGAACAACGGCAAGGTGCTCGTCGCTGGCGGTGACTCCGGCGCGTCGTCCACGGGCACCGCGGAGCTGTATGACCCCACCGCAGGGACCTGGGTCGCGACGGGGAATCTGGACTCGCTGCGCTCCGGCCACACGGCGACGTTGCTGTCGAGCGGGAAGGTGCTGGTGGTGGGCGGAGAGAACGGCGCGGGCGCGGGGCTGGCCACTGCCCAGCTCTATGACCCGGCCACGGGGACGTGGTCCGCCACGGGTGCGCTGCGCAGGGCGCGCGTGGGACACACGGCGACGCTCCTGGGCAATGGACGGGTGATGGTCACCGGGGGGCGAGTCGGACCGCGAGGCTCGTTCGTGAATGACGTGGAGCTGTACGAGCCGAGCACGGGGCTCTGGACCCTCGCAGCGGGGATGCTCGGAGTGCGCTCGGGGCACAGCGCGACGCGGCTGCTGTCCGGCAAGGTGCTGGTGGCGGGAGGCTTCATCGATGAACTCACGGCCTCGCGGACCTCGGAGCTGTTCGACCCGGGGACGGGCACCTGGACTTCGGTGGCGCAGGGACTGCCAGGAGAGCGGGCGCAGCACACGGCCACGCTGCTGCACTCGGGCGAGGTGCTCGTCAGTGGTGGCACGGATGGCAACAGCCCGTATCTGCAGAGCGCGGCCATCTTCGACCCGGCGCTGGTGCGCTGGAGCGTGACGTCTTCGATGAGCACGAGTCGGCTGGGGCACACGGCCACACTGTTGCCCCAGGGCGACGTGTTCGTCGCGGGAGGAAGCGCGGAGGGAACGCAGGGGGCCTCGTCGGCCGAGCGCTTCTCGGTGCCCACGCCGCCCTGGCGCCCGACGGCCGTCATGTCGTCGGCGCGGTATCACCACTCGGTGACGTTGCTCGACTCCGGCAAGGTGCTGGTGGCGGGAGGCACGAGCACCGGCGGCAGCGGGCTGTCGGGCGCGGAGCTGTACGACGAGCACCTGGTGACGTGGACGCAGACGGGGAGCCTGGTCGCGCCGCGCTTCCTGCATGGGGCGGCCGAGCTTCCCTCGGGCAACGTGCTGGTCGCTGGCGGGCAGGCCAGTTCCTCGTCCTATCTGTCGTCCGCGGAGGTGTATGACCTGGCCACGGGGCAGTGGAGCAGCACCGGCGCGCTGGCGGGGGCCCGTTCGCGGCACACCACCACGTTGCTGGAGTCGGGGCAGGTGTTGGTGACGGGAGGGCGGATGTCCTCCAGCTTCAGCAGCATCCTCGCCACGGCGGAGTTGTATGACCCGCCTTCCGGCACCTGGCGCACGACGGGCGCGATGAACGTGCGTCGCGTCAACCACACCGCGACGATGCTGTTGTCCGGGCAGGTGCTGGTGGTGGGCGGCACGACGCCCACGGGCGACACGGCCACCGCCGAGCTCTACAACATGCACACGGGCCAGTGGACGCAGACGGGCTCCATGTCGGGCACGCGTTATGGACACATCGCGGTGGCGCTCCCCGGAGGCAAGGTGCTGGTGGCGGGCGGCTGGGGCCTGGGCGGCGCGCTGGCCACGGCGGAAATCTATGACCCGGCGCAGGGCGGCTGGACGACGGTGGCGCCCATGACGAGCAGCCGCTACGGCGCGCTGGCGTCGGTGTTGTCCTCGGGCCGCGTGCTGGTGCTGGGCGGGGACGCCGGGGCGGGCACGGGCCTGTTGTCCACGACGGAGGTGTTCGACCCGGCGCTCGGTCAGTGGACGTCCGCGGGCACCATGTCCAACGCGCTGTCGAGCGGCACGGTGACTCGGCTGGCCATCTCCGGGCGACTGCTCGTCGCGGGAGGATTGGGGACCAGCGGAGCGCTGTCCTCGGCGGAGCTGTACACGCCAGCGCTCTGACGATGAGGCTCCTGTCGCCCGCGTCCCGGTGTGGACGCGGGCGGCAGGGGCATCAGCTCACGGCGGAGCGGACTGGCAGCTCGTGGAAGGCGATTCCTGGGAGTTCCATGAGGCGCACTGCCTCCATGAGGCGCTGAGTGCCGATGAGCATCGTCGCGAAGTTTCCGACCCGGAACAGGTCCACGTCTGAGGGCATGGAGTCCGCATCAAGGACGGGCGCATCGGGTCGCGAGAGCGCGAAGCGGCCACACGTCGGGCAGGGTGGAGGCACATCCGGTGGGACACAGTCGGGATGGAGTCGACCGCGTGGCTCGATTTGAAGGTCGAGCAGCTCGGGCGCGGTCTTCTGGCGAAACCGCAGCTCTGTCCGGCACCCTGTCAATCCACGGAGGCCCTGCGCCTGGAGTTGCTCCAGTGCGTCGCGGCGAACGAGCAGAATCGAAGTCCCTTGCCAGGTGAACGGTCCGAAAGCTCCCGAGGCTCGGCCGACCCTGGGGCCAAACTCGGTGCCAGGTGGCAGCTCGGAGTTCGCTGGGGCCAGGGGGCGCACCAGAGCCCGCAGACGTGCGAACTCGGTGAAGGGCTCGGGGCGGGGCTGCTCGAAGAGAGCGTGCTCGGGCAGCGAGGATAGGTCCACGCAAGGATAGTGGTGACCCCACGAGCTCCAGGTCACGCCGCACTCCGAGCACTTCGCACCGGGCAGGGCCCACTTGAGAGCCCCGTCGAACGAGCCGCTGAAGGCGCTCGTCGCGGCCTCGTCCTCCCGCAGCCAGAAGTACCGAGTCATGTGTTCGAAGCCCTCATGCTCCCGGGCGAGAATAGTAGGGTTGAACGGGGCCACCGATGAGCTGGAATCGGTGGATGAGTTCGCCCGCGTGTTTGTAGATGTCCTCGGGACTCGCGCTCTGATTCAGGTCTCGATACTGGCGCCAGGCCTTGTTCCACGGGCCTCCGCGACCGTCATTCCCATGAATGCGGCGATGGAGGTCGCGGGGGATGGGCATCGTGTAGTCGTGGATCTTCACGCCCTGGCGCTCGAACCATCTCGCGAGGTCCTCTGCCTGGGGAAAAATGTGGTGCTTCTCCCAACGCCCTGGCGTGAGCTGGTGCGAAGGAGGAATGACTCGCTCGGGCGCGCCATTCCAGTGCGGGAAGACCATGATGGCCCCGCGAGGGAGGCCCTGGCGACCGCCCCAGTTCCTCCGGGGACCACTTCCCGGTGCGGCAGCGGCGGCAGGGGGACGTGCCGGAGGAAAACGCACCCGCTCAACCTCGCTGGGCAGGTCCTCGCAACGATAGAGGCCGCACATGTCATCCGAACACAGGACCGTGACGCAGCGGTCCTCCTCGGGGCGAGCGCACTCCACCTCGGCTTCATCCCAAGCGGGATGAATCGGGTGCTGTGCAGCGGAAGCGCAGCCCAGCACGTGGACGACCCATAAAAGCCAGAGCCCTCGCAGAATTCGCATGCGCCGCGAAGCCTAGCACTCAGAATTGCCGGAGTTTTACGTGCAGTTGCGCCTGGGCTTCCTCGTGATGAGAGGCCGATGCTACGCGTCGCTACTTCAGGCGAGCAACAACCTGACGCTCCACGTCCTCCCAGGGGACTGTCTCCACGCGGCCTTCGCGGATGTCCGTGGCGCGACGCTCCAGCTCTTGTGCCCACTCTGAACCGGAAGCTTCCTGTGCGGGCTCGTCGTCGAGACTGAGCAGGAGCTTGTGCGCGACCTCGGCGCGCTCCTCGGGAGGAAGGCTCAGGACCCGTGTGAGCAAATCGTCCTTGGTGGCCATGAGGTGAATCCTACTCGTCGGCGTCGTTGTTGGCGGCAGGGACTGTTTCCGACTCGACCTCCTGTTTTCACGCCCCGGGCTGATGCGCCTCCGCCTCCTCGGACTCCACGCCGTAATAGGCCAGGCACTCCACCTCGCGACCTCTCACCACGCGCCGACCGTCCAGCGGTCCACCGTGCGCGGTGACGATGGTGCACTGTCCCTCGTCGCCTTCCTGGTCGAAGTACAGCACCACCCAGTCGTGCGTCGCTTTCTGCTGATGTGCCATCGCTGTGTTGGAGAACAGCGCCCGCACGTTCCACCCGTCCAGCTTGCGCCGCATCACCGGCAACCACGCCTCACCCGATGGATTGAACCGCCGAGGCGCGATGGTCCGCAGCTCTCCCGTGTCCGCCTTCCGGCGGTACTCCTCATCCACCTGGAGCAACACCCCCACGTCGGGCCGAGGCCCTTCATCCTGGCTCTCGCGCTTGCGCGCCGCTCCTCGCCGGTTCCGCCCCAGCCGCGCCTCGAGCAGGTCCCGCACCTGCTGCCCGCGTCGCGGTCCAAAGCCCTCCACCGCTTCGAGCCTGCCGTCGTGCGCCGCCTGCTCCAACTCCTCCAGCGAGCGCACACCCAGCTCTTCATGAATCCGCCGCGCCAGCTCCGGACCGATGCCCGGCACACTGGCAAGCAACTGCTCGGGCGACGACTCATCCTCCAGCCGCTGCAACAACCCGAGCTGCCCCGTGCGCACCAGCTCCGCTACCGCCGCGGCGATGCTCTTGCCCACCCCGGGCAGCTCCCGCAGCCCCGCCTCGCCCTTCGACGCCAGCAGCTCCGCCACGGACTCCGGCCATTGGCCAATCGACCCCGCCGCCTTGCGGTAGGCCGTCACCCGGAAGGGCATCGCGTCCTGCTCCTCCAGCAGGTCCGCCACCCGCTCCAGCGCATCCGCGATGCCGATGTTGTCCTTCCATTCGACGCCCATGGCTCCCTCGAACTTGGAGCGTCGGGCGCGAGGCGACCACCCCCGGCGATGCAATCCAAGCGGGCAGGGGGGCCCTCGTTCCTCAGGGTGCCTTGTCGAGCGCGTCCGCGACGATGGCGTCCGCCTCGATTTCCACCAGAATCTCCGGGGAGATGAGCTTGCTCACCTCCACCATCGACGTCACCGGACGGATGCTGGCGAAGAACTCCCCATGCGCCCGGCCCACCTGCTCCCAGCGGGAGATGTCCGTGACGTACATCCGCGTGCGCACCACGTCCTTCAGGCCCGCGCCCACGGCCAGGAGCGCGGATTCGATGTTCCGGAGCGCCTGGACGGCCTGCAGGTAGGCATCCCCGGCCCCGACAATCTGCCCCGACGCGTCGGTGGCCGTGGTGCCCGAGATGGAGACGAAGGGCCCCACCCGCACCGCGCGCGAGTAGCCCACGACGGGCTCCCAGGGGGTACCCGTGGAGTGATGGGTCCGCTGCATGGCTGCCTCCGAAGGCGAAAAAGTGTGAGCAGACCCTCCCACGGGCCTCGGGCGAACCGCCAGGGGCTCCTTGTTGGCTGCAAGGAAACACGGCCCGTGGTAGTTGGCCCCGGGTCATGACGAACGAGCTCGACAGGGAGGTCGCCCGGCGGCGCACCTTCGCGATCATCTCCCACCCCGACGCGGGCAAGACGACGCTGACGGAGAAGCTGCTGCTTTACGGCGGCGCCATCCATCTGGCCGGCAGCGTCAAGGCCAAGCGCGCGCGGCGCCACGCCACCAGCGACTGGATGGAGCTGGAGAAGGAGCGCGGCATCTCCGTCACCTCGTCCGTCCTCCAGTTCGTGTACCGGGACCACGCCGTCAACCTGCTGGACACCCCGGGCCACCAGGACTTCTCCGAGGACACCTACCGCACCCTGGCCGCGGCCGACGCGGCGGTGATGCTCATCGACGCCGCCAAGGGCGTCGAGCCCCAGACGAAGAAGCTCTTCAAGGTGTGCCGCCTGCGCGGCATCCCCATCTTCACCTTCGTCAACAAGCTGGACCGCTACGGCCGCGAGCCGCTCGAACTCATGAACGAGCTGGAGCAGGTGCTCGGCATCCGCTCCTATCCGATGAACTGGCCCATTGGCATGGGGCCGGAGTTCCGTGGCGTCTACGACCGGCAGGCCCGCGTCGTCCACGTCTTCTCCGCCGAGGGCACCCACGGCGAGTCGGAGGTCGGCGAGCGCTCGGTCTCCATCGACTCGGAGGACATCAAGTCGGTGCTCACCGAGTCGGAGCTGGCCAAGCTCCACGAGGACATCGAGCTGCTCGACATCGGAGGTGACGAGTTCACCCGCGAGAAGAGCGACTCGGGCCAGCTGACGCCCATGTTCTTCGGCAGCGCGATGACGAACTTCGGCGTGCGCCCGTTCCTCGATGCCTTCCTGGACCTGGCCCCCGCGCCCACCTCGCGTCTGACGACGCTGGGCCCGCGCGAGCCCAACAACCCCAAGTTCGCCGGCTTCGTGTTCAAGATTCAGGCGAACATGGACCCCGCCCACAGAGACCGCATCGCCTTCATGCGCGTGGTGAGCGGCCGGTACGTGAAGGGCATGAACGCGTTCCACTCGCGCCTGGGCAAGGAAGTGCGTCTGGCCAAGCCGAGCCAGTTCATGGCCGCCGAACGCACCGCGATTGAAGACGCCTGGCCCGGAGACGTCATCGGCTTGTTCGACCCGGGGCAGTACCGCATCGGCGACACGCTGGCGGAGGGCACCGACGTGGAGTTCGAGGGCGTGCCGCGCTTCAGCCCCGAATACTTCGCGGTGGTGCGCTCCAAGGACCCCTTGCGCCGCAAGCAGATGGAGAAGGGCCTGGAGCAGCTCTCGGAAGAGGGCACCGTGCAAATCTTCCAGCAGCTCAGCATGGGCATGAAGGACCCGATTGTCGGCGTGGTGGGCGCCCTCCAGTTCGAGGTCCTCCAGTACCGGCTCGAGCACGAGTACGGGGCGAAGATTGCCCTGGACCGGCTGCCCTTCAGCCACGCGCGCTGGGTGGTGGGGCCGAACTTCGACCCCAAGTCCTTCGACTGGGAAGGCAACCGTCAGACGGTGCAGGACCGCGACGGTCTGCCGCTGGTCCTCTTCCGCGACGACTGGGCGCTCCAGCACGCCGAGGACAAGCACCCGGACCTGAAGTTCCTCAACGAGGCGCCCATGCTGCGCAAGCTGACGGCGGTCGCCTCGGGGAGCTGAGCGCTACTTGTAGACGTTCACGGTGCCGCCCCGGAAGGCGGAGTCGCGCAGGACGAGGCCTTCCTTGTAGAGGCGGGCCGTCTTGGGGCCGACGAAGAAGTCCTTCGGCTGGCCCCGGCGGAACGTCTTCTTCACGTGCTCCTCGATGTCCATGAACAGGCGCCGGAAGCGGTCCGGCGCCGCGTTCTTCCGGCCCGTCTGCGCGGTGATGTCCAGCTCCGCCCAGAGCTTGCCGCTGAGCAGTTCGCCCTCCTCGTTGGTGCGGCAGCGCTCCAGGAAGATGACGGGGGAGCGCACCTCGTCCACGCGCCAGTAGCCCTTGTCCGGGCCGCGCTTCATCTTGTCGACGATGGCGGGGCCCAGGTCGCTGGCCACCAGGTACATCTCGTCCTCGGGCAGTCGCGCCATGTTGTCCTGATGGGCGCGGAACGTCGTCCAGTCCGCTGGAACGCGCCGGGGGTACACCTCCAGCACGAAGCGCTCCAGGAAGCGGAAGAAGGCGAGCTCGTCGTCGGGAATCATGAAGAACTGAAGGACATTGGCCATTGCCCGGCCCTCATACCCTTGTGTTCCTCCCCGCGAAAGCCCGGGGTGCGGCGGGTTATAGAGACTTCATGGATACCTGGCTGCTTTCCCGGATGCAGGAGCTGAAGGACCTCCAGGGGCTCATTGGCCTCGCCACGTGGGACCAGGAGACGTACCTGCCCGCCAAGGCGGGCCCCGCGCGAGCCCACCAGCTGTCCACCCTGCAGGGCATCCACCACGAGCGCCTCGTGGACCCTCGGCTGGGGGATGCGCTCGCCAGGGCGGCCACGGAGGCGGGCCTGTCCGACGACGAGCGCGCCATGGTGACCGTGCTTCAGCGCGAGCGGGAGCGCGAGGTGCGCGTGCCCGCCGCCCTGGTGCGCGCCCTGGCCGAGGCCCAGAGTCACGGCCTCCATGCCTGGCGCGAGGCCCGCAAGGAGCGCCGCTTCGCCCGCTTCCAGCCCGCCCTCCAACGCCTGCTGGAGCTGCGTCGCGAGCAGGCGGATGCGTACGGCCATGATGGCGAGCGCTATGACGGCCTGCTGGAGGGCTACGAGCCCGGCATGCGTGCCTCCCGGCTGACCCCCGTGCTGACCACGTTGCGCGAGCAGCTCATCCCCATGGTGGGCAAGCTCTCGGGCGCGAAGCGACAGGTGCCGGCCCTCTTCGACGGGCGTCGCTACGACAAGGACGCGCAGTGGCGCTTCACGCTGCGGTTGCTCGGGGACCTGGGGTTCGACCTGGAGGCGGGCCGACAGGACGTGAGCATCCATCCGTTCACCGGAGGCACGCACGCGCTCGACGTGAGGCTCACCACGCACGTGGACGAGTCGAACCCGTTGTCCGCCATCTTCAGCACCATCCACGAGGCGGGGCACGGCCTGTTCGAACAGGGCTTCTCGCCCGAGCATTACCGCACGCCGCTGGCGGCCTCGCCGTCCATGGGGCTGCACGAGTCACAGTCGCGGCTCTGGGAGAACCTCGTGGGCCGGAGTCGCCCCTTCTGGGAGCACTACTTCCCGCTGCTGCGCGAGAGCTTCCCCGACGCGCTGGCCCAGGTGGACCTGGATGCGTTCCACACCGTCGTCAACGACGTGCGCCCGTCGCTCATCCGCACCGAGTCCGACGAGGTGACGTACAACCTCCACATCGCCGTGCGCTACGAGCTGGAGCTGCTGCTCATCCGCGACGAGCTTCCGCTGGAGGAGCTGCCCGCCGCGTGGAACGCGCGCATGGAGCGCTACCTCGGCGTCACTCCGCCCGATGACACGCAGGGCGTGCTCCAGGACATCCACTGGGCCTGGGGCGAGCTGGGCTACTTCCCGACGTACTCGTTGGGCAATCTCTACTCGGCCTCGCTCTATCGCGCCGCCGGGCGGGAGCTGCCGGACCTCGAGGGGCAGCTGCGACGGGGACAGATGCTGCCGCTGCGCGACTGGCTGCGTGAGCGCATCCACCGTCAGGGCTTCCGCCTGCCCGCCGAGGAGCGGGTGCGCGAGGTGACGGGACAGGGCCTCACCGACGCGGACTTCCTGGGGTACCTGCGCGCGAAGTACGGCGCGCTCTACGGCATCTCGCTCTGACCGCCGTCACACGACGCGCGGACTCAGAACGAGAACAGGAGCGGATGGCACGAACGGGCCAGCCGCAGCGCGTCCTTCGCGAGCGTGTATGAACCTGGATCATCCGCGTCCAACCATGCCGTGCGCGCGACGAGGCTGCTCAGCTCGAAGCACAGGCTGGTGGTGCGCCGCGCCAGCCGGCTCTCCTTGCGCAGCGCGCGCACGTTGAGCTCGCACAGCTCCGCGCACTGCCGCAGCACGCGCACCGAGGCGCTGCTCAGCGTCTGTCCCTGCGCCACCATCCGCGCCATGCCTGCTTCGCAGGCCGCCTGGCACTGGAGGCTCGCATCAATGCAGCGCGACACGTCCGCGCGAGCACCGCCCAGTCTCGCTCCAGTCATCGCTCGCACCTCCGAACCGCTAACCAGGGTATGCACGCCGAGCAGGGGGGCAACTGGAAGTGAGGCATGAGATGCCCGATGTTAAACGGTCACCATGCCCAAGCTCACGCTCGTCCCTGACGAAATCGAAGAGTACGCCCGCGCGCACACCGCGGCACCCGCGCCACTCTTCGAGGAACTCAAGGACATCACCCACGCACGCACGTCCTCTCCGGGTATGCAGGTCGGACCCGTCGAAGGCGCCTTCCTGAGAATGCTCGTCTCGCTCACGAGTGCGAGGCGCGTCCTGGAAATCGGGACCTTCACGGGATACTCGGCGTTGATGATGGCGGAGGGGCTTTCCGACGACGGAGAGCTCATCACCTGTGACATCAACCCGGAGACAGCTGAGATTGCCCGCTCCTTCTTCGCGCGCAGTCCGCATGGCCGGAAAATCCAGCTCCGGCTCGGGCCTGCCCTGGAAACCCTGAAGACGTTGCGGGGTCCGTTCGACCTGGTCTTCATCGACGCGGACAAGGGGGGCTACAGCGCGTACTGGGACGCGGTGGTGCCGCTGGTGCGTCCCGGAGGGCTGCTCGTCGCGGACAACGTGTTGTGGTCCGGGCGCGTGCTGAGTCCCGAGTCCGCGCAGGACCACGCGGTGGTGGACTTCAACGCGAAGGTCGTCGCGGATGCGCGCGTGGAGCCCGTGCTGCTGACGGTGCGCGACGGGATGATGCTCGCGCGCAAGCGGTGACTCAGTAGCGCGCGAGGAAGCGCGTCAGCCCGGGCCGCAGGGCCTCGCGCTGGGCGATGCACTGGTCCACGCGCTCCAGGGACTGTGCCAGCGCACGCTCGCCGCCCTCGAAGTCTCGCGCGCGCGGACCGAAGAAGCGCGCCACCTCTTCACGGTGCTCGGCGTCGCAGAAGAAGCCGCCACCCGAGAGCAGCCACGTGGAGAGGTCCCTGGGCAGTCGCTCGCGCAGGGTGTCGAAGTGCTCGCGCAGGAAGCCGAACGCCACCTCGCGCGTGTGCGCCTCCGAGAGCTGTCCGAAGAGGATGGCCAGCGCCTCGCGCGTGTCCACCTTCGCGTCCAGCAGCAGCTCCAGGCTGGCGCGCGCCAGCGCCGCATCGCGAAAGCTGCCCAGGGCACCGAAGAGCAATCCGCGCTCCTGCTCCGTGGCGGCGGCGCGCGCGGCGTCTCGCAGGCGTTGGTGCAGGGCGGCGTCTCCCGCCACCGCGGCGGACTGAAGCACCGTGGCGGCGTCCTCGGGTGGCAGCGCGGTCCGGTCCTCAAGCCAGCGCAGCGTGAGGCGGCGAGCCTCCGCGCGCAGCTTCGGGTCTTCGCCCTCGGTGGCCGCCATCCACATCAGGGTGGGGCGCATCAGTCGCAGGTCCTCGCTCTCGCCGGGACGGGAGACGAAGCCCACCGAACGCGCGCGGCTTCCGAAGAGTCCGCGCACGAAGCGCGCCCGGTGCGGACGGAGTGCATCCGGAACCAGGTCCGTGTGCACGCTGCCCACCACGCCCGCCGCGCTGTTCACCAGGTCCGAACCCCCTTCGCCCAGCCGAGCCACCAGCGTGAGCGCCTGGCTGACGTCCAGCTCGCCACTGGAGAGCAGCGCCTGCGCGTCCGCCATCAACACCAGTCGCTCGGGGATGGTGAGCTGCCTTCCTCCCTGGCGCGTGAGGCGCTCCAGCCCGTCTCCGCGCAGCAGCGCATGGTAGTAGCCGCGCGCGTCCGCGTTCGGGTGGACCCAGTCGGGACACCCCTTCGCCTCGGTCAGCTCCAGTGTGCCCGTGGGCTCGGTGAGCACCGTGCAGACGCGGCCTTCCTTCGCGCCGACGGCGTAGCGCACGCACAGCGGCACCTGCCAGGGCCGTGAGCCCGCCGCGTCCCGGGCCCCGAGCGGCAGGTAGCGCCGCTGCTCCAGCGCGAGGCGCGGCGCTCCCTCCTTGGGACACTGGAGCGTCATCGCCACGAGCGGCACACCGGGCTGGTCCAGGAACGACGAGAACACGGGCGCGACGTCCCGCCCGGCCGCGAGTGACAGCGCCTGGAAGAAGTCCTCGGTGGTGGCGGTGCCGCGCGCGTGGGCCTGCAGGTAGTGGCGAACGCCGCGCTGGAATGTGTCGGCTCCCACCCAGGACTCGAACATGGCGAGCACGGCGGCGCCCTTGCCGTAGGTGATGCCGTCGAAGGCGCTGTGGATATCACCGGGCGCTTCGATGGGCTGGCGGATGCTGCGCGCGGTGACGAGCCAGTCCTCGCGCATGGCGTGGCCTCGGGCCTCCACGCGGCGGATGTCTCCACGCCACTCCGGACGCCAGCGCTTCACCACCTTGAAGGCGAGCCAGTCCGCGAAGGACTCGTTGAGCCACAGGTCGTCCCACCACGCGGGGGTGACGAGGTTGCCGAACCACTGGTGCGCGAGCTCATGTGCCTGCGTCTCCGCGAAGCCGCGCTGGCGCCACACGGTGTCCTTGCCCGGCTCCGCGAGCACCAGCGGCGCGCCGAAGGTGACGAGGCCCGGATGTTCCATCGCGCCCCCCAGAAGCCCCGGCACCGCGAGCACGTCCAGCTTCGGGTAGGGGTAGGGCGTGCCGAACCACGTCTCCAGCTCCGCGAGCAGGGGCGGGGTGACGGACGCGGCCCAGGTCGTCTCGGCCGCGCGGCCCTTGGGCACCACGATGCGCACCGGCACGCCGTTCTGTCCGGCCCGCCCCGCGTCCACCGCCTCGAAGGGGCCCACCGCGAAGGCCACCAGGTACGTGGGCAACGGCGGCGTTGTCTGGAAGCGCACCGTCTTCCAGCCGTCCGTCCCCGCCTCCTCGGCGCGCACGGGCGTGTTGGCGAAGGCGGAGTCCTCCGTGCGCACGCGCAACGTCAGGACCCAGGGAATCTTGAACGCGGGTTCATCGAAGCAGGGAAACGCGCGCCGCGCGTACAGCGGCTGGAACTGCGTCATTGCGTACCAGTGGCCGTTGTCCTGCTCGCGGAAGACGCCGCTGTCTTCCTTGTCGTACGCGCGGCCCGTGTACTCGACGTGCAGCGTGACGGGGCCGGGCTGGAGCGGCTCGCGCGGGATGAAGGCGAGCAGGTCCTCCCCGACGGGCAGCGCCTCCGCGGACACCCGCGTGTCCCCTACGCGGAAGTGGCTCTGGCTCACGGTCAGCTCCGAGGCGTGGAGCCACAGCGCGCGCGTGGGCTCGGACAGCGACAGCTCCACGTCCACGGTGCCTCGGAAGGTCTCCTGGCGAGGGTCCAGCTCCAGCGTCACCGCCTGCCGCGTGGGCCGCGCGTGCCAGTCCAGCCGCAGGCCCGGCGGCGTGAGGACGCGGGCGTCTTCCACGGGCGGAGGCACGACGCGCGGGCGAGGCATGGGTGGGGGCGTCAGCGCCGCGGCTTCACGGGCGCCGCCCGTGCAGCCCGCGAGGAGGAGCGCCAGCAACAGGGCGATGACCGCGCCAGGGTGTCCGAACCGCATCGGGAAGCTCCGTCCGCCAGACCAAGGGCGACTCGTGACGGAGGTCATTCCATCACCGCCTCCGCCGCGACGGTAGCGCTTAGACGCGGTGTCAGATGTGACGCGGTGGCGCGGTGGGGCCCTCAGCCGACGACGGGGAAGGCGGCCAGCAGCTCGATGAGGGCGGGGCCGTACAACTGCAGCCGCTTGTCACCGAAGTAGGGCACCTGGCCGAGCTCCTCCAGGTTCCGGGGCGGCTGCGCGAGCAGCGCGTCCATCAGCGGGTTGGTGAGCACCACGCTGGGCGTCACCTTGCGCTCGGTGGCCTTCTCCACGCGGAACGCCTTGAGCGCGTCCTCGCGCTTGCGGCGGTTGGTGTCCTTGGGGCCCTTGTTCTCGCGCTCCTGGGGCAGCTCTCCATTGCGCGACTTCTCCAACTGCGCGCGGACGATGGCGAGCACCTCGTCGCCATGGGCGCGCACGAAGGCGCCTCGCACGCCCGCCGCGCGCGCCAGGTCCTTGGGCGTGGAGGGCAGCCGCGTGGCGATATCCGCCAGCGCCATGTTGGAGAGCATGCGCCCCATGGGGACGTTCTCCTGCTCCGCCCACTCCAGCCGCTTGCGGTGCAGCGCATGGGCAATCGCGTTCGCCAGCGTCAGCTGCGTGGGGGACAGCCCGGAGCGCGGCAGCTTGGGCTTGAAGTCCGCGCCCACGTCGGGCCGGGCCACGGCCTCGTCACAGAGCCGGTCGCAGTCCAGCACCACTTCTTCCAGGATGCCCGCCTCGCGGCATGACTCGCGCACCTGCCGGCCCAGCTCGCACAGGTAGCGCACGTCGTTGGCGATGTAGGTGTGCATGCCCGGGGGCAGGGGGCGCAGCGAGAAGTCGGACTGCTGATGCTCCTTCGGCAGCTCCACGCCCAGCTTCTCCCGGGCCACGTCCGCCAGTCCCACCTTGGGCCAGCCCAGCAGGGTGGCGGCGCGGTGCGTGTCGAACAGGCCCCGCACCCGCACCCCGCCCTCGGCCAGGAACTGCAGGTCGCCCTGGGCGGCATGGAAGTACTTGGTGCGTTCCGGGTCGGCCAGCAGCGGGGCGAGCAGCCGGGCCTCCACGCCGGGCTGGAGCGTGTCGAAGAGGAAGACATCGTCGTCGGTGGCGACCTGGAGGAAGCACAGCCGGGCGCGGAAGGCGTGCATGGAGTCGGCCTCCAGGTCCACGGCCAGCTCGCGGGCCGCCTCCAGCTTCTGGAGGGCGCTCTGGGCCCCGGCGGAATCCACCACGTCCACGTCACCCTGCGGGTAGGTAGGCATCGAGCTGAGCAGGCTAGCGGACCGGACCGCCTGAATGACGTGTTTTTTCCCGGGCCGCCGCTAGGATGGCCACGCCGATGAATGACGTCCAGCGCCTGGAAAAGAGTCTGCTTGGCCACATGGGCCGGGCCATCGCGGACCACCGCCTCATCGAGGACGGGGACCGCATCATGGTGGGTGTGTCCGGAGGCAAGGACTCCTACACCATGCTCTACCTGCTCAGGGAGCTGCAGCGCCGCGCGCCGGTGAAGTTCGACCTGCTCGCGGTGAACCTGGACCAGGGACATCCCGGTTTTCCGGGGCACATCCTGGAGGAGTACTTCCAGCGCGAGGGCTACGCGTACAAGCTCCTCAAGGAGGACACGTACAGCATCGTCCTGGAGAAGACGCCCCCCGGCAAGACGCAGTGCTCGGTCTGCTCGCGCATGCGGCGGGGCATCCTCTACACGGCGGCGGTGGAGCTGGGCTGCACCAAGATTGCCCTGGGCCACCACCGCGACGACCTCATCCACACGCTGTTGCTCAACATGTTCTTCGCCGGCTCCATCAAGGCGATGCCGCCCTTGCTCAAGAGCGATGATGGGCGCAACGTGGTCATCCGGCCGCTGTGCTACGCGCCGGAGAAGGACATCGCGAAGTTCGCGGAGCTGAAGGCCTTCCCCATCATCCCCTGCGATTTGTGCGGCACGCAGGAGAACCTCCAGCGCAAGCGGATGCAGCGGCTGGTGGAGGACCTGGGCAAGGAGATTCCCAACGTCCGGCAGAGCCTTCTCAACGCGATGGCCAACGTGCGGCCGTCGCACCTGCTGGACCGGGCGCTCAACCCCGACCCGCTGAACGCGAGCGAGGCGGAAGTCGCGGCGGCGCCCACTCAAGACACGCAGGACACGCAAGGGGGAGCCAGTCCATGGCTCGAGAGCAGGCAGTGAGCGCGCGCAAGGAACGTAACGCCGCGCTGGTGGAGGCGATGTTGCTGGCGGCGATGGCCGACGGCCGTGTGTCTCAGCGGGAGATGCAGACGTTGCTCAGCCGCGTGCTGGAGCGGCCGGAGTTCGAGGGCACGCGTCCCGAGGAGCTCAACGCGCTGGTGGAGACCAGCGCCGCGCGGCTGTCCGAAGCGCGCAACCTGGAGGACGTGCTCGCGTCGCTCAGGCGCAGGCTTCCGGACCACAAGAACCGGATGCTGGCCTTCGGCCTGGCGGCGGCGGTGGCGCTGGCGGACCAGCGGGCGACTCGCACGGAGCTGGGGCTGCTCAAGACGTTCCAGGCCGCGCTGGGCATCTCCGAGGACGAGGTCGCCCAGATCATCGACGTCATCGAGAACGGCGGCAGCCTGGCGGAGGCCCTGGGAGAGCCGCTGGAGCGGCTGTACGCGGAGGTCATGGTGCTGGTGAGCGCGGCGGACGGGCGGCTGAAGGAGGCCGAGGCCCGGGCGCTGGTGGAGAGCTTCGCGGCGGACCCCCTCTTCGAGAACGTCAGCCCGGAGCGCGCGCAGAACTTCGTGAGCGAGTCGGTGGCGGCGCTGTCCGCCGAGGGGCTGCCCCAGCGACTCCACGTCCTGGCGCACGGCCTGACGACGCACACCCAGCGGGTGAAGGCGTTCCGGCTGGCCACGAAAATCGCCCACGCGGGGGGCGAGCCCAGTCTGCCGGAGCAGCGCATCCTGGACATGCTCCAGGCGACGTTCGGTCTTGCTGACGACGAAGTGGCGCGACTGGGCAGGGAGGGGTAATCAGGGGGCAGAATGACCCTTCAAGTCCCTTCCACCTCCAGGCACTCCTTCCGTTTCGGTCTGCCGCCGTCCCTGGGCAACGAGACGGCGCGAGAGCGCGCGGACCGGCTGGCGGCCTTTCTCCAGAGGGCGCTGGGCAAGCTGGTGGAGGTGAGCGTCGCGTCCAGCTACGAGACGCTCGCCAAGGATTTGCTCTCCGGGCGCGCGGACGCGGCCTGGGCGCCTCCGTTCGTGTGCGCGCGGATGGAGGCCATGGGGGTGCGGGTGGTGGTGCGCGGGGTGCGCCGGGGCATGTCCTCCTACCGTTCAGCGCTGGTGTGCCGGGCGGGGGCGGGGCTGACGGTGGAGCGCCTCAAGGGCACCACGGCGGCGTGGGTGGACCGGGATTCGGTGGCGGGCTACCTGCTGCCCACGGCCTACCTGAAGGCGCAGGGTTTGGAGCCCGCGCGGGCCTTCTTCGCGCAGCACTTCACGGGCTCCTACCGGGGCGCGCTGGAGTCGGTGCTGGACGGCAAGGCGGACGTGACGAGCGTCTTCTGCCCGCCGTCTTCCACGGGGCTGACGTACGGCACGGGCGTGGAGGATGTGCTGGGGGCGGGCGCGGGGCGCCGCTTCGAGCTCATCGCCTACACGGACGAGGCGCCCAATGACGGGGTGCCGGTGGCCATGGGGCTTCAGCCGCAGCTGGTGACGGCGCTGGAGTCGTCGCTCCTGGCCTTGCAGTCCTCGCCGGACGGGGTGTCGCTGTTGAAGGACATCTTCAACGCGGAGCGCTTCGAGCCCGCGCCGCGCATGGGCTACCGCGCGCTGTACCGCGTGGCGCTCGCGAGCCTGTAGCAGGCCGTTTCACGGACGGCCGCACGGCACGTGAAGGAGTCGTTTCGCGGCTCGCGTTTGGCGCGGCGCGGCGCGCGATTTCGCGTGGGTGGCTCCGGGGAGGCGGTGCAGGATGCCGCGCATGAGCGACCTCAAGAGCTACGAAGGCGGCTGTCACTGTGGGCAGGTTCGGTACGAGGTGAAGCTGGACCTCTCCCAGCCCGCGGTGACGTGTAACTGTTCCATCTGTCAGAAGACGGGCTCCATGCTGAGCTTCACCCCGATTGCGCAGTTCACGCTGCGCTCCGGGGAGGCGGCCCTCACGGACTACCAGTTCAACAAGAAGGTCATCCACCACGTCTTCTGCTCGAAGTGTGGCGTGCGCTCCTTCGCGCGCGGCGTGGGCCCGGACGGCTCGGAGATGGCGGCCATCAACGTGCGTTGCCTGGACGGAGTCGACCTGGGCGACGTGAAGACGATGCAGTTCGACGGCAAGAACCGCTGAGCGGGTGAGTGGAACCCTCGGGCACGGGCTTCCCGTGTCCCGATGGGTCGAAGCAAGTGGGTGTCTCAGACGGGTCCGGCGTTCACCCCGGGCCCGGACTCACCCGCCGCTGGCTACGAGTCTTCAGGCTCACCCTGAGGGTCTGGGCGGGTCGGCACGCGCTTGGGCGCGGAACCCGTTCGGCCGGGAGGAGGCGAGGGCGCCTTGCCGGAGCCCGTGCCGCCCCTGGCCGGAGCAACCGGAGCCGGCGAGCCGCCACTGGTGCCCTGGCTTCGCGGAACAGGCGCGGCGGTCGTCGAGGAAACCGCCCCCGCGCGTCGAGGCCCCATGGGCGAGGTCGACGACGAGGACACGCTCCCCTGAGGCTTCGACGGCAAGGCCGGCGCGGAGGGCGATGAGCTCCCCGGCTTGCGCGGAGGCACTTGCGCCGCACGCGGCGCGGCCTTCTGCGCATGGTTGCCCGTGTCACCCGCCGCCGCTGCCGCCGCCGCGGCCTGCTGCCGTGCGGCGATGCGCGGGTCGTAGTGGATGACGGTGGGCTCGGCGGCGAGCCGCTCCTCCTCCAGCTCCTCCGAATACGTGTCCTGCATGAAGGCCGCGAGGTGCGCCGGCGTCGCGTGCAGTTTGTGCTGCACGAGGAACTCATCCAACGCGAGCTGGACCTCACCGGCCGACGCGAAGCGCTCGTCGCGCTTGCGCGCCAGCGCCTTGAGCACAATCGCGTCCAGCTCCTTGGGGATGTCCGACGACAGCTCCGACGGGGGAACAATCTTCGTCCCCACCACCGCCTTGAGCGTGGCGATCTCCGTGTCGCGCTTGAACAGCCGCTGGTGCGTCAACAGCTCGTAGAACACCGTCCCCAGCCCGAAGATGTCGGAGCGATGGTCCAGCGGCTCGCCCCGCGCCTGCTCCGGGGACATGTACGCGTGCTTGCCCTTGATGGTGCCGACCACCGTCTGGGAGAACTTCCCGGACGCCTTCGCCACCCCGAAGTCGATGATCTTGACGCCGCCGTTGTAGCCGACGAGCACGTTCTGCGGAGACACGTCCCGGTGGATCAACGCCAGCTTGCGGCCCGACGGGCTGCGCGCGTTGTGCGCCGCATCCAACCCCGCCGCCGCGTCCGCGATGATGCGGCACTTAAGGGCCAGCGGAATCGACAGCTTGCGCTGCTGGGCCCTGAGTCCCAGGGGCCCCACCGCTTCGCCATGCACGTACTCCATGGCGATGAAGTACTGCCCGTCCACGTCACCCAAGTCGTAAATCTGGGCGATGTTCGGGTGGTTGAGGTGCGCGGCGATGCGCCCCTCGTCGAGGAACATCTCGATGAACTCGTCGTCCTCGGACAGGTGGGGCAACAGCCGCTTCACCACCAGCAGCTTCTGGAAGCCCACCGGCCCCTTCTGCCGCGCGAGATAGACGGCGCCCATCCCGCCGATGGCGATTTTCCGCAACAGCTCGTAGCGGCCGAATGTCTCCACGTCCGCGCCAGGATAGCCGTGCCGGGGCCACGTGCGGAAGCCCGCGCCGCGTCATTTCCCCGCGACGACAGCGCCCCGCATCCAGACGGATGCGGGGCGCCATACCTCAGGGAGCGGCGGGCGGTACCTTGCACACGCTGCGGTAGCGCACCTCCACCGTCTGTCCGGGCCTCGGCACCGCCGCGCCTCCGAAGACGATGGCGTTCGCATCCTCGTCATACGACCACTGGGCCTCCGGCACCGACTGGCCCTGCACGCGCACTGTCATCTCCGCGGCTCCCGCGGGCTCCGCCGTCAGCGGGAAGTCCGCCTGCAGGTCCCCCGCGCGCTGGATGACCGAGTCCAGCAGGGGGCGGTAGTCGCCCTCGCAGATGGACTCCGCCCGTCCGCCCGTGCCACGCGCCACCGCCACGAAGCGGTCCGCGTCACTGCCCGCCGTGGTGCAGCGGCTGTCGGTGGGCACCAGCGCGTAGAGCTGGCTGCGGTGTGACATGCCCGTGCCCTTCAACGTCTGGAGGAACTGGATGTAGCTGTCCGGCACGAAGCCCGAGTTGTCGTCCTCGTCCGCCAGCACCACCACCGCCATTCTCGCCGCTGGCCGCGTGAAGCCCCAGTTGCCGTCGTTGGGCTGCGCGGTGCGCGGGTCGTCCGTCTGCTCGGACAGGGGCGCGGAGAGCGCCTGGCGCATCGTCTCCAGGCCCTGCACCAGGTTGTGGCACAGGCCCACGTCGATGTTGGACTGGAGCCCCGCCGCCGCGTTGGGGCTGTTGCTGGAGAGCACCCGCGCGCGGTTGCCGTCCACCGGGAACAACCGGCCCGCCTCGCCGCCGTTGGCGCCACCCCCACACTGTGGCCCGCGCTGCACGAGGCCCGTGCTGGTGACACCCACGCGCACGTCCACGTTCTGCTGCCGCGCGTAGTCCAGCCAGCCGGGAATCGCCGACTTCAGGCGCTCCTGGTACGGGTCCATGGTCGTCGTGTTGGAGACCACGAAGAGCACGTCGAGCTGGCTGTCGGTGCCCTGCGTGTAGCGGTCCACCTGGATGCCCTCGTGGTTCGTCTCGCCAATCAGCGGCACCAGGAAGGGCGCGGCCTCGTTCGCGGCGCGCAGGTACATGGGCGTGTAGTGCTGACCCAGCACGTTGCGCGCGTAGTCCACCTCCAGCTCGAAGCCCTCGCCCGCCAGCAGCGTGCGCGGCTGGGTGATGGGCGTCAGCAGGGAGAACTGGGTGCTGGTGCCATTGCCGATGTCGGCGCCCGTGACGGTGACAGGCTCGCTGCACCGGTTGGCGATGTACGTCTTGCGCGGCGCCGCGGCGCAGTCGTAGCGGATGGGGCCGAAGTCCACGTAGGCGGGCGTGGCGACGAGGCAGCTCGCCTTCGACACGCCCTTGAGGGGCAATGTCACGGTGGGCGCCGCCGGGTTGTTCACCGTCAGCTTCAGTTCGCCCGTGTACTCACCCTCGGCCGAGGGCCGGAAGGCCACCATGGCGCTGAAGGCCGTGTCGTAGAGCACGACGCCACCGGTGAGCTTGCCGCCCGGCATGAAGAAGGCGCCATTCGCGTCGTTGGAGAGATGCACGTCCTTCACCGCGCACTCCGCGCGGCCCGGGTTGCGGAAGTAGAAGCCCAGCACCGCGCCTCGGCCCGGCACCACGTTGCCAAAGTCCATCACCGGCTGGGGCCGCAGCTCGTACACGCACGGTCCGCTGGTGCGCGCCCGACCCGTCAGGATGACCTCTCGCTCCGGGTTGAACACGTCGTCGGAGCGCACGCGCAGCCGCGCCTGGAAGCTGCCTTCCGACGTCGGCTCGAAGTAGACCTTCAGCTCCAGCGCGTCGTTGCCCGGCGCGATTTCCAGACCGCCGGATTCGAACGCGGGCCACGCGCCCGCCGTCCACGGATAGCGCTGCGTGCCGCGCGTGGGCACGTCCACGCTGAACTGGGTGCTGGCGCCATCCGCCGTCACGCCCACGAAGCGCAGCGAGCCGTTGGTGCCCGCGTTGGAGATGCGGATGACCCGCTCCACCTTGCCGCCCACCGGCAGCTCTCCGAAGTCCAGCGCCACCGGCGTCACCGCCAGGGTGGGACGGCCGCCTCGCGCATCCAGGATGACCTCCGACCGCCGAGGCTTGTCGGAGGCGTAGTGCACCTTGAGGTCGCCCACGTTGGGGCCGGAGAAGCGCGCGGCGAACTCCATCTTCAGCTCCACCACCTCGCCCGGCGCCACCGTGGAGCCCTCCGGCTTGGAGAGCGGCACGAAGGCGTGGTCGCTGGTGACGAGCTGGGCGATGGTCACTGGCCGCCAGGTGATGTTGCGCGCCCGCGTGAAGGACTGCGTGCGCTCATGCACCGGAATCAAGTCGAACGGCACCGGCGCCGGGTCGAACACGAAGGCCGTGGCCACCGAGTGGCCCTTGAGGTCCACCACCGACGCGGTACACGTCTCGCACGAGCGCACCTCCAGTCGCGCGTCCATGGCGCCCAGCGCACGCGGCAGGTACTGCGTGCTCACCTTGCGCGAGGACAGGGGAGGAATGGTGATGGTGTCCGGCGTGAAGGGGTCCGGCCAGTCGCCGCGCACCGCCAGCGTCAGCGGCAGGTCCACCGGGTTGGTGATGGTGACCTCCAGGTTGCGCTCGCTGTCCACCTCCAGCGTCTCGTAGTCGAGCACCGGCGGGTCGATGATGATTTGCGTGGGCGTGCCCAGGCCCGTGACGCGCACTTGCGCCTGCGCGCCCTGGTTGGCGTCGGTGGAGACGTACACCGTCTCTTCCGTCACGCCCTCGCCGAGCGGATGGAAGCGCACGCGCACCAGATGGGATTCGCCCGGCATCACCCGGCCGCCACCTTCCGCCAGCTCCACCTCGTAAGAGGGGTTGCCGACAATGGCCAGTGCCTCGATGGCGAAGAAGGGCACATAGCCGACATTGCGGATGCGCACCTCGCGCTCCCGCCACTCGCCCACCGGCACCTCCCCGAAGTCGAGCACGTCCATGTCCACCACCGCTGTCGCATGCACCGCGCGGGTCTCATCACCCTCGTGGCAGCCGACCAGTCCGGTGGCGACGAGCACCGCCAACGCGAGGACTCGCCCCCTCAACCCCATCCCCATTGTCCGCTCCTCACCCTTCTCCCCACACGCACCCGTCTGGGTCCGGTGCGTGATCCGCCGACTTCCCCCTCTCCAATTCGCATACCAACCCGTGGGACCTAGGGTGGTGTCCTGAATTCAAGGGGTTGAGATGCGCAGTCGCCGGAGAGGGCCGTGGAGGGAACGGAGTTACCCTGGAAGGTGAAAGAGTTTTCCAGGGGTTCTGACCGGTGCGGGCCTCTTCAGCGGATGAAGTCGGCCAGTGCGCGGGCGACTTCGGCGGGCTGCTCCATATGCACGTGATGTCCCCCCGGAATCATTTGAGGGGGCGCCACGAGGGTGCGCAGGGCCAGAACCCGGCGATCCAACTTCGGAGCGTCGGGCCACAGGCCCTCCTGGCCCCGGATGAGCTGCACCGGGCAGGTGAGCGCGGCCTGGAGCGCGAGCCACTGTGCTTCGTCGTACCCTTGCGCGAAGCGGCGACGGTGTCGTGAATCGAACGTGAAGGCCACCCCCCCTTCGTACGGCTCGGTGCCGTGCTCGGCCAGATGCAAGGCGGCGGCCTCCGGCAAGGAGGGGTTGTTCTCGCGCAGGCGAGCGGCCGCGGACGCCACATCCGGGTAGCGCTTGCGATTCGGGGGCCGGCGCGAGTCATTCATGAAACCTCGCAGCCGCGCCACCGCGACTTCGGGCGGGCCGCCGGTGGGACCCATGCTTTCGATGAGCGACAGGCCGAGCACCCGCTCCGGCCGCACGGCCGCGTACGTCAGCGCGACGATGCCGCCCAGCGAGTGGCCCACCAGGTGCGCCTTGCCCAGCCCCAGCCCATCCAGTGCGGCCTCCATGTCCAGGAGGTGGTCACCGGACTGGTAGTGGGCCTCGGGCGGCGCGTGCGCGCTCTGTCCCATGCCCCGGAAGTCGAGCAGCGCCAGTCGCCAATGGGCGGGCACATGCTCGATGACGCCATCGAAGCTGTGGGAGTGGTCCAGCCAGCCGTGGAGGAACAGCACGGCGGGCGCTGTGTCGGCGCCCGGGCGCCAGCGCACGTGAAGGCGCAGACCCTGGGCGTCGACGAAGCGGGATTCGAGCGAGGTGGACACGGGCGGCTCCTCCCCGTGGCTTACCCCAGCGCGTGTCCTGTCTCTAGCGCGGCGGCGAGGGAGGCCGTGGCGGCGCCCCGGTATCGGGCTTGGACATCACCAGCGCGAGCTGCCGCGCCTGATTCTCCGTCGCACAGCGATACTCCTGGACCCTCCCGTTCTCCTTCTCGATACGGAGTACCCAGACGTCGTTTTCCTTCGTGACATTCGGCCGCTGAGACATGTGGCGGTTCCTCCCCACCCTGGGGCACAAGCACGTCTCGTGCCCGACAGCGGGTTTGGAGCCAAATGCTCGATATCCGGGCACTGCACCCCGCATGGAGAGGGTCAGGTGACAAATTTGGTTCGCCCAGGCGACAAATTTTGGATCATGACCCTGACAGTCCTTGCGTAGTACCCCAGGGCTGGGTCAGGCGAGACCTGTATCACTGAGAGGGATTGGATGTTTCAGAGGGCGTCCGGCCACTCCCAGGCGGAGCGGTAGCCCTCGGTCGTTTGAGTCCCTTCGATAAAGCGTGCGTAGAAGGGATGCGCGCTGAGGGTGGCGGAGTCGCCCACGACGAAGAGGTGTCGGCGGGCGCGGGTGAGGGCGACGTTCATCCGGCGCAAGTCGTTGAGGAAGCCCACCTGTCCCTCGCTGTTGGAGCGGGTGAGGGAGACGAGGATGGCGTCCTTCTCCCGGCCCTGGAACGCGTCCACCGTGTCCACCTCGACGTCGGGGGCGAAGGACTCCAGCCGCTCGCGCAGGCGGTGGGCCTGGGCGCTGTAGGGGGTAATCACCGCGAGCTCCCGTTGGGACAGGCCGGCCGCGAGCAGCGCGCGGGCGCGAGCCTCCACCAGGTCCGCCTCGCCCGTGTTGAAGAGGCTGCGGGTGGTGGGCTCCACCTCTTCATCGAAGCCCTTGCCCGCGGTGTCGAGGAAGAGGACGGGCGGGGCGTCCAGTTGCGTGTCGGGAGGCAGGACGTCCGCGAGCGTGCGGTCCGCGACGGAGGGGTGGGCGCGCAGCTCGCCGCCGTACATCTCGCGGGAGGGGAAGTCCATGATGCGCGTGTTCATCCGGTACTGCTCGCGCAGCATGCGCTTGACGCCGTCGCCGTGGTCCGCGAGCAGCCGCTCGAAGAGGCTCACCGCGAGGCCCGCGCGGGCGGCCTCCTGGGAGAGCACGGTGGGGGGCAGCTGCTGCGGGTCTCCGGCGAGGATGACGATGGGCGCGCGCAGGAAGCCCAGGAGCGCGAGCGGCTCGGTGGCCTGGGTGGCCTCGTCGAGCAGCGCCAGGTCGAACTTCTCGCCGGAGAGTACGCTCGACTCGAGGCTCGCGAGCGTGACGCAGACGACGTCCGCGTTGGCCAGCACGGAGCGCACCGCCTTGCGCTCCAGCGTGCGGGCCTCGTCGAGCATCGCCTTGGCCTCCGTCGTGGACGAGCGCGCGTTGGAGAAGCGCTCGCGGCTGCGGCCCTGGGTGCGCTGGCGCCGCGCGTAGCCCAGCAGGGAGAACGCCTCGTCGAAGAGGTCCCTGGAGATGATGCGGTCTGGGTGCTCCTCCACGACGATGTCCAGCGTGTGTTCCTGGAGCCGGGCGGCGACGCGGGCGGGGTGGCCCACGCGAATCGCTCGCAGGCCCTGGGCGAGGCACAGGTCCAAGAGGTGGTCCACGGCGGCGTTGCTGGCGGCGGTGCACAGGAGGCGCTGGCCCCGGGCCACGGCTTGCGCGGCGACCTCCGCTAGCACGGTGGACTTGCCGGTGCCCGGCGGGCCGTGAACCAGGAAGAAGTCCTCGGCGGCGAGCGCGCGGCCCACCGCGTCCAGTTGCTCCGGGTTGAGGGGCCGGCCGGCCTCGAAGGGGCGGGGCGTGTCGCCGCGCGGGGGCTCGTTGCCCAGGAGGACCTCGCGCTTGCGGCGCTCCAGGCCCTTGTCCATCGCCTTCACGCGCTGGAGGCCGTTGCGCATCCGCTCGTAGGTGATGTCGTTGGGGACGACGTCCAGTCGCAGCAGGCCCTCGTGGACATACGGCGGAGGCGAGCGGTCGAAGGCGAGCTGGAGGCGCGTGGCGCTGGCGCGTGAGATGAGGGCCTTGGCGGGCTCGCTCACCTCGGCTCGGCGGGGGAACACGGCCACGAGATCGCCGTTGTGGAGCCGGGAGGGCAGTCGCGCGCGGTCGGCCCGGGCCAGCGTGAGCAGGACGCGGCCACCCAGGCCGACCTCCTCCTCGACGGTCTCCAGGTCCAGGACGGACAGGCCCTGCTCCTCGCGCTCATGGAGGGACAGGCCCTCGGCGAGGGTGGCCAGGCGGGCTTTCTCGGCCTCGCGCTCGCGGGCGAGCAGTGAGCCGAGCTGGTCGAAGAAGGAGACGTCACGGGCCATGGGGCCCTGTCATGCCACCCGGGCGCGACGACGGCCAGTGTCTCGGATGGCCCCGTGTCGCGCGGTGGGCGGGCCGGTGCCCCGCGAGGGAACACCGGCCCGCCCGACGTCGGGGGACGACTACGGCTGGATGAGGCCGCCGCTCACCACGAGCGCGTACAAGGCGTCGATGGCGCGCGTCGACAGGTTCGTGTCCTGGACAATCTGGTCGCCCAGCACTTCCACCGTCCAGGTGCCCTCCTCGGGCTCACGGACGAAGACGTTCTCCACGGTGTCCACCGTGTTGGACACGCCGCCGGGCGTGGAGACGTTGCCCGCGGACAGCCCGTTGTTGCCCCAGTAGATGACGCCCGACGGCGACGTCACGCGCACCGACAGGTCATTGATGCGTGCCTGCGCGGCGCCCACGGTGCCCGCCGGGTCCGTGTAGACGAGGGTGACGTTGAACTCCTTCTCACCCTGGGGCACGGCGACCGAGTAGGTGTTGATGCCCAGGGGCAGGAGGTTGTCCGTCTCGTTGATGATGCTCGTCTGCGCGGCGCGCGTGTGCAGACGCTCCAGGTCCGCGTGGCCCCAACCCTGGCGCACGCGCGTCAGGTCGCCGTTGGTGCCACCCAGCGGCCACTCGTAGCGGTTCGCCTGGTTGATCATCAGCGCCTTGGCGGTGGCCATCTTCGGGCGGCTGGCGAAGACGTCCGTTCCGCCACCGAAGCCGGCCCACACGCCCTCATGCCACATCTGGAACATGAGGCCGAAGTGGCCCGCCGTCTGCGGCGTGGCCGCGCTGGTGCCACTGAAGTTGTAGTACGACGTGTTGCTCGAGTTGTTGGCCGCGCGGACCGCGTCATAGAAGAACGAGAGGTCCGGCTTGATGCGGCCGTCGGCCGCCGGGCCGATACTGGCGCCGCCGTTCCACCGGTCATCCCCGGGGTTGGCGTTGTCGTAGTGGTAGAAGCCGCCCACGGAGACGATGTTCTTCGCCCACGCCTGGGGCCTCGAGTTGCGCGTGCCGGAGTTGCTCTGCGACTGCGTGCTCAGGATGGGGTGCTTGAACAGGTAGTCATCCACCTCGGCGGAGATGGTGGTGTACGCGGTGCCCAGCGTGCTGCCCACGCTCGACGTCTGGAACACGGCGCGGTACGGGCCCGCCGGGTCCGTCAGCTCGCGGTTGATGTCGTAGCGGGACTTGGTGCCGCCGAACTGGGTGGACTGGCTGTAGAGGAAGAAGATGCCCTGGCCGTCGGGCAACAGGCCGCGCACGGTGCCGTCCACGCCCCTGGCGAAGTTGATGCTGTAGCAGCTCGTCCCGTGCGCGCTGCCGGCGCTGGACGTGCTGTGGATGAGGGGGGGAGTGGCCCACTCCTGGTGCGTCGTTCGCAACTCGGTGTCGAAGATTTGCCCGCGCACACCCTGGCCCCTCCAACCCTCGTTCGTCTCCAGGTAGTTGGCGCCGCCCACCTCGCGCACGTTGTTCATGTCCACTTCACCAGGCCCACCCCAGCGGTCGATGTATTGCACCGCGTTGGAGCGGACCAGCCGCTCGAGCTGGGGCTGGGTGAGCGTGGCCTCCAGGCGCAGGCCTCCCGCCTCGATGAGCTCCACCGTGCCGCCCAGCTTGCGCACCGCTTCCGCGACTTCTCCCTGCCGCATCGCGCCGCGCTCACCCACCATGATGGAGTAGCGCTGCGGCTCCAGTCGCGCCGCGCGCCCCGTCAGGGCATCGCGCAGCACGCCTTCCACGCGGTACTCGGGATGGTACGGCCCCACCCAGCGCACGAAGGGCAGCTCCGTCACGCGCTTGCGGGTGTCCGCGCTCATCTCCACCAGGAACGTGTGGTCCGTGAGGAAGCGCAGCACCTTGCCGCCCTCTCGCTCCAGGGCCTCACGCAGCTCCGGCAATGGCGTCGCCTGGAGCTGCACGAGCGACAGCGTGTTCTCCGCGTCCGCGGCCAGCAGGCCCGCCACCAGCGGCACCGCCTCGCGCAGCGGGTCGAAGCGCGCATGCTCCAGGCGGACCTGGTACGTCGTGGGCTGCGCGCGGCCCACCAGCTCCGTGCCGCCCCGACTGTAGGCGAAGAAGTCCTGGCGCTGTCCGTCCGCGCCTTCCTCCTCCCAGACGTGCAACTGCAACTGCGTCTTGGGGACCGCCAGCGTCCTCAGCGCATGGATGGTGTTGTCCGTGCGGTGGAAGACGCGGCCTGTTCCCGTGACGAGCGCGTGACGTCCGCTCACCGAGGCCGCGAGGCCCGTGGCGGGCCGCGCCGCGCTCGCAGCCAGCGTGTCGACGATGCGCGCGGGAAGCGCCGCGCCGCGCTCGACTCCCGCGCGTGACGGCTGCTTCGACGCCGCGAGCACCGGCAGCGGTGCGAGGAGGCCCCAGCCCAGGGCCATGACAGAGAGCCGACGCCAGCGTCCCGCATACGACGAGAAGGGGGTTTCCATTCGGTGTCTCCTGTTCGGGTTGCGCTTCGTGCTGCTCCCGCCGCCTGCTGCTCCAGTCCGAGCGGCGGATTACGACAGCTCTTGAATTTGTGTAATTCGAGACTTAATTGTTAATCCGGATAATCGCACCGAATCAACACAATCGGGGTGGCGGGCGTGTGGGCTGTGCAAAGCCACACAGCGCGCGGAGCGTCGGGTAGACGTGCGCGCTAGAGGTGCCGTGCTCTCGGAGGTCGCCCTCACCGGAGCCCGCGTGCCGAGCGTCAGCCGAGGCTCGGGCGTCGCGTCGGGAGGGGCTCCATCATGGAACTCATCCTCTTCATCGGGTTACAGGCCTCCGGCAAGAGCCGCTTCTTCCAGCGCCGCTTCGCGGATACGCACGTGCTGGTGAGCAAGGACCTGTGGCCGCATGCGCGGCGCAAGGAGGCCCGGCAGCGCAGGCTCGTCGTCGAGGCGCTGAGCGCGGGGCGCTCCGTCGTGGTGGACAATACGCACCCCACGTTGGAGCAGCGCGCGCCGCTCATCGCCCTGGGGCACGAGCAGGGTGCGCGTGTTCTCGGCGTCTATTTCGAGTCGCGGCTCGCGGACTGCCTGGCACGGAACGCGAAGCGAGAGGGCCGTGCCAGGGTGCCGGAGGTGGCGCTGTACGCCACGGTGAAGTGCCTGCGGCGGCCAAGCATCGAGGAAGGTTTCGATTCGCTGTCCCACGTGAAGTGGGCCGCCGACGGCGGCTTCATCGTCGAGGACTGGAAGGAGGAGCGAGATGTGGGACCCGGATGAGCTGGCCCAGCGGATGCGACGAGGCGAGATGTTCCACGACTTGCGCCTCCTGCCTGGAGCGTGGGCGGTGGTGCGCGTGGATGGACGTGGTTTCTCCCGCTTCACGCAGGAGCGCTTCGAGAAGCCCTTCGACCCGCTCTTCCACCGGCTGATGGTCCGCACGGCCAGCGCGTTGCTGGAGGAGTTCCAGGGCGCGTACGCGTACACGCAGAGCGACGAAATCTCCGTCCTCTTCCGGCCGGACTGGTCGCTGTACGACCGCGAGGTGGAGAAGTTGGTGTCGCTGTCCGCGAGCCTCGCGAGCGCCACCTTCACGCACGCGCTGGACGTTCCGGCCGTGTTCGACGGGCGCGTGTGGCTGGGCGCGGATGAGCGCTCGGTGCTGGACTACTTCGCGTGGCGCCAGGCGGACGGCACGCGGTGTTCGCTGCACGGCTGGTGCTACTGGACGCTGCGCAAGGAGGGGCTGAGCGCGGCGCAGGCCACGCGAGAGCTGGACGGGCGCCCGGTGTCCTTCAAGCACGAGCTGCTCTTCCAGCGGGGCATCAACTTCAACGAGCTGGCGCTCTGGCAGCGCCGGGGCTCGGCCATCCGCTGGGAGCACTACACGAAGGAAGGCGTGGACCCTCGCGATGGCTCACGCCACCTGACGACGCGCCGCCGGCTCGGGGTGGACTCGGAGCTTCCGATGAAGGAGGCGTACGAGCGGTATCTGCGCGAGGTGCTCGCCGCGCCCCCCGTGGAGGCGCGCTAGCCGGAGGTGTTGGACTCCAGCGCCATCACCCGCCACAGCCGGGGCTTGTCGTACTTGGGCGGAATCATGCCCACCGGCCAGCCCTCGGCCGTGACTTCCGCGTACTGGTAGGTGCGCCCACCGTGACGCATGCGGGTGCCCGTGCCCGGCAGGCCCACGCCCACCGCCGCGTGGGCCAGCGGGTCCGAGTAGAGAATCACCGCGTCGATGCCCACCTGCCGCAGCAGCATCACCGCGAGCACCGCCTTGGAGTCGCAGTCGCCCTTGTTGCGCGCGGGGACCAGCGCGGGGGGGATGATGCCGAAGGGTTCGTCCAGGGGCAGCTCGTACTGGATGCGCTGCACGAAGTTGAGGATGAGCTGCGCGGCCTGCGCGGAGTCCAGGTTCCGCTCGCGCACGGACGTAACGAAGCGCTCGCCCAGCGCCTTCACCGGCCCCTCGTTGCTGCGGATCAGCTCTTCGTAGATGCACCGCATGTCGGCCGAGCAGCCGCGCGGCGGCTGATACGTGAAGCGCTCACCGCCGAGGGAGCGGTAGCGAAGCCTGCGCCCGAAGACCTTGTGCTGGTCCTCCAGCCACGCGTCCAGCGTGTCGCCCAGGCCGTACGTCAGCCGGTTCCCCGGAGGATGGATGCTCTCCGCGTTCCAGTCATACGTGCGCGCGCGCGACAGCGACGTGTCGGCGGGAATCAGCACGGTGCCCAGCTCCACCGCGCCCTCGCCCACGGGCGGGACAGGCACGTTCGAGCGCACGTTCATGTCCGCCAATTGGCCCATCATCCCCAGGCCACAGCAGCACAGGCAGCTCCCCGCGCCGAGCAGCGCGAGGAGCAGCTTGAAAGCCATCTTCATGCCGGAGCTGGTGGACATGGGCTCGACGACGCCCTCCCGCTATCCGGGAGCGACCATCGTCCCCTCGGGAAGCTGGGGGAAGGGGATGAGCCCGTTGAGGGCCGCCTGGAGCCCCGGCGCCGTCAGCAGCGCGAGGACGAGGAGGATGGCGGAGAGGATGAGCGCGGCGGCGATGTTGCCCTTGCGCACCTCCGCCAGCTCATCGATGCCGGGTGTCATCCTGTCAAACAGGAGGATGCCCAGCGCGAGCACCGCGACGCCGACTCCCAGCGACAGGCCCACGTGCAACGCGGCCACCGCGAGCAGCTTGCCCGCCATCATCGGATGGAAGGGCTGGGTGCGCACGGTGAGGTCCACCGCGTCCGACGTGGCCTGCACCGCGTGTTGCACGAGCATGCCCAGCGACACGAGGCTGGTGGCGTGGACGATGCCGGCGGCGGTGTTGCCCTGGCGCAGCTCCTCCACCGGATTGGTGCCGAGGATGCGGCTCAGGCCGCGCAGCGCGAGCCAGATGCCCAGCGCGGCGACGAGGCCGCCCAGTACGACTTTGACGAGACCGACGAGGAAGAGGGCGAGGTCCATGCGGAGCACTTCCGGCGCCATGGGAGCGCCGGTGGCCGCACTCTACACCCGTCGTCCCCGGCTCACCCGTACTTGAGGCCGGGGATGAGCGCGCCGGACGTCCAGCCTCGGCCATTGGCGTTGAAGATGCCCACACCGTACGCGGAGCCTCGCGCTTCAATGGTGCGCCCGTCGCCCAGGCTGATGGCCACGTGGCCGGGCCGGTACAGCAGCGCGCCGCGCGTGCGCAGGGCCTCGTCGACGGAGATGGTGGTGCCCTTCTGCTTGAAGTACGGCACCTGGTTCATCGTGCCGTCGGGGACGGAGACGCCCGCCTGGTGTGCGGCCCACTGCACCAGCTCCGAGCAGTCGAACTTGGACGGGTTGGGGTCGTTCAGGTTTGTCTCCGCGCCGAAGACATACCGGTCTCCCTTCTGCGCGAGCGCCTTCTGGACGAACGCCTCCGCGGTGCCCTTCGTCACTGGCTGCGGCTTGGGTGGAGGCTTCACGCCCCCCGCGTTCAGCGCGCCCCAGGTCTTCGGGCCGACGATTCCGTCCTGTTTCAGGCCCTTCGCCTTCTGGAAGGAAAGCACCGCGGCGCGCGTCTTCGGCCCGAAGTCCCCGTCGATGGGGCCCGGGTTGAAGCCCGCGGCGGCCAGCTTCTTCTGGAGCGTTGTCACCGTCGCGCCCTTGGAGCCCTGACGCACGGTGGGAGGCGTGGCTGCCGCGGCGGTGGTGGCGGTGGCGACTCGGCGCGAACCCGCACTGGACACAGTCGACATGAGGGGGACCCCGCTTATTGAGTAAAGACGGTTTCCCTGGTTATCGATGACTGCGATTGGAAGTTGTCATGCCCTCCGGGGAGGGTCAGGGCTTCTTGCCCCGCACCCACCACACCCGAAAGAAATGCAGACGGCGGCCCTGGAAAGTTCCAACCAGCTCGGCTGGGTCTTCCATTGACTCGTAATGACTGGTCAACGCGGGCGGCGGGAGGGGCCCATCTTCTTCCACCCAGAGCACATCTTTTCCCGGAGGGACGAGCGGTTCGGGCCACACATCGTACTGGCTGAAGCGCACCAGGCCCGCGGTCCCCACGGGGATGCCCGAGTAGTGGGCAATCATTGACGCGAGCTGGTAGTTGCCGGCGTACACGGCGACGACGTCGCCTGGCTTCATTTCGGGGAAGAGCTTCTCGGGTGCGGACAGCGCGCGCAGCACCTCCCAGCCGTGCGTGCGCCACAGGGCCGTATCGCGCTTGAAGCGCAGCATGGGGAAGAACAGGTGCAGCGTCACGGCGAGCACCACCGCGAGGCCTGAGAACGCCGCCGCGAGCTGCCAGGGGCGCCGCATGCCCGCGACGCCCACGCACACGGAGAGGTAGGCCATGGTCGTCCAGTTGACCTCGCCTCGCGCGCGCGACGCCGCGTAGCCGAAGAACAAAAGGGGCACCAGGGCCGCCATGCGCAGCAGGAACTGCTCGCGAGGTCCTCGCAGCGCGTACACCAGCGCGAGCGGGAAGATGACCGGACCGCCGAAGGCGAACTGGCCTCCGAGGAACTCGCCCAGTGTCTTCCACCCGCCCTGTCCCTCCAGGCCATGGCGGAGCTGGAAGGCGATGCCCACCCAGTCGTGCCGTGCGTTCCACAGCAACACCGGCACGAGGAACAGCGCGGCCAGCACGCCGGTGCCCCAGGCGCCTTTGGGCAGGCGTCGGTGCTTCAGCGCGGTGACGAGGAAGGCCACGCCCAGCAGCACCGCGGGGAACTTGGCCAGCACCGCGAGGCCCGAAGCCAGCCCCGCCCAGAGCCAGCGCTCGCGCCACAGCGCCCACAGCGCGAGCGTCCAGAGCAGCAGCATGGCGGTGTCCGGTGTGGCCCAGACGCCGGCCACCATGCCTCCGGGCACCACGCTCCACAGGGCCGCCGCGCGCCAGGCGGCTTCACGGCTCTGGTACACGTCCCGGGCCAGTCCCCACACGGCGACCACGGTGCCGGTGCCGCAGAGGAACGCGGTGCCGTGGATGCCGAGCGCGGCGATGAGCCAGGCGATGAGCGGCGGATGGTCGTAGTAGCCCCAGTCGAGCCGCTGGGCCCACTGCCAGTAGTAGGCGGTGTCGAAGTAGACGTCGGTGCCGAGCGCCAACACGACTCTCACCGCGAGGGCGACGCCCAGCAGGGTGAGACACGTCTTGAGGCCGAGGCCGACGGGGGTGGGCGGGGCGGGGGCGGGGGAAACCATGCTCACGTCTTGGGCCCAGCGTACCTCGCTCCCGTTCTCCAGTGGAGGGTTGTGCCCTTGGGGCTTGCCGTGTTTTCCCGGGCTCCGTATGCCGTGCCGTGGCCGTCCCTTGCTTGGAGTCCGCATGTCCTCCCACCCTCCGTCGTCAGGTTCCTCCAACCGTCTGGCCCAGGAGCCGTCGCCGTACCTGCGCCAGCATGCCGGCAATCCCGTGGACTGGTTTGCCTGGGGGGACGAGGCGCTCGCGCGAGCGCGGGCGGAGGACAAGCCCATCCTGCTCTCCGTGGGCTACTCCGCGTGCCATTGGTGTCACGTGATGGCGCACGAGTCCTTCGAGTCGCCCGAGACGGCGCGGCTGATGAACGAGGGCTTCATCAACATCAAGGTGGACCGCGAGGAGCGGCCGGACCTGGACCAGATCTACCAGGGCGTGGTGCAGCTGTTGGGGCAGGGTGGGGGCTGGCCGCTGACGGTGTTCCTCACGCCGGACCTGAAGCCCTTCTACGGCGGCACCTACTTCCCGCCCGAGGACCGCTACGGGCGCCCCGGCTTCCCCCGGCTGCTGATGGCGCTGCGGGACACGTGGGAGAACAAGCGCGAGGAAGTGAAGCGGCAGGCGGAGCAGTTCGAGGAGGGGTTGGGCGAGCTGGCCGCGTACGGCCTTGATGCGGCACCCGGCGTGTTGACGGCGGCGGACGTGGTGGCGATGGGCAAGCGCATGGTGCAGCAGGTGGACCTGGTGCATGGCGGCTTCGGCGGCGCGCCCAAGTTCCCCAACCCGATGAACTTCTCCCTGCTGCTGCGCGCCTGGAGGCGTGGGGGCGGCGCGCCACTGCGGGACGCGGTGTTCCTCACGCTGGAGCGCATGGCGCTGGGGGGCATCTATGACCAGCTCGGCGGCGGCTTCCATCGCTACTCGGTGGATGCGCGGTGGTTGGTGCCGCACTTCGAGAAGATGCTCTACGACAACGCGCAGCTCGTGCACCTGTACGCGGAGGCGCAGCAGGTGGAGCCTCGGCCGCTGTGGCGCAAGGTGGTGGAGGAGACGGTGGAGTACGTGCGCCGCGAGATGACCGACGCGGGCGGCGCCTTCTACGCCGCGCAGGACGCGGACAGCGAGGGAGAGGAGGGGAAGTTCTTCGTGTGGCGTCCGGAGGAGCTTCAGGCGGTGTTGCCGCCGGCGCGCGCGGAGCTGGTGACGCGTCACTTCCGCGTCACGTCCCAGGGCAACTTCGAGCACGGGGCCACGGTGCTGGAGGTCGTGGTGCCAGCGGAGTTGCTGGCGCGCGAGCGGAGCCTGCCGGTGGAGGAGGTCGAGCGCGAGCTGTCGGAGGCGCGTCGGGTGTTGTTCGAGGCGCGCGAGAAGCGCGTGAAGCCGGGCCGGGATGACAAGCTGCTGGCGGGCTGGAACGGGTTGATGATTCGCGGGCTGGCGCTCGCCTCGCGCGTGTTCGAGCGTCCGGACTGGACGAAGCTCGCGGTGTCCGCCGCGGACTTCGTGCTGGCGAAGATGTGGGACGGGACGCGGCTGGCGCGCTCGTATCAGGAGGGGCAGGCGCGCATCGATGGCTTCCTCGAGGACTACGGGGACCTGGCCTCGGGGCTCACCGCGCTCTATCAGGCCACGTTCGACGTGAAGTACCTGGAGGCGGCCGAGGCGCTGGTGAAGCGCGCGGTGGAGCTGTTCTGGGATGAGGAGAAGCGGGCGTACTTCACCGCGCCACGCGGCCAGAAGGACCTGGTGGTGGCGACGTATGGCCTGTTCGACAACGCGTTTCCGTCCGGGGCGTCCACGCTGACGGAGGCGCAGGTGGCGCTGGCCGCGCTCACGGGGAACGAGCGGCACCTGGAGCTTCCGGCGAAGTACGTGGGGAAGATGCGCGAGGGACTGGTGGCCAATGCGATGGGCTACGGCTACCTGGGGCTCGCGGCGGACTCGCTCTTGGACGGCGCGGCGGGCGTGACGTTTGCTGGGGCGCGCGACGCGGTGGCGCCGCTCTTGAGCGCGGCGAACCATGTCTATGCGCCGACGTTCGCCTTCGGCTGGAAGGAGGCGGGCAAGCCCGCGCCCGCGCTGCTCAAGGAGTTGTTCGAGGGGCGCGAGCCGGTGGGCGGGCAGGGCGCCGCGTACTTGTGCCGGGGCTTTGCTTGCGAGCGGCCCCGTACGGACGCGAAGGAGCTGGCTGAGCGCCTGACGGAGACTCCCCCGGGAACGTAAGCGGCGAGCGCGGAACGTGAGGCCCGCGCTCTGAATGGGCGGGTCCAGCGCTTCACCTCGTAAGGTGGCCCGCTGTGTCTCGGCGGGCGCGGGCCGAGGAGGCCCGCGTGCTTCCGCGAGCCAGGACTACTTGACCTCGGTCACCTTCAGCGTGCCGATGAGGGGCGTGATTTCGGCGTTCCCCTCGTAGCCGAAGGCGAAGTGCGTGGCGTCCGCGACGGGCTGGTTGAACGTCGGGTCCAACTGCGTCCACTCACCCACGAACGCCTCCACCCACTCGTGCCAGTAGAGCGCGGGCACGCCGTCCTGGTTCACCATGTAGATGACCCCATCCACGCGCCGAGCGGGGATGCCCGCCGCGCGCAGCAGCGCCACGGACAACAGCGAGTGCTCCGTGCAGTCCCCACGCTTCTGGCGCAGCACATCCGTGGCCCGGTCCGCGCTGGCCCCGTAGTCCTTCTCCAGATGCGTGGCCACCCACGTGTTCACCTTCTGCGCCGCGCGGTACGCGTCCTTCTCGTCACCGATAATCTTCTTCGACTGCTCGCGGATGGCCGGGGCATCGCTCTCCACGATGAGGTTGGACTTGAGGTTCTCCCCCCCATCCGGGTCCGCCACCGGTCGCGGCTTGCGCGCCGCCGTCGAGGGCGCGGCGGCCTGCAACGTCACCTCCACGCTCCCATCCGGCCGCGCGGCGAACTTCTGCCGGTACGTCCCCACGCGGAACTTCTCCGGCAGGCCCGTCACCACCAGCTTCACATTGCCAGGCACCGCCCGCGCGGACTCCGGCAGCGGCTTGGGCAGCACCACGCGGGTGAGGCCAAACACCTCCACCAAATCCATGCGCTTGGCGACGGCCTCCGTCTCCTTGCGCGCCTGCATCGTCTGGCCAAAGTCCACCAGCACCATCTCCCCGCGCTGGGTGACGTAGGAGACCACCGGCACCTTCTCCTTCTGCGAAATGCTGCTGGCCTTGCCCAGCTTCACCTTCACGCCGTTCACCGTCCGCTGCTCGGCGGGCTCCATGGTGGTGGTGAGGCCGTAGGTCTCCAGGTCCATCCCATCCAGCACGAAGCCGTCCACCTTCGCCTTGCGAGTCAGCGCCACGCGCGCCTGGTCCGCGTCCTCGACGCGCTCCTTCGTCGCGGCCACCGGCAGCACCTCGTCCGCGTGGCCCAGGCGCTTGCGCACCACGCGCATGCCGCCCTCGGGCGTGGCCGTGCCCTCCAGCGTCTGGTCCCCGCCGTCGCCTCGCTGCACCACGCTGAAGGACAGCAGGCGTCCGCCGGGCTTCGCCTCGTAGACGCGCTCCTCGCGGTGGTTGCGCTCCGACAGGCGCGTACCGACGAGGGCCTTGAACACGAGCTGGTTGATGCTCTTCACCCGCGCCGGCTCACCGGGCATCACCACCAGGTCCGTGAAGAGCCAGCCCACCTTCTTGTCCATGAGGTACAGACCGAAGAACTCGCCACCCTGGGGGCGGGGAGCCTTCACCACGTCGGACAACGCGGCGGGCGCGGTGGGAGCGGGGGCCTGGGCCCAGGCGGCGGAGGCGCCCGTCAGCAGGGCGCACAGGGACACGAGGGCCAGGGACATCGGTCGGAGCGTGCGAGTCATCACGCCCCTTCTAACGGGGGAGGCGGTCAAAGTCTTCAACCGCCCCACACCCCGTGCGGTGGCCTACAGCCGCTTGGTGAGGATGATGAGGTCGTCCCCCACCTTGTAGAAGTCGCGGATGCGCGCTTCCTCGCCGTACTTCATGGACGCGTAGAAGCCGCGCGTCGGGCCGTAGGCCTCCGTCGCGCTCGTCTCCACGCGGATGAGCCGGCCGTTGCGCCGACGCAGGTCTCCCTCCATCGCGGACACCAGCGCCGCGCCCACACCCTGACCGCGCACCTCCGGAGAGGACGCAATCCAGTACAGGTCGTAGCAGTCCTCCGTCATCGGCGTGGGGCCGTAACAGACGTAGCCAACCAGCTGGCCGTCCCGGTCCGCGACGATGATGGCGTAGTCCGTGTTGCCCGGCGTAAGCGCGATGCCGACCAGCTCGATGGCGACCTCAACCTCCTGCGGCGAGAAGGTTTCGATCTTTCGAATCAGCGCGGCGAGGGGCTCCCGGTCCTTTCCTTCGATGGGACGGATGTCCATGGGCTCTTTCGGAAGCGACCTCCACCAGTCGGGCGGCGAGGGCTGGGTAGTCCAGGCCCGCGGCGGCAGCGGCTCTGGCGAACCCCGCACCCGGATGAAGGTCGCAGTTGGGGTTGATATCGATGACGTAGGGCACACCCTCCGGAGACACCCGAAGGTCGACCCGTCCATAGTCCTGACAGTCGAGCGCTGCAAAGGCTTCCAGCGCGACCTGCACACAACGAGCTTCCAGCGCCGCATCCACCTGGCACGGCCCGGCGGGCGTATCCCGGTACTCGGGAGAGCCCTCCTCCCACTTGGCGCTGTACGACACGATGTTCGGCCGGTCCTCGAAGGTCCGACCGAAGTGGATTTCAGTCAACGGCAGCGCACGGCGCGGCTGGTTTCCCAACAGCGGCACGTAGATTTCGCGGCCGGGGATGAACTGCTCCACCAACGCGGGCTGGTGGAAGGTGCGCAACACCGCCTCGCAGGCGCGCACCAGCGCGGAGCGCTCGTACACGACGGAGTCTCCCGTCACGCCCATGCTGGCGTCCTCGCGCGCGGGCTTGACGATGAGGGGCCAGGGCAGGTCCACCGCCAGCGCGTCCTCCAGCCGCTCCACCACGCGGAAGGCGGGCGTGGACACGCCGCGCGCGCTGAGCAGCTCCTTCGCCTTGGGCTTGTGCAGCGCGAGCCCCAGCGACAGGGCGGACGAGCCGGTGTAGGCCAGCCCCAGCGCATCCAGCAGGCAGGGGACCGCCATCTCTCCCCGGCTGTCCGCGGCGAGCGACTCGCAGAGGTTGACGACGAGGTCCGGCTGCCGGCGCCGCAGGATGTCCACGAAGTCCAGCCGGTCACCCTCGATGGCGAGCGGCTCGGCGACGGTGTCTGCCTGGGTGAGCGCTTCCGAGAGCGCGGCGGCGACTCGCACCACGTCCTCTCGGGCCTCCCGTCCCGGGTCATCCTGGAGGAGCTCGTGGTCGCGGTTGTGCAGCAGAATGATGTGCATTCGGAGGTGCCGGGAGGGTTACCACGTCCCCCGTTCCGAGCCCAGTCCACTGGTGACGGTTGGTTACCTCCTGGGCTACCTCCCGGAAGGGCTTGCAGTACGGTGGACTACCTCCGATAGGGGTATCCAGGAGTATGGAAAGGGCACCATGCGCATCCGCGACCCCATCCACGGCACCATCCCGGTGAGCGAGTCGGAGAAGGCCGTCATCGACAGCCGCCACTATCAGCGGCTCCGCTACGTGCGACAGCTCGGCTTCGGGGACCTGGCCTTCCCGGGGGCCACGCACACCCGGCACATCCACTCCCTGGGCGCCATGCACGTCGCCTCGCGGGTGTTCGGGGCGGTGGCCGCCCGCTCGTCGCTTCCCGAGGACGTGCGCGAGCGCTTCTGCACCGCCGTCCGCCTGGCCGTCCTCTGTCATGACCTGGGCCACATGCCGCTGTCGCATGCCTCCGAGCGCATCGCCCCGAAGCGCTCACTGCTGCGCCTGCCCGGCTGGCTGGACTCGGTGGCGGAAGGCGAGCAGGCCACCCACGAGGACTACACGGCGAAAATCCTGCTCGACAGCTCCCTGACGCCCATCATCGAGCGCGAGTTCGGCGCCCAGGGCATCACCCCCATGGGCGCGGTGGCGCTGATTACGGGGGCAAAGCCGCCCAAGGACCCGGGCTTCACGTGGGATGGCGTGGACTGGACGCCGCTGCTGCGCGCCATCGTCTCCGGCGAGCTGGACGCGGACCGCATGGACTACCTGCTGCGCGACTCCTTCTACACGGGGGTCAACTACGGCCGGTACGACATGGATTGGATCATCGGCAACCTGAACCCGGCGGTGAAGGACGGGCGGGCCTACCTCGCGCTGAGCCGGGCGGCGGCGTTCGCCTTCGAGGACTTCCTCCTCAGCCGGTACCACATGTTCGTCTCGGTGTACCTGCACCACACGTCGGTCAGCTTCGACTACATGCTGCGGCGCTACTACGAGGAGTCGCCCGGCGAGTTCGAGATTCCGTCGGACCCGGAGGCCTTCCTGCTCTGTGACGACTCCGCGCTCTGGTACACGCTGCGCCGCTCACGCAACAAGTGGGCTCAGCGCATCATCACCCGTCAGGGCTTCAAGCTGCTGGCGCAGTACACGGAGCGGGATGCCGGGTATGACCTGGACGTGCTGCGCAGCGCACTCGTCTCGTCGGGCTTCGAGCACTACGTCGTCGAGTCCGTGAATGTCCTGAGCAAGTACGCCTCCGGGCCCGCGAGCCCGGGGCCGAGCCTGTTCATCATCGACGCGTCCACCGGACGGCTGACGGAAGTGGCGCGCTACACGGCGCTGTACCAGCGCTACAGTGGGGCCGTCCGCCTCACGCGGCTGTTCGTGCGGCCGGACCAGTCGGAAGCAGCGCACGAGCTGATGGGCCAGCTCCTCGGTCAGGCGGTGCAATCATGAGTGAGCGTCTTCCCGGTCTGGGCCTCGGCCTGGACCTGAGCCATGTCCCCGCCGAGCCCCGCGCCTCCGCGGTGGCGCTCCTGTACCGGCGCGTGGGCCCGGGCGTGGAGGTCTACTGGGTGAAGCGCGGCAAGGCGCTGGCGTTCGCGGGCGGCTTCTACGCGTTCCCCGGAGGCAAGCTGGACAAGGCCGACGCGGATGTCCCCGTGCGGGGCGTCAGTGGAGAGGAGGCCGCGTTGCGCTCGGCCGCCGCGCGCGAGCTCTTCGAGGAAGCTGGCGTGCTGATGGCCGAGGGCGCCGAGGCACTTCCCCAGGAGAAGCAGGACGCGCTGCGAAAGGCGCTGCTGGCGGGACAGCGCGGCTGGGGCGAGCTGCTCCAGGGCGAGGGCCTGGCGCTGCGCGCCGAGGACTTCCGTGTCGCGGGGCGGTGGATTACTCCGCACGCGGTACCGGTGCGCTTCGACACGCACTTCTATCTGGTGGAGCTGCCGCCGCACGCCCGCACGGAGCTGTGGCCTGGAGAGCTGTCGGAGGGCGCGTGGGTGTCGCCCGCGCTGGCGCTTGCGCGCTGGGGTGACGGCTCCGCGCTGCTTCATCCTCCCGCGGTGCATGCGCTCCAGGTGCTCGGGACCTTCACGGACGAGGCGGACGCGAGGGCGCGGCTGGCGACGCCGCCGTACTGCCCGGGCTACATCGCGCAGCGCATCGAGTTCCAGCAAGGCGTGCGCGTGGTGGCGTTGGAGACGCCCACGCTGCCGCCCGCCACACACACCAACGCGTACGTGCTGGGCAACGGCGAGCTGCTGCTGGTGGACCCGGGCTCCGGAGACGTGAAGCAGTACGCGAAGCTGCTGTCGCTGGTCGCGGGCTTGAAGGCGGACGGGCTCAAGCCGGTGGCGGTGGTGCTGACGCATCACCATGGCGACCACGTCGGCGGCGCGCGCGCGGTGAAGGAGCGGCTGGGCATTCCGCTGTGGTGCCATGCGAAGACGGCGGAGTGGCTCGACTTCCCCGTGGAGCGGTTGCTGGAGGACGGCGAGGTGCTGGAACTGGCGGGGGAGGTGCCCCAGCGCTGGCGGGTGCTGCACACGCCCGGGCACGCGCGGGGCCACATCTGCCTCGTGGATGAGCGCAGCCGCGCGGCGGTGGTGGGAGACATGGTGGCCGGCGTGGGCTCCATCGTCATCGATCCGCCCGAGGGCAACATGCGCGACTACCTGGCGCAGCTCGCCCGGCTGCGCGACTGGCCCGTCGGCACGCTGTATCCCGCGCATGGCCAGCCGTTGCCGGACGGGCCCGCGAAGCTCCAGGAGTATCTGAATCACCGCGCCCAGCGCGAGGCGCTCATCCTCCAGGCGGTGCCGCCCGAGGGTGTCACGCTGGCGCAGGTGGTGGAGCGGGCCTACGCGGACACGCCGCCGTTGCTGCATCCGGTGGCGGAGCGCAGCGCGTTGGCCACGCTGGAGAAGCTGGTGGCCGAAGGCCGCGTGCGCGAGGAGTCGCTGCAGTACTTCCGCATCGGCGCGTGAGCCCGAGGGGCGGACTTCAGAACCGCCCCATCAGCCCCAGTCGTGGACCGTGCTCGGTCATCCCCGCGACGGGCAGCAGCCTCACGCCGGAGTCATGCCGCGTCTGCGCGGGCGGCGTCACGGGGCGCTGCGACTGGTGGGACAGCTCGTAGCCCGTGGTGGCTCCGGCGACGGGGAGCAGCAACAGGAGCGCGGCGAGCGCCTTGTCGTCATCGTTGGCGCCGAGGATGAGCGAGCCCAGGAGCGCGCCGCCCCAGCCCACCAGGCTTCCTCCGACGGTGGCGAGCAGCGTGCCCTTGCCGTCCATGAGCCGGCCGCCCGCCCAGGTGCCCGCGGGGATGCCGATGACGACGCCGGTGAGGCCACCCACCAGCGAGACGACCTGACACTCGTCGCAGCCCACCGTGGGCGCGCCGAGCAGATAGCCCACCACCAGGCCCACGGCGCCGCCCGCGATTCCGCCCGCGGTTCCTCCCACGAACTCCACCGCGACGCGGGGCACCGGGTCCTCCACGGCGGCCTTGCGGCTGGGCCGGGCCTCTTCCGTCACCTCGGTGCCGGCGGGCGGGGTGGGGGTGGCCTGGGTGTCGTCGTCGCCCTGGTCGTCCCGCGACGTGCTGTCTCCTGGCGAGACGGGGACGAGCGGGGGAGGCGACAGCTCCGGGGCGGGGCGCTGGGCCGGCTCGTCCTCCTGGGGGACGGGCTGACCCCGGGCGGAGCCCGTGCTCGACAGGAGCAGGACGACCAGCCAGGCGGAGAGCGCGCGCGAAAACCTCACCCGCACAAACTACCGCAAGGCCGGGGGTGTCGTCGCGTCAACTGGCGGACACCTCGGTGACGCGGTCGGCGCGAGCCCGGCGCCGCCGCAGCAGCAGGGCCACCGGCGCGGCGGCCAGCAGGGCCTGGGGAAGCAGGGACACGAGGTCCGGGTAGATGCCCAGCAGGTCCAGGGTGAAGAAGCGCACGGGAACCAGCGGCAGCGCCCCCACTTCCTGGAGCGAGTGCAGGCCCTTGCCCAGCAGCATCACCGCCGTGACGACGAGGACCCCCGTGGACACGTTGAACAACGTCTTCATGGGCAGCCGGAAGCCCAGCCGGTTGATGAAGAGGACGAGGATGCCAAGCGCCACCACTCCCACCAGCGAGCCCCAGGCCACGCCCTCGGGCGAGTCCAGCGCCAGGCCCTGGAGGAAGATGGCCGTCTCGAAGCTCTCGCGCAGCACGGCGGTGAAGGCGATGAGGAACAGGCCCACCATGCTGCCGCGGCCGAGCGCGCCCTGCATCTTCTGGCGCAGCTCGCCCATGAACTGGCTCATGTTGGAGCGTGCGTTGAGCCACATCGCGGCGTACACCAGCATGCCCACCGCCACGAGCGCGGCCACGCCCTCCAGCCACTCGCGCTGCGCGCCGGCCAGCAGGTGTCGGCCGAGCAGGTAGGCCCCAGCGCCCACCACCAGCGCGGACATCCAGCCGGCATGCACCACGCGCACGTGCTCGGTGGCCTTCATCTTCTTCAGGGCCGCCAGCAGCGCCGCGACGATGATGGTGGCCTCGAAGCCCTCGCGCAGCAGGATGAACACGGTGAGCCACAGCGTGGACACCAGGTCCGCCGCGGTGCCGCTGCCCCGGCGCGCCTGGTCCAGGAGCGACACCAGCTCACGGCCCTCGTCCTGGAGGCGCGGACTGCCGTTCTCCGCCGCGAGCCGCGCGTTCAGGAACCCCTGCTCCAGCTTGAGCACCAGCGCCGAGTCCCGTGAGCTGAGCTTGGGCTCCACCGGCTCCAGGCCATTGAGGTACGCATCCAACAAGGCCGCCTTCGCCCCGGCCGCGTTGCCCGCCGCGCCCTGCCGCAGCGCCTCCTGCACGCCGTCGCGAGCAATCATCAGCGAGCGCTCCTCGTCCACTTGCGGCAGCTCGCGGCGCAGGCACGCGAGGTGCTCCGCGCCGAACGACTTCACCAGCTCGTCATCCGTGGTGTTCGCCAGCCGCTCCAGCGACGCTCGCGGCGGAGCGCCCTCGCACGGCGGCTGGCGCAGGGTGAAGACGAAGAAGGCCAGCGACCAGCGCTCGTCCTCGCTCAGCGTGGGATAGGCCGGCATCGCGGTGCCCGGCACGCCGAAGCTGGTGGTGTTGAAGGCCTTGTAGGGCGTGAGGCCGCCCATCAATTCCGCGTCGCGGAAGTTGGCGGGCTGGGGCTCCATGGTGGCGGCGATGGGCAGGTTGGCGCTGCCGTCCGCGCCGTGACAGGCCGCGCAGTTCGTCTGGAAGAGCTTCTCGCCGAGCTTCAGGTCCGGCGGGTGACGCGGGCTGCGAGCAAGGCCCCCGGCGAGCACCAGGTCCTCCACCAGCGCGCCGCAGTCCCGGCTCACGCCCTCCGCGTCGCGCGACTGGTCCACGCGCGCCTGGATGGCCTTCACACGTGGGATGAAGACCGCCGCCGCCGCGCCCAGGCCCTGGGCCGCGTCCACCGCCTCGGCCGCGAAGCTCTTCTGCTCCGCCAGTTCGAACGCAGACTGGGACTCGATGGCGGCCGGATAGTCCGCCTCCAGGTACTGGAGGATGCCCACCAATCGGTGCCACGTCCGCTCATCCGCGCCGGCCTCGCCCGCCACGGCCGAAAGAGGCACCGCGAGCACGAGGCACAAGGCGACGGAGACCACACGATTCATGGTCCTCGTCTACCAGCGGGGGATGAGGGTTTCAATTTTGCGAATCAATATCAAAACGGGCGTTTCAAGCGCGCGAAGGGGCGGTGGTGCCGGCAGTGAAGTTGCCAGGGCCTGTCCACTGCTCGACTTCCAGGGAATGGATGCGCAGGCGAGCGAGGCGCCAGTCACCGCCCCGCAGGCAGCCGATGGCGAGGGAGCCGATGGAGAGCGCGCCGATGGCGACGGCTCCGACGGCGAGTGCGCCGAGCGCGGTGGCGCCCAGGGCGCTGGCTCCGACGGCGAGTGCGCGGAGGGCTCGGGCGCGCAGGGGCCTCCGGATTCGCTGGGCGTCGAGCTGACGGGAGAGGCGAGCAAGCGTGGCGGTGTTGGCGAGCGCGAGTCCGGTGGCACCGGCCAGCGACGCCGTGCGCAGGGTGCGGCCCATGAGGTGCTGCGGCAGCGGGAAGGTGAGGGTGGTCCACATGCCGTTGGAGGTGGACACGGCCTCGCGTGGGAGCCACCCGACGGCGCCCGGTGCGCTGCCTGGCGGACGAGCGACGGAAGGAGGGATGTGCCCCTCAGCGCTCGTAGGTGAGGAACGCGTACGGAGGCTCTGACTCCGGGTGCTGCTCTTCCTCGACGAGTCGCCAGCCGGACAGGTCGACCTCCGGGAACAAGATGTCGCCCGGGTAATCGCGAGCGATGCGCGTGAGGTAGAGGCGCTGCACGCGGTCCATCGTCTGGGCGTAGAGGTCCGCGCCGCCCGCGATGAAGACCTCGTCATCGCCTCGGGCCCGCGCCTGTTGGAGCGCCTGCTCCACGGAGTGGGCCACCGTCACACCATCGGGCGCGAAGTCCTGCCGGCGCGTGACGACGATGAAGGCGCGGCCCGGCAGCGGACGGCCAATGGAGTCATACGTCTTGCGGCCCATGATGAGCGTGTGGCCCATGGTGAGTCGCTTGAAGCGCGCGAGGTCCGCGGGCAGTCGCCACGGCAGCTGGTTGTGGGCGCCGATGACGCGGTTGGATGCCAGGGCGACGATGGCAGACAGCTTCATACGGCGACCGGGGCCTTGATGGCGGGGTGCGGCTCGTAGCCTTCGAGCTGGAGGTCCTCGTACTTGAAGGCGAACAGGTCCTTCACGTCCGGGTTGAGACGCAGGCGGGGCAACGGCCGAGGCTCGCGCGAGAGCTGCTCACGGGCCTGTTCGACGTGGTTGAGGTACAGGTGCGCGTCGCCCATCGTGTGGATGAACTCGTGCGCCTCCAGGCCCGTCACCTGCGCCACCATCATCGTCAGCAGCGCGTACGAGGCGATGTTGAAGGGCAGCCCCAGGAAGAGGTCCGCGCTGCGCTGGTAGAGCTGGCAGGACAGACGCCCGTTGGCCACATAGAACTGGAAGAGGACGTGGCACGGCGGCAGCTTCATGTCCGGCAGGTCCGCCACGTTCCACGCGCTGACGAGGTGCCGGCGCGAGTCGGGGTTCTTCTTCAGCCCGTCGACCAGGGCCTTCATCTGGTCGATGTGGGCGCCGTCCGGCGCGTTCCAGGAGCGCCACTGGTGGCCGTAGACAGGCCCCAGCTCGCCGTGTGCGTTGGCCCACTCGTCCCAGATGGTGACGCCGTTGGCCTGGAGCGTGCGCACGTTGGTGTCGCCCGCGAGCATCCACAGCAGCTCGTGGAAGATGGACTTCACGTGCAGCTTCTTCGTGGTGACCAGCGGGAAGCCGCGCGTCAGGTCGAACCGCAGTTGTGGGCCGAAGACACTGAGCGTGCCCGTGCCGGTGCGGTCGCCCTTCTTCGTTCCGTGCTTGAGGACGTGGTCGAGCAGGTTCAGATAGGGCTGCATGGGGCCATGCCGTCTAGGCGCCGCTGCCTCGCGGATCAAGCCCCGTGTCGCGCGAACTGCCAGCTACCCCGCAGAATGTCGCATGTCTCCGCGCATGCACCGACGCGCCTTCTCATTGGACGTGTGGCGCGCACCACCGGTACAAGCCGGAAACATGAAGATTTATACCAAGACGGGTGACGCGGGAGAGACCGGCCTGTTCGGGGGCGGTCGCGTCGCGAAGGATGACGCCCGCGTGGACGCGTACGGCGAGGTGGATGAACTCAACGCGACGCTCGGGCTCGCGAGGGGCTTCACGCTGCCGCAGGAGCTGGACGCGATGCTGCACCGGCTCCAGGACCAGCTCTTCACCGTGGGCGCGGTGATGGCGACGCCGGCGGGCACGAAGGCGTCCGCGCACATCCCGGCGCTCAAGGCGGACTGGGCGGAGGACATGGAGCACGCCATTGACCGCTTCGAGAGCGAGCTGCCGAAGATGACCCACTTCATCCTGCCCGGAGGCACGCAGGGCGCCGCCGCGCTGCACCTGGCGCGCACCGTGTGCCGTCGTGCCGAGCGCCGCGCCGTCCCGCTGCTGCGCGACGGGACGATTCCGAAGGACGTGGTGGTTTTCCTCAACAGGCTCTCCGACCTGCTCTTCGTCATGGCGCGCGTGGCCAACCACCGCGCCAATGTGCAGGACGTGAAGTGGATTCCGGAGAAGCCCTCCGCGTCGTAGCGCTCCCAGGTTCGCCGTCGTGCTGCCCACCGCCCATCTTCGCGACCTCGCCCGGTCCGTTGGCTTCGACCTCGTGGGCTTCGCTCGCGCGGAGCCCATTCCTCCCACCTTCCTCATGGAGTGGCTGGAGGCGGGCTTCGCGGCGGACATGGACTGGATGGGCGAGCGAGCCGCCGAGCGGCTGGACGTGGACAGGCTGCTTCCGGGCGCCAGGACGGTCATCTCCTTCATCAACAACTACTGGCGTGATGACGAGGAGTCGGTGGGCTCACCCATCGCCCGGTATGCGCGGGGACGCGACTACCACTCCACGCTGCGCGACAGGATGAAGGCCTTCCGCAAGGCCGTCACCGTGATGTTCCCCGGCCTGGGGACGTACGGGAGCGTGGACAGCGGCCCGCTGATGGAGAAGGTGTGGGCGGCGCGCGCGGGGCTCGGCTACGTGGGGAAGAATGGCTGCTTCATCACCGAGCCGTATGGCTCGTGGGTGCTGCTGGCCACGCTCATCCTCGATGCCGAGGTCGACGACTATGGGACGGGCCCCGCGGCGGACCGGTGTGGCGCGTGTCGCCGCTGTCTCATGTCCTGTCCCACGGGCGCGCTGGTGGGCAACGGCCGTGTGGACGCGCGGGCGTGCCTGTCCTACCAGACCATCGAGAACCGTGAGCAGCAGGTGCCGGAGGCCTTCCGGCTCAAGTTCGACAACCTCATCTTCGGGTGCGACATCTGCCAGCAGGTGTGTCCGCTCAACCGGCGGCCGGTGTTCGCCGAGCACCCGCGCTTCGCGCCGCGCGCGGTGGCGGAGCTGGGGACGCTGGAGCTGGCGGGGCTGACACCGACACAGTACGAGCAACTCATCCCCGGTACAGCGCTGGCACGTGCACGGTACGATGTGCTTCGCCGCAACGCTGTGTACGCGCTGGGCGTGGCCAGGCAGGCGGACTCGCGATACCTGCTCGAAAAGCTCTGCGGCGATTCGAGCGAATTGGTACGTACCGCGGCGCAATGGGCGCTCTGCAAGCTCGACCCCTGAACTCCTCCGAGTCTTCGCTTCGCGGGGTGTACGCCGCGTTGCTCATCCAGGTCATCATCAGCGCGGGGACCTACCTGGCCGCGAAGCGGGCCATGACGGAGCTGCCGCCGCTCACCGTGGTGTTGTGGCGCTTCTGTCTGAGCGGGTTGGTGTTCGTCGCGCTGCTCCTGGTGCTGCCCGGGCCCAAGCTGCCGCCGCGCGATGCCTGGCGCCGCATCTTCGTCCTGGGACTCCTGGCGGGCCCGGTGAACCAGGTGTTCTTCTTCACCGGCCTGTCACGCTCCACCGCCGCGCATGGCGCGCTCCTCTATGCGCTCACGCCGCTGGGCGTTTATCTCTTGAGCCTGGTGCGAGGACAGGAGCGGGCCTCTACGCGGACGCTGCTGGGCATCGCCACCGCATTCGCGGGCGTCGTGGTGCTGCTGCTGGGACGAGGGCTGGCGGATGCACGCGGCTCCCTGTTGGGGGATGTGCTCATCCTCGGCGCGGTGCTGGCCTGGGTGGCCTACACGACGGAGGGGAAGCCCTTCGTCGCCGTCCACGGTCCGCTGCGCGCGACGGCGTGGTGCATGACGATGGCCACGGTGTTGATGCTGCCCTTCGCTCCGTTCGTGGCGAAGCCCGAGGCGTTGATGGCCGCGAGCCTGGCGGCCAAGGGCTGCATCGTCTACCTGGGGCTGCTCACGTCGGTGGTGGCGTACGTGCTCTGGTACTACGCGCTGTCGAAGGTGTCGGCGTCGAAGGTGGCCATCTTCTCCAACCTCCAGCCCGCGGCGACGGCGCTCGCGGCCTGGGCGCTGCTGGACGAGGCCCTGCACTGGGAAATCGTGGTGGGTGGGTTGCTCGTCCTGGCGGGCGTGCGGCTCACCCAGACGGTGATGGCCCGTGCTCCGCCGACGGCGCCCCTGCCTCCCGTGGCGGGGCGCCCGGCGACCTGAGTGGCTACTGAGGGTCCCAGCCCGCGTTCACCGTCACCCGGTCCAGTGCGCGCACCGTGACGTAGGGGACGAAGCCCGCGGCACGCGAGCGCGTGTACGCGTCCGCGACATGGGCGGACTGGGTGGCGTAGTCGGTGGACAGCACCAGCTTGCCCGCGGCGCGAACCCGGGCGGCGTTGGCGCGGTTCTCCGCGCACCAGGACGCATCACAGGCGACGTCGTCGGACCAGTACATGTCCTCCATGCCCAGGCCGTCGATGACGGGCAGGTACGCCGTGTCGTCGATGAGCTCCGGGGAGTTCTGTGGCACCACCTTGAAGGCCGGGTTGCGCGCCTTCGCGTACTGGCTGATGCGGGCGATGAGGGCCACCATCTTCCGCGCGAGGTCGGCGCGGTTGGTCCCCGCGGAGTTGGCGGGAATCTCCTCGTACGTCACCACCATGTCCAGGTAGCAACCGGTGAAGCCCGCGGCGAGCGCGCGGTCGATACGGCCCTGGACGATGGGCCACCAGCGCTCGTCCCAGTACTTCACGTACTGCTCATCGGGCCAGCCATCCACGGGGCCGAGCTTCAGGTCCGCGGGCACCTGACTCCACTCGGGACGGTACTCCTCGATGGCGCCAATCTCGAAGTAGGCGAGCACCTGCTTGCCGCCGGACTTGAGCGCGGAAATCTCGGCGGCCGTGAAGTAGCCGCTCGAGCCATCCCGCACCAACTCGACGATGGCGAGGTCGAACTTCGAGGCCGCGATGGCGTCAAGCTTGCCCTGGGGATAGTTCGTGAGCTGGTACGTGAAGCTGCTGACGCCCTCCCAGGGGACGGGAGTGCCCGCGTCGGTGGACGTGCCCGCGTCCGTCGGGGTGCCCGCGTCCGTGGGGACTCCCGCATCGGTGGGCGTGCCCGCGTCCGTCGGAGTCCCGGCGTCCGACGCCGCCACTTGCACTCGCACCACGAGCAGGTCCAGCAGCGACGCATCCGCCGAGGACTCCGTGCGGTAGCGCAGCTTCACGGGGCCGCCGGAGAGGAACCTCGCGGGGGAGGGGAGGGCCAGTGACGTGGCGGACCACTTCCACGACAGCGCGAAGGCGTTGTCACCCACGATGACCCAGGTGCTCGTCGTGTAGTCCCACGCCTCGAACAGCCAGCGCATCTCCGACTTCAGGGGGCCCCGGAAGTTCACGCCCACCTCGGCCGCGACGACGGTGTCGGCGCTCACGCCCGCAGGCAGCGGGTAGGTGCACGTGGCGGAGCTGTTGGCGGCGAACTCGACGTACTCCGCCCAGCGGTCCTGCGTGCCTGACAGCGTCTGGGTGTGCAGGCCCTGCACGCCCTGGCCCGAGCCGATGGAGCCGCGCGCGAGCTGGAGGGTGGAGCAGGTGAGGGTCTGCGCATTGGAGAGAATCGCGCCGCGCTCGTCATCGAGCGTGTCACGCGTGTTGCTTCCTCCACAGGCGGTCAGCAGGACAAGACAGGGCCACATCAACCAATTCACGACGACTCGCATGCAACGTCTCCTAGGGGTGTGGGAACGCGGCGGGCATTAACGTCGTGCGCGTGGCACCAGCAAGGCGAAGTGGATGCGAGCACGCTCGATACGCAAGGCCCGCGCTCCCTCGCTGGAACATTCGTTTCCGCCTGGACGGCTCGCATCCGTGGGAGGGGTGGTGCATGGACGGAGCGGTGCTCCGTGGTGCGGTGGCGCACGGCTTCGGTCTGCGTACACTCGCGTGATGCTTCGTGCGGGTGAGGACCTGTTCCAGGTGGAGGAGCGACTGTGGATGCTGACGGCGCCCACGGGCCAGGGCATCTACGACTTCGGCTTCGACAGGTTCTTCCCCTGCCGTCGCCCGTATCAACTTCCCGAATCGCTGGAGGTGGTGGCGCGCGTGGGCGTGTGGAACGACTACGCCGAGCGCCACCGCGAGCTGGCGTCGGAGGGTGTGCGACTGGTGCATTCGCCGGAGCAGCACCTGTTGGCCACGGAGCTGCCGCACTGGTACCCGAGGCTCACGGACCTCACGCCGCGCAGCGTCTGGTACGACGAGCGGCCAGATGCGAAGACGGTGGAGGACGCGCTCGGCTGGCCCGTCTTCGTGAAGGGTGAGCGACAGACGAGCCGCCACCGCAAGTCACTCTCCATCATCGAGGGGCCCGAGCAGTTCGAGCTCGCGATGGCGGCCTATGCGAAGGACCCCATCCTCCACTGGCAGCGCGTGGTGTGTCGCGAGCTGCGCCCGTTGCGCCGGGTGGAAGAGGGCGCGCCGGACCGCATCCCCAGCTCGTTCGAGTTCCGCACCTTCTGGTGGCGCGGTGAGCTGGTGGGGTGGGGGCCCTACTGGTGGCAGGGCTCGCCGTACACGATGAACGAGCTTGAGCAGCGCGAGGCGCTCGCCCTCGGGCGCGAGGTGGCGCGCCGGGTGGACGTCCCGTTCTTGGTGGTGGACGTGGCGCAGGAGGTCTCCGGCCGCTGGATTGTCATCGAGTGCAACGACGGCCAGGAGAGCGGTTACGCGGGCGTCTCACCCTTCGCGCTGTGGCGGAACATCCTGGAGCTGGAGCGCGCGCGCTGACCGGGGCGGAACTCAGTCCCCGTTGGGGTCCCACTCGGAGATATCGGTCTTGGGCTCTGGTGGAACCGAGGGGCGCAGCGGGTTGGACGGCGGGGGCGCGGGCTTCTTCGTGGCGGCGACGGGCGCGGGCGCCGGCTCGTCGTCGAGCAGCGGGTCCTTCTTCTCGTCGTCGCTGGCGGCGATGGTGGGCGCGGGCTTCGCGGGCGCGGGCTTCACGGGCTCCATCCGGGGCGTCGGCTTCGCGGAGGCCGTGGGCGCGGGCGGCGCGTCCAGCGGCTCCAAGTCACTGAAGTCGGGCTCGGCCTCGGGCGCGGGCTTCGCGGGCGCGGGCTTCGGCTCGGAGTCCGCGGCGCGGTAGACACCCTGCCGCGACACCGGGGGCACGGGCGTGGTGTCGACCGGCGCCGCCGGTTGTACTTCCTCTGGGGGGGGACGGGTGTCCTCGGCGGGGATGCTGTCCGCGCGGTAGCCGTCGCGACGCCCCCGGACCGAGTCCCTGTCCGGACGCGCGTCGCCGAACGGGTCTTCCTCACGGTTCGTCGTGCGCCGGGGCTCCGAGTCCGTCGAGTCTCCGAACGGGTCCTCTTCCCGACTCACGGGCTGCTTCGAGGAGGGACGCCTGCGACGAGGCTCGTCCGCCACCACGCTGTCGGGCAGGCCGCGCAGCGACGAGTGCCGGTCGCTGCACTCACCGCGGTTCTCCGTGCAGATGCCCAGGCACTGGGTGAGCTTCTTCACCGTGCGCCCGCTGCCTCCGTACTCGATGGAGCAGTCCTCCTTGCAGGTGGCGTAGTCCTCCTGACAGCCGGAGGGGACGGCGCCGCGCTGGGCGCTGGCGGGGGTGGCGGCGAGCGCCAGAAGCAGGAAGGGCAGGAGACGCATGGCAATTTCGAAAACTACCAGTCTTCGTGCCTCCCGGCTCCAGGGGGGCGCGCTATGGTTCAGGGGCGCGGCCGGAGCGCCAAGAGGAGGAACATGGCTGTCAGGGTGGGCATCATCGGGAGCCATGGTCTGGAGCAACTGTTGGGGCTCTCTGGTCGGTTGGAGACCCACACCCTCGAAACCCCCTTTGGTCCCCATGCGGGCCCCCTCATCTCGGGCGAATTGGACGGCGTCTCCGTCGTCTACGTACCCCGCCACGGCGCGGGTCACGTCTTCAACGCCACCCGGGCCCCCTACCGCGCCAACCTCTTCGCGATGAAGCAGCTGGGCGTCACCCACGTCCTGGCCACGGGCACGGTGGGCAGTCTCCAGGAGCACCTGCCGCCGCTCCAGCTGGTCGTCCCGGACCAGGTCATCGACCGCACCTACCGCCGGCCCTGCACGTTCTACGACGACCTCGCGGTCCACGTGGAGCTGGGGTCTCCCTTCTGCGGCACGCTCCGTCAGGTCCTCGCCAACGCGGCGGCCAGCAGCGGCGCAGTGGTGGCCACCCAGGCGACGTATGTTTGCGTCGAGGGACCCTCGCTCAGCACGCGCGCGGAGAGCCTGCTGTACCGGCAACTGGGCGCGGACCTGGTGGGGATGACGGCCATGCCCGAGGCGCGGCTCGCCCGGGAGGCGGAGCTCCACTACGCGCTGGTGGCGCTGCCCACGGACTACGACTCGTGGCAGCCCCTGCCTCCAGGCCAGGAGCACGAAGCCCTCCTGGCGCGCCTGTCCCACAACGTGCAGGCCGTCACCGCCAAGGGCGCCGCGCTCATCCGCCGCGCGCTGCCCCGTATCGCCGAGGCTCCCTCCGCCTGCCGCTGTGACTCCGCGCTGGCGCTGGCCCTGTGGACCGAGCGCTCCCGCATCCCGGATGAGGTGCGCTCCCGGCTTCGTCCACTGCTGGGCAGATATCTTCCGCCGAACGTCGTCTAGCCGGGCGAGAGCCTGCTCGGCCGCCTGCTGCCGATAGGCGTCGCGAACCCCACCTTCCGTTACCCGAGAGTCGGGAGCGAGGAGGGAAGGATGCGGCTGCCGCGGCTCAAGTACCTGACCTGGCGCGAGTTCACCCGGCGCTTCGTGAAGGAGTTCCAGGAAGACACCGTCACGGACATCGCGGCGCAGCTCTCCTACTACCTGCTGTTCTCGCTGTTCCCGTTCCTCTTCTTCCTCGTCACGCTGGTGGCGTACCTGCCCTTCGCGCCGGGCGCGGTGGACGCGATGTTGGAACGCGTCCGTCCGCTGGTGCCCGGGGATGCGCTGGGCCTGGTGACGCAGCACCTGACGTCGCTGGTGCACCAGCCCCGGCCCAAGCTGCTCACGGTGGGTCTGCTCGTGGCCCTGTGGTCGGCCTCGCGGGGCGTGGACGCCCTGCGCAAGGCGCTCAACCTGGCCTACGACGTGCCCGAGTCGCGCCCCGTGTGGAAGACACAAGGGCTGGCCATGGTGATGACGCTCATCGGCACCCTGCTCATCCCGCTGTCCTTCGCCGTGTTCCTCCTGGGCGGCAAGCTGGGGGCGTGGCTCGCGACGCGGCTGCACGTGCAGGAGGCCTTCTACGTCCTCTGGTCCTGGGTGCGCTGGCCGTTCACCGCGGGGCTGGTGATGCTGGTGCTGTCGCTCTGCTACTACCTGCTGCCGGACGTGAAGCAGCGCTTCAAGTACATCACCCCCGGCTCCATCTTCGGCACGCTGGTGTGGATGGCGAGCACGTGGGGCTTCACGCAGTACGTGGAGCACTTCGGCAAGTACAACGTCACCTATGGCTCCATCGGTGGCGTGGTGGTGCTGCTGTTGTGGCTCTACATCTCCGGGCTGGTGTTCATCCTCGGCGGAGAGCTCAACGCCATCCTCGAGCACGCCTCGGCGGAGGGGAAGGAGAAGGGCGCGCGCCAGTTCGGCGAGCCCGCTCCAGCAGAGCCTCCCATCAAGACGCCGGGGGCCGCCAAGAGCGCGGCCAGTGCGAAGCGCTCCCGGCTGGCCTTCTGGCGCTGGCGGCGGCGCGTGGCCCGGGGGAAGTCCCCCGAGCCCTCCGCGGCGGAGTTGGAGCGCGGGCCTCCGTCCACGCTGCACTGAGCCCGGGCGGGGAGGTTACTTCCCGCCCAGCTTCTGCTTGATGGCGGGCAGCTGGCCCGGGCTGTTGTTGCTGCCGCGCAGGTTCTTCTTGGCGATGAACTCCTGAAGGTCGGAGATGCGCTGCTTGTTGGTGGGGTGGGTGCTCAGCCACTTCATGACGCCCGGCGTATTGCCTTCCTGGGCCTGGAGCTTCTGGAAGAAGCTGATGAGTCCCTTCGGGTCGAAGCCGGCGCCGGAGGAGTAGCGCGCGCCGTACTCGTCGGCCTCCAGTTCCTCGCTGCGGCTGTGGGCCAGCATGGCGCCACCACCGACGAGCTGCGCGGCGACCTGCGCGGCCGCGCCCGGGTTCTGTCCCAGCGCCAGCTGGGTGACGGTCTGCAGACCCATCTGGTTCACCATGGCCCGCGCCGAGTGACGGCCGACGACGTGGCCCGCCTCGTGCGCCATGACGCCCGCAAGCTCCGCCTCCGTGTCGGCGGCGAGGATGAGGCCCGTGTAGACGTAGAGGTAGCCGCCCGGCGTGGCGAACGCGTTCACCGTCTTCGGGTCGTCGATGACGTTGATCTTCCACTTCACGCCCGGCCGGTCCTTGGTGGCCTGCTTGATGATGGGCGCGGAGAGGTTGCGCACGTACTCGACGATGGTCGGGTCCTGCACGTATTTGATCTTCTCCTTCTGCTCGAGCTCCTTCTTCACCTGCTGGCCGATCTCCTCTTCCTGCTCATCGGAGACGAAGGTCTTCGCCAGAGCCTTCTCCGCCTGGACGCGCTGCGTGGTGCAGCCCGTCGTCACTCCCATGAGGAGGGCGAGGCTCCATACCGCCGAGAGAATCCGCTGCATGACCGAGGACGCCTTTCTTTGCCGGTTGATGCGTTGAGAGAGCGACTGCCCGGACTCTTGGGCAGCGTCCACCTCCACGGCAAGTCCCTCGTGTGGGTTCCGGCGGAATGAGTGAGGCTCGGGACTCCTGGCTCACGGGGGCGGGAGGGCTCGTGCGCCTCGCGGTACACCCGCCGAGCCTTGTCGTGTCATGCGAGCAGCCGGAGATTTCGGGGTGGCGGGTGTCGAAAGGAATGGGCACCCGAGGAGGTCGTGATGTCGCGTCCGGTCTGGGTGGGCTCGCTGAGCTTCGGCCCCGTGACGCTCCCGGTGAGGGTGCACGGCGCCGTCGTGTCCCGGCAGGTCCAGTTCCATCTGCGGCACGACGCGGACGGCGCGCGCATCCAGAACAAACGGGTGTGCTCCGCGGACGGTGAGGAGGTGCCGCTGGAGCACGTGGTGCGGGGCTACACGCTGGCGGACGGCCGGCAGGTCACCGTGACGAGCGGGGAGCTGGAGGCGCTGGACCCCATGGCCAGTCAGGTCATCGCGCTGGAGGAGTTCGTGGACCCCGCGCGGGTGGACTCGCTGTTGGTGGATACGTCGTTTCATCTGATGCCCGCGAAGGGCGCGGAGCACGCGCACGCGCTGCTGGCTGCTGCGCTGCGGGAGTCGGGCCGCGTGGGCGTGGGACGGTGGGTGCTGTACCAGAAGGGGCACCTGTGTCTCGTGCGGCCGCATGCGCGGGGGCTCGTGTTGTCCACGCTGCACGCCGTGGACGAAGTGGTGTCGCGGGAGCAGCTCTCCGAGCAGGGGATGGCGGAGGCCGCCGTCGAGCCCGGGGAACTGGAGGCGACGCTGCGACTCATCGAGGCGCGCTCCGCCGACTTCGAGCCCGGGCGCTACCCGGATGTCCACCGCGAGCGGGTGCTGGCGTTCCTGGAGCGCAGGGCTCGTGCGCAGGCGCGGACGCGACGTGGGCCTCGGCCCGCTCCCGAGGTGACTCCGCGCGAAGCCGAGACGGGGGCATTGTTGGGGGTGCTGGAGCGCGGGGTGGCCGCGCTTCGGGCGGGACAGCCGCTGCCGTCAGTGGAAGGGGCGCTGAGGCTGCGCCCCCGGGTGGCGGCCCGCGAGGTCCGGGAACGGGGAGGAGACACCCCGACCCCCGAACGGGAGTCGACCCCAGACGGGGTGGATGACGAGGGCGGTGAGCCCGCGCCCTGAGGAGATGGCTCGATGGATGCGTGCCGCGTCGCACGGTCCTCCGGGGGCCACCTGCCCTGACCTGATGGGTCCATGCCGTTTCGAGCGGCGCCCCGGAAACCCAGGACTGCTGATCGCCGCCCGGATGCGTCCCTCTTCTTGCCCGGGCCCACCGGGGTCGTTCCGCTCCCAGGCCCGTCCGAGAACCTGTCGCCGGGGCCTGGGGTGGGGGTGCTCGGGGCACCGCCGCCAGCGCCCCGGGGCATGTGCGCGAGACGACAGGCGCAAGAAATGCGTGGGCTGGGAGGGCGCCGGTGCTATGTGCCCGAGCGGATGCCTGAGTTACCCGAAGTGGAAATCGCCCGGCGCAATCTGGTGCGCTGGTTCGATGGACGACGCCTCGTGCGCGCGGATGCGGATGACACCCGCGTCTTTCGCGGCGCCGAGCGCGGCCACTTCGCGTTGCTTCACGGCCGGCTGGAGTCCCTCGTCCGGCGGGGCAAGTACCTCCTCTTCGCCTTCGAGGAAGGCCGAGGACTCCTCGGCCACCTGGGCATGACGGGCAAGTTCGTCCGGCGCTCCGAAGGCGATGTCGTCCCCTACAGCCGCGCCCGCTTCCACCTGGACAACGGGCAGGTGCTCCATTTCGCCGACGCGCGCATGTTCGGCCGCATGGAGCCGACGCCCTCCGCGGGCCTGCGCTCCCTGGACGTCGTGAAGGCCCTGGGCCGAGACCCGCTGGCGGATGGCCTCACCTCCGGCCAGCTCGAACAGGCCGTGGCGTCCTCGAAGCAGGACCTGAAGATCGCCCTGATGGACCAGGCGCGCATCGCCGGCCTGGGCAACATCCACGCCGCGGAGGCCCTGTTTCGCGCCGGCCTCCACCCCGCCCGGAAGCCCTCCACCCTCACCCCGGACGACTGGAAGCGGCTGGTCCAGGCCATCCGGGCCAGCATCGATTTCGGCCTCGAGGAGCAGCAGGGCGAGGAGCCCGTGTACCTCGAGGATGGAGGCTCCGAGAACCCGTTCCTGGTGTATGGGCGCGGTGGCGGCCCGTGCTCCAAGTGCGCCTCGCCGGTGGAGTCCTTCACCCAGGCCGGACGCACCACTTATGCCTGTCCGAAGTGCCAACCCCGGGGGAGGACAGGGAAATGACCCTGGACGTCCTGTCGTTGACGGCGCGAACTCGCGTCCCGGTTGGCGTTGACACCCCCCTGTCCCGTGGCTTGAATCGCCCGCCTTTCCGACCCGGCCGCCCCGAGCGGCCCTGGAGATCGTTGCCCATGTCTCACGTCCTGCTGGCGGCGCTGCTCGTCGCTTCCTCCACGGCCACCGCCCAGGTGCCGGCTGGGGGCACGCCTCCGCCCGCGCCCGCGGAGGCCGCGCCCGCCCCCGCCCCCGCCGAGCCGCCGGTTGTCGCTCCCGCGGCGCCCGCCGCCGTGCAGCCCCCCGCCGCCGAGGGCGAGTCCGTTACCCGTGACGACCTGGAGGCCACCAAGCAGGAGCTGCGCGGAGAGATTCGCGCGGAGGCCGCCAAGCAGTCCCTCAACGGCGAGGAGTGGAGCGAGGAGTACCCGGAGGAGAAGCGCAAGCTGGAGGTCTTCACGCTCGACGGCTACTTCCGCCTGCGCCCCACGCTCTTCTACAAGTTCGACCTGGGCAAGGTCCCCGGCCAGGAGATCTTCCCCGCCGTGTCGGGCCGCCGGGGCGAGAACACCCAGTCCTTCGCGACCATGCGCCTGCGCCTGGACCCCACGTTCAACGTGTCCGAGCAGGTGAAGATCAAGCTCCAGGTGGATGGCCTGGACAACGTGGTGATGGGCTCCACGCCGGACTCGCTCTACCCGGGCGACCAGCGCAACCTGTTCACCATCTTCTCCGAGGACCAGGAGTCGCTGGGCGACACGCTGTCGGACTCCATCAAGCTGCGCCGCGCCTATGGCGAGGTGAACACGCCGGTGGGCATCCTGCGCTTCGGTCGCATGGGCAGCCAATGGGGTCTGGGCATGCTGCGCAACGACGGCAACTGCTTCGACTGCGACTACGGCGACACGGTGGACCGCATCCAGTTCGTCACCGAGCCCTTCGCGGGCTGGTACGTGACGCCCATGCTGGACTTCAACTCCGAGGGCTCGCAGTACCGGGGCGGCGCCCAGGGTGAGCCGGTGGACCTGACGCAGGCCGATGACGCCCACAGCTGGGTGCTGGCCATCGCCCGCCGGGACACGGATGCGCAGATCCGCTCCAAGCTGGACAACAACCAGGGCGTGCTCCAGTACGGCCTGCACTTCGCGTGGCGTACGCAGAACTACGACAACGTGAAGGACGCCAACAACCAGCCCACGGGCGCCTTCATCCCCCGCGATGCCTCGCTGTACATCCCGGACCTGTGGCTGCGCTACGAGGAGCGCAACTGGCGCCTGGAGTTCGAACTGGCGGCGGTGCTCGGCACCATCGGCAACCGCGCGCTCGCGGCGAATCAGACGACGTTCGACCAGAGCCTGCGCGTCGCGCAGTTCGGCGGCGTGGCCCAGGGCGAAGTGAAGGTGGCGGACAACAAGCTGACGCTGGGGCTGGAGCTGGGCTTCGCCTCTGGTGACAAGGCGCCGGGCTTCGGCAACTACCCGGGGCGTAAAGGCTCGGGCACCAACGACTACACCAACCCGGGTGACGTGGAAGGTCCTCAGTACCGCTGCGACGGCGGCGGCTGCTCCGACTCCGCCATCCGCAACTTCCGCTTCAACCGCGACTACCGCATCGACCTCATCCTCTGGCGCGAGCTGATTGGCGGCGTCACCGACGCGTTCTACGTGCGCCCGTCCGTGAAGTACGCGGTGGCGCCGGGCATCGATCTGTATGGCCGCCTCATCTACTCGCAGGCGCTCTACGCGGAGTCGACGCCGTCCTTCACCAGCAAGTCGCTGGGCGTGGAGGTGAACGCGGGCGTGGACTACACCACCGAGGACGGCTTCCTCGCGGGTATCGCCTACGGCATCCTCTTCCCCATGGGCGGTCTGCAGGCCTACACGGATGCCCTGAAGGCGGATCTTGAGACGCCGCACAGCATCCGCGGCTGGCTGGGCGTGAAGTTCTAGCCATGAAGCGCGCCCTCACGTCGCTCGGGGTCGCCACCGTCCTGGTGTTGGGGATGGTGGCGTGCGGCATCAAGGGTCCGGCCAAGCCGCCTCTGGCGGCGCCGGTGCCGGCGACGGAGACCCCTCCGCCGCCGTCGGACACCGCGCCCGTAAGCGTGGAGTCCTCGGGGCCGTCGATTACTCCGACGACGGACGGCGGGGTCCTGACCCCCACCACCATCGTCGACGCTGGGACACCGTGAGCTCCTTTCCGTATCGCAAGGGCGTACTGCACGCGGAGGCGGTGCCGCTGCCCGCCATCGCCGACGCGGTGGGCACGCCCACCTATGTCTATTCCACCGCCGCGCTGACCCAGCACTTCCGCGCGGTGACGGACGCGTTCGCCGACGCACGGCCCCTGGTCTGCTACTCGGTGAAGGCCAACTCCAACCTCGCCATCCTCCGGCTGTTCGCGGGGCTGGGCGGGGGCTTCGACATCGTCTCCGGCGGCGAGCTGGCCCGGGTGCGGCACGCTGGCGGCGAGGCGGCGAAGACGGTGTTCGCGGGCGTGGGCAAGACACCGGAGGAGATGGAGGCCGCGCTCGCCGCCGGAATCCTCCTCTTCAACGTGGAGAGCGCCGAGGAGCTGGAGGCGCTGGACGCCGTGGGCCGTCGCCTGGGACGCCGCGCGCCGTTCGCGTTGCGCGTCAACCCGGAGGTGGACCCGCGCACGCACCGCTACATCGCCACCGGGTTGAAGACGTCCAAGTTCGGCGTCCCCTTCGAGGAGGCGGTGGACCTCTACGCGCGCTCGAAGAAGATGAAGGGCGTGCGGGCCGCGGGCCTGGACTGCCACATCGGCTCGCAGCTCACCCAGAGCTCGCCCCTGCGCGCGGCGCTCACCAAGGTGGCGGGGCTGTACCAGGCGCTGAAGGCCCAGAAGCACGCGCTGGAGTACCTGGACGTGGGCGGGGGCCTGGGAATCACCTACTCGGACGAGACGCCCCCCTCGGCGGCGGAGTACGCGCGCGTCGTGCTGGACGCGACCAAGGACACCGGCGCGCGGCTGGTGCTGGAGCCGGGACGTTCGCTGGTGGGCAACGCGGGGGTGCTGCTCACGCGCGTGCTCTACCGCAAACAGACGCCCGCCAAACGCTTCGCCGTGGTGGACGCGGGCATGAACGATTTGCTCCGTCCGGCGCTCTACGAAGCCCACCACGCCTTCGTTCCGCTCCTGAAGCGGCGGGGCAAGGCGGTGGAGGTGGACGTCGTGGGGCCGGTGTGTGAGTCCACCGACGTGTTGGCCAGGGCCCGTCCCCTGGTCCTCCCCCAGCCGGGCGAGCTGTATGCCTTCCTCAGCGCCGGGGCTTACGGGATGAGCATGGCTTCTAACTACAATTCCCGTCCCCGCCCGGCCGAGGTGCTGGTGGACGCAGAGGCGTGGCGGGTGGTGAGGGAGCGCGAGCGCACCGAGGATCTCTGGCGCGGCGAGCGGGCCTGAACATATAAGCGCCGGAATGAAGACCTTCGAAGGTTCCATGACGGCGCTCGCGACTCCGTTCCGGAACGGCGCGCTCGACGAGTCGGCTTACCGGGCGCTGGTGCGCCAGCAGATTGAAGGCGGCACCAGCGTGCTCGTGCCCATGGGCACCACGGGCGAATCCGTCACCATGTCGGCCGATGAGCAGGCCCGCGCGGTGCGTGTGGTGGTGGAGGAGGCGAAAGGCCGCGTGCAGGTGCTGGGCGGCGCCGGCTCCAACAACACCGCGGAGGTGATTGCGAGCGTGGGGCGCGTGCGCGACGCGGGAGCGGATGGCTCGCTCATCGTCACGCCGTACTACAACAGGCCCACGCAGGCGGGGCTGGTGGAGCACTTCCGCGCGGTGGCTCGCGCGCATCCGGGCTTCCCGATTGTCGCCTACAACGTCCCGGGCCGCACGGGCGTGGACCTGCTGCCGGAGACGGTGCAGCGGCTGTGCGACTTCCCGGAAGTGGTCGCCATCAAGGAGGCCACCGGCAACATGGCCCGGGCGGTGGACATCCTGGAGAAGTGCGGAGACCGGCTGACGCTCCTGTCCGGCGACGACTTCACCGTGCTGCCCTTCATCGCGTGCGGTGGCAAGGGCGTCATCTCCGTGTCCTCCAACGTCGCGCCCCGGCTGATGGCGGACCTGGTGGCCGCGGGTCGCGCGGGTGACTTCGCCAAGGCGCGTGAGCTGCAGGTGAAGATGAACAACCTGCACCGGCTGCTCTTCGTGGAGTCCAGCCCCATCCCCGTGAAGTGGGGGTTGCACCTGTTGGGCCTCTTCGGGCCGGAAGTCCGCCTGCCGCTGGTGCCGATGACCGCGCCCAACGCGGAGAAGCTCGGCGACGAGCTGCGACTGCTGGGCCTGCTGAAGCACTGAGCGCCACGACACGACACCGAGGAGCGCGGCCACATGATTCGCACCGTCATCACCGGCATCACCGGTCGCATGGGCAGCACGTTGCTGCGTCTGACGCGTGACGCGGAGGACCTCCAGGTGGTGGGCGCCACGGAGCGGCCGGGCAGCGCCGCGGTGGGCCTGGACGCGGGCCTGGCCGCCCGGCTGGGCGCGCTGGAGGTTCAGGTGGTGGATGACCTGGCCCGCGCGCTCGACACGGCGACGGCGGACGTCGTCATCGACTTCACCAGCGCCGAGGTGAGCGTGGCCCACGCGAAGATGTGCGCGGCGCGCGGCGTGGCCTTCGTGTGCGGCTCCACGGGCTTCTCGCCGGAGGCCACGGCGCTCTTGGTGGAGAGCGCGAAGGCGATTCCCATCGTCGCGGCGCCGAACATGTCCGTGGGCGTCAACGTGGTCATCCGCGTGGCCGCGGAGCTGGCGCGGGTGCTGGGACCTGGCTTCGACGTGGAGGTCCTGGAGGCGCACCACCGGATGAAGAAGGACGCGCCCAGCGGCACCGCGCTGCGGCTGGCGGAAGTGCTCGCCTCCGCGCTGGGGCGCACGCAGGACGACCTGGCGTTCGCCCGTCACGGACAGATTGGGGCTCGGCCCCCCAGCGAGATTGGCGTGCAGACGTTGCGGGGCGGGGATGTGGTGGGCGAGCACACCGTGTACTTCTTCGGTGAGGGCGAGCGCATCGAGCTGACGCATCGGGCCACCAGCCGAGACCAGTTCGGCCTGGGAGCGCTGCGCGCGGCGCGCTGGGTGGTGGGCCGCCCTCCGGGGCTGTATGACATGGCCGACGTACTCGGCTTCCAGAGGACTTCATGACGACCGCCCGCTACTGCCGCTTCCTCCACGAAGGCCGTGCGAACCATGGCCGCGTCGAGGGCTCCGAGGTGGTGGTGCTCTCCTCGGCCCCCTGGGTGGGCGGGGTCAAGGACACGGGCATCCGCCGTTCGCTGTCGGCGGTGACGCTGCTGGTTCCCTCGGACGCGTCGAAGGTCGTCTGCATCGGTCAGAACTACCGCAAGCACGCGGAGGAGATGGGCAAGCCCGTCCCCACCGAGCCGCTCATCTTCACCAAGCCCTCCACCGCGCTCAACGGCCCGGGCTCGCCCATCCGCATCCCCAAGGCGAGCCAGGAAGTGCACTACGAGGCGGAGCTGGCGCTCGTCATCGGCGAGCGGCTGAAGAACGCGGACGAGACGACGGCCGCGCGCGCCATCTGGGGCCTGACGTGCTTCAACGACGTCACCGCGCGCGACATCCAGAAGCGTGAGACGCAGCACACCCGCGCCAAGGGCTACGACACCTTCGCGTGCGCGGGCCCGTGGGCGGTGACGGGGCTGTCCCCGTCGGACCTCCAGATTTCCTGCCGGGTGAACGGGCAGGTGCGCCAGGACAGCCGCACGTCGGACATGGTGTTCAGCCCCGCTCGCCTGGTGGCGTTCATCTCCCACATCATGACGCTGCTGCCGGGGGACCTCATCAGCACCGGCACGCCGTCGGGGGTAGGGAAGCTGTCGGCCGGCGACTCGGTCGAGGTCGAAATCGAGGGAATCGGGACGCTGCTCAATCCAGTTGAGATGGAGCCGTGAGCACCATCATCTATGTCGGGTTGGGCTCGAACGAGGGGGACCGCGAATCCCACCTCGTCGCCGCTCTCACCGCGCTGTCCCGCATCGATGCGGTGGCCGTGCTTCGTTGTTCCTCACTCTTCGACAGCGCCCCGGTGGGGCCGCCGCAGCCGCGCTATCTGAACGCCGTGGTGGCGTTGGACTGCGATTTGTCGCCGCAGCGACTGCTGGTCATCCTTCAGCAGATTGAAAAGGACCTGGGGCGGCGGCGCGAGCAGCGTTGGGGCCCGCGCACCATCGACCTGGACATCCTCTTCTGCGAGGGCCAGGTGGTGGCCGACCCGCACCTTCAGGTCCCCCATCTGGAATTGCACAAGCGTCGCTTCGCCCTGGAGCCGTTGGCGGAGCTGTCGCCTGCCTTGCAGCACCCCGTGCTGGGAATGACGGTGAAGGAGCTCCTCGGGAAACTCGCCCCGCAGGATGTCCGCAGGAGTGAGGCCACCGCGTGGCCCGAAGCGAGCCTGCCGAGCAACGAGACATGAACCTTTCCCTGGCCCTGGCCACCGCGGCGCTGCTCGCCGCCGAGCCTTCCCCGTTGCCCCCTGGTCACCCGCCCGTCCCTCCGGGGACCCAGGTGTCGCCCGCGAAGCCGTCCGCTCCCTCGGGAGGAGCGCTTCCCGAAGGCCATCCGGCCGTGGAAGGTGGCGCGTCGCCCACCGCGGCGCCCTCGGGGGAGCTGCCCTCGGGTCATCCTCCGTTGTCCGGCACCGGCAAGGCGCCGCCGTCCGCGGAGGACCTGCTGCGACAGCTCGACTCGACGGAGGGGCTGCAGGGGCGGGAGAAGACCTTTGAAATCGCGGCGTCGCTGGGGCGCCTGTACTACCTGAACGGCCGCAACGCGGAGGCGGGCACGTACCTGCTCCAGGCGGACGAGCGCGCGAAGCCGGTGCGCGACGTGTTCCTCGCGCAGCGCAAGAAGCTGGGCAAGGCGGCGCTGGCCACGGCGGAGGCGGCGGGCTGTGGCTTCACGCCCGGGCAGGCGCTGGAGGCGATGGGTGCGGTGGCGCAGGAGCGCGCGAAGAAGGGCGACGTGGCGGGTGCGGCGGCGTGTGCTCGCGCGGCGTTGGAGCCCGTGCTGGAGACGGGCGTGATGCGCGCCAATGCGCTCTTCCTGTCGGGAAACGCGGCGGGCGCGCTGGTGGCGTACGGCGCGGTGCTGGAGGTGGAGCCCCGGCACGAGGAGGCGCTCTACGGTCGCTCGGCGGTGTTGTTCGAGACGAAGGGCGAGGACCTGACGGCGCTGAAGCAGGCGCGCGAGGGCTTCGAGGCGGTGCAGGCGATGAATCCGGCCTCATCCCGCGCGGCGGCGGCGAAGCGGCTGGTGACGCTGGTGGATGAGACGGTGAAGGCGGGGGGCCGGGCGAAGCTGCTCGCGTCGCGTGCCGAGGACCGTCGCATCCGGTTGGCGCAGGCTCCGGCGGCGCAGGGGCCGGACGCGCCGCGCCCGCTGACGCGGGAGATGGTGGACGCGGTGCAGAACACCGAGCGCACGCCGGAGCTGGAGCAGGGCCTGGCGAAGCTGGTGGACGAGGGCGAGGAGCACCTGTCGAAGGGGCGCTTCCAGGAAGCGCTCGGCAACTACACGCGCGTGGTGCCCTTCCAGCCGGAGAATGGCCGCGCGAAGGCGGGCATGGCCTGGGCGCTGACGGGCCTGGGACGTCCCATGGCCGCACGCGTGTGGGGCGTGGCGGTGCAGACGGACCCGGCGTCGGTGGAGAAGCTGGGCGACACCCTCAAGGCCAAGGGCGACGACAAGGGCGCCAAGGCCCTGTGGGAGAAGCTGGCCACGGACGCGCCGGACTACGCCAACAAGGCGGGGCTCCAGGCGAAGCTCACTCAGTAGGTGCCAAATCGAGCACGGGCGTCACGCGACGCCCGATGCTCAGAGTCCCCCGTCTGCTCCGTGGCACGCCATCGAGTCCGGCGCGCTGGGAGCCTCCGTCGGAGTGAGCCACTGGGAAGCCGCCGCCCGATGCTCCGAGTCGCTCGTCTGCTCCGTGGCACGACGTCGAGTCCGGCGCGCGGGAGCCTCCGTCGGAGTGAGCCACCCGGAAGCAGCCACGCGCCGCCCGAGTGCTCAGACGAACTTCGCGGCGAGCAGGTCCTGTACGTCGAGCAGGCCCACGGCGCGGCCCTCGACGTCGACCACGGGGAGTTGGTCCACGCGCAGCTCGCGCATCTGCGCGGTGGCGGCGATGACCAGGGTGTCCGGCGTCACGCACCGCGGCTGCTTCCCCATGATGTCGCGCACGGGGATGGCGAAGTCGGTGAGGCCCTGCTCCACGCGGCGGCGCAAGTCGCCGTCCGTGAAAATGCCCACCAGCCGTCCCCTTCGGTCCACCACGCACGCGGCTCCCGGACGTCCCGGCGTCTTCGTCATCACCCCGACGACCTCCGACAGCGGGGCGATGTCGCGCACCAGCGGGTTGGCCGGGCCGGTGCGCATCAGCTCGAAGACGCGCTGCACGGAGCGGCCCAGCTTCCCACCGGGATGCAGGAGCGCGTAGTCATCCGTGCCGAAAGGGCGCGAGCGCATCACCGCCATGGTGAGTGCGTCGCCCAAGGCGTGCAGCGCGGCGGTGGACGCGGTGGGCACCATGCCCATGGGGCACGCCTCCGCGATGCGGCCGATGTCCAGCACCACGTCCGAGCCCTTCGCCAGCGGACTCTGAGCATCCCCCGTCAGCGCGATGACCGGCGTGGCCATACGCTTGAAAGCGGGCATCAGGCGCAGCAGTTCCTCGGTGGAGCCGCTGTTGGACAGGGCGAGGATGACGTCTCCGCGCGCCACGCGGCCCAGGTCCCCATGCACGGCCTCCGCGGGGTGCAGGAAGACGGAGCGGATGCCGGTGGAGGCCAGCGTGGCGGAGAGCTTCTGGCCGATGTGGCCCGCCTTGCCCATGCCCGTGACAATCACCTGGCCCGCGCACGCGCGCACCAGCCGCACGGCCTTGAGGAAGGGCGCGCCCAGCCGCGTCGTCACGCCAAGGATGGCGTTCGCCTCCGCCTCCAGCACATCGCGTGCGCATGCGAGCAGCGCCTCGTCGTCCGGCTCGGGCTCGGACGAAGGGGCTGGCGTGGAGCGGCCGGGGAGGGCGCGCAGACGGGGCTTCTTGACGGCGGAGCGAGGGGAGCGGGCCATGGCGTCGGCTTCGCCTTGTACCTGCCGGACACCACCGTGGCCACCCTTGACGCGTGGGGGGGCATCGGTTACGCGCCTGCTCGCCCGGCCCCCCAGGCCGATTCCTTTTCCAGCCCTTCACCGGGCCACCCAGGAGAGTGACGAGATGAAGTTCTTCATCGACAGCGCGGACGTCGAGGAAATCCGCAAGGCCCACGCCATGGGCTGCGTGGACGGCGTCACCACGAACCCGTCCCTGCTGGCCAAGGTCGGCCGCGGACTGGAAGAGACCATCCGGGAGATCTGCTCCATCGTCGACGGCCCCATCAGCGCGGAGGCCGTGTCCCTGGACGCCGACGGGCTCATCGCCGAGGGCCGCGTGCTGGCGAAGATTCACGACAACGTCGTCGTGAAGATTCCCATGGGCGTCGAGGGCGTGAAGGCCGTCAAGGCGCTGACCGCCGAGGGCATCCGCACCAACGTCACCCTCATCTTCTCCGCCAACCAGGCCCTGCTGTGCGCCAAGGCCGGCGCCACCTACGTGTCGCCCTTCGTCGGACGGCTGGACGACATCTCCCAGGACGGCATGGAGCTCATCTCCAACATCCTGGAGATCTACCAGAACTACGATTTCGACACGCAGGTGCTGGTCGCCAGCGTGCGCAACCCCGTGCACGTGCTCCAGTCCGCCCGCATGGGCGCTCATGTCGCCACGCTGCCCTACAGCGTCATCACCCAACTGGCGAACCACCCGCTCACCGACGCGGGCATCAAGAAGTTCCTCGCGGATTGGGAAAAGGTCCCCAAGGCGAAGAAGTAGACGCACCCTGGGTCCCCGGAGGGCCTTCGTGGCCCCCGGGGTGTCGCCCGCCCCCCTGGGCTCCACTTTCCCAGGCGGGTTGGGCTGGAGATTTCGCGGCGCGGCATGTATTCGTTGACTTCCGAATCAACACGTCGACGCACCCCGAGGAATCTCATGGAATTCCAGCTCACCGAGGACCAGCGCGCGCTCCAGCAGGCGGCGCGCAAGTATGCCCGCGAGGTGGTTCGCCCCAAGGCGGCGCACTACGACGAGACGGCCACCTTCCCCCGGGACCTTCTCGCCACGGCCTTCGAGCTGGGCCTGCTCAACATGGCTGCCCCCGCGGAGTACGGCGGCGTGGGCCTGTCGCACCTGGACCAGACGATTGTCGCGGAGGAGCTGAGCTGGGGCTGTGCGGGCGTGGCCACGTCCATCATCGCCAACGACCTGGCCAACCTCCCCATCATCCTCCACGGCTCCGAGGACCAGAAGAAGCGCCTCTTGAGCCACTTCGCCGAGCGGCTGAAGTTCTCCTCCTTCTGTCTCACCGAGCCGGAGGCCGGCAGCGACGTCGCCAACATGCAGACGACGGCGCGCCGCGAGGGTGACGAGTACGTCATCAACGGCGCCAAGTGCTTCATCACCAACGGTGGCCACGCCGAGCAGTACACGGTGTTCGCCACGCTGGACAAGACGAAGAAGCACAAGGGCATCACCTGCTTCGTCGTGGAAGGTCGCCCCGCGGGGCTGACCGTCAGCAAGCACGAGAACAAGATGGGCCAGCGCGCCAGCGACACCGTGTCGCTGACGTTCGAGGACGTGCGCGTCCCGGTGAAGAACCGCATCGGTGAAGAGGGCCAGGGCTTCGCCATCGCCATGGCGACCCTGGACAACAGCCGCCCGCTCACCGCCATGTTCTCCGTGGGCATCGCCCGCGCCGCGCTCGAGCACTCCATGGAGTACGCCTCGCAGCGCAAGACGTTCGGCAAGCCCATCATCGAGCACCAGGCCATCCAGTTCATGATCGCCGACATGGCCATGAACACCCACGCGGCCCGCATGCTCACCTACGAGAGCGCGTGGCTGTTGGACCAGGGTCAGCGCAACACCCTGCAGTCCAGCTATGCCAAGTCCTTCGCCGCGGACATGGCCATGAAGGTCGCCACCGACGCGGTCCAGGTCTACGGCGGCTACGGCTACATCAAGGAGTACCCCGTCGAGAAGCTGATGAGAGACGCCAAGCTCATCCAGGTCTACGAGGGCACCAGTCAGGTCCAGCGGCTCGTCATCGCGAAGGAACTGTTCAGGTAGAAAAGCAGAACTGTGTCCGGCGGCCGTTTCCCATTGCCGCCGTGACACCCGGATGCCTATTAACCCAGACCGTTCGCGCGTCGCGTCAATGCGGACCGCACGGACTGTTTTCCAGCCTTCATAAACGCCTCCCGCAAGGAGAAGCCCAGCCGTGAAGATCCTCGTCACCGCCAAGCGCGTGGAAGACCCCGAGTCCAAAATCAAGGTGAAGCCCGACGGCTCGGGCATCGTGCAGGAGGGGCTCAAGTACAAGATCAACCCCTTCGACGAGATTGGCGTGGAGGAAGGTCTCCGGCTCGTCGCCAAGCACCAGGGTGAAGTGGTGGTGGTGTCCATCGGTGGCAAGGAAGTGCAGGAGCAGCTCCGGCACGCCCTGGCCATGGGTGCTCACCGCGCCGTGTGGGTGAACCACACCGGTCCGTTGGACCAGTTCGGCATCGCCGCCCTGCTCCAGAAGGTGACGGAGAAGGAGAAGCCGGACCTCGTCATCCTGGGCAAGCAGTCCATCGACGACGACCAGAACCAGGTGGGCCAGTACCTGGCCGAGTTCCTGGGCTGGGGTCAGGCCACGTTCGCCTCCAAGGTGGAGTCGATGGAGAGCGAGCAGGAGAAGAACAAGGTCCCCGCCGTGACGCTGACCGCGGACGGCAAGGCCGTGCGAGTGATTCGCGAGGTCGACAACGGGCTTGCGACGCTGGAGTGCCAGCTGCCCGCCGTCGTGACGACGGACCTGCGCCTCAACACGCCGCGCTACGCCAGCCTCCCGGGCATCATGAAGGCGAAGAGCAAGCCCATCGAGGAGCTGACGCCGGAGAAGCTGGGCGTGGATGTCGCCCCGAAGATCCAGATCGTGAAGCTTTCGTCCCCGCCCGCGCGCAAGGCCGGCATCAAGGTGCCGGACGTGGCCACGCTGGTGGACAAGCTGCGCAACGAGGCGAAGGTCGTCTAACCCTCTCGGAAGATACGGAGACACTCCCATGCCAATCGTTCTCATCGTCGCCGAGCAGCAGCCGGACGGGCACCTTCGCAAGGCCTCTCTCAACGCCATCACCGCGGGCAAGCAGCTGGCCGACAAGGCCGGCGCGGAGCTGCACATCGCCCTCATCGGCAAGGACCCCGCGAAGGTCGCCGACGAACTCAAGGGCACCGGCGCCAAGGCCGTCCATGTGGGCGCCGCCGCGGAGCTGGAGCACTACCTCGCGGAGACCTACGCCCCCGTTCTCGCCACGCTCGCCACCGAGCTGAAGGCGGACTACGTGGGCATGGCGTCCACCGCCCAGGGTAAGGACCTGCTGCCCCGCCTCGCCGCGCGTCTGAAGGCCGCCATGGCCACGGACATCACCGGCCTGAACGGCTCGGGCGCGGATATCACCTTCAACCGTCCCATGTGGGCCGGCAACGTGTTCGCCGAGGTGAAGCTCACCACGCCGGTGAAGGTGTTCACCGTGCGCGCCACGGAGTTCGCCGCCGCCGGTACGGGCGAGGGCGCCGCCGAGGTGAAGGCCTTCGCGCCGAAGGTCGAAGCGTCGAAGACGAAGTTCGTCGAGTTCAAGGAAGTGAAGAGCGCTCGCCCGGAGCTGACCGAGGCGCGCGTCGTCATCTCCGGTGGCCGTGGCACCAAGGGCGACTTCAAGGAGATTGAAGCGCTGGCGGACGAACTGGGCGCCGCGGTGGGCGCGTCCCGCGCGGTGTGTGACGCGGGTTGGGTTCCCAACGACCTGCAGGTCGGCCAGACGGGCAAGGTGGTCGCTCCGTCGCTGTACATCGCCGCGGGCATCAGCGGCGCCATCCAGCACCTGGCGGGCATGAAGAGCTCGAAGACCATCGTCGCCATCAACAAGGACGCCGAGGCTCCCATCTTCCAGGTGGCCGACTACGGCATCGTCGCGGACCTCTTCAAGGTCCTCCCCGAGCTGCGCACGGAGCTGCACAAGCTGAAGTAGCACTCCGGCCCGCCGAGGGCTCAAGACGAGGGGCGACGTGGGGCAGTGTCCCCGCGCCGCCCCTTCGTCGTTTCTGGTGTTCGCGCCTACAGCTCGATGTCGCTGTCGCGTCCGCGCTCCGGGGCGTCTTCGTCCCCACCGGGTGGCTCCGTTGGAGGTGGCAGGGGCGCCTCTTCCGCGCCTTCGTCCTCGGGGAACGCGTCGGGCGCTTGGGGTGCGTCGTCGCGCAGGTCGATGCGCGTGCCGTCCTCCAGCTCCACCGCGAGGGTGTCGTACCGCCACTCGCCCTCGCCCTGCTTCTTGGCGTCGACGTGCAGCATGCCGTCGGCCTGGGGCCCGTCGAGGGGAATGGCCAGCCGCGCGTGCGTCACGCCGTTGACGGTCCGCACCGACGTCTGTTTGGGCAGTCCGTTGTCGATGGGCGAGCCCAGCGCGGTGCGCACCTCCGCGTCGGAGCGGGCAATGGCCACCGCCTCCGTGAAGGCGTCCATGTTCTTCAACGACGAGTAGCCGAGCCCCACGAGCGCGAAGCCCAGGCAGCCGCACGAGGCCAGCACGCCCAGGCAGCCCACCGGCACGAACCACTTCCAGTTGCGGCTCCACCACCCCTGCTGTGGCACCAGCGAGCCCTCGGGCGTCGCGTCCATGACCTCACTCCTCCTTGAGCCACCTCCCGGCGGGGCGGCGCTCCTCTCTTAGCGAGCCCGGAGCGCGCGGGATAGGGCCCCGGGTTCCAGGCGCCTCGCGTCGGTTGGTGTGGGAGAGGGGAGCGGCTAGATTCTGGCGGACGAGCGACAGGGGAAGGCTCGTGTGGGGCCGGACTTCCCTGGAGGTGGCGCGTGCCGCCGCGGAAGACGCCGTCCACCGAGGTGCTGCTGGACGTGCTGGAGGCGCTGCCTCCGGGCCAGAAGCTCTGGGTGCGAGGTGTAAGCCAGGACCTGTATCCCCTGCTGCGCGTCGGTGACGCGGTGAGGGTGCTGCGCTGTGGGCCTGGCGCGACGTCGCGCGGGGACGTGGTGCTGGTGCGTCAGGCGCGGATGCTGACGGCGCGGGTGGTGGTGTCCACCCGTCCGTGGCGGACGGCCACGCTGCTGGGCGCGGAGGAGCGCTCGGGTGGGGAAGTGCTCGGCCGGGTGGTGGCGCTGCGGCGCGGCCGGTGGCGGGTGCCGTTGCCCAGGCCCTTCCGTCCGGCGCTCTGGGTGGCCCAGCGGACCCTGGCGACCGCGTGGGCGAGGCCCGAGACACGGCTAGTCTATCGGGGTGTGAGGGACTTCTTCTTCTCCGGCTGGTCGAAACCGCTGCGGCGCCACCTGGTGGGGCCGCTGGCGGTCCGACTGCTGCGGGCGGAGGACCAGGACGCCCTGCTCCTCTTCGCGAGCGAGCGACTGGTGGTGTCCGCCAGCTTCCTGCGCCGGCAGCTTCGCGAGCGTTGGGGGCTGGAGGACTCCGAACGCCGTGGCGCGGCGGCGGGTGCGCTGGACGCGAAGGGGAGGCTTCACGGCTTCGCCTGGGTGGACTCGTATCGGCAGGAGGGGTTGCCGCTGGAGGGCGTCTGGGTGCGTTCGCTGGTGGTGGCGCCTCAGGCCCGGCGGATGGGCGTGGCCACGCAGCTGTTGGCCTGTCTGCTGGTGGAGGCACACCGACAAGGGGAGCCGAGCGTCCAGGCGGATGTGGACGAAGACAACGCCGCGTCGCTGCGAACGTTCGAGAGGGTGGGCTTTCGTCGGTCATCGGACGCACTGACCCGGCGGACGAACGAGGCCTGGGACGCCGCGGGGCGCTCCAAGCGATTGGTGGTCCTGGAGCGGGACTCCGGGCGCTGAAGTCGCCGGGGTTGCGTGAGGGCTCGCGGTGAGTCAAAAGCACCCGCGCCGCGCCTTCGCGTCGTGAGGACTTCCGTGAGCATCTCCACTCCCGACAGCATGGGGCGCGGGCCAACACGCCTGGAGCGACTCAAGGGCCTCCAGGCGGACGGCGCGCTGCTCTTCATCACCCTCATCTGGGGCGTCACCTTCGTGGTGGTGAAGGACGCCCTGAGCTTCGCGGACCCTTTCACCTTCCTCGCGCTTCGCTTCGGGGTGGGCGCGCTGGTGCTGAGCGCGTTGGCGGGGCGACAGGTGTTCTCCCCGACGAACCTGCGCCATGGCTCGGTGCTGGCCACCTTCCTGTTCCTGGGCTTCGCGCTCCAGACGTGGGGGCTGACGCTCACCACGCCGTCGCGTTCGGCGTTCATCACCGGGATGGCGGTGCTGTTCGTCCCGCTGTTGTCGCTGTTGGTGTTCCGGCGGATGCCGAAGCCCGCGGCGCTGATGGGCGTGGCGTTGTCGGCGGTGGGGCTCTACCTGCTCACGCGGCCCGCGCCGGGCGAGGGGGGCGGCTGGCTGAGCGTGGGAGAGCTGCTGTCGTTGGGTTGTGCGGTGGCGTACGCGGGGCACATCACCCTCACGGAGCGCTACGCGTCGAAGGAGGGCGTGCTGGGGATGGTGGCGGTCCAGTTGTGGGGCGTGGCGCTGTTATCGGCGGCGTGCCTGCCCTTCGTGACGCGCAAGGTGGAGTGGAATCCGTCGCTGGTGACGGCGGTGCTGGTGTGCGGGCTGTTGCCGAGCGCGCTGGCCATCAGCATCCAGACGTGGGCGCAGGCACGGACGTCGGCGGTGCGCGCGGCGGTCATCTACGCGTTGGAGCCGGTGTTCGCGTCGATGTACTCGGTGGTGTTGGGCTACGAGGTGCTGGGCGCGCCGGAGGCGATGGGCGGTGGGCTCATCCTGACGGGGGTGCTGGTGGCGGAGCTGGGGTCGCCGGCCTGGACGTGGTGGAAGTCAAGGCGACGGGGAGTGCAGGGGACGGGCTGACACCGGGGGCTGCTCCCCGGGCGGACAGGCGGAGGTCGCGAGAGAAGCGGCCCACGGGTGGGTGGACGCGCTATATCCGGGGCCCTTCTCATGAGCGTGGAGCTGCGTCGAAACGGGTTGCACCTGACGGGCACCCTCCTGTCCCTGGATGCGAAGCGCAAGTCGCCGCTGAGCTTCGTGAGCCACGGACATTCGGACCACATCGCCAGGCATGAGCGCACCATCGCCACGACGGCGACGCTGCGCTTCATGGAGCATCGGCTGGGGCCGGTGAGTGCGCCGCTGGCCGCGCCGTATCGCCGTCCGTTCGAGTTGGGGCCGTTGGTGCTGGAGCTGTTGCCGGCGGGGCACATCCTGGGCAGCGCGCAGCTTCGAGTCATCCGCGCGGATGGGCGGCGCATCGTCTACACGGGGGATTTGAACGTGGTGCCGTCGCTGACGGCGGAGGCGACGGAGGTGGCGGAGTGCGACACGCTCGTCATCGAGTCGACCTTCGGTCATCCGCGCTACCGCTTCCCGCCGCGCGACGAGGTGTGGGGGCAGGTGGAGGCGTGGATTCGGCGGCAGCTCGAGCGGGACGCGGTGCCGGTGGTGCTGGGCTATCCGCTGGGCAAGAGCCAGGAGGCGATGAAGTTTCTGGCGGGCAAGGGCTTCCCGCTGGTGGCGCACTCGTCGATTTTCGAGGTGGCGCAGCTCTACGCGGAGCTGGGCGTGCCGATTGAAAACCTGCGGTGCTTCCACGGGAAGGTGGAGCCGGGCGAGGTGCTGTTCTTCCCGCCGCATCAGGCGCGGGGCGGAGCGCTGGCGCATCTGTGGCCACGAGGCACGGCGGTGCTGACGGGATGGGCGATGGACCCGGGCGCGGCGCGGCGGTACGGCGCGGACGTGGCGTTTCCGGTGTCGGACCACGCGGACTTCCCATCGCTGATGGCCTACGTGAAGGCGACGGGGGCGAGCGAGGTGATTACGTGTCACGGCTTCGCGGAGGAGCTGGCGCAGGCGCTGCGGGACGCGGGCGTGGATGCCCGGCCGCTGGGAGGCAAGCCGCAGCAACTGTCGCTGCTGTGAGGCGGCGAGGGCGTGGACTGGAGTAGAACGGGGCCATGCCTTCCCGTTCTCCGCAGCTCGTGGGCCGTGCGGTCCGCGTCCTGGTGTGCACCGAGAAGAAGACCTTCGTGACTCGGGAGTTGTCCGAGGTGCGGGTGACGTTCGAGGGAATCGAAGGGGACCGGCACGCGGGGCACACGAGGCCTGCGGACGTGCGCACGCCGTGGTACCCGAAGGGGACGCCCATCCGGAACACGCGGCAGCTCTCGCTGGTGTCGACGGAGGAGCTGGCGTTGGTGGCGGAGACGCTCGGAGTGCCGAAGGTGCTCGCGTCGTGGCTGGGTGCGAACCTGGAATTGACGGGAGTGCCAAGGCTGACGCACGTGCCGCCAGGGACGCGGCTGTTCTTTCCCGACGACGCGGTGCTCGCGGTGGAAGGGGAGAACGAGCCGTGCATCGGACCGGGGAAGGTCATCGAGGAGCACCATCCGGACCGGGTGAAGCTGGCGAGTCGCTTCGTGAAGTCCGCGTGGGAGCGCCGGGGCCTGGTGGCCTGGGTGGACCGGCCCGGTGTCATCCGCGCGGGAGATGACGTCCGCGTGATGTTGCCGAAGCCGGTGACGTACGTGCTGCCCTAGTCAGCGGGAAGGTTCAGGGACTTTTCAAATTCCCAGAGGAGGGGCCAGAACCGTTCCCAGGCTGCGTCCGCAGTGGGGCTTTCCCCGATGATGGCCCCGATGGCTCCGCCCGATGTGCTCCATCCGAATCGAGTTCGAAGATATCGGGCGAACTCGCCATTGAAGTCGATGAACGGCTCTTTGATGCCATGGGCCCTGACTGCCTCTGTATATCCGGTGATGAGGACCATGAGGCTGCGGAGCTGCAGGCCACGCTCCTCTTCGAGATAGGTGAGGTAAATCTCGGGGGATTTTTCGACGAGTCGAAGCATGTCGAAGATGGAGGCCATGAAGTTCCCTAGAGGTCATGCCGAGGGCGACTGAATGCGGCTGCCTGTCATGCGGTGTCGTGGAGATGGTGAGCGTACCAACGAGAGTCCTGTCAGAGGGGCTGGACGGCTCGGTGTTTCGGCTGACCCGATGGGCTGGTTGATGATGCTGTCCATCCTGCTCGCGGTGTCGGGCTGCGCGACGACCCCCGAAGGTTCGGGTGGCAATGTCTGGCTGGGTCGTGGAGCGGTTCCGGCGCAGAACGAGTCCGAGATGCAGCGGGCCGCCGAGGCAGAGGTCGCCCGGGTCGTCGAGCAGGTAGGCGCGATTGCTCGCGATATCGACTCGGCAGGGGCTCGCCTGACACTGACGTTCTGGTCGGAGCGAGGTGCGCTCACCTGGACTGGCTACGACTCGCATGAGCGCGTGGGCCATCGAGGAGGTCTGGCAGGAGCGGCGGATACTCGGGACGCGCTGAGAGAGGTGCTCTCTGGCTATGGACTGGAGCGTACGGGGCAGGTGGTGTTGTCGCTGCGCCGGGACGAGACGACGTGGTCGGTGGACTATGCGTTCTATCGCCACGCGGAGCGCCCACTCGAGGCCAGGACGCTTCCGGTGCAGTGGGCTGATGGCACTGGGCCCGACGAGGTTCCATCGGGGCTGGCACGTCTCCTGGCTGGGGTAGGTGTTCCCAACGGGGGCGAGGCCTGGCTGGAGGCAGACGCAGTGCTGGACGACGGCCGCGTGGTCGGGTGGGAACTGCACCGTTTCCAGGTGGTTCGGAGCGGAGCAGGTGGTTCTCCACTGGCCCCGGCGTCACGAGTCGGTCGTGAGGTGGTTCGGCTCACACGCGCCTTCCAGGACGGCATGGGGCCGCGCACGGTTCGGTTCGGAATCCGGCTGACCCACGGTCGGGGTGAAGGTGACGGTTGGGTGGAGTCCGTGCGAGTCGTCGGTTTCGAGACGCCGGCGGGGCTCGAACCGGAGGTCGCCGCTGAGTACCGCGCGATGCACGAGGACATCGTGCGGCGCTGGCGCGAAGGTGTCGTGGAGGGCTTCACTTGGCTGGCTCAGCGCGGCGCGCAGGAGCTGGCGCTCTGGTACGTGGGCGCTGTCGCCATCAGGGGCGCGGGCTTCCTCGCGGTTCGAGGTGGTGGCATCGTTCGGAAGGCGCTGGGTCAGGGCAAAGAGGCTGCGAGCGGCTGGTTGCGGACCATGCTGTCCCGTGTGTCCCAGAGCGAGGGCCGTGCCTTCGAGCGTCTGTGGGCGAAGGTTCAGCTCGAAGGAGAGCGAGCGCTCACCACCAGCGAACGGAGCGAGTTGCGTGCGCTCATGGCTCGCATCGAGAAATTGGCGTCAACGCCGCTCGATTTTGGGGAGAAGCATGGGCTGCGGAAGGCCGCGCGAGCCGCTTACAAGAATGTCCATTCGGACCTGGCCCGCACCATGGACGCATTTCCGGAGCGGTACCCGGTCCACCATCGACGTCCCCTGGAATATGCACACCTGTTCCCCGAGCAGGACGTCAATGCTTCGAGCAGGCTCGCCGTGGTCCAGGACTTCATTCACGAGCGAGTGAGTCGTGTCTGGACGAAATTTCGGACTGCCCAGCGAACCGCGACGCGTGACGAGGTTGATGCCGCGACGCGAATCATCGACTCGCATTTCGAGTCCTGGTACCACCGTGTCGAAGTTCCACGGGGTGAGCAGGCTTTCATCGAGCGGGCCGAGCAGGCCGCGCTTGAGGCGTTGAGGGCACGTTTCCCGAAGGTGAACTGAGCGGAGTTCGACGATGGAGCATCTGCCACTGCCTGGGTTCGACCGATTGCTCTCCGTGTGCGAGCGGGAGTCCATTGAGATGCGCCTGACCTCTGCCGCCCAGCGTCCTCTCAAGGCAGGGCAGAGCGTGGGTGGGCACCTTCTGGACCCGATGTTGGCGGCCTTCTATTCGAGGTCGGGCAGCGCGAGGTTCGCGGATAACGCTTATCTCCTCCGCGTCAATGACGACGAGAACCAGCTCGAGGAGAAGAACCACTGGTGGCGCGAGAGTTGGCAGAAGAGCCTGGGCTTGACGGTCTGCGTCTTCGGCGGGGAAGCCAATCTTGCCTACTACTTCGCCACGGTCCCTGGCCTGGCGGATGCGCAAGGATGTCAGCCCGTCGTTGAAGTGGACACCTACGAGCTCGACGGGCCGGTCGTGATGCCGCTCGCCTCGAATGTGGACCGCTTCTTCGACCTGTACGCGCGCTATCTGGAAGCGCTCGTCGCCCACGAGGACTACGCGGAGCGGGGTTCGGCGGCGCTCGGCTTTCCCTGGAAGGTTCCGCACCTGGTCGCGCGTGACGACCGCCTCGTCCAGCTCATCGAGGAAGGCCGCTTCGACTTCCCCCAGGCTGGCCACGACGCCCGCACCTGGGCCCACCAGGTCAGCGAAGCCCGCCGACGCATCATGTGACGTAGGCCGCGTCCTCCGCCCGCGACGCATGCACACGCTGAAGAAAGCGCCGCATGAGGAACGCGATTTCATCCAGGTGCGTCTCCAGCGCCCAGTGTCCCGCGTCGAGCAGGTGCAGCTCCGCATCTGGCAAGTCTCGCAAGTACGCCCGCGCTGACTCCTCGGGCATGTACCCGTCGTGCGGCCCCCACACAATCAACGTCGGCGGATGGAACTCACGCAGGTACGCCTGGAACCTCGGCATCCACGCCAGCGTCGTGCGCTGATCCGCGAGCAGTTGGACCCAGTGTTCCTTGCGCCGCTCCCGCTGCACCAGCAGCCAGGACAGCGTCCACAGGTCCGGGCTCACGCGGTCGACCAGAGACTCCGGAATCTCTCCAATGAACTCGCCCCGGAAGCCCTCCTCGCTCACCGCCGCGGCGAGCTTCTCTCGCCCCTTCGCCGTCGGATTCTCCCAGTACTCCCGAAGCGGTTGGTACTTCGGCCCGAACGCGTCCTCGTAGATGTCACCGTTCTGGATGACGAGCGCCGCCACGCGCTCCGGCGCCTTCAACGCGAGCCGGAACCCGAACTGCGAGCCGTAGTCATGCAGGTACAGCGCATAGCGCGTGAGCCCCAGCGTCTCCACGAACCGCTCCAGGTACCGCGCGTAACCGTCGAACGTGTAGTCGAACCGACTCGCGTCCGGAGTCTCGCTGTACCCGAAGCCCGGATGGTCCGGCGCAATCAACCGCCACGAATCCCCCAGCGCGGGCAACAGGTTCCGGAACTGGAACGACGAGCACGGATAGCCATGCGGCAGCAGCACCACGGGGGCATCCTCGGGACCGGCCTCGCGATAGAAGATGTCGATGCCGTCCACCTTCACCGTCCTGTGATGGACCCCTGGCATGAGCACACCTCCTCGTACGAGCCCTCGCGTCGTGTACGCGGAAGTCGGGACGCGAGGGCCTGCTGTGTCCTCAGCCAAGCTGCGCATCCACGGGCCGCCGGGAGAGCACCTGCCGCGCCTCGCCGCAGGGACGCCTCCAGACCATCCGGGCTGGCGCGAGGCCGCTGTCTTCCAGGCTCACCCCAAGGCCCCCGCGTGCCTTCGCGGAACGGCCTCCGAGCGTGGCTGCTCAGTCCATGAACCAGAACATGTATTTCGGTGTGCTGGCGAACGCGAGCACCGTCGTGGCGAGGCTGAGCAGCACGCCGATGGCGAACGCACGCGTCATCCGCTTCTTCTCATGGAAGAGCCGATAACCGATGCGAGGCACCGCCACTGCCGCGATGGGGTAGAGGAGAAGAACGCCCACTTCGAACGGCAGGCAGCGGGCATCGCGGAATGGATAGAGTCCGACCGGGTCGAAATCGTGGACCCGTGCTTCGCCGAGATAGGCCCGGTAGATGCCCAGCGCATAGTAGGGATAGTTCCGCCACCCGATGACGAAGGCGCTGAGTAGCAGGCTCAGCTGAAGCATCGCGGGCCCCGGATGTGTCTGCCTCCGCCTCCAGCCGATGAAGGCGAAGGGCAGCGCGAGGACCGGAATCACGAGCCCGGCGACAATCAGCGCCGTGCGGACCGGATACAGCGGGTCCTGCTCATGCGGGGCATTGTAGGGACCGTCGATGTAGATGCGCTCGAACGGCACCATCGACGCCGCATACGGCACCGCGGCGAACAGGGCGCCCGTGAGCAGCACCTGCGCCATGAGGGCCCACGAAGCACTCCGCTCCAGCGGTGCCGCCGTCACCTGACCGTGGTCGACCATGCCCTAGCGTGGGCTCACGCCCGCTTCGACGTCAACGCGCGCCCCCATGCGTCGGCGCCTGGACTCCAGAAACACCTCGGGGCCGCCGAGTCCCGAAGAGGACTCCAGCGGCCCCGAGGGCCCCACCGTTCAACTCGCCGTCACTCCGCGTCGGGCGACTGAACGATGAGCTTCTCCTTGCCACACACGTCACAGCGCAGGTGGATGAACAAATCCCCGTCGCTCTCCTCGGGCACCGAGCCCTCGGGAACGCCGAGCTCCGCCTTCGCCAGCGCCGCCACCTTCGTCGGGATGTCCTCGGCCTTCAGCGACTGGACGTAGGTCATCTCCCGCTCGTGGCACTCGCGCGTCTCCGGCCCGTGCAGCCACGCCGGCTCCATCCCCTCCGGCAGCCGGCTGACCAGCTCCAGGTTGGACACCGACTCGGCCAGATACGCCAGCCGGCGCAACCGCGCCTCCTCGGGCAGCGCCGAGAAGACCTGGAAGCCCTCGAACAGCGTGTCGCGGTTGTCGCCCGTGGCCAGATGCGCCAGCTCCAGCGCCGCCTCGCTCGACTCCAGCGCCTCATCCCAGTTGTTGTCCGGGTTGAAGCCCGCCTCCAGCAGCGACGTGTACAGCTGCGTCGCCGCCAGCCGCCGCCGAGCCTCCTGCAGGTGCTCCACCACCTCGTGCGTCAGCCGCAGCTCCAACAGCGCGCCTGTCGTCCGAGGGTCGATGGACCCCGTCAGGTCATCCACGTCCACTTCTTCGCGCAGCGCCGCCTTCAACACCTGCGCCGCGGAGAAGCGGAACAGCGGCAACACGCCCACTTCGCGCAGGTACATGGCCGACACGGCCGCGTCCTTGGCACCCATCCGCAGCGCCTTCTGCGCCTTCTCCACCACGCCCGGGTCCGCCGACGGCTTCTTGTTCTCCAGCCGCGTCTTCACCGCCTCGCGGTAGAGCGTCTCCAGCGAGCTGCCCGGAGGCATCCGCTGCGGCACCAGCGGCCTCAAGCCCGGCACGTCCAACACCCACAACGGCGGCATCGCCAGGCGCTTCAGGCCCCGGAAGAAGAGCGAGCCGGGCGGGTCCTGCGGCTTGAACGGCGGCAGCTCCTCCGCCGGCTCTCCCATCATGAGCGCCGCGGCCTGCACGCCCAACGCCTTCTCCCGCTGTTCGCGGGTGAACGCGGTGATGCCCTGGGCGGGAGGCGGAGGCGGCGGAGGCGCTTCCTCTCCGTCCAGACCGACCACCCGGTCCATGTCCACATCGTCCATCTCCACGTCGTCCAGACCCTTGGCGCCCGTGAAGTCACAGCGGAGCAGCTTCAGCTTCTCGAAGGTGGCCCCTTCGAGGTTGGCCCCCCGGAAGTCACAGTCCTGCAGCCGTCCGCCGTGGAAATAGGCGTTCGACAGGTCCGTGTCCCGGAAGTTGATTTTCGACAGATCGCACCGCTCCCACTCGGAGCCGACGAGCCCGAGGCCCGACAAGTCCGCGTTGGCGGAGAAAAGTTGCGTGAAGGTGGCGCCAGTGTGCTCGGTCGGGACCTGACCGCCCTTGCGCAGTCGGTTCCACTCGGCCGACCCGTTCTGGAGGAGCTTCTCGATACTGGGGGCTTTCGGCATGGACCGGGGATTATTCGTATGGTCTGGTCCGCGCGCCAGCACAAATGATCGAGTACCGAATCGAGACCGACACCGCCGGGATGCGCCTGGACAAGCTCCTGCGCAAACGGCTCCCCACTGTCCCCGTGAGCCACCTGTTCAAGATGATTCGCACCAAGAAGGTGCGGGTGAACGGGAAACGTGCCCAGCCCGAGCAGTTGCTCGCGGACGGAGACGTGCTCACCATCCGTGGAGACGAGCAGACGCTCAGGGGAGAGGACCGTCCGAAAGTGGACCGTCCCCCCCCGCCGGTGGACCCCAGCCGGCTGGTCATTCTGAGAGAGGACGACTGGTTGATGGCCGTGGACAAGCCCAGCGGGATGGCCGTCCATACCGGAAGCGGCATCACCGGCGGCACGCTGGTGGACTACGTGCGCGCCTATCTGGGACCCAAGGCCGTCCGAAACGACTTCACGGCGTCACCCGCCCACCGCCTGGACCGGGAGACCTCCGGCGTCATCCTGGTCGCCAAGCGGCGCCCGGCGATGGTGCACTTCACGGAGGTCTTCACCCATGGCCTCTCCAAGAAGCGCTACATCACCCTGGTGAAGGGGAAGATGCCCAAGGAGTCCGGGGTCATCGACCTGCCCCTGTCGGAGCACCAGCAGACGGCCGAGTCCAAGGCCCGTCGCGGGGTGAACATGCAGGAGGCCCTCACCCGATGGAAGGTCGTCAAGCAGTCGGGCGAGGTGGCGCTCCTGTCCTGCTCCATCGAGACCGGGCGCACCCATCAGATAAGAAGGCACCTGGCCTCCATTGGCCACCCCGTGGTCGGGGACAAGAAATACGGTGACTTCGCCTTCAATCGCGACGTGCAGGCGCGCTGGGGGCTCAAGCGGTTGTTCCTGCACGCCGAGCGCATCGAATTTCCCCACCCCGAAGGCGGGGCGAAGGTGGCCGTGGAAGCCCCCATCCCCCCCGAGCTCCGAGACGTGCTCAAGCGGGCCGCATTGCTGCCCTGAGGCCGTGACGCCCGCGAGGTTCCGATACACGTATGTCCGACTCCAAGACGACTGACCGAAGCCGCTCGAAGCTGGTGCTCAAGGGGGTTCCCCCCGGGCGCTGGTGGAAGGTGCTGCTGAAGCTGGGTGGGTGGCTGGCCCTCACGGGCGCCACGGCGGGCGCGGTGGGCCTGGTGGCCATCTACTACGTGTACTCGGACGGACTGCCGGCCATCCCCAAGGTGGACGAGTACTGGCCGCCCATCGTCACCGAGGTCTACACGGACGACGCGGTGCTCGCGGGCGAGTTCTACAACGAGCGGCGCAAGGTCGTCCCCTACGAGCGGATTCCGAAGCGGCTGGTGCAGGCGTTCATCGCCAGCGAGGACTCCAGCTTCTTCGACCACTTCGGCGTGGACATCCTGGGCACCTCGCGCGCGGCCTTCAAGACGATTGGCTCGAAGCTGGGCCTGCGCTCCGGCGGCATCCAGGGTGGCTCCACCCTGACGCAGCAGACGGCGAAGGCGGTGCTCATCTCCGCGGAGGGCTACAAGTCCGCCACGGCGAAGACGCTCACCCGCAAGATTCGCGAGGCCATCCTCGCCCTGCGGCTGGAGCAGTCGCTCACCAAGGAGGAGATTCTCTACCTCTACCTGAACAACGTCTTCCTCGGGCACCACAGCTACGGCGTGCAGAGCGCGGCGGAGAACTACTACCGCAAGGACGTGCGCGATTTGACGCTCGGGGAGATGACGCTCATCGCGGGTCTTCCCCAGGCGCCCAGCCGCTACTCACCCTTCCTGCGTCCGGACGCCGCTCGCAAGCGCCGCGCCTACGTGCTGCGCCGCATGCTGGTGGAGGGGATGATTTCGCAGGCCGAGCACGACACGGCCAACGCGGAAGTGGTGAACGTGTTCCCCGTGGAGGACGTCTTCCACGAGTTCGCCCCGTACTTCGTGGAGCAGGTGCGCAAGGACGTGGTGGAACGGTACGGCAACCCCGTGCTGCTCAAGGACGGCCTCAAGATTTTCACCACCATGGACAGCGAGCGCCAGCGCGCCGCGCAGGACGCGGTGATGGATGGCCTGCTCTCCGTGGACAAGCGCCAGGGCTGGCGCGGGCCGGTGCAGCAGCTCACGCCGGGGGCGCTCAAGGCCTTCATCGACCGCGCGAAGAGGTCCATGGGCAAGGAGGACCTCACCGAGGGCCGGCTCTATGTGGCCGCCGTCACGCAGCTTGACTCGGACGGCAGGGGCGCGGACATCCAGGTGGGCCCGCATGCGGGGCGGCTGCCGCTGCTCGGCATGCGCTGGGCGCGCAAGGTGAACCCGGAGGGCTACTACCCGGCGATGATGATTTCGTCGGTGAAGAAGGCCATCGCCGTGGGCGACCTCGTCGTCGTGCGTCACGTGACGAAGAAGGACCTCACGGACGACAAGGAGCAGTGGGACAAGAAGCTGGCCGAGGACATCCCCGAGGAGGGCGTGAAGCTCTTCCGGCTGGAGCAGACGCCCGAGGCCCAGAGCGCGCTCGTCTCCGTGGACCCCCACCGCCAGTACCTCACGGCCATGGTGGGCGGGTACGACTTCGACGACAACGAGTTCAACCGCGCCTTCCAGGCGTGCCGTCAGCCGGGCAGCTCGTTCAAGCCCTTCGTGTACTCGGCGGCGCTGGAGCAGCTGAACTGGACGGAGGCGTCCGTCATCGTCGACTCGCCGATTGTCGAGCACGACCCGGACAACAAGGTGTCCTGGAAGCCGGCGAACTACAGCGAGGAGTTCGTGGGCGACGTGCTCTTGCGCACCGCGCTCGTCAACTCGATGAACATCCCCGCGGTGAAGACGTTCGGCGCGGTGGGCGTGAAGAACATGGCGGCGTGGAGCACGAAGCTGGGCATCACCACGCCCATGAACATGGACTTCTCCGCGGCGCTCGGCTCCTCGTGCGTGTACCCGGTGGACCTGGCCAACGCCTACGCGACGTTCAACCGCTACGGCCGCAAGAAGCCCACGTACTTCGTGCGCAAGGTGGAGGACCGCTTTGGCCGCACGCTGGAGGACCACACCGCGTTCGACGACGCGTGGGCGCCGCTGCAGGACCGCGTGGCCGCCGGCTACGCGCGCCTCTTCGAGCCCGGTGAACAGGTGATGAGCGCGGAGGTCGGCTTCATCCTCACGCACCTGCTTCGCGGCGTGGTGCTCCAGGGAACGGGTGGCCCGGCCACGCGCCTGGGCAAGCCCGCGGCTGGCAAGACGGGGACGACGAACGACTCCTTCGACGCGTGGTTCGCGGCGTACACGCGGGACCTCGTGACGGTGGCGTGGGTGGGTTACGACTTGAACCCGCATCCGCTCGGTCGCTACGAGACGGGTGGCCGCGCGGCGTTGCCCATCTGGCTCAACTACATGAAGCGCGCGCTGGAGGGCCGGCCGCAGTCGGAGTTCTACCCGTGGCAGTCGATGGACCTGGTGCGGCTCCACATCGACAAGAAGACGGGCAAGATCGCGAGCCCCGGCGCGAAGGGCTCCGAGCTGATGTTCTTCAAGAAGGGCACCGAGCCGAAGGACGCCGTGCCCGACAAGAACACTGTCGACGTGGACCAGTTCATGATGGGCGCGCAGTAGCGCTCACCGCCGTGGACCTCCGGGCCCCGTGCGCCTCCCTCGGGAGGACGCGGGGCCCGAGTCGTTTCAGGCTCCCGCGCGGTGCTGATAGTGGGCATCCCCGCGACGCGTCAGCGTGGCGAGGAGGGCGCCTCTTCCTCGTCAGGCGCCCATGCGGAAGCGGCGCGCGGGCTCCACGTGGCGCTGGATGGCCGCTCGGAGGGAGGCGATATCGGGCCCCGCTTCCAGCACGGAGCGCGTGGCGGTGGGGATGACCTGCGCCTCGCGCCCGGCGAACAGGCTCTTGAGGTCGTCGAAGCCCGCGCCCTGCGCGCCGATTCCTGGCGTCAGCATCAGCGCGCCGCCCAGCCGCTTCACGACGCCCCGGTCCGAAGCGGGCAGGGTGGCGCCCATCACCGCGCCAGCGGGCAGTTCGCCCGGCCCCGCCTTCTCGTTCAGCTCGCGCAGGCCATCCGCGAGCACCTCCGCCACGGTGCGGCCATCGGCGCCCATGGACGTCTGGAGCGACGTGCCCTCCGGGTTGGAGGAGCGCACGACGAGGAACGCACAGGCACCGGACGCCCGCGCCCGCTCAATCGTCTTCACCAGCGCGCCCAGGCCCAGGTACGCGGTGAAGGTGGCCGCGTCCGCCTCGTACGGACTGCCCGCGCCGAAGACGGTCTCCGCGTAGGCGTCCATGGTGGTGCCGATATCACCGCGCTTCACGTCGAGCAGCGTGAGCGTCCCCGCATCCTTGAAGCGATACATCAGCGACTGGAGCACCAGGAGTCCCGAGGGGCCGTGGCGCTCGAAGAACGCGCTCTGCGGCTTCACCACCGCGACGCTGTCACCGGCCGCATCCAAGATGCGCTCGCAGAAGTCGGAGAGGCCCTTCGCGGTGTCGGGCAGCCCCCAGCGCGCGAGCAGGTCCTTCGACGGGTCGACGCCGAGGCAGAACGGGGAGCGCTCGTCGGCGAGGCGGGCGAAGCGCTGGGCGAAGGATTGAGGGGACGTCATCGTTCCAGCTCCTGGCTAAGAGGAAGGGTCAGCGCAGCCGACGGGCGGCGGCGTCGAAGAGGGGATTGGGCAGCACCTTCGCCAGCCGCGAGGGAAGGGCCAGCTGCCACGGGAAGGACAGCTCCGTCTCGCCGCGCAGGATGGCCGTGCCCATCAGCTCCACGGCCGCGTCCGTCTCCATCAGGAAGGGCATGGGGAAGTGGTTGTCCGCGGTCATCTCGCTCTTCACGAAGCCCGGGTAGATGCAGGTGACGCGCACGCCGGTGCTGCTCAGGTCCACGCGCAGGCTCTCCATGAACGTGGCGAGGAACGCCTTCGAGGCGGAGTACGCGGCGTGGCCCGCCAGCCCCCGGTGGGCCGCGAGGCTGGAGATGCCCACCACGTGTCCGCGGCGGCGCTCCACCATGCGCGGCAGCACGGCCGTCAGCGTGGCGGCGGCGCCCGTGACGTTGGTGTCGATGATGGCGCGCACCTTGTCCCAGTCCAGGCGCTTGCCGTGCGTGACTCCGCCGACGCCGGCGTTGGCCACGACCAGGTCCAGGCCGCCACACTCCGAGTCGAGCTCGCGCAGGCGCTCCAGATGGGCCTCCGTGCGCGTGACATCCAGCTCCAGCGGCTCCACCGTCGCGCCAGCGGCCTGGGCCTCGGCGGCGAGGGCTTGCAGCTGCGGCAGCCGGCGCCCGGCGGCGAAGACGCGCAGGCCTCGCTTGGCCAGCCACAGCGCCAGGCCCCGTCCCAGCCCGCTCGAGGCGCCCGTCACCAGCGCCGTCCGGTAGCTCATCTCCGCCATGGTGTCTCCTCCTGGCTGCGTGGCTGCTTCTCGCACGGTTGGCGGCGGAATTGGGACACAAATCCATGCCGCGCGGCGGCCCCGGCGATGGGGCGGGGCCTCGTCTGTCCGGTTGGAACCGGGGCGCCGCGTTGTTGACGAGCGTGCACGCACTGGCCCCGCCGGGCGTGCCTCGCCAGGCAGCGGGGCGATGACGCGGGGCCTGTTCGTCCGCACCTTGTCTACACGAGGAGAGACTCGGACATGACGCCCTCGAACTACGTGCTCGCGGTAGACGACGACCCCGACATCCTGCTGGCCTTCAAGGACGTGCTGGAGCTGGAGGGGCATCGCGTGCTGCTGGCGCGAGGAGGGCGCGAGGCCTTGGAGTTGCTGCGCCATGGCGCGCGCCCCTCCGTGATTCTGTTGGACTTGATGATGCCGGACGTCAATGGCTGGGAGTTTCGCGACAGGCAGCTCGCCGACGCCTCGCTGGCGCCCATCCCGGTCGTCGTCATCTCCGGACAGGGCGTGAGCGCGCGCGAGGTGGCCGCGCTCGGCGTGGAGGACTACCTGCGCAAGCCCGTGGACGTGGAGCAGCTGCTCGGCGCCATCTCGCGCTACGTGCTCGCCGAGCAGGAGCACCCCCAGCCCGTGTGAGCCGGAGGCGCGCGCCGTCGCACTGGACGACGCGGGCCTGGCTCATGCGCTCAGTGCATGCCGGAGGGCGCGCTCTCCAGCTTCGCGACGACCTGATCCACGGAGAAGCTCGACGGACGCTGACGCGGCGGGAACTCTCGGAAGCTCGAGAGGAACCGGGCCACGGCCTGCTGCGCGGGCACGAAGTAGAAGGCGTGGTCGATGAGCCAGGACTGGTAGCCGACGGCGTCCTGCGAGCGCTCCAGCGGGTCGGCGCGCAGGTCGAAGGCGAGCGGCGCGCGGCGGATGGTGAAGGGCTCACCCCAGGCCTCGATGCCCTTGGCGTTCTGCTCCGCGAAGACGAGCTTCATGCGCCCGTGGCGCACGGCGACCAGCTCTCCGTCGTCACCGAAGTAGAAGAACTCCGTGCGCGCGGAGGGCCCCTTGCCGGACAGCAGCTCCCGCTGGTCATAGCCATCCAGGTGGACCTTGAAGCTCTTGTCGTTGGCCTCATGGCCGCTCTTGAGCTTGTCCACGATGTCCGGGTCGCCCGCGGCCGCGAGGAACGTGGGCAGCCAGTCCTCGGAAGAGAACAGCTCGTTGATTTGCGTGCCGGGCTCAATCACGCCGGGCCAGCGCACGACACACGGCGCGCGGAAGGCGCCCTCCCAGTTGGTGTCCTTCTCGCCGCGGAAGGGCGTCATGCCGCCGTCGGGCCACATGCACGTCATCGCGCCGTTGTCCGTGGTGTAGACGACGATGGTGTCCTCCGACAGGCCCACTGAGTCGAGCTTGTCGAGGAGCTGCCCGACCATGCCGTCATGCTCCACCATGCCGTCCGGGTAGAGGCCGAGCCCCGTCTTGCCGCGCGACTCCGGCTTCAGGTGCGTGTGGACGTGCATGCGCGTGGTGTTGAACCACATGAAGAAGGGCTGGTCGGACTTCTTCGCGTCGTCCAGGTAGTCCATGGCGGCGGAGAGGAACTCCTCGTCCACCGTCTCCATCCGCTTCTTGGTGAGCGGGCCCGTGTCCTCCACCTTCTGGCCGCCCTTGCCATCCGACTTGCACCGCAGCACGCCGCGCGGACCGAAGCGCTTCCTGAACGCCGGGTCCTTGGGGTAGTCCGGGTTCTCCGGCTCCTCCTCCGCGTTGAGGTGGTAGAGGTTGCCGAAGAACTGGTCGAAGCCGTGGACGGTGGGCAGGAACTCGTCGCGGTCTCCCAGGTGGTTCTTGCCGAACTGCGCGGTCCGGTAGCCCTGGGCCTTGAGCAGGTCCGCGATGGTCGGGTCCTCGGCCTGCAGGCCGACCTTGGCGCCCGGCATGCCGACCTTGGTGAGCCCCGTGCGGAACGGACACTGGCCGGTGATGAACGCCGCGCGCCCCGCCGTGCAGCTCTGCTGCGCGTAGTAGTCGGTGAGGAGAGCGCCTTGCTTCGCCAGCCGGTCGATGTTCGGCGTGCGGTACCCCATCACCCCGAGGTTGTAGGCACTGACGTTCCAGTAGCCGATATCGTCACCGAAGATGACGAGGATGTTGGGTTGCTTCTTCGCTTCCTTCTTCTTCTGGGCCGCCATCGAATCCCCCGGACGTGAATGTGGAATAGGAGTGAGCGTGGCGGCCCCGGGGAACAAGACGGGGCGGACGGGGGAACAGGCCGACGGTGCGACGGCCCGGCCCGACTTCGTGGCTCGTGGACACCGGACTGCGTTCGGAGGGCGATGGCACGGGCGCTGGCCCGTGGTCACCTTGCGACGTTCCGCGAGTCCCGGGTGGATGGATGCCAGGCGTCAGGCCGTGGGGGTTGTTGCTGCTTCTCCTGATGTCGCCCCCGGCACGGGCGCAGGACGCGCACTACTGGACGCGACAGTTCGGCAACCGGGCGTGGTTGCTCGGCGGCGCGTTCATCGCGAACCCGGGTGACATCAGCGCCGTGTATTACAATCCAGGTGCGCTCGCGCTCCTGCACACGCCGGAGCTGGAGCTGACGGGAACCGTCTTCGAGTCCACGCGCCTCTCCGTCCAGAACGGCCTGGGCAACGGTGAGGGCCTCACCGAGTCGAGGGTCGACGTGCTGCCCTCCCTCATCGCGGGTTCGCTGCGCTGGGGCTTCCTGGGCAGGTCGCGGCTCGCCTATTCGCTGCTGACGCGGCAGGGGTTCATCGCGTCGCTGGAGTCTCGCGAGCAGGGCACGGGTACGGACCTGGGTGGGGTGCCAGGCATGGACCAGCTCGCGGCGGACGTGCGGTTGGACCAGGACGTGGGGGAGTACTGGGCGGGGCTCACGTGGTCCTTTCCCCTAGGACGACACGTGGGCGTGGGCGTCAGCCCCTTCGTGGCGGTGAGGGACCAGGAGACGAACATCCAGGTGCTGGCGCAGGGCTCGGGCCCCGGAGGCAGCGCGCTGCTGTCCACGCTCGGCCGCGACTTCCACCTGCGCCACGTGCGCCTGCTCGCGAAGCTGGGGGTGAGCTACCAGCGGGAGTCCATGTCCGCGGGCCTCACCGTGACGACGCCGAGCGTGGCGCTGTGGGGGGAGGGCGAATCGAGCTTTGAGCGCGCGGTGCTGGAGCGGGGCTTCGGGCTGTCGTCGACGCCCGCGTCCGCCTTCGACTTCCAGGAGGGGCTCGCCGCGAGGTTCCAGTCGAACTGGGCGGTGGGGCTCGGCGTGAGTGGGACGCTGGGGAGCACGTCCGTGTATCTGGCGGCGGAAGGCTTCGCCCGGGTGAAGCCCTTCACGCTGGTCGATGCCGCGTCGTTCTCTCCCCGAGACTCCCAGGAGGTCATCGACCCGGACGTCGACTTCGCGCTCGCGCCGCTGGTCAACGTGGCGCTGGGCGTGGAGCAGCGGCTGGGGTCCCGGCTGCGCGCCTACGTGAGCGCGCACACGGACTTCAGCGCCGTGACAGCGACACCTCGCATGAACGCGCTGCTGGCGGGCTGGGACCTCTACCATGTCGCCACCGGACTGCACTTCACGGTGGGCCGCGCCCGCTTCACGGTGGGCGGCAACGTGGCCTGGGGCCAGGAGGTCACCGAGCGCCTTGCCGACGCTCTTCAGCGAGCGGGCCTCCAGCCCCTGTCCCCGAGCCAGAAGGTCCGCTTCCTCCAGCTCAGCGTCATCATCGGCGCGAGCTTCGCGCTGGCGCAGCAGGACGAGAGTCCCGACGAGGACGCCGACGACGAGGCCCCGTCGATGCGGTGACGCGGCTTCGCATGGAGCGCGACACGGCGTCGCCCCGGAGGGCTGCTTTCCGCGTGCCTGACGGGTCCCCACCTCCAGGTGCGGGCGGTTCGGGTTCGTCGAAGGGAGACGGGCTTCCGTCGGAAGGACAGGTCGCCAGGAGGGCGGCGCGCATGAGCGAGGCACCAGAGTCCGGGGCGCTGCTCGACGAGGACGCGACCGTGGCCTTGCTGCTCGACCTCGCGCGGGCGCTGCACCTGTCCTACGTGCCTTCCTTCGGCGTGGAGAATCGCGTGAAGAAGGCGGCGCGGGCCTGGGGGCTGGAGGTGGAGGTCTTCACCCTCCAGACGCTCGCGCTGACGGAGGTGCGCTCGGGCGCGAGTCGCCGCGTCGACTTCCACCGGCTGCCCTTCAATCCGCATTGGAACCTGACGCGTGCCGCCTCGCTGCTCCTGCTGTCGGAGTCCATCGCACGAGGGAAGCGCACGGTGGCCGAGGCCCGCGCCGAGCTGGACCGCATCATGGCGTCCCATCAGCTGCACCCCGAGTGGCTCGTCTACCTCGCATATGGCGTGTACGGCGCGGCGGTCGCCGCCCGTGTCGGCGGCGGCTGGTGGGAGCTGGTGGCGGCGCTCGTGGTGGGGGTGCTCGCGGGTGGCATTCACTTCGGCACGCTCAAGTCCGAGCGCATGGACCTGCAGAAGAGTTTCCTCGCCGCGTTTCTAGGGACACTGCTCGCGTTCGGGCTGACCTTCGTGCTGCCGAGGTTCGATGCGGCGCGTGCCCTCTTCGGGGGCGTGACGCTGCTCGTGCCGGCGATGGTGGTGACGCTGGGCTCGGCGGAGCTGGTGGGCGAGTCGGTGGAGGCGGGGATGTCACGGCTCACCTATGGGCTGCTGCGCTTCCTCATGCTGGCGGTGGGCATCGGCGCCGCGGGAACGCTCTGGAGATTGTTCGGGCCGCTTCCGGTGCAACTGCATGCGAACGCGCTCCCTGAGCCCGTGGTGCTGGTCATCATCGCAGCGGGGGGCCTGGCGCTGACGGTCTGCATGTCCGCGAGGCGGCGCGATACGCCGTGGATTGTCGGCGCGGTGCTGCTGGCCTGGGGCGTTCAGGAGCTCACCAAGGGCGTGTTCGGCAACAATGGCAGCCCGCTCATCTCCGCCTTCGTGCTGGGCGTGGCGGGCCAGCTCTACAGCCGACTGCCGGAGCGACTCCCGTCGACCATCATCATGCCCGGTCTGCTCCAGCTCGCGCCGGGCTTCGTCGGCACGCGGGCCATCCTGGCGCTGCTCGGTGTGCCGGGGCAGGGCGACGACGCCCGCGTGTTCCAGGTGCTCCTCGTGGCCTTGCAACTGGTGATGGGCCTGCTGTTCGCCTTCATGCTCGGGTTGTCGCATGACGCCCGGGCGCGCACGGAAGACGCCAGTCGCGCGAAGCCGGCGGAGTCCTCCCGGCACGTGTGACGGCTTGACGTGCTCCCTCAGTCAGAGGGCGTCGGGAGCCGCTCCTCGTACCAGCGCCGTGCATCCTTGAGCTGCACATGGGTGTCACCGGGCTTCACTTCGATGGCCCCCGAGAGGATTCCCACCTTCGCGTAGATGAGCGCGTGCGTGGTTCCCCGTGCCGTATCCAGGCGGCCCTCCAGTTCGAGCCCGTCCGCCTTCGCGTGCAGCGCGCGTACCTGAAATCCCGCGTCGCTCATCCGCGCCTGCCCGGTGACCCTCAAGTCCCGTGCCTCCAGCAAGGGCGAGAGGAACCCCGGGAGCTTCTTCTCGGCCGTGAGCAGCGCGACGAACGGGTCCGCGTTGGAGAAGTGCGCGGAGAAGTGAGCCTCCAACTCGACGGGCTCCAGGGTCAACCGCGCGTGGGGCAGGTCGAAGCGCCCACTCCATCCGCGAATCGTGATGTGCGGTACGTCCGCTGAAACGTGGTTCAGGTGAAGCGCCGAGCCATCCAGGCCCAGGCTCTTGCCGTGCAGGCGCAGACGCCGCGCGTCGATTTCGGCGGAGGCCTTGCCGAGCATGAGGATTCCCGCCCACCGTCCCTCCACGAGGTTCGAAGAGAGGTCCAGGCGCAATCGCTGTGAGTCCTCGTGTCCGCTCGTGCTGTCCGATGCCTCCAGCGTGGCGTGACCCGACTCCACGTGGAAGGTCTTCCCCATCCACGCGTTGAGCATCCGCAGGTCCACGGGCCGACTGCGCATCACGCGCAGTTCGTGCTTCACCTGGGGCTTCGCGTCGGGGGCATCCGTCTTCGCCCGCAGCGTGAGCGAGACCTCCGGTATCTCGAGCACGCGTCCCGCCTTGCCCTCCACGTGGACAGGGGCGAAGCGCATCTTCAGCACGCTGTGAGCCCCGGTGCCTCCGTCCTCCGTCACCTCGCCGTGAACACTCCAGGGGGCACGCGCGCGCACGGGGCCCACCCGCAGCTCCAGCGGAGCACCGCTCGCATCCACGCGACTGCCCGCGGCCAGGTGTCCTCCCTGGATGCGCACCTCCGCGTCGAGCTGTCCGGCGCCCTCACGCAGCAGGTCAGGATGCTCCCGGGACACCAGCGCCCCGAGCCACGCGAGGTCGAGGATCTCCAGGCGCACGCCCAGCCGTCCGTCGAACTTCGCCACCCGGCGCGGCTCCTCCGGAGCGGCTCGGATGGCATCGAGGTCCAGCACGCCCGACACCTCCCTCACGCGCGCCACGGTCCGTCCCTCCTGCTCCAGCGCGCCGTCCTCCAGGTGGAGCGTGTCGAGCGTCACGGTGAGTCGTTGGCCGGTGACCAGCCGCACCGAGCCCTTCGCCTGACCCGGGCCCACGTAGCGCACCGGCTTCAACGTCAGCTCGTGCAGGTCCTCCAGCTCGATGTCCCGCAGCTCGATTTCCCACGGATGCGAGTGCCGGCGTCTCGTGGGCGTGGTCTCCATCGCGGGCATGGGCTCCGCGTGCACGCTCACACCTCGGGCACGCACCCCTTGCGCGTGGACCCGCCGGGACAGGAGCGCGAAGAGGGACGCGTGGGCTTCCACGGTCTCCGCGTCGATGCGCCACTCCGCGCGAGCATCCCGCTGCCACACGGAGAAGCCTCGGAGGTGCACGGGCCTGGGCCACAACCACCAGCCTCCGCGCCACTCCACCCGCGTCCTCGGCGTGGCCCTGGCGAGCTGCGCGGGCACCAGCCCGACATTGAGCACCAGGTTCAACAGCCCTTCGAGGGCCAGCACCAACACGAGCCCCCAGCCCAGGAGGAGGCGCCACCGGCCTCGCCGCGCGCGAAACCAGGGCGGGGCGCGCGACGCCCGGGGCGCTTCGACGGACATGAAGCCCTCCCGGGCACGGCGGGTCCGTCAGGAGGTAGCCACGCGCGCGCTTCCAGGCATCGCACCCGGGGGCAGCGTCACGTCGACATCCGACTACGACAGCGCGCTCCAATACTGCTTCATCACCTGACGGCTCGCGGCCAGCGCGTCCTTCGCGTCCGTGTGGACGTCGCCCGTGGGGAAGCTGTCGGTGCGTCCGGCGAGCACCTCGATGCAGGCATGCACGGACTGCGACAGGCCCTCCAGCGAGTAGCCCCCTTCGAGCAGCAGCACCAGCTTGCCGTCACAGACGCGCTCGGCGAGCGCGCGCATCGCGGAGCACATGGCGGCGAAGCCCCGCTCCGTGACGTCCATGCCGCCAATCGGGTCGTGCTGATGCGGGTCGAAGCCCGCCGACACCAGCACCAACTGGGGACGGTAGGCCTCGGCCACAGGCAGGAGCAGCTCCTCGAAGAGCATCCCGTAGTCCGCGTCCGAGTTGCCGCCCGGCAGGCCCACGTTCACGGTGTAGCCCTCACCCGCGCCCCGGCCCACCTCGGGCGTGGCACCGGTGCCCGGGTAGTAGGGGAACTGGTGCACCGACTGGTACATCACGTCGCGGCGCCCCCAGAAGGCCGCCTGCGTGCCGTTGCCGTGGTGGACGTCCCAGTCGAGCACGAGGACGCGCTCGGCGCCCAGCCGTCGCCCCGCCTCCGCCGCGATGGCCGCGTTGTTCAGCAGGCAGAAGCCCATGGCGCGGTCCGGCTCCGCGTGGTGTCCGGGAGGACGCACCAGCGCGAAGGCGTTGCGCGCCTGTCCCGCCATGACGGCCTCCACGGCCTGCACCGAGGCGCCCGCGGCCAGCCGTGCCGCATCCACGCTGTCCGGAGAGACGTGGGTGTCCGCGTCAATCTGGGCCTGGTGTCCGCTGAGCTTGCGCAGGCGCGTGAGCAGCTCCGGGGTGTGGACCGCCGTCAGCTCCGCGTCCGTCGCGGAGCGGGGGGACGCCATCACCGTGCCCCGCACCGGCGCGCGCGCGAGCACCCCGAGGATGCGCTGCAGGCGCGCGGGGGATTCCGGGTGTCCCTCTCCCGGGTCGTGCTGGAGGAAGAGGGGGTCGGTCAGCAGCAGGGTGGGCTTCATCGGGTATGACCTTACGCATCCAGACGGGGGGAAGTCAGGCTCCCGCCGGGCGGAGGGGCGGACGAGGGCTCCACCCCGGTTCTTGCCCTGTCGGTGTTTCCATTCCTACAGTGCCTCGCCTTGGCTCCGCGCTTCAAGAAACCCGGCCTGCGCAGCATCCTGCTCGGCTCCTTCGCCGTGGTGCTCGCTATCATCCTCGGGACGCTCTTCTTCGTCGTCCCCGCCCGGGTGGAGGACTTCCTGGAGACGCGCCTGACGAAGCACGGCGACGACAAGGCCCTCCAGGCCGCGCGAGATCTGGCCAACACCTCCGTCTCCGTGCTCCCTCCGCTGCTGGAGGCCCTGCACGGAGGAGACGACGACTTCGCGCTCATCGCCGTCCTCGGCGCCGACGGCCGGATGCAGGCCGTCCATCCCCCTGGCGCGGAGGCGTGGCTGCTGAAGAACCTGAGGCAGCGGCTGGAGGGCAGTCCCGGCGCGCCCCTGGATGGCGCCCTGTTCGACAATGGCAACCGGGCGATTGTGCGCCCGGTGGTGCTGCGCGAGGGCCCAGGCCAGGTGCTGGTGGCGGTGAACTTCTCGTCGCTGGACGAGGTCGTCACCTCGCTGCGCCACGTGGTGCTGCTGGCGTTCGGCATCGGCCTGGCGCTCTTCCTCGTCGTGGCCTTCTTCATCTCCCGCACGTTCATCCTCGTGCCGCTGGACGCGATGATGACCATGGCGCGGAGGCTCGCGGAGGCGGACCTCACCGGCCGCGTGGACATCAGCTCGCGAGACGAGCTGGGCCTCCTTGCGGAAGCGCTCAACCGCATCGCCCAGAGCTGGCGCGACACGCTGGGCCGGGTGCGCGGCGTGTCAGACGTGGTGGCCGGGGTCATCGAGCAGATCCACCGCACCGGCACCACCGTGTCCTCTGGCGCGAGCACCGTCCAGGCCCGCGTGGAGGAGACGTCCTCCTCCATGGTGGAGATGATGGCCTCGCTGCGCGGAATCGCGGAGAACGTGGAGGTCCTCTACCAGAGCGCGGAGGAGAGCAGCTCCTCCATCATGGAGATGGCCGCCACCAATGACGAGGTGGCGGAGAACGTCACGGCGATGGCCGCCAGCGTGGAGGAGACCACCAGCGCGATTGAGGAGATGACGTTCTCCATCAAGGAGGTCGCCAAGAACATCCAGGAGCTGTCGTCCTCCACGGAGGAGACGTCCTCGGCCATCAGCCAGATGGATGCGGCCATCGGTCAGGTGGAGGCGAACGCGAAGGAGACGGCGCGCCTGTCCGAGCAGGTCTTCGACGACGCGCAGACGGGCGTGGAGGCGCTGCGCAAGACGCTCACCGGCATCGACCGCATCAAGGACACCAGCCGGGCGACGGCGGACGTCATCGACAGCCTGGGCCGGCGCATCTCCGAGATTGGCAACATCCTCAACGTCATCGACGACGTGGCCGAGCAGACCAACCTGTTGGCCCTCAATGCCGCCATCATCGCCGCGCAGGCGGGAGACCACGGCAAGGGCTTCGCGGTGGTGGCCGAGGAAATCAAGGACCTGGCCGAGCGCACCGGTGCGTCCACCAAGGAAATCGCCGAGCTCATCCGCAGCATCCAGGAGGAGAGCCGCAACGCCGTGGTGGTGATGAACCAGGGCGCGCGCAACGTGGACGAGGGCGTGCAACTGGGCCGCGAGGCCGAAGGGGCGCTGCGCAAAATCAACGACAGCACCCAGAAGTCCACGCAGATGGTGAAGGCCATTGCTCGCGCCACCGTGGAGCAGGCGCGCGGCAGCAAGCAGGTGACGGCCTCCATCCACCGCATCAGCGAGACGGTGCAGCAGATTTCCAAGGCCTCCAACGAGCAGGCCAAGGGCGGCGAGCAGATCATGAAGAGCGCGGAGAAGATGAAGGCGCTCACCGCCCACGTGCAGCGCAGCAGCCAGGAGCAGGCGCACGGCAGCAAGCAGATCACCCGCTCCATCGAGAGCATCAACGAGATGGTGACGCACCTGAACCGCGCCCAGAAGGAGCAGACCAAGGGCAGCGAGCAGGTGCTCAAGGCCGTGGAGACCATCAAGGGCGTGTCCGAGCACCAGACACGCTCCGTCAAGCAACTGGAGGAGGCCATCGACAACCTCCAGCGGCAGGCGGAGATCCTCCGGGGCGAGGTGCGTCGCTTCCGCGTGTAGGAGTCGTGCGCTGCGCCCGCGAATGGCTTAGGACTGGGTCGGCATGCCGACAGAGCGACAGGTTTCCGAGCGCTGGGTGGTCTTCCTGATTGGCGCGGTCCAGTTCGTCAACATCCTGGACTTCGTGATGGTGATGCCGCTGGGCCCGGACTTCGCGAAGGGGCTGGGCATCGCCTCCTCTCACATCGGCACCATCGGCGGCGCGTACACGGCGGCGGCCAGCGTGGCGGGGCTCGCGGGCGGCTACTTCCTGGACAGGTTCGACCGGCGCAAGGCGCTGGCGGTGTCCATGCTGGGCCTGGTCCTCGCCACGGCGGCCGGAGGGCTGGCCACGGGCATGTCCACGCTGCTCATGGCGCGCGTCGTCGCGGGCATCTTCGGTGGGCCCGCCACGTCGCTGTCCCTGTCCATCATCGCGGACCTGATTCCAGTGGAGCGGCGGGGCAGGGCGCTGGGCGCGGTGATGGGGGCCTTCTCCATCGCCTCGGTGGCGGGGGTGCCCATGGCGCTGAAGCTGGCCGAGCACGGAGGCTGGCGTCTGCCCTTCTTCGTGGTGGCGGGCCTGGGCCTGCTGGTGGCGCTGGGCGCCATCTTCTTCCTGCCACCGGTGCGAGGACACCTGGTGAACGGTCGCGGGCCGGTGCAGACGGTGGGCGTGCTGGAGCTGCTCGGTCGCCGCGAGGTGCAGCTGTCCTACCTCATGACGGCGGTGGTGATGATGGCGGGCTTCGTCCTCATCCCCAACATCTCCGCCTACCTCCAGCAGAACCTGGGCTACCCGCGCGACCTGCTGTGGCTGCCGTACTTCGTCGGCGGCATCGTGAGCTTCATCACCCTGCGACTGGCGGGGCCGCTGGTGGACAGGCTCGGGGCCTTCAAGGTCGGCACGGCCGGCTCGCTGCTGGTGCTGGTCGCCACCTACGTGGGCTTCGTGCGCTACCCTCAGTGGCTGCCGATTCCGCTGCTCTTCGTGCTCTTCATGACGGCGATGGGCGTGCGCAACGTGTCCTACAACACGCTCACCTCGCGCGTGCCGGACAACCCGGTGCGCGCGCGCTTCATGTCGTTGCAGTCCGCCGTCCAGCACATGGCCGCGGCCCTGGGCGCCTTTCTCAGCGCGCAGCTCCTGACGGACCTGCCGGACGGCACGCTGGGCGGAATGGGGCTCGTGGCCGGGGTGTCCATGGGCATGTCGCTCTTGCTGCCGCCGGTGTTGTGGGTGGTGGAGCGTCAGGTCCGCTCGAAGGAGCAGGCCCGGGCGCTGGCGGTGCCTGCCGAGCAGGGCCTGGCCGTCCCCTTGTCGCCCCAGGCACACCCACACCAGTAGTGTGTGGGCCCGGTGGTGGGCCCGGTTGCCCCCCGCCCACGGTGACGGGCGGACGTCCGGAAGCGTCGAGCGGTTGCGCCAGGGGGCCCGGGGCGCGATAAACCGGGCTGCTTCGGGGAGCCCGTCAGGACATGTTCAACATCGGCGCAGGCGAAATGGTGCTCATCGCGGTGGCCGCGCTGCTCATCCTCGGGCCGCAGCGGCTGCCCGAGCTGGCGCGTGCCATCGGCAAGTTCATGCGGGAGTTCCGTCGCCAGACGGACGAGGTCCGCAACGTGGTGGAGCGCGAGTTCTACACCATGGACCACGAGCTGAACCGCGACCCCACCCCGCCCATCCGCCCCGGGACGGCCTTCGCGCACTCGCCCGCCCCCCAGGCGCTGCCGCCGGACACGCACCTCGCGCCGCCCCCCGACTCTGTCTCCGAGTCCACGGAGCCCACGCCGGAAGCGCGGCATCCGCGCGCGCCGCTGGGCCTGGATGGCGTGGACCTCCCCGAGCCCGCCCCCTCGCCCGTGTCCGAGCCTGGGGCGCCCACGGCCGTCTCCGAGCCCGTCGCGCCCACCGAGACGCCTTCCTCCACCCCTTCTTCCGACGCCGCCGAGAGCGTGGGCGCGGATGGCCTGCCCCGCCTCGCGCCGCTGCCTGGAACCGTGGCGCGCAACGCGCCGAAACGGAGCTGACCCCTGAGTTCCCAGACTGCCGCTGACTCCGACCTGCGGATGAGCTTGATGGAGCACCTGTCGGAGCTCCGCGGGCGCCTCTTCAAGTGCACCCTGGCCGTCTTCATCCTGGGGACGGTGTCGCTGTTGTTCGCCAAGCCCATCTTCGGCGTGCTGATGCGGCCGGTGCTGGACGCGCTCCCGGAGGGCAACCGCGCCCTCATCTACACGTCCGGCATCGAGGAGCTGAACGTCCTGATGAAGGTGGGCGTGTACTGCGGCATCTTCCTCACCACGCCCGTCATCCTCTGGCAGATCTGGGGCTTCGTCTCGCCCGGACTGTTCCCGGAGGAGCGGCGCTACGCGGCGCCCTTCGTCATGTTCGGCTCGCTCGCCTTCATCGCGGGCGCGTGCTTCTGCTACTTCGCGGTGCTGCCCTCCATGTTCAAGTTCCTCCTCAACGAGGAGGAGACGCTCGCGTTGGAGCAGCGGCTGGACACGGCCCGACTGCGCGCGGATGACGCCCTGCGCTTCCTGCGCGTGGGCGACGCGGAGCGGGCGGGCGCGCTGGCGAAGGAGACCAGCGCTTCGCTGCGCGCGGATGGAGAAGGTCAGTCACCGGCCCCCGAGCGGGCGCCCTCGCAGTCCGTGGAGCTGAAGTCCCGGCTGGCCGGACTGGGCAAGCTGGTGGACGCGGCGGCGGACGGCTACGGCGTCCAGTCGCGCGGCGTGTTGCGGCAGGCGGTGGAGAAGAAGGTGGTGGCGGTGACGGCCTACGCGAAGCAGGACTACGCGGCGGCGTCGGTGGCCATGGACGAGGCGGCGAGCCTGCTGGCGGGCGTGGCGCCCACGCGCACCGAGGAGCTGTCCGGCCTGTGGAAGCTGGAGAAGGAGCTGTCCGCGGGCGAGGCGCGGCACGAGGCGGCGCGGTGGACGCGGCCCATGCTGACGATGCACGAGCAGCTGTCGCTGGTGCTGCTGCTCATCCTCGCCTTCGGCATCATCTTCGAGCTGCCGCTGGTGATGGCGCTGCTCGGCGTGGTGGGCGTGGTGCAGTCGAAGTGGCTGTTCAAGTACCAGCGCCACGCCTTCGTGGTGTGCCTCATCGCGGCGGCCATCATCACCCCGACGGGTGACGTGGTGAACCTGTCGCTGATGGCGGGGCCCATGTTGCTCTGCTACGAGCTGGGCGTCCTGCTGGTGTGGTTGGTGGAGCGGCGGCGGGCGCGGAACGCGGCCGAGACGGGCATCACCCCGGCGTCGTAGTAGGGTCCGCGACCATGGTGGGCTCCCGCCGGCACTTCCGGGCCAACGTCCGATATCTGCGCGCGCTGCTGCGCCGCTTCCGCACCACGATGGGGCTGGCCGTGGCCCTGTTCGTGGTGGGGCCACTGATGTTCCATTGGCGCTACAAGGGAGCGGACGGGGACCCGATTTCCTTCGGCGAGGCCCTGCACCACGTCTACTTCCTGCTCTATGGCCAGCCGTCGCTGCCCTACGTGCACGACTGGCTCATCGAGCTTTTGAACGTCGTGATTCCCCCGGCGGGAATCGCCCTGGTGGCGGATGGCGTCGTGCGCTTCGCCTACCTCTTCTTCGCCCGGCACAAGAACGACAAGGAGTGGATTGAAGTGGTCACCGAGACGATGAAGGGCCACGTCGTGGTGTGCGGGGCGGGGCGGGTGGGCTACCGCGTGGTGGCGCAGTTGAGGGAGATGGAGAAGGACGTGGTGGTGGTGGAGAAGCGCGAGGACGCGGCCTTCGTCTCCGCCCTGCGGGACGAGAACGTGCCGCTGCTCATCGACGACACGCGCAGCCCGCTGTGCCTGCCGCGCACCAACGTGAAGGACGCGTCCGCCATCGTCTGCGCGACGGACGATGACCTGGCCAACCTCAACATCGCGCTGGATGCACGGAGGATGAACCCGAACATCCGCGTCGTCATCCGGCTGTTCGACGAGGACCTGAGCGGCAAGGTGCGCGACACCTTCAAGGCGGAGGCGCTCTCCAGCTCGTCGCTCGCCGCGCCCGCCATGGCGCTGGCGGCCCTGGACCCGCGCATCATCCACTCGTTCCACCTGGGCAAGCACCTGATGGTGGTGTCCAACTTCGAGGCGCGCGAGGGCCTGCCCGGCCTGACCATCTCCGACATCCGGGACAGGTTCGGCGGGCTGGCGCTGTCGCTGCTGCGCGGCAGCCACGAGCGGCTGCACCCGGTGGGCGAGGAGGTCATCCGCCCCGGTGACATCCTGGCCATCCAGGCGTCGTATCCGGAGTACCGCCGCCTGCGCGCCTTCGCGTGCGAGGCGGAGCCGCCCACCTGGTCCCACCAGGACCCGCCGCCGCTCCCGGGGCAGCGCAAGGTGGGCTGAGTCCCGGCGTCACACCGTCCTCGCTGTCGCGGGGCGGGTGGCGCTGGTGGAAGCGAGCGCGGCGCCGCCGTGCTCCAGCGCCGAGGGAAGCGCGAGGGCTCGGGTGAGCAGGGCCGCGAGGGGTTCCCACTCGACGAGGAAGCCGTCGTGGCCGTACAGGCTGGACAGCTCCGCGTGCTCCGCATGGCGTCCGAGCGCGCGCAGTCGCTGGGCCAGGGCCTCCATGTGCTCGGGGAAGAAGAGCTGGTCCCTGTCGATGCCCACGCACAGGGCGCTCGCGCGGATGCGCTCCAGCCCACCGTGCGGCGCACGAGCGAGGTCGTGGTGGTCCATGGCGCCCAGCTGCGCGAGGTAGGCGCGCGCGTCGAAGCGGGCCTCCAGCTTGCGCCCCTGGTGCTCCAGGTAGCTCTGCACGGGGTAGAGCGCGCGGGAGGACCACGTGGGTGGACGCTGCTGACTGGCTTCGAGTCCGGGCTCGGCGCGGTAGGTGAGCATCGCGAGCTGTCGTGCCAGCTCGAGGCCGCGGTGGGGTGCCTCGGGGAAGCCGGGGTCCAGGAGCAGCGCCTGCCGCGCGACGTGGTTGAGGCCCACCACCCATGAGGACGCGGCTTCGGCGGTGGCGATGGGGGCCATGCGCGCGAAGCGCTCGGGAGCGAGGGCGGCGAGGCAGAGGACAATCATCCCGCCCAGCGAGCCGCCGGTGACGAGGTCCACCTCCTGGATGCCCAACGCGTCGAGCGCGAGGAGGATGCTGCGGGCCTGGTCCCACGGCGTGACGGTGGCGGGGAGGTGTTGCTCGTCTTGTCGGAGGTCCCCCTTGGCGAGCGCGGGCGCGGGGCCGAAGCGCGTGTCGTCCGCGCGGCGGGGGAAGCCTTCGTCGGCGGGGCCCGTGGTGCCGTAGCAGGAGCCGAGGTTGTTGAAGCACAACAGCCGCACGCGCGTCGGGTCCAACGCGCGGCCGGGGCCGATGACGGGCTCCCACCAGCCGCCTTCGCCTCCCGCGCGCATGTCTCCGGTGAGCGCGTGCACGAGCAGCACGGTGGGCACGCGCGCGGAGGGGCGGGTGGTGCTTCGACGGCGGGCGCGTTCGACGGCGTGGTGTTGCTCGGCGAGGGTGCGACGGACGACGCGCGGCGAGGTGGCCTGGGCCTCTTCATCCGGGAGGAGCCGGGCGCGTGCGTGGAGCCACGGCAGGTCGTCCTCGGGGCCCCACCACCAGCCGCGCACGAGGTGGGGTGTGAGGCGGGCGCCTGCTTCCAGCGTCAGGTCCGGCGTGGTCACTTCAAGGAGGCGCGGCGTGGGCGCGCAGGGGAGGGAGGCCAAGGGAGACTCCGGACAAGCGGGTGTTGTCGCGGGCGCGCGGGGGCGTCCGGGAGGGAACGAGGTTCAGCTCGGGCGTGACGGGCTTCGCTCGGCTCCTACGGGGTGGAGCGAGGGCGCTGAAGGAGGGCCAGAAACGACGAAGCCCACCGACCCTCGCGGGGTGGGTGGGCTCGGTGGCTCGCCAGGGTCGGATGGACGTCAGCCGACACGGGCGGGCGGGAGCCCACCTGTCATCGACATTCGACGCATGGCGAGAAGGGACGTCATCGCCGCTAGGGATAAACGCTCGCCCCACGCGAGTCAAGCCGACCCACCGTGCCAGGGCGCGGCGTGAGAGGCGTGTGACACTCGCAGCGCCACGGTGTCGTGGGATTCCACGACGGCGCGGGAATCCCTCTCACGGGTTCGTGACGTGGGCGTTCGCGGTGTACGGGGCGAGCGCGCCGATGTGGCCGGGGCGGGCCTTCACGCGCGCGAGCCAGGCGGACACGGCGGGGAAGTCCCCCAGGTCCAGGCCCACGTCAGGGGCGACGTGGGTATAGGCATACAGGCCGATGTCGGCGACGGTGGGGCGCTCGCCCACGAGGAAGGTGCGGTGCTGGAGGTGGCGCTCCAGGGACTTGAGGGCGTTGCGACCCGCCTCGATGCGCAGGAGGAAGGTCTCCGGGTGGCGAGGGGCTCGGCCCGTGAGCTTCCAGAAGCGCGCGGTGCCGATGTTGGGCTCCACGGCGTTCTGCTCGAAGAAGAGCCACTGGTGGACCTGCGCGCGCTCGAAGGCGTCTTGAGGGAGCAGCGGCGTGCCCTCGGCGAGGAAGAGGAGGATGGCGTTGGATTCGGCGAGGAAGCGCCCCGGTTCGGGCTCCAGGACGGGGATGCGGCCATCCGGGTTCTTGTGGCGGAGGAAGTCCTCCGTGCGGCTCTCGCCCGCGAAGATGTCCACGGGGACCAGCTCGTAGGGTCTGTCGAGCCAGGACAAGAGGAGGCGCAGCTTGTAGCCGTTGGCGGAAGGCGCGTAGTCGTAGAGGCGCATGCGGGGCTCCGGGTGGGGGGCTGATGGGTGGCAGCGTAGGCCCCTGCCTCCAGGCGAGCGACCCGGTCCTTGCGGCCCGTGGCGTTCCGAGAGGGCGCAAGAACCGGGTTGAAGGGGCGGGGTCCGGGGGCCATACCGAGGGGAGGACACACCTTTCAGCCAGGAGCCGGGACATGGCGACCAGCGACTACGCCCGAATCGAGCAGGCGATTCTCTATCTCGATGCGCATGCGCGCGAGCAGCCGTCCCTGGACGACGTCGCGGCGCACGTGGGGCTCAGCCCCTTCCACTTCCAGCGCCTCTTCACCCGCTGGGCGGGCATCAGCCCGAAGCGCTTCCTTCAGGTGCACACCCTCAGCTCGGCGCGTCGGCTGCTGGCCGAGCGGCGCAGCGTGCTCGACACGTCGTTCGCCGTGGGGCTGTCGGGGGGCGGGCGACTGCACGAGCTCTTCGTCACGCTGACGGCGATGACGCCGGGGGAGTTCAAGCTCGGGGGCGAGGGGCTCACGGTGCACCACGGGGTGCATGTGTCGCCCTTCGGAGAGTGCCTGATTGCCGTGTGTGAGCGGGGCATCTGCGGACTGCACTTCCTCACGGGGGCGTCGGAAGCGCAGGCGCTGGCGGAGCTGCGAGCGCAGTGGCCGAAGGCGACCTTCGTGGAGTCCATTCGGGAGACAGCGCCGTGGGTGGAGCGCATCTTCCCGGAGGCGCCGCCGAGTGGGCACACGCCGCTGTCGGTGCTGGTGAAGGGGACGCCGTTCCAGGTGCAGGTGTGGCAGGCGCTGCTGCGCGTGGCGCCGGGAGAGGTGGCGACGTACGAGGACCTTGCCCGGGCCATTGGCAAGCCGAAGGCGGTGCGCGCGGTGGGCACGGCGGTGGGAGGCAACTCCGTGGCGTTGCTGATTCCCTGCCACCGCGTGCTGCGCAAGACGGGTGTCTTCGGGGACTATCGCTGGGGACCCGCGCGCAAGCAGGTGATGCTCGCGTGGGAGTCGCTCCGGTACGGGGCGGAGAACGAGGACGGCGAGTTCCGCGTCGAGGCCGCCCGGTCCGAACTGGCTTGAGTCGACGGGGAGCTAGGCGGCTTCGTCGAGCGGCAGCTTCTCCGCGAGCTCCTCGATGAAGTCGTCGATGACGTAGGGCACCGATGCGTCGCGCTCGGGGCCCTTCCGCGAGGGATGGTCGAACTCACCGGCGAGATGGCCAACGACCTCATGTCCGAGATGCGAGGCCAGCTCCGAAGGGCTCATCGAGTCGAAGGCGTCCACGTACGTATAGACGTCGTTGGTTTCCGGAATGCGCCACCCGCGAACGGATGACAGCTTCTTCCAGATGGGCCGCTGCACGAGCTCGTAGTCGAAGAAGACGAGTCGCGGCACGGCGAGGGCACCCAGCGGCGGCGTGGGTTGCCCCCAGATGAGCCGGTTGAGAATCTGCTCGTTCGTGAGTCCTTCGTTCCAGGTGTAGGCGGAGTGCTCCAGGACCCGGCGACGGAACGACTGGGAGTTCACGATGCGCTCGAGGATGTCGAGGGCCTCGCGCAGTCTGGCTCCGCGAGAAGCGTCGATGTTCACCTGCCGCTTGACCTGAAAACGCACCATGTTTCCTCCTGGGTTCTTTCAGCGAGAGGGCTCAGCCCAGCGCCGCGAGCGCCGAGACCTTGGCGATGATTTCGGGCGCCGAATGCACCAGGCTGGCAATCAAGGTGATCCACCCGATGACGCCCGTGGCCGCGCTTGCGACCAGTCGGATGACCAGTGACAGGACGGCCCCCGCCAGCCCCAGCGCGGCCGTCACCCGCTCCAGGCGCCGCAAGAGGCTTCGCGCCTCCTCCAACGGAGCCTCCTGGTCGATGAGCAGGACGGTGTCGCAGTCCATGTTGAGCCGGCAGCCCATGTTCAGCCGTGGGGCAGGGGGGAGCAGCTCTCCGCCCAGGAAGATGCCGATGCCGTCCACGAAGGCCGTGGCGGCTCGGCTCACCGCGCCGAGCACCTCGTTGGCGACGCGGAAGAGTGAGCGAAAGACATTGCGCGCCAGGGTCCTGACGAAGTCACCGACGGCCTCGAAGATGGTCGACAGGGACTGTCCGAGTCGCACGACCTGCCGCTTCAGCCATTTGAAGGTGCGCTTGATGCCGTCCCAGAGAAAGAAGTCCGAGTTGTCGACCTCGCTCGTCCAGTAGTCCTGGAGCTCGGCTTCGTTGGCCCGGACGAAGCCGAGGATGTCGTCGCGAGAGACATCCTCTTCGCGCTGCTGGCGTGCGAAGTCCTCGAACAGCTCCGGGGTGACCTGGTGGGTGGCGCTCTCCATGGCGGCCACGGTGAGGGGCCTCTTCGGATTGTTTCGCCAGTAGAGGTCCAGCGCCTTGAGCATCTTCTGCTGGGTGGCGGGCTCCCGAATGTCGCCCAGGGGATAGCCGTTCAGCCACAGCTCGTTGCGCGCGAGTCGCAGGAGAAAACGCCGTGCGGCGGAGAGGTTCTGTTCGGACAGTGCCAGCCCCTCCAGCGCCTGACGCACGGGAGGGGCGGCCTTCGCCACCTTGTCCACGAGGGCATCGTGAGACAGCACCAGCTCCATGGCCTGGCGCTCGGAGATGTTGCTGGAGGGGATGAGTCCCAGCTCGGCGGCGACGGCGCGGAAACGGGCGAGCTGGATGCGCAGGTTGTTCGTGTCGCTCGGGTCGACGGGGACGTTGGGGCGCAGGCCCAGCGTCGTCAGGCGGAGCTGGACGGCGCGCACGAGCACGGGACGCGCCATTCCACCGACGGGGTACCACTTGTCGATCTGGAGCGGGTCCTCCAGCGTGACGAACTCCTGGAGCGCATCCCACGTGGCCTGCTCGATGGTGGCGCCACTCGCCTCCAGCCCGATGTCCCTGCGAAAGACGTTGAGCCCCTTGAGGAGCTCCGCATTCATCTTGTCGCTCGTGGGGTCTCCCACGGCGTAGCCGAGGTGGCTCAGGCGCAGACGGACGGCGCGCACCACGAGCTGGTACCGCTCGTAGTTGGCTCCCTGCGACGAGGGCGTCAGGGCGGAGAGCGGGACGAGCCCCGTTCGCTGCTCCAGAATCTGGAGGTTCTCTTCCAGGTTCAATGCGTTCGCGAGGGGCTCTTCCCCACCGGCTCTCAGCGGCACGCCCTGCGCCGCGGAGAGTCTGCGGGGGCCATTGAACAGGGCCGCGACATGACCCTGTGTCGTCGATGGAGGCGGCATGTGGGAGCTCGGCCGGGGGCTCAGGTCTTGGAGACAATCTCCTTGAGGGTGTCGGCGAAGAAGTCCACGACGGCCTTCCGGGCAGCGAGGCTGGTCTCCACGGACTTGCGGTGCACGTCCAGCAGCTCCTGAAGCCGGGGAATGTCCTGCTCATCCGTCTGGAAGAGCTTCGTGTCTCCGTCGAACTTGATTTGAGTCGCCGCGACCAGCTTGATGACGGCCTCTGTCGTCACGCCGTTGACTGTCTTGGGCAGCGCGCTCTGCGTCAGGCTGTCCCAATTGATGACAGGATTGCCTTTGCTGTCGTTCTGGATGACGTGTTTGACCTGGCCTGTGTAGGTGATGACCTCCAGCGTCACGAGGTCATCGACCGCCGCATTGAGCTTCTCGAGCGCTTGCCTGAGTCCCATGTGTTTTCCCCCAATAAAGCTCGCGTCGACTCGCGGAGCCTGATGCTGGGATTCTACAGCGAGTCCGAACAGCGCCGTCAAGGCGAGGACTCAGGGGGCTTGTAGCGCACGGGTCGCGAAAGACCTTTCCGGTGGCCCGCATGGCGTTGAGCCGAGGGTGGGGATTTTCGCGGGCTTGTCTGTATTTGGAGTCCGTCGACGGGCGCGTTCTTGGGTGCGGTCGGACCCCATGAGGTGTCAGGATGGAGCGGCTTCGTCATGGCGTTCCTGGCCCTTCCTCCGCATGCCGCGCTCTCTCCCCTGGTGATGGGGTACTGGTTCATCGAGGACCTGGAGGGTTCGTACGAGGGCAAGCCCATCCGGACGACGCCTCACGCGGGCGCCGTGCTGACGCTCAACTTCGGTCGGCCCTGTGCGAGTGAGTTCGCCGCGGGAGCGCCCCGCGCCTCGCTGCTGGGCATCCAGAGTCATCCCCGGAACTGGAGCTCCGGAGAGGGCTGCTCCTTCGTGATGGTGATGCTGCGACCACCGGGGCTCGCGCGTCTCTTTCCCTCCTTGGGGAAGGACAGCCGCGACGACATGTTGGAACTCGGTGGCGTCCTGGGGGATGGCGCCGCGCGGCGGCTCTGCGATGACCTCGCCGCCGCGTGGGCTCCACGTCGTGTCGCCGCGCGCCTCGATGACTGGCTGCTGCGACGCTTGTCCGCGAGCCGCGCCCTCGTCGGTGTGAGCCAGTTGGGACATGCCTGGGCGACCCTGCTGCGGACTTCGCGCGTGGACGAGGCCGCGAGAGATGTGTCTGTGTCCAGACGGCAGCTCGAGCGCTGGTTCAGCCTGTACGCGGGGCACACGCCCAAGCAACTGCTCGGGCTCGACCGGATTCAATCCAGTCTCCACGCGGCCCAGACGGGGAAGGGAGACCCGCTCCAGGGCTTCAGCGACCAGGCCCATCAGATTCGACAGTGGCGTCGCCACCTGGGGATGACGCCAGGAAGGTACTCGCGCGCTTCGAAGTCGATTCTCGCCGAGTACTTCGCCCAGGCCCGGGATGCCGCACCCGAAGGACTGGCCCACTTCTTCTGACGGATGCTCTCTCGCTCCACCGTGGCAAGTGCGGGGGCTTGTCGCATTCGTTCAATACGCTCGCGGGACGGCGCTCCAGACTGTCTTTCCTCTGGATGAGAGAGGAGCCAGCGCGATGGGGCAGGGGACGTTCGTCGAGTATCGAGAAGGCGGGACTGACTGTGAGGCGTACGTCACCTGGGACTCGCGAAGCGATGCCCGTCGACCTTGCGTCCTGCTCGCACACGCGTGGGATGGGCTGAACGCCCCGATGCGAGAGAAGGCGGAGGAGCTCGCGGCGCTCGGCTACGTGTGCTTTGCCCTGGACGTCTATGGCAAGGGCGTGAGGGGAGGCGTGGCCGATGACAACTCCCGCCTGATGGCTCCGTTCATGGCGGACCGCGCGCTCTTGCGCAGGAGGCTGGTGGCGGGATTCGAAGCGGCGCTCCGTCATCCCCTCGTGGATGCCGACCGGGTCGCCATCATTGGTTACTGCTTCGGTGGCCTGTGCGCCCTGGACCTGGCGAGGAGCGCCGTGCCGGGCCTGAAGGCCGCGGTGAGCTTCCACGGTGTCCTCAAGCCACCGCGGCTCGAACCTCAGGCGCCCATCTCCGCCAAGGTCCTCATCCTCCATGGCTGGGAAGACCCGACCGGCCCGTCTCCCGACGTGCTGGCCGTGGCGCGCGAGCTGACCGAGGCCGGAGCCGACTGGCAGCTCCATGCCCATGGCCACGCCATGCACGCCTTCACCTATCCGGGGCTGCACAACCCCCAGGCGGGGCTTCAGTACCACCCGGCCGCGGCGAGGCGTTCGTGGGCCGCCATGCGGACCTTCCTCGACGAAGTCTTCGAGCCCGCGCCACGGTAGGTCCTGCCGTGGGGCTATGAGCGGCTCACGGAGCGAGGAGCCCGGCGGCAGGAATTGCTTCGCCGACCCTGGGCGCTCGCTTCGCGATTCAGTCGGTGCTTGCTGGAAGGACTTCCCACTCGGTCCGCTCAGGACATCCGGGCGACGAGCTTGAGTGGCAGGTTGCGCAGGAAGAATCCCACCACGGTCCACGGCCAGCCGGGGACGTAGGCGCTCACCGGCTCGCGCTCAATCGCCTTCACCAGCGCACGAGAGCCCGTCGCGGAGTCCACGGCGAAAGGCAGGTTCTTCGCCCCCGCGTTCAGCTCCGTGTGGATGTAGCCGGGATAAATCGTCGACACCTTGATGGGCGTGTTCATCAGCTCCGCGCGGATGCCCTCCGTCAGCGTCGCGAGGCCCGCCTTCGTCGCCGCGTACACGGTGAGATGCTTAGGCAGCCCTCGCATCGCGCTCATGGACGAGATGGTGACCAGATGCCCCTGGCCCTGCTTGCGCAGGATGCCCACGGCCGCTTCGCACTGTGCGACCGCGGCCACGAAGTTCGTCTGCGCCGTCTTCGCGTTGGTGGCGAAGTTCCCGGTGCCAATCCGCTTCCCCACGCCGATGCCCGCGTTGATGATGATGCGGTCCAGGCTGCCGAGGTCCTTCGCGAACGCCTCGAAGACCTCGAACACCTGCTCGTGCTCGTTCACATCCAGCGCACGCACGGAGATGTGGAGGTCCGGATGCTTCGCCAGCAGCTCCGAGCGCAGCGCCTCCAGCCGGTCCGTGCGCCGGGCACACAGAGCGAGGTTGCGCCCCCGCGCCGCGAACTCGCGGGCCATGCCCTCACCCAGTCCGGAGCTGGCGCCGGTAATCAGGATGTTCTTGCGCATGGCGGTGTTCCTCAGCGGTAGGTGATGAGGGCGCGCTGAGGGCCCTCGAAGTGGGCGTGCTCGTTGAGCGTCGACATGTAGCGGCCCCGGTCACTGTAGATGACCTTGGTGATGCCACAGTTGGCGAGCGTCCAGTTCAACCGGAACGCGTGCTCATCTGGAATCTGGAGCAGGTGCTGGCAGATGGCCGTGACCGGGCCGCCCGAGGTGAACACCAGCGCCGTCTTCGACGGCCCCAGACCCTGGATGAGCGCGTCCAGCGCTCGCACACAGCGCTCCCGGAACTTGGGCCAGGGCTCCGTGTACTCCGCGTCGTGTTTACCGGCGACCCAGCGCCCCACGGCCTGGGTGAAGAGCTCCTGGAACGCCCGGCGCGGGTCCGCGGCTCCCAGGAGGTCCTCCGCCAGGGCCGCGTGATTCGCGTAGCGCGGCGTGTGCCGGGCCACGAGCTCATCGTGGTCGAACTCGTTGAAGCCCGGCGTGCGCGTGGGCAGGAGGCTCGTGCCCATCGCGGTGAGGCACGTCTCCGCCGTCTGCCGGTGGCGGGTGAGCGTGCCGGTGACGACCGCGTCCACGGTCAGCCGTGGCTTGAGCGCCTCACCGAGTACTCGCGCCTGGATGTAGCCCGTCTCGGAGAGCTGGTCATAGTTCTCCGCGCCGAAGGACGCCTGACCATGACGGATGAGATACACGACGCCCATCAGCGGCCACCCTTCCGGATGAGGCGCTTGCAGCGCCAGTCGAAGTACGTCACCAGCGACCAGAAGTTCTTGAACGCCGGATTGCGCGTCTGCTTGTGGTGATAGCGGTAATAGATTTGCTGGATGATGCCGGCGAGCCGGAAGATTCCGAAGACCTCATAGAACGTCCAGTTGGCGGGCTTCAGGCCGGAGCGCTGGAGGTAGTAGTCGACGACCTCCTGCCGGCGCAGCATGCCGGGTACGTGCGTGGGCTGGCGCCGCGTGGCGCGCATGAAGAAGTCGTCATCGGCCTGGACCCAGTAGGCCAGCGCGCTGCCCAGGTCCATCAGCGGGTCGCCCAGCGTAGCCATCTCCCAGTCGAGCACGCCGATGACATGCGTGGGGTCTCCCGGGTCCAACACCACGTTGTCGAAGCGCCAGTCATTGTGGATGACGCAGGTGGCGACGTCGTCGGGGATGTGGTCCTTGAGCCAGGCGCGCACGTACTTGAAGCTCGGCACGTTCCACGTCCGGGCCTTCTCGTAGCGGTCCGACCAACCCTCCACCTGGCGCCTCGGGTAGCCGGCCCCTTTGCCGAGCGACGACAGGCCCACGGCCTGGGCGTCCACGGCGTGCAGCTCCAGCAGCCGGTCAACGACGTTGAGGCAGAGCTTGCGCGTCTCCGCGGGGCTGAGGTTCATGCCCCGGGGCATGTTGGCGCGAGGGATGATGCCCTCGATGCGCTCCATGACGTAGAAGTCCGCGCCGATGATGGCGGGGTCCTGGCACAGGCCCACCATCTCCGGCACCCACGGGTAGGTGGGCTTGAGCGCCTTCTGCACGCGGAACTCGCGCGACATGTCGTGCGCGGACTTCGCCTTCGTTCCCGCGGGCGGCCGGCGAAGGATGAGGTCGCGGTTCGGATACTTGAGGCGGTACGTCCAGTTGGACGCGCCCCCCGAGAACTGCGTCACCGTGGGCGAGCCCTCGAGCGTGGGTACCTGCTGCTTGAGCCAGGCATCGACGGCGGCGACGTTCAACTCCTCACCGGCGCGAATGGAGCCGGGTGCGTCGAGCGAAGTGGAAGGCGTGGCGTGGGTTGCCATGGTGGGTCACTTCCTGGAGAAGCCGCGCTTGGCCAGTTCGATTCGGGCGATGACGCCCTTGTGCACCTCGTCCGGACCGTCCGCGAGCCGCAGCGTGCGCGCCTGTCCGAAGAAGCCCGCGAGCGCCGTGTCGTTGGAGACGCCCGCGCCGCCGTGAATCTGGATGGCGTCGTCGACGATGCGCTGGAGCATGCTCGGGGCGACGACCTTGATGGCGGAAATCTCGGTCATCGCGCCCAGGGGGCCCACCTGGTCCATCTTCCACGCGGCATAGAGCGTGAGCAGGCGGGCCTGGTCGATGGCGATGCGGGCCTCGGCCACGCGCTCGCGGTTGCCACCCAGGTTCATGATGGGCTTGCCGAAGGCCGTGCGGTTCATGCCCCGGTCAATCATCAACTCGAGTGCCCGCTCCGCCGCGCCGACACAGCGCATGCAGTGGTGGATGCGGCCGGGGCCCAGTCTGCCCTGGGCAATCTCGAAGCCCATGCCCGGACCGCCGATGATGTTGGAGAGCGGCACGCGCACGTTGTCGAAGCGCACCTCGCCGTGGCCGTGGGGCGCGTCGTACTCGCCGAAGACGGGCAGCATGCGCTTGATGGTGACGCCCGGCGCGTCCAGGGGCACGAGCACCATGGAGTGCTGGTGGTGACGGTCGCCCCCGGCGTCGGGCGTGCGCGCCATGAAGATGGTGACCTTGGCGTTGGGGTGCCCCAGGCCGGTGGACCACCACTTGGTGCCGTTGAGGATGACCTCGTCGCCTTCGACGACGGCGGTGGCCTCCATGTTGGTGGCGTCCGAGGAGGCCACTCCAGGCTCCGTCATGCAGAACACCGAGCGGATTTCACCCGCGAGCAGCGGCTTGAGCCAGCGCTCCTGCTGGGCGGGGGTGCCGTACTTCCACAGCACCTCCATGTTGCCGGTGTCGGGGGCGTTGCAGTTGAAGACCTCGGGGGCCATCAGGCTGCGCCCGGTCTCCTCGGCGATGGGGGCGTATTCGAGCGTGGTGAGGCCCGGGGCCAGCTTCTCGTCCGGGAGGAAGAGGTTCCAGAGTCCCTTCGCCTTGGCGCGAGCCTTGAGGTCTTCCATGACGGAGGACACCGGCCACGTCTTCCAGTCACCGCCACGGGAGGCCTCCATGACCTCCTGGTAGTAGCGCTCCTCGGCGGGCTCGATGTGCTCGCGCATGAACTGCTTCACGCGCTCCAGGTAGTCCTTGGCTTTGGCGCTCGGCTCGAAGTTCACGGTGCAGCCTCCTCTCACGAGAGGAGGCCATCCTTGGCACCCGTCTCTTGTTGAATCCACTGAATGTTGGTCATGTGTCGTCATGAGCCCAGTTCACGATTCAGCGCGACGGCAGGGGGCCCCCGACCTCAACCTCTTCAGGGTGTTCGACGTCGTCTACCGGGAGCGCAACCTGACGCGCGCGGCGGAGGTGCTGTTCCTCAGCCAGTCCGCGGTGAGCCATGCGCTGACGCGCCTGCGCGAGCAATTGGGGGCTCCCTTATTCGTCCGGGAGGGGCGCGGGGTGGCGCCCACGCCGCTGGCGGAGCGACTGGCACCGGAGATTCGCGAGGCGCTGGCCCTGCTGCAGCAGGCGGTGCATCACACCCGGGGCTTCGAGCCCACGCGGGACGTGGGCACCTTCACGCTGGCGATGAGCGACATGCTGGAGCCGTCCATCGTCCCCCGGCTCGTGGCTCGGCTCCGGGAGCACAGTCCCAAGGCCCGCATCAGCAGTGTGCGGCTGGAGCGGACGCGGCTGGAGCGAGACCTCGCCTCCGGCAAGTTGGACCTGGCCATCGACGTGGAGCAACCCACCAGCGCTCAGTTGCGGCACACGGCCTTTACCCATGACGCGTTCTGCGTGGTGAGCCGCAAGCGCAGGCGATTGGACGTGGCGGCGTACATGGGCGCGCGACATGTCACGGTGTCCTCGCGGCGCACGGGGTTGGCGGTGGAGGACCTGGTGCTCAGCCGTCTGGGATACCAGCGCGAGGTGACGGTGCGCTGCCGGCACTACGAGACGGCCTGCCGCATCGTGTCCGGCTCAGACTTGATGTTGACGATGCCCCGGCGCCGCGCGGAGGAGATCAACGCGGAGCTCGACAACCACCTGTTGCCCATGCCGCTCGCGCTGCCCCGACTGGAGCTGCACCTGTACTGGCACCGCTCCGAGGACAGCGAACCGCGCAGTCAGTGGTTGCGAGCGGAGCTTCAATCCCTGGCGAAGGTGTTGATGGACGCGAGGCGTGGCGCGTGAGTGGATGACGGCTTACTCCGCTTCGAACGTCGCGAGGTCGACCGTCGCGGCGCGCAGTTGTTCGACGACCCGGGGTTCGGGCCACGCGACGGTGCGATAGCGCGTCGGCCACAGGTCCGGCACCAGCTCAAAGCACTCGGGCGCCAAGCGCCTCGCCAGGGGGAAGGACACGATGAAGGGGGCCCCCTCGTCGTCGTCGATGCTCACCAGGTCCGCTTCGGGAAGCAGCATGTCCTGGTCCTTGATCCACATCGTCCAGGCGAGGGGATACCCATCCGTGTTGCGGGTGTTGAGCGTGAAGTCGGAGAGGAGCGTGTCCACGCCCTCCGCCTCATGCCAGGCCTGGAGGCTCTCCTTCTGGAGTTCGTACTCCCTCAGCGCGAACAACGCGTGTCCGTGGCGCACGCGTCGCGCGAGCTCATTATTGCCACGGCGGAGATAGGGAGCCACGCGGCCCGCGCTGTCCAGGGTGTAGAGCGCGGGTGAGATGGCGTGTGGGTTGGACTCGAACTCCAACTGCGCCTGCTCGCACAACTGGGTGACCCTGGCTTCATCCTGACCACCCGTGAAGATGAATCTGGAGCGTGTGGGAACGCTGATGACGGGACGTCCGCTGACCTTGCCAGCGCAAGACGCGAGGAAGCCAGGGTCCAGCAGCCGCGAGGATTCGTAGACGTCATCTTCTGAGTCAGCGACACGGGCGAGGTTGGCGAAGGCGGCCGCGAAGGCCTCCTCCTCGGAGATCTCCCACCTCGCCAGGTGCTCATGCCACATATGCGAGGTGGAGTTGGGCAGCTCCATCACCAGCAGCACCCGCAGGAAAGGGATGGGACGTCGCTCCACCAGGGCGTTGGCCACCTCCCTCGAGGCCCTGGGACCAAAAGAGGCCGGGCGAACCACGGGCATCACCTTCTCCCGGACGTCCGCCCAGGAGTCCGGGAGCGACGCTGGCATCGTGAGGGCGGTGAAGAACTGCCGGACATGGTGGGAGCGCTCTTCCGGCGTCATGTCTTGCGTGGCCAGCAAGAGGCTCTCCAGGTTCATCCGGGTGGAGGATCCATTCACCCGGAACCCCACGGCAAACTCATCCACCACTCGTTTGACGCTGAGCACATAGGGGAGGGAATACAACACCGCCTCCACCTCGAGCAGCAGCACCTCACGGGTGCGCGAGGTCGCGGAGGCTTTCTTCTCCAATCCCAGAAGTCTTTTGAAGAACTCCATGGCGGAGGGTTATAGCGCACCGGACTCCATCCGCGGCCACAGGAGCCAATCACTGTCGATGCCAGGCTCCGTCATGGGGGCTGGTCGGACGACCAGTGATCGTCGGACCTGCCTGGGAGCAGCTTCATCCCGCGGAGCTTCCGGAACCAACCCCAATCACCCTCCTTCATTTCGAAGACCTCCCCCGTCCACTCCCCCAGCACGACCTGCGCACAGCCGGCCAGCTCCACCTCCGCATAGGCGACAGCCGCCTTCGAGCATCGCTCCCCGAGCACGGACAGGTCGGTCACGAGAGAGATGAGCTTGTGGCAGGGGCCCGTGCCCAGACCTCCATCCGACGCCAGCTGGCCCCGTCCGTCTCGGCCCCTCTCCGAACCTCACCCCTGCGATGCAGGAGCTGAAGCGCATCGGCTGAACTCTCTCACGCGACAACTACCTTGACGCTCACCGGCAGTGGCCTCAGCCATGCGCGAGTTCGCCGCTCGGCTGATGCCACTACCGTGAGCACCCGAGGTCACGCCTCGATGTCGAACGCGAGTGACGCGCGCTCACCGGGCTCCACGTGCAGCAGGCCCTCACCGGTAGCCAGTGCTCCGGCGGCGGCCGTCCACGGCTCCACACAGACGAAGTCCTTGCCGCGCAGGGTCCACACCACCAGCATCTTGAACTCCGGGCTCCACGACAGGTGCACGGGCCTCAAGCCCGGTCCACGTCCCAGAATCGTCCCCGGGCCCGAGTAGTCCCTCAGGTGCAGGTCCACCTCGTCCAGCGTCAGGTCGAACCCGGTGAAGGGCACCTCGCGCTTGTTCCGGTTGTCCCACGCGTGTGTCGCGTCCGTGTCCACCGTGGCCACGGCCTTCGCCGCGTCCGGCACCCGGAAGTACGGATGGAAGCCCAGGTGCAGGGGCAGGGGACGCGTGTCGCGGTTCTCCACGTCGAAGTCCAACGTGAGCCGCGTGCCCACCAGGGAGAAGGTGAGCTGCGCGTCGAAGGCCCACGGGAACTGGCGCAGCGTCTCCTCGGTGGAGGACAGCCCCAGCACCAGCAGCGAGTCCTCCGCCTGGCGCACGGTCCACGGCAGCCTGCGCGCGAAGCCGTGCTGCGACATCGTGAAGGACTTGCGGTCCGCCGGGTACGTGTCACCCGGAAGGGGCCCGGCGATGGGGAACAGCACGGGGATGCCACCGCGCACGTTCTTCGCCGGGTCCGCCACGGTGGCCTCGTCGAGGTAGAGCACCTCGTCGCCGTCCACTGTCATCCTCGAGACGAGGGCCCCGCGTGAAGGAATCACCTCCACGCGGCACCCACCGTCCACCAACGCGTACGTCTCCAACCCGGCGATGCCGGGGAACACTCGGCTCATACGAGCCTAGATACCCCCATCGTGGGGGTCGCTGTCCATGAAGGGATACGGCACCTTCACGGGCGGCGCGAAGTTCTCCTTCACCGTGCGAGGGCTGGTCCACCGGATGAGGTTGAGCAGTGAGCCCGCCTTGTCGTTGGTGCCCGACGCGCGCGAGCCGCCGAAGGGCTGCTGGCCCACCACCGCGCCCGTGGGCTTGTCGTTGATGTAGATGTTGCCCGCGGCGTGGCGCAGCTCGCTCATCGCCGTGTCGATGGCCTTCCTGTCACGGCCGAAGATGGCGCCCGTCAGCGCGTACGTCGCGCTCTGGTCCACCTCGCGCAGCGTCTCCACGTACTTCGCGTCGGGATACACATACACGCCGACCAGCGGCGCGAAGATTTCCTCGCGCAGGATGCGGTGACGCGGGTTGGTGAGCTGCACCAGCGTGGGCTTGACGAACCAGCCTTCCTTCCGGTCCGCCTCGCCACCCGCGACGATGCTCGCCTCGCCGTCCTGCTTCGCCAGGTCGATGTACGAGGAGACCTTCTTGAAGGACTTCTCGTCGATGACGGCGCCCATGAAGTTGCGGAAGTCCGTCACGTCGCCCATGCGGATGTCGCCGATGAGCCCCTGGAGGCGGGACTTGAGCTTGGGCCACAGGGACTCGGGGACGTAGACGCGGCTGGCCGCCGAGCACTTCTGCCCCTGGTACTCGAAGCCGCCCCGGACGATGGCCACCGCGAGCGCGTCCACATCGTCCGCCGCCGACGCGTGCGCCACGATGAAGTCCTTGCCGCCCGTCTCTCCCACCAGTCGCGGGTACTGCTTGTACCTGCCGATGTTCTCTCCCACCGTCTTCCACATGGAGTTGAACGTCGGCGTGGAGCCGGTGAAGTGGATGCCGCCCAGGTGGGGGCTCGCCAGCGTCGGGTTTCCCACGGTGGGGCCGTCGCCGTTGAGCATGTTGATGACGCCGTCGGGCAGGCCCGCCTCGCGCAGCAGCTCCATGAAGTACCAGGCGCTCAGCGCGGCCGTGGAGGACGGCTTGAACAGCACCACGTTGCCCATGATGGCCGGCGCGGTGCAGAGGTTCATCGCGATGGACGTGAAGTTGAACGGCGCCACCGCGAACACGAAGCCGTCCAGCGGACGGTAGTCCAGCATGTTCCACGTCTGCGGCGAGGACTCCGGCTGGATGGCGAGAATCTGCTCGGCGAAGTGGACGTTGTAGCGCAGGAAGTCGATGGCCTCGCACGCCGCGTCGATCTCCGCCTGGTGGGCCGTCTTGGACTGACCCAGCATGGTGGACGCGTTGATGAGCGGGCGGTAGCGCGTGGCGAGCAGCTCCGCGGCGCGCAGGAAGATGGCGGCGCGCGAGGTGAACGACATGCGCGCCCAGTCCTCCTTCACGGCCAGGGCGGCCTGGATGGCCTGCTCCACGTGGCTGGCGTCCGCCTCGTGCAGCGTGGCCAGCACGTGCGAGTGCCGGTGCGGCATGCGGACGGTGTCCGTCTTGCCGCTGCGCACCTGCTTGCCGCCGATGAGCAGCGGGATGTCAATCTGCTCACCGGCCATGCGCTTGAGCGTGGCCTGGAGTTCACGGCGCTCGGGCGCACCGGGCGCGTAGGGCAGGATGGGCTCGTTTCGGGGAGCCGGGACGCGGGGGATGGCGTTGATCACGCGGAAGACCTCGGGACGGGGCGAAGAAAAAGGGCGGGCGAGCATTAACCAACCCGCTCCACCGGGGAAGCGTGGAAGCGGGCCGTCGTCAGCGCCCGGACACCCGCTGTCAACCCCCAGGCAGGCCGGGTATTTCCCACCACCCCGCCTGGCGGCTCATACCGCGCGAGGGGGGCACATTGACCGCGCGACACAGCGCGCGGTTACGATGGGGCATGCGCATCCCGCCCCCGAGCCCCGTGATGCCGCCTGTTCCTGGCCTCGTCGCCCTGGAAGAGGCGCTCCGGAAGGACCTCGAGCGGTTGGAGTATCCCCGGCGCTCCTGGGTGCTCCCTCGCCGCACCCGCGCCGGCAAGGCCGTGCTGGATGTCCTCATCATCGGCGGAGGGCAGAGCGGCCTCACCGCCGCCTTCGGGTTGATGCGCGAGAAGGTGACGAACCTGCGCGTCGTCGATGACGGAGAGCAGGACCTCGCCGGACCGTGGAAGACCTTCGCGCGCATGCACACGCTGCGCACGCCCAAGCACCTCACCGGCCCCGACCACAACCTCCCCAACCTCTGCTTCCAGTCCTGGTTCGAGGCCCAGTACGGCGAGGCCGCCTGGACCTCCCTGGAGCGCATCCCCAAGGAGCTGTGGGCGGACTTCCTCGGGTGGTATCGGCGCACGCTGGGCATCCCCGTGCGCTGCCGCTCGCGCGCGGGTGCGCTGACGTGGAGCGCGGAGGACGACTGCTTCCAGGTGCCGCTGGAGGACCTGCGCACCGGGCAGGTCGAGGTGCTCCCTGCGCGAAAAATCGTGCTGGCCACGGGCATCGACGGCTCGGGACGCTGGGAAGTCCCGGCGGTGGTGGCGGGGCTGCCGCGCGAGTTGTACGCGCAGACGCGCGAGGACATCGACTTCGAGGCGCTCCGGGGGCGCAAGCTGGGCGTGCTCGGCGCGGGGGCCTCCGCGTTCGACAACGCCTCCGTCGCGCTGGAGCACGGCGCGGGCGAGGTGCACCTCTTCTACCGGCGCAAGACGCTGCCCACCGTCAACCCGTATCGCTGGGCGGAGTTCGTCGGTTTCCTCAAGCACCACGCGGACCTGCCGGACGCGGACAAGTGGCGCTTCATCCACCGCATCTTCGAGATGGGTCAACTGCCTCCCGCCGACACGTACCGCCGCGCCCGCGCGTATCCCCAGTTCCACCTGCACGCGGAGAGCCCGTGGGTGGGCGCCGAGGAAGTGGACGGACAGGTCCGCGTCACCACGCCGCGGGGGCACTACACCTTCGACAAGCTCATCGTCGGCAGCGGCACCGTGACGGACCTCTCGCTGCGGCCGGAGCTGGCGAACCTGCACCAGGACATCGCGCTCTGGAAGGACCGCTTCACGCCGCCCTCGGGCCAGGCGCACACGGACCTGCTGCGTCATCCATACCTGGGGCCGGGCTTCGAGTTGCAGGAGAAGCACCCGGGCCGCGCGCCTCACCTGTCGTCCATCTTCAACTACACCTTCGGGTGTCTGCTCTCGCTGGGCTTCGGTGGCGCGAGCATCTCTGGCATGAAGTACAGCCTGCCTCGACTGACGGCGGGCGTGACGCGGCAGCTCTACGTGGATGACCGGGACGCGTTCTTCAGCGCCCTGGAGTGCTTCGACGAGAAGGAATTCGAACCATGAGCAGTGGTGAGTTCGGGCTGCGCAGCCGTCGCGTCCTCGCGGCGGGAGGGATGCGCGAGGCCGTGGTGGTGGTGAAGGACGGGCGCGTGGAGCAGGTGGCGGGGCCGGGAGAGGCCCTCGGCGCCCTGCCGGTGACGGACGTGGGCAACCACGTGGTGATGCCCGGCGTGGTGGACTGCCACGCGCACATCAACGAGCCCGGCCGCACGGAGTGGGAAGGCTTCGCGACAGCCACGCGCGCCGCGGCGGCCGGAGGCATCACCACCGTCGTGGACATGCCGCTCAACTCGCTGCCGCCCACCACCACGCTGGAGGCGCTGAATCTCAAGGCGAGCGCGGCGCGTGAGTCCAGCCAGGTGGACCACGGCTTCTGGGGCGGCGTGATTCCAGGCAACGCGAACGAGCTGGAGGCGCTCATCGACGCGGGCGTCGCGGGCTTCAAGTGTTTCCTGTGTCCCTCCGGCGTGGACGAGTTTCCCCCGGCGGACCGCGCGGTGCTCGACGTGGCGATGCCGATTCTCGCGCGGCGGGGCATTCCGCTCATCGTCCACGCGGAGCTGGAGTCTCCGCTGGCGGAGGCGGACGCGGGGGGCCCTCGCACGTACCGCGCCTATCTGGAGTCCCGGCCTCGACGCTGGGAGCAGGATGCCATCCGGATGATGGTGGAGCTGGCGCGTCAGCACCGCTGCCGGGTCCACATCGTCCATCTGTCGTCGGCGGATGCGCTGCCGTTGCTGGCGGACGCGCGCCGGGAGGGTCTGGATGTCTCGGTGGAGACGTGTCCGCACTACCTCAGCTTCACCGCCGAGGAAATCGAAGACGGGGCGACGCACTTCAAGTGCGCGCCACCCATCCGCGAGGCTGAGAACCGTGAGCGGCTCTGGGCCGGGCTGGCGCGGGGCGACATCGAGCTGGTCGTGTCGGACCACTCGCCCTGCACGCCGGCGCTGAAACTCCTGGAGCGTGGCGACTTCAGCGCGGCGTGGGGCGGAATCGCATCGCTCCAGCTCAGCCTGTCGGCCGTGTGGACGGAGGCGCGCAAGCGAGGACATTGCCTGGAGACGTTGGCGCGCTGGATGTGTGAAGCCCCGGCCCGGCTGGTGGGACTGCACGGCACGAAGGGGACGCTCGCGCCCGGCGCGGACGCGGACCTGCTGGTGTTCGACCCCGAGGCCACCTTCATCGTGGAGCCCACGCGGCTCCAGCACCGTCATCCCCTGACGCCGTACGCGGGCCGCACGCTCTCGGGGGTGGTGGAGACGACGTTCCTGCGCGGGACGAAAATCTACGAGCGAGGACAGCCGTTCCCTCGCCCGAGTGGAACCTGGGTGCGTCGCCCGTCCTCGGCGCGCATCGCCGCTTGAAGCCTCTGGAGAGTACACACCATGCATGCACCGGAAGAGGGGAAGCTGCGCGTCGGCTTCACCGAGCTCATCGATTTGGCCGCGGAGAAGGTTGGCGGCAAGGCCCTGCTGGCCAGTGACGAGTTCTTCGCCGGCAAGGAGAACCTGCTCAAGCCCGGCCGGGGCGTCTTCATCCCCGACAAGTACACCGAGCAGGGCAAGTGGATGGACGGCTGGGAGTCGCGCCGCAAGCGCGTGCCCGGCCACGACTGGTGCATCCTCCAGCTCGGCCTGCCCGGCGTGCTGCGTGGCGTGGACGTCGACACCAACCATTTCGTGGGCAACTTCCCCGAGTACGCCTCCGTGGACGCGCTGGAGGTCGAAGGCTCGCCCTCCGCGCAGTCGCTGGTGGACGCGAAGTGGACGCGCATCCTTCCGCAGCTCCGGCTGCAGGGCGGCTCGCGCAACCTCTTCCCCATCCTGAGCGAGCAGCGCTGGACGCACCTGCGCCTCAACATCTACCCGGACGGCGGCGTGGCGCGTTTTCGCGTCCATGGCGAGGTGCGGCCGGACCTGACGCGGCTGACGCATGCGAATGGCTCGGTGGACCTGGCGGCGGCGGAGAACGGCGGCACGGTGTCCGCGTGCAACGACGCCTTCTTCGGGCCGAAGGACAACCTCATCCTGCCGGGCCGCGCGGCGAACATGGGCGAGGGCTGGGAGACGCGCCGCAAGCGCCTGCTGCCGGGCTTCGACTGGATTGTGGTGAAGCTGGCCGTGCCCGGCTCCGTGGAGCGCGTGGAGGTGGACACCGCGCACTACAAGGGCAACTTCCCGGAGAGCGCGTCCCTGGAGGGCATCACTCTGCGCGAGCCGGTGGTGGACTTCGCCAACGCGCATGACCTCGTCTGGACGGAGCTGCTGCCGCGCACGAAGCTGCAGGCGGACCACCGGCATGACTTCGAGTCCGAGCTGAAGGCGAAGGGGCCCTTCACCCACGTGCGGCTGAAAATCTTCCCCGACGGTGGTGTCAGCCGGCTGCGCGTCCACGGGCGGCCGGCATGAGCGCGCTGCACCGGCTCAACACGCTGGCCCCCGAGGCGGCCAGGGAGGAGCTCTTGCGCTGCTGTGGCTCCTCGCGCTGGGTGGAGGCCATGGTGCGCGCGCGGCCCTTCCGTGACGTGGAGCACGTGTTGTCGGAGGCCGGGTGGTTGTGGGAGCAGACGGGGCCCGACGACTGGCAGGAGGCCTTCAAGCACCACCCGCGCATCGGGGATGTGTCCTCGCTGCGCGCGAAGTTCGCGTCCACCGCCACCTGGTCCTCGCAGGAGCAGGGCGGGGTGAACGGCGCCGCCGAGGCGGTGATTCAGGGCCTGGCCGACGGGAACAAGGCCTACGAGGAGCGCTTCGGCTTCATCTTCCTGGTCTGCGCGACGGGCAAGAGCGCGGAGGAGATGCTGGGGCTTTTGCGCGCGCGCCTGGGCAATCCTCCGGACGAGGAGCTGCGCATCGCCGCTGGCGAGCAGGCGAAAATCACCCGCATCCGATTGGAGAAGCTGCTGGCGTCATGAGCACACTTTCCACCCATGTCCTCGACACGCACCGCGGCCGTCCAGCCTCTGGTGTCCCCATTGCCCTGGAAGTCCAGGTGTCCTCCGGCGAGTGGAAGGAGCTGGCTCGCGGCGTCACCAATGACGATGGCCGCGTGCGCGACTTCCTGCCCGCCGGCGCGCGCGTCGAGCCCGGCGTGTACCGGATGTCGTTCGACACCGGGACGTACTTCCGCTCGCTCGGTGTGAAGGGATTCTACCCGTCGGTGTCGGTGGTGTTCGAGCTGGCCGCGCCCGACGAGCACTACCACGTGCCCTTGCTGCTCAGCCCCTTCGGCTACTCCACGTACCGGGGGAGCTGAGGGGCTTCAGGCCTTGTTGGCGGCCTGCGCGGAGGCAGCGGCCTGGACGGGGCTGCTTCCGCGCCGCAGCAGGGCGTGGATTTCGGCGATGAGCAGCGCCGGCTTCACGGGCTTGACGAGATACGCGTCGGGCACGGGCAGGCTCGGGTCGCTGTCCGAGCGGGGCGCGTAGCCACTGACGAAGACGACGGGGATGTGCTGGAGCGCGGGCTCCTGGCGGCAGCGGCGGCACAGCTCGTAGCCGTCCATGCCCTCCATGTTCACATCCGAGAGGAGCAGGTCGGGCGGCTGGCTCAACGCCAACGCCAGCCCGGCCTCGCCATTGGCCGCCACGGCGCAGTCGAAGTCGCCGGACAGCAGGAGGCGCAGCGTCTCGCGCATCGTCCAGGAGTTTTCGACGATGAGGACCTTGGGCTTCACGATGCTCGGGCTCCTCCGGTGATGGTATCGGCCCCGTGGGAGACGGCCTCGGGTGGAGCATCACCGCTCGGCGCCCGCCGTAGCAAGGGGTCCTCCCTCACCCCCAGACCCAGGTACAAGGTGGATGCCGACAGGTGCTCCCGGAGCGGTGCGTCGAGGGCAACTCCCCGGGTGGCGGAGCTTCACCAGTCCACGTCGGGATGCCTCCGGGTCGGAGCCTGGGAACCGCTCGCGCGCGGGGACCTGCTCGGACGTGCACGCATCGCCCCGCTCCACGCGCACGTGGTCCCGTGGGTAGCCCGGAGGGCGCGAGGATTGGATGCGTGGCCACCATGCTTCATGCCCGCGCGTCGTGTGGGTGTCGCCTGTCCGACGGGCGCGCGGAACTGACGGTGCGCTGGACTCGTGTTGGCGAATATCAGGCGGCCTGGTTCGGACGGCGGAGGAAAGGGGTTTCCTCCGTTCCAACGGAGTGTGTCCGATACATGGAAACGTGATATTCCATCGACTTCTGGATTCTGCCGACCTTCCGGTCCCGCCTTCGTGAGCGACGAAGAGAAGACAACCGTCCTTGACGAGCGCAGCCCTCCTCCGAGCTCCTGGGGGGACCGCATCCGCACGCCCGTCACCCTGCCAGGAGACGCGGCCGGAGCGCGCCGCTCGCTGGAAGTGGGGATGGTGGTGACGGGGCGCTACCGGGTGGAGGGACTGCTCGGTGAAGGCGGCATGGGCCGCATCTGGCTGGCGGAGGACCTGCACGAGAAGCGCCGGGTGGCGCTCAAGGAGATGCAGGTCCCCGCGGGGCTGACGGCGGGGAAGACGGAGGAGCTGGTGCTGATGTTCCGGCACGAGTTCTTCGCGATGAAGAAGCTCCAGCACCCGGGCACGTTGAAGGTGTTCGACTGGGGCATGACGGAGGCCGGCAACCGCTTCATCACGATGGAGGTGGTGGACGGGCAGGACCTGAGCACGCTGGCGCGCGAGGCACCGCTGGACACGCGCACGCTGTACCGGGTCCTGCTGCAGATGGCGCAGGTGCTCGCGTTCATCCACTCGCGCCTGTACGTGCACTGCGACATCAAGGCGAGCAACGTGCGCATCACCCGCTCCGGCGCGGTGAAGCTGATGGACTTCGGGGTGATGCACCAATTGGGCACCCCGAGCCCCGGCAAGCTCAAGGGCACGCTCGAGTATCTGGCCCCCGAGTGGCAGCGCGGCGCGAGCATCGACGGGCGCGCGGACCTCTACTCGCTGGGCGTCATGGCGTACTACCTGGTGACGCGCAGGCTGCCCTTCAAGCGCAACACCCCGGCGGCGCTGTTGGCGGACCACCTGACGCGGCCGCCGCCTCGTCCCTCCACGCTGTGTCCGGTGGACCCGCAGTTGGAGGAAATCATCCTGCTGTTGCTGGCGAAGGACCCGCGCGAGCGCTTCCAGGACGCGAGCGAGCTGATGGAGGCGCTCTGCCACGCCAGCGGTGAGCCGATGCCGGAGGAGCCCCTGTCGGCGCGCTCCAGCTACCTGCACGTGCCGGAGGTCGTCGGGCGCGCGGCGGAGCTGGAGGCGCTGATGAACGGGCTCGCGGAGGCGGACTGGGGACAGTCGCGCGCGGTGCTCCTGGGCGCGCCCGCGGGCGTGGGCAAGACGCGGCTGCTCCAGGAGTTCGAGCTGCAGGCGAAGCTCGCGGAGCTGCCCTTTGGCCGGGGACAGTGTCGCGCGGAGGGGCAGGCGCCGCTGACGCCGATTGCCCAGGCGCTGCGCGCGCTGATGCCGCACACGCCGACGGAGGTGATGGAGCGGCTGTCCCCGCGCCTGTCTCGGCTGTTGCCCTCGCTGTCGTCGGCGGAGTCCGCGGGCGTGGCGCAGGTGCCCGGCGAGGAGAAGCTGGGGTTCTTCGGGGCGCTGGCGGAGTGGGTCCAGGCGCTCGGCAAGCGGATGACGTTCGTGCTGTGCTTCGAGGACCTCCACTGGGCGGACACCGCCTCGCTGGAGGTGCTCAACGTGCTGATTCGCGCGCTGCAGGGCACGCGCGGCATGGTGGTGGGCACGTTCCGCTCGGGAGAGCTGAGCCGGCTGAGCCTGGCGTTCCAGACGGTGGACGAGAAGCTCACCTGGCGCATGGACCTGGAGCCGCTGGCCGCCGAGCACGTGGGCACGCTGGTGGGCCTGGCGCTGCCGGGCCTGCAGGTCCCCGAGGGCTTCGTCGCGCGGCTGCACGAGACGACGGGGGGCAACGCCTTCTTCGCCACCGAGTGTCTGCGCGCGCTGGTGGAGGAGGGCGCGCTGACGCGCGTGGGCGGCCGGTGGACGGCGGAGGCGGGGCTGGACACCCGGCCCCTGCCGGAGAGCATCCAGGCCGTGGTGCTGGAGCGGTTGTCGTCCGCGCCCGTGGAGCAGGTGTCGCTCTTGCGCAGGTTGGCTCCGGCGGGACGAAGCCTGGAGCTGCCCATGGTGCGGGCGCTGGCGGAGCTGCCGGAGTCGGAGCTGTTCGCCGTCCTGGACGGCATCGTCGAGCGGCAGTTCCTCCAGGAGGAAGAGGGCCGGTACGTCTTCACGCACGACACCGTGCACCAGGCCATCTACGACAGCACCCAGGACGAGGAGCGGCGGGCCGCGCATGCGCGGGTGGCGCTGGCGCTCCAGACGCTCTACTCGCAGCGGCCGGACCTGTCCCGCACGGTGGGCTGGCACTACCTGCGCTCGTCGGAGCCGGAGCTGGCCATTGGCCCGTTGCTGGACGCGGGCCGCGCGGCCATGGAGGCGCAGGCGCTGCTGGAGGCGACGCTGTTGTTGAAGGAGGCGTCCACGCTGCTGGAGGCCGCGCCGGACTTCCCAGGACGCGACAGGCTGCTGTTGCGCATCTGGGTGACGCTGGTGGAGGTGGGCTACGCGAGCGACCCGCCCAGCTCCCTGGCCTTCTCGGAAAAGCTCTTCGCACACTGGGCGGCGACGGTGGACCTGGTGGAGGGCCGCAGGCTCGCGCTGGCGCAGTTGGACGCGGCGTGCGCGGCGCCGGAGGATGAACGGCCCGCGCGGCTGCGTGAGTTGTTCCGCGAGCGCGCGGCGGACGCGCAGTCGTCGCCCGAGGACATCTTCTGGAAGCAGGCGGAGCTGCGCATCCTCCAGGCGATGGCGCTGGCCATCGTCGGGCGCACGAAGGACCTGGACGTGCTGCTGGAGCGCGTGCGGGCGGAGCAGCCCGAGGTGTCGCCGTACCGTGCGGGCGCGTTGCTGGCTCCGGCGGTGCTCAGCGCGTACACGGGTCGCTCGGCGGGCGTGGTCGAGGCGCAGTTCGAGCAGCTCGCCCGGCTGCGGGGGATGCGCGAGGTGATGGGCCGGCTGCCGAGGCGCCTGGCGTGGGCGCTGGGCATGGGCGGCTACATGATGAACATGAACCTCGCGTTGCGCGGCGAACCGCTGGACGCCCAGGCGACGCGGGACGGCTACGCTGTGGCGGAGGCCCACGGCTTCACCGACGTGCGCGCGTTCCACCTGTTCTCCGTGGTGACTCGCGCGGCGTTCACGGGAGACGGCGCGGCCTTCGTCCCGGCCTTCACCGAGAAGACGGACCTGGTGCGCAGGCTGGGCAACCCCCGGTTGATGGAGCGCAACCTGGCCATCTTCACGCCGCCCTACTACCTGGAGCGCGGCGAGCACGAGCATGTGGCCGCCGTGGTGGCGCGCGCGGAGTCGCTGGCGCGGGTGCTCCCGGAGGACCGGTGGTTGCAGTGCCACGTGCAGACGTATCAGGCGTGTCGGGACGTGCTCTTCGAGGACGCGGCGGCGGTGCGTCAGTCGTTGCCCCGGGCCCTGAGCTCGGCGCGCGAGGGTGGCATCCGGATGGAGACGCTGCTGCGCGTCTACCAGTCCCGCTTCGAGCGGGAGCAGGGGAACCTGGAGGCCGCGCGCGAGGCGGCACAGACGGCGCTCTCCCGCGCGGTGGACCCGGTGCTGGCGAATCCCTGGGATGAAGTGCTGGCGCGGCGCGCGATGGCCGTGCTGCTGCCGGGCGAGGAAGGGTTCACGCACCTGCGTCGTGCGCTGGCGCTGGCGGAGCTGACGGGCAACGTGCTGCAGGTGGGGCTCGTGCATCTGGCGCTCGCGGAGCGTGCGGTGTCCGCGGACGCGGCCGTCGTGGAGCTGGAGGCGGCGGAATCGGCCTTCACGGAGGCGCGGGCGTCCAACCTGCTCGCGCAGGCGACGTCGCTGCGAGGTGCGCTCCAGCGGAGCGCGGAGTCCCGGCAGAGCGCCTGAACGTGGGTCGAGGCGACGTCGCTGCGAGGTGCGCTCCAGCGGAGCGCGGAGTCTCGGCAGAGCGCCTGAACGTGGGTCGAGGCGACGTCGCTGCGAGGGGCGCTCCAGCGGAGCGCGGAGTCCCGGCAGAGCGCCTGAACGTGGGTCGAGGCGACGTCGCTGCGGGGTGCGCTCCAGCGGAGCGCGGAGTCCCGGCAGAGCGCCTGAACGCGGGTCGAGGCGACGTCGCTGCGAGGTGCGCTCCAGCGGCGCGCGGAGTCCCGGCAGAGCGCCCTGAGCGCGGGTCGAGGCGACGTCGCCTTCGAGCGCGCTTCAGCGCGGAGGCGACACGGTGTGCCTGAGGGAGCTCCCGCGTTGGTGCGTGAGCCCTCCCTCCATGTGTGAGGTGTTCGGGGACCCCGAGGCGCACTTGAGAAGTCGCTCTTTCCGCCAGCCTCCCCCGAGAACGCGGTGCGCGAGGGCGTTAGAGTTCCGCTCATGGCCCTCGCACCCCTGCGCTTCTGTTTCGACTATCTGTCTCCCTACGCCTATCTCGCGTGGACGCGCATGCCCGCGCTCGCCGCCCGCCATGGTCGCGTGGTGGAGCCCGTGCCGGTGCTGCTCGCCGCCGTCCTCAACGCCACCGGCAACATCGGCCCGGCCGAGGTTCCCGCCAAGCGTGGCTACGTCTTCAAGCACACCTTCCGCATCGCTCACGAGCTGGGCGTACCCTTCGGTCCACCCCCCACGCACCCCTTCGTCCCGCTGCTCCCCCTGCGCGTGACGGCCGCGGTGGACGACCTGGAGGCCCGGAGCCGGCTGGTGTCCGCCCTCTACGCGGAGGTCTGGGGCGGAGGGAAGGGCGCCGAGTCGCCCGAGCAGGTGGCCGTGGCCATCCAGGCCGCCGGGCTGGACGCCCCCACGCTGCTCGCCGCCGCCCAGCGGCAGGACATCAAGGATCGTGTGCGCCGGAACACGGACGAGGCCATCGCCGCGGGTGCGTTCGGCGTGCCCACCATCTTCGCGGACGGGGAGCTGTTCTTCGGCGTGGACTCGCTGGGCCACCTGGAGCGCTTCCTCCGGGGCGAGGACCCGCTGGCGTCGGTGGACCTGGCCCGGTGGAAGGATTTGCCGGCCACCGCGTCCCGACGCTGAAGGGGGGCCCTGGGAGCGCCGGTTTCCGCTAGGGTGCCCCGGGTGGATGGGCCGCTGGTCGCCCGCCACGTTCCCAGGTGCTCACCGCATGAACGTTCTCGCCGAGCTGGGCATCGTCGTCGCTGGCCTCGTGCTCGCCATCGTCCTGCTGGCGCTCAACTTCTGGCGCGCCATCCTCTTCCTGTTTCCCCACAGCGTCCGCGTGGAGCCGGAGGCCCCGGCCGACCAGATGGACATCCCCTTGGAGCTGGCCCAACTGGCCATCCAGCTCCAGGGCCTGGGCTTCGTGGCGCTCGGCAGTCACGAGGAGAAGCCCCGCCTGCGGAAGGCCACGCTCTCCTACGACTGGGCCCACCCCATCGAGAGGGTCTTCGCCACCATCTACCAGACCCCGGACGGCGAGCCCCGGCTCTACTTCCTCACCCCCCTGGCGCCGGAAGGCTTCGTCATCACCGCCGGTTATCGCCGCCCCGCCCTGGACGTCCCCGGGGTGTACCGGAGCGGTTCACTGGCGGACGCTTCGCCCGAGCGCCTGCTGCGCGCCCACCTGCGCCGCATGGAGGGCGTCGCGCCCGCCGGGGACTTCTCCTGGGAAGGTCGGGTGGAGGCCGGGCGTTCCTGGTACCGCGGGCTCGGCCGGAAGGAGATACGTCGGCAGAACCTGCAAGGGCTGTTGTGGACGGTGATGGCGCTTGCCATCGTCGCCAGCGCCTTCCTGGGGCGGCGCGCGTCCTGAATCCCCGCCACCCCGTCACTGCGCGCGTGCACCGCGCGCCCCTTGAGAGTAGGTAGACGAGCACCATGAAGAGCGTGTCCAAGACCGAGGAAATCTTCTTTCTTTCCGGCAAGCGCACCCCGTTTGGGACTTATGGCGGCAGCCTGAAGGACCTCAGCGCCACCGACCTCGCTGTGGAATCGGCGAAGGCCGCCTTCGCCCAGGCGAAGGTGTCCCCGGAGCTCGTGCAGCACGTCGTGTACGGCAACGTGGTGCAGACGAGCGCGGATGCCATCTATCTGCCCCGCCACGTGGGCCTGCGCACGGGCGTGCCCATCGCCGTGCCCGCGCTGGGCGTCAACCGGCTGTGTGGCTCCGGCTTCCAGGCCTTCACCACCGCCGCGGAGCTGATGCTCACCGAGCAGGCGAGCTGCGTGCTCGCCGGTGGCACCGAGTCCATGAGCCAGGCGCCCCACGTCATCCGGGGCGCGCGCTGGGGCCTGCCCCTGGGCAAGGGCAACCTGGAGGACATGCTCTGGACGGCGCTGACGGACAGCTACACCGGCCAGCCCATGGCCATGACGGCCGAGCAGCTCGCGATGGACTACTCGCTCACGCAGGAGCAGGTGGACGAGTACGCGGTGCTCACCCAGAAGCGCTTCGCCGCCGCGCAGGAGGCGGGCCGCTTCCAGGACGAAATCGCGCCCGTGACGCTCAAGGGCAAGAAGGGCGACACCGTCTTCGCCAGGGACGAGCACAACCGTCCGGAGACGACGGTGGAGGGGCTGCGCAAGCTGCCCAAGGTCTTCAAGAAGGACGGCGTGGTGCACGCGGGCGCCGCCAGCGGCATCTGCGACGGCGCGGGCAGCATGGTGATGGCCACGCGGAGCTTCGTGGAGAAGCACGGCCTGAAGCCCATCGCCCGGCTGGTGAACTGGGGCGTGTCCGGGTGTGACCCCAAGGTGATGGGTATCGGTCCCGCGCCCGCCATCCGCCAGCTGCTGGAGCGCGCGCAGGCGAAGCTCGCCGACGTGGACCTGTTCGAGGTGAACGAGGCCTTCGCGCCGCAGTACCTGGCGGTGGAGAAGGAGCTGGGCCTGCCGCGCGAGCAGACCAACGTCAATGGCGGCGCCATCGCCGTGGGGCACCCGCTGGGCGCTTCTGGCGCGCGCATCACCACCACGCTCGTCTATGAGCTCAAGCGCCGTGGTGGACGCTATGGTATCGGCTCCGCCTGCATTGGCGGCGGCCAGGGCATCGCGGTGCTGGTCGAGGCGCTCTGATGCCTGCACACGACTTCCAACCGGGACGCGAGATGAGCAACGAGGTGGACGCGAAGACGGCCCGTGAGCGGGCCAAGGCCATCGCCGAGCAGCGCCGCGCGGAGCGCCGCAACCGCAAGCGCAAGTGCGTGGTGTGCGGCGTGGAGGAGAGCGACAAGACGCCGCTCACCGCCCACCCGGAAGGCATTGGCCCGGCCTGCAAGGACGAGGTCTCCTGCCAGAGCCGCAGGGCCGCCGCGGGGCGGTGAACTTCCTGGGGCCTCGCGTCAGTGGACGCGCGAGGCTCCTGGCCCGCAAAGCGCCGGTGTCGGCTGCGCGACTGTGGGAGATGTGCCCCTGGACGTGGGGCCGGGCCTGGGTGGCCCGGATTCGCCCGAGGCCGGTAAATCGGGCCCGTTTCTTGATAGCGGAATCGTCTCGGGGTAAACGTCCAGAATCTCAGCTTGAGACTTGAGACGAGGGTCGGAATGGGCGTTACGAGCTTCACGGGAGTCAAGGTGTTCTCCACCACGCTCGCGCGTGATCGCGAGAACATGGGTGAGAACATCACCAAGTGGCTCAAGGAGAATTTGAACAACGTCGACGTGGTGGACAAGGTGGTGACCCAGTCCTCGGACAAGGAGTTCCACTGTCTGACCATCACGATTTTCTACCGCGCGAAGGCCTGACTCGTCGGCCATCAACGCGCGGAGTCGATGTGCGAGGGCGCTCTCCCGGGACCGGGTGGGGCGCCCTTCGTCGTTTGGGGTTGCGAAGCGGAGAGGGTTCCACCACCTTTGGTCGGCTGTTGAGCCCGTAGTGGAGGATTGAATGCGACCGATGCGCAGCTTCGGCGGCAGGGGTGGCGGAGGCTGGGGCCTGCCCGGTCTGGAGTCCATGTCGTCCAAGCTGGCGGTGGGGCTGGTCGCGGGGTCCGTCCTGTACCTGCTGCTGCGCTACCAGGGGTCCACGCAGGGCGTGTTGCTGCTGCTGTCGCCCAACACCGTCTTCGGCAACCTCTTCCTCTGGCAGCCGCTCACCTACGGCTTCATCGAGAGCGAGCCCATCAGCATCCTCTTCGGAGCGCTGCTGCTGTGGAGCATTGGCGGCTCGCTGGAGAGCTCCTGGGGCTCGAAGCGGCTGCTCATGGTGGCGGTGGGCTGCACGGCGCTCGCGGGCTACGTGCTCGGCGTGGTGGGCCTCTTCATGCCGCTGCCCATGGGGTATCAGGGCGGCTGGGTGATGGGCACGGTGCTCTGGGTCGCCTACGGCCTGTCGATGGGCCGGGGGCAGACGAACTTCTGGGGCATCCCGCTGTCGGGCAACGCGTTCGCCGGCATTGGCGCGGGCTTCGTCGTGCTGCGCATCCTCACGGCGGGCCTGGCCAGCCAGCTGCCGCACGTCATCGCGATGGTGCTGGTGTTCGCCTACGTGCGCGGCGCCAGCCCCAAGCGGTTCATGCTGCACTTCCAGCACTGGCGCCTGCAGCGTCAGCTGCGAGGCAGGTCCAAGCACCTGAACGTGGTGCCCAAGGACAAGGACCGGCCGGACCGGGATCAGTTCCTCAACTGACCCCCCGTCGTGCCGTGCCTCAGTGGGCCGCCTCCGGGTGGCCGTACTGCTTCAGCTTCCGGTAGAGCGTGGCCACGCCGATGTCGAGCTGTTCGGCGGTGCGCGCCCGGTTGCCCGCGTTCTGCGCCAGCACCGCGAGGATGTAGTCCTTCTCCATGTCCTCGAGCCGGCGCGGGTTGCCGGCGGGGATGAGGCTGGGCGGCGCGGCGCGCACTTCCTCGGGCAGGTCATCGCGCTCCACGCGGCTGCCCTCGCACAGGGCCACCGCGCGCTCCAGCGCGTTGCCCAGCTCGCGCACGTTGCCCGGCCAGTCGTAGCGCAAGAGCTGGTCCGCCGCGTCGGGCGCGAGTCCGGACACCTTGCGGCCCAGGCGCTCCGCGGCCTCGGCGAGCAGCAGCCGGGCCAGGGGCAGGATGTCCTCGCGCCGCTCACGCAGCGGAGGGATGCGCAGCTCGATGACGCGCAGGCGGTAGTAGAGGTCCTGGCGGAAGCGGCCCGTGCGCACCTCCTCGCTCAAGTCGCGGTTGGTGGCGGCCACCACGCGCACGTCCACCTTGCGGCTGGTGTTCTCGCCCACGCGCCGGACTTCCTTCTCCTGGAGCGCGCGCAAAAGCTTGGCCTGCATGGAGGCCGGCACCTCGCCCACCTCATCCAGGAAGAGGGTGCCGCCGTGCGCGGCCTCGAAGAGTCCGGGCCTGTCGTTCGTCGCGCCGGTGAATGCGCCGCGCGCATGGCCGAACAGCTCGCTCTCCAGCAGGCTCTCCGTGACGGCCGCGCAGTTGACGGCGATGAAGGCCTTGTGCGCGCGCGTGGACTCGTCGTGGATGAGGCGGGCGATGCGCTCCTTGCCCACGCCGCTCTCTCCGGTGACGAGCACCGTGGAGTCCACCTTCGCCGCGCGGCGCCCCAGGTTGATGACGCGCAGCATGGCCTCCGCGCGCGCCACCATGCCCGCCGGGTCCTCCGTCACGCCCGCGCGCGCCAGCGACTGCCGCTTCGCGCGCAGCTTGCGCTCGGCCTGCTTCAGCGCGTCCGTCACCTGGCCCAGCACGCCCTCCATGCACTGCGTTTCATAGAAGCGCAGCACCTCCTTGCACTCGGTGCTCCACTCCTCGGAAGGACGGCCGACGATGTGGCACGCCGCGTCCCCCTGGCCCACGCAGCGCACCTCCGTGCAGTAGATTTCCCGCCCGTTGACGTAGCTCATGTAGCCGGAAGCGAAGCCGGTGAGGCTCCAGCACACGGGATGGTCCGCGCGGCCCAGGTGCAGCAGGTGCTGCTCGGCTTCATACGAGTCGCGCCACTGCGCCTCGGCGAAGGGCTCCGGGCCCTCCTCGGGCTTGCGCTCCACGCGCTCCACCCGCACCTGCCCCTGCAGCGTGTGCAGCCGTCCGCCCGCGCGGCGCCACAGCGACTCGTCCTTCCACGGCACCGCGCCCTTCATCGCCTCCGCGGTGCGCCAGCCGTGCGCGTAGCCCAACCGCGTGAAGATGCCGCGCGCGGCCGTCACCCCCATCAGCTCCACCAGCTCCTTGCGCAACAGCCCCAGCGCCACCGGGTCCATGAGGAGCACCCGCTGCCCCGCGAAGTGGATGAGTCCGCCCCCTGGCTCGAAGGACAGCAGCTCCCCCAGCTCCAACGCGTCGAATGGCCCCGCCACGGTGTCCCGCTCCCTTCCAAAGTGATGTCTCTCTCTATCGTTTTGAGAGGCTCCGCGCACGCAAGGATGTTGAGAAGTCGTTATTTCAAGGGGTTGGAATGAGCTGGGCCCTGGTCCTGGGGTTGCAGTAGAAGGCCCCCATCATGGGAGACGGACTGGACAGGCGGGAGGTCTTGCAGGGCGCGGCGGCGGCCGGCGTGGCGGGCGTCCTGGGCGCTGGCTCGAAGGGCGGACGGGCTGCCGCGCTCTTCGTGTCGCACGGCTCGCCCATGGTGGCGCTGGACGCGGATGCGTATCCGCGCGCGCTGAAGACCTTTGGCGACGGCGTGGCGACGGCGCGGGCCGTCGTCGTGGTGTCCGCGCACTGGGAGACGCCGGGCGAGGTGCGCGTCACCGCGAGCGCGAAGCCTCCGCTCGTCTATGACTTCTCCGGCTTTCCGGAGGCGCTGTACCGGCTGCGGTACGCGGCGCCGGGCGCACCGGACGTGGCCTCCGACGTGGTGGCCCGATTGGGCGCGGCGGGGCTGAAGGCCGTCGCGGATACGGAGCGCGGCCTGGACCACGGTGCGTGGGTACCGCTGCTTCATACGTTTCCACAGGCAACGTTGCCGGTGGTGCAGGTGTCGATGCCGCTGGGCGCGAGCGCGGCGGACGTGGCGAAGATGGGCGAGGCCTTGCGGCCGCTGCGCGCCGAAGGCGTGCTGTTGATGGGAAGTGGTGGCATCGTCCACAACCTGCGCCGTGTGAATTTCCATCAGAAGGATGCGTCCCCGGAGCCGTGGGCGCAGTCCTTCGACACCTGGGTGGCGCAGAAGCTGGAGGCGCGGGATTTCGTGGGCCTCCAGTCATGGTTGGATGCACCGAATGCGAAGCTCGCGCATCCGAGAGCCGAGCATTTGTTGCCGCTGTACTTCGTCCTCGGAGCGGCCCTCCCCGAAGACCGTCTCACTTCAGTTTTCGAGGGCTTCCATCACGGAACCTTGTCCATGCGCAGCTTCGCGCTGCGCGCCTGAACCCGTAGTTCATCGAGGAGCACACCCCTATGAAGACGACCCTGAAGAGCGCGATTGCCCTGCTGGTGGCCCTGCCGTCCCTCGCCCTGGCTTCCACGTGGGACGTTGACACGGCCCACTCCGGCGCCGAGTTCTCCGTGAAGCACATGATGGTGACGAACGTGAAGGGCTCCTTCGGCAACGTGAAGGGCACCATCAACCTGGACGACAAGGACATCACCAAGTCCACCGTCGAGGCCACCATCGACGCGACGACCATCAACACGAACAACGCCAAGCGCGATGAGCACCTGAAGGCGCCGGACTTCTTTGACACGGCGAAGTTCCCGACCATCACCTTCAAGTCCACGAAGGTGGAGAAGGCGGGCGAGGGCAAGCTGAAGGTCACCGGCAACCTGACCATGCACGGCGTCACCAAGCCCGTCGTCCTGGACGTCACGGGCCCGACGAAGGAGTCGAAGGACCCCTGGGGCAACACCCGCACGGGCGTGGAGGCCACCACGAAGCTGAACCGCAAGGACTTCGGCCTGACCTACAACCAGGCGCTGGAGACGGGCGGCGTGGCGGTCGGTGAGGAAGTCACCGTGAACCTGGACCTGGCTCTGACGAAGAAGGCGGACGCCGCGGCTCCTGCCCCGGCGAAGAAGTAGTCGTCGCTTCGTTCATCGACGCTGAATGAAAGAGGGGCTCCCACGGTGGTGGGGGCCCCTCTGTCGTTTCAGGGTGTGCCGCGTGCCTGCCGTGTGGCGCTCAGCCCTCGGCGACGGCCTGCACGCTGGAGCGGTAGATGAAGATGCGGGCGGTGTTGGTGCGCTGGTCCGCGGGGACGACGAAGAAGCCGGGCGTCGTTCCCTTGAAGTCCTGCGAGAAGCCGGCGACCTGGCGTCCGTCGTTGAAGGTGACGCGAATCTTCTGGCCCTCGGCCTGGGGCTGACGCGCGCCCGCGGCGAGCATGAAGAAGATGGCCTTCACGCGCTTGCCGGGAATCTGCTCCGGCGCGTAGCCGCTCTGCTGCTCCAGGGAGATGACCTCGTCGAGCAGGTCCGCGTCGCGGATGGTGCCGCGCTTCACCTGTCCTTCGACGGTGTGGATGATGACGCGATGCTCACCTTCGATGAACGAGGTGATGGGCTCGGTGTGCATCGGCGGGGTGACCGCGAAGAGCGGCTCCCGTGAGGCGGCGAGTGTCTGCGTGCGCTCGGCCAGGGACGCGGAGGCCCGCGCGGTGGGGAGCGGGCTGGCCGTGTAGGGATTCGGCTGGGCCGGTGCGGGGCTTCTGAGCGCGGAGCTCAGCGCCGCCGCGGCCACGGCGGTGGCGGCGAGTGGAGGCGTGGCCTCGGGAGGCTCGACGGCCTCTTCCACCAGTTCGATTTCGGCGAGGTCCTGCTCGAGTTCGACGGGGACCTCCTCCTCTTCGAGGGGCACAGGCGGCGTGTCGAGGCCGGACTCGGTGGAGGAGAAGTCGTTCACCGGGGCGCCGAACGGATGCGCTTCCTGGGCCTGCCAAGGCGTGGTGGCCGGGGGAGGGGACTCCTCGGACCAGGAGGCGTCTTCGGTTTGGACCTGCTCGGTGGGGAGCGCGTCCTCGGAGGACAGCTCGACCATGGGCTCCACGTCGACGGACGCGTTGCTCCACTCGGTCTGTTGGGCGGTGGCCTCGGCGTAGTGGCCTTCGTGGGCTGTGGGCTCACTGCTCCACGTCGAGGTCGGAGTGGCGGAGTCGGGAGAGCCGCTCCACTCGGACTGGGGGACGGGCTGCTGCTCGGACCACTCGGCGGTGGGCTCGGGCTCCGCTGAGACCCACTCGGGTTGGAGTTCGACGGGAGCGGCTTCGGCCGTGTTCCAGGCGGACGAGGGTTGCGTGCCGGGCGCGGACCACTCGGACTGCGCGGGGGCCACTTCCTCCGGGGTTCCAGACCACTCGGCCTGGACCGCGTCGGCGGGGAGTTCTTCCGTGGAAGCCCACTCGGGCTGAGCGGTGGCGGTGGCTGCGTCGCCCGTGGTGGCGGACCATTCGGTCTGGACCGCGTCGGCGGGGAGTTCTTCCGTGGAGGCCCACTCGGACTGCGACGCGGGAGTGCCGGCTGTGTCCGTGGTGGCCCACTCAGCCTGGACGGCGTCGGCGGGGAGTTCTTCCGTGGTGGCCCATTCAGGCTGAGCGGTGGCGGTGGCTACCTCGCCCGTGGATGCAGACCAGTCGGTCTGGACTGCGTCGGCGGGGAGTTCCTCCGTCGCGGCCCACTCGGCTTGTGCTTCCGTCGAGGCGGCGTGCTCTCCCGGAGTCTCCGTCGTGGCCCATTCGGCCTGGACGGCGTCGGGTGCGAGCTCTTCGGCCGTGGCCGCCCACTCAGGCTGGGCCGTGGCAACCGGCTCGCCTGTGGACTCCGCGGACCACTCTGATTGAACAGCGTCGGGAGCTAGCTCCTCCATCGCGGCCCATTCAGGCTGCGCGGTGGCGGTGGCGGTGTCACCCGTGGACGCGGACCATTCGGCCTGGACCGCGTCGGCGGGGAGTTCTTCCGTGGCGGCCCACTCGGGCTGCGCGGTGGCGGTGGGTGCTTCGCCCGTGGATGTGGTCCACTCGGTCTGCACCGCTTCGGGCGCAATCTCTTCCGTCGTGGCGGCCCACTCGGGCTGCGCGGTGGCAACCGCTGCGTCGCCGGTGGCTGCGGCCCACTCGGTCTGGACGGCGTCGGCGGGGAGTTCCTCCGTCGCGGCCCACTCAGGCTGAGCAGGGGTGGCTTCGCCAGGAGAGGTGGCCCACTCGGCCTGGACGGCGTCGGCGGGGAGTTCTTCCGTTGTGGCCCACTCGGGCTGCTGAGCAGGAGTGCCGGTTGTGTCCGTGGTGGCCCACTCGGCCTGGACAGCGTCGGCGGGGAGTTCTTCCGTGGTGGCCCACTCAGG
>NZ_JABUMT010000013.1:0-281192 GCF_013336715.1 Myxococcus sp. CA056
CCGAGTGAAACGGGTGGAGTGAACGACTACGCCAGCACGTCGGTGCTCAGCACGGGGATCTGACCGCCACCGCCGCAACCACGAGGACCGCCACGAACCTTGGTCTTGATCTGCATGATGTGTGCTCCTGGTGAGAGATCTTGAGGAAGGTACAGCCGGAATCGTCTGGCGACCGCCAGCGACGACTACGGGATCTGCGTACGAACCGTGCCGGTCACCACGGGCAGGGAACCGCCGCAACCACGGGGACCGCCACGAACCTTGGTCTTGATCTGCATGATGTGCTCCTGGTGAGAGTACTGCGTTGCTCCAGACAACCTGGAGAGTGGGAAAGGCAGAGACAACTACGGAATCTGGGTGCCGGGACGAGTCGGGAGAACGACCGTGCCGCCACCACAACCACGGGGACCGCCACGAACCTTGGTCTTGATCTGCATGTGCTTGCTCCTTCCAGCGAGCAGAACAATCAAGCACACCCCTCTGACATCCGAGCCGTTGAGACACTCGCTGTCTAAACGCCGCCACCTGATTCTCGTCGCGCTCGCGGGCTCGACCATCCCCTCAACCTGCCGCCCGTCTCGCTATTCCCAGACCACCTGGAACCTACGCCGTGCCTCGCTCGCCATTGCCTTCGCTTCGAGACACCAGATTCGCGCCGGAACTGGAATCATTAAAGACGGGCGTAATCGGTCAGTCAAGCCATGCCGTAAAGATTGCGGAGAAAGTCATTGTAACTTCTGGCGCTACAACCAATCTCAAACTTCGCGAAACACGAAAATACATGACGCGTGGCGCTGCAGTGGAAATCGCCGGCGGACGATGCGCTTCCCGCTGACGAATCCGAGCCACATCCGGGCAAATACAGCCCAGGTGAAGACCACGGGGCCTGCGTCAGCGCGTCGTACGCAACCAGTGGTCAGTGCCATTGGCGCCGCAGCTCCGGGGGCCGCCACGAACCTTGGTCTTGATCTTCATGATGTCTACTCCCTGATGGAGGACAGCGAAGTTCCGGGTGGCGAGGGGCGAGCCCATACACACCCTGAGTAGAATCATTAAAAATCGATGGAAAATGGGAGTCAAGCCTTCAACAGAAAAACCCGTCATCCCTTTTAAATCCGCAGACTTGGATATTTCGCCCAATTTACCAAAACGCGAGAATGACCCAGGGTCCTGAAATCCACCAGGTCTGCCTCTCGCATCCATGCTGGCGCGCGCCGCGCCGTGAGACGCGCGAAGCCCTGCTCACGGTTCCATCTACGTGGAGACCGCATCGCGCCATGCGTCGCAATACCTTTAAAACATGTTTTCACGCACAAGCGAGCCCGCTCCAATAAATAGGATTCGCTTGGACAACCCTTGACTGGGGGATGCCCGTGCGGTCACGGCCCTGGCCCCCGAGCCGGACAGGCAGCGCATGCGCGGCGTGAAGACACCGCATCCCGCGCCCCCGGAGCCAGTCCCCCGAGTCCACGGTGCCGGTGCGGCGTCAGTCCATTGGGCGAGAATGCGGGGAGTCGGTCGGACAACGGCGATGAGGTAGGCTTCATCCATGCGAGTTGGTGAAGGAATGTTCCCGCGCACCATGCGCGCGCTGGTGCGGGGACGAGGGCGCTCGGCGCTCTGGTTGTTGCCGGTGGGGCTGTTCGCCGTGTGGGGCGGCTGGTTCGTCCGGGCGCGCATCACCGTGTACGAGCCCAGCGTGCAGGCGCGGCTGGAGGTCCACCGGGAGGTCTACGCCGTCGACGCCCCGGTGGAGGGGCGGCTGGTGAAGACGCGGGTGGAGCTGCACCGTCAGGTGACCGCGGGCGAGGTGCTCTTCGAGCTGGCGCATGAGCAGGAGGCGCGGCTGCTCGCGGAGGCGGAGGCCCTGCTGCAGGGCGTGGGGCCGCAGCTGGTGGCGGCGCGCGCGGAGCTGGACGCGGAGCAGAGCGCGCTGGTGGCCCAGCAGGAGCGCGGCGCGGCGGGCGTGGACGAGGCCCGCGCCCGGCTCGCCGAGGCCGAGGCGCTGGCCCGCCGGGCACTGGAGGAGAAGACGAGCACCGAGCAGCTCTGGACGCGGCAGCTGGTGAGCGAGTCGGAGTGGAACCGGGTGCGCACGGAGCTGGAGCGGGCGCAGGCGGTGGAGCAGGCCTCTCGCGCGGGGCTCGCGCGCGTGAAGATGGACGGCACCATGCAGACCACCGAGCGGCGCATCCGCGTCGCGGCGCTGCGGCGGGAAATCGCGGAGCTCGAGTCCGGGGAGAACGTGGCGCGCGCCTCCGTGGAGCGGCTGCGCGACGAGTTGGAGCGCCGGGTGGTGAAGGCGCCCGCGGACGGCATCCTCGGGGAGACGAGTTCGGTGCGAGTGGGCGCGCAGGTGCGAGCCGGAGACCGCATCGCCACCGTCGTCGCGGGCGGTGACGTGCGCATCGTCGCGCAGCTGTCCCCCGCCACGGCCCTGGGCCGCGTGCGCGCCGGACAGCGGGCCCGGATGAAGCTGGAGGGCTTCTCCTGGACGGAGTTCGGCATGGTGCAGGCCACGGTGGTCGCGGTGGCGAGCGAGGCCCGCGACGGGATGGTGCGCGCGGAGCTGTCCGTGGACGAGATGCCGGTGGGCATTCCCCTGGAGCATGGCCTGCCGGGCACCGTGGACATCGCCGTGGAGGAGGCCACGCCCCTTCGGCTGGTGCTGCGGGCGCTGGGACGGGGCATGGAGGCGCCCGCGCGGGCACGGCCGCTGCCGCCGCGCACGCCCCGGGAGCTGGAGATGTCGCGGGGAGGGGGCTGAGTCATGGCGGGCACACGACGACTGCTCATTCCCGAAGTCATCCAGACGTCCGCCATGGACTGCGGTCCGGCGGCCCTCAAGGCCCTCTTCGACGGCTTCAACCTCCCCGTCAGCTACGGCCGTCTGCGCGAGGCCTGCCAGACGGACATCGACGGGACGTCCATCGACGTGCTGGAGGAGCTGGCCGGCAAGCTGGGCATGGACGCCGTCCAGGTCGTCCTGCCCCTGGACCAGGTGCTCATGCCGGAGACGAAGGCGCTGCCCGCGCTCGCGGTGGTGCGCCTGGCGGACAGCAACCTGCACTTCATCGTCATCTGGCGGCGGTGGGGCAACATGGTGCAGATCATGGACCCCGCGCTGGGACGGCGCTGGGTGTCCGTGACGGAGCTGATGGAGCGGCTCTACGTCCACGCCCTGCCCGTCCCCGCCGAGGGCTTCCGCGCGTGGGCCAGCACGGAGGAGTTCCTCGCGGGCATGCGCCTGCGGCTGGGCGCGCTGGCCGACAAGCCGCTCGCGGAGCGGCTGCTCGCGGAGGCGCTCGCGGACGAGACGTGGAAGAGCGTGGCCTGCCTGGACGCGGCGGCGCGGCTGGTGCAGACGCTGGTGGACGGGGGCGGCGTCGAGCGGGGCGAGTCCTCCGAGCGCTTCCTGGAGCAGCTGCTGCGCGAGGTGCGCGCCGCGCTCGCGGAGGGGCGGGCCGAGCAGGTCATCCCCGCCTCCTACTGGACGGCGGTGGGCCCTCCCGACGCGGAGGAAGTCACGCTGCGCGGCGTGGTGGCCATCCTGGCCCGGGGGCTGCGCACGGAGCGCGCCGAGGGAGAGCCGCCGCTGTCCGCGGAGCTCCTGGCGGCCCTGAAGGAGCCTCCCACCCGGCCCCTGCGGGAGCTGGTGGCGCTGATGCGCCGGGACGGCGTGCTGGCGCCCTCGGTCCTCGCGGCCATCGCCCTGACGGCCGCGGTGGGCGGCTTCCTGGAGGCCCTGCTCCTGCGCGGCATCATCGACGCGGGGCGCTACCTCACCACCCAGGAGCAGCGACTGGCGGGCATCGTGACGCTGCTGGCGCTGATGGGCATGATCTTCTCGCTGGAGTTCCCCCTGTCGCTGGGGACCCTGCGGCTGGGCCGGCGGCTGGAGCTGCGCCTGCGACTGGCGTTCCTCGACAAGATACCCCGCCTGGGAGACCGCTACTTCAAGAGCCGGCTGGTCTCCGACATGGCGCAGCGCTGCCACGGCATCCACCAGGTGCGCTCCGTGCCGACCATGGCGGTGGGCGTGCTGCGCGCCTCCGCGGAGATGCTCGTCACGCTGGCCGGCCTGACGTGGCTGGCCCCTGGCAGCGCCCCGCTCATCATCATCGGCGGAGGACTGGCGCTCGCCGTCCCCCTGCTCGCCCAGCGCTCGCTGCTGGAGGCGGACCGGCGGATGCGCGACTTCGACGGCGTGCTGTCGCGCTTCTACCTGGACGCCATGCGCGGGGCGGTGGCGCTGCGGGCCCACCGCGCGGAGCTGACGCTGCGGCGTGCCCATGAGGAGCCGCTGCACGAGTTCGTCCGCGCCGCGCGCACGCTGCTCAGCCGCGGCATCCTCACCGACACGCTCGCCACCATGGTCGCCACGGGCGGCTCGGTGGCCATCGTCCTGCATGCCGTGTCCCAGGGGATTCAGCCTGGCGCCGTGCTGCTGCTCGTCTACTGGGCGCTCGCCCTGGCCACCCTGGGCAAGCAGCTGGCGGACGCGCTGCGCCAGTACCCGGCCGCCTCGTCGCTCACCGCGCGGATGATGGAGCCGCTCCTCACGCCCGACGAGGTGGGCGCGGGGCTGGAGACGGCCGACGACGTGGACGCCCGGGCCGAGACGGGTGGCGTGGGCTTCACGCTCAAGCAGGTGGAGGTCAAGGCCGCGGGCTTCACCGTGCTGCAGGGCATCGACATGGCGGTGCGCCCCGGAGAGCACGTGGCCATCGTCGGCCCCTCGGGCGCCGGCAAGTCCTCGCTCGTGGGCATCCTGCTGGGCTGGCACCGGCCGTCGTCCGGGAGCGTGGAGGTGGATGGCGCGCCGCTGGCGGGACAGGTGCTCGCCCGGCTGAGGCGGCAGACGGCCTGGGTGGAGCCGGAGGTGACGCTGTGGAACAAGTCCCTCGTCGACAACCTGGCCTACGGCGTGGAGGCGACGGACGTGTTGCCGCGCGTGGGGCAGGCGCTGCGCTCGGCGGACCTCATCGAGTTCCTCGACAAGCTCCCCCTCGGCCTGCAGACGCGGCTGGGCGAGGGAGGCAGCCTGCTGTCCGGCGGTCAGGGGCAGCGAGTGCGCCTGGGGCGGGCGCTGCTGCGTCCCGGGGTGCGGCTGGCCATCTTCGACGAGCCGTTCCGGGGACTGGAGCGGGACAGGCGCGCGGCGCTGCTGGAGCGCTCACGCGCCGAGCTCTCCGGCGCCACGCTGCTGTGCATCATGCATGACATCGCGGAGACGCTGACGTTCGACCGCGTCCTCGTCATCAAGGGCGGCCAGCTGGTGGAGGACGACAACCCGAAGCGGCTCGCCCAGCGCGAGGACTCCGTGTACCGCGCGCTGCTCGACGAGGAGGAGCAGATGCGCCGTGACCTGACGGGCCACGGGGGCTGGCGGCGGATGGTGCTGGACCACGGGCTGCTCAGCGAGCACCCCGCGGAAGACACGAAGCCGATGCGGGAGGGGGCGGCGTGACGACCCTGGCGAACGAGCTGAAGCCGAGGGCGGCCGGGCCGCTTTCGGGCCTGGCGTGGCAGCCGAGGCGGGCCGCGGAGGCGCTGGAGGCGCTGGCGCTCCGGGCGGGGCTGCCGCTGCCGCGCACCTCCGGACGGGTGGTGGGTGGATTGCCGGAAGACCCGAACCGGCTGGGCGAGTGGCTGGACGCGGTGGCCCAGTCCCAGGGGCTGGAGCTGGACCTGCTCTACACGCGCCACGGCGAGGTGGAGAAGGCCATCCAGCGCGCCGCCCCTGCCCTGCTGGACGTCGTCGGTGACGGAGGCGTGCAGGTCGTCGCGCTCCTGCGCGTGTCCCCGTCCGGGAGGACGGCGCGCGTGCTCGCCCCCGACGAGACGGTCCGCGACGTGCCCGTGTCCGAGCTGACCGCAGCCGTGCAGGCGCTCGTCGAGTTCCAGCAGGTGGACACCGTGGACCGGGTGCTCGCGGGGACCGCGCTGCGCGAGCCGCAACGAACCCTGGCTCGCCGCGCGCTGATGGGCGCGCAGTTGGCCAACACCCACCTGGTCGCCGCGCGCACCCTGCGCCTGCCCCCCGGCGCCCGGCTCATCCACCACCTGAAGGCGCTGTCTGCGGCCCCCCGGCTGATGCTGGTGCTGCTGCTGGCGGTGCTCATCCAGGTCTGCGTGCTCGCGGCCTGGTGGCTGATTGGCCGGGGCGCCTTCGAGGGCCAGCTGGACCAGGGCTGGCTCTGGGCCTGGGCGCTGATGGGCTTGACTGCGGTGCCGCTGCAGGCCGCGCTGGCGTGGACGCAAGGCACGCTGGCGCTGGACCTCTCCGCGCTGCTGCGCCGACGGCTGCTGGCGGGAGCGCTCTCGCTGCCCGTGGACGAGGCGCGCCGCGGAGGCATTGGCGAGTACGTGGGGCGGACGTTCGAAAGCGCGGGCATGGAGCAGATGGTGCTCGCGGGCAGCTTCACCAGCATGCTCGCGGTGGTGGACCTGACGCTGGCGGCCAGCGTGACGCTGTCGGGTCCGGCGGGCTGGCTCGGGCTGGGGGCGTTGGCGGCCTGCTGCGCGGTGCTGGGGGTGCTCGTCGCCCGGCAGGCCGTGCTCTTCCGGGGCTGGACGGAGGCGCGCGTGGTGATGACGCACGCGCTCATCGAGCGGATGCTCGGCCACCGCACCCGGCTGGCGCAGGAGCAGCCGTCGCGCTGGCACGAGGAGGAGGACCAGGAGCTGGCGCGCTACTCGGACGCCGCCGAGCGCTGGGACGCGGGCACCGCGCGCATCATGACGCTCGCGCGCCGGGGCATCCTTCCGGTGGCCATCATCGCCACGCTCCCGGGCGTGCTGGCGGGAAGCTCCACGGCGACCATCGCGGTGGGCGTGGGCGCGGCGCTGCTGGGTGCCCGCGCGGTGACGTCCATGACGGTGGGCGCGCTGGCGCTCATCGGCTCGCGCGTGCTGTTCGACGGCGTGCGCCCCATGCTGGAAGCGGCCCGGCTCGCCCGCGCCGTGGGCGCGACGAAGGAGGATGAAGATGGCGTGCCCCAGGTGGCGCCGCTCACCTCCAGCGAGGCGCCGTCCAGGAACCAGGCGCTGCTCGAGGTGCGCGACGTGTACTTCAAGCACCCGGCCTCGCCGCGCGCGGTGCTGGAGGGGGCTTCGCTGTCCATCCGCCCCGGTGAGCGCGTGCTCCTGGAAGGGCCTTCCGGCTCGGGCAAGTCCACCCTCGCCTCCATCCTCACGGGCCTGCGGCGCCAGGGCTCCGGCGTGGTGCTGCTGCGCGGCCTGGACATGTCGACGTGGACGTCGGACGGCTGGGGCGCGCAGATCGCCGGCGCACCCCAGTTCCATGAGAATCACGTCGTCTCCGGCACGCTGGCCATGAACCTGCTGCTGGGCCGCGCCTGGCCGCACACGCAGGACGACATGAAGCTGGCGCGGGAGCTGTGCGAGGAGCTGGGGCTGGGCGACCTGCTGCAGCGCATGCCCGCGGGAATCCTGCAGATGGTGGGCGAGCGCGGCTGGCAGCTCTCCCACGGCGAGCAGAGCCGCATCTTCGTCGCGCGCGCCCTGCTTCAGCGCGTTCAGGTCGTCGTGTTGGACGAGGCGTTCGGCGCGCTGGACCCGGTGACGATGCGCAAGGTGATGAACTGCGTCAACGCTCGCGCGCCCACGCTCATCGTCATCGCCCACCCGTGACGGGAAGGCCGCACCCTGAAAAACAACAACGGTCGCCAGCAGGCGGAAGCTCCGCCTGCCGACGACCGAAGGACAAGCCATCAAACGTGAGTCAAACGCGTGCCGTGACTCCGGCACGTCGTCGCCGCGACTGCTACCGCTTCAGCGACAACACGACTCAGACCGCAATGACGCCGCCACAGGCGCGGGGACCGCCACGAACCTTGGTCTTGATCTGCATGGTGAGCTCCTGGGTGAGAGGTTCCGACTGCAGACGACAGGCACGACTCAGACGGTGATGACGCCGCCGCACGCACGGGGACCGCCACGAACCTTGGTCTTGATCTGCATGGTCTTGCTCCTGGTCAGAGGTTCCGACTTCAGACTACGGCACGACTCAGACAGCCTTGACGACGACGGTGCCACCACAGCCACGGGGACCGCCACGAACCTTGGTCTTGATCTGCATGTGCTCGCTCCTGGTTTTCGGGACAGCGACACCATCCACGACAGTCATGAAAACCGCCGTAATTGGCGCTCACCGATATAAGTCGGTGAAACAGGTCAGTCAAGCTTCCCAGGCCTGAAACACAGGCTGATGCAGCCAGGCCTGGGAGTGAAACATTGCGTCAATTCAAGCAGCAGCGGCGGAGGGCGCCCCCGGCGTGATTTTGACGTCCGCCACGTGGCTTTCGATGCCCACGCCCAGCTCTTCGCGGAAGACATCCAGCAGGTAGGGCAGCACGCCGATGGTGGCGAACCGCAGCCGGTGGTGGATGGACAGGTCCAGGTTGGTGAAGGGCCGGTCCGGGTGCTGGCGTTGCAGCAGCGCGTTCACCTCGCGCTGCACGGTCTCCAGCGTGCCCAGCGCGGAGCGTTCGATGGTGAGGTAGTCGGCCAGCGCCTCGGCCACCGCGTCGATGAGCTCGGGGCGCGCGCCCTCGGGCACGGGGGCACGCTCGCGGAACAGCTTGCGCAGCTCCTCCGCCGCCTGGGCGTGCACGGCGTCCTTCGGCGGGGAGAAGACGTCGCTGATGTTCTGGAGCTTCTCCTCGCTGAAGCCGCGCAGGCCGCGCTGCGCGCGGTCATACATCTCCACGTAGCGGGCCTTGGCCCACTCGCGCTGGACCGACGTGTTCTGTCGGGTTGGCAGGATGACCTTCCAGTCCTTCTCGATGCGTTGACGCAGCCGGCCCCAGCCGCTGTCCGCCGGCCCTTCGGCCTGCAGCACCGCGTCACGAATGCGCTCGTAGGTGTGGCACATGTGGGCCCACAGGGTGAACTGGAGCGAGTAGAGCTGCAGGCCGCGCAGGCCGTAGTCGATGGCGGCGGGAATCTCCGCGAGCCACGTCGGCTCCGGCAGGGGCTCACCCGCCATGGGCTTGCCATCCAGCATCGTCGCGAAGAACTCGTCGACCATGTGTGGAGGGCCCGCGCACACGCCACGGGTGGACAGGAAGTGGTTGTCGCGCTCCGTCAGGTGCAGCAGCGACGCCGGGTTGATGGGCGTCTCGTACGGCATGGGCTGCTCGGGCAGGAACATCAGGTAGATGCTCACCATGCGCACGCCGTCGGTGACGCGGAACACCGACGACAGCACCGGGTCCAACGTCCCGTTGGGGATGGGGTCCTTGCCGCGCAGGAGCATCAGCGACGGCACCGCCAGCACCGCGCAGCTGAAGGCATGCAGGTCACCGAGGCGCCACTGCCCATCCGCCAGCAGCGGATAGCGCTTCAGGAACGCCTCGCGCAGGATGAGCAGCGCCTGGAGCGTGGGCTTCCAGTGTTTGGACATGGACTTCAGCGCCGTCACGTTCATCAGCGCGTCGTCCTTGAAGCGGCTGCCCGGGTACGGACACATCCGCCACTCGGTCTCCATCCGCATGCGCATGGAGTCCGGGAAGACGTTGTTCTCGCCGATGTGCCGCCCCTCGGCATCCAGCGCCGCGTGCGCCGCGCGGTGCACGGGCAGCATCGCCTCCAGGAAGCCGAACTCCATCGGCCGGCCCACCAGCTGCTGCAGCACCCCTTCCGTGTCGGGGTTCCACCACATGGGCTCCGAGGGCGCGGGCCGCCGCGCCTCCGACGCCATCACCATCTTGTGGTAGTCCGTCTCCGGCGAAAGCTTCGGCGCCTCGCGCGACAGGATGTTCTCCGCGAGCAGCTGCTCGAGCAGCTCCTTCACGCGCTCCCAGGCATAGGGTTCGCCGTTGCTCCAGCGCGTGGCCATCGCCGCCATGAACTGGTCTTGCTTGAGCAGGTTCTCCCCGAAGGAGTGCAGGTCCGCCTCCTCGATGGAGATCTCCTTGAGCCCGTAATAGATGCGCAGCTCGTTCGTGCCCTCGGGTGTCTGGACGTACTCACTCATGAAGCGGCGCCGCATGGGCAGATACAGCGTCTCATGCGGGTCGATGGGCACGGCTTCCTGACTCATGCGACAACTCCTGGGAGAAACCTGTTGTTCAGACCTGACGCGAAGGTCAGGAACTCTTCCACGAGGTCCCCGGAGCATCAAGCAAGCCCCGGGAGCCGAGACTCCACCCATTCTCGCGCTGGCCCTGACATCCCGCGCAAAAAGGGCAAAGCCACCCAGGGGCCTGAAGCCCCCCTGGGTGGCTCACTCTCATCGCAAGCGAAACCGAGCCTAGCGGCAGGCGCCCCGACCGCCGCGGCCGGTGACGGGCAGCGTCTCGCGGTTCGGGAACGGCAGCTCCGGGTGGTCGAACGGCGCGCGGTACGTGTACACGCGGCAGTCGGTCAGCGCGTTGGAGAGGAAGTCCACCAGCGCGGAGCGGTCGCTCGCGCTGAAGGTGCGCGGCTTGATGTCGAGCGACTTCTCCGGGTTGTTGAAGTCACCGCCGCGGGCATAGAAGTCGACCACGTCGTCGAGCGTGGGGTAGCCGCCGTTGTGGAAGTACGGCGCCGTCAGGCCGACGTTGCGCAGGGTGGGCGTCTTGAACGCGCCCATGTCGAACGGAGACAGGCTGACGGAGTTGGGCTCGCCGCCGAAGATGCCCAGGTCACCGCGAGCCAGGTCGTCGTCCGTGGGACGCACGCCGATGTTGTGGAAGCCCGTGTCGCCGCCGTCGCGGTTGAGGGGACCGGCGATTTCGTACCAGCTCATCGTCGCGTCGGACAGCATGGCGCCGGTGTGGCAGTTGATGCACTCGCCCTTGCCCACGAAGACGTTGAGGCCCTTGAGCTGCTTGGGGGTGAGCGCGTTCAGGTTGCCCGACAGGAAGCTGTCGAAGGGCGTCTGGTCCGGGATGAGCGTGGCCTGGTAGGCCTGGAGCGCCTCGCCCCAGATGAGCGAGAAGACGTTGACGGAGATGTTGGCCAGCGCGTCGCCGAAGGCCTCGCGGATGAGCTGGTCATAGGTGCACGGCGCGCCGTTGCAGATGAGGCCCGGGCCCGTGGGGTTGGCCAGCGTGCCCAGCACGCTGTCGGAGGTGGAGACGCGCTGGTGCCGCAGCGGCTGGCGCACGGCCAGCTTGGCGCCCAGGCTGCCCGGACCGAGCAGCTGGCGACCAGAGCACGACTGCTCGGAGAAGTTCGTCACGGGGCCGGTGGCCTGGGACGCGAGCGACGCGTTCTCGATGCGCAGGAGGAAGCCCTGGGTGTTGTTTTCGGTGAAGCCCCAGATGTTCACCCCGTTGAAGGTCGCGTTGGCTTCGCCGCCCCAGAACTGGTTGCGGTAGAAGCCCGAGCCGAGGACGGACGGGCTGTGACGCGGGCCCACCAGCCGGTGCTCGTTGAACGGCTCGGCGGGCAGCACCAGACAGGAGTCCGCGGCGACGGTGGGGTCCGGATCCAGATTCAGGAACAGCGCGCGCAGCGGGCCCTGCGAGCCGATGCGGTCATCGCTGGTGATCTTCGCGAGCGTGAACGTCTCGCCGGGACCCGCGATGCTGTCGAAGACGTTGTCGAAGCCGGGGTGCACGGTATTGATGCGACGGTCATCCGCGCCACCGGCGAAATGGCAGCTCGCACAGGCCGTCTGGCCGTCGCCGCTCGTCTGGATATCCCAGAAGAAGACCTTGCCCAGACGGATGGCGGCGGCCTTGTTGATGATGCGGCTGCCCACCGGCTGCGGCACCGGCTCATGGGCCAATGGACGCAGCGAGAACACCGCCATGCTGTCCAGCAGCGCCTTCGGGTCCACCCCCAGCTCCTCCGTCTCCGCGGGAGTGGGATTGAGAGGCTCGACCTGAGCCGCCGGCTCACATGCCGACAACGATACCGCCAGAGCCGACGAGAAAAGGCCGCGATTGAAAAGACGCACACCGCGGGACAACGACGAACGAGCCATAGGGAATGCCCCCTTCTCAGAGCGTCATGACTTGTATGAGGTTGGCGGAATCACCAGTGTCACCAGTCTGACGAATGGTTTTATACCGGTTCCGCATTATTCCTGTCCAGGCGGCCTCGACCCAGGGCGCACCTTCCAGTCTCAGCGTAAAAGCAGAGTTACTCCTGCTTCGCTCGTATAAATGACCTGACAGGAAGGACTCGCTAAACAGGATGACGCAACCTGTCCAGATTCGCGGTTTCCAACATTTTGACAATGATTCTTGGAATCGGAATCGCCCCCATACCCAGACAGCGTCTGCGCGCACCACACGCATGGAACGGGTCAATGTCACGCTCGGCGAATGGCGTGTAGCAGGGCGCGATACATTCAACGCGAGGCTGTAACAACACACGCTACAGCCACGACGCCCTGGAGGCTCAATTCCTCACTGATACAGAGGAGGTGAAACATGCCGGTGAGCGCTGGCCTGCGGGGTGCAAGGGGATGGCTCGCCGCCACATGGAGCATTCGGGCTGGGCCGGCACCGGATGCAGCACTCTCCTGGCGGTGCAGATCCTCCCCCTATTGAAGAGGTAGGTAATTCCATGCAGCTGAAGATGATGGGCCGTTTGTTCGCAGCGGCGCTCCTGAGCGTCATGTCGGGTTGTCAGGGCGAAGAGCCCACGGCGGCGGACGGCGATGTGGCCACGCAGGAAGCCGGCGCGGAGTCGAAGTGCACGCAGCGGTTCGACGGCATCAACAGCTGCGCGCTGGGTAACGCGCAGCTGGCGTCGACGGAGCAGGGCCTGGCCGTCACCGGTCTGCGCAGCGTGAAGACGGACGGTGTCGCCAGCAGCTTCGCTCGGGCGGCCAGCTGGACGCAGGCGACGGAAATCAAGTTCGGCAGCACCTCGGGCGTGCTGCAGCTGGACGCGCGCTCGGGCGACCAGGTGGTCAGCACGCTGCGCGTGACGCCGGGCCGTGAGGCGAACAGCGCGTTCATCACCCCGACGTTCAGCGGCGCGCCGGGCGGCTCCAACTACCGGATGAACGTCTACCGCGAGGGCGTGCTCCAGGGCACGTCCACCAACACCGCCAACCGGATGATCATCTTCACCAACTGGCGGGACTTCATCCGCTTCCTGATGGCGTACGCCGACTTCTTCGAGCTGGACATCATCTGGGGGAAGAACGGCGAGCAGCCCACCGCTCCGGCCAACGTGGGCGCGTGCGGCTGGCGCCTGCGCACCAACGGCACCACCTTCTCGGTGGCGCTGGATGACGGCAAGGTGCTCACCGGTGACTCCGTGGAGTTCATCGAGGAGATCGAGGACGGGCACTACCCGTACAACGGCTTCACGGGCATCGACGTGAAGGCGACCGCGCAGGGGATGAACATCCTGAGCGAGTCCTTCAAGCCGGCGGCGAAGTAGTCGTCCCGCCCGTGCCCCGCGCACGGGCCCCACGCCGGGCGGGAGTCGTGCATCCCGCCCGGCGTGTCGTTTCCCGCGTTCCCGGAGGCACCTCGATGAGCCGGCGGCTGTACCTGTTGGGCATCCCTCTTGGAGCGCTGGTGCTCACCGCCGTGTGGGCGCAGGCGGGGCGTCGTCCCCTGCCCCCGCCCCTGGTGCTGGGACAGTTGGCCCTCGCGCTGGAGCCGGGCGAGGAGCTGCCGGGTGGCGCCGCCACCGTGACGGAGGCGGGGCGCAATGCCTTCGGTCGCTCGCCGCCGAACATGGACCGCGCGCGCTGGCCGGAGTTCCACCTGGGCAAGCGCGTCTTCGACCGCGACTGGAGCGACCCCGGCCATGGCCCCGGACTGGGCCCCCTCTTCAGCTCCAACTCCTGCATGGGGTGCCACGTGAAGGACGGGCGCGGGCGCCCTCCCCTCTCGCCCTCCGAGCCCCTGGTGTCGCTGGCCTTCCAGCTCGGCTCTCCCACCGGCCCCGGACCCCATCCCGTGTACGGCGAGCAGTTGGACCTCCACCACCTCGGCCAGGCCCGCGGTGAGGGCAGCGTCGAGGTGGGCCATGAGGAGCTCACCGGCACGTTCGCCACGGGCGAGCCCTACTCCCTGCTGCGCCCCGTCTACCTCTTCAAGGACCTCACGCGTGGACCGCTGGAGGACGGCACGCCCTTCTCGCCTCGCGTGTCGCCGGCCAACTTCGGCCTCGGACTGCTGGAGGCCATTCCCGAAGAGACACTGCTGGCGCTGGCGGACCCGGAGGACCGGGATGGCGACGGCATCTCCGGACGCCCCAACCAGGTGGAGGACGTGAAGGAGCGCCGCACCCGGATGGGCCGCTTCGGATGGAAGGCCAACCAGCCCACCCTGTTGCAACAGGTGACGCACGCGCTGGTCGCGGACATGGGGCTGACGAACGAGCTGTACCCTCGCGCCCAGGAGCCCGAGGGCGTCCCCGCCGCCGCCACGCCCGACGTGAAGGACTACGACCTGGAGCGGCTCGTCTTCTACACGCGGCTGCTGGCGGTGCCGAAGCGGCGGGACTGGGACGCGCCCGGCGTGCTGCGTGGCAAGGCGGTGTTCCGCGCCATCGGCTGCGCGTCCTGCCATGTGGACCGGCCGATGGAGACAGAGGAGGTCGCGGGCTTCCCGGAGCTGTCGCGCCAGCGCATCTTCCCGTACTCGGACCTGCTGCTGCACGACATGGGCGAGGCGCTGGCGGATGGACGTCCGGACGGGCTCGCCACCGGCCAGGAGTGGCGAACCCCGCCCCTGTGGGGAATCGGCCTGACGGCGACGGTGAGCGGCCACACGCGCTTCCTGCACGACGGGCGGGCCCGGAACCTCGAGGAGGCAGTGCTGTGGCATGGCGGAGAGGCCGCGCCCGCGCAGGAGCGCTACACGCGGCTCGTCCTCGAGGACCGGCAGGCCCTGCTGGCGTTCCTCGGCTCGCTCTGACCCGCGGAGGGCCGAGCCTCAGTCCTTCTGAAGCGGGAGGGCCGGATACACGCGCACCTCGCCAGCTCCACGCGCGAAGAGCGCGGCGACATTCACGCCGGTGACGTCCAGCGAGGCCTTCGCCACCACGGCGACGTCACCGGAGTCCACGCCCTGCACCTGGCTGTTCGCTCCCAGCACGCCGGTGTCGTAGTTCGCGTAGCCATCGCAGTTGAAGGCATAGCCTCCGCTCCGCGCGACGAGGGAGTCGGCCTTCAACGTCATCCCGCACGACGGCACGAGCTGGAGGTCGATGGGAGGAAGGCCCGAGGCCTTCTTCAGCCGCTGCGCGGCGTGGTCCAGGCAGATTTCCACGCCGAGCGTCAGCTGGTCGCGGACGAACACGGAGTTGCCGTCGTAGCTGGCCACCTGCACCTCGGACGTCGTGCCGTACTCCCGCGTGGGAGGCAGGTAGTGGACTCGCGCTCCGGCGATGCCGCCCCCGCCACCCGACACCGGGATGAAGTCCATCCCCGACTGGCGCCTCTTCAGGACGGCCTCCGCGAACTCGGGGCCCGCGGAGGCGTACGTGAAGCCGCCCTTCTGCACCAGCACGTAGTTGTACGCCTCGATGGGCTTGGACGTGTCGATGACGTACTTCGGTCCGAAGAGGCGCTCGAAGAAGCTCGCGGGCCGCGTCTGGAACGACTTGCCCACGGTGCTGCCGAAGACGAAGAGCCAATGCGCCCAGCGCGCCTCGTCCTTCACACGCGACTGGAGCGCGGCCACCAGCGCCTGCACGCCGTCCATCGAATAGGCGCCCGTGCTCCCTCGGAAGAAGAACTCGGGCAGCATGAACACCTTCAGCGTCTCCGGGTCGTCGCGCGTCGTCTCCGGACAGTCGCGGGCCGCGTCGAGCGCGCGGGCCACCAGCTCGACGCGGGCCGCGATATCGGCGCTCTCGGTGGAGAGCCCCGCGTACTCCTCCACGCCATCACCCAGCTTCCGGGGCCCGGTGTGGATGCACCAGGCGATGAACTGCACGTTGGAATAACGCATGCGCCGTCTCCTCGTTGAGCGAGGGGAAGGCCCCCGCGTGGTACCCGGAAGACGGCGGCGCCACGCGGGTGTGATTCCGACGCGCCTTCAGTCGAAGGTCTCCAGGAGCACGGCGACGATGAACGGCGGCTCGAACGACGCCGAGGCGCCCGAGAGGCCCACGCTCCCTCCAGCGAAGCCCGGCGACACCCGCACCGGACCTGGCGCCTCGCGGGTGCCACGGAACGAGAAGCCCGCGACCTGGACTTCCTCGGCCGAGGCCAGGTCCTCCGCGTGGCGCTCGAAGAAGGAGGACGCCACCGTCAGCTCGAAGCTCGGCTGATAGGCGACCATCATCTCCGCCACGCGGCCGCTCAACAGGCCCTTGGCGCCGAAGACCTGCTCCGGCGTGTAGCCGCCCTTGAAGGGGCCCTTGCGCCCGAGGATGGGCATGGAGCCGTTGAACCAGTGTCCCGTGTAGAGCGGCACCCGGCCCAGCCCCTCCATGGACACCGTCAGGGACAGGAGCTCTCCGTCCTTCAGCTCCAACGACTTCAGCGCCCCCTGCTTCGCGCGGACCTTGAGCAACGAGGGCTGCGCATCCATGCGACCCTCCCGCGTCGAGGCCTGGACATCGACGCGGACGGGCCCGGTGGTGAGCCCCCGCGCGGCCATGCCCGCCAGCCATTCATAGGGCGACTTCGCCGGCGTGTAGTCGGCGCCCCACTGGAGGAGGCTCGCCTTGTTCTGGACCTTCGTCCAACCGGGAGGATTGCCGGAGCTGGCCGGCGGCGTGGAGGGCGGCGTCGCGCGCTCCAGGGACTCCTTCAGCTCCTCCACCGGCTCGAAGGACGGCGACAGCACGCGGAGGAAGGTGAGGTAGCGGCCACTGAAGCTCGCGCTCGTGGAGACGAACGGGGCGCCATCCTCGATGGACGCGGGCACCCCGTCATAGAAGTGGTGGGCCACGTCCCCCATCGTCCCGTCCACCGTGGGCACCCAGTCCCAGCGCAGCGCGGGCTCCAGCCATTGCAGGGGCGAGGCCCCGACGTTGGCTGACGCAAGGGAGGACTCGGGGTTCGCGGTCTGCTCGGCCAGCACCTGACGGAGCTCCGCGCGCAAGGCATCTTCGACAGTCGTCTTCATGGAAATCACCCGGAAAGAAAACGGCCCCCTCCACCAGGAGCGGAGAGGGCCGGAATGAATGCGTGAATGAACGAGGAACCGGACGGGGGCGCGACTACGCCTGGTTGAGGCCAGGGAAGGACACCAGCACGCCGATGATGATGGGGTCCTCGGAGGTGGAGCCGCCCTCGAAGGTCGTCTTGCCATCGGTGCTGTGCTCGTAGTTGCTCTCGTGCCCGCCGCTGCCACCGAAGGAGAAGGGCCCGATTCGCAGCGACAGGCTCGCCTCGAACTTCTCGTAGTGCCGCTCGTACGTCGCCTCGCTCATCTCGATGGAGAAGCGCGGCTGGTACGCCACGACGAGCCCGCTGATGCGCGAGGCCAGGAGGCCATGCTGGCCGAACAGCGACGAGCTGCCCTCTCCGCCCTTCGCCACCCAGGGGTTGAGGATTTCGTAGCCGCCGCCCTTGCCGCGCGCGACGTCCGCCATGAAGCCGCCGTCGTACCAGGCACCCGGCGTGACGGGGACGATGGTGGACGACTTGACGGCGATGGTGGCCGTGACGTTCTTGTCCGTCGCGGTGAGGTCCATCTTCTCCCAGCTGCCGCTGGCCGACACACCCCAGAAGGGCTTGTCGTAGCTGGCGGAGGCCTGGGCCCAGCTGCGCGAGTAGTCCACCGTCTGGTCCGACGCCTTGAGCGTCACGGAGAAGGAGCCGATGGAGCCCTTCTTGAGCTCCTCGCGCCACGTGTCGCCATCCTTCCCGACGATGTAGTCGGGCTGATAGCGCAGCACTCCCGAGCCGTCCTGCACCTTCGTCCAGCCGCGCGGAGCCGGCCCGCTGCCCGGGCTCCCGGAGGGCAGCTTGATGGCGTCGATGGACGACTGGAGCGACGCGGGCATGCCCGCCATCTCCACCTCGAACACCAACTGGGACGCGCGCCGGAAGGCCAGGTTCGCGTTGTCGCAGATCTGCGCGTAGGTCTTCCCCGGCCCCAGGTCCACCCAGGTATCCACGTCCGGGTACTTGCGCTCGAAGTAGGCGCCACCGTTCTGCCGCTGGCTCAGGTACGCCTGGTTCAGGTTGGTGATGGCCTGCGACATCTCGTTCTCGCGCAGGGTGACCTGGATGCGCAGCGCGTTCAGGTCCTTCTGGCGCTCGGGGCTGACCTTGAAGGAGATGTGGTGGAGCGCCTGCCGGTAGGAGTCCGCGAAGGAGGCGTCCAGGGTGCTGTACGCGCCGAGGGGGGACCACCGCGGCATGCCGCTGATGACCTGGTACGCGTGCGAGTTGAGCTCACCCTGGGGCGCCGGCGCCCAGTTGAACGCCATGGGCGTCCCGAGCATCTGGAAGTTCGGCGCGTCGCCGCCCAGCGCACCGTTGATGATTTGGTTGTACGACTGACTGAAGAGGTTCTCGTTCACGACTGCTCCCTCGGGGAGACGGCTCCTGAAGCGAAGCCGTGCGTTCGCGGGTGACGAGCGTCATGCCCGCCGTGCCCGCATCCCTGAGACGAGCCGCGCTCAGCGCGTGTGATTCACGCGCCGCGACCCCAGCCACAGCGAGACCGCCAGCGCGGGCAGCGCCAGCAGGTCCGTCACATCCATCGTGTGGGCCACCGGCGCCACGCCTGGAATCGAGCGCCCCGACAGCCACGCCCACGCGGCACGCACGGGCCACTGCAAGGTGCCAAGCCCCCAGCGCCAGCAGTCACCGGCGGGCTCGAACACCTTGATGGCGGTGAAGACCAGCGCCGTCAGCACCAGGCACGTGGTCAGCACCGCGCGAGAGGGCTGGAAGGCGCGGGCCCCGCGCTCGCACGACTGCTCCCAGAGCCCCTGGAGCAGGAGCGGGAACATGGCCAGCCCCGCGACGTCCGACAGCTTGCCCGTCCACCACGATGGCCAGCGGGCCTTCAACACGTGGTCATTGAGCACCAGCACCAGCACCGCGCCGAACACGAGCGGGTGCAGGAGCGTGTCGCCCGGCGTGGGGCTCACCTGGGCCGTGGGGACGGAGGCACGCACGTCTCAGCGAGGCCCCACCAGGACCTCGAACCCATCCGGCGCCGAGTCCTCCGTGTCGTCGATGTTCACCTCCACCACCATGCGCCACTCCACGTCCACGGTGCCCTGGAGGGTCGCGTCCTGGAGCGACAGCTCGAGCGCCGCCTCCCACCCACACGGCTGCTCGAGCTGGCAGACATCGCCATCCGACAAGGCCTCGAAGCGCACCGCGCCGGCGTCTCCCGCCGTCACGGGCGCGGAGGAGATCTCCTTGACCGGGCGAGGACCGAAGACCAGCTTCGCCTTGACGATGGGTTGCGCCTCGTCGCCCGGCGCATCCGGCGTCCACTTCACGAAGAGCGGCGCGCGCATCGTCGCCCAGACCGTCTGCTTGGAGCCATTGGGGACGAACATCCTCACCGGCAGGGCCACGCGGGCGGTGGGAGACGTCGGCGACAGCGACAGCACCCCCGGCTCGGACTCGACGATGACCGGAGGCGGGCCCGACATGGAGGTGGCCACCGAGGCGACGCTCGCCACCAGCAGGGCCACGCGCGCGGCCCAGGCGCGGGCACGCGAGGGATGGAGCCAGGAGGAACTCAGGGGGCGTGGAGCGGCGGGATGCTCGGTCTGCATGTCGATGACTGGCTTTCCCTCGGACACCCGCGACCCATGGGCCCGAGCGTGGGAGGCCGAGAGCAAGCCACGTACCAGAAGGAAGCTCCAGGGAGGGAGTCTTCCGGCTGTGCATGGAATCACGACTTCCGTGTCAGCCCGAGGACGCCCGCGGCGCGAGTCTTCCTGGCAGGGCGAACCCGGGGCCGCCTAGGGTTGCGGCATGAAGAGCCACGCCACGTTCGTCTTCGCCGACGGAGCCTGCTCCGGCAACCCCGGCCCGGGAGGCTGGGGCACCCTCATCGCCACGCCCGACGGGCAGGTGACGGAGCTGGGCGGCCACGAGCCGGAGACGACCAACAACCGGATGGAGCTGACGGCGGTGGGCAAGGCGCTGCGCCACCTGGAGGCGACGCCGGGGCCGCTGCACATCCACACGGACTCCACCTATGTGATTCAGGGCGCCACCCGCTGGGCGTTCGGCTGGAGCAAGCGCGGCTGGAAGACGGCCGACGGCAAGGAGGTGGCCAACACGCTCTACTGGAAGCGGTTGATGGCGCTCCTGGCCCAGCGCAAGCAGACGCATTCGGGCGAGGCCGCCGCCGTGGAGTGGCACTACGTCCGCGGGCACGTGGGCGTGCCGGGCAACGAGCGGGTGGACGCCATCGCCGTCTCGTTCTCACGCGGCAAGGGCATGCGGCTCTACACCGGCTCGCTCGTGGGCTACGACGTGGACGTGTACGACGTGCCCGAGGACACGTCCCTGCCTCCAGAGAAGCCCCGCGAGGAGAAGGGAAAGACCAAGGCGCACTCCTATCTGAGCCAGGTGGGCCGCAGCGTGAAGCGCCACTCGACGTGGGCCGCGTGCGAGCGACGGGTGAAGGGCGTGTCCGATGCCCGCTTCAAGAAGACGAAGAGCGAAGCGGACGAAGCGCAGGTGCTGGCGGACTGGGGCGTCAAGCCCGAGGACGTTCAGGCCGAGGACTGACCCGGGCCGCGCACCGCCGTGAGCAGCAGGTCATACTTGCCACCAAGGAACGTGCGGAAGCCGTGCTGGTGCAGGTAGCGGCGGTAGAAGGACAGGTCCTTCACGAGCAGGGAGAGGTCGGGCTCGCGCAGGTTTCGCACCCGGGCGCCGTAGACGACCTCGCCATCGCGGAAGCGGGAGTTGGGAAAGCCGAGCACGAGCGTGGCCTCGGGCTCCAGGTGCTCCTGCACCAGCGTGCGCAGGAGCGCGTGGTCATCCACGCCGGGGCTCTGCAGCGTGCCCACGGAGACCACGAGGTGGAAGCGGCCCAGCCCTTCCGGCAGGGCGTTGAGGTCGGCGACGAGGAAGGAGTGACGCGCGTCTGGAAAGCGGGCCCGCGCCTCCGCGAGCGCACTGGCGCTGTGGTCCACCCCCACGAAGGTGACGTCCGGCGCCCCCTCCAGCCAGGCGAAGGCGGCGAGCTCGTCTCCCCGATTGACGCCCAGGTCCAGCACCCGTGCCCCTTCGGGCAGGCGAACCCGGCCGAGCGCCTCCAGCCAGGGACACAGGAAGCCCGCGTCCTCCAGCTTGCGCACGCGGGAGAAGGCGGAGTCCGCGCCGTAGCGCTCCTGGGGCGACGTCGCGTCGTCCGGCCCCGAGCCGCCCGCGTGCCAGGGCGCCTCGGGGCCCAGGGACTCGAAGGTGAGCGAGACGTGCGTGTCGTCCACGCCGCGCGGCGTGAGCAGGCGGCAGGCCAGTCCCTCCGCCAGGTCACACCAACTCCGCAGCGGCCGATGCACCAGCCCGCCCCCCGGCCCCACCCGCTCTCCCGGATAGCAGCCCCGGCCCAGGTCCGGGTCCGGCACCTCGATGCGCACCGCGCCTGCTCCGTCGAGCGTCGCCTTCAGGTGGCGGAGGATGAGGACGAGCGGCTCGTCATGGAAGCGGCGCGGGGGAACGGAGACGTCAGTGGGGCGGGCCATCGCGCCGCGCAGACTACCCCCAAGCCCCAGACCCCAGGTGGACTCCGTGGGAGTCGCCACCGCCGGGCCAATGACAGGCCGACGCACGGCGCTCTCGCCGCAATCCCTCACAACGAGCCGTGTCGAGTCCCGGGCCGTCGAAACACCTCGGGGCCTGTCCACTGTCTGACTTCTCCGCGCCGCCACACGCACTGCCTGTGCTCGACGAAGCGCGCATTGACGACGACAAGGTATTTCAACTAGTTCCTGTAAATATGCGAAAACTGCTTTTGACGAGTCTGACCTTCCTCCTGTCGACGACCACCGCCTGCGGAGGCGCATCCCCCGCGGAGGGCATCGAGGCGGAGGGAGACCTGTCGACGCGGGAGCAGGCGGCCTTCGCCGGGGTGAACGGCGACTACTGCCTGGTGAGCCCCTACAACTGCAAGTTGCAGGTGAACGGTGGCAACCGCGTCCCCACCAATGACCCGGCGGACGACAACTGGGGGCTTTCGACGGGGGTCCCCATCCGGGACGGCAACGGCACCGTGGTGGGGACGAACACGCGCACCAGCGCCGCCTTCAATTATGGGCAGACGCGCACGTTCGCGGGAGAGCTGTATGCGTTCGCGGTCTCCACGTCCAACTCCAGCGCCGGGTGGCTGCCCATCTCCAGCATCCTGGGGCGCACGTCCTTCGAGCAGAAGGTCGGCCATGTCTCGGCGCTCGGCGCGGGGCTGAACAAGCTGGGCTGCTACGCCGTGCGCAACTCGCATGACCCGGTGCTGGAGCTCAAGAAGGTCGTCTACGACAGCGAGGCGACGCACGAGCGCGCCGGAGACTACCTGCCGCTGGTTCGCGCCAACGGGCTGCGCTCGGTCAACCTCATCTTCAACGTCCCGGGCATGGCGCTGGGCGGACCGGCCGTGGACCACTTCCCCGCAGGCACGAAGTTCCAGCGCCTGGACGTGCCCACGGAGTCTGGCATTCCCTCCATCGACATCCCCCTCTGGGTCCAGGACAGCGCGGGCCGCTATCGCCAGCAGTCCGGGGAGATGAAGTTCCTGTATGGCTATGTCATCGCGGCCACCACCGGAACCAAGCGCAACGGGTGGATGGCCTATGACTCGCTCCAGGTCAGCTCCGGCTGTCCTTGAGCCACTGCCAGCCGGGCCGGCGGCGGGCTTCCGTCAGGAAGACTGTCGCTGGCTCAGCGCGACGCTGCCCAGGATGAGCGCGCCCGCGGCGACCATGGTGAGCGTCACCGGCTCGTCCAGCAGCAGCCACGCCCAGGCCACGCCGAACAGCGGCAGCAGGTACGTGACGGTGACGGCGCGGGGCGCGCCGACGCGCTGGATGAGGCGGTAGTACAGCGCATAACCCATCCCCGTGCAGAGCACTCCGAGCGTGACCGCCGACAGCCAGGACACGCCCCGGATGGGCTGGGTGGGCCAGGAGGCCACGGCGAAAGGCAACGTCAGGAGCGCCGCGAAGCCCAGCGTGGCCGCCGCGACAGCGCCCGCCGGCAGGCCCGTGAGGTGACGGCGCACCAGGTTCGCCGCGACGCCGTACAGGAAGGCCGCGGACACGCCCGCCGCCACCGCGAGGCCCGGGCTGGCTCCGGCGATCTTCCCGCTGGCCAGCACCACCACGCCGGTGAAGCCCATGATGAGCGCCACCGCCCGCCGCCCGCCGATGCGCTCGCCGTAGAAGAGGAAGGCCACCAGCGCGGTGAAGAGCACCGTCATGCTGTTGGCGATGGCGCTGATGCCCGCCGGCGCGCGCTGGGCGGCCCAGGCGAAGAGCGCGAAGGGCACCGCCGCGTTGAGCGCGCCCACCAGCGCCAGCTTCGGCCAGTGCGAGCGGGTGAAGACCGCCCGGTGGCGCACGAGGAACGGCATCAGCACCAGCGACCCCAGCACCAGTCGCACCGAGACGAGCGGAAGCGCCCCGAAGTCCGGCGCGGCGATGCGCATGAACATGAAGGAGGAGCCCCAGATGGCCCCCAGCAACCCCAGCTCCAACGGGGTGAGCCAGGCACCGGACAGGGCGGGAACGGCGGGACGGGCAAGCGTGGAAGAATTCATGGGGCGTTCCATAGGAGGGTGACGGCGAGGCGCGAATCTGGCTCCGGTCACCCTCTTTCTGCGCCCGCGCCCCTCTACCTGCAACCTCATGGTTTTGAGGGCAGCCACAAGTGTGATTTGAGGCTCGCATGCCCCTTCCCACGGCCTGGCTGCCGGCCCTGGCGGCCTTCGAGGCGGCCGCGCGCCACCAGAACTTCGCCCATGCGGCGGAGGAGCTCCACCTGACGGCCAGCGCGGTCAGCCACCATGTGCGCAAGCTGGAGGGACTGCTCGGCGTCACCCTCTTCCAGCGGCATGCGCGCGGCGTGTCCTTGACGATAGAGGGACGTCAGCTCTCCGACGCCGCGCAGAGCGCGCTGGCGGACATCGACGACGTGATGCGAGACCTGGGCGACACCCGGGAAGAGCGCCACCGCGTGCGCATCACCACCATGCTCTCGCTGGCCCACACCTGGCTGCTGCCGCGCCTGCCAGACTTCACCTCGGCCCACCCGCACGTGCGGGTGCGCATCGACACGGAGATGGCGCTGACGAGCTTCGACGAGGGCGGCCCCGACCTGGGCATCCGCTATGGCCTGGGTCATTGGCCGGGGATGACGGCCCACCACCTGATGCCAGACACCATGTTCCCGGTGGCCTCCCCGGACCTGCCCGGCGTCGAGCACGTGTCGGCCCCGGCGGACATCCAGAAGCTGCCGCTCGTCGGGGACCACGCGCGGCAGTCCTGGCAGGACTGGTTCCGCGCCGCCGAGGTGCACGGCGCGCGCATCGACGTCCGTTACTCGTTCAGCGACACCACCAACGCGCTGCTCGCCGCCGCGCGGGGGCTGGGCGCGGCGCTCGCGCGGGACAAGGTCTCCGAGCCCTTTCTCTCCAACGGAAGCCTCGTCCGACTGCCCGGTCCCTCGCTGCCCACGCGCTACTCCTACTTCGTGGTGTATCCCTCCCACCGCCGGCTCCGGGCCGCGGCGCGGACCTTCGTCGACTGGGTCCTCACGCAGCCGGGCCGCGCGCCTCCGCCGCCGGTCGCCAGGAAGCCACCGACGTTGTAGGAAGACGCCCATGCTCCACCCCATCCTCGACGCGCTCGGCCTGACCGAGCACAACCCTGGCAGCTATCTCGGTCACGGCGAGTGGACCGGCTCCTCCTCCGAGCCGGCCCTGGAGGTCTTCAATCCCTCCAATGGCCAGCGCCTGGCGACCGTGTCGTCCGCGAGCGCGGAGGACCACGAGAAGCTGATGCACGCCGCCGCCCAGGCCTTCGTGGCGTGGCGCGCGCTGCCCGCTCCCCGTCGGGGTGAGGCCATCCGGCTGTGTGGCGAGGCCCTGCGCCGGAACAAGGACGCGCTCGGCTCGCTCGTCGCGCTGGAGATGGGCAAGGTGAAGGCCGAGGGCGACGGCGAGGTGCAGGAGATGATCGACATCGCCGACTTCGCGGTGGGCCAGTCGCGCATGCTCTATGGCCTGACGATGCACTCCGAGCGCCCGGGCCATCGGATGTATGAGCAATGGCATCCCCTGGGCCTGGTCGGCATCATCAGCGCCTTCAACTTCCCCGTGGCCGTCTGGGCCTGGAACGCGTTCATCGCCGCCGTGTGCGGCGACGTGTCCATCTGGAAGCCCTCGCCCAAGACGCCACTGACGGCCATCGCGGCGACGCGCATCTGCAACGCCGCGCTGAAGGCCGGCGGCTTCCCGGAGGTCTTCTTCCTGCTCAACGCCTCGGGCACCGAGCGCGCCGAGCGACTGGTGGAGGACCCGCGCGTGGCGCTGGTGAGCTTCACCGGCTCGTCCGCCGTCGGGCGGCAGGTGGGCGTGCGCGTGGCGCAACGACTGGGGCGGAGCCTGCTGGAGCTGGGTGGCAACAACGCCATCATCGTGGACGCCACCGCGAACCTGAAGCTGGCGATTCCCGCCATCGTCTTCGGCGCGGTGGGCACCGCGGGCCAGCGCTGCACCACCACCCGGAGGCTCTTCGTCCACGAGTCCATCCTCGACGACGTGGTGGGCCGACTCGCCGCCGCCTACGCCCAGGTGGAGAAGCGCATCGGCGACCCGCTGGAGCCGGGCACGCTGATGGGTCCCCTCATCGACCGGGCCGCCGTGCAACACTTCGAGGCCACCGTCGCCCAGGCCCGCGCGGCCGGGGCCCGCATCGTCAGCGGGGGCAAGGCGCTGGAGCGCGACGGCCACTTCGTGCAGCCCACGCTCATCACCGGCGTGCAGCCCACGGATGCGTGGGTCCAGGCGGAGACCTTCGCGCCCATCCTCTACGTCATGCCGTTCCGGACGCTGGACGAGGCCCTCACCTTCCAGAACGGCGTGCCCCAGGGCCTCTCGTCGTCGGTGTTCACCCGGGACTTCCAGAGCGCGGAGAAGTTCCTGTCCGCCGCCGGCTCCGACTGCGGCATCGCCAACGTCAACATCGGCACCTCCGGCGCGGAGATTGGCGGCGCCTTCGGAGGCGAGAAGGACACCGGCGGAGGCCGCGAGTCCGGCTCCGACGCGTGGAAGGCGTACATGCGGCGGCAGACCAACACGCTGAACTACTCCGACGCGCTGCCCCTGGCGCAGGGCATTCGCTTCGACCTGTGACGGGGTCGTCTCCTATGCTCGCGCGGGGCTCGGTACGGCCCACGCGGTTCCACCTCGATGCAGTTGGCACACAGGGAGATTTGACATGTTCGGGAAGCTCGCCGCAGACGCGCTCGGCCTCAGTGACATCGGCTCCGTCATCACCTCGGCGGACTACGACAAGGTGGACTCCGACGACTATGTGATGCACGAGGACCAGGAGAAGATCTTCTTCCTCATCAAGTCCAAGTCCGACGAGTACTGTTTCACCAACAAGGCGCTCGTCCACCTCGACGGCACCAGCGCCGCGAGCAAGAAGCGCATGCTTCGCCGCTACACGTACAGCGCCAACCCCGTCTCGCACGTCATGCTCGAGACGGCGGGCAACATCGACATGGACGTCGAAATCAAGTTCCGCCTGGGCGCGCGCGACTTCTCCATCGACGTGCACAAGAAGCACCTGGAGCAGGTGAAGGACCTCTACAAGGCCCTGTTCCGCATCTCCGAGCTGATGCACGAGAACGAAGTCTCCCTGAGCCACGCGAAGACGAGCCTGGAGGTCGCCTCCACCACGCTCGGCCGCGGCCAGGCGGGCGCCACGCCCATCGTCGAGTCCTTCAAGGAGCTCAACCAGGCCGCCTTCGCCTGGCTCGCCGGCGCGCAGCAGAAATACTGGGTGAAGGACTTCGGCTTCGTCTTCGAGCGATACATCAAGGCCTGAACCCTCCCACATCCACCGCCGGATGCCTGCTCGTGCATCCGGCGGCCGGGCTCAGCACGCGCGGTCCTCACCCGCTACACCTGTTGTCGCTCTCAAGACGGGCTCTCCCTGTAATCCAGGTGCAGCTGGACTCAATCGACGGGAGGCGCGGACGGGCCGCTCGTATGTCTTCGGGATTCGCTCTACCCTGGAAGTCCTCACCAGGAGCGTTCGCGATTATCACCTCGTCCTCCCAGACCGCCCCCGCTGGCTGGCACGACATTCTCGTGCGTCACCTCGAACCCCTGCTCGGAGGCTTCACCGCCAAGATGGCCATCCACACGGCGGCGTTGCGCGCGCTGAAGCGCCCGCCGGAGCAGGTCACGCTCCAGGAACTCCCGCAACTGCTCGAAGGCCTCAAGCCGATGCTCAACACCTTCATTGGCGCGCTGCACGCCAAGGTCATCCTCGCGGAAATCGCCACCTCGCTGGAGAAGGCGCGATGAGCCCCGCTTCCGCTTCCAGTCGCTCCACCTCCGTCGCGCCGTGGTTCGGCGCCGTGGTGGTGCTCCAGTTCGCCCACCTCTTCGCCGTCGCGACGGCGGCGCCCGAGCGGCTGGCGTTGGTGCATGACGTCGCGGGCTGGGTGAGCGGACTGCTCGCCGTCGCCGGCACGTTCGCCGCGGCGAGCGCGTTCGTCTCCGGGGACTACCTGCGCAAGGTGTGGGGCGGACTCACGGCGGGGGCAGCCCTGTCCCTGGTCAGCGCGGCGCTGCGCAGCTACTGGCTGCACACGGTGCCGGACGTCGCCTTCACGGCCTCGCCGCTGCTGCCCTACCGCATGGTCGCCGTGGTGTTGGCCAACATCGCCACAACCTACGCGCTGGTCCTCCTGGCGATGACCTACCGGCAGTCGGGCCTCCAGCCTCCGTCCAGCCCTCGCACGAAGGCGCTGTGGGCGGTGACGGCCATCGCCGCGCTGGCGGTGGGCATCCCCTCGCTCGTCACGGAGGTGCGCAACCTCTCCTCCGGCGTCAACTCCGCGCCCTCGGCGGTCATCAGCCTGGCGTCGACGCTGGCGGACATGACGACCATCTTCCTGGTCGCCCCCATCCTGAGCGTCGCGTACATGCTGCGCGGTGGACGGCTCGCCTGGGTGTGGTGGGCCATGGGCCTGTCCGGCGCCACGTGGCTGCTGTACGACGCGCGCGTGTGGCTGGCCCCGCTGCTCCCCGGCGACGCGGCGCATGGCGCGGAGCTGCTGCGCACGCTGCGGACATCCGGACTCGTGCTGCTCGGGCTCGCGGGCTGGCTGCAGCGCTCCGCCCTGGGGCCCCAGAAGGTCGAGGCCCCCGAGGCCTCGCTCAACACCTCCGCCGGAATGTCCTGACGCCGGAAGGGGGCACGGTGCGCCGTGCCCCCAGTCGATCCGCTGCTACGGCCGGGGACGCGAGCCCACCGAGGGCGCCTCCGGCACCGCGGGCCAGCCGTTGGGCCAGGTGATGGCGTCCACGAGCATGACCCGCGCGGTGTGAGCGCTGTTCCACGCGTGGTAGACCATGTACGTGTCGCCGCCCGGTCCGTTCACCACGGAGTTGTGGCCCGGCCCCACCCAGCCGCCTCCCGTCGTGAGGATGGGCGCGCCCGCCTTGGTGTACGGCCCCAACGGACTGGTGGCCCGGGCGACTCCCACGGCATAGGTGCTGTTGTAGTACGCGTTACCACTGTAAAAGAGATAGTAGTAGCCGCCGCGCGCGACGACCCAGGGCGCCTCCACCACGCCGCCTTCCCAGGCGAGGTTGTTGGTCATGAGCGTGCGCCGGGTTCCCACGAGCGACAGTCCGTCCGCGGAGAGCGCCTGGCCGTAGAGGGGCGTCGGCTGGCCCACCGCGTTCCCATCCGCCTTCCACACGAGGTACCCCGTCCCGGCGGTGTCCGTGAAGAACGTCGCGTCAATCATCCCCATGCCCGCGTCGTGGATGAGGGGCCGGCCCAGGTCCGTGAACGGCCCGGTGGCGCTGGTGGACGTGGCCGCGCCAATGGACAGCTTTCCGTCCGAGTGCCGCGCGGTGAAGTACGCGATGAAGCGTCCGCCCACCCGGTGGATTTCCGGCGCCCAGAAGTCACCGGTCGCCCACGACGGCCGACTCCCGGCGGGGAAGATGGAGCCCGCGCCCGTCCACGTCACCAGGTCCGTGGAGACACGCAGCGGGAAGGCGCTCGCGGCGCCCCCCGAGGTGCACGCGGCCACGTAGCGAGTGCCGTCGTGGATGACGCCCGGGTCCGCGCAGTCCGAGGCGACGACGGGGTTCTGGTACAGGCCGCCGCAGCCCGTGTAGCGCATGGACATGCCGCAGGCATTCGCTCCGCTGAAGTAGGGCCCCCAGCCGTTCGACAGCACGGCGTAGGAGTTGGGGGCCGCATTCACACAGGCCCTGTCCCAGAACACGCGCCCGCCTACGTCGTCGTATTGCGCGGGGTGATTCGCCGGGTGCATCCACGCGGCGCCATAGGTCACTCGCGTGGCACAAGCGCCCGCGCCAGGACAGGTGGTGTCGAGCGCGAGCACACAAGCGTTGTTGCCCGTGAAGTACGGCTTCCAGCCGTTGGAGAGCACGGCGTAGGAGTTGGTGCCCTCGTTGACGCAGACGCCATCCCACGTCACCAGGTCCGCCGCGACGTCTTCATTCCCGGGGTGGCCCGAGGGATGAATCCAGCGGTCTCCGTAGGTGATGCGCGTGCTGCATGCGAGCGCCCCGGTGGCGGTATTCGCGGGCCCCTCTCCCAGCGAGGTCTCCGGACTCTCACTTCCACAGCCCACTGCGAGCAGCGAGGCGACAGCAACGACAGACCACCACGAGGACCGCATCATCGGACGACCTCCGAGCGCAAGGGCCGGCCTCGGCCCCATGCGCCGTGTGCACTGCGTGGGAACAGTCGGTCAGCGGGCCGGGACTTGTGGGCGGGACTCAGCCGGCGGCTTCGGCCTTCTTGTAGCGAAGCTTCTTCAGGGCCTCGAACCGCACCCGGTCTCTCGGGGGCGTCGTCGCCACCAACCCGTCCAGCATCAGCTTCGAGCTTCGGAAGATTTCCTCGACGGCGACCTCGAACGCATCCGCGTTCTGCTTCGACGGCTTGCGAGTCCCGGCGATCTTCCGGACGAACTGCAGGGCCGCCGCGCGAATGTCGTCATCCGTGGCGGGAGGCGAGAAGTTGAACAGGGGCTTGATGTTCCGGCACATGCGCGCAGGGTAGTCCAACTCCCACGGCGACAACCCCCGGCGGACCCTCACCCACGCCTGGCGAGGGACGAAGCGAGGGCTTGAGCATGCCCGTCAACGCTTCGGCTCCAGGGGCCGTGAAAGATTTCCACGAGAGTACGTGTGCCGCCGACGGCCCCCCTTGCGTCACCCTCGCGCGGAGCACGTGCTCGCGTCCCGCTACTTCGAGCCTCAGGCGGAGGTCCCGCGTCACGCAGGTGCGAGCGAGCCTGGCGCGACTATGCCTCCTTGCGAGCGCAGGCCGCGGCGCGGTCGAGGAGCAGCGTCTGTTCGCGCGCGTTGCGAGTGAGCGAGGCGGCGCGCTCGAACTCCTTGCGCGCCTCGTCGAAGCGGCCCAGCTTCCGCAGCAGGTCTCCGCGCACGCTGGGCAGAAGGTGGTAGCTGGCGAGCGAAGGCTCCGCGGTCAGCGTGTCGACGACGGCCAACCCGGCGGCGGGGCCGTACGCCATCGACAGCGCGACGGCGCGGTTCAGCTCGATGACGGGCGAAGGCGTGAGCCGCACCAGCACCGCGTACAGCGAGGCGATGCGCGCCCAGTCCGTGTCTTCCGGTTGCCGCGCCCGGGCATGACAGGCGGCGAGCGCGGCCTGCAGCGCATACGGCCCCTGCGCCCCGCCCAGCTTCTCCGCGCGCTCCAGCGCCGCGAGCCCACGGCGGATGAGGAGCTGGTCCCACTGCGCGCGGTTCTGCTCGAGCAGCAGCACGGGTTGACCGTTGGGCCCCACGCGGGCCCGCGAGCGCGACGCCTGGATTTCCATCAGCGCGACCAGGCCGTGGACCTCCGGCTCCTGGGGCGCTAGCTCCGCGAGGATGCGTCCCAGCCGCAGCGCGTCCGCGCACAGCTCCGGCCGCATCCAGTCGTCTCCCCCCGTCGCTGAATACCCCTCGTTGAAGACGAGGTAGATGACCTCCAGCACCGACGACAGGCGGACCGCGAGCTCCTCGCCCCGGGGCAGTTCGAAGGGCACCTTCTCCTCGGAGAGCGTGCGCTTGGCCCGGACGATGCGCTGGGCGACGGTGGGGGACGGCACCAGGAAGGCGCGCGCGATTTCCTCCGTCGTCAGGCCTCCGAGCAGCCTCAAGGTGAGCGCGACGCGCGCCTCCGTCGAGAGGATGGGATGGCAGGCGATGAACATGAGGCGCAAGAGGTCGTCGCCCACGTCGTTGTCGAGCGCCGCGTCCAGGTCCGGAGCGCCGTGCGCCTGGTCCGACTCCAACTCGTGGCCCAGCTCCTCGTGCTTGCGCTCCAGGCGCTTGCCCCGACGAAGCTCGTCGATGGCGCGTCGCTTGGCGGTGGCCATCAACCACGCACCCGGGTTGTCCGGGATGCCCGCCGTGGGCCAGCGCTCCAGCGCGGCGACCAGCGCGTCCTGGGCGAGCTCCTCGGCGAGCCCGACGTCGCGCACCATGCGCGTCAGGCCGGCGATGAGCCGAGCGGACTCAATCCTCCAGACCGCTTCGATGGCACGATGATTCTCTGGAACTGTCACGCGGCGGAATAGAGCACCCTCGTCCGCCGATGCAAGGACGGCCCGCGCCCGAGCGCGAAAGCCTCTCAAGGCCGACAGGTGTCCAACGGCCACAGTGTGCCGTGGGTTGCGAGGGGCGCCCACACGGGCTAGCTTTTCGTTGACTTCTGCAACCACGCAGCCGGTCCCGACGCAGCGTACGACGTGGTCTCCATTCCGAATGGGGTGTGGTCCTCGCGCGACTCGTCTCCCTGCTGCGAAGCACTCCCCTTCAGGACAAGTGGGTCCGCCTGAGACTCGTCCAACTCATCGGACGCCTCGACACGGCCAGGCACCATCCATCCTTTCTGCGCGCGGTGCTATTTCAAGCCGCGCGCGACAGGAAGGAGTAGCAGGGCCCTACTCGCCCCGGCTGGCCTTGTCCTCGCGCCACCAGTGACTCATGCGCTCGTGGATCTCCGCCTCATAGCCTTCCTTGCTCGGGCGGTAGAAGACGGAGCGCTCCAGCGGCGGGGGCAGGTAGGTCTGCCCCGGGGCGTAGTGGTCCTTGAAGTCCCAGGGCGGGGTGTAGCCCTTGCCGTGCCCCAGCTCCTTCATCAAGTCCGTGGGCGCGTTGCGCAGCGGCAGCGGTGGCGCCGCGTTGGGGTGCTCCTCCAGCGCGGCGAGCGCGGCGTTCATCGCCGCATAGGCGCGGTTGCTCTTGCGCGCCGTGGCCAGCGTGACGACGGCATGCGCGACGAACAGCCGACCCTCCGGCATGCCCGTGGAGTGGAAGCTCTCCTCGCACGCGCGGACGATGGTGATGGCCTCCGGCATCGCCATGCCCACGTCCTCCACGGCGATGACCTTGAGCCTGCGCCACAGCGACACCACGTCTCCCGTCTGCAGCAGCTTCGCGGCCCAGAAGATGGCGCCCTGCGCGTTGGAACCCCGGCAGGACTTCTGGAGCGCGCTCAGCAGGTCGTAGTGCTGGTCTCCATCCTTGTCGTGCCGCGCGAGCCCCGTGCCCACGGCCTCGCGCGCCGTGTCCACGTTGATTTCGCCACCGTCCGCCGTCAGCCCCGCGGCCATCTCCAGCGCGCCCAGCGCCTTGCGCACGTCCCCTGCCCCGCCCCTCGCCAGCAGCGCGAGCGCGTCTTCGCCCACGGTCAGCCTGCGCTTGCCCAGCCCGCGCTTCTCGTCGGTGAGTGCTCGCTGGAGCGCGCCCTGGATGTCCGCGAGCGTGAGGTCCTGGAGTTGGAAGACGCGGCACCGGCTGACGAGCGCGGGTCGCACCTCGAAGCTGACGTTCTCCGTCGTCGCGCCCAGCAGGACGAGCAGGCCGCTCTCCACGTGCGGCAGCGCCTGCTCCTGGACGTTCTTCGCCCAGCGGTGGATTTCGTCCACGAAGAGCACCGTCCGGCGCGAGTACTGGTTGCGCGCGCGCTCCGCCTCCGCGACGACTTCGCGGATGCGGGGAATGCCGTCCGACACGGCCGACAGGATGACCAGCTCCGCGTCGACGCTGGAGGCCAGCATGCGCGCCAGCGTCGTCTTGCCCACGCCAGGCGGGCCCCAGAACAGCGAGGAGACAATCTGCTTGCGCTCCATCAACCGGCGCAGCGGACCTCCCGGGCCAAGCAGATGGGACTGTCCGATGAATTCATCGGGCGTGCGTGGACGCATCCGCTCCGCGAGGGGAGCGAAGCGATTCACATCGACGGAAGCAGAGAACAGGTCGGGGCCGGCACTCATCGCACTGCACGCTCCCCTCTCCGACTCGCGGGGTCAACCACCGAGGCACACCCAGAGTGGCGCGCGGTCTTCTCTCACCCATGGTGCGGCGGCGGTCCACTCCCGTCGGATACCGGACAGGGGAAATGGGCCCGGTCCGCTCGAATGAAAAACGCACCGTGCGACTGGCGGGCAAGCGATGGAGAGCGAGCAACGCACCTTCGGTGGCTCGACGACGTGTCACGGGGCTGGCGTAGAGTCGCGGCTCTCAAAAGGAGGGAGCGCGATGTCATTCATGCTGCTGATGATGGAGGCCCCGGGGAAGCGCCAGGCTCGGCCACTCGATGAAGGCCAGGCCGCCTACGCTCGGATGATGGCCTTCCAGGAGAAGCTCCGGACCAATGGCGTGCTCGTGACGGGCGAGGCGCTCAAGTCCGATGACCACGCGGTGCGCATCGAGAACTACGGAGGCAAGCGCACGGTGAGCGACGGCCCGTTCACCGAGTCGAAGGAAATCATCGGCGGCTTCTTCCTCCTCAACTGCAAGACGCGCGAGGAGGCCCTGGAATATGCCCACGCGTGTCCCGCCAGTGAGTGGGGCATCGTCGAGCTGCGGGAAGTCGCCAGCAGCTGTTACGAGTGAGCCGAAGCACCGTCCAGGTCCGTCGTCCCGTCCCGTGAGTCCCCCAGTGTGCCGCCCCGCTCCACGCTGGAGGCTCACGTACGCCCAGCCCCTCGAACCGACCTTTGTCGCTGACGCATCCCGTCAGGGGCTGGCCGTTCTATCCCGCACCGAGGGTGAGTCAGGAATATCTCAGCCCCCAAGAAACCGTGGAAGTGAGGGACCGATAACTCTTTTGTAGGTCATTTGCTGCTGGCCCCCACACCCCCCAGAGGCCTGTCATGAATTTTAAAGTCCCGAGCTTCCGCGATGTGAAGAGCGCGGTCACCAACACCGCCAAGAACGCGAAGGACGCGGTCGTCGACAAGGCGAAGGACGCGAAGGACGCGGTCGTCGACAAGGCGAAGGACGCGAAGAACACGGTCGTCGACACCTCGAAGGACGTGTTCGAGGTGGTGAAGCACAATCCGGTGACGGACAAGCTGAAGCAGGTGCTCCCGGACCCGAAGGACCTGGCGCGCGACGCGCTCCAGACGGGCCTGCGGGTGGCCTACCAAGGCGCGGACAAGCTGCTGCCGAGCGGCGCGACGGACCTGCTGCTGAGTGGCACCGAGAAGGGCATGGACGTGCTCGCCAAGGGCTCCGAGGTGGTGCTGGGCAAGGACTCCGGCGTGACGGACAAGCTCCAGAAGCTGGCGGATGTGGACCTCAACGGCATCAACCGGACCAAGGACCCCGTGACGGGCCAGGAGCTCAAGGCGGACTGGCCGGGCCTGTGGAGCACGTGGCTGCTGGAGGAGAAGCCCAAGGACCTGGGCACCTGGACCAAGGAGGGCGGCGTCGACGTCGTCACCGTGCGCGACAACGCGTACACGGAGGACCTCGCCGGCCGCCCGCACCAGCAGGCCGTGACGGACGCGTTCTTCGAGAAGTTCCCGAACCCGAAAGTGGGCGACACGTTCTCGCCGAACGACGTGAACCACCCGGACTACAACGCGGGGCTCTACAAGTTCACGGGCCCAGGGACGGCCGAGGAAGGCAGCGCGTCCGCGAAGGACGACAAGCAGGGGGCCTATACGTCGCTGGAGTGGTTCATGGGCTCGTACCACACGCAGGTGAAGTGCACCGGTATCGACGAGAAGACGGGCAAGCCGAACCTGGAGTACACGGTGTCGAACAAGGCCCACTTCGAGTCGGGCACCCGCGTGCCGGACAGCTTCCAGAAGGCGGGCCTGCCGGAGTACCTCGTCCCCAATCACGACCGGGGTGAGGGGGTGGGCATCGGTGGTAACTGGCAGCAGCACTACGTCTGGACCGCCAACGGCGTGGAAGCGCCGAAGAAGTAATCGCGCCGCCTGACGCGGGATGCCCTCCCGCGTCCAGGGCGGCCAGCGGAGTGCCTGCTCCCCTGCTGACTCGGGTTGCCCGGAAGCCGGGCGCCCCCCAGCTTCACTCGCATGAGTCACTCCAGTGTGGCGGATGCGCTCGTCCAGACGCTCATCGACGCGGGTGCCGAGCGCATCTACGGCGTCGTCGGCGACAGCCTCAATCCCATCACCGACGCCGTGCGCCGCAGCCAGGGGAAGCTGCGGTGGGTCCACGTCCGGCACGAAGAGGCCGGCGCCTTCGCCGCCTCCGCCGAGGCCCAGCTCAGCGGCAAGCTCGCGGTGTGCGCGGGGAGCTGCGGACCGGGCCACCTGCACCTCATCAACGGGCTCTATGACGCCCATCGCAGCTACGCCCCGGTGCTCGCGCTCGTCTCTCACATCCCCAGCGAGCAGATTGGCACCTCGTACTTCCAGGAGACGCACCCGGAGCTGCTCTTCCGCGAGTGCAGCCACTTCTGCGAGATGGTGTCCAACCCCAAGCAGGCCCCGCGCCTGTTCCGGCTCGCCGCGCGGACGGCGCTGGCGAAAGGCGGCGTATCCGCCGTGGTGCTTCCCGGAGACATCGCCGCGCTCGACGCGGGCGAGGACGTCCCCTCCAGCTTCTCCACCGCGCTCCCCGTGGTCCGCCCGGCCGACGCGGAGTTGGACCGGCTGGCCGCGCTGCTCAACTCCGCCTCACGGGTGACGGTGTTCTGCGGCAGCGGCTGCAAGGGCGCCCACGCGGAGGTGCTCGCGCTGGCCAAGGCGCTCCAGTCTCCCGTGGGCCACGCGTACCGCGGCAAGGAGTGGGTGGCCTACGACAACCCCTACGACGTGGGCATGACGGGCCTGCTGGGCTACGGCGCGGCGTACGAAGCCATGCACGCGTGTGATGTCCTCCTGCTGCTGGGCAGCGACTTCCCCTACGACGCGTTCATGCCCGTGAAGCCCCACATCGCCCAGGTGGACGTGCGGCCAGAGCACCTGGGCCGCCGCTCGCGCCTGGACCTGGGCGTCTGCGGCGACATCCGGGAGACCTTGCGCGCCCTCCTTCCCCGGCTGGAGCAGAAGGAAGACCGGCGCCATCTGGAGGATGCACTGGAGGAGCTGGCCAAGGCGCGGCGCAAGCTGGACACCCACGTGCGCAACGTCGGCTCGCACCGCCCCCTGCATCCGGAGTACGTGGCCGCCCTGCTCGACGAGGTGGCGGCCGACAACGCCGTCTTCACCGTGGACACGGGCATGTGCAACGTGTGGTCCGCCCGCTACCTGCGCGCCACCGCCGAGCGGCGCATCATCGGCTCCTTCACGCACGGCTCCATGGCCAACGCGCTGCCGCAGGCCATTGGCGCGCAGTTGCTGTACCCGGACCGGCAGGTCATCTCCATGTCCGGGGACGGCGGCTTCGCCATGCTGATGGGCGACTTCCTCACGCTGGCGCAGTACGACCTGCCCGTGAAGGTCGTCATCTTCAACAACAGCTCGCTCGGCATGGTGAAGCTGGAGATGCAGGTGTCGGGCTACCCGGACACGGAGACGGACCTGGTGAATCCAAACTTCGCGAAGCTGGCGGAGGCCGTGGGCGTCATGGGGCAGCGCGTGGAGGCCCCCGGGGACGTGCGTGGCGCCTTCGAGCGAGCCCTTTCACACCCGGGGCCCGCCCTCGTCGACGTCGTCACGGACCCGCACGCGCTCTCGATGCCGCCGCGAGTCACCGCGAAGCAGGTGGCGGGCTTCGCCCTCGCGATGACGAAGCTCGTCTTCACCGGCGAGGGCGGAGAGGTGCTGGACACGGTGGAGGCGCAACTCCACCACTGAGGTCCTCACTCGAGGGTGGCCAGGAACTCCGCGCCGTTCGCCTCGCACCAGCGCCGGTAGGTCTCCAGCCGTTCGGCGGAGCCGACGCTCTTGGTGACCCGGCCCTCGGCGTCCAGGTACTCGATGGCGCCGCGCACGGTGATGAGGATGACGACCGGCTCGTCGCCGATGGCCATCCAGCTGTCGGTGTTGCCCGCCGGCTCGTAGACGTAGCCACCGGGTCCCACCACATCGCCGGTGTCGAGCAGCTTGCGCGTCCCGGAGAGGTTGACGGCATGCACCTCGCCCGTGTGTCGGTGGCGGGGAATCAGGGTGCCGGGCTCCAGCCGGAAGATGTACATCCAGCCCGAGCCATCCCGGAAGAAGCGCAGCGGCTTGAAGGAGAGGCCGGGCGGGCCCATGGGAATCCAGGGCATGCGCGCGGGGTCGACGGGGTGTGACGTGAGGGACTGGGCAGCGGGGCTCATGGGGGCTCCAGGGTTCGGTTGAGAAGTGCCGACAGGGTGCTCCTCCCATGGCCCTCCGACAGGTCCAGGTTTGACGAATCTCACTGGGCCAATCTATGGAAGGCCCAGACATGGACCTTCACGTCGACCTCAAGGACCGCAGGGACCTGGCGGGGCAGATCTACCGGGGCCTGCGAGCGCAGATTCTCGACGGTCGCCTGCGCGGCGGAGAGCGGGTGCCGCCCACGCGCGAGCTGGCCCGGCGGCTGGGCGTGTCACGCAACACGGTGAGCGTCGCCTACGAGTGGCTGGGCGCGGAGGGGCTGCTCGCGGGGCGCAGCCGTGCGGGCAGCATCGTCCAGGAGCCGCCTCGGGAGCACGCCCCGCGAGGCAGGGCCTCCGCTGGAGTGAAGCTGCGCCCTCGGGCCATCTGGAGCGAGCTGCCCACCCCTCGCCCGCCCGAGCCCCCCGCGCGCCATGACTTCCGCGTCGGCATCCCCGACGCCGCGCTGTTTCCGTTCGAGACCTGGCGCCGATTGATGGCGAGGCAGTTGCGCGCCTCGGCGATGACGGCGGCCTACATGGACCCGTCCGGACAGCCCGAGCTGCGGGAGGCCGTGGCGCGCCACATCGGCGTGTCCCGAGGCGTGCGCGCCGACGCCACGGACGTGCTCATCACCCACGGTGCCCAGCAGGCGCTCGACCTCATCGGGCGCGTCCTGCTGGAGCCCGGAGACTGTGTCGCCGTCGAGGAGCCGGGCTACCCACCCGCGCGCCTCCTGTTCCAGTCGCTGGGTGCGCGCGTCGTGCCCGTTCCCGTCGACGCGGAAGGACTCGACGTGAGCGCGCTGCCGGACGACGCGCGCCTCGTCTACGTCACGCCGTCCCACCAGTTTCCGCTCGGCATCGTGATGTCACCGGCGCGAAGACTCGCGCTGCTCGACTGGGCCCGCCAGCGCGACGCGGTGGTCATCGAGGACGACTACGACAGCGAGTTCCGCTTCGGCGGCAGGCCGCTCGAGACGCTCCATGGCCTGGACCGCTCCGGGCGCGTCCTCTACGTCGGCTCGTTCTCCAAGGTGCTGCTCCCCGGGCTGCGCCTGGGATTCCTCGTCGCGCCGCCGTCACTCCAGCGGGAGCTTCGGCTGGCGAAGCAGGTGGCGGACAGCCACAGCCAGCTCCCCGCTCAGGCGGTCCTCGCGCGCTTCATCGACACCGGCCTGCTGGCCCGTCACCTGCGCAAGACGAGGCGCGAGTACGAGCACCGGCACGCGCGACTCACCGAAGGGCTCACGCGCCACTTTGGCTCCGGGCTCCGCCTGCTGCCCTCCGTCGCGGGCCTGCACCTGTGCGCGACCTTCGCGCGGGGTGGCGCTCGGCTGGAGAAGGCGCTCACCGGGCAGGCGCGCGCCGCGGGGGTCGGCGTGGAGGCGCTCTCCCCGTACTTCGCCGGCGCGCCGACGCGCCATGGCTGGGTGCTGGGCTACGGCGCGCTCACGGCGGACGGCATCGACGAGGGGCTCCGCCGCCTGCGCGCCAGTGTGGCCGGAGCGCTCTGAGCCCCGAGGCCCACCGCGACGGGACGCGAGTCGCGCCCGGCCGTGCCGCTCCGTGCCGCCGCGGCGCTCTGAGCCCGAGGCTCACCGCGACGGGACTCAGCCCCAGACGGTGGGTGGCGGCCCCTGGTCCGGGTTGTTCATCTTCACGATGCAGAAGCGATGGCCCGTGGGCGCCTCCATCACCCACCAGCGCTTCACCCAGCCGATGCGCCGGGCGCCCAGCGCCTCAAGGCGCGCGGCCTCCGCGTCCTGGTCGTCCGCCTCGATGTCCAGGTGGATGCGCGAGGGGTGCGAGACCTTCTGCAGTGCGGCGTGCAGCCCCATTGGAGTGTCCTGGAGGCCCACGTATTCGGCTCCACCCTCGACTTCGTGCTCGCCCACCCGGAGGCCCAGCGCCTGCCCCCAGAAGGTGGCGGCGGACCGCATGTCCCCGGTCTCACAATCGATGATGAAGCCCGAGAGTCGGCTGCGATGCGACATGACGCCCTCCTCATGGCGTAAGCCCCTGCAATCTGACGACGCCCCGGGCGCGGGGCTACCCCCATCGAATCCCCTTTCTCCGGGCCCCTTGCCCCCTTGGAATAAGCGCATGAACCCTGGGGTCTTCCTCGCCGCCCTGCTCGCCACGACGCTTACCGCCCTGCCGCCGTGGTGGTTCGCGCGACGGCGTCCCGGCTACAGCCACCTGCGCCACACCATCAGCGAGCTGGGCGCGTCGGGGGCTCCCGAGGCGAAGCGAGTGGCTTGGCTCGGCTTCGCGCCCGCGGGGCTCGCCGTCATGGGTTTCTCCGCCGTGCTCAACGCGCGGCTCGCGCCGGAGGGAGACGTCATCACCGGGCTCGCGCTGCTGTCGCTGCTGGGCGTCAGCTACGTGGGCGCGGCGGTGTTCCCCTGCGACGAGGGCGCGCCGTTCTGGGGCACCTGGAAGAATCAGATGCACAACCTGGTCGCCGGGCTGGGCTACTTCGGCGCGGGCGGCGGCCTCATCGAACTGCAGCGCGTGTTCGAGGACCTGCCCGCGCTGGCGTCGCTCTCCACGCTGACGGGCGCGGTGGGCAAGCTCGTCCTGCTCGGAATGGTCGCGCTGTCCTTCGAGTCACCCGTGCGCGGACTCATCCAGCGAACGGTGGAGTCGCTCGTGTTCGGATGGATGCTGCTCGTGGGCGCGTGGCTGATGCTCGCCCACTGAGCACGACGCTCGCACCCGAGGGAGGGGCAGGCACGCGGCGCAAAGGCCCAGGTGTCCACAGACGCGGGCCACGCCGTCCGCTCCTGGACCTCGCGACGTCCGAAAGCCCCAGGGCCCCTGCCCAACGCCGTCGGTCATCACCAGTTCCCATGGTGATTGACGGGCAGAGCAATGGGGGGCGTCTATGTCGGAAGTGGTGGACGAGGGATTGCCGCAAGTCCAACCGGGCACACTGTCCTCTCGCCTGCCAGGTTTCCACCGCCGCACCGTGGATGAGCGCTGGCGGGAACTGGCATTGCGCGGAGATGTCTCACCGGAGGAGCTGCAGGTGCTCAGGGCACTGGGCGCGCCGACCTTCGACGTCGTCAACCAGATGATCGAAAACGCGGTGGGCGTGTTCGCCCTGCCGCTGGGCCTGGGGCTGAACCTCACCGTCAACGGGCGCGACCACCTGGTGCCCATGGCCGTGGAGGAGCCGTCCGTCGTCGCCGCGGTGTCCTTCGCCGCGAAGGTGGTGCGTGAGGCCGGTGGGTTCACCGCCGACGCGGACGCCTCGATGATGATTGGCCAGGTGCAGCTCACCCGCTACGGCACGCCCGAGGTCGCTCGCTCGCGGCTGCTGGCGGGGCGGGAGCACCTGCTCGCCCTCGCCAACAGCTTCCACCCCGCGCTCGAGCGGCGAGGCGGTGGCGCGCGCGACGTGCAGGTGCGCATCCTCCCCGCGCCCGAAGGGCCCCAGGGCGAGCCGCTCTTCATCGTCCACCTGCTGGTCGACACGAAGGAGGCCATGGGCGCCAACCTCATCAACACCATGGCGGAGGGTGTCGCGCCGCTCATCGAGCAGCTCACCGGCGGCCGCGTCTTCGTGCGCATCCTGTCCAACCTCGCCGACCAGCGACTGGCGCGGGCCTCCTGTCGCATCCCGCTGGCGGCGCTGGCGGACTTCGGCCTGCCGGGTGAGGACATCGCCGAGGGCATCCTCCAGGCCAGCCGCTTCGCGGAGGCGGACCCCTACCGCGCGGCGACACACAACAAGGGCGTGATGAACGGGATTGATGCGGTGGCCATCGCCACGGGCCAGGACTGGCGGGCCATCGAAGCGGGCGCGCATGCCTATGCGTGCCGAGGGGGCCGCTACGGGCCGCTGTCCCGCTGGACGCTGGAGCAGGGCCACCTGGTGGGCCGCATCGAGTTGCCGCTCGCGCTGGGCATGGTGGGCGGGCCCATCAAGGTGCACCCCGGCGCGCAGCTCGGGCTCAAGCTCCTGCGCGTCACCAATGTGCGAGAGCTGGCCATGGTGTTCGCGGCGGTGGGGCTGGCGCAGAACTTCGCGGCGGTGCGCGCGCTGGGCTCGGTGGGCATCCAGAAGGGGCACATGGCGCTGCATGCCCGGTGCGTCGCGGTGACAGCGGGCGCGCGCGGCGTGGACGTGGAGAAGGTGGCGCGGCTGCTGGTGGAGCGCGGCAGCGTCAAGGTGGATACGGCGCGCGAAATCCTCGCATCGTTCCAGGAAGTCCCCGCGCCATGAGCGACGCGACAGCGTCACCCACCCTGTTCGCCCGGCTCGCCAGCGGTGTGCATCGGCACCGGAGCCGGGTGTTGGGGGGCGCCGTCGTGTTCCTGGCCCTGGCCATCTGGGTGCTACTCCAGGGAGGGCACCTCACCACCGGCACCATCGACGGCATCGAAGCCGCGAAGGCGGAGGCGCTGGCCCGGCCCGCCGCCGCGGGTTCGACGGACCAGACGCTGGCGGTCATCTTCCACCACGACACCTGGACGGTGGACGAGCCACGCTTCACGAAGGCCGTTACGGACGTCCTCGCGCGAGTACAGCGCCTGCCCGAGGTCGAATCGGTGGTGTCACCGGTGGGCGCCCCGCCGGCGTTGCGCGCCCGCTTCGTGTCGCGCACGGGCCACGACCTGCTGGCCCTGGTGCGGCTCAAGGGTGGCGAGCGCGAGGCCACCGCCGCGTTCCCCGCCGTGCGCGCCGCCGTGGAGGACCCGCGCCTCGACACGACGCTGACCGGCAAGGTGGCCTTCCTCGCCGCTCTCAACCAGTTGTTGGAGCATGACCTGCTGCGCGCGGAGCTCATCTCCTTCCCGCTGGCGCTGCTGGTGTTGCTGTGGGTGTTCCGGACGGTGGTGGCCGCCATGCTGCCGCTGGTGGTGGGCGGGCTCGCCGTCCTCTGTGGCGTGGCGGGCGTGCTGCTGCTCTCGCGCGTCACCAACATGGCGCAGTACACGCTCAACGTCGTCTCGCTCATCGGCTTGGGCGTGGCCATCGACTACTCGCTCTTCATCGTGAGCCGCTTCCGAGGCGAGCTCGCGCAAGGACTGACGACGGAGCAGGCGCTGACGCGCACCCTGGACACCGCGGGACGCGCGGTGGCGTTCTCCGGACTGGCCGTCACGGTGGGACTGGCGGGCCTGCTCTTCTTTCGCGGCTCGTACCTGAGCGCCATGGGTCTGGGCGGCGCGCTCGTCGTGGCCTTCGCGGTGCTCTTCGCGCTCACCGTCCTGCCCGCGCTGCTCTCCTGGCTGGGGCCGAGGGTGGACAAGGGACGGCTGCCCTTCGGCCGTTCCACGGGACGCGGTGGCATGTGGCACGCGCTGGCCACGTGGGTGATGAAACATCCCTGGCTCGTGCTGCTGCCCACGCTCGCGCTCCTGTTGGCCATGGGGCTGCCGTTCCGGCGCCTGGAGTTGGCGGCCACGGACATCACCGCGCTGCCTCCCGACACGGAAGCCCGCCAGGGCGCGGAGACGCTGGCCCGGCTGTTCCCACGCGAGGCCGCGACACGGGTGCTGGTGGCGGTGGAGTTTCCATCGGGCGACCCGTTCACACCGCAGCGGGCCTCCGCCCTCTACGACGCGAGCCGACGGTTCGCGTCGCTGCCTGGAGTCGTGGGCGTGGAGAGCGCGGTGGACCTGTCGCCCGGCATGGACAAGGCCGCCTATCAACAGCTGGCCGCCGCGCCCGCGGAGATGTTGCCCCCGGAGTTGCGCGTCGCGCGGGATGCGTACCTCACGGGCAACGTGGCGGTGCTGCAGGTGCTGACGTCCGCGCCCCCCAGCAGTCGTGAGGCGCGGGAGCTGGTCAAGGCGCTGCGCGCGGACCGCTCGGTGGGAGAGGGACGACTGCTCGTGGGCGGGCAGACCGCCACCGACGTGGATGCGACGGCCTTCGTGCGGCATCACACGCCCGCGGCCGTGGGCTTCGTGATGGGGATGACGTGCATCGTCCTCTTCGTGCTCCTGCGCTCGGTGGTGCTGCCCCTGAAGGCCCTGCTGATGAACCTGCTCTCGCTGGCGGGCTCGTTCGGGGCCCTGGTCTGGATCTTCCAGGAGGGGCACCTGCACCAGTTCTTGCGCTTCGAGCCCGGGCCCATCGAACCATCCCTTCCCATCCTGTTGTTCTGCGCCTTGTTCGGCCTGTCCATGGACTACGAGGTGCTTTTGCTCAGCCGCATCCGAGAGGAGTGGCTGCGCACGGGTGACAACACCCACGCGGTCGCGGAGGGGCTGGAGCAGACCGGCGGGCTCATCACCAGCGCGGCGGCCATCATGGTGGCTGTCTTCGCGGCCTTCGCGTTGGCGTCGGTGGTGGTGGTGAAGGCGATGGGGCTGGGCATGGCCATCGCGGTGGCGCTGGATGCGACGCTGGTCCGGGTGCTCATCGTCCCCGCGATGATGCGGCTGATGGGGGACCTGAACTGGTGGGGGCCTGGCCACCATGGGCATCCGCATGCGCGGAGCGAGGGGACGGAGGTGAGGCCATGAACACGCGAGACATGGCGTGGGTCGCGGCGGGAGCGGCGGCGCTGGGTGTGCTGGTCCATGGGCATCGGGGATTGATGGCCGGCCTGCGACGGCGTCCAGCCCCGTCCCCGAGGAAGTTCGAGCCGCCCTCGGTGACAATCATTCGTCCCATCCGGGGACTGGATGTGGAGGCGCGACAGAACGTCCGCGCGCTGCTGGATTTGGACTACCCCGGTGAGTGGGAGGTGCTCTTCGTCTTCGACAGCGAGGAGGACCCGGCGTTCGCCGTCACCCGGGAGGAGCTCGCCACCTACCCGACGGGCGCGAAGCGGGTGGAGCTGCTCGTGGCGGGAGAGCCGCCCCCCGGACTGACGGGAAAACTCAACGCCATGCAGATGGGCGTGGCGCGTGCGCGGGGCACGCTGCTGGCCTTCAGTGATTCGGATACGCGGCCCGCGCCCGGCGTGCTCACGGCGCTGGTGGGCGCGCTGCTGGAGGATGCACTGACGGGCGCGACGTTCGCTCCCATCTACGCGGCGGCGGAGGAGCCCCTCGCGGGTGACGTGGGTTATGGGCTCCTGGTGAATGCCTGGTACGGCTCGTCGGTCGCGCGCGCGGCGGGGCCTGACGGCGCGCTGCCCTTCATCATGGGGCAGTTGATGGTGTTCCGCCGCGAAGCACTCGAGGCCATCGGCGGCGTGGGATGTGCCGCCGGTCAGTTCGTGGATGACATGTACCTGGGGCGCAAGCTGCACGAGGTCGGGTGGAAGAACCGCGTCATCCATGCGCCCCTGCGCATCGTCACGGGACAACTGGAGCTGCGCGAGTTCCTGCGCATCTTCCGGCGCTGGGTCCTCTTCTCGGAGGCGGGCCTCCCCTGGAACTTCGCGCGCCCCAACTGGATACGCGGGGTGATGGGCTGGCTCGCGTGGGGAGGGCTGGCGGCGGCCGTCACGCGACGGGCCTGGGGACATGCGGCCCTGGCGTCAGTGCCGATTGGCTTCTCCGTGTGGAGCCAACTGCGACTCCAGCGGGCCTTCAACGGGCCGCGAATCGCCCCTCGGCATTACTGGGTGCCCGCGGTGCTGCCGTTACTGGGCGCGGGCGTGGCGCTGTCCGCGCGGCTGTCGCGCGAGGTGGACTGGCGAGGCCGGAGCTATCAGTTGGATGCGAAGGCGCGCCTGGGTGACACCCAGCCCGAGCGGGCCAGCGTGTAGACGGGACGGCGGACGCGGCGATGCCACCAGCTCCCCACCTGCTCCACCGTGCTCGCCACGGCATCCCTCAGGGGCGGTCCGACCGAGCGCAGCAACGGCACGGTGGCTCGGAGGCGGCCCCCCTGACGGCGCGACGAGCGTATCGCCACCAGGCCATGGCCGACGACGCACAGGTACTCGCGCGCCATCACCCGCATGCGCGACTCCTCGGAGGCGAGCAGGGCCATGGAGGCGCTGGCGCCCCTCGGGCTGTGCTCCCAGTAGTGCAACAATCCCAGGCGCAACGCGCGCATGCCTTCGTCCTGACCGGCGCAGGCGTCGTAGAGCGCGGAGGCCAGCGCGACACGGGTGCGCTGGGCCGGCCGCCGCTCTCGTGCGTAGCGTTCGAGCGCGCGAGGGAGGTCCTCCGGGTGGCGGCGCATCGCCTCCTGGAGAGCGCGCGCATCGTGGAAGCACGAGGCCATGCCGCTGCCGGTGAGGGGATGGCAACACGAAGCGGCGTCGCCCACCAGCACGGCGCTCCCCCTCCGCACCGTCTCCGCGAGCCGGTCGTCATTGGACGCCATGCGCGGAGCCAGTGGCCCCCCCAGCGACTGGAGAATCTCCGAGCGCAGCGCGGGGGGCAGCGTGCGCAGCAGCTCCGGCTGGGCCTTCAACGTCGCCGCGGTGCTGCCCAAGGGAAGGTCCACCATCACCCGCGCCACACCGGGCTGGATGGCGTAGGCCAGCGCGTAGACGGAGCCGCCGACGAACTGATGTCCATGGTCGGGGTGGGGCAGACAGGCGCTGTCCACCGTGACGCCCAGCATGGTGGAAATGCGCGTGAAGCGCTCGGCGATGCCCAGCATCCTCCGGACGGGCGACGCGCGTCCGTCCGCGGCCACCAGCAGTCGGGCGCGCACCGTGTGCTCGACACCGTCGTGGGAGAAGCGAAGGCGCACGCCGCGCGCGTCGTTCTGCTCCACGGCCGTCACGCGAGAGTGGGCCTGAAGGGTGACGCCAGGACGCCGGGCCACCGCCTCCAACAGGGGAACGGTGAGCGTGGCGTGCTCCAGCGACACCCCGGTGGCGCCGTGTCCATAGGGAAGGACGACGGTGCGCTCGGGCGCGGAGAAGAGGACCGCGAAGCCTCGCACGGGTTGCGAGGTCCACGCGTCCACGACGTCACCGAAGCCGAGACTGCGCAAGTCACGCACCCCGGTGGGGTGGAGCAGCTCGCCGGAGAGTTGCTTGTGGCGGTCCACGCCCGCGTCGACCAGCAGGACGGACAGGCCCAGCTCGGCGAGCGCCGCCGCCACCGCGCACCCCGCGGGGCCGCCCCCCGCAATCACCACGTCGACGTTCCGCACGCACGCCACCCCCATGACGCAACAACTAGTCATGGACACGACATGACGCAGTGGAGGAAGCCATGGTTGCTCTGGAAGAGTCGTTCTGCCGAACGGTGCTACCCCGGGTCTCCCGGACGTTCGCGCTGAACATCCCCTTGCTGCCCGAGCCCCTGGACCTCGCCGTCACGGTGGCCTACCTGCTGTGCCGCATCGCGGACACGCTGGAGGATGAAGCCCGCCTGCCGTTCCAGGAGGCGCTGTTCGAGGAGCTGGCGAGCCTCGTGGAGCTGAAGCCGGGTTGGGAAGGCCGCGCTCAGGCCTTTGCTCGCCGGGCAGGTGCCGCGCTGCGAGCGTCCGCCCCCGAGGCGGAAGTCGAATTGGTCGCGGGGACGTCCACGGTGCTGAAGACCCTGGCCTCGCTCCCCTCCTGGGTCCATCCCCACGTCGCGCGGTGTGTGCGCATCATGACCGACGGGATGAACCAGATTCAGCGGAGGTACGGAGGCGACGGGCCTGTCGTGGGGTTGCCCGACCTCCAGGCGTCCTTCGCTTATTGCTACTGCGTGGCGGGAGTCGTGGGCGAGATGCTGACCGGACTCTTCATCGCTTACTCGCCGCTCGTCACGCCGCCGCATCAGGCCCTGCTCGAACCGAGGGCCACCGCGTTCGGCAGGGCCCTGCAGCTCACCAACATCTTGAAGGACGTGCGCGAGGACCTGGACCACGGAAGGTGCTGGCTGCCGCTGGACCGGATGGCGGCATACGGACTGGAGCCCGCCACGCTCGCGCTGCCGAGCCACCGCGCGCGAGCGATGGCGCTGCACTCGGAGCTGGTGGCGGTGGCGCGCGGCGAGCTGGATGAAGCGCTCGAGTACTCCCTGGCGATTCCGCCCGAGGAGCCCGGCCTCCGGCTATTCTGTCTCTATCCCCTCTTCTTCGCGGTGCTGACGCTCAACGTGGTGGAGGGAAATCCCGCGGTGTTCGACCCCACGCCGGTGAAGCTCGGTCGGGATGCGGTGCGCACGCTGATGCTGCTCACGCAGGAGCGAGTGGCGTCGGATTCCGCGCTGCGAGCGCTCTACGTGGACTGCTCGCAAGCCGCTCAGGGGGTGGAGGCGGTGAGATGATTCAGCGGGCCCGCGACGTGCTTGCCCGGACCCAGGAGGCGGACGGCTCCTGGAAGGGAGACTACAGCGGGCCTCTCTTCTTGAGCCCGGTGTATGTGGCCGGGCTGTATGTGATGGGCCGTGCCCCGGACACGCGTACCCGCGAGGGATTGCTCACCTACCTTCGCCATCACCAGAACGCGGACGGAGGCTGGGGACTGGACGTGGAGTCACCGAGCCTCGTCTTCACGACGGTGCTCAACTACGTGACGCTGCGCCTGTTGGGCATCGACGCCGATGACCCGGGCCTCTTGCGCGCGCGGGACTGGTTCCTCCCTCGCGGTGGGCCGCTGGGCAGCGGCTCCTGGGGCAAGTTCATCCTCGCGCTGTTGGGCCTCTACGAATACGACGGGCTTGCCCCCACGCCGCCGGAGCTGTGGTTGCTGCCGCGCGCGCTGCCGTTCCATCCATCGCGGCTGTGGTGCCACTGCCGCATGGTGTACCTGCCCATGGGCTGGCTCTATGGCCGTCGGGCGCGCGCCACGGAGACGCCCCTGCTGGCCGAGCTGCGTCGCGAGCTGTATCCCCTGCCCTATGAGGACGTGGACTGGAGGGCGGCGCGAAACAGGGTGGCCGCCACCGATTCCTACACTCCGCGCAGTGCGTGGCTGCGCGCCGTGAACCGCGTGCTCGGGATTCATGAGCGGTTTCATTCCAGGCGGCTCCGCGCCCGCGCGATGGAGGAGTCACTGGAGCTGATTCGCGGTGAGGACGAGGCCACGCACTCCATCTGCATCGGGCCCATCAACAAGGTGCTCAACGCCGTGGTCTGGCACATCGCCCGCCCCGATGGACCCGAGGTGCGCGCCCACCTGGAGCAACTGCCGGACTACCTCCAGCGCACGAAGGAAGGCGTGACGTTCAATGGCTACAACTCCTCGCAGCTCTGGGACACCGCGTTCGCGGTCCAGGCGCTGGTGGCGTCGGGTGACGCGCAAGCACGGGACACCCTCGCGCGAGCCGCGCGCTTCCTCGAGTCCGAGCAGGTGCTGGAAGACTCGCCTCGCGCCGCGCGCAACTACCGACACCCGAGCCGGGGGGGCTGGCCCTTCAGCACTCGCGCCCATGGCTGGCCCATCAGTGACTGCACCGCGGAGGCACTGAAGGCATGTCTGCTGCTGGAGCCGCTGGGGCTCAACCGCGTGCCTCGCGAGCGACTGGCGCAGGCCGTGGAGTTCATCCTCTCGCTCCAGAATCGCGACGGCGGCTGGGCCACCTATGAACGCATGCGAGGCCCTCGCTGGCTGGAGCGGCTCAATCCCTCGGACGTGTTCGCCGGCATCATGGTGGACGCAAGCTACGTGGAGTGCACCTCCGCCTGTGTCCAGGCCCTTATCGCGTGGCGCCGGGCACACCCCTCGGCGCCTGTGGGTCGAGCCATCACACGAGGCTTGGACTTCCTTCGTCGCACGCAGCGGCCGGACGGAAGCTGGGAGGGCGCTTGGGGAGTGTGCTTCAGCTATGGCACGTGGTTCGCGGTGACGGGCCTCGTGGCCGGTGGCGTCCGGGCTGGAGACCCCGCGCTGCGCCGGGCGGTCCGCTTCCTCGAAGACCATCAGCGCGAGGACGGCTCCTGGAGTGAGACCGTCCAGAGCTGTCGCGAGCGTCGCTGGGTGGACGGGCCGACGGGACACGCGGTGACGACGTCATGGTCGCTGCTGTCACTCATGGCCGCCGGAGAGGGCGAATCGGAGGCCACTCGCCGGGGAGTGTCGTGGCTGCGCGCGCGACAAGACGGTGACGGCCGATGGCCACCAGAGCCGCGGGCGGGCGTCTTCAATCGCACCTGCGCCATCCACTACGACGCCTATCTGCGCGTCTTCCCGCTGTGGGCGCTGGCCGTGGCGGGACGCGAGGAGCACCGCGTTCTCGCGCCCTTCCAGGGCCCCGCGCGCCGCTACCCGGAGACCAGCAGCCTGACTCCGTAGGCCCCCCACTCCGCCGATGGCGCTCTCGAGTACCTCATCGCCCATCCCAGGGCGACAGAGGCCTCTCGTCCTTATCAAGTGCTGGCATACTCCAAGGGACCTTGTTGACCTGCGGTACCCGGGCCAGCCTGAAAGGACGTAGCCATGCGTCTCATCGCCGGCACCGCACTTCTGCTCTTCTTGTCGGCGTGCGCCGCATCGGCGCCAGGTTCCAGAGAGCGCGAGCCCTCGAACCCGCGGATCGCCAACCTGCGGCGAGCAGCACAACTGCCGTGGCGTGACGAGGGCCGGTGCGTCGTCGGTGAGGCCTCCCAGCCTTGGCCCGTGCTGGCGGAGCGGTGCTATCCAGCCCTCGACCATGACCGGATCCGTTTCAACGACCGGGCTGGAAGATGCGCCGTTGCCTCGGCGGGCACGGTTACCTTGGGAGTCGGCCTCTGTATCTTGGCTGCTCCCGAGATTGTCGTTGGCGCGGTGGTCGTCGTTGGTGTCGTGGTGGTGGGCTTTGCCATCAAGGAAGCGCTGGATGCCTACGAACCGCGGGGGAGCAACGCCGAAGAGCCAGAGGCTGATCCCCAAGCGAAGCCCACGATACAGGACGCCTCCGGGAATCGAACGCCCAAGCCCGAGACATCAGGACAGGATTGGTTTCCCCCTGTGCCGACCGATCCACGGGAGCGACAGCGCCGCCCTGAGTGCAGGCCGATTCCAGGGCCACCACGCGGAGGCAACGAGCCACATGATGTTTGCGCCAACAAGATTCCAGGCAACAGCTTCCCTGGCCTGAATGTACTCATCAACGGCAAGCACTTCGACGCACTCGTCCTCACCACTCGAACGATGTGGGAGGTCAAGACGGATGATTTCGAGAGACACTCACCTCACTCCCGGAGGTTCTTCGTCAAGATGAAGCTGGCCGAGATGCAGCGAGAGGCACGACTTGCAAAGGAGTGCGGCTATCACTTCCTCGTTGGAGTTCGCAGCGAGGCTCACAAGGCCGAACTGAGGCTGGCGGATCCTTCTCTCAATGTCGTCATCATGGATTGGTGTTGAAATGGCATCCAGGCAGAATGACCTTGCCCTCATCGTCTACGCACCGTCCCTCCTGGGCGACGAAGGCCGTGCGCTGGCCATCATCCATGGAATGGAGCGTGCGCTTCCCGGTCTTCACTTGGAATGGACAACCTCTGAAAAGGAGGACCTCATCGCATTGCCCAACCGCGACGAGTGGATCATGGCCAACAGAACGGATGGCGGCTTTCTGTTCCTGCGCAACGACAACGACAAGCACCCGGTCACGATCGCCGGGTGGGAAAACCCGAACGGGCTTGCGGCGGAAGGCCCGCCACACTTCGAAGTCCATGTAGACCTTACACTCGACACTGCTGGTCCCGTTGCCGCCACCGACGTCCTGGAGGCTGTTGCAGAGGGCGCACGTGCGCTGTGGGGGCACGCAACACCGTTCAACGCCGGGGTGGAGATCGCCGAGCAGACAAGCCCCACGCAGGAGGGGTCACCACGCCCTCCCCGGGGACTGCCCGCGCTCAAGCTCCCCGACATGATTCGCTCGCCTGAGATTCCGCACCGTCTCGGATGGCTGAACTACTGGTCGGCCGCTACCGCCCGAGCCATCGGGTTTCCCGACCCGGCCCGGGATGCGGACCTGCTTCTCCGCGCACGACACACGGCGACGGGCGGGTGGGTCGTGCGGCTCACGGACGCGCCGCTCGACCTCGACAACCCCGACCACCTGGCCGCGCTCCTACGGGGTTATGAGCGCTTCCCTGAAATCGGCGGTCGCTCATCTCCCTGACACATCCGTTCCGCAGTGCGCACGTGCCGATCAGATGTTGATGCGCGAGCTGACCGTGCGGACATCCAGGCCCAGCGCGGCGAACTCGGCGGCGTGTGCACGCAGCAGCTCCACGAACCGGGGGTGCACGTCGGACTCCTCGTTCGCCAGGAGGAAGCCGTAGTTCGTCTTGGACAACATCCACGAAATCCACAGCATCTCCGTGGCCTCCTCCGGCGAGGGCGCGACGTCCAGGTCCGCCTCCGTCGACAGCACCCCGCCCTTTCCCCACCGCAAACCCAGACACGCGTACAACACCTCGCCCGCGTCGTCCCACTGAAGATTGTTGGCCCACGCGTGACGGAAGGTCGCGAAGTAGATGACATAGCGACACAGGCGCTTGAGCGCCTCCAGCTCCCCAGGTTGGGGGACGTCTGTCCATGTCACGGCGCTGACGGCCTTCGGCGTGGGCTCCACGGTCTTCGCGTCCAGGTCCATGCGCTCGGAGCGCACGAACCACGGCGCGGCCTTGCCCGGCACCGTCGCTCGGAGATAGCGACACACGAAGGCCGGCGCGGAGTGCGCCACCAGGTCGTCCGAGAAGCGCCGCACTTCGCGCCACTCGGCCTCCACCGCCGCGCCGTGCTCCGCGAAGAACGCGTCCACGTGCTCACCCAACAGCTTCCAGAACAGCCCCGCCGCGCGCGCGTAGCGATGTCCCTCGCAGATGGGCGGCGCGGGCTCGAAGCCCTTCCAGTCGTAGCTGCCCATCAGGTGCAAGAGGCGCGACTCCACCGCTCGCTCCACCAGCGCGCTCGCACGCGTGATGTAGCCCGTGGACCCGACGAGAAACCCGTCGGCGGAGCGATTGATGAGCACCACTTCGCGCAGGTGCGGCATGAGCAACCACCGCAGCGGGCTGCGCCGCAGGTTGCGATGCGCGGCGATGGCGTACTGCTCGACGTTGAAGTGACACTGCCCCAGGTGATTTCCCAGCTCCGTGTCCAGCGTCGCGCTCACCCGCGCCATCCGCTTCGCCGCCTCCCAGCCCGCCCCGTCCGCGGGCGTGTAGCTCCGCCGCGTCACCGGTGAGCCCGGAGCCGTCGCGCCCGGCTCGCGCATGCCCAGGATGATGCGCACCGGCAACAGCCGCTCCTCCACCAACCGCAGCCGCACGTCCACGTCCGGCAGACAGTGCACGCCGTCCTGCTCGTACGCGTTCCACGGGTAGTAGAGCCGGAACGCCTTCGCGTCTCCCGGCACCTCCGGATCCCTGTCGAGGATGCTGGAGAACATGCCGTTGAGCAGCCGCTCTCCAAAGAACGCATCCGTGCGCGTGGAGCCTGGCGACTCGCGCTCCATCCGCACCGTCAGCGCCTCCGGATAGTCCGCCTGAATCTTCTCCAGCGCGGGAGCCTGTCCCAGCTTCCCCTGGAGCAGGTGCCCTCGCTTGATGAGCTCCACGGGCGCCACGGCCTTCAACATCGCAATCGCGCGGCCCGGCGCATAGGCCGTGGGCGCCGTCCCCTCCTCCGTCACGAGCAGGCGGGCGAGCGGCGTCGTCGAATCGTATTCCCAGTACGGCAGCCGCAACGTGCCGAAGTCGAAGTGGAGGCCCCCGTGGTCATCCGGCCCCTGCTCGGAGCCGATGCGCCGCCACGTCTCCACCACCTGCCCATCCGGACGGAACGTGTGCTGCGGCTCGAAGAAGCGGACCTCCAAATCGGGCAGGTCTCCCACGCCCGCGTCCTCGGGGTCGTAGCGGACCGAAAACCCACCGTCCGGGTCCGTGAAACCCTCCCCCAGAAAGTCATCCGGCGCGCCGAAGTCCCGGTCCCACAGCTCCACCTTGACGTGATGCAAGGGTATGGGGCCGTCCGGCCCGTCCTGCTCGAAAACCAGACGTCCCACCGCCACCGCGGGCAACGTGGAGGTGTCCCGCACGGTGCGGCCCGCACGGACCCGAGGTGCGAGCTGACGACTGACCTCCAGCCGCTCCTCCAGCTTCAGGCCCGAGTACCACCGCGCCAGCTCCTCCGCATCCAACACTTCGTTCGGGTCGCTCTCGTGTCCCCTGAACCCGAGAGAGCCCACCCACCGGCGCAGCGCCGCGAACATCATCCCCGTCCCCTGCCCCAGGCCGCGAGCCCACCAGTGCCACCGTCTGTCATCAGCCCCACTTCCACGGGTGTCCCTCACTCATGACAGGGCCACTGGAACCTTCGCGAATTCCGTGCGCTGAGCGACGCCTGCCTCATTCCGTGGGGAGGGTAGCATGGCTTGCAGCTCTCGCTTTCCCCGTCCTACGGTCTGCCCCCGTTCCGTAGAGGGTTCCATGACTGTCGAGTACAAGCTCAAGATTCGCACGAGCGCGAAGCTGGGCGCGGGCACGAACGCAGACATTTCCGTCACCCTGGTGGGCACGCATGGGGAGAGCGGCCCGCACGCGCTGAACAAGCGATTCCACGATGACTTCGAGGCGGGCGCGGAGGATGTCTACTCCGTCCAGGCCACGGACCTGGGCGAGCTGGTGCTGCTGCGCTTCACCAACACCGGAGGCGTCGCGGCGGACTGGCTGCTGGACCAGGCCCACGTCACCGCGGAGGGGAAGCAGTGGCGCTTTCCCTTCTTCCGGTGGGTGCAGGGCGGCGCCACGGTGGACGTGCTCGAAGGCACCGCGAAGCTCGCGCGACAGGCGAGCCACGCACGGGAAGCGACGGCGCGGCACGAGCTGCTCGAGCACCGTCGGCGGATGTATCCCTGGCGTTCCGCCGAGGCCACCGCGGGACTTCCTGGCGCGCTCGACTTGAGCGAGACGCGGCCGTTGCCCAAGGACGAGCTGTACCGGGGACTCACGGAGGGAAGCTACGAGGTCGTCATCGCCAAGACGCTGGCGTCCATCAAGCTGCACCTGCCCATGTTGACCAACGCGTGGAACGGGCTGGTGGACATCTTCGACTTCTTCAAGGGGCTGGAAGTGCCCCAGCTCGCCCCCAGGTGGAAGGACGACTACGAGTTCGCGCGGCAGGCCGTCCAGGGCATCAACCCGATGCACATCACCCTCGTCCCCAACGTGCCCCAGGACATGCCGCTGACGGATGAGGACCTGCGCGGCCTCTTGTCCCCCGGCACCACGCTGGCGCGCGCGCTCGACGCCAGACGCATCTTCCTGCTCGACTTCGAAATCCTCGACGACATCCCCATGTACCGGAAGGTCAACGAGGAGGGCGTCGAGGAGCGGAGGTGGGCGCCGGCGTCCCGCTGCCTGCTGTACCTGGACGACTCCCGCCAGCTGCGCCCCATCGCCATCCAACTGGGCCGCGACGCGCGGAAGGCCCCCGTCTTCACACCCAACGACGGCGAGTACGACTGGCTCGCGGCGAAAATCTACGTCCGCTGCAGCGAGGGCAACACGCACCAGATGGTGAGCCACGCGCTGCGCACCCACTTCGTGGCGGAGCCCTTCGTCATGGTGACGATGCGCAACCTGCCGGACCCGCACCCCGTCTACAAGCTGCTGCGCCGGCACTTCCGGTACACGCTCGCCATCAACGAGGGAGCACGCAAGGGCCTGCTCGCCGAGGGCGGGGTGTTCGATGACTTCATCGCCACCGGCGGCCCGGAGAAGGGCCACCTCCAGCTGGGCAAGAAGGGGTACCAGCGCTGGAAGCTCTCCGACAACAGGCCCCGGCAGGACTTCGAGCGCCGAGGCGTGCTGTCCCCTGACGTCCTGCCCAGCTACCCCTACCGCGACGACGCCCTCCCCTTGTGGGATGCTTTCGAGGAATACGTCGGCGGCGTGCTCAGGCACTTCTACCGGACCGACGCCGACCTCGAGGGCGACACCGAGATGCAACAGTGGTGGAAGGACCTCACCGAGCACGGACTGCCCGTGGACAAGCTGCCCTGCCAGGAGCTGCGCCGCGTGGACGACCTGGTCGACATGCTCACCACCGTCATCTTCACGGTCAGCGTCCAGCACGCCGCGGTCAACTACCTGCAATACGAGCACTACGCCTTCGTACCCAACGCGCCGCTGTGCATGCGTCAGGAGCCGCCCCGTCAGAAAGGCGTCCTGCGCGCGGAAGACATCGCCGCCATGATTCCCAGCAAGTCCCAGACACTCTGGCAGGTCGCCATCGGCCGGGCGCTCTCCAGCTTCGGGGAAGACGAGGAGTACCTGCTGCACGAGTTCGGCTGGCGCGAGGAGTACTTCCACGAGCCCGAGCTGTTGGCCATCCGCGAGCGCTTCCATCAGCGCCTGCGAGAGCAACTGGCGGCGGTGAAGGCGCGCAACGCGCGCGTCGCCGTGCCCTACACCGTCCTGCAGCCCGACAAGATTCCCTGCGGCATCACCGTCTGAGCAGCACCGGAGGCTCCCTCGTGCCGAACCTGCTCTCTCGCGGCCTGTTCAACCTGTTCTTCGGCGCCCGGCGCAAGCCGCTCGCCAGCCTCCCGGGGCCAACGCCGGGCCTGCTCGGCAACCTGGGGGACTTCCTGGGCGTGCAGCCGTGGGAGACGTGCGCTCGCTATGCGCGCGCCTACGGGCCCGTCACTGTCGCGTGGCTGGGGCCCTCCCCCGCGCTGGTGCTCAACGGCCCCGCCATCATCCGCGAGGTGCTGGAGACGCGCAGGCTGGAGTTCGAGAAGGGCAACATCGGCGAGCAGATCCGCCACTCCGCCACGGACGACACGCCGTTCATCGCGCAGCAGGGTGAGGACTGGAAGCGCAAGCACGGGATGGACCCGCTGGCGCAGCCGTGGACGGCGGCGTGGCAGGCGGCCCAGGTGGAGCCGATGCAGGCGGCCATCACCGAGTCGGTGGAGGCGGTGCGCCACCAGCCGTCGCTCGACCTGACGCCCATGCTGCGCCAGTTGACGTTCGATGCGTTCTGCGTGGCCACGGTGGGCGAGAAGCTCCCCACGTCCGCGTATGACGACTTCATGCTGCTGGCCGCCGCGGCGGATGCGCGCATCCAGGCGAAGCTGCCCCTGAGGTTCGTCTCGGTCCCCAAGGGCTTCGCCGCGGCGAAGGAGCGCTTCTACGGGCTGTTCGCGGACAGAATCCGCGCGGCACGACAGGCACCGGCCGCGCACCGGGTGGATTTGATGTCGTGGACGCTGCGGGAGATGCCGGAGCTGGATGACCAGGTGCATGCCAACCTGCTCGGCTCGTTCTTCTTCGGCGGCGTCTTCTCCTCCAGCACCACGCTCGTCGGAGCCTTCCACCAGCTCCAGAAGCACCCCGCCGCCGAGGAGCGACTGGCGCTCGAGTCCGCGCTGCTGGCGGAAGAACCGCTGAACCACGAGCGGCTCCGCGGGGCGTCCTGGGGCGAGGCCGTCGCCTACGAGGCCCTGCGCATCCTCCCCGCCGTCCGCGTCCTCATGCGCCGCTCACCGTCCACCGAGACGCGGCTGGCGGACGTCATGCTGCCGCCGGAGACGACGCTGATGATCTCCAACCAGCACCTGCACCGGGACGCGACGCACTGGACGAGCCCGGAGACGTTCGACCCGGAGCGCTGGCTGAACGGCGGCGCGGCGAACGACCCGCTGGGCAGCGACTACTTCTTCCCGTTCGGCCGGGGCCCTCGTGCCTGTGTGGCCGGAGACTTCGCGATGGTGTTCCTGCGCACGGCGCTGGCGACCATCAGCGCCCGGGTGCGCGTCCACGTCGATTCGACGGAGCCCTTCGAGGAGGGTTTCTTCTTCGGCGTGGTGCTTCCCAAGGGCGTCACCGGAAAGCTTGTCCCGCGCGAGCGGCAAACCCTCTACCCTCCCCTGGGAGCCCGTCCCACCCCCGCTGTGGAAACCGCATGACATTGTTCCGACACCCCAGAGACCGCATCCCCGTCCTGCTGTTCGCCACGGTGTTCGCCCTGGACCTGACGGTCTACTTCACGGCGAGAAGCTGGTGGCTCCCCCTCCTGTGGCTCGCCCTCTGGGTGATTCCCAAGGGGTGGATCAGCGCCTGGAACCACCACCACCAGCACGTGCCCATGTTCCGCCACGCGCTGCCCAACCGGCTGCTGGAGGTCGTCTTCGGCTTCCAGACGGGCGTGACGTCCCACGCGTGGTTCCTGCACCACGTGGTCGGCCACCACCGCAACTACCTGGACCAGGAGAAGGACGAGGCCCGCTGGAAGCGCGCGGACGGGTCCACCATGGGCGAGGCCGAGTTCTCCGTCATCAACACGCTGCTGGCCTATCCCCGGGCCTACGCCGTGGGACTCGCGCAGCCGAAGGCCCAGCGCATCTTCCTGGCCATGGGCGCGCTCCAGGTGGCGCTGCTCGGCGTGCTGTTCTGGCACAACTGGTACAACGCCCTCTTCGTGTTCCTGCTCCCCATGGTGGCGTCGCTCTACGTCACCGTCTGGGCCACCTACTTCCACCACGTGGGGCTGGAGGCGACGGAGCACACCCAGGCCTCGTACAACATCGTTCACCGGGGCTACAACCTCATGACTGGCAACCTGGGCTTCCACACCGCCCACCATGCGAAGCATGGCGTGCACTGGTCCCAGCTCCCGGAGCTGCACGCGCAGTTGGCCAAGGACATCCCCAACACCCTCTACCGGCAGCCGGGCATCCCCTTCGTGTGGTCCAACCCGGAAGCGAAGATTGAACCGGGTGAGACGGAGCTGGGCGCCATCGTCCAGTGAGCGGCTTCGTCCCTCACCGCGAGCCCATATGGCCCGGGCTCGCGGGCGAGGGAGCAGCCCCCGGACAGGCGGAGGGCCGCGCGCCTTGACCGCCCCACCGCAATCCCCGATATCCCCCGGGGCGCGCAATTGATATTGCGTCGCAAAACCAAGTAGTCCGGGATTGCGGATGTTCTCACCGGTCACCTCCCTCGCGCTGCTCCTCTCGGTGGCCTCCCCGGCCCCGTCCACGCCGTCCCCCTCGGAGGAGCCCGCTCCAGCCACGGCCTCGGCCACGGCGGAGGTCCCACCGAGCGATGAGGTCCAGGTGCCTCGGCGCCTCGACAGCGTCGCGGTTCCCTATCCCGAAGCCGAGCAGGCGGCCGGGCGCGAGGGGGAGGTCGTCCTTCGACTCACGCTCGATGAGCGAGGCACCGTGACGGACTCGGAGGTCGTCCGCTCCGCGGGCGCGGCCTTCGACGAAGCGGTGCGGACCGCCAGCCTCTCCTTCAAGTTCGAGCCGGCGCGCGTCCGCGGCGAGGCCGTGGCGTGCCAGATTGAACTGGCCCACACCTTCAAGCTCGACGCGCCTCCCCCGCCCGTCCCCCAGGAGCCCGGCTCCGAGCCCACGGCGACGCAACCCACCACCGAGCCCACGCCGCCAGTCCCCGAGGAGAAGAAGCTGGAGACCACCGTCTCCGCGCGCTCGGACTCGGAAGAGCGGCGCCAGTCGGCCGAGGCCGTGAGAGTCGTGAGCATCCAGCGCGCGCGCTCCCGCTCCGGAGACCTGGGCCAGGTGCTCGCCTCGCAGGAGGGCGTGGAGGTGCGGCGCACGGGCGGGCTCGGCAGCACCGCGCTGTTCGCGCTCAACGGGCTCACCGACGACCAGATTCGCTTCTTCCTGGACGGCGTGCCGTTGGACCTCTCGGGTTATCCCTTCGGCATCGCCAACGTGCCGGTCAACCTGGTCGACTCCATCCAGCTCTATCGAGGCGTGGTGCCGGTGCGCTACGGCGCGGACGCGCTGGGGGGTGCCGTCAACCTCGTCTCCTCGCCCCTGGAGGTCGGCGCGCATGGCGCCGTGTCGCTTCAGGGCGGAGCCTTCGGCACCTTCCGCCTCACGCTCGGCGGTGGCTACAAGCCCGCTGAGGAGGGCTTCCACGCGCGGGCCCACTTCTTCGCCGACACCACGAACAACGACTACTCCGTCGACGTCGAGGCCGCGGACGACCGGGGCTCCATCCGTCCCGTCACCGTCAAGCGCTTCCACGACGGCTACGACGCGCTCGGCGGAGGTGTCGAGGCGGGCTACACCGGCCTGTCCTGGGCGGACCGCATCGTCGTTCGCGCGTTCGGCGCCCGGCACGACAAGGAGCTGCAGCACAATCTGGTGATGTCGGGCGCGCCCTATGGCGAGGCCCGCTACGACTCCGACACGCTGGGCGCGCAGCTGCTCTACGCGAAGACGCTGTCGCCGAGCGCCCGCCTGGATGTGCTGGCCGGCTACGCGTGGCAGGCCACCAAGCTCGTCGACGTGGGCGAGTGGGTCTACGACTGGTTCGGCAACCGCGTGAATCCGCGCGAGGTGGCGGGCGAGCTGGGCGAAAACCCCATCGACCAGACCGTCTGGCAGAGCTCCGTCTACGGCCGCGTCAACGTGGGCTGGGACGTGGCGAAGCATCAGACGCTGCGGCTCGCCTTCGCGCCGACGCTGATGGTGCGCACGGGCGAGGAGCGTCGCAGGGCCAGCCCCAGCGACCCGGACAGGCTCGCCGCGGAGCGCTCCCAGCTCACCTTCGTCACCGGCCTCGAGTACGAGGTCGACCTGCTCGACGACGCGCTGGAGGTCATCCTCTTCGGCAAGGACTACGTCTACGTGGGCAAGGCCGAGCAGCCGATGGCGACAGGGGGATGGCGGAAGAAGGACCGCGAGCTGCATCGGCTCGGAGGCGGCGCCGCGCTGCGGCTCCGGCTGGGCTCGCCGCTCTATCTCAAGGCCAGCTACGAGCGCGCCACGCGCCTGCCGCGTCCCGACGAGGTCTTCGGCAACGGCGTGCTCGTCCAGGAGAACCTCGACCTGGAGCCGGAGCACAGCCACAACCTGAACCTGGGCCTCGCCTCCGTGCCGCTGCGCACGAAGCTGGGCAGCTTCCGGGGTGAGCTCAACGGCTTCGCCCGCTTCGCGGACAACCTCATCCTGCTCACGGGGAGAGACCGCGAGTGGAGCTACCAGAACGTGTACGCGGCCCGGATTCTCGGCGTCGAGGGCTCGGCCGGATGGAGCTCACCGGGCGGGCTCTTCAGCCTGGATGCCAACGCCACGGTGCAGAACCCGCGCAACGTCTCCGGCCAGGGCACCTTCGGGGCCTTCGAGGGACGCCGCCTGCCGAATCGTCCGTGGCTCTTCGCCAACGCCACGGCCCGGATGTCACTGCGAGGGATTGCGTTGGCGGAGGACGAGCTGTCCCCGTTCTGGAGCACGCGCTACGTGAATGGCTTCTTCCGCAACTGGGAAGGCCTGGGCACGGTGGAGTCGAAGGACACGGTCGACACCCAGTTCGTGCAGGCGGCGGGAATCGGCTACCGCGTCCGGCGGGGCAAGCTCACCGCGGGACTCACCGCCGAGTTGGAGAACGTCACCGACGCCCGCGTCTTCGACTTCTTCGGCGTCGAGCGGCCCGGCCGCGCGGCCTGGCTCAAGGGCACGCTCGAGTACTGATTGACGAGGGACGACGCGCCCGGCCTCGACGAAGGCCAGGCGCGTCAGGCACGGCTCAGCGCACCTTCACGAACTGGTACGCCCAGCCCAACGTCTCGAAGCGCTTGACCGCGGCGCCGCTGGTGCCCAGCTCCCAGACGGCCGTCTTGCTGTAGTCGGCCGTGGGCAGCAGCAGGAAGGTCCGCTGGTCGAGCGTGAAGGCGTAGTAGCCGCCCGCGATGAAGTCGAGCCCCTCGACGGGCGCCGCCGTGCCCGCCGTCAGATTGACCTGCCACAGCTTCCAGTGCAGGCCGCCGGTGATGTCCGTGGGCTTGGTGTTCGCGTCGATGGTCAGGTTCTCCTTGTAGAAGACCGCGACCACGCCGACGCCGTTGCCCAGGTAGCGGAACGCCGCCGTCTCCCGGTTGCCCACCAGCGAGGACAGCGAGCGGGTGAAGGCGGTGTCAATCTCCTGCGAGCCCGCCTTGATGCGCACCAGGCACGTGGGGGGCGCGCCCTCCTTGAGGACGGGCGCCGCGGAGCTGAACACCCAGTTGGAGAAGTAGATGTTTCCAGCCTCGTCCTGCGTCGCCACGTCGAGCCCGGGGCACGGCGCGTCCAGCAGCTTCACCAGGCTGTCATCCGCCTTCGAGTAGATGGCGATCTGCGAGGTGGGCAGGAAGTCGAAGTAGTCACCATCCGTCCAGTAGAACGCCTGGAACGCATAGTCCCCCCGCACCACGCGGCCGCGGTCATAGCTCGTCTTCACCACCAGGTCCTCGCGCTCGCGGACCAGGCCCGGCGCTTCGACGGGGCCGGAGATCTCCATCGTCGAGGGATTCCAGAGGATGCGCTTGGACTCCTCCAGCGACATGTACGCGGTGGTCGAGTCCACGAACTGGTTGAAGTAGAGCGGCGAGGTGGCGAGGCCGTAGTTGGCGAAGCTGATGCGCCCCGCTTCCTCCAGCGAGCCGTCATCGCGCACCGTGTAGCGAGACACCTCGGGCTTCTCGCCCGCGCCAACGAAGAGCATGCCGTCGACGGCGCCAATCGTCGCGAAGCCGGAGTGCTCGCGGGCCTTCGTCAAATCCAGCGCGGTGACGTCCAGCGAGTTGAAGACGCTCACGTACGTGGCGCTGCCGGCCTGTGAGAAGACCGACGTGGCCAGGCTGTAGACGGGGTCCTTCGTCTCGACCGGGGGCTTCGTCTTCTCGTCATCGTCCCCGCATCCCACGAGGGTGGTGGTGAGCAGGAGGGTGGTGGCGGCGGATGCCGTGGCGAGACGGCGGAGGGTGCTCATGATGAACTCCGTTGAGGGGGATGAGGCGTGGAGGGTCAGGTCGGCACGGAGGCGGGGGCCTCCGGCTCGACGGAAGAGGAGGAAGCGACAGGCGAGGGCCGCTGGAGGCGACGGATGCCGCGCGCCGCGCCAGCGAGGAGGAGCGCCAGCGCCACGAGGCCCAGCTCCGTCACCAGGACGTGCGAGGAGCCGGAGGCGAGCGGCCACCGCCCCGTCCTCGCCGCGTCGATGAGCGGGACGACGACGAGCAGTACGCTGGCGCCCAGGAGCAGGCGGCGCGCATACCGCGCGGGCTCGCTGTCGACGAAAGCGCCGACGACTCCGAGCGCCCAGGCCGAGAGGAAGGCGGCGTGCTCCCAGCCCGGACGCGCGGCCAGCTCCGAGGGGAGCACCTGATTGGCGAGGAACAGGCTCGCGACCGCCAACGGGAGTCCCGCGCAGACGCCGGAGGTCAGCTTCGCGAGCACCCGGTCGAACCGGCTGGACGCCTTCGCGCGCCGCCGCTCCAACCAGAGCAGGTTGCCCGCGAGGATGCCGAACGCGCAGACGAAGGACAGCAGGGCGTAGAGCACCTTGGCGGGGAGGCTGGCCCAGGTGGCGAAGTGCAGCCCATACAGCGGGTCCATCACCCGCGAGTAGAGCGTCCCGCCTCCCGTGTCGCGGGCCCACACCAGCTCCCCCGTCCGCGAGACACGTACGTGGGTGAAGGCGTGGAGCGTGCCCTCGCGCTCGCCCGGAAGGTGGACGAGGCCGTGCTCGTCACCGAGGTTGTCGAAGAAGAACCAGTGATGCGACGACGCGGGGAAGCGCTGCTTCGCCAGCGCGAGCGCATGGGCCAGGTCGGGCGCACCCGCGGGCCTGCCCGACGCGGCGGGAGGAGAGGGCCAGTCCACGGCGCGCTCCTTCACCTGGAGGTCGCCCTTCATCGATGTCTTCACCACGGCGGGCTCGAACCAGTCGTCGAACCAGAGAATCCCGCCCGTGAGTCCGAAGACGAGCAGGAACGGCGCGCTGATGACGCCAATCACCTTGTGCGTGTCGGACCAGAACACCCGCCGCGACGAGCCTGGACGGAACTGGACCAGCTCGCGCAGCATCCGGCCCAGTTGGAGCAGCAGCCCCGTGCCCACCAGCAGGACGAGCACCGCCGAGGCAAGCCCCGACAGGTGCCTTCCTCCCGGCAGCGGCTCCAGGAAGTGCATCGCGTTGAGGTACTCCCCCAGGTCGCTGCGCTCCCCGAGCTGACGGCCGGAGACAGGGTCCAACCAGAGCGGATGGATGGCGCCGTCGGTCATCCGCCACAGGCGCAGCCACGGCTCCTCTTCGGTGGGCAGGGAGATGCCGAACCAGACCGGGCGCGACGCGGCCTCCGTGTCCGCGAGCCTTTGCGCGAGCGCGACGGCCTGAGCCTCCGGCACGGCGATGGGCGCGCGGAACGTGGGCTCCTGCCAGGGCGACAGCTCCTCCGCGAAGAGCGCGAAGGCCCCCAGGAAGAACGTCACGAAGAGGACCAGGGACGAGAGCACGCCAGCCCACGCGTGGGCATCCCAGAGAATCTCGTACGCGCGGGAAGAGAGCTTCACGCGAGCACCAGGACGACGGCCGCCACGGCGGCCACGAGCGCGGAGGCCACCCACGCGCGCACGGCGCTGCGCGCGAGCAAGGCCAGACACGCGGCGGTGGCGACGGCGGGCAGCACCGCGAGCAGCGCGATGAGCAGCCGGACGTCCGCGGCCACGGGCAGCACCGCGGGGACGGCCAGGCTCGCGAGCACCGCGGCCCCGGGGGCCCCCGTGACAGCGGCGGCGATGCGACCGGCGCCATGCTGGTGGGCCATCAGACGGCTCCCGACCACAGCCATGCGAGCCCCAGGGCCCCCACCGGCCACACGTACCGCGTGGCGCGGGGCCACAGCGGGGCCGCCAGCGCGAGCACCGGAGCCACCAGCATCGCCACCACGAGCGCGCAGGTCAGCCCCACGGCGAGCCCCTGGGCCTTCACCGCGAAGCCCACGGCGGCCGTGAGGCAGCAGCCCCCCAGCCCCCTCACCCAGAATCGATGACGGGCCAGCACCGGAGGAAGCGCGACGCCACGAAGCACGGCGAGGCCCAGCACCATCAGCAGGGTCGATGTCGCCATGTCCTCCTCACGGGCCGCCCGGTTGAGAATGATTCGCAATTGCGAATCGCGGGCAGTTCAACCGCACCCATGAGGGGATGTCAAGGCGAGCCACGAGGCTCACCCTGGGAGTCACCTTCAATACGAGGAGCACCGGTTTTCAGTGCCTGGATTCAAACCCAGACACCTGAAATCCGAGACTTGAGGGAGAGGGCAAGAGGGCAAGCGTCCGAAGACCCCCTGCCCTCTGACAGGCGGCTCAGGGCGCGTCGAAGAGGCGCGGGTCGCCCTGGCGGGAGCGGAACAGGTCGACGATGTAGTTCATGCGCTGGTCGAACTTGGACCCGTCATTGGCCGACGAGCCCTTCAGCGAGTTGGGCGACTTGTCGTACTGGGACAGGAGCCGGTTCAGCTCGCCGCTTTCGATGGTGCGCAGGTGCTCGGGGAAGGCGCCCTGCGCCCCGGGCTTCACGTCGTCACCCAGGCTCAGGCTGCCCTCCGGCAGACCAATCTTCATCATGTGCTCGGTGGCGAACTTGCGGAACTGGCCCGTCAGGCCGTTCACGACGCTGTCCACCGCCTTGTCGACGAGGCCGGTTGCCTTTGCGCCCTTGTAGGCGAGGTTCGCCGGGAAAGGCAGCGCATTGCCAGCCGCGTCGATGGTGGCCTTGACGATGGGGGCGAAGGTCTCCTTGAGCGGGGCGTTGAGGGCGCGCTCCACCTCGCCCTGAATCAGGCTCTGCTCATGGACGCCCACCCGGTCATTGGCGGAGAGCATCAGCTCCGCCTTCTTGTTCGGGTCCTTCTCGAACATCGCCTTGGAGTAGTCGGCGAAGGCGGCCTTGAGGTTCTCCTTCCCCGGCGGGAAACCCTCCAGGTACTTCTCCACCTTGGCGGCGTCGTACTTCGTGTCGCCCTTGAAGGTCTCCGTGAAGCGCTGGAACTCTGGCGCGATGTCCTTGAAGAGCTTCTGGTTGCCATCCGCGATGGCGTCGCTGACGCGATTCAGCGCGTCCTTGATGGGGACCTTCAGGGCCTCCGCCATCGCGGGGGCGAGCGGATTGATGGCACCGAGGCCGATGTTCGTCAGGGCGCCGAGCCACTTGTTGTCGCCCTTGAGCTGGTCCATGAACACCTTCGGCAGGTCCTCCTGCCGGATGCTCACGCCCGCCTGCTTCGAAGCCCAGACGCCAAAGGTGGCCCAGTTGGCGTTCTCCTTCCCCAGCAGTCCCGCCATCTGGTTGGAGAGCTCGTAGTAGCCCTGGGTGATGGCCTGGTTGCGGGCCACCGGGTCCTTCATGTTGGAGATGCCTTCAATGTCGACCTTGCCGGGCGTGGGCGCCTTGGCGGGCGCACCCGAGCCGCTGCCCGGGTTCAGCTCCACGGGCGCCTTGGTCGGGGACCTGGACTCGAACCGCGACTCGTCGCGCAACAGGCGCTTCGGAGCGGCCTCCTCGGCCTTCGCGGGAGCCTTCAGCGCGAATTCCAGTTGCGCGTCTGGGGTCGGAATCCTCCCAGGTCAGCTCACGCCCTTCACGTCCACGCCAGCTTCTCCACCGCGCCGTGCAGGATTTCGAGCTGTCGCGGCACCCGCTCCACCAACGGCCCCGAGACCGGGTCATTGACGATGCGGCGCAGCGGGAGCTCCGGCATGGGCGGGGGCGTCTGGCCCTGCTTCAGCGAGTCCGCGAGCGCATCCAGCGTCCCGCTCGCCTTGTGCGCCACCACGTCCAGCACCTCCGAGGAGGGAATCACGGCCTTCTGCTCGCCCAGCGCCGTCACCGACGCGGCGAGGCGCCGGGAGTACGTGAGCAGCGCCATCGCAGGCTCCAGCCGGTGCGCGGGCCCCCGGTACTCCGCCATCAGCCGCTCGAAGGATGCCTCCGCGTCAATCATCGCGAGCCCCAGGTCCCTGCGCGCCGCGCTGACACCTGGCTCGGTGCCACTGCGGCTCGCGGCCACCTGCCGGAAGTAGTTCCCATCCGCGCGCAGCACCGTCGCCGCCGCATCCGGGAAGCGCCTGCTCTCTGGATACGGCCACAACAGCCACACCCCCGCGAGTGCCAGCACGCAGGCCAGCAGCACGCCCAGCGCCCGGTTCTCCGCGACGGACCAGTCCCCCGCGCTCAGCGTCGCGAGCAGGAGGAAGTCCGGCGTGAGGAGAATCTGGAACGCACCGAAGTTGAGCGGCAACAGCGACACGGAGACCGCGGTCAGCACCCCAATCACCACGATCAACACCAGCGGAGAGCCCACCCCGGTGGCAATCACCGCCGCGAGCGTCCCGCCCAGCAGCGTCCCTGTCACGCGCTGGAGCGCGCGCTCCTCCGTGTTCGCCGAGTATGGCTGGAGGATACCGATGGCGGAGAGCACCACCCAGTACGCCTCGCCCAGTCCCAACACTCGAGTGAGCACCAATGCCAGACAGGCGACGGTGCCCGCTCGCAGCGCGTGCCGGAGCACCACGGACCGCGAGTTCAGGTTCGCGCGCAACGTCTCCAGGAGAGGACGGCGCCGGTTCGCTCGCAACATGGACTCGGCGTTGCCCACCTCCACCGGGTCTCCACGCCGCATCGCCATGGCGGTCCGCTGCGCGGCGACGGCGTGCCCCTTCAGCCGCGTCAACAACTCCGTCACGGAGGCCGGAACCACCCGAAGCCACTTCCCCCGGAGCCCCAGCTCCTCATGGTGGGTGGGAAAGCGCGGCCAGTAGACAGCCGCCGTTTCCGGCGCCAGGGACACCGTCGCCACCCGCTGCGAAATCTCCGCGTACCAGTCACACGCCCGCGCCACCTGCTCCCGCACGGGCCGCAGCCTGCGCTCGGGGCTGGCGACCTCCATCGCCTGCGCCAGCGCGAACAACACCCCGAGCAACTGCTCGCTCAGCTCCAGGAGCACGAGAAGGTGCTCCCCTCGCCGCGACTCCTCGGAGCGCCCCACCCGCGTGGACGCCAGGGTCTCCCGCGCTCGCTCAATCTTCGCGCGCAGCGGCAGATGCCGCGTCGTGGCCGCCGTCCAGACCTCGGCGGGGGCTCCCTCGCGCGAGAGCGTCGCGAGGTCTCTCGCCCCATCCGCGAGCGACGTGTAGACATGCGCGATGGACCGACGCGACGGGCGATAGGGATGCACCGGCCAGAGCACCAACGACTGCAACATCGCCCACCCGCCGCCCAGCAGGAGCGCTCCTCCGCGCGTCAGGGCCGCGTCCAGTTCCACGGCATGCGCCCCCAGTGACGCCACGAAGATGACCGCGAGCTTCTCGCCCACCGAGCCCGCCGTGTCGCCGTAACACCGGGCGAACGTCAGGACGAAGACCCCCACCAGGAGCAGAGTCGCATCCAGCAACAGACGCCCGCCCGCCAGCGCGGCGATGGTCCCCACGAGCGCACCGAGCAGGGTCACCGCTCCCATCACCCTCGCCCGGCCCCGGTACGCGCCTCCGGGATTCGCCAGCGTCACGAGCAGCCCGGTGAGTCCCGTCCAGCCCGCGTCCTTGAAGCCCAGCAGCGTCGCGAGCGAGAAGGGAATGGTGACAGCCAGCGCCGCGCGGATGCCGGCCGCCCACGCGGGCCTGCCTGGCTGGAGTCGGAAGAACCTCCGGATGTGGCGCAACAGACGGTGCATCCGCGAGCCTCCCCTGTCAGCGATGAATGTCCTCATGTGCTCACGCACTGCGTCGCCCGAAAGCTCTTCCCGCTCGCAGGGGCGCTCGCCGGGCAACGCGAGCAGGAAGGCGCACGTCTCCGACTCGCCGCGGCTCATCGTGAAGGACGAGGCAGCGCACGGCTCCTTCGGCTGGCTGTTCCTCGGATGGGACGAGCCTCGGCCATCAGACAGGGCGTGGCTCGCACGCTCGGCGGCGCGGGAATCGACTCCACGCCCAGCGCGGGCGGCTCAATAACCCACGTGCAGCCGGCCTGGAGGCAGCGCCGCCTCCAGGCGCCGAACCTCCGTCGCGGGAACCTTGTCCAGCCCCAGCTTGAGCTGCTTGAGGCGCGCGAGCGGGGCGAGGTTCGCGGGCAGCTCCGTCACCTCACCCTGGAAGAAGCCGGAGTGCGTCAGCTTCGGCATCCGGCCCAGGCCGTCCACCAACACCTGAAGCTTCTTCGGAGGCGTCTTGAAGAAGCGCCACCACCAGAGCTTCTTGAGCTTCGGCAGGCGCGTCAGCACCTCTGGGAAGCCGTCCAGCCCCGTGACATCCAGGTACAGCTCCTCCAGGGACTCCAGCTCGCCGAACGCCTCCGGGAGGCGAGTGAGCTTGTCGCAGTAGCGCAGGCTCAGCTTCTTGAGCGCGGGCAGCCGGCACAGCTCGTCGGGCAGCGTGCTCACCGGCAAGCGCTCCACACTGAGGGAGCGCAGCGCGCGCAGCTCACCGATGCGGGGGGAAATCACCTCGATGGGATTGGAGTCCAACGTGAGGCCCTCCAAGCCCGTGAGGGAGAAGATCTCCTCGGGAATGGCCTTCAGCTTCTTGAGCGAGAGCCCGAGCCGAGGCGCCTTCTCTCCCTTCGCGACCTTCTCCTTCGCGGCGGCAATCGCCTTCTCCACCGGACCGAGCCGCGTGTCCGCCAGCACGGGCTTGCCCTTACGCAGCTTCTCGAGGAGCCCCTTCCGGTCCAGCGTCGAGTCGACGACGCCGTCCTCGTCCTCCTCCTCGACCGTGAAGGCCCCTCGCAGCAGCGCCTCGTGCGGCTCCAGTTTCTGGCGAGGCTTGCCCGGAGCAGTGAGCTTGCTGCCCACGAGGACGTCCACGTCGAGCGCGCCCGCGACATGGAGGTGGTGGTGCTCCTCGACGAGCGCCCGCGCCTTCAACCCACCCGCGACAGAGAAGACGTCGTCGCCGAGCGAGTCTCCGAAGAGGAGCCCTCGAATCCGGACGTTCCCCGCGATGAACATGGCGGAGACCGTCGCCACATTTTCCACCTCCAGGTCTCCCAGCACGACGAGCAGCGTGTGGTCGGCCGCGTGTCCGTCCTCGAGCAGCCCCTTCAGTCGGACACTTCCGGAGACGACGAGCGGCCTTGGACCGACCACCAGCGAGTCCGCCTCCAGGTCACCTTCGTGGAGCAGGACCCCCTCGTCGGTGACACCCTTCCACCAGGAGGACAACTGCTTCCTCCACTCGGGCGTCGCCGCCGACTCCACGCGCGCCCATGCCTCTCCCGAGGAAACCTCACGCCCCCAACTCGTCACCGCACCCTGCTTCGCCGCCATGTTCCAGAAGCTCCCAGCCAGAGATATCCAGCGCCGGGCATCAGGTCATGGACGACGGCGGTCATCAACCCCGCGACGACAAGCGGCCCGCTCCGATACTCCGGAACGGACCGCTTGCTCACGAACCTGCGCGCCGTGGAGACATCGTCAGTTGCAGTACGTCTGCCGGCACAGCGTGTAGTTCGAGGAGCAGATGACCTTCTGCGGGTAGGTCTCCGCCGTGGAGTAACACTCGCTCCGCGCGGGGATGCACGAGTCACACTCCGGAGAGGCCATCGCGCTCACAGTGTCCTCCTGGGGGAGCGGCTCCTGCGCGTCCAGCTCGCTGCCACCACAGCCCACCAACAACGCGGCCGCCAACAGTCCACTCACGATGTTTCGCATGTGCTCTCCTTGAACTGGGGTTCCTGCTGCTTACGGCGTTACACGAATATCGCGATTACGAGACTTTCGTTACTGCCTTTGCGTAAAGGCAGTGCGCTTGCCGTGGCGACAGGAAATTCGGCTGTCCGTGTGTCTTCACACAGTAGGCGTGGGTGGGTTCGACAGGGTTCGCAGCTTGGAGAGCTGGAAATAGGAAATGACGGCGGAAACAAGAATGACGCCACCCAGCAGATGGACGCCGAGGAAGAAGGCGGCCAGGCCGAAGAGGGTAGCGAACGCGAAAGCAACCCAGCCGACGATGGGGCTCCGGGTGAGCACCAGCAGGCCCGCGAGTCCCAGGAACGGGGTCGCGAAGCACACGGTGCCCAGCACTCCCGCGAGGGGCTCGGCCTCGGAGGAGGTCATCGTGGCGAGCAGGCCCATCACCAGGTTCAGCACCGCAACGCCACATTGAATGAAGGCCAGGTCCCGGAACAACGCGCGGCGGAGCACCGCGGGCTCCTTCTCTCTCGCCAGACAGTCAGCGCAATGCGTTCGCTCGGACGCGAGCGCCTCCGGAAGACAGGCTTCACAGAAGAACCCTCCGCAGCGCGGACAGGTCTGGACCTCTTCCACCCGAGGGTGCCGGGGGCATCTCGCCGTCGTGGCTTCCGTCGGTTCCTCGACGGGCGGCACGCCGATGACGGCGGGGAGCGCGTCGGAGTCGGACACCGGAGGAGACACCTCGCGCGCGGCTCCCGCGAGGGAGGCCAGACACCGAGGGCAGAACTCCGCGTCGCGCGGCGCCACGGCGCCACAGGCACATCGCACGCGCTCCAAGCCTTCGGCCGCGCCCGTGGCCTCGACCCAGCGAGCGGTGTCCAGCGTCTGACCCGGCTCCCAGATGACGGTGCTACCGGGCTCGGAGTCCTGCGTGAAGGGGCCGGGCGTGACGTCGGCGACGAAGCCCTCCGGCATCGCGCGCGCCGCATGACGCCGGGTCCGTGGCTCGCCAGGCCCCAGACCCGTAGACGGGGGCAGGGTGATGGCGAGAACGCCGGTGGAGGCAAATACTCCGGCCCTGAGGAGCGTGCTCGACAGGGGACGGGCAACCGGCTGGACCTCCACCTGCTCCAGCGTGTCGAACAGGCGCCAGGGAGGACGCACCCGCGTGGCGTCCTCGGGGACTGGGGCCTCGAGGAGGAAGAGCAGCTCCTTCACGTCGGCTGCAAGGCTCAGCGGAAGGACCCACCGCAGCACCTTGCCGCCGTCCAGTGAGGGCAGGCTCCCACTCCGCACCTCTCGACGTGTCGTGGCGTCGACCACGCGCAGGCTCGTCGAGGGTGGCAGGGGCGTGAAGGCCGCCTGGAGCCAGATGACGGCACGCGCCTCCGTGCCGTCCGGGGACCGGCGGATGGGCTCCACGTGAAGCTGTACCGCGCCGAACTCTCGAGGCTGACGACCGAGCGCATCGAGGATGTCCGGCAGAAGGCTTTCGTCCATGGGCGGAAGGCAACAGCAGGCTCCCGATAAAGACAACGAAGAACGCCTGACACGCGGAGGCCTACCCGACCCGGACTCCGGTGGCCTTGAGAGAATCACACCTGATTCCAGGTCTCGATGGACCTCCGTCCCAGATGCGCGTCGCAATGCCAGAATCTCCTGGCGGCGTGAACTCAATCCCTATCAACACCCCCACCGTGGCTCACGGGGTGCCTGGGCAACGCCCTGGAGTCAGCGCATCCATGAAGCACTTCAAGCCACCGGGAGCGCATGCTCTAACGCACCTGCATGCCTCCCCTGCCCCCCAGCCTCGCGGCCCACCTGGCTTCGCTCTTCCAGCCGTCCCCGCCCACGTCGGAGCAACTGGAGCACTTCGAGCGCGGCCTCCCGCACCCATTGCCCGCGGACTACCGGGAGCTGCTCACCCTGCACAACGGACTGGAGCTGGGCCGCTGCGCCACCGGTACCACGGACGCGCTCGGTGACGAGGTACACCTTGGCACGCTCTTCGCCATTCGCGCGGAGGGACGGGAGCGGCTCGAGCCCGGCGGAGAGCACCTCCCGCCGGACGTGATGGCGTTCGCCCGCCACTGGGGCTCCATCAATCTCTTCGGCATCCAGCTCGGAGACCGGCCGGACTCGCCCGCCGGGACCATCTGGTTCTTCGACAGCAACGCGGACACGGACACAGCGGACCTGTTCGTGGCCCGTGTCCACGCGCCGTCCTTCAGCGCGTTCCTCGAACGACTCACGCCCGTCCCGGAAGCGCCCGCGCCCTCCGAACCGGAAGCAGCTTCGGAGGAAGCGCCGCCCTGGAACTACCCAGAGGCACCCGACCAGGTGCCGCCGGACGCCCCCTCGCCAGAGAAGCCGCTCGTCCTGGGCGGACACGGCCATGCGATGGCGTCCGCCGTGCTGGACGTCCGCATCGACACCTGGGCCCAGGATGTGGAGTCCTCCCAGTACCGCTACCTGCCCGAGCGCTCCACTGCGAGGTACATCCTGGAGATGGAGCCACCCCACTCCACCGTCGAGGACGGCCAGCCAGCCCCCGTCGCCGGCGACGTCCCCGTCCTCCATGCGAATGGCGGACGACATCCCACGCTCGATGAGTGGTCATCACTCATCGTCGGTCCAGAAGGGGACTGGGAGGCCTGGTACGGCAACGACGCCCCCGCCCTGGTCCACAACCGGCTCACGGTGCTGAGCCGCACCGGAGCGGAGCTGAAGGTGCGCTGGGAGGCCCGCTACGCGGACCACGGTCGCGAGCGCGCCTTCCTCTTCGAGGGGCCGGTCCAGCTCGGAAGCATCCACCTGTACGTGGAGACGCCGGAGGACATCGACCGCGCGCTCGAGGCCGCCCTCGGCATCCGCCTCTTGCCGGAGGAGTGGACCCGACAGCTCCACCCTCGCCAGGACCGGGGCTCGTGGCACGACGTCCTTCCTGTCACCCTCACCCTGGTGAGCCCCGTCCGCTGACACCGGCGGTGTCACGGCGGCGTCACGCAGCGCCGATCCACCCGCACGCCCGAAGCGCCACCCGCAGCACCGGGCGTGAAACATGTCTCGATTGTTATCAACCCCGCCCCCGAGATGTGTCGACAGGCGCCACTGGCGGCCTGTGTATTCAAGAGAACGCCACGCGTGACAGTTTCGTCACCTTGCTGGATTTCCTGAGGGAAGGACGTCTCACGAAAGCCACTGCGCCCGTGGCTTCTCCGTGAATACACAAAACCTTCTGTCCCGAGGATTGTCAGCAACCCATGTTATTGGTGTATGAGCCGTCCGTCTCGCGTCGTCCCCCCAAAGAGGAGTTTCAGAATGCGTCGTCTCGGTTCAGCCCTGCTGTCCATGAGTCTCTTCGTCGGCTGTGCTCCCGCCGAAACCGAATCGCAGTCCCCCGCGCCCGTCGAGAACGAGCAGCAGCAGGCGCCGCTCACCATCGCCGACGTGGACGTGGCGCCGGAGTGCGCGGGCATCCTCACCTTCGTCAACAACGCCACCTTCGCGAAGCTCGACGAGTACCTGCCGAGCAACGTGGTGAGCAACATCGTTGCCCGTCGCGCCACGTCCCACTTCGTATCCCTGGCGGACCTGTCCTCCGTCCCGCTGGTCGGCGAGGCCCGCCTGGCGCAGATCGAGAGCGGCGCGCGCTACGAGGGTGCCATCACCAGCACCTGCGTCGGCATCATCGACCAGCTCGCCGTCTCCACGGATGACCAGGCGGAGCTGGTCTCCCTGGTGAACAGCATCAGCGACACGGAGCTGCACGACGTGCTGCCGTACGCCTGGAACGGCGCGGTGAACCTGCTCACCCAGCGCCCGTTCACCTCCGCCCACGCCATTGGCGGCACCACCGGCATTGGCGCTGTGAGCCTGCGCAACCTCCGCAACGCCGCCACGCTCAGCAAGCCGCTGGAGGCCCTCATCGGCGCGGTCAACGCGCTGCCCCATCCGGACCACGGCGCGAAGATGGCCCGTCACTTCAACTGGTACGAGGTGCTGGGTGACCGCTACTACCACTTCGGCATCGACGAGTGCTTCGGCTTCGAGCCGGGCGAGGCGCCCTTCGACGCGCCCCTGCGCGCCACCCCCGCGGACGGCGACGAGGTTCGCAACAACTTCGCGGGCGTGCTGAACTTCGCCAACCGCAACAACCAGCTCAACCCCACCGTCGTCACCAACGGCGTCAACAACCTGAACACGCTCACCAATGGGCGCACGTTCAAGGGCTGCTACTTCGGCTACGCGAACGACCCCTGGAGCGGCAACAATGTCGCGTTCTTCGTCGACACCGTGTCCGGCTTCAGCCTGATGACTCGGACCTACTGGAGCGAGTGATTCTCCCGCGCTCCTGAAGTCAGCCCCAGGCTCCGAAAAGGAGCCTGGGGCTTTCTTTTTGGGCAGACGTGGTGGCGGGCAATGCCTACCGCGCCGCGTCGGGCGACATGCAGGAGTTGCTCAGGGCGGTGGACCAGAGCTGTCCCGCCAGCGTCTCGTCATACGCGCCGAAGAACACGCGCGAGCCCACCTTCAAGAACAGGTACGGATAGGACGAAGTCGCCCCGGTGGCGATGTTCCTCAGGCGCCGGGTCCCACCTGGCGTGCCATTGCTCACCCAGGGCTCCACGCCGACGCCACCCAGCTCGAGCGAGCTGAAGAAGACCAGGTCGTCCGACACGGCGCGCAGCGGAGAGCTGTACTCGTCGGAGAGGCTCAGGGGCTTGCGCAGCAGGGTGGTTCCCGACGCGGTGCCATCCGTCACCCACAGCTGCGTGTCCCGGAGCCCCGGGCCCTCGGTGCCGATGTGGACGGTGAAGAACAGCTTCGAGCCTCCGGGCGCCTTGCTCACCGCGTCGATGAAGGGAAACGCCACGCCTTGCGAGGCGAACTCATTGGGCAGGCTGACCACGGACGTCGGATTCCCACCCGCGAGCGGGACGCGATAGATGACCATGTACTGGGTGGTGTTGGACGTCGTGGTGACATAGGCCCAGGAGCCCAGCGAGCCCAGCAGCTCCACGGTCCGCGTGGAGCCAAAGGACGCCAGCCGCACCGTCCCCGAGGCGGTGCCATCCGACTTCCACAGTTCCTGCAGCCCGGTGCTCTCGCCCAGGATGAACAGGGTGCGTGAGTCCGAGGTCTTCACGGAGCGGATGAAGGCGTCCGCGCCGGAGGTGAGCTTCTTGAGCCGGACGGTGCCCTGCGTGGTGCCATCCGTCTTCCAGAGGCTGGTGCCCGAGCCCGACAGCTCGCGCACGAAGAAGAGCAGCGCGCCATCCACCTTCGCGTCCAGATAGCTGACGTCCATCTCCGTGCCGAAGTCGCGCAGGCGCACCGTCCCCGAGGACGTGCCATCCGACCGCCACAGCTCGTAGCGGGTGCGAGGGGTCGTGTCGTCATGGATTTCCTTGAAGAACACCAGCGCGTCGTCCACCGCCGTCAGGTGGCTCAGCGACGAGCTCTCCGGGCCGGGTGTCAGGTCCTTGACGAATTGGGTGCCGGCGCCAGTGCCATCACTCGCCCACAGCTCCGTCCCATGTGCTGCGTCCCCCGCCAGGAAGAACAGCCGGGAGGGTGTCGCCTTGAGACCCGTGACGATGGGCCAGAAGAGCCCCGTCGAACTGGGAAGGCTCTTGACCTGGAGGGTGCCTGCTTCGGTGCCGTCGCTCTTCCATAGGGCGCGGCGGCCATCCTCGAAGTTCGCCCCGAAGAAGAGCGTCCCCCGGAAATCCTCGAAGGGACCGGGGCCCGCAGCGAAGAGGCCACTGCCAAATTCCGAGGGTGGAAAGATGACCTTCACTCGCTGGGTGTCCGCCTCCGTGGGGAGGCAGTACGACGAGTCCAGCGCCGCTTCCACCTCCCCCGAGGAGGCGGCCGTCGCCTCCTCTCCCGGAAGTGCTCCCCCACAGCCCGCCCCCACCACCAGCAACGACACCACCCACCCACCGCGCCACGACATGCAGCCCCCTACAGGAAAGACTGGGAGGGAGGGTGTGTCGCCAAGTCCCCGGTGCAAAGTGGCCCCAAGACCCACCTTGCTCGCCTGCTTGGAGTGACAGCGTGTGCGGTGTGACCTGCACCATTGCTTCAGGCGGGAGGGAGTCTGTGCACTCCCTACGCGGGGCGCATGACCCGCGAGCCCGTCTCCCAACAATAACGGGTCCATGCCTCGCGAGTGGCCGCTCCTGGGAATCCCCTGTGCCACATCCGGACACCCTGGCGTGGAGACCCGACACGCTCAGCGGGCAAGCCCGCCTCCCTCCTCCCACCGAGCGCCGTGGCGCTAGAGTTGCACCAGCGCCGCCCCCCTCATGCCCCCACTCCTCCAGGACGTTCGTCTTGCGCTGCGCCGAATGCTGCGCGAGCGCGCCTTCTCCCTGGTGGTGGTGGCCACGCTCGCACTGGCCATCGGCGCGACCACCGCCGTCTTCAGCGTCGTCTATCAGGTGATGCTGCGACCGCTGCCCTACGCCAAGCCCGAGCAACTGGTGCGCCTCTATCAGTCGAGCGCGCAGCGGGAGCGACTGGGCGTCAGCCACCTCATGCTGCAAGCCTGGCGCGAGCACGTCCGGGCCTTTCAGCAGGTGGAGGGACTGGCGCTCTGGGACCGCACCCTCACGGGAGATGGCACCGCGCCGGAGCGGGTGCGCACTGGCCGCGCGACGGCGGGACTCCTGTCGATGCTCGGTGTGCAGCCGATGCTCGGCCGAGCCTTCGGGCAGGACGACGCGGCGGCGGGCCAGGATGACGTGGTGCTGCTCGGCCACGGCCTCTGGCAGCGCCGCTTCGGAGGACTGCCAGCCGCGCTGGGACAGAGCCTCATGCTCGACGGCAGGCCCCACACCGTGGTGGGCGTGATGCCCGCGTCCTTCCGCTTCGCCCCCGATGTGGACCTGTGGAAGCCGCTCGTCCTGGAGCCCGGCTGGGAGGCCCAGCACCCCGGTGACGTCACGCTGCGCGTGGTGGGCCGACTGGAGACGGGGACGCCGCTGGACACCGCACGCAAGGAACTGGAGGCCGTAGCGGCACGGCTGGCGCGTGAGCCCGGGATGACGGGCCAGCCGCCCGGTGTGCGACTGGTGCCCTTGCATGAGCTGGTGGTGGAGGGAGCCCACGAGCGGCTGTGGCTCCTGTCCGGCATCGTCGCGCTGGTACTGCTCGTGGCCTGCGCCAACGTGGCCAACCTGCTGCTCGCGCGGGCCAGCTCACGCGAGCGCGAGGTCTGCGTGCGCGCGGCGCTGGGCGCGGGTCGGTGGCAGTTGGCGCGACAGTTCCTGGTGGAGAGCGCCCTGCTGGCCCTGGCGGGAGGCGCCTCGGGACTGCTGCTCGCGCTGTGGGGCCTTGACCTGCTGCGGCTGCTCATCCCCCAGGGCGTGCTTACTCCCGAGAGCCTGCGGCTGGAGCCCCATGTGCTCGCCATCGCGTTCGGCGTCTCGCTGTCCACCAGCCTGCTGTTCGGGCTCGTGCCGGCAATGCGCGCGGCGCGGGCGGAGGCCCTGGGGGCGCTGGGCGTGGCGCGCGGCGGTCGGACACTGACCGGCTCCGGGCGACTCCGCGCGCTCCTGGTCGTCGCCCAGGTGGCGCTGGCCCTGGTGCCCCTCGTCGGCGCGGGGCTGATGCTGCGCACGCTGCGCGCGCTGCACGAGGCACCGCTGGGCTTCGAGCCTCGGGACGTCATCGCCACGGACGTGCTGCTCCCCGGCAACAAGTACGAGGACGACGCGAGGAAGCAACTCGCCCTCTCCTCGCTGGTGGAGAACGTCCGGGCGATTCCGGGTGTGTCCTCGGCGGCGCTGGCCAGCACCGTGCCCTTGTGGGGACGCAACGGCGTCAGCTCCTTCCTGCTCCCCGGCGAGTCCGCGTCAGCGGCTGACACGCGCGAGCTGGCCACGTTCCGCACCGTGAGCGAGGGCCTCTTCGAGACACTGGGAATCGCCCTGAAGGAAGGACGCCCTCTCGCGGACACGGACACCGCGAGCGCGCCCCGGGTGATGGTGGTCAACGAGACCTTCGCGCTCCACCACTTCCCGGGCGGGCACGCGCTGGGCAAGCAGGTGAAGTTGACGATGGACGGCGAGGACTTCCGCGAGGTGGTGGGCGTGGTGCGGGATGTCCGCCACGGCTCCGTCGGTGAGACGCCCCAGGCGGAGGTCTACCTCCCCATGAACCAGTTCGCGTCGCTGTACATGGTGCTCGTCGTGCGCTCTTCGGCGCGGCTGGACGCGCTGGTCCCCATCCTGCGCGAGCGGTTCCGCGCGGTGGACCCGGACCTGCCACTGGGCACCGTGCGGGAGATGGAGGAAGTCGTCGAGGCGAGCCTCGGCACCACGCGCGTGCTGGGAGGACTGCTGGCGCTGCTCGCGGGCCTGGGATTGTCCCTGGCGGGCGTGGGCCTCTATGGCGTGGTGGCCTATTCGGTCAGCCAGCGGACCCGGGAGCTGGGCATCCGCATGGCCCTGGGAGCAACGGACTCCCAGGTCCTGCGGCTGGTGGTCGGCCAGGGCGCGCGTCTGGCAACGGCGGGCGTGGCGGTGGGACTGGTGGGCGCCGCCCTGCTCGCGCGAAGCCTGTCTGGAATGCTCTACGGCGTGCGCGCCTTCGACGCGGTGACGTTCCTGGCCGTTCCCGGCCTGCTGGGAGTCGTGGCATTGCTCGCGAGCTGGTTGCCCGCGCGCCGCGCCCTCCAGGTCTCTCCCAGCGAGGCGCTTCGCTCGGAGTAGGAGTCTCGACGGGCTACATGCAGGTCGGAAACTCCTCGCAGATGCAGTGCGGGCCAAGCTGGAAACATCGATAGAAACAAGAACAGCCCTCATCGTCGCACTGGTTTTGACACGCCTCCGCGCCAGCCTCGGCCTGCGCCGGGTGGAGTACGCCCAACACACCTCCGGCCACGACTCCCACGACAAAGACCCACTTCTGGAATCCCTTGCGCATGACAAGCCTTTCGATGGGAACGGCTCGCCAAAGCTAACACCACGCATCCCCGCGCATCCACGGAGGAAACCTGTCATCCAGCAGACAAAGAACGAGCCATGTGCGACGGCTCATACCCCTGTATTGGATTGGCAATACCCACCCAACCCGTGACACATCGAGCCAACTACGTATGATCCACTAGACCGGAATGAATGACTTTCCGTTGGGTTTCTGGCACAGTCTCAATACGACGTTGAGGAAGCTCGTAACAGGCTTCCGGTAGCGAGGGGGGTCGACCGGTTTCACGCGCATGGATTTGCCGCCACGGCATCAGTTGCCGTCCTCCCCATACAGACGGATGTGACACAGCCGTACGGGGTGCCCCCGTGAACACGGGAGTGCGCCGTGCGCAGGAAGGGCTCTTGCCTCGCGACGTGAGGGGCGGAGTTGACGAACCCGCAGAGGGAGGAGTCGTCCATGCCGGCAGCTCTCAGTTATCCGGGCGTCTATATCGAGGAAGTTCCCAGTGGGGTCCGCACCATCACCGGGGTGCCCACATCGATTACCGCCTTCGTGGGACGCGCGCAGCGCGGGCCGGTGAACGAGCCGGTCATCTGCAACGGATACGGCGACTTCGAGCGCTCCTTCGGAAGCCTGTGGGAAGACAGCTCGATGAGCTACGCCGTCCGCGACTTCTTCCTCAATGGAGGCGGACAGGCCGTCATCGTCCGGCTGGACAACGGCGGTGAGACGGCGGAGCTGAACCTCACCAACTCCGGCAACACAACGCTGCTGGCCGCGAACCCGGGAGCCTGGGGCGGCAAGCTCAGCGTGGTGGTGGACCACAACACGAAGAAGACCGGCGACCCGGCCGTCGACGCGCTGCTCTTCAACCTCACCATCACCGACACGGGCACCCGCGCGGTGGAGAAGTTCATCAACCTCTCCATCGACCCGGCCAGTCCCCGCTACTTCCCCACCGTGCTGGAGCAGGGCTCCGCCCTCGTCCGGGTGGGCACGCTGCCCAACCCCGCCGTGCGCCCCGAGGAAGGCACGAAGACGCCCGCACCCGCGGACCAGGGCACGGATGGCGCCACGCTGACCATCACCCAGTTCACCACCGGCCCGAACCTGCGCACCAACAAGGAGGGGCTGTACGCGCTGGAGAAGGTGGACGTCTTCAACCTGCTGTGCATCTCACCGCACGCGCTGGACGGAGACATCGAACCGGGGCTGGCGACGGACGCGGCGGCCTACTGCGAGGAGCGGCGCGCCGTCTTCATCGCGGACCCGCCCGTGGCCTGGGACAGCGTCGCGGACGCGGTCTCCGGCTTCAACAGCAGCAGCCTGCGCAGCAAGAACGCGGCCCTCTACTTCCCGCGACTGGTCCAGGCCAACCCGCTGCGTGAGAACCAGCTGGAGATCTTCGCCCCCTGCGGCGCGGTGGCCGGGGTCATCGCCCGCACGGACACCCAGCGGGGCGTGTGGAAGGCTCCCGCGGGCCTGGACTCGCTCCTGACGGGCGTGCCGAAGCTGAGCGTGCCCCTCACGGACCAGGAGAACGGCCAGCTCAATCCGCTGGGCGTCAACTGCCTGCGCTCGCTGCCAGCCGCGGGCCGCGTGGTGTGGGGCGCGCGCACCACGCGCGGCAATGACCTGCTGGCCGACGAGTGGAAGTACCTGCCGGTGCGCCGGCTGGCGCTCTACATCGAGGAGAGCCTCTTCCGGGGCATCCAGTGGATCGTCTTCGAGCCCAACGACGAGCCGCTCTGGTCGCAGATCCGCCTCAACGTGGGCGCCTTCATGCAGAACCTCTTCCGGCAGGGGGCCTTCCAGGGCCAGTCGCCCCGCGATGCGTACTTCGTCAAGTGCGACAAGGAGACCACCACGCAGAACGACATCAACCTCGGCGTGGTCAACATCGTCGTGGGCTTCGCGCCGCTCAAGCCGGCCGAGTTCGTCGTCCTCAAGCTCCAGCAGATGGCCGGCCAGGTCGCGGCGTAAAGGAGACCCATTCCATGGCTCAGTTCAGCGTCAACGCTCTGCGTTTCGACCCGTACAAGAACTTCAAGTTCCGCGTGAAGTGGGATGGCCGCTACGTCGCGGGGGTCAGCAAGGTGGGCGCGCTCAAGCGCACCACGGAGGTCGTCAAGCACCGCGAGGGTGGCGACCCCAGCAGCAGCCGCAAGTCCCCGGGCCGCAGCGAGTACGAGGCCCTCACCCTGGAGCGCGGCGTCACCCACGACACCGAGTTCGAGCGGTGGGCCAACAAGGTCTGGAACTACGGCTCCGGCCTGGGCGCCGAGGTGTCCCTCAAGGACTTCCGCAAGGACATCATCCTGGAGGTCTACAACGAGGCCGGACAGCTCGCCATCTCCTACAAGCTCTTCCGCTGCTGGGTGTCGGAGTACCAGGCGATGCCGGACCTGGATGCCAACGCCAACGCGGTGGCCATCCAGACGCTCAAGCTGGAGAACGAGGGCTGGGAGCGCGACTACGACATCGCCGAGCCCACCGAGCCCAGCTTCAACGAGCCCAACCCCTGACCCGCTGAGGCTCCATGCGCTCGCTGACGGCTTCTGAGCTGCTGGGCGCATGGGAGGCGGGCCACCCGCACTCCGCGCCCGGACGCGCGCTCGCGCTCCTGTGCGCCGCGTGGCCGGAGCGGAGTCCGGGAGAGCTGGCGCGGCTCCCGGTCGGCGTCCGGGACTCGCTGCTGTTGGCGGCGCGAGAAGGCACGTTCGGCTCAACGCTCGTGGGGCTGGTGTCGTGTCCGCCGTGCGGTGAGCAGGTGGAGCTGGCCTTCGAGGTGGGTGACATCCAGGTGCCGCAGGGCGCTCCTCCGCCAGAGGTGCTGGAGGTGGAGCACGCGGGCCACGCGGTGCGGTTCCGGTTGCCGGACAGCCGGGACCTGGCGGCGCTCGCGGCGGGACGCGGCGGCGCGGGGCGAGAGGGCGTGCTGGCGCGGTGTGTGGTGGAGGCACATCGGGAGGGGGCACACGTGGACACAAGGGCGCTGCCGGAGGACGTGATTCGCGCCATCGCCGACGCGATGGAGACCGCGGACCCGCAGGCCCGGGTGGAGCTGTCCACCACGTGTCCCGCCTGCGGGCACCACTGGCTCGCGGCGTTCGACATCGCCGAGTTCTTCTGGAGGGAAGTGGAGGCGTGGGCCCAGCGCACCCTGCGCGACGTGCACACGCTGGCAAGACAGTACGGCTGGTCCGAGGAGCACATCCTGGGGATGAGCCCGTGGAAGCGGCAGCGCTACCTGGAGCTTGCGGGGACATGAGCGACTACTTGAGCCATCTGGTGGCACGTCAGTACCGCCCCACCGAGGGTGTCCGGCCGCGCATCACCTCGTACTTCGCACCCGAGGCGCAGACCGTGGAGCAAGACGAGGCGTCCCTCGTCCGCGTTGACACGGAGCACGAGCAACCCGGCGCCCTGCCCCGCGCCCCCATCGGTCCAGTCCGGCCCCGACGCGAACCTTGGAGCGTGGTGGGGCAAACTCTCTCGGAGGCGCGGAGCACGGGCCGCCCGGGGCTCGTCGAGACTCCGGGCACCGTCGAGCCGGGGAGCTTTCCAGGTGGTGGGACACGGGGCGCGTTGAGCCAGGTGCTCGACACGTCTCGCGGCGCGCCGGGTTCAGCGCCCGACGAGGCCCAGGCAGGAGGGATGGGCCCGCGCGCGGGGAGCTTCCCCAGTCCCACCGGAGTCACGGCGGCGTCCCACGTGCGCGTCGACGAGGCACCGGGCCACGCGGGGCAGGAGGCGCCGACGGGCGCGCCCTCTCTCCCGTTCGAGTCACGCGCGAGTTCACTCACGACTCGCACCAGCTCCGTCATCCAGCGCAGCGGCGTCGCGCATGGGGGCTCGCCCGCGCGCGAGGCGTCGCCTCTCACCGAGAGACTCGTTGCGGGTGCGGCACCGCGCACGGACCTTCGCTCCGTGGCGCCGACGACACCCGGGGCCGTGACTCCGACGAGGAGCCCTGACGCATTCGCCGCGGTGCAGGTGGAGCACGCGAGGGACGGACAGGGGGCTGTCGCGCGGCCCTCCAGCGCACCGGCGGAGTCCCCGTTGGAGCAGGAGCGCTCGCGCACCTTCACGACTTCGGAGCAGGGTCCGTTCGACGCGCGACCTGTCACGTCGGCGGTGGGGCGCGCCCGGGCGCTGAGCGTGGCGCTGGAGACGTCGGCACCCGCTCCGTCCGCGCGGTCCTCCACGGGGACGACGCGGCAGGAGTCGGCCGAGAGTCCGGCTTCGAGGAACACGTCGCTGGCCCCCGCGGAACCGGTCATCCAGGTCACCATCGGCCGCATCGAGGTCCGCGCGGTGACGCCCGCCGCGCCCGCCAGGAGCGCGCCCACGCGGCCCTCACCGTCGCCGTCGCTCGAGGAGTACCTCGCGCGCCGCAACGGAGGTGGACGGTGAGCAACTCCCTCTCCATCGCCACGGTGACGGCGACGCTCCGCACGCTCCTCTTCAACCACCTCCAGGTGGACACCCCGGACGTCGCGGTGACGACGCTGCCTCCGGACAAGGCGCGGGCCCGCGACGCCACCCACCACCAGCTCAACCTCTTCCTCTTCCAGGTGAGCCACGACGTCTCGCTGCGCAACATGGAGTTCCCGCCGAAGTCGAAGCCCGGCGAGTCCGGCTTCCCGCCCCTCGCCCTGCGCTTGACCTACGTGCTCACGCCCTACGCGCCGTCCGACGACGACGTGGAGAGCCACAAGCTGCTGGGCAAGGCGATGAACGTCCTCCACGACCATCCGCTGCTCGGGTCCGAGGAGCTGCGCGTCGCGGTGCCCGGCAATGACCTGTACCGACAGGTTGAACGCGTGCGCATCACCTCGGAGCCGCTTTCGCTGGAGGAGCTCTCCAAGCTCTGGACCATGTTCCAGACGCAGTACCGCGTGTCCGTCGTCTACCAGGCCTCGGTGGTGCTCATCGAGAGCACGCGCCCGCACCGCGCCCCCCTGCCCGTGCTGCGGCCGGTGCTGACCGTCCTGCCCGACACGCTGCCGCCCTTTCCACTCCTCGAAGCCGTCACGCCACCGCAGCAACAGGCGAGCGCGCGGCTGGGGGATGTGCTGGTCCTCACCGGGCAGTACCTCGCCGGGGGCACCGTGGGGGTGCGCTTCTCCCATCCGCTCTGGACCACGCCGGTGACCCGGCCCGCCACGGACGTCACGGCCTCGCGACTGACGGTGGCCATTCCGAACGACGCTGTCGGCTGGCCCTCGGGCACCTATGGGGTGTCCGTGGTCATCACCGACGCGAACAATGTGGAGCACACCACCTCCGCGCTGCCGCTGACGCTCGCGCCCCGCCTCACCTCCATCACCCCCAACCCCGCCCCGCGCGGACCCGGCGACGAGGTGACGCTCACCCTCACCTTCCAGCCTCGGGCCCGCCCGGAGCAGCGCGTCTCTTTGCTCCTCGGCGGCAAGGAAGTGCCCGCCCCGGAGCGCGCCGTGCCGGTGGACAACATCAGCTTCACCGCGCGGGACGTCTCCGCCGGTGACCACTTCGTCCGACTGCGGGTGGACGGCGTGGACTCGCTCCTCATCGACCGGACCCAGACGCCCCCGGTGTTCGACGTGTCCCAGCGGGTGACCGTCACATGAGCCTCCCGCTCCCCCACTCCTGGCAGGCAGCCAACCAGCGACAGCTCGCCGCCGCGCTCGCCGTGGTGCGCGCGCGATTGCTCCAGCATGCGCTCGTCCAGCAAGAGGGGCCGCCCGAGCAAGTCCGGGACGTCGAAGCCGCCCTCGCCGCGCTCACCGCGGCCGAGTCGATGATGCCGGCGCCCTCCGCGCTGGAGAGCCTGTGCGACGCCTTCCGGCTGTCGGCTTTCGAGCGCGACCTCCTGCTGTGCTGCGCCAGCCTGGAGCTGGGCACGGGCTTCGGTCCCCTGTTCGCCGCGATGAACGGGGACCCGCGTCGGACGTGGCCGACTTTCGGACTGGCCCTGGCCGCGCTGCCCGGAGCGCACTGGAGCGCGCTGACACCCGTGGCGGCACTGCGGCGCTGGGAGCTGGTGTCCCTGGCCCCGGGCGAGCAGCTCACCACCAGCCCGCTGCGCATCGACGAGCGCATCCTCCACTACCTCGCGGGCCTGTCGTACCTGGACCGGAGGCTGCAGGAGTTCCTCACGCCCGTGCCCGTGCCGGGAGCCCTGCCGCCCTCACACCAGGAGCTCGCGGAGCGCCTGCGTCGGCTGTGGGAGCGCGAGCCCCCGGCGGGCGCGCCCTCTCCCGTGGTCCAGCTCTGTGGCGTGGAGCCAGAAGGAGCCCAGGCCATCGCCAGCGCCGCGTGCGCGTCCCTGGGCCTCCAGCTCCACGTGGCCCGCGCGGGCCTGCTTCCCTCGGGCGCGGAGGAGCGGGCGACGCTCGCCCGGCTGTGGGAGCGCGAGGCGCTGCTCCTGGGGAGCGGCCTGCTGCTGGAGTGTGACGAGAGCACCGGGGCCGAAGCCCTCCGACTGGCCACGGCCTTCGCGGAGCGGCTCCAGGGCATGGTGCTCATCTCCGCCCGGGAGCCCCTGCGACTGCGCCACCGGGCCTCGCTCCAGTTGGACGTGAAGCGGCCCACGCGCGGAGAGCAGCAGGTGCTCTGGATGCAGGCGCTCGGCTCGGAGGCGGCTGTCCCGCTCAATGGCGCACTGGAGCGCGTCACCACGCAGTTCGACCTGCCCCTGCGGTCCATCCGCGCCGCCAGCCTCGAGGTCCACGAGCGAGGCCCCTTCCAGGAGGAGGCCTCGCTGGGCGCCGCGCTGTGGGCCGCCTGTCGCGTGCAGTCGCGTCCCCGCCTGGAGGAACTGGCGCAGCGGCTGGAGCCCATGGCGGGCTGGGGCGACCTGGTGATGCCCGCGGACAAGAAGGCCATCCTCCGGGAGATTTGCGCCAGCGTGCGGCAGCGCACGCGCGTGTACGAGACGTGGGGCTTCGCCGCGCGCGGCATGCGGGGCCTGGGCATCAGCGCGCTGTTCTCCGGCGCCAGCGGCACGGGCAAGACGATGGCGGCGGAGGTGCTCGCGCTGGAGCTGGGGCTGGACGTCTACCGCATCGACCTCAGCCAGGTGGTCAGCAAGTACATCGGCGAGACGGAGAAGAACCTGCGCCGCGTGTTCGACGCCGCCCAGGAAGGTGGCGCCATCCTCCTGTTCGACGAGGCGGACGCCCTCTTCGGCAAGCGCACCGAGGTGCGCGACAGCCATGACCGCTACGCCAACATCGAGGTGAGCTACCTGCTCCAGCAGATGGAGGCCTACAGCGGGCTGGCCATCCTCACCACGAACATGAAGGACGCGCTGGACACCGCCTTCCTGCGCCGGCTGCGCTTCGTGTTGCAGTTCCCCTTCCCGGACGCCACCCAGCGCGCGGAAATCTGGCGGCGCATGTTCCCCGCCGCCACGCCCACCGAGGGCCTGGACATGGCGCGGCTGGCCCGGCTCAGCGTCACCGGCGGAAACATCCGCACCATCGCCCTCAACGCCGCCTTCCTGGCCGCCGACGCCAACGAGCCGGTGCGGATGGGCCACCTCCAGCGCGCGGTGCGCTCGGAGTTCAGCAAGCTCGACAAGCCCTTGGCGGAAGCCGAGGTCTCGGGGTGGACATGACGCCACGACGCATCCGCCTGCACATCGACGAGCTGGTGCTCCACGGCATCGCCCCCGCCCACCGCGAGCAGGTGGGAGAGGCCGTGCGACAGGAGCTCACGCGGCTGCTCGCGACAGAGGGGCTGCCACAAGGGCTTGCCGGCGGCGAGGTGGCCCGGCTGGACGCGGGCGCGGTGCACGTGACGCCGCACGCGGCGCCCCAGTCGCTGGGCGCGCAGGTGGCGCGGGCCGTGTACTCGGGCCTGGGACAGGGGAAGTGACGGCATGAGTTCGTTCCCACGCACACCCCGCACGCAGCGAGGCGCCATCGTCGCGGTGGACCCGTTCAACCCCGTCGCGAGCCTGGTGGTGTTCCAATACAACCCGGACACGATGACGCGCACGCTGACGCCCCAGATGTCGGGCGACGGCGGCAATGACCGCACGGAGGCCCTGCGGCTCGCGGGTCCTCCCGTGGAGAACATCCGGGTGGACGTGGAGATAGACGCCACGGACCAGCTCGCCAATGGCGACCCCATCGCGGGAAGCCTGGGCATCTACCCCCAGCTGTCCTCGCTGGAGATGCTCATCTATCCCAAGTCGGCGCAGGTCATCCTCAACGCGGTGCTGATGCAGGTGGGCACGCTGGAAGTGGTGCCCGCCACCGCGCCGATGACGCTCTTCATCTGGGGCCCCAAGCGGGTGCTGCCCGTGAAGCTCACGGAGTTCACCATCACCGAGGAAGCGTTCGACCCGAACCTCAATCCCATCCGCGCCAAGGTGTCTCTGGGGCTGCGCGTCCTCTCCTACAACGACCTGCCCCTCTTGCACCCCGGCTACGCCCTCTTCCTCACGCACCAGGTCGTCAAGGAGGCCATGGCCGTCGTCGGCAGCATCTCCGGCGTCGCCAATGCCTCGCTGCCACGCTGAGCGCCACGCCTCACGGGAGCTTTCATGCTCGACCCCACCAGCCGCTACGCCTCCCTGGAAACCGCCACCCTCACGCTCCCCGACGGGCGCGTGGCGGCCTACAAGCGCCGCCGCTTCATCCCCGCGGGCAATGCCCTGAAGGTCCTCGCCGAAGTCACCGTCACCGAGGGAGACAGGTTGGACCTGCTCACGCACCGCACGCTAGGAGACCCGGAGCACTTCTGGCGCGTCTGCGACGCCAACGACACGCTCAACCCCTTCGACCTGATGCGCGAGACGGGCTCCGTGGTGCGCATCGCCATGCCGGAATTCTGAGCGCGCGATGAGCCTGCTGGGAATCCACCTCACCCTGATGCTGGGCCCCACCGTGGCGGTGCCCGCGCCCGCGTCGTTCATGGAGTCCCTCCAGAACGTGGAGGTCACCCACAACGACGAGGGCCGCTCGGGCTTCCAGCTCACGTTCGGCGTGGGCCGCTCGGGCCCCATGCACCTCCTGGACTACGGGCTGGTGGGCCACCCGCTGCTCAAGCCCATGAACCGCGTGGTGCTGCTCGTCACCTTCAACGTGATTCCGCAGGTGCTCTTCGACGGGCTCATCACCCACCGCACGCTCACCCCGTCACAACAGCCCGGCGCCTCCACGCTCACAATCACCGGCGAGGACATCAGCACCGCCATGGACCTGGACCAGAAGGTCCACGAGCACCCGGCCCAGGTGGAGCCCATCATCATCGCGCAGCTCGTCCTGAGCTACGCGCAGTACGGCCTGATTCCCGTCATCATCCCGCCGCCCTCGCTGGACGTGCCGCTGCCCATCTACCGCACGCCCGTCTTCCGGGGCACCGACTACGCCTACCTCCAGGAGATGGCGAGCCGCTACGGCTACGTCTTCCAGGTGACGCCCGGCCCCGCGCCGCTGACGAACACCGCGTACTGGGGCCCGCCCAACCGGCTGGGCATTCCCCAGCGGGCCCTGTCGGTGAACCTGGGCGCGCAGACGAACGTCGACTCCATCAACTTCCAGTACAACGCGCTCGCGTCCACGTCCGTGAGCGGGCAGGCCATCGCCTTCGGCCGGGCGCTCCCGGTGAAGACCTTCGCGAGCCTGCGCGTGCCCCCGCTGGCCAGTCAGCCCGCGTTGCTGTCGCAGTCCCGCGTGCGCACCTCGCTGCTTGAGGACGTGCCGGACGGCGCGGGCTACATCGCGGCCTTCGCCCAGGCGCAGGGCCAGACGGATGCGTCCACGGACCAGGTGCTCACGGGCTCCGGGGAGCTGGATGCCACGCGCTACGGCGACATGCTGCGCCCGCGAGGCCTGGTGGGTGTGCGCGGCGCGGGCTTCGAACACGACGGTTTCTTCTACGTGCGCAACGTCACGCACTCCATCCGCCCCGGTGAATACAAGCAGCGCTTCACGCTCTCGCGTGAGGGGACCGGAGCGCTCACCCCTGTGGTGCCGCCATGAGCACGTACTTCGGGAAGTACCGCGGCGAGGTGGTCAACAACATCGACCCGCTGATGATGGGCCGCGTGCAGGTGAAGGTCCCCACCGTGCTGGGCGACAGCCAGTTGGGCTGGGCCATGCCGTGCATGCCCTATGGCGGCAGCGGCAAGGGCTTCTTCGCGGTGCCGCCCACGGGCGCAAAGGTCTGGGTGGAGTTCGAGCGAGGAGACCTCAACTACCCCATCGTCGCCGGCTGCTTCTGGGGCGAGGGCGAAGCCCCGGCCACCCCCGGCCTGCCCACCACCAAGGTGTGGAAGACGGACGCCATCACCCTGAAGCTCGACGACCTGCCCGGCGCGGGCGGGCTGACCATTGAGGTGAGCCCTCCGGCCGTGCCCATGCCGCTCAAGGCCACCTTCACCGCGGCCGGCATCGAAATCGACCACGGGGGGACGGCCAAGGTGGTGCTCAGCGCCACCGGCATCGAGCTGTCGTTCGGCGCCGCCAACATCAAGCTCGGTCCCACGGGCGTCAACGTCAACAACGGCGCGCTGGAGGTCATCTAGCCATGGGAGCCTTCTTCCTCCACGTCGGAGCCACGGTGCTGTGTCCGCACGGGGGCCAGATGCAGACCACGCCCGGCAATCCCCGCGTCAAGGTGGGCGGCCAGCCCGTGGCCACCATGGCGGACCAATATCTCGTGACCGGATGCCCCTTCCCGCCGCAGACGAGTGGCCCCTGCGTGCAGGTGAAGTGGCTGGTGCCCGCCGTGCGCGTGCGCGCGGGAGGCCAGTTCGTCATCCTGCAGAACAGCGTGGGGATGTCCATTGGCGCCGCGCCCCTGGGACCGCCCCAGGTGGTGATGACGCAGGTCCGGGTGAAGGGAACCTGAGCCATGCACATCGCCTTCCCATACCGATTGGATGGACGGGGCCGCACGGCGGACGCGGACCTGGACACGCACGTGCGGCACCTGATTGAGCAGGTGCTCTTCACCTCGCCGGGCGAGCGCGTCAACCGGCCCACGTTCGGCACCGGACTGGGGCAGCTCGTCTTCGCGCCCAACAGCTCCGAGCTGGCCACCGCCACGCAGTTCCTGGTGCAGGGCGCGCTCCAACAGTGGCTGGGAGACCTCATCCAGGTGGAGGCCGTGGAGACGCTCAGCGTGGAGGCCACCCTCCAGGTGACGGTGCGGTACGTGGTGCGCCGCACGCAGCAGCGTCAGACGGCCCGGTTCACGAGGGAGCTCTGACATGGGCGCGCGCTACGTCTGCAAGAGCGAGCAGCGACGCCGGCTGGTGGAGGCCCACGCCACCTTCAACGGCATCGACTATCTGGAGGTGCTCGACGAGGACGCGGAGGCGCTCGGCCTGGAGCGCCAGCGGACGCTATGGGTGCGCTGCTACAAGCCGCTGCCCGCGAACCTGAACGCGGACAACGTCTCCATCACCGGAGGCGTGCGGCTCAAGGACATCGGCGTGGCCCTGGCCTTCCGCATGGACCTGGCGCCGCCGGACCCGCTCACCACCGCCGCCGAGCGGGCCGAGTACACGCGGCGCAAGGAGCTGGACGAGGCCAACGGCACACACGAGACGGAGCAGACGCTGGTGGTGCGCACCACCTCCTCGGGCGACTTCTCCACGTACACGCTGGCGCTGCTCCGGGGCTTCCTGGACACGGTGCCGCCCGCGGACTTCGACGCGCCCCTGTCCCGCGTGGACTTCACCTTCAAGGTGGAGTGTCCGAGCGAGTTCGACTGTGCCCCGCCGAAGCACCCCGACGCACCCTCGGGCGAGGACCCGCCCATCGACTACCTCACGCGGGACTACGCCAGCTTCCGGCGCCTGCTGTTGGACAGGCTGTCGGAGGTGACGCCGCAGTGGAAGGAGCGCAACCCCGCGGACCTGGGCGTGACGCTGGTGGAGCTGATGGCCTACTCGGCCGACTACCTCAGCTACTACCAGGACGCGGTGGCCACCGAGGCGTACCTGGGCACCGCGCGAAAGCGCACCTCCGTGCGTCGCCACGCGAAGCTCCTGGACTACCCCATGCACGACGGCGGCAACGCGCGCGCGTGGGTGACGGTGCAGGTGGCCTCCGGCGCGGAAGGCTGGGCCCTGCCCGGGCCCACCGACGTGACGCCGGGCGCGATGTTCGTCACCACCGTGGACGCTCCGCGCGTGCTCGATGCACGGCAACTCCAGGCAGCCGTGACGGCGGGCGCGGAGGTGTTCGAGTCGCTCCACCCCGCCACCCTCCATGCCGGCCATGGCCGCATCGTCTTCCACACCTGGGGCGAGGACCGGTGCTGTCTGCCCCAGGGCGCCACCGCCGCCACGCTCCTGAATCCTCCCTTCGACTCCGACCCGGCGCAGCGGGTGATGACTCCGAAGAACTTCACGCCCGGGCTGGTGCTGCTGCTGGAAGAGGTGCGCAGCCCGGAGACCGGACGCGTGGTGGACGCCGAGCCGTCGCGCCGCCACGCCGTGCGGCTGACGCAGGTGGAGTTCACCCGCGACCCGCTGATGGACCTGGACGTGGTGGAGGTGGCGTGGGGCCCCGAGGACGCGCTGCCCTTCGAGCTGTGCCTGTGGAGCGTGGGCGTTCCGCTGGACTCCACGGGTGAGACAGAGGACCCACCAGGACAGGCCGCGCCGGTGAGCGTGGCGCGCGGCAACGTGGTGCTGGTGGACCACGGCCGCACGCTGACGGACGCGCTGCCCACCGTGTCCGTCGAGGGCCGCTACCGTCCCAGGCTTGCGCGCGGGCCGCTCACCCAGGTGTCCCGGGTGGACGGGCGCCGCGCGGTGGACCCCACGGCCTCCGCGGCGGCGGCGCTGCGCACGCCCGCCGACGAGGCGCTGCCCGCCATCTGGTTGCGAGAAGCGGAGAGCGGGCGGGTGTGGACGCCCCGTCGCACGCTGCTCAACAGCGGCCGGTTCAGTCGCGAGTTCGTCGCCGAGGTCGAGGACGACGGCCGGGCCCGCCTGCGCTTCGGAGACAACGTGCTCGGCGAGCGCCCCAGCCCCGACGTGGCGCTATCGGCGACATATCGCATCGGCAACGGCACCTCCGGGAACGTGGGCTCGGAGTCCATCTCCCACCTGTACTCGCCGGTGGGCGGCGACTGGCGCGCTGCCATCCTGCGCGTGCGCAACCCGCTGCCGGCGCGGGGCGGCGTGGAGCCGGAGTCCGTGGAGCGGGTGCGCGTCAACGCGCCAGAGGCCTTCCGCGTCCAGCAGCGCGCGGTGACGGAGGACGACTACGCGGAGGTGGCCCAGCGCCACCCCGAGGTGCAGCGCGCGGTGGGCAGCCTGCGGTGGACGGGGAGCTGGCACACCATGTTCGTCACCGTGGACCGGCGCGGCGGCTTCCCCGTGGACGCGGACTTCTCCGAGCGGCTCACCGCGTTCCTGGAGCGCTTCCGTCTCGCGGGCTACGACTTGCGCGTCGACGCGCCCCTCTTCGTCCCGTTGGACATCGCCATGACGGTCTGCGTGTCGCCGGGATATCTCGCCGCCAACGTGAAGGCCGCGCTGCTGGAGGCCTTCAGCACGGCGGAGCTGCCGGGCGGACAGCGCGGCTTCTTCCACCCGGACAACTTCTCCTTCGGCCAGCCCGTGTACCTGAGCCAGCTCGTCGCCACGGCCATGAAGGTCCCCGGGGTGGCGTGGGTGGAGACGGAGGACGCGCCGGGCAAGCCGCAGCGCTTCCGCCGCTTCGGACAGGTGCCGCGCGACGAGTGGAAGGACGGGCTCATCGCCATGGAGCGGCTGGAGATCGCCCGGCTCGACAATGACCCGAGCCAGCCCGAGAACGGGCAGCTCGACTTCTTCATGCAGGGGGGCCTGTGAGCACTTCAGCCAAGGGCCCGGGGGACTGCGAGGCGTGTGAGGACCGGGGCCCGCCGGAGCCCACGCCGCTCTACAACCGGCCGGGACAACCCGCGCTCGCGTATCGCATCGGCACGCACTCCAGCTTCTTCCAGCGCATGCTGGCGCGACTGCCGACGGAGTTCCTCCCGGACGGAGAGTTCCAGGGCACCCGGCCCCTGGCCTCGCTGTCCACGCGCAGTCCGGAGGACCTGTCCATCGCGCTGCTGGATGCGTGGGCCACGGCCGCGGACGTGCTGACCTTCTACCAGGAGCGCATCGCCAACGAGGGCTTCCTGCGCACCGCCACGGAGCGGCGCTCGGTGCTGGAGCTGGCGCGGCAGCTTGGCTACGAGCTCAAGCCCGGCGTCGCCGCCAGCACGTACCTGGTCTTCACCGTGGAGACGGCGCCCGGCGCGCCCACGCGGGTGACGGTGCCCGTGGGCGTGCAGGTGCTCAGCATCCCCGGACAGGACGCGAGGCCGCAGACCTTCGAGACGACGGAGGCGATGGAGGCGCGCGCGGAGTGGAACGTCCTCAAGGTGCCCAGGACGCGGCCGCAAGAGCTGCTGCGCGGCGAGGACACGCTCTACCTCCAGGGCATCCAGCCCGGAATCCAACCGGGAGACGCCCTGCTGCTCGTGGGCGAGGAGCGGGAGACGGTTCCCGGCAGCGAGCAGTGGGACTTGCGCTGGGTGACGCGCGTCACCCGGGTGACGAACCCGACGGAGCCGGCGCTCAACCACACTGTGGTGCAGTGGGAGCCGGGGCTGGGCAGCGACACGCCTCGCGTGGACCCGGCGGACCATCCGCGCGCCTATGTGCTGCGGCTGCGAGGCAACCTCTTCGGCTACAACGCGCCGTCCTTCAAGGCGATGCCGGAGGACATCAAGAAGCTCTACAACCCGGACTACAGGCCCGGCGACAATCGCTTCACCCAGTGGCCCCACTTCGAGAACCAGACGGCCGTCCAGGGCATCGTCGACCTGGACCGCGAGTACCCCACGCTCGTGCTCGGAAGCTGGGTGGCGCTCTGGAAGTCCAAGTACATGGAGCTGTATCGCATCACCGACATCCAGCCCTGGGCGCGTGAGGACTTCACGATGAACGCCAAGGTGTCGCGCCTCACGTTCGACACCAACGAGCACCTGTCCTACTTCCCGCTGCGCAGCACCGTCGTCCTCGCGCAGAGCGAGGAACTGCCCATTGGCGAGATGCCCCGGACGGACCCGGTGGGCGGCAATGACATCGAGCTGGACCGCGCGGTGGAGGGCCTGGAGCCGGGTCACGTGCTGCTCGTCGAGGGCCGCCCCTACCGGGAGACCTCCGAGTCAGGGGAATGGGTCCGCGAGGTGGTGGTGCTGGACCGCGCGGAGCCGCTGGCGAATGGACGCACGCGACTGGTGCTGACGGAGGAGCTGTCCACGCAGTTGGTGCGCTCCACCGTCAGCATCTACGGCAACGTGCTGCCCTCCACGCATGGCGAGACGGTGCGCGAGGTGCTCGGGGGCGGAGATGGCTCGCGCATGCTCCAGCGCTTCGTGCTGCGCAAGCCTCCTCTCACCCACGTGCCCGCGCCCACCGATACGGGTGGGGAGAGCACGCTGGAGGTCCGTGTCAACGGCGTGCTCTGGAAGGAGGTGCCCACCCTCTTCGGCCAGGACGCGCGCGCCGAGGTCTACATGGTGCGCATCCAGGACGACAGCTCCGTGGTGGTGACCTTCGGCGACGGCGTGTCCGGCGCACGGCTGCCCACGGGCCAGGAGAACGTGACGGCGGTGTACCGCTCCGGCATCGGCCCGGAGGGCGAGGTGGACCGGGGACAACTGGCGCTGCTCAAGGTGAGGCCGCTGGGCATCCGCGAGGTCACCAACCCGCTCCCGGCCACCGGCGCCGCCGCGCCCGAGTCTCGCGACGACGCGCGCGCCAATGCTCCGGCCTCCGTGCTGACGCTGCGCCGCGTGGTGTCGCTGCAGGACTACGAGGACTTCGCCGCGACGTTCGCCGGCATCGGCAAGGCCCAGGCGGCGGACCTGACCAACGGCGAGCGCATCCTCGTCCACGTCACCGTCGCCGCGAAGAGCGGTGGGCCGGTGGCCGAGGACTCCCTGCTCTACGAGAGCCTGAAGGAAGCGCTGCGCACGCACCACGACCCGGTCCGCCAGTTCGCGCTCTCCTCGTACGAGCAGCTCTACTTCGCGATGGAGGCCCGGCTGCGGCTGGACGCGCGGTACCTGCCCGAGGACGTGCTGGCTCGCGCGGAGGCCGCGCTGCGCGACGCCTTCTCGTTCGAGCGGCGGAAGTTCGCCCAGGCGGTGAGCGGCGCGGAAATCATCCGCGTCCTCCAGGACGTGCCCGGCGTGGTGATGGTGGACCTGGAGCGGCTGCACCCGACGACGCCCGCGGTGCCAGCCCAGAAACTGTTCTCGCTGCTCAGGGCCCGGGGCGCGCGGTGGGAGGGCACGACGCTCCGGCCCGCGCAGCTGCTCCTGTTGGACCCTTCGCTCCAGGGTGAAAACCGGGGCGTGACGCTCGTCGTGGAGTCGGAGGTGAGCCCGTGAGCCCCTCGCCGCAGGACAGGCTGTACAAGCTGCTGCCGGCCATCCACCGCGCCAAGGACACGCTCCAGGGCGAGCCCCTGCGCGCGCTGCTGGCCGTCATGGAGCGCGAGTTCCTGGCGCTCGAGGAGGACATCGGCCAGCTCCACGACAACTGGTTCATCGAGACGTGCCAGGAGTGGGTGGTGCCGTACATCGGCGACCTGCTCAAGGTGCGCGATCTGGTGCCGGTGGACCCGGGCCTCTTCAGCCAGCGCGCCTATGTGGCCAACTCCCTGGCCTACCGGCGGCGCAAGGGCACCGCGGCCATGCTGGAGCAGCTCGCGCGCGACGTGACGGGCTGGCCCGCGCGCGCGGTGGAGTTCTTCCAGCGCGTGGGCACCACCCAGCACGTCAACCACCCGCGCCCCACGAGCCTGCGCACCCCGGACCTGAGAGATTCGAACGCGCTGGAGCTGGTGGGCTCGCCCTTCGAGGACGCGACGCGCACGGTGGACGTGCGCCACATCGACAACCAGCGCGGCAAGCACAACCTCCCCAACGTCGGCCTCTTCCTGTGGCGACTGGAGGCGTATCCCGTGGTGCTCGCGCCCGCGTTCCGCGTGCTCCCCGGCTCGGAGCCCGGCGCCACGGAAGCGGGCCTCTTCCGCTTCAACGTCCTGGGCAGCGACACCCACCTGTTCAACCTGCCGCAGTCGGAGACCACGCTCAGCTCGCTCGCCGGAGAGCTGAACGTGCCCGGCCCGCTGCGCCGCCGCCCGCTGTACGACGAGCTGGAGGCCCGCCGCGCCGCGCTCGCGCAGGACCGGACGCCGGAGCAGCTCGCCTTTGGCGCCGCGCCCCCCTTCTCGCTCCACCGCGAGACGGCGCCGGACACGCTCGAGGAAGTGTCCCCGGATGAAATCGTCATCTGCGACCTGTCCACCTGGCACCGCCCCGCCGCCACCCTCCCCTATCCAGGCACCGACCCGAACGCCCCACCGGTGAACCGGGACATCCTCGTCGCGGTGGACCCGGTCCTCGGCCGGCTGGCCTTCGCGCAGGGCCGGCCCGTGCCCGACACGCTGTACGTGAGCTACGCCTACGGCTTCAGCAGCGAGGTGGGCGGCGGCTTCTATGACCGGCAGGAGACGCTCCTCCCCCTGGAGCAGCGTGACGCCTACCGCGTGGACACGCGGGCCGGCCCCTTCACCTCCGTGCAACTGGCCACGGACACGAGCGCCGCGAGCGCGGACGCGCTGGTGGAGGTGCTCGACAGTGAGCGCTATCCGCTGACCACGCTGAACGTCGCGTCCAGCGCGCGCCTGGAGCTGCGGGCCGCCAACCTCCAGCGCCCGGTCCTCGACCTCCAGGGCGGACGGTGCGTGGTGCGGCTGGGCAAGGGCGCCACGCTGGTGCTCAGCGGACTGCTGGTGCGCGGTGGCGTGCTGGAGGTGTACGCCGCCGACAACGCCACCCTGGACCTGCGGCACTGCACGCTGGTCCCCGGGCGGGACTTGATGCCCGACGGACAGCCGCGCACCCAGGCGCCGAGCCTCGTCGTGCGAGGAGCGAAGGACGGCGACTGCACCGTCCTCTTGAGCCGCTGCATCACCGGGCCGATTCAAACGGGCCGCGCCTCCACGCTCCGGCTGGAGGACTGCATCGTGGACGGGTTGGGAGGCCTGGCGCTCCAGCCGCTGCCACCCCTGCCGGGGCCAGTGGAGGATCCGCCGGTGGAGTCCTACGAAGGCGCCGGCAGGACGGGCGCGCTGCACGTGCTGGCCAGCACGGTGCTGGGGGGCGTGGAGGCCACCGTGCTGGTACTCGGCAGCGACTCGCTCTTCACCGGCCGGGTCGACGTGGTGCAGCGGCAGGAAGGCTGCGTGCGCTTCTCGTACGTGCCGCCGGGCTCGCGCGTGCCCCAGCGCTTCCGGTGCCAGCCCGCCTACGCCGAGGACGCGCCCGACGACGTGCGCCTGGAAGTGGAGCGGCGCGTGAAGCCCGTCTTCACGTCGGACCGCTATGGAGACCCCGGCTACTGCCAGCTCCGGGATGACACCGACTCCGGCATCCGCCGGGGCGCGAGCGACGAGGGGGAGATGGGCGTGTTCCACCACCTTCAACAACCGCAGCGCGAGGCCAACCTCCGCGCCAGCTTGACTGACTACCTGCGCTTCGGACTCGAAGCCGGGTTCTTCTTCGTGACCTGAGGAGACGCCATGAAGGGTGATTTCAGCCGGAACACCTTCCGGCCCGCGAAGCACTACTCCGGCGTGCGGATGCAGCAGGGCCGCGTCCAGCTCGACGCCGACTGGAACGAGCACGTCGACATCCAGCGGTATCTGGACGAGACGACCTGGCGGGACATCATCGGCTCCAGCGGCACGCCCCAGGAGCCGGGCACGCCCGCGGACCAGACAGGGTTCGCCGTCGTCCTGATAGAGGGGCAGTTGCTGGTCCGCCGCGGCCACTACTACGTAGACGGCATCCTCTGTGAGAACGAGCAGGAGCAGGCCCTGGGCGCGCAGCCGGACCTGCCCGGCGTGCCGCTGCCCGAGGTGAACGGGCGCTACCTGGCGTTCCTGGACGTGTGGCGGCGCCACGTCACCGCGCTGGAGGACTCGGAGCTGCGCGAGGTGGCGCTGGGCGGACCGGACACCGCCACGCGCACCCGCACGGTGTGGCAGGCGCGGCTGTATCCGCTGACGGGCGACCAGGCCTCCGGGCCGGTGGAGGCGGTGCCGTGCCACACCTTCGGCACCCCCGAGTGGACGCCCGCGGAGCTGACGAGCACCGGCACGCTGGCGGCGCGCGGCGAGCCCGAGCAGGTCAGCGACAACCCGTGCATCGTCGCGGCGGAGGCGGGCTACCGCCGCCTGGAGAACCAGCTCTATCGGGTGGAGGTCCACCGGGCCAACACGAGCGGCGGCCGGGCCACCTTCAAGTGGTCTCGCGACAACGGCATCCTCTACACCCGCGTCGAGTCGGTGGACGTCGACGACCGCCTCCTCGTGGTGGCCGAGCCGGGCAAGGACGGCTACCGGCGCTTCCAGCCGAACCAGTGGCTGGAGCTGACCAACGAGTCGCGCGTGCTGCGCGGCGAACCCGGCGAGCTGGTCCGGGTGGAGGCCGTCACGGGCAATCGCATCACCATCGACACGGCGACGTGGCCTGTCACCCTGCCCTCCGGCGCGCTCACGGTGCGCGGCTGGGACACGGTGGGCACCACGGGAACGGTGGAGGTCATTCCGGCCGCCGACCCGACCAGCCCTGACAGCGGCTGGATTCCGCTGGAGAGCGGCGTGCAGGTGCGCTTCACCGCGGGCCACTACCGCACGGGCGACTACTGGCTCATCCCCGCGCGCACGGTGACGCGCACCGTGCTCTGGCCGCGGCGCGCGGGCGTCCCGACGTTCGAGTCCGCACACGGCATCCGGCACCACTACTGCGCGCTCGCGGTGATGGAGCGCACGAACCTCGGCTGGACGGTGCATGACTGCCGCAAGCTGTTCGCCCCGCTCACCGAGCACAAGACGCTGGTGTACGCCGGAGGCGATGGCCAGGAGGTGATGCCCACGAGGACGCCCGCTCCTCCGGCGCGGCTCGCGCGTCCGCTGCGCGCCGGAGTGTTCAACGGGCGGATTCCCGTGGAGGGCGCACGCGTCCAGTTCAGTGTCGTCACGTCCGAGGGCAACGGCACGCTGGAGGACGTGAGCAGGCCGGCGAACACCGGCACCACCATCGTCGTCTACACCGACGTCAGCGGCATCGCCGAGGCCTGGTGGACGCCGCAAATCGACGGGTGGCAGACGGTGGACCACCCCCGGCACAGCCAGGTGGTGGAGGCGCGGCTGCTGGACCATGGCAACGAGGAGGTCCACGCGCCGCTGCGCTACAGCGCCAGCCTCAGCGTCGCCTCGAAGGTGGCGTATGCCCCGGACACGGCCCAGGAAATCCTCAACGAGACGCACACCGTCCAGGAGGCGCTCGACACGCTGAGCCGGCAGCTGGTGCTCACGTACGAAGGGGGCGACGGGCAGGAGGCCATGCCCGGTGAAGTGCTCCCGCGCCCGCTGCGGGTGGGCGTGGCCCGTCACCAGCGCCGCGCGGCGAACCAGACGGTGCGCTTCCGGGTGCTGGGCGACGCCCGGGGGGAGTACAACGGCGTGCGCCTCGCGGGCTCGGGCAACCCCTGGACGGAGAGCATCATCGTCCCCACCGACGCGGACGGCATCGCCCAGGTGGAGTGGCTGCCGAACCAGAACGACGCCACGCAACAGGTGGAGGCGCGGTTGCTCGTGGCGGACGGCGGCGGCAACCTCCGCGAGGTCCACCTGCCCCTGGTCTTCACCGCGCGCCTGAGCCGCGCCGACCGGGTCGCCTACCAGCCCGGAGGGTGCCAGACGCTGTTCAGCGCGGACACGGTGCAGGAGGCGCTGGACACGCTGTGCCGACAGCGCACGTTCCTGTACCTCGGTGGAGATGGTCAGCAGGCCCACTCAGGGGATGTGCTGCCCACGCCACTCATCGTCGCGGTGATGACCGGAGAGAACCCGGTCGCCAACGCCATCGTCCACTTCCGCCTGGTCCAGCCCCAGGACGGAGCCCGGCTGCGCTCCCTGGACGGAGCGCTGGAGGGTCCGTCGTTGCTCATCCGCACCGACGCGCAAGGCATCGCGGCGGTGCGCTGGGTCATCTCCCGGGCGGAAGCCCAGCAGGTGACGGCGGTGCTCGTCGAGGACGCGCAGCAGCCGACCCGGCTTCCGCCCATCGTGTTCAGCGCACGCCCCGGCCTGGAAAGTGGTGAAGAGGCCTCCGTCCACGTGGCCCGGGTGGAGCTGGCCGCCAATCCCCAGTTCGTTCTGGAGAACGATGGGCTGCTCGGGTTCGACCCCTTCGGCCTCTTCCGCCAGGGGATTCGCATCATCTGCACGGAGGAGCTCGCGCCCTTGCTCGCTCCCTCGGGCGCGCCCCTGCCCCTGCCGCCGCCGGTCGTCACCCTGTCACTGGATGTCGTCTATCCGTTGACGACCCCGGACGTGACCTACTGGACGCAGCAGATGGGCCGCGCTCCGGGCTTCGTGGGTCACCAGACCTTCCACATGAGGGGCGAGGCGCGCATCTTCGGCACCGACATCGTCTGGGTCCCCCTCCTGGAGTCCTACCGGTGGATGGACCTGCTGCGCTCGTACAACATCGACAACTTCGCCAACGCCCGGATGCTCGCGAAGCTGCGGGTCCAGGGCGGCTTCATCCACTCGCGCGATGGCTTCCGCGTCCTCGATGGCGAGGTGATTTCCCAGTCGCTCCAGCGGCGCTTCGCCATCGGCTATCCCAACCGGGGCGACGGCAGGCAGGGCGGCGACTTCGAGCTGTGGTTCTGGATTCAGTGCTTCACCGGCTCTCCGCCCAGCCCCTTCCCGGGCCAGGGTGGAAGTCAGGTGCGGACCTCCTCCACCCCGGAGTCCCGCTTCACGTCGGGCCTGGAGCAGCCCTGGGGACTGGCGAGAGACGCGAAGCACCAGGAGCTGCTGGTGGCGGACACGAGCGCCAGCGCCGTGGTGCGCTTCAGTCTGGCGGAGCAGGAGGCGACTCGCACGGTGGGAACGCTGCGCGAGGGCGTGGAGCAGCCCACGGCGCTGGTGTTGGACCCGGCCCGCGACGAGCTCTACGTGGCCAACGGCGGCGGGGACTCGGTGGCCGTCTTCCGCCGCGATGACAAGGGCGAGTTCCAGTCCGCGCGTGTGCTCTCCGGAAGGAAGACGGGGCTGTCTGGCCCGCTGGGACTGGCGCTGGACGTGAAGCAACACCGCCTCTTCGTGGCGGGCTCCGGCAAGGCGCAGGTGACGGGGCTGACGGCGGCGAGCAAGACGGGCCGGGGAGCCTTCCTCTCCCTGTTCGACATGGCGGCGGAAGGCGACACGGCGCCGCTCGCCCGGTGGACGGGGGAGCAGCTCAAGCTCAACCGCGCCTCGGGCCTGGCGCTCGATGTCACCCACCAGGAGCTCTTCGTCGCGGACTACGGGGCGGACGCGGTGGCCGTGTACTCGGTGGAGGCGCTGCTCGCGGGCAAGGAGAACGTGAAGCCGCTGCGGCTGCTTCACGGCAAGGCCACGGAGCTGGACCAGCCGACGGGTGTCTCCCTGGATGCGGCGGGCGAGGAGCTGCGGGTGGCCAACGCCCGCTCGGGCACCATCACCGTGTATCGCCGTGATGCCCACGGCGACGCGGCGCCGCTGCGCACGGTGGAGGCCCCCGCGAAGCCTCACAAGGGGCCTCGCGCCGTGCTGCCGTAGCCCCCGCCGCGAGGAGCCCGGCGTCCAGGCGCGCCCGTGTCGGTCCGGGCTCCGTGCGGCCCTCGACACGGGCCGCGAGACATCCGGCGCGTGACGCCTCTTCCCCGGGAGGAGGAATCACGCATGCCGCTCAAGAACTACGGAGTGCTGAAGGGCTCCGCCATCGCGCGACGGCTGGGCTCTGGCCCCAGTCCCCACTATCAGGTCCGCCTCGTCGACCAGGACGCGGACCACCGCATCGCCATCAACGTCAGCTCCAAGCTGCCGCCGTCGGACCTGGAGTACCTGGTCGACGAGAACTTCCGGCATCCATCCACCGACGCCCTCAAGGCCCTGCCGCTCGGCTTCACGGCCCTGCCTGGAGGAGGTGGCGGACGCGCGCTCGACTACATCCGGGGCAACTTCTTCGACCGCTCGCTCATGAAGGCGCTGTCGCCCAACGTGCCGGGGCCGGACAACGACTTGAACGAGAAGCTGGACCACTTCTTCCAGCGCGCCATGGCGGACGAGCAGGCCACCGTCTACGCCTTCGGCGAGACGTGGGGACCGGAGAGCGCGAAGGACAAGTACTTCGGCTTCAGCCCCGGACGCGGCATCCACGACATCCACATGAACCAGGGCAACCACTCCTCCTTCGCGAGCCAGGATGGCGTGTGGCAGGACGGCGGCGTGCTCCTCCACTTCGCGGAGCCCGAGCAGTGGGTGGGCATCTTCCTCAAGTTCCAGTCCCAGGTCTGGCACACCGACGACCGCACGGGACATGCCCTCACCACGCCCGTGCCCGAACAGCATGACGGCCTGGTGCGCATCATCGCCGCGCTTGTCAACGACACCCACGCGCCCGAGCAGGAGACCGTCACCCTCCTCAACACGTCACCCGCACCGGTGTCCCTCTCCGGCTGGGTGCTCGCGGACCGGAAGAAACACCAGCAGACCTTGAGCGGAGACCTGGCCCCCGGCGCCACCCGCGTGCTGCGCGTCCAGAAGCCCGTGGAGCTCACCAACCAGGGCGGCTCCATCAACCTGCTCGATGCCCAGGGGCTGAAGGTGGACGGCGTCTCGTACGTGAAGGAGCAGGTCCGCCGCCCCGGCTGGACTGTCGTCTTCTGACACGACGGCCATGTGACGCGGTGGTTGCCGGTGGGCCCGCCGCGGCCCCATCAGCGGTCGCGAGACATCGCGGCCTTCAACTCGGCCACGCCGCGCTTCAGCTCCGCCAGCTCCGCCTTCAGCGCGTCGACCTCGGCGTCCCGCACGTGGAGTTCGCGGGTGCGTCGCTCCAGCGCCTGGATGGCGGCCATGTTGACGCCGTCGATGTCGAGCATGCCGATGCTGGTGTCATCGACTCCCAGTCCGAAGGCCGCCCGGAAGTCCTGCGCCACCGGCCCCAGGTGACGCACGCCCGAGGCCTCCTCCTTGTAACGCCAGGTCTCCACGGGGAGCCGCGCCACCTTCGCCAGGAGCTGCTCTCCGTCGACGCGGCGGAAGTCCTCCTTCTGGTGGCGGTCCGACGTGCAGCTGAACACGCCGGAGCCCGCCAGAAGATTGCAGCCCGTGGTCAACGTGGCGTTGGTCCGCAGAAAGACGCCGCCCGCCGCGCGCACCATGAACTGGTTCGCCCCGGTGTTGTTGACGATGGAGGTGGTCGACTGGTCTCCCCAGATGAACGAGCCCGAGAAACCACCCGACGACGCCCGATGCCCCAGGGCCGTGCTGTAGTCCGCGTCGGCCGAGACGCGATACCCCACCGCGATGGCACCCTGGCCCGCGGCGTTGTTGGTGTAGCCCATGGCCACGGAGCCGAAGCCACTCGCGATGGAGTTCGCGCCACTCGCGAAGCTCACGGTGCCAGGCGTCTGGTTCTGCGAGCCGAAGCACGCCGCCCCCGTGCCGCTCGACAGGCACTGGTCGCCGAAGGCGAAGCCGGCGTGGCCGCTCGCCCGGGTCTTCGTCCCACCCGCCCAGGAATAGAACCCCAGGTTGGCCTCATTCCATTCGTCCTCCGCATAACCCGCGCGAAACGCGGCGCGAGCAGGGGACCACATCAACCGCATCCCGGCGCCGCTCATCGGCACCGGGCCACGGCCCAGCTCACCCCGCGCCAGCAACGCACCCGACGAGTCCACGGAGAAGAGGGGAAACGCGTCCCAGACGGGCGCGCTCGCGCTCGTGTTCGTGACGCGCAGGAGCGGCACGGGCGTCATGATCTCCGCCGCCCCATCGACGAACAGGCCGGACTTCGCCCTGGCCGCGCCCGACAGGGACAGCGACGCGTCCTGGGCCTGCGTCCCGTTCTGGATGTAGCTCCCATGGCCTGGAAGGGGCGTGCGCGCGTCGGCGAGCCGGGGGTCATTGCCCTCCACCACCGTGCCAGGGCCCGAGCCGTACGCGACGCTGACGACGCTGTCGTCATCCAGCCGAAGCCCCGAGCCCACCTCCCAGCTCTGGGCAGGAGGCCCCTCCTCGGCGCTGCACCCCACGGCGCCCACGGCCAGACACCCCAGCACGACGAACAGCGACCTGGTCTTCATGCGGTCTCCCGGTTTCCGATGGCCTGCGGCGGGAGAACGGGGTCGCGTTCAAGTCTTCGAGGGTGGGGTCATCTTTCCACCAGGGGGCGACCCGCAGCGCACCGTGCGGGTCAGCGCGCGGGCGGAACGCAGCGGTTCTGGGAATACGGCGGCTGGAGCGCGCACCAGGAGGGCCGTCCCGAGGAGGCCCAGGAGAGGACGAGGGCCGGCGGTCCCCCCTCATCGAGGGGCCCGGGCCAGGTCTCCACGAGCTGGAGTCCCTCGCGCTCGCTCCAGCGGTAAAGCTCCGGCGGGTCCTCCCGCTTCTCGCCCTCCAACGCGAATGCCAGCGTGTGAGCGGGCCCGCACAGGACGCGGGGCACGGGGCGCAGGCCCTTGTGGACCACGGCACGGCGGACCTCCGTGTCGCTCTCGAACCACACCAGCTCCAGGGTGGTGCCCTTGTAGCCCTCCGTCACGCCAAAGTTCGCCAGGGCATACGTGACGATCAGCTCCGAGTCACCACACCACTCCTGCGCCGAGGCGAAGACGGGGAAGCGGCTGAGACTCTCTCCGGACCGGGTGTCGACGAGGACGGCCGTGCCGTTTCGCAGGCTCACCAGCGCGCGTGTCTGGGAGGGACTCGCGGAGACGGAGTTCACCTCCGTGATGCGCACCTTCCCCACCGCCATGACGGAGTCCGTCCGGCAGGAGTTGTTCTCCCAGTCGAGCGCCTCGCAGCTCCGCACATGGGTGACGACCGCGGAGCCCACGGTTTCGCTGCGCACGGATTCGGTGCATCGGCACGCGGAGGCCAGCAAGAGGACGAGCACGAGAGTCGCGTGGCGCATGGAGCCTCGGAGACGAAGGACGGTGCGGGCAACGCGGTGACTCTAGCGGACGTCGAAGCAATAGAAGACCCGGGGTTGGCCGGTGCCGGTGAGCACGTCGGTGTGCAGCTCCAGCCGGTAGCAGGGCTGGTCGCCTTGCTCCGGAGTCGGCCAGGTCGTGCGCTCCACCTGGAACGCGGTCAATAGGTCTGGCGCCCCCTCGCGTCGCAGGCGCAGGTGGCCGACATCGACGGAGTAGTCATGGACCTGGACGTGCTCATCCAGGTCGATGCTCTCCAGCGCCCCTTCCCGGTAGAACACCAGGCGGTCCGAGACGGGGTACCAGTCAGGGTCTCTCAGCCACGTGGCGAAGGCCACCCCCTGCCCCGCCGGGTCATACAGCTCGCGCTCCGGAGGTGACTCTTCATCGCCACCCGTGCGCGCCCGCTCCAGACGTGAGAGCGCCAGTCGGACCTCCGCCCGGACATCGCGGCGCGGCTCCGAGCCCTCCAGCGCGGACAACACGGGATGGGCCTCCACCGCCAGCCGTCGCCCCAGCGAGCGCGCCGCCTTCAACCGGACCTCGGGCTCCGGGTCCGAGAGCGCCTTCACCAGGGCCCGCTCCGCGACCTCTCCCGCCCTGTCCGCGAGCACCCGAGCCGCGGCCGTGCGGACCCTCGGGTCCACGTCGCGGGTGAGGGCCAGGGACAGGTCCTCGTCCGCCTCGGGGGCCGCGCCCGTGAGCGCGAGCACGGCCTGGGAGCGCACCTGCCAGTCCGGGTCTGCACGCAACAGTCCCCGCAGCGGGGCGAGCGCCCGCGCCAGTCCGACGACGCGAGGCCACGCCACCACCGCCGCCTCACGCACGGGCGCGGACGTGTCCCCGAGCGCCTCCTGGATGACGGGCTCCACCTCGCCTCCGCCCAGACGCCCGAGCGCGGTGACGAGCGCGGCGCGCTCCTCCGCGTCGGAGGCGCGGCGGGCTTCGTCGACCAGCCGGGAGGTCGCCGCGCCGCAGCCGAGCTGGCCGAGCGCGAGAATGGCCAATTCGCGCAGCGGGGGAAGCGGATCATCCAGCAGGCGCACCAGTTGCTCGCAGCCCTCCGAGGTTCCCCGGCGGAGCAGCGCGTGGACCGTCCGCATCCGCACCGTGGGCGAGACATCCGCGAGCAGCGGCAGCAGCGGCGTGGTGGGAAGGGAGGCGCGCGGGGTGAGGGCCTCGACGGCCGACAGGCGCACCTGCTCATCCACGTCCTGGAGCGCCTCCACGAGCACGCGGTCCGCGGAAGGGTCCTCCACCGTGGCCATCGCCGCGACCGCAGCGGCCCGGACGGAGGGCGCCGCGTCCACGAGCCCCTGCCGCGCCAGGGCCAGCCAGGTGTGTGCCTCCTGTTCTCTGGCGACATCGAGCATGTTCAGCCGCTCCGACTCCGTCGCGGAACCGAAGCGCGCGCCCAGCAGCGCTCCCGTTTCGGAGACGTCGAGTCGCGCCAGTGCCTCCATGGCCTGTCGTTGCACCGCGCTGTCCGCATCCGCCAGCGCGGTGACCAGGTGACTCCAGGCCACCTGTCGTGGCGCCAGGGCCAGTCCCCGCGCCGCCATCGCCCGGACGCGCGCGGAGGAATCGCCCATCGCCGAGAGCAGGAGGTCTTGCGCTCCGCGCGCGTCCAGTCCCTGCATCGCGAGCAGCGCCAGGACCTTCTCCCGCTCCTGTCCCCCCGCGAGGGCCTCCCGAGCCGCGTCGACCAGGTCCGCCCGCGCACGCAGCCGCGCGACACCTTCACCAGTGCCCTCGCTCGTCGTCCCGGCCAGTTGGCGCAGCAGCTCCGACGTCGACGGGGACTCACGCATGGCCGCCCCCTGGAGGTGTTCGCACTCGTGCCATCTGCCCCCCCTGGCTCCGTGCCGACAGCGCGGGATTCTACTCGCTCGCTCCCTGGGCGGGCCTCCGGGGTTGCCTCACCCCGCGCCAAATCCGCCCCCAGGGCACGGAACTCCACACTTCGCCCGCAAGCCCCTCCGCCGCGCCAGCACCCCGGCAAGCGCCGCGTGGCCCGCACGCGAGCGCTCGGGGCCCCGAGGCCATCAGAAGGGCATCAAGGGGTGAAATGATGAGCGACCAGGCCACTGTTCCAGCTCCCATGGCCGCCTTTGAAAGCGCACCTGCCCGCCCGCCGCCGGTCGACTCCGCGGCCCTTCCCGTCGGCTTCACCGCGGACGTCCAGGCCATCGCGCGCATCGACGCCGTGAAGACGGTGCTGCGGGTGCTCTTGCAGACCACGGGGCTGCGGCTGGCCGTCGTCGCCCGCGTCACCGCCCAGGAGTGGCGGTGTTGCGCCGTGCTGGACGAGATGAACTTCGGCCTCAATCCGGGCGACACGCTGGCCATCACGACGACCTTCTGCAACTCGGTCCGCGTGTCGGCGACACCACTGCTCGTCAATCACGCGAGCGAGGACCCCCGCTTCGCCAACCACCCCGCGCCCAAGCTCTACGGCGTGGAGAGTTACATCGCCGTGCCCGTGTACCGCAGGGACGGCTCCTTCTTCGGCGTCATGTGCGCGCTGGACGCCAACCCGGCCCTGCTCACCGAAGACAAGCTCGAGGTCTTCCGTCACCTCGGGGAGCTCATCGGCCATCAGCTCGAGAACCAGGACGAGTTGGAGCGCAGGGACGCGCAGCTCTTCAGCGCGAAGGAAGCAGCCGTCCTGCGCGAGCAACTGATTGGCATCGTCAGCCATGACCTCCGCAATCCGCTCAACGCCATCCTCCTCTCCGCGTCCACGCTGGTGCGACGCACGGACCTGGACGAGCGGGCGCGCAAGGCCATCCGCCGCATCGTGGACTCGGCGGACCGCGCACAGCGACTCATCCTGGACCTGCTCGACTTCACCCAGGCGCGAATGGGTCAGGTGATGCCCGTCAAGCGCCAGGTCATGGACCTACATGAGCTGACCCAGCAGGCGGTGGACGAGGTGCGGGCCGTCATGCCGGAGCGGGTGCTAGAGGTCGAGACGCGCGGCGATGGACAGGGCGCCCTGGACTCGGACCGCATCGCCCAGGTGATTCACAACCTGCTCTCCAACGCCGTGCAGTACAGCCCGCCGAACGCCCGCATCCAGGTGCTGAGCGAGGGCAGCCCCCTGGAGCTGGTGCTTCGGGTGAACAACGCCGGACCGCCGATTCCCAGGGACGTGATTCCCACCCTCTTCGAGCCCATGCGACGTGGCACGGAGGCTGGAGTGGAGCGGCGCAGCGTCGGCCTGGGCCTCTTCATCGTGGACCAGATTGCCCGGGCGCATGGAGGCCGCATCGAGGTGACCTCCACCCTGGCGGGCGGAACGACCTTCAGCATCCACCTGCCGCGTTGCGGCTGACCGCCCCGCCCTCGCGGCGAACGCAAAGGGGATTCGGCTCCAGGCGCGTGGGGTATAAGGCGCGCAATGGAGTCCACGCCGTCGCTCCCCCAGCTCCCTCTCGCTGACCCCTGGCGGCTCCCCGTCTTCTGCCTGGCGGCGGCCTCGGTGCTCGCGCTGACGCTCCAGCTCACCAATGGCACGCTCCGCGAGGACTCGATTCAAGGCCTCACGAAGTGCCTGGGCCTGAGCCTGCTGGCGGTGGTCGGCCCGGGCTTTCGTCGTCCCTGGCGGTGGGCGGAGCCGGTGCTCGCGTTGCTCCTGGGAGTGGCGCTGCTGTGGCAGCTCCAGGCCCTGCTCTCGGACTACCCTTCGTCCGCGCTGCGGCTCAACGGCCCCTGGCCCTTTGCGCCCTTCCATGCGCACCTGGCCACCGCGGCGCTCGTGTCGGGTGCGCTCCTGGCGGGGCCGGAGCGACTGCGGCAGGTGGGCGTGCCCGTGCTGCTGGGGGTGTATCTGCTGCTTGGGGGATGGATTCTCCGGCATGCCCCGTCGCCGAACATCGACGTCTTCGTGTTCCAGCTCCAGGGCGCGGACGAGCTGCTGCGCGGCGGCAATCCGTTCGCGATGACGTTCCCCAACATCTACGGGCATACGCTCTGGTACGGAGAGGGACTGGCGAGGGACGGGCGTCTGCTGTTCGGCTTTCCCTATCCTCCCTTGAGCCTGGTGTTCGCCACGCTCGGCCGCGTGCTGGCGGGCGACCCGCGCTACGCGCAGTTGGTGGCCACGGCGGTGGCGGCGGGCTTGATGGCGTATGCGCGTGGGGGACGGCTGGGCGCGGGAGCCGCCGCGCTCTACTTGCTCACGCCGCGCGGCTTCTTCGTGCTGGAGCAGTCCTGGACGGAGCCGTTCCTGGTGATGCTGCTGTCGGCGAGCGTCTTCTGTGCCTTCCGCTTTCCTCGGGCCCTCCCCTACGTCTTCGGGCTGACGCTCGCCGTGAAGCAGCACACGGTGTTCCTCGTGCCGCTGGCCTTCCTGCTGGTTCCCGAGCCCCGGCGGCTCTGGGGCCTGCTCTGGCGCGCGGGAGCCACCGCCCTGGCCGTGAGCCTTCCGTTCGCGCTTCCGGACGTGAAGGCGTTCTTCCACAGCGTGGTGGCGCTGCACATCCACCAGCCGTTTCGCACGGAGTCGCTGAGCTACCTGGCCGCGTGGGTCGCCCGGGGCCATGCGCCTCCGCCCATCTGGATACCGTTCGTCGCGGTGGCCCTGGTGCTGGGCCTGAGTCTGTGGCGCGCGCCCCGGTCGCCGTCGGGCTTCGCCGCCGCCACGGCCCTCACCTACGCCACCTTCTTCGCCTTCAACAAACAAGCGTTCTGCAACTACTACTACTTCGTCGTGGCGGCGCTGTGCCTGGCGGTGGCCTCGGCACGACTGCCCTCACCCCAGGTCCGGGTCGAGTGACAGTTTCCGGAGCCCCCGGTGTTCCAGGGACAGCGCGCCTGGACTGCGCGCCCCCTTCACTGGAGGCAGGACATGTGGAAGCGCGTGGCGGCGGGTGTACTCACGGCGTGGTGGCTCGCGGGCTGCAGTGACTTCGACGTACACGGCAACGGAGACACCGTCACGGAGGAGCGCCAGGTGGAGGCGTTCCAGTCGGTGACCCATGAAGGGAACCTGGACGTGGTGGTGCGCGAAGGGGAGACAGCCACGCTCAAGGTGACACTGGACTCGAACCTCCAGGACAACGTGCGCACCTTCAAGGGCCCGGATGCGTCCCTCTTCATCGTGACGGACGGCAACCTCCACCCCAAGGGCACCGCGCGGGTGGAAATCACGGTGCCACGGCTGGTGGGCGCGACGCTGGAAGGCTCCGGCTCGATGACGGTGGAGGGCTTCATCGGCCAGACCGAGGAGCACGTGCGGTTGGAGTCGACGGGCTCGGGCGGCCTGCGCTACTGCGGCGGAGCCCGCACGGTGGAGGCGAAGGTGGAGGGCTCCGGCCGGGTGGTGATGTGCATGCCGGACTCGGTGCTCGTGGAGCGGGCGGACTTCTCCCTGTCCGGTTCCGGCGAGCTGAGCTGGACGGGCGCCGCGAGCGACGTGCATGTCGCCAGCGAGGGCTCCGGCCGGGTGAAGCTGAAGGGCACCAGTTCGCGGCTGAACGTGCGGATGGAAGGCAGTGGTGACCTGGAAGCCCGCGAGCTGCGCGCGGTGGACCTGGACCTGGTCTCCGAGGGCTCCGGCGATGCGAGCGCCACCGTCGAGGGCGGCACCGTGAATGTCTCGCTGGACGCGTCGGGCGACGTGGACCTGTGGGGCGACGCCTCCGTGCGCTCCATCCGCGTGAATGGCAGCGGCAGGGTCAACTGGCACTGACCGACGTTGGGTCGCGGGCGGGCCGTCCCAGGGCGGGGGCCCTCCTCCCCCGGACAGCACGGCCGCCTCCCCTCCTACCGAGCCCTCCGCCACCACCGGCCTTTCTTCGCGGGCGCCTCCGGGATATTCACCGCGGGAATGAAGGACGCAGAGACCTCGTCGCCCGCACTCCCCGCTGATACCGACCTCACGTCGCCCTCCTCGCTCTCGTTGGAGGACGTCCGTCGATGCACCCGCCTCCTCGAGGCCGCGGCGGAGGACCGCATCCTGCTCACTCGGCTCCCCGAGGAGGACAAGCTCGCCCTCCTGGTCGCCGCTGGCCGCCTGGTGCACCCGGACCGTGGGGCGAAGACGCGGCTGGAGAAGGCCCTGCGGCGGGAGCGCCGGCAGGAGAAGGAGACCAAGGACCGCGAGGTCCGGGCGTCCACCCGCATCCGGCTGATGCGCCGGGCGCCCGTCTTCAACGTGCCCATGCTGCCGCCCCCGCCCGAGGAGAACCCGGGGCAGCTGCTGGAGACGCCGCGCAAGTGCTACGTGTGCAAGGCGGAGTTCCGTCAGCTGCACTTCTTCTACGACTCCATGTGCCTGGAGTGCGCGCACTTCAACTACGCCAAGCGGACCCAGCGCGCCTCCCTGGACGGCAAGGTCGCGCTCATCACCGGCGCACGCGTGAAGATTGGCTTCCAGGCCTCGCTGATGCTGCTGCGCTCGGGCGCCACCGTCATCGCCACCACGCGCTTCCCCCAGGACGCGGCGCGGCGCTACGTGCTGGAGCCTGACTTCGCGGACTGGTCCCACCGGCTGCACATCCACGGGTTGGACTTGCGGCACGCGCCCAGCGTGGAGCTGTTCGCCACGTACGTGGAGCAGACGCACCAGCGGTTGGACATCATCATCAACAACGCGGCGCAGACGGTCCGCCGTCCTCCGGGCTTCTACGCGCACCTGCTCGAGGGCGAGCAGCTCCGCCTGGAACAGCTGCCGGAGGCCGCGCGTCCGCTGCTCGCGGGACACCGGGCCTGCATCGAGACCGTGACGCCCATGCTCGGCACCGGCGGCACGGTGGACGCCTCCTCGCTCACGACGACCTGGCGCAGCAGCGACCCGGCGCTGGGCATCCACTCGTCCGCCGCGCTGTCGCTCCTGCCCTACGCGATGGAGCAGGAGGGGGACACGCGCGCCCTCTTCCCCCAGGGCCGGCTGGACGCGGACGAGCAGCAGGTGGACCTGCGCAACATGAACTCGTGGCGGATGAAGCTGGCGGACGTGCCGACGGCGGAGATGCTGGAGGTCCACCTGATCAACGCGGTGGCGCCCTTCATCCTCTGCGGCAAGCTCAAGCCGCTGATGATGCGCGACCGCTCCTCGGCGGGCCACATCGTCAACGTGTCGGCGATGGAGGGCAGCTTCTCGCGCGGGACGAAGACGGACCGGCACCCCCACACCAACATGGCGAAGGCCGCGCTGAACATGATGACGCTGACGTCCGCGGCGGACTACGCCAAGGACCGCATCTACATGAACGCGGTGGACACGGGCTGGGTCACCGACGAGGACCCGGTGTTGTTCTCGGAGCGCAAGGTGGTGGACCTCGACTTCCAGCCTCCCCTGGACATCATCGACGGCGCGGCCCGCATCGTGGACCCGGTCATCTTCTCGGAGAACACCGGCCAGTTCTCGTGGGGCAACTTCTTCAAGGACTACCGCCACACCGCGTGGTGAGCATGTCCCCGCGTCGCGCGGGCCCCTGACGGAAAAGCCAGGGGCCCACCGCGTTCACTCGCGGCGGAAGCGGCGGCGCAGGCTCAGCGGCACCAGCAGCGCGAGGAGCAGGGGCCACAGGCCCGGACTGGCGCTGCATCCACCGTCGTCCCCAGGCGCGTCCTTGTCCGGCCCCGGACCCGCGTCCGAAGAGCCCGCATCCGAAGGCCCCGCGTCCGCGTTGCCGCTCCCCGAGTCCGGCTGGCCCGAGCCCGCGTCGGGCGTTCCGGAACCTGCGTCGGGCTCACCCGTGCCCGGCTCGCAGTTGCCCAGCGAATGCTCCAGCGCGCCCAGCGTGTGCGCCCCGGTGGAGGGCCGAGGACGCCGGCAGAAGTCCTCGCTGACGAGGGCATTGGGGGCGGCGGCGCCGACGAGCTGGGACACGGAGCCCTTGAGCGTCAAGTCGCCCTGGAGGGGCGCGGCATACCAGGACGTCCAGGTGGCGGTGGCCACGTTCATCAAGTTCGTGCCCGCCGTGAAGCTGCCGGTGTCGCGGCCCCGGATGACGGACGACAACACGTTGCCGTGGGCCTCGCCGGTGGAGGACGCGAAGCGGAAGTCCACGCCCGTCGTGCCGATGAAGGTGTTGAACAGCACCTTCGTGCGCGTGGCCCGGTTCAGGTAGACGGCGACATCCGAGCAGTTCGCGACGATGTTGTTTCGCAGGATGCCATCCGAGTGCTCGGGGTCACACGGCACGTTCGCATCGAAGGCCGGCGCACAGAACGCGGCCCCCGTTCCGCCGCCGCCGAAGGACAGGCCAATCCGGGTGTCCGAGGCCGGCAGGTCCCTGGCGCAGACGACGCGGTTGCGCTCGAAGAGGCCGCGCTTGCCTCCGCTCTTCATGAAGGCGCCGTAGGAGATGCCGCCCTGCTTGGAGAAGTCGTGCAGCTCGTTGTCGCGGACCACCCAGTCGTCGCCGGTGTCGATGTTGAGCTTGGTGACGGGAGTCGACGTCGCGCGCGGGCGCGTGTCGTAGATGTCGTTGTGCTCGATGAGCCCTCGGTGGGGCATCTCGAAGACACCCTCGGTGTTCTTCGTCGCGTTGGCCTTGAGCTGCGCGTTGAAGTCGCGCACCCGGCTGTGGCGCAACACGAAGCCCTCCGCGTGGCCTGTGACGTGGAAGGCGTGTTCGCAGTCTGGGTCTCGCGCGCAGATGCCCTCGATGGTGAGCCCGTCGAAGACCCAGGAGCGACCCGACACCTTGAAGCCCTCCACGGCGTTGAAGCGGATGAGGGCCGCATGGCGATTCGCGGCGCGCACGGTGATGGGCTGGGCCTCGGTGCCCTCCGCCTTGCAGTCCAGGTTCGCGTTCACGGTGTAGGTGCCGTCCGCGAGCACGATGTCGTCACCGGCCTTCGCCGACGCGAGCGCGGCTTGCAGCTCCGCCACGGTGGAGACGTTCTTCACGGCGGCGGCGCCAGTCAGGGGCAGCAGGAGCAGGACCAGGGAGGAGGGTCGCATGGGGACTCCAATCACGGGGGTCTGCGACCCTAGCGGATATCTCCCTCCGTGGGTCCGGGGCTACACCCGGGGGCGGGCGGCCCATGGTCTGTCGATGGGGTGGCACCTGTCACCATGGTACAAATCTCAAGCATTCCTGAACGTCCGAAGCGCGGGGGACAACACCCAATGATGTCAGCGGTTCCGGGCATCATGCTGCGCCCAGGCGGGCCATCGCCGAGCGACAACATCTGGAGTCAGTCACCCTCCAAGTTCCGCCTCAACCCTCACTTCCTTCTCTCATCCCTATGCCGATTCCTCGTGTTCATTCGCGGTCGCTGAGCGCATTGCTCGCCACCCTGTTCCTTGTCTTGTCCGCGTGCGGCGGAGATGACTCTCCCAACACGGATGCCGGTACCCGGCCCCCCGATGCGTCCATCCCAGACAGCGGTGGCGACGCGGGCCCGCCCGACGGCGGAGAGGACTCCGGCACGCCCGGCAACGAGGAGGACTCAGGCACCCACACGGGTACCGACGGAGGGCCGGGCCCCCAGCCAGAGCCGGACGCGGGGCCGCTTGATGGGGGACCGGCACCGGAGCCGGACGCGGGGCCCCTCGACGGGGGACCTGCCCCTGAACCCGACGCCGGAATGAGCACCTGCGGCGATGGCCACCGCCAGCTCTCGGAGGCCTGTGACGACGGCAACACGGTGAGCGGCGACGGCTGCTCCGCGAGCTGCGCCGAGGTCGAACCTGGCTGGGTGTGCGAGCAGGCAGGCCAGCCCTGTGTCCTGCTTCCCGTGTGTGGCGACGGCCAGGTGGATGGCCAGGAAGTCTGCGACGACGGCAACACGACGAGCAACGACGGCTGCGACACGAGCTGTGCCGTGGAGACCGGCTGGAGCTGCCCGGCGAACGGCGGGGCCTGCGGCGCGGCGGCGTGCGGCGACGGCATCCTCGCCGGACAAGAGGAGTGCGAGGACGGCAACACCACCTCCGCGGACGGCTGTAACGGCTCGTGCCGTCTGGAGTCCGGTTACAAGTGCCCCATTGTCGGCCAGCCGTGCAGCCGCACCACCTGCGGCGACCAGGTGACCGAAGGGACCGAGCAGTGCGACGATGGAAACAACGACACCGGCGACGGTTGCTCCCCGCTCTGCATGAGGGAGCCTCTCTGCACCAACGGCGTCTGTGAGTCCGTTTGCGGCGACGGAGTGCTGCTGCCGAACGACACGACCGAGGAATGCGACGACGGCAACACGCGCGCCCATGATGGCTGCTCGTCGTCGTGTGAGCTCGAACCCGGCTTCCAATGCGTCATCACCATCGAGTCACCTCCCGCCCAGGTGGCCCTCCCCATCGTCTACCGCGACTTCCGGGGCTACGACCTGCCGGCCTCCAGTTCCCTGCCGAGGGGACACATCGACTTCGAGAACAAGAACGGCGCGGAGACCGGCATCGTGAAGAACACCCTGGATGCGAACGGCAAGCCCGCGTACGCGAAGGAGGGCCGGTCCTCCCTCACGACGCACGGAGCCGCGGCTTTCGCCCAGTGGTTCCGCGACACGGCGTTCGTCAACAAGCCCGAGGTCGGGACGCTCATCCTCCACCGGCAGCCGAATGGCTCGTACATCTTCGACAATCAGAGCTTCTTCCCACTGGACAACCTGGGCTGGGTCGCCTCCGGGCAGGAGCCCTTGCGCGGCGACAACGGCAACCCCGCCCGGCCGCGCAACTTCAGCTTCACCAGCGAGACGCGCTATTGGTTCGAATACAAGGGCACCGAGGTCCTCGATTTCCGAGGCGATGACGATGTCTGGGTGTTCATCAATCGCATCCTCGCCCTCGACATGGGCGGGGTACACGGCGCGATGAGTGGCAACGTCAGCCTGTCGAACCAGGCCACGCGGCTCGGGCTCACGCCAGGCGGTATCTACGAGGTCGCGGTGTTCCAGGCGGAGCGCCACACCACCGCGTCCTCGTACCGACTCACCCTCCACGACTTCACCACCCGGCACACCGAGTGCAGCGCGCTCTGCGGCAACTTCATCGTCGATGAAGGGGAGCAGTGCGACGACGGCACGAACAATGGGGGCTACGGCGAATGCGCGCCGGGCTGCGTACTGGGGCCTCGCTGCGGAGACCACGTCGTTCAATTCACCTCCGGCGAGGAGTGCGACGACGGCAACGGCCAGAACAACGACGGCTGCAGCGCCACCTGTAAAATCGAGATTCACTGAGCCCTGAAGGAACGGGCTCCGGGGACCTCTTGCTCCGGAGCCCGTGGCACCTCGCGCGGAGGGCCAGGCACCGCGGGTCAGCGCCGGCTCACGAGCGGATGCGCCGGTACATCAGGTCCGTCCGCAGCGCGTACTTGCGGCCCGCGGTGACCTCCGCCCCTTCGTGAAGCAGGTGGTGGTTGAAGAGCAGCGCGGTGCCCGTACGCGGCGTCACGGAGCGGTCGAGCGAGAGGAAGTTCGTCGCGCCACCGTGGGTGCAGTCGTTCAGGTACACCATGAAGGTGAGCAGGCTTCGCTCGTCACGGTCGCGAACGAAGGCCCCGTCGAAGTGCGGGGCGAAGTACTGCCCCGCATCGTAGCGGTAGCACCGAAGCCGCTCGTTCGTGCCAGAGAGCTCCCACTGACGCTCCAGCCGGCGCGGGACGTGCGGCGAGATGCGCTGGAACAACAGGTCCGCCAGCTCGTAGTCGTCGAACATCACGCGGGTGTTGTTGCGGATGTCGGGACGCATCACGAAGCCCGAGGAGGTGGTGATGGGCGCCGCCGTCGGGCCCGCCTCCTCGATTCGCTCCACCAGCGCCCGGCACTCGTCGTCGGTGAGCAGGTCATCCACGGTGATGACCAGCGGGTTGCGAGCATCCAGCTCGCCATCGGGGTCGGGGAGCAGTGGCGTCATGGGCCCCCATAATTCAGCCCCCTCGAAATGTAAATCACCCCTCCCCCGGCACGGCCTCGGCGAAGACGCGGCTCGCGGAGGAGGCACGGAGCAGGCTCGCCGCGGCCCCTCCGAGGTGCGCGGCCCACTGTGCTCACATCTTCACGGAGTCTTCATGACGGAGGCATGAAGGGTTCAGCCCCAGCCCGTTCCGGGCGATACCAGGGGACGGCTGGGGCGACGACGCCAGCCCCCCACGCGAGTCCCCCGGGACGGATGGAAAGGAAGCCATGCAACTCATCACCAGCGCGAGACAGGGAGCCAGGGTGCGGTTGGAGAGCATCGACACGACTCCGCCGAAGAAGGCCCTCAAGGCCGATGCCAAGGCGGAGTTCGACGCGCTCGGCGAGGAGCTGTTCGACCTCCAGGACCTGCAATGGGGCGCGCGCCTGAACTCCGTGCTCATCGTCCTCCAGGGCCGCGACACGGCGGGCAAGGACGGCACCATCAAACACGTGGTGGGCAGCCTCAATCCCCGAGGCGTCAGCGTCGCCTCCTTCGCCGTCCCCAGCACCGAGGAGCGCGAGCACGACTTCCTCTGGCGCATCCACCGCCATACACCCCGCCAGGGCGAGTTCTCCATCTTCAACCGCTCCCACTACGAGGATGTGCTCGCCGTGCGCGTCCATGACCTGGCGCCCAAATCTCTCTGGACGAAGCGCTACGAGCACATCCGCGACTTCGAGGAGATGCTCTCCGAGAACGGCACCATCGTCCTGAAGTTCTTCCTCCACATCAGCAAGAAGGAACAGGAGCAGCGCCTGCTGGACCGCGAGAAGGAGCCGCGCAAGGCCTGGAAGATCAGCGCCGGGGACTGGGAGGACCGCCGGCACTGGGCGGACTACACCCAGGCCTACCAGGACGTGTTCGCGCGCACGTCGACCAAGAACGCCCCGTGGACCATCGTCCCCGCCGACTCCAAGTGGTACCGCAACCTCGTCGTCGCGCGCACCGTGGCCGCCGCCCTGCGGCCCTACCGCAAGCGCTGGCAGGACAGGCTGGATGAAGTGGGCGCGAAGAAGAAGGCGGAGCTCAAGGCCTGGCGCAAGAAGCCGTAGCGGAAGCTCGCCCGCAACGCACCCCGCAGCCCAGGCACCCGCGCGTGCCTTGCAGGTCCCCCTGATGTCGCGTTCGACGCACCGCCGCGATACTCAACGCGGCGCCTGTCGATTGGCACACGTGCTTCGCCAGACAAGCGCAAGGTCTCCAGGCGCGAACTGAACTCCATGCATTTCATGGATTCCGGCGGTTTCCCGAAGGGCTGACTGACCTCGGGAGCTGTCGGTCTGTTGAGTGGAATGGAGCAAAACATGGAGTTCAATCGAAGGGCCACGCTGTGGCACACGCTGAGCACGGTGTTGATGTTCACCGTTCTCGGCGCCTGTGGTGTCAATTCAGAGGGGGATGCCCCCGCCAACGACGAGTCCGCGAAGCAGGAGGAAGAGGACTCGACGGACAAGGTGTCCGAGTTCGCGATAGACCCTTACGCGGACGCGGTGGCACCGGGCGGTGTCGTCGCCGTCCTCAACCCGAACAACGCAATAGGCGCGCCGAATGGGACGGTGGCGAGCTTCCTCGCGGCCCTGGGCGGCTCGCTCAACCTGGACATGGGCGAAGGCGAGGAAGGCACTGGCCCGCTGCGCATCCACTACCGGGGCCTGACGGTGGCGGTGGTGGCGCAGGTGGAGTTCCTGCGCGCCGACATGACGGTCATCACCACCGGACAGGTGCGGCTCATCGAGCTGGGGCTCGGCACCTATACGGCGCTGGTCCCCTATACGAATGCCACGCCCTATCGCTTCGTGAAGCTGCGGGGCGGGCTGGCCGCCCTCTACCAGGTGGACGCGGTGGAGGCGACGGGACCGCTGTGCGGCGATGGCAGGGTGGTGACGGGCGAGGGCTGTGACGACGGCGCCCGCACGGGGGGCGACGGCTGTAGCGCCACCTGCCAGGTGGAGCCGGGGTACGCCTGTTCGGGCCAGCCCAGCGTCTGCACGGACGTCAATGAGTGCACCAACGGCACTTCTCAGTGCTCCACCAACGCCACCTGCACCAACACGCCGGGCAGCTACACCTGTACGTGCAAGGGTGGCTACACGGGCAACGGCAGGACGTGCAACGACATCAACGAGTGCACCAACGGCACCTCGCAGTGCTCCGCCAACGCCACCTGCACCAACACGCCAGGCAGCTACACCTGCGCGTGCAAGGGCGGGTACACGGGCAACGGCAGGACGTGTACGGACGTCAACGAGTGCACCAACGGCACCTCGCAGTGCTCCACCAACGCCACGTGCAGCAACACGCCGGGCAGCTATACCTGCGCGTGCAAGGGCGGGTACACGGGCGATGGCAGGACGTGCACGGACGTCAACGAGTGCACCAACGGCACCTCGCAGTGCTCCGTCAACGCCACCTGCTCCAACACGCAAGGCAGCTACACCTGCGCGTGCAAGGGCGGCTACACGGGCAACGGCAGGACGTGCAACGACATCAACGAGTGCACCAACGGCACCTCGCAGTGCTCCGCCAACGCCACCTGCAGCAACACGCAGGGCAGCTACAACTGCACGTGCAAGGCGGGTTACTCGGGCAACGGGCGCACGTGCAATGACATCAACGAGTGCACGCTCGGGACGCACACCTGCACCCCGGGCCAGCGGTGCGTGAATCAGACCGGCGGCTTTGACTGCGTGCCCGGCAGCTGCCCGGCGCCGCAGGTCAAATGCTCGGGGCGGTGCGTGGACGCAAACACGGACGAGGCGAACTGCGGCTGCTGCGGCAACACCTGCGCCAGCGGGAGGACCTGCACGTCCGGGGTCTGCGGAACCAGCGTGACGCCGTTCCAGCTCACCGCGACGTGGGAGCAGGCGCTGGACACCCAGCTCATCATCCGGACGCCCTCCGGCGAACTCGTCAGCTACGAGGCTGGCATCACCGGCGAGCAGGCCCGGGCGCCGGGCGGGGAGGAGGCCGCGCCTGCGCGAGGCATCTATGACGTCTGTCTGAAGACCACGAGCTTCGAGACGACGCATGGCGACGACAGCCCGCTGCCCTACACCCTCACGGTGAAGCGGCCGGGCCAGCCGAGCCGCATCCTGCGCGGCACCATCGTCGGTGCCGACGTGGAGGCCGCGTGCCATCCAGGCCACCCGTCCTTCGTCGAGTCCATCTCCTATCCTTGATGGCCTGAGCCGATGAGTCCCTGACGCGCGGGGAGCTGTCTTCCCCGCGCGCCACGGGCGCGGCGATGCGTCACTCGTAGCGCTTCCACGTGGTGCCGTCGAACGAGGCCACGTCGTCGCGGCCAATCGACCACAGCACGTCCTCCGCGGTCGCCAGCCCGTAGCACGTAGGCGTTCCCGCCTCGCCGAAGTCGACCTCGACGAGCCTGTCGCCCTCCAGCGTGTACAGCGCGGACAGGGTGGCGACGTAGAGCTTGCCGCGGAACCAGCACAGGTCCCACAAGTCACTCGTCACTTCCTCCGCCCAGGGGACCGCGGCGAAGGCGCTTCCGCGCCCCTTGAGCAGCACGCCCTGCTGCCCCGCCACATAGACGGTGCCATCCGGCGCGCAGCAGACAGCGCTGAGGATGACGCGCGTGGGGCTCTCGCAGGGCGACCAGCTCTTCCCGTCGTAGCGCCACACCTCTCCGCCCCAGCCCGCGGCATAGAGGTCGGTCTCCGAGGTGCCGTCGATGGCCGCGAAGCCCGCCTTCTCCGTGGCCTCCGCGGCAGGCGCGTTCATCGCCACCCACTTCGCCTCGCCGATGCGCTTGTAGACCTGTCGCTTCATCCCACAGGCGTAGACCCACCCCGCGATTTCGCGCGCGTTGCGAATCATCACCGGCGCGGGCTTCAGCGCCTCGTTCTTGCTCTTCCCACCGACGTAGGTGACGACCTCTCCATCCTCCCCCACCACGACCATCTTCTCGGAGGGCTGTCGCGCCACCGCGATGGCCGTCGAATTCCAGGTCGTGTCCACGCCGTCGGCCCAGTCCCCACCGTCGACGCTCACCACGCTGGTATGCGCGATCTCGTCCCTGAGCAGCGTCTTGCCCTTGCTGATGATGTAGACGAGGTCATGAAACCGTGCGGCGCCTCGGACGAGTTCTCGTGTCGCGATGATGGGGTTTTTCATGGGGTACCTGGCGGATGAATACCCCACCTCTCCGGGCGAAGCCCAGGTTCGACCGGGCGAGGCAGCCACACCCTGAAGCGGGTGCCCTCCTCGGCGGAGTCCACGTCGATGCGCCCATCGTGCCCCAGGACAATCTGCCGGGAGATGTAGAGCCCCAGGCCGATGCTGCCTTTATTCGTGCGTGCCTCGGGGCCTCGCCGGTACGGCTCGAAGAGGGTGGGCAACAGGTCCGGAGGAATGGGAGCGCCCGCGTTGTGGACCTCCAGGCACACGCCTTCCTCTTCCTGCCGGAGCACCACCCGCACGAGCGAGCCCGGCTCGCTGTGCTGGAGCGCGTTGCCCACCAGGTTGGTCACCACCTGCGCCAGCCGGTCCTCGTCCGCGTCCAGCCGCCCGTCTCCGTGCAGCTCCACGTGGACATGCCGCTGGGGATGCGCGAGCAACAGCTCATCCACGGCCTGCCGTGTCAGTCCATGCAGGTCCATGGGACGCGGCCGGATGGGAATGCGCTCGCCCACGCGCGCCTGGGTGAAGTCCAGCAGGTCGCGAATCATGCGCGTGGCCCGCTGCGTCGCATCGCGGATGCGTCCGATTCCCTTCACCCCTTCCTCGGACAGCCCGGCGCGCCGGAGCAGCGCGGTGGCCGTCAGGTGGATGGCGTTGAGGGGATTGCGCAGGTCGTGGCTCACGATGGCCACCACGTCCTCGCGGACCCGCACCGCCTCGCGCGCCTCCCGGTACAGCCGCGCGTTCTCGATGGCCACCGCCGCGCGGTCGGCCGCGCCTCGCGCCAATTCCACCAGCGCCTCCATCTCCGCGGGCGCATGCGGACGCGTCCACACCAGGTGGATGAGCCCCAGGGCGCGCCCGCGAGACACCAGCGGCACCAGCGCGGAGGACCGGGGCGACAGGGCCTCCAGCAGCGCGCGGTGCGCCGCGTTGGTGGACACGGACTCCAACCAGTCCGGCGTCACCTGGGGCACGGCGAGGGCCTCGGCTCGAGCCAGCGCCTGGCTCAGCGGCGTGTCCACGTCCACGCGGGGAGCGTAGGGCATGATGCGGCGGATGAGCTCCTGGCGCGAAGGCTCCCTCGCGGCGGCCTCCAGCCGGACGAGCTTCCCTTCCCCATCCAGCAGGTCCACCGTGCAGTAGTCGGACAGGTGCGCCACCACCAGGCCCGCGAGGCTCCGGAGGGTCGCCTCCAGCTCCAGCGAGGCTGACAGCACCCTCCCCGCCTCCAGCAGGAAGTCCCGGGCCGCGTTCGTGCGGCGGATGTCGGTGATGTCCGTGGAGATGCCGCAGACGAAGGGGCCGTCCGGTCGCGCCCCGCCGGGCAGCGGGAACTTCATGGCGAACCAGGTGCGCACGCCCTTCACGCCGGGGATGTACTCGTCCGCCATCAGGGGCGCGTGCGTGTCGCGCACCCGCGCGTCGTGCTCACGGTTGCTGTGCGCCACATCGAAGGGGAACAGGCCGTAGTCCGTCCTCCCGAGGATGCGCGAGCGCGGTATCCCCAGCGCCTCCTCGAAGCTCCGGTTGACGAGGACGAAGCGCCCCTGTGCGTCCTTCGCGAAGATGACGGGCGGGGCGTGGTCGATGATGGCCTGGAGCCAGGCACCGTCATCATGCATGTGGGAGTTCGCCGAGTGGCGACTCACCGCGTCCGCGGTCGCCTCCGCCAGCACCGCCTCCACGATTCGCAGCTCACGAAGGGACGCGCGCGCCCCGACCTCCTCGAGCAACTCCAGCAGGCAGTCGTGGAACAGGCCGTACTCTCGCGCCAGCAGGCCCACGTCCGCGTCCGGGCGTTCCTGCCAGCGCTCCGCCTGCCCGACGCGCAGGGCATGGAGCATGGCGGGAGACGGAGGAACGCGCGCTTCCCAGAGCGCCCGGGTGAGGGCTTCCAGGAGCACGGGGAGCATCTCCACCAGCCTGCTTTCGGCGAGGCCCCGGGGACCGCGCTCCCGCTCCACCCGGCGTACGTAGCGAGCCCTCAGCTCACTCTCCCAACCGGCCAGCAAGTCCCCCACCCGAGCGGCGGAGGCATCCCCCTCGTGCATCACGCGCGGCTCCTTCCTGAAACGACTGCGCGGCGCGTCCTCACGGACCCCCTCGCGCGCCCTCCCTCACGAACCCCATCGCCCCGTGTCCCTTCCAGGGGGAAGCGGGACTCGCTCCAGATCTACGCACGGGAGCCCCGGGGGCTCATGCGGTCAGCCGACCGTGAAGCCCCCAGGCCAGGCAATCCGCCAGCCCCCGGTCGCCTGCCCCCACCTTCCGGAGGTCGTCGCCTCGCTCGATTCCCCAAGGCACGCGCCCGTGCTCAGCCCTCGCTCCGGATGAAGTGCGCCACCCAGGCCTCCAGCCCCCGGAGCCGGCCGCCCATGAGGTACGGGCAGCACGACAGCCCGCTGCGCCGCTCCACGGTCCCCGCGTCGGAGAAGTGGGGCTTCAAACCACTGCTCTGCGACGTCCGGAGCTTCAACTCCTTCGGCGGCTCGTTCCACTGCGCCACACTGGATGTCCGGCGGCGAGGGGGGCCTCCAGACCTCCTTCTAGGGACGCTGGAAGGCGTGCCAGTCCGCGAGGGGTCCGTTAAAAAGGGCCCCCATGACGGCACTGGCTGACCTCTTTCCGACCGACGAGCAGATTCCCCCGGGTGTGCGGCTCCCCGCCTATCTCGAGCAGCGCGAGTATCTGGTTGGCGGCGAGCTTCGGACGTGGGCGGGAGACCTCAGCCCCGTGCGCAGCCCCGTCTACGTGAAGACGCCCGAGGGACTGAAGCAGAAGGTGATGGGCGCCACGCCGCTGCTCACCTCTCGCGAGTCGCTGGAGGCGCTCGCGGCGGCCGTGAAGGCGTATGACCTGGGCCGGGGGGTCTGGCCGACGATGAAGGTCGCCGAGCGCATCGAAGCCGTCGAGCGCTTCGTGGTGGCGATGCGTGCCCAGCGCACGGCGGTGGTGAATCTCCTGATGTGGGAGATTGGCAAGACGCAGCCGGACTCCGAGAAGGAGTTCGACCGCACCATCGACCTCATCGTGGAGACCATCCGCGCGCTGAAGGAGCTGGACCGCACCTCGTCCCGCTTCGTGCAGGAGCAGGGAATCATGGCGCAGATTCGCCGGGCCCCCATGGGCGTGGCGCTGTGCATGGGGCCCTACAACTACCCGCTCAACGAGACGTTCAGCACGCTCTTCCCCGCCCTGCTGATGGGCAACACGGTGGTGTTCAAGCCGGCGAAGTTCGGCGTGCTGCTCATCCGCCCCTTGCTGGAGTCGTTCCGCGACTGCTTCCCGCCGGGCGTCATCAACATCATCTACGGCAAGGGCCGCGAGACGGTGGGCGCGCTGATGGAGAGTGGCCAGGTGGACCTCTTCGCCTTCATCGGCACCAACCGGGGCGCCAGCGAGCTGAAGAAGATGCACCCCCGGCCCCACCGTCTGAAGTCCGTGCTGGGGCTGGACGCGAAGAACCCGGCCATCATCCTGGAGGACGCGAACCTGGATGAGGCGGTGAAGGAGTGCATCACCGGGACGTTGTCCTTCAACGGCCAGCGGTGCACGGCGCTCAAGCTGCTCGTGGTGCACCGGAGCATCGTCGATACCTTCTTGAAGAAGTTCACCGCCGCGGTGGACCAGCTCAAGCCCGGCATGCCGTGGGAGCCGGGCGTCTCCGTCACGCCCCTGCCCGAGCCGGGCAAGGCGGACTACCTCCAGGGCCTCGTGGACGACGCGGTTTCCAAGGGTGCGCGCGTGGTGAACGCGACGGGAGGCCAGGCGGCCCATTCCTTCTACGCGCCGACGGTGGTGTACCCGGTGACGCAGGACATGCGGCTGGCGAGCGAGGAGCAGTTCGGCCCCGTCGTCCCGGTGATGGTGTTCGACGAGGACGAGGAGGTGGTGCGGCTGGTGGTGAACTCCCAGTTCGGCCAGCAGCTGAGCCTGTTCGGAAAGGACTCGGCGCGCATCGGCCGCTTCATCGACGCGTTCTCCAACCAGGTCGGCCGCATCAACCTCAACTGCCAGTGCCAGCGAGGCCCGGACACTTTCCCTTTCAACGGGAGGAAGGACTCCGCCGAGGGCACGCTGTCCGTCGCGGATGCGTTGCGCGTGTTCTCCATCCGCACGCTCGTCGCCACGAAGACGACGCCCGCCAACACCACGCTCGTCCAGTCCATCCTGACCCGGCGGGAGTCGGACTTCCTCACCACGGACTTCCTCTTCTAACGAGCCACCCACGGCGAGAAGGGCCCGTCGATTTTCCGCAACAGCGGGCTCCGGCCTGTCTCCTCCTGTCGGGGGTTGGTTCCCCACCGACTTGATGCAGGAGGACCCGATGAAGAAGATGCTGCGTGCCCTGTCACTGTCCCTCTCGCTGTCCCTCCTCGCCACGGCATGTGGCGACTCCCATGAAAAGGAAGAGGAGGGGGGCGCGCTCCAGTGCCATGCCGTGAGCTGGTGCTCGAACATGAGCGTGGACGACACCGAGGTGACGAACGCACCTGCGCTCACCGGAGGAACCCTTCCGGACGGCCTCTATCGCCTCGAGCAGGGCCTCGGTGCTCGGTCCACCGAAGCCATGCTCATCAAGGGAAGCTCCTTCATCCACATGGAGCAGGTCTGGGACAACACGCTGGGGACCTGGAAGGTGGCGGACGGAAAGCTGGTGATGACGAGGGCCACCTCCTGCGACACCTCTGGCGAGAGCTCGCTGGAGTCCAACCAGGACGTCTTCACCTTCGCGGTCCGTGGGGATGAGCTCTTCACCCGGTATGACGATGTCGACCAGTCCATCAGGCGCTGGAAGCGCGTGAGCGACCTGTGCGAGGCGTCCAACTCGTTCAAGTGCCGTGGGAGTCGTCCATGCGCCTGTATCAGCGCGACGAACGAGTCCCTGACCGGCAACCAGAACTGCACCCTCTGACCCTCTCGAGCGGAAACGGACGGCTCGGACGGGCCGTGCCCAGGGCTCAATCGAACTCGAGCGCGCGCTGGAAGTCAGCCGGGTTGGAGGCAGCGCCCTGGGCGGTCTCCAGGGTGATGAGCCCCTCGCGGTAGAGCTGTGTCAGGTGCTGGTCGAAGGACTGCATGCCGAACATGTCGCGGCCCTTCTCGATGACGTCCTTCAGCTCGTTGGCGCGGTCGTCCCGGATGTACTGCTCCACCGTCTTCGTCTGCACCATGATTTCCAGCGCCACCGTGCGCCCCTTGCCGCTGGCCCGGGGCAGGAGCCGCTGGGACACCGTCGCCTTCAGACAGTCCGCCAGTCGCATGCGCACCATCGTCTGCTCCTCGGCGGGGAACACGGACACCAATCGGTTGATGGTGCGCGAGGCATCCGTCGTGTGCACCGTGGAGAGCACCAGGTGGCCCGTCTCCGCCGCCTTGAGCGCGATGTCGATGGTCTCCGTGTCGCGCATCTCTCCCACCAGGATGACATCCGGGTCCTGGCGCAGCGCCCCTCTCAGCGCCACCGCGAAGCTCGTCGTGTCCGAGCCAATCTCGCGCTGGGAGATGGACGACTTGATGTTCTTGTAGATGAACTCGATGGGGTCCTCGATGGTGAGGACGTGCAGGTTCTCCGTGCGATTGATGTGGTCAATCATCGACGCCAACGTGGAACTCTTCCCGGAGCCCGTCGCGCCCGTCACCAACACCAACCCTCGCTCGTTGCTCGCAATCGTCTTGAGCACCTGCGGCAGGCCCAGCCCGTCGATGGTAGGGATTTCATCCGGGATGATGCGCAGGATGCACGCCAGCGAGCCCCGCTGACGGTAGATGTTCACCCGGAAGCGCGCGACCCCCGGCAGGCTGTAGGACGCGTCGCACTCCTGAAGCGTGTCCAACTGCTTCTTGATGGAGGGGTCCGTGATGACGTGGAACGCCACCTGCTTGGTGTGGTCCGCCTGGAGCTTGTCCATCTTCAGGGGGCGCAATGCGCCGTTCACCCGGTAGATGGGCGGGTCACCCGGGCGGAAGTGGATGTCCGATGCGCCATTCTGCACACCCACCGAGAGCAGCTTGTTCAGCGTTGCCAGGTCCAGGAGACAGCCTCACTTCAACGAGGAGAACCCGGGATTCTAGGGCAACGCCTCTCACCTGCCCACGGAGTGGGTAATGACCTCGCAGCCCCTGGGTTGAGAGAACCCCGGCCCCACGTGTCACTCGGCCGCGAGGACCTCGGCGGGAATGGGCGCGAGCGGCACCATGGCGAACCGCTGCGCGGTGTTGCCTGTCATCAGCCCCTTGGAGAGCGTGGACATCTGACCGGCGATGCGCCTCCAGCGGCCTTCCTCGACGAGGAACTCGCCTCGCGCCACGTAGGACATCTCCATCATCCCAGGCATCGACTTCGACGGGTCGGAGTGCTCGAACTTGCCGTCGTGCCGCTCCGCGAGCGTGAAGTCGATGACGGCCACCGTGCGCCCCTCCGCCTCGCGCTCCAGCGCCACCAGCTCCACGCGGTTGAGGACTTCATGCTCGCCCTGCCACCGGCCGCCCATCTTCAGGAGGTCCGCGCTGTGGGTCCACACCTCCCCCACGGAGACCGGCTTCGTCGGCAGCTCCACCATGAACGCCAGCAGGTTGCGCTGCTCTCGCTTGAGGTCGCTGGTCACCAACCCCGAGGGCGTCAGGCTCCCACGCAACTGCACCGTGCCCTCCATGGACTTCATCGCCTTGGCCATCGCCTGGTCCTGCTTCGACGGGCGCCTGGCCTTGGGCATGTCCATCCGCGTCACCACCACCTTGGCGGCCACGTCACCCGAGGGCTTCGGCGTGAGCACCAGCACCATCTCGGCCTGCGTGGGCTGCTGAATCGTGAAGAGCTGCCGACGCTTGCCCACTGAGACGCCCTGCGACTTGAGGCTGGAGAGGTCCACGCGCATCCGGCCGCCCTGGGGGTCCGTGTCCTCCGTCGTGTACGCGTAGCCCAACGACTCCTGCGGCACCTTCCACCGGAGCGTCACCGGAGCGGAGCTCGCCGCCCCCGTCGCGGCGGGAGGCGCCGCGCCCAGCAGGAGGGCGGACGACAACGAGAGCAGCAGCACGACGGGAAGCGCGGGGCGGCGAGGCATGGCGACATCATCAAGCGCCCACCCCGCCGCGCGAAAGCCCCACCGCGTTGAACCCACACACCCGCGCGGTGTCTTGAATCGAGCACCCCTCCCCTCCCCCTGGCTGGCGCGGGGTGCCTCCCACGGGCACCCTGGCGCGCCTGGCTGCGTGATGCACCAACGCACCAGCGTCCGCACACGACGCGGGTGGATGCGGGCCCCGTGGGGCTCGTTCCTCTTTCCGGGAGGTTGCAGCCACTCCTGGACAGGGGCCCTCGCCTTGCACGGGCAGCGTCGCAGTCGTCCCCTCTTACCCCTGGGTCGTCCATGAGCGTCTCTCACACTCTCCTGCGTCAGCTGACGGTGGGCGGTGTCCTCGCCGGAGCCGTCATCGTCGCCTGTGCCACCACGTCGCCCTCATCCTCTCCGGTGGGCTCGACGGACACTCCGTCCGCCCAGGCACTCCCGCCGGGGTGCAACCCGGACCCCACCTGTCCCGGCTCCACGTGCGCCACGGCCATCACCCCCGCGCAGTCGGTGGTGCCAGTGGACGCGTGCCCTCGCTTCGGCGAGTTCCAGTCCGACGTGGACGTCTACTCGTGGAACACCTTCATCGCGCTCAACTGGCCGGCGACGACGTCCGCGTGCGCGCCCAACACCCAGGTCAGCATCCTCACGGGACAGGGGCCGACCGTCTGGGAGACCTACCCGGAGGACACCGACATCTTCGTGCCACCCGGGAGCAAGCCCGGCGCCTGGTGCACGTTCAACACGCCGGCGGCCCTGGAGACGAAGCTGCGGCGGCTGACGAAGCTGACCGAGGCCGGCCGACTCGAGGCCGTCAACTCGAACGTGGACAAGCTGCTCGTGAGTGACTCCAAGGCGTCCGCCATCGTCATCGAGAGGTTCCCCGACATCAAGCAGGCCGTCGGCGGACCCCTGACGGACCAGAACGGCCGGTTCGTGCGCTACGAAAAGCGACTGAACCAGGACGAGTACAACTACCTCATCACCAACAACCTCTGGAACGCGGCGGGTCAGACGAGCGCCACCATCTCCTTCCCCACCGGTCCCACCCAGAACCCCGGGCCCTGCAATGGCAAACCCTGCGGTCCGGTGGGCGCCATGGAGGTCAAGGCGGCGTGGAAGGTGTTGTCCGCGCAGGAGGTCGCCGGAAAGCGCTTCTACATGCGCAAGGCGTGGGTCCTCAACGACGAGTCGGGCGCCCCGAGTCCCGGAGCCAACCCCGTCACCGTGGGACTGGTGGGACTGCACATCATCCACAAGACGGCCAGCCAGGCGAAGTGGTTCTGGTCCACCTTCGAGCAGGTGGACAACACGACGTCGTCCTTCTTCAACCCGCACTGCACGACGAACTGCCAGCCCAACCAGCAGACGGCGACCCAGCCGTACACGGAGCTCGCTCCGGACGGCGGGCCGCTCAACGCGCCGGTGCAGGTGACTCGCACCACGCCCATCCAGGCCGACCCCAGCCTGAATGCGTATTACCGGGGGCTGCTCAAGGGTTCCGTCTGGGCCAACTACCAGCTCATCAGCACCCAGTGGGCCACGGGTGGAGCGCCCCAGGGAACGCCGCCAGTGCTCGCCAACACGACGATGGAGACCTTCATCCAGCCGACCGCGTCCTGCATGGGCTGCCACTCCAACGCCCCCAAGGCGAGCGGCAGTGGGACGGCGGACTTCAGCTTCCTGATGCTCGAGGCGCAGTAGGCCTGCCCGCGGCATTGACAACCACCCCTCGCGACCGAACCCTTCCAGCGAAGCCAACGCCAGGGGACCGATGACCGACGAGGCGAGCAACGCCTCGCCTCTCCACTCCGAGCAGGAGGGCCGCCACGCATGGATACGGCAGACGAGGCGGCCTTCATCTCCACCGGACACCTCCCCGCTTCGGAGCGGGTCGGGGAGCTGGTCATCGAGGCGCACCGACGTCATCGAGAGAACACGGAGGGAGCGTGCTCCCAGGTCTACCCCGCGCTGGCGAGGGTGGACCCCCGCCTCTTCGGCGTGTGCGTCGCCGGCATCAACGGCAGCAGCCACGGAGCGGGCGACGTGGACCACCCGTTCACCCTCATGAGCGTGTCCAAGCCGTTCGTCTTCGCCCTCGTCTGCCAGGCGCTGGGCCCGGAGGTGGCGCGGCGCAAGCTGGGGGTCAATGCCACCGGCCTGCCGTTCAACTCGGCCGTGGCGATAGACCAGAGCCCGGACGGGCGCACCAACCCCATGGTGAACTCAGGAGCGCTCGCGACGACGAGCCTGGTGCCGGGCACCAGCCCCGAGGCCCGGTGGCGGTTCATCCACGAGGGGTTGTCACGCTTCGCCGGCAGGCCCCTCGTGCTCGACGAGGAGGTGTATGTCTCCGCGACGAAGACACACCACCGCAACCAGGGGCTCGCCTGGCTGCTGCATGGCCTGGGCCGCCTGGAGACAGAGCCCTCCCTCACGACGGAGCTCTACACGCGTCAGTGCTCGCTCGCGGTGACCGCCAGGGACCTCGCGGTGATGGGGGCCACGCTGGCGGACGGAGGCGTCAACCCGGTGACCCGGACCCGGGTGGTCGACGCGGAGGTCTGCCACCACGCGCTCGCGGTGATGGCCACGGCGGGGATGTATGAGACCTCGGGAGATTGGCTCTATGACGTGGGCACTCCCGGCAAGAGTGGCATTGGCGGCGGAATCGTCACCGTCGCGCCGGGCAAGGGTGGGTTGGGCACGTTCGCCCCACGGCTCGACGCCGCGGGCAACAGCGTCCAGGGGCAGCTCGCCGCGCGCTTCCTGTCGCAGCGGCTCGGGTTGAGCCTGTTCAGGTCGAGCCCCGACGCCTGAGGCCGGCCGCTCCCTGGCGGCCAGTCGACGAGGGGCTCGTCTTCGGCAGCGGGCATGACCGCGCCGGATATCGCGTGACTACATTTTCGCGAGTTCGACAGTCAGCGCCGCGCTGGCACAGCGCCCGAGGACAGAGCCATGACGATGACGTTTCCAACGTACCATGCGGAAGCAGTGTCTGACTTCCATCCCGCGCCTTCCGTGGATGAGCTCGAGGCCACCACGCTCCAGGTCTCACGGGCCCTGCCCAAAGAGGCGGGCGTCCTGGGCATCCCTGTCGGAGTCGATGGGGAGGTCCCCCGTGAGCTGGGGCTCAGCCGGGCCCAGCTCAAGGCGGCTGGATTTACGGGCAAGGTCGGCCAGTCCCTCGTCATTCCACGCGCGGAGGGTTCGGCGCTCGTCGTCGTCGGCATCGGAGAAAAGGCAGACAGTGACCTCGCGTCCCTGCGCGATGCCGCGGCGGCCTTCGCACGGGCAGCGGGCCACTACGTCCACCTCGGCTTCACGCTGCCGGACCTCGGCGGTATCGCGCCCGACGTCGCCGCTCAGGCGGTCGTCGAGGGAGTCCTCCTGGCGCGCTATCGCTATCGCCCGCTCAAGCGCACGTCCCAGCAGGAGCCGCCCCTGGAGGCCCTCACCCTCCTGTCGTCGTCGCTACCCCTCGAAGAGGTGAAGCGCGGCGTCGAGCGTGGCCGAATCACGGCCCGGGCCACCGAGCTGGCCCGCGACCTGGCCAACGCGCCGGCCACGCTCCTCACCGCGCGCCGCGTGGAGGAGATTGCCCGCGTGGTGGCGGCCGCGTCGGGGCTGGACATCGAGGTCTTCGACGAGAAGGCCCTCGCGAAGATGGGCTGCGGCGGCATGCTCGGGGTGAATGCCGGGAGCGCGGAGCCTCCGCGCCTCATCAAGCTCTCGTATCGGCCGAAAGACGAGCGAGGCAAGGCCCTCGAGCCCCTCGGCCGCGTGTCGTTGATTGGCAAGGGCATCATGTATGACTCGGGCGGACTCGGCCTGAAGCCCAACGACCTGGTCCACGCCGCGATGAAGACAGACATGTCCGGCGCGGCGGCCATCCTCGCCGCCATGTCCACCTTGTCCGCGCTCGGCGTCAAGGCCTCCGTTACCGGGTATCTCATGTGCACGGACAACATGCCGGGAGGCAAGGCGATGCGGCTCGGCGACGTCCTGACGGCCCGGGGCGGGAAGACCATCGAGGTCCTGAACACCGACGCCGAGGGCCGGCTGGTGATGATGGACGGCCTTGTCCTCGCGACGGAGGAGAAGCCAGCCCCCGACGCCATCCTCGACATCGCCACGCTCACCGGAGCCTGTGAGCGGGCCCTGGGCAACGACAACGCCGGGGTCATGGGCAACCATCAAGGCATCGTCGACCAGGTGCGCGCGGCGGCCGAGAAGTCCGACGAGACGGTGTGGCAGTTCCCGCTCGACAAGCGCCTGCGGGGCGAGCTCGATTCAGAGGTCGCGGACCTCAAGAACATCGGCGGGGTGAACGCGGGTCAAATCACCGCGGGCCTGTTCCTGGAGGAGTTCGTCGACGGCATTCCCTGGGCGCACATCGACATGGCGGGGACGTCGCGAATCGACAGCGACAAGGCGTGGCGCTCCAAGGGGGCCACGGGCTACGGCGCGCGGCTGCTCATCGAGTTCCTACGCTCGTTCAGCGCGCCCAAGGAAACCCGCCACTGACAGGTGCGGCAAGGGGCGCCCGCCACCGCGCGGGCCCCCTCAAGCCAGGGAGTGCCCGACGCTCGCGGGGTGGGCGCGCGGCCCGCGAGCGGAGACCGCGATGCTGAGCTGCGCGGCCCAGTACAGCAACATGATGGCGTAACCAGCGCCGGGCACGGGCTGCACGAAGAGCCTGATGGCGAGCAGGCCGTCACTGACGGCGAACAACAGCGCGCCGGCGAACGCGGCCTGCTGCTCCAGGCGTGACAGGCCGGGCGTGCCCAGCATCGCCGCCGCGCGCCAGGTCATCGTGCAGATGACGGCGACATAGACTGTCACGGGGAGCGCCATGTCCCCCAGGCCGGGCCACAGGAACACGCTGGCGCTCACGGCCAGGAGCAGGAAGGGCAGCGCCCTCGCCCACTGGAGCCCGCGCGTCACGGTGAGGTACGCGGCGGTGTAGCTCACGTGGGCCAACAGGAAGGCGCCCAGGCCGGGCAGGAAGAACTCCGGCCCCAGGTCCAGCAACACGTCGCCGAGCAGCGACAGCCCCAGGCCCGCGAAGACCCAGCGGGCATAACGCTCCCGAGGGGGCCACTGCCACAGGAGCAGGCAGAGCATGGGCACCGCCTTCGTCATCAGCCGGACCTCGGGGCGCCCCGTGTCCATCGCGAGGAGGAAGCCCACCGCGCCCACGACTCCGACTCCCGCGAGAATCCTCGACCCACCACCCGTCAGCATGGGTGGCAGCCTAGCGCGGCGCCGTCCCAGGCAGGTACGCGCCGCGAGCGCTCAAGCCGTGGCGGCGGGCATGGCGCGGGGCTCCATCCGGAACCACCGGTAGCCGTACCCCTCCAGCGTCACCCGATGCCGCCCTGCCTTGCCCGGCGCGGAGTGCGCCTCCGACAGGAGATGCACCAGCCGCGCCGGAGGCCCACCGGGCGAGAAGCCCACCTCGCACGCCTTGCCGGACAGGTTGTGCAGCATCACCAGCGTCTCGCCCTTCCAGTCGTAGCGCAGCGCGAGGACGTGCGGAGGCTTCACACGCAGGAGCTTCCACGCGCCCCAGCCCAGCTCCGGGCACTCCTTGCGCATGCGCACCATGCGCTCCATCCAGTTGAGCAGCGAGGACGGGTCCCTGCGCTGTTGCTCGACATTCACCTGGGGAAAACCAAAGGGCGCCCTGGCCACTACCGGGCGGAAGGGCTCCGGCGCCCGGGTGAAGCCCCCATGGGGCTCGTTGGACCACTGCATGGGCGTTCGCACACTCTGCCGCTCGTGCAGGGACAGGTCCTCGCCCATGCCCAGCTCGTCCCCGTACCAGAGCACCGGAGTGCCCGGCAGCGAGAGCATCAGGCTGAACGACAACTCCAGCCGGCGACGGTCCGCCGCGAGCATGGGGGCAAGCCGCCTGCGCAGTCCCCGCCCATACAGCTGCATCCTCGGCTCCGGGCCCAGCTCCGCGAAGACGCGCTTGCGCGCCGCCGCTGGCAGTCGCCCCAGGTCCAGTTCGTCATGGTTGCGCAGGAAGTTCGCCCACTGCGCCAGGTGAGGCAACCGGGGCGCTGAGCGCAGCGCCTCCACCAGCGGCGTCGCGTCCTCCGTCACCAGTGAGAGGAAGAAGTTCTGGTTGGCGGCGAAGTTGAAGACCATCTGCATCCGGTCCCCCTCCTTGCCGTAGAAGTTCATCACCTCCTCCATGGTGACGTTGGCTTCGGCCAGAAGAATGGCATCCCCGCTGCGCCACGAGAGGAACTCCCGCATCCGGCTGAGCAGCGCGTACGGGTCCTTGTTGCCGTCGTCCTTCGTCCCCTTGAGCTCCACGAGGAAGGGAACCGCGTCCACCCGGAAGCCGGACACGCCCAGCTCCAGCCAGAAGCCCATCACCTTGAGCAGCTCCTCGCGCACGGCGGGGTTGGCGACGTTGAGCTCCGGCTGGAAGGGAAAGAAGCGGTGGAAGTACCAGCGCTTCACCGCGGGGACATGCGTCCAGGTGGTGCTCTGCGAGCCGGGGAAGACCATTCCCTCGTGCGCGTCGCGGGGCTTCTTGTCGGACCACACGTAGAAGTCATGGAAGCGGCTGTCGCGGCCCTTGCACGCGTCCAGGAACCACGGGTGCCTGTCGCTGGTGTGGTTGACGACCAGGTCGATGATGACGCGCATCCCGCGCTGCTTCGCCTGATGCGTGAACTCCACGAAATCACCCGGCGTGCCCAGCCGGGGGTCCACTCCATAATGGTCGGTGATGTCGTAGCCGTTGTCGCGGTTGGGCGTCGGGTGGAAGGGCATCAACCACAGACACGTGACACCCAGGCCGGCCAGATAGTCCAGGCGACGCTGCAGGCCGATGAAGTCGCCCACGCCGTCGCCATTTCCGTCCATGAACGTCTCGACGTCCAGGCAGTAGATGACCGCGTTCTTGTACCAGAGGTCCTGAATCATCCGTCTCCCTGGATGCAGGGTGGGGATGCCGAGGCAGAGGCGCCGCCACGACGTGACACATGCGTGCGACAGCGCACACTTGGTCATCAGGTGGACTCGCGAAACCAAGAAGGCGACACCAACGTGCGCGCGCATGCTCACGCTCGGCTACCACGCCTCCCACGAGCAGATTCCTCCCAGCGAACTGCTTCGACTGGTACAGCGCGCGAACGCGGCGGGCTTCACGGCGGCGCTCAACTCCGACCACTTCCACCCATGGAGCGAGGCACAAGGACACAGCGGCTTCGCCTGGAGCTGGATGGGCGCGGCCCTGGCCACCACGAAGCTGACGAGCCTGGGCGTGGTGAACGCACCGGGACAGCGCTACCACCCCGCCATCATCGCGCAGGCACTGGGGACGCTCGCGGAGATGTTCCCAGGACGCGCCTGGGCGGCGCTGGGCAGCGGGCAGCTCGTCAACGAAGGCGTGACGGGGGAGCCCTGGCCGCCGAAGGATGTGCGCAACGCCCGGCTGCGCGAGTGCGTGGACGTGATGCGCGCCCTCTTCCAGGGAGAGACGGTGACGCACCGAGGACTCGTCCGGGTGGAGGAGGCGAAGCTCTACTCACGCCCGGCCCAGGCGCCCCTGCTGGTGGGCGCGGCCATCACTCCCCAGACGGCGGAGTGGGTGGGGAGCTGGGCGGATGGCCTCATCACCGTGAGCAAGCCTCCCGAGCAGCTGCGGAAGATGGTGGAGGCCTTTCATCGCGGAGGCGGCGAGGGCAAGCCCATGTTCCTCAAGGTGCAGCTTTCGTGGGCCGAGGACGAGCAGGCCGCGCTCCAGGGTGCCATGGAGCAGTGGGCTCCGAACATCTTCGCCAGCTCCGTGCTCTCGGACCTGCGCCGCCCCTCCCAGTTCGAGGGGCTGGCGCGCACGGTGCAGCCCAGGGATTTGGAGGGCCACGTGCGAGTGGCCTCCAGCCTCCAGCGCCACGTGGACTGGCTCTCCCAGGACGTGGCGCTCGGGTTCAGTCACCTCTACCTGCACAACGTCAATCGCTGGCAGGAGCCGTTCATCGACGCCTTCGCCGCGCGGGTGCTGCCAGCGCTACGCTGAGCCCCTCACGTCAGGCGCATGCCGCCCCGGCACGGGCTTTGACCCGTGCCGGGGCGAGCCGTCACAGGACCTTGGCGAAGGTGATGGTGCCCGCGCCACTGGTGAATGTCACGCCTTGCGCGGTGAGACAGTTGTCGAGGTCCGTCGTGAGGAGGGCCACGGTGATGACAATGGTCGCGCCGTTGAACTTCCCACTGCTCAGCGTCCCCGTATAGACGACGACCGCCCCCCCCGGGGCGTACGTCGATGGTGGCGGTGACGGACGCGTTGCTCGTGGAGTTGTCATTCCAGTTGATGACCGCATCGAAGGTTGAATCTCCCGTCACACAGCTCAAGGTGCCGCCGCCAGTGGCGGTGAAGGTACCGGAGGGCAAGGTCAGCGGCACACCGACGCAGGGCCCGAAGCTCCCCATCGCCGTCGCGGAGATGGCCTGGGCTTCGAGCTTGATGCCTGGATTGTACGTCGCCGCGATGGTGCCAGGGCACTCCAGGGCCACGAGCTGCGCGCTCGCTGGACTGGCGAAGAGGACGACTCCGAGCGTGAGAACAAGGAAGCAAGGGATTGACTGCGCACGACGACTGATCTGGCTGGACATGGGACTCCCTCGCTCGCGAGTGAACTTGTCTGACTTATGCGAGCGATATGCATTTGCGGGGAGTGATTGCGATGATTCAACCCATCCCCCAAGCGCCACCCGCACGACTCAACACGGGCATCGTACCTTCGTCCGAGGACAGGTCCCGCAATCCCAGCTCAATTCAATCCAACAGCCTCAATGAACAGCACCCGTCGCCAGCCCTCACTCCGGCTTGGGTCCGCCCGGGGCTCCCCGCGCACCCGTGCCGCTCTCCCGGGAGGAGGGATGCAAGCCCGCAGCCTGTTGCACTGCGGGGGAGTTCTGGCTCCCTCGACGGCGACGGCGGCGGCGCTTCATCGCGGCGCTCCCCGACGGCCCCCCCAATTCCCGGAGCACCACCGCGCGCGCGCCGGCCTCCAGCCTCAGCTCCTGCATGAGCGTCTGCGCCTGCCGCGCGCCGGACGGATGACGCAGCGCCTCGGCGAGCCGCTCGACGACATCGATTCGCAACGCCACGGAGCCCAGCACCTCGTACCCGAAGGCTCGCGCCTCCCTCGCGCCGAACACAGACGCCTCGAGCGAAACTTCACTCGGCACCCCCTTGGGTGCGGGCTTCTGGAGAAACAGCGCCGTCAGCATGCAGCGCCGCTCCATCGCCGGAGGCGACAGGGCGTTGGCCACGTAGAAATAGCGTCGCCCCTCGCGAACGCCCAGCGTCCTCAAGCGCTCTCGCGACTCCTCGTCCATCAGCCCCCACTGCTCCCGGGCCTCGCCCTGGGTAATCACTCCCACCCCTTCCGCCAGGCGGTAGGAGAGTCCCCGCGTCACCGCGGAGCGCCCCGCGCCAGTGAGGGACTCGGCGGGAAAACCTCCCATCGCCTCGGTGACCAGGTCCCTCGCCAGGGCGTTCAGCCGCCGCTCGAGCCGCCGCCGCGCGCCCCCCGTCCAGACCTCCGGCTCCGCCAGGGCCAGCTGCGGCGAGCGCCGGTCCGTGCCGCGCACCAGTCGCGCCAGCGGCTGCCCCTCGAACGAGATGCTTCCCAACGCATCCACCTCGAAGGCCTCATGCGTCGCATCAACGACGCGCTGGACGAACTGCTCCTCCGTCAGCGCCGGGCCGTCCGCCCCCGCCACCTCGCCCAGGAGGAGCCCCAGCTTGGCGAAGGGACTGTCGGAGCCGCTCCCGGCGACAGGCGCAGTGGCCCTCACGAAGCGCCGTGCGCTCCTGCGCGCGGCCCGCTGCACGAAGCGCTCGACGAGTCGCTCATGTAGGGCATCCCCCAGCGCATCCTCGATGTGGCGCGTGCGCTCCTGCCACTGCTCGGCGTCATGCAACCATGACGAGCGATGACTGATGTACGTCCAGATGCGGATGGCGGCGAGCCGGTCCATCAACGTGTGGAGGTCCCCCGAGACGTCGTCGAGCGGTGACACCTGCTTGCCGAGCCACGTCGCGTCCAACGTCCCATCGCCCTCGGCGAGTTGGAGGAACGTCTCCCGCAGCAGCCCGACGTGCTGGCCGAGGAGGCCCTTGCGGAAGTCGGGAATCTGGCAGACCTGCCACAAGAGCTCGACGCCCGCGCGGTCCGTCACCAGGTCCCGGACGGCGGGGACCTGGGAGAGGTCCTTCAGCGCATCGAAGTCATCCGCGCGCTCCACCCGGATGAAGGCGCTGTGGCGGGGTGCCCGGGTCAACGAGTCCAGCAGCGCCTCCGGGCTCGCGAAGTCCAGCTCGGCGTTGCGCCAGATGAGGCTGCGCACGGCGGGGAACTGGTGTGACTCGATGGAGGAGACCACCCGGGGGGACAGCTCGGACAGCGTGTTCAGGGTGCCAAAGCTGCCGTCGTTGAGGTGACGGCCCGCGCGGCCGGCGATCTGCGCCAGCTCATCCGAGAAGAGGTCTCGCTGCTCGGCACCGTCGTACTTGGACAGCGCCGCGAAGGCCACGTGGTTGAGGTCCAGGTTCAACCCCATGCCGATGGCATCGGTGGCCACCAGGTACTGCACTTCGCCGGACTGATACATCGCCACCTGGGCATTGCGCGTCCGGGGCGACAGCGCGCCCAGCACCACGGCGACCCCGCCGCGCAGGCGCCGAAGCGACTCGGCCAGCTCGTACACCCGGTCCGCGGAGAAGGCGACCACGGCCGAGCGCGGAGGCAGGCTCTTCAGGGAGCGCCGCCCGGAGTAGCGCAGCTGGGACAGGCGCGTGGCGCGCTTCACCGAGGCGTGGGGGATGAGCGACTGGAGCATCGGCCGCATCGTGTCCGCGCCCAGGAACCAGGTCTCCTTGCGCCCTCGCGCATGCAGCAGACGGTCCGTGAAGACGTGCCCGCGCTCACGGTGGGCGGCGAGCTGGATTTCGTCCACCGCGAGGAAGTCGACCGTGCGGTCCAGAGGCATCGCCTCGACGGTGCAAATCCAGTAGTCGGGGCGCGGAGGCAGCCGCTTCTCCTCCCCTGTCATCAGGGCCACCCGCCCCTCGCCCACCCGGGCGGTCACCCGGTCGTAGACCTCGCGGGCGAGCAGGCGAAGCGGCAACCCCATCATCCCCGTGTCGTGCTCGAGCATGCGCTCGATGGCCCGGTGGGTCTTTCCAGTGTTCGTCGGCCCCAGCTCCGCCACGACGATGGCCGAGCGGCTGGATGGACTGGAGTTCATTGGCGGCAGTCTAACCGCGGGAGGGGCCCTGCGCCGCAGGCCGCGCGGTCCTCGCGGGCATGGCTGGGCGCTCGGCTCCACGAGCAGGGGCACGTGACGTCCCGGAACGTGGGTGACTTGACGCGCGCCACGCGCCATGGACGGCGCCTGGGGGTGCCCTCTAGCGTGGGGCCCATGACCCATCCCGTCAGAGACACCCTCCTCGGGCAGCTCGACATCGCCTGGGCGCTCACCCAGTACCATCTCGAGGGATTGACCACGGAGGAGTGCCTGCGCCGCCCGGGCCGGGTGGGCCTTCACGTTCAACAAGGCGCGGACGGACACTGGCGCGCGGACTGGCCCGAACACGAGGGCTATGACTTGGGGCCCGCGAGCGTCGCCTGGTTGACTTGGCATCTGGGCTTCTGGTGGTCGATGGTGCTCAACCACTCGTTCGCGGATGCGACCCTGACCAAAGAGGCCGTGTACTGGCCCGGCACCGCCGACGGCGTGCGCGAGTGGGTCCATCGACTGCACGGAGAATGGCGGGCCCACATCGAACGACTCGGCGACGAAGACCTGCGCTCGACGGAGCGCACGCGCTGGCCGCTGCAGGGCAAGCCCTTCGGAGACATCGTGGCCTGGGCCTCGCTCGAATTGATGAAGAACGCGGCGGAACTCGGCTACGCGCGGTTCGTCCTGGCGGTCTCCAAGGCGCCCTAGCCAGGCCACCGTCTGTCATTGATGCCTTCATCCTGGCGGGCCACTCTCACGTCCCGGCCCTCTGCTCGGCGAGGACCGGGGCGCTGGGGCCGCGCCATGCTCAGCTCCGGACGGTGGCGTGCTGGGCGGCCCAGTTGAGGGCGAGGTCCGCGACCGCCTCCCAGCCCGGCTGCGCCACGGTGTAGTGCGAGCGGCCCTTGAGCTCCACGTACTCCGTCACCGCCTTCGACTTCGCGTAGCGCTTCACGTTCTCCCGCTGGATTTTCGCCGGGAGGATGATGTCCGAGTCACCCGAGAGGAACAGCAGCGGCGCGCGCTCGTCGTTCTTCAGATTCACGGTGACTTCGGAGCGCGGCGTCAGGTTGGCGAGGGCGCCCTGGAACAGCGCGCGGCCCGAGCCCGGCACGTACTGCGTGCGGTACACCTCGTCCGACTCCTCCTGCGTCAGCGTGTTGGTGAAGGCGTAGTGGAACTGCTCGGGCGTCATCGGCGCGGGGCGGTTCACATTGGCGGGGTTGAGCAGCGTGGACGCAGTCGACTTGATGGTGGTGAACGGCAGCGTGTAGACGCCCTTCACCGGCGCGGAGTGGATGGCGACGCCCGCGGCGCCCACGCCCCTGTCCAACAGCATCTGCACGAAGGCGCCGCCGTACGAGTGGCCCATGAGGATGGGCGGGGTGGGCAGCGCGCGGATGATGCGCTCGTAGTGGTCGACAATCTGCTTCACGCGCAGATTCTCCAGCGGCGTCGGGTCCTTCTGGAGCGCCTCCACGCCGACCTCCAGGCCGGGCCACGACGGGGCGATGACGCGGTAGCCGGCCTTCGTGAAGCGGTCAATCCAGCCCTGCCAGCTACGGGGCGTCATCCACATGCCGTGGACGAGGACGATGGTGTCGGGCTGGGTCTGGGTCTTCTGGACGGTGGCGCTCATGGCGTACTCCCTCTTGGTTTCACCGCGTCTGCCGCGGTGTGCGTTGCTGACAAGAGGAACAGTAGAGACCTGGGCGTCCGCGAAAAATGGGGCGCCGGGCAGAGGACTGTTTCCACGCGGGAAACAATCCAGGGCGCCCTACGCGCCATCCCGGCGCAGCACGAAGAAGTACGGCGCCGCCATCCCCCGGGCGTCCATCACCCCCAGCAGCGTGTTCGCATCGACCTGTCGGAACACGTCATTCGTGGGCCAGTCGTCGTAGATCATCGTCGCGCTGACCTTGCCCCGGTACACCGTCAGGCGCAGGCGCGCCTTGAACTTCTCGGTCTCCACCGCCGCCCGGTGCGGACCCACGAGGCCGCGAATCGTCGGCGACGGCCACTTCCTCGGGTCGACCGGGAACACCGACGCGCGGTCCTCCGTGTAGAACAGCAGCGGGTGCACGCTCTCCTCGTCGACGAACCGCTTGCCGTACCAGCCCGTCGCACCGAGCATCCCATCCATCGGGTGCCCCGTGTGGAGCTCACTGCCCTTCCAGGTGCCTCGCATGAACCCGAGCTCCACCGTGGGCAGGCTGTCGAACAACGCGAGCGCCTCTTGCGCGTCCAGCCGCCCCGCCTTCACCGCTTCGTCGAAGGTCATCGCGTGCTTCCTCCGTGCATGCGCAGCACGGGCTTGATGGCAGTGCGCGCTTCCATGTCGTGTACCGCGTCGTTGATGGCCTCGAAGTCGTAGGAGCGGCTCAGCTTCTCCAGCGGGAAGCGCCCCTCCGCGTGCAGCGCGACCATCCGGGGGATGAAGGTCTTCGGGTCCGCGTCCCCTTCGATGATGCCCACCAGCCGCTTGCCGTAGAGGAGGCGGGTCATCGACAGCGTCACCTCCGACGCCTCGGGGCTGGGAAGCCCCAGCAGGCCACACGTGCCCAGGGGCCGTGTCACGTCGAAGGCCTGGCGCAACACCTGGGGCAGGCCCACGCACTCCAGCGCGAAATCCACCCCGCCCCGGGTGCGCTTGAGCATCGTCTTCGTCAGCTCGGGCTCCGTCGCCAGGAACGTGTCGGTGGCGCCCAGCTCGCGCGCCAGCTCCAGTCGGCCCGCGTCCAGGTCCACCGCGAGGATGCTCGCCGCGCCGGCGACACGCGCCGCCATGACCGCCGCGAGCCCCACCGCGCCCACGCCGAAGACGGCGAGCGTCTGTCCGGACTGGAGCCGGAACGCCTCCAGCACCGCCCCCGCCCCCGTCTGGAACCCACACCCCAGCGGCGCGAGCAGTTCGAGCGGCGCCGCCCGGTCCACCTTCACCGCGTTGTGCCGGTGTGCCAGCACCTGCGTGGCGAACGACGACTGGTGGAAGAAGCCGGAGCGGATGGGCGCCCCGCGCCACCGCATGGGAAACGAGCCATCCGGCCGCGCGCCGGAGAAGTTCCCCGCGTACCCGCGCTCGCAGTAGGCGGGATGCCCGCGCTCGCACGTGCCACACGCCCGGCAGGAGTAGTAGCTGAGCACCACCGCGTCCCCGGGCTCGAAGTCCGTGACGCCCTCCCCCACCGCCTCCACCACCCCCGCGCCCTCGTGACCGAGCACCGCCGGAAAGGGGAACCTCCCCGCCCCCGCCCGGTAGGTGAGGTCCGTGTGACAGATGCCACTGGCTGTCACTCGAACCCGCAGCTCACCCGCGCCAGGCCTGTCCAGTTCGACCTCGTCGAGAATGAACGGCCCACCCACCGCTTGAACCAGCGCCGCACGCACCGGAAGACCCATGGGGCCGCATTATTGGCACTTTGCCAACGAAGCCGCCACCGACCCCCAACCCAATGGCAGGCGCCCCCCTGAAACACCTACTCCGAGTTCAGTTCTGACTCACTTGCGGTGATTTCTTACAGTCCCCTATAGAACGGACTCACTGGAAAAACAAACCAAGGACGGAACATATCTATGACAAGCACGCCCCAAGGGAAGTGGATGTGGCACGCGAGACAGTGCGCTCGGCTGTCGGTCACAGGACTTCTGGCGTTGGCCGCCAGGGGTGAGGCCGCGCTCCCCGTCTCGCCGGAAGCCGGGTCGCCAGGCGAGGTCGCCGCGCTGGCGAACGGCCAGTGCCAGGTCCAGCCCCCCTTCGACCCGAACTTCGAGCCGGAGCTCGAGTGGGCCTGGAGTTCGAGCACCGTCATGCCGACCCACGTCCAGGTGATGATGACGCCCATCGTCGTGGAGGTGAACGGGGACGGTGTCCCGGACGTCGTCTTCAGCTCCTTCGAGGGCAGCAACTACACCACCAATGGCGTGCTGCGAGCGCTGAGCGGCGCGGATGGCAGCGAGCTGTGGACGGTGACGGACCCGGCCCTGCGCGTGCGCGGCGCCGCGAGCGTGGCGGGCGCGGACATCGACGGGGACGGACTGGTGGAGCTGTGTGCCATCCCGGAGAGCGGCGCGGGGTTGCTCTGCTTCGAGAACACGGGTGCCTACAAGTTCCGGACGACGGCTTCCCAGAATAGCTGGGGCGGTCCCTCGTTCGCGGACCTGGACGGCGACGGCACGGTGGAGATCCTCAACGGCCACCACGTCTTCCGCAACACCGGGGCGCTGAGGTGGGCGGGCACGGACACCAACAACGGCCCCCAGGGTCCCATCTCGTTCGCGGCGGACATCGACGGTGACGGACTGCAGGAGGTGGTCAACGGTCGGTCCATCTATCGCCACACCGGCGTCCTCAAGTGCCGGAACACCACCATCGGCAACGGGCTTTCGGGGGTGGGCAACTTCGACGCGGACTCGAACGGGGAAATCGTCGTGGTCAGCGGCGGCAGCGTCCATCTGATGGATGACGACTGCACCCTGCTCTGGAGTCAGACGATTCCCGGGGGCGGCAGCGGTGGCGCGCCCAACATCGCGGACTTCGACGCGGACGGGCTGCCGGAAATCGGCGTGGCGGGCGCCAGCCGCTATGCCGTCTTCGAGTCCGACGGCACCGTCAAGTGGGCCAGCCCCACCCAGGACAACAGCTCGAACGTGACGGGCTCGTCCACCTTCGACTTCGAGGGCGACGGCCGCGCCGAGGTCGTCTACGCCGACGAGGTCCGCCTGCGCATCTACGACGGCGCCACGGGCACGGTGCGCTTCGAGGTCGCGCACGCCTCCGGGACGACATACGAGAACCCCCTCATCGTCGACGTGGACGCGGACGACAACGCGGAAATCGTCGTCGCGTCGAACAACTACGGCTTCCCGGGGCCCGCCGGCATCCGCGTGTTCAGAGACCGCAAGGACGGCTGGGTGAACACGCGTCGCATCTGGAACCAGCACGCGTACTCGGTCACGAACGTGAACGACAACGGCACCATCCCCGCGCACCCCATCGCCAACTGGCGCACGCCGGGGCTCAACACGTTCCGCGCCAACAGCCAGGGCACGGGCACCACCAGCCCCTACGCCGCGGCCGACGTGACGGTGACGGAAATCACCTCGTCGTGTGACACGACCAACGGGGCGCTGACCCTGCATGCCCGCGTCACCAACCAGGGTGACGCTGCGACCTCCGCGGGCCTGCGCGTGGCCTTCTACCAGGGTGACCCCACCTCCGGCGGCACGCTGCTGGGCGTGGGCATCCTTCCCACCGTGCTCTCCGCTGGTAACAGCGCGATGGTGAGCGCGACGCTCGCCTCGGCCTCTGGAGGAAACACGGTGGTCTTCGCCCGGGCGGACGATGACGGCACCGGCACGGGCCGCGAGACGGAGTGCATCGAGACCAACAACGCGGGCAGCGCGCCCGTCAGCCTCACCTGCATCGCCATCATTCCGCCCGTGGCCCTCTGCCGCCACGTATCCGTCAACGCGAGCGCCACCACCTGCTCCGCACCGGCGAATGTGGACAACGGAAGCTATGACCCGAACCAGCACCCCGGGCCCTTCTCCGTGTCGCAGTCGCCAGCGGGCCCCTTCGGCCTTGGAACATACTCCGTGACGTTGACGGTCTCCGACGGGCAGGACACCGACACGTGTACGGGCACCGTCACCGTGGTCGACGTCACCCCGCCGGTCATCGCCTGTCCGCCCGAGCGAATCGTCGAGGCCACCGGGCCTGGCGGAGCCTTCGTCACGCCCGGGGCTGCCACCGTTTCCGACGCCTGCGGTGCGCAGGCCAGCGGTCCGGCCGCCGGCACCTATCCGCTTGGAACGACGGCGGTGACGTACACGGCCACCGACGCCGCGGGCAACAGCGCGTCCTGCATCACGGCCATCCACGTGGTCGACTCCGCGGGCACGCCGCCCAGCCTCATCATGTGCGATGTGCCGCGCTACACGTCCGCCGCGCAGGTGAAGGCGTGCGGCTGGGCGACCGCCAGCCCTGGTGGCGCCCCCATCAGCGTGGTGCTGCTCTCCATCGACGGGGGCGCGCCGGTGCGCCTCACGCCTGACGCCGGAGGCGGACACGTCGTCCAGTGGCTGAGCCTGGCGGAAGGACACCACACCCTCACGCTCACGGTCATCGCCACGGATGGGCGCATCGCCATCGCGAGCCGCCAGGTGACGGTGGACCGCACCGCGCCCCTGCTTCGCGTCGTCGCGCCGAATCCCGGGGAGGCGCAGCCGCGGACGGTGAACGTCATCACCGAGGTGACGGACCTCACGTCGGTCCAGCTGACGGCCAACTGGGTCAACTCCACCACGGTCGGCGCGGGGACGAACCTCGCGACCATCCCGGTGACGTTCTCCGGCCCCGGCTCGCATCTGGTCCTGATTAGAGCCACCGACGCCGCGGGCAACACGGCGGAGCGGGTCATCCAGGTGCTGGTCGAGTAGTGCTGTCCCGGGCGCTCCGTGGAGAAAGTGGGCCACGGAGCGCCTGAGTCCGCCCCCCCTCGGCACAGGCGGGAGGGGGCGCCCTATCGCTCTCGCGAGGTCCCTAGCGCGGCGCCTGTCCCTCGCGATAGTGCTTGAGGCAGTCCTTATCCTCGAGGCTCGCGCAAACCTGACTGAGCAGGGTCAGCCCTCGGTCCTGGCTCGGATTCGCTCGAAGGGACTCGTCGAGCCAACGAAGCGCCTCCTGACTCCGTCCGGCCCGCGCATGGTAGGCCGCCATGACTCGAAGGAGGCCCGGGTGTCGTTGCTTTCGCAGCTCGGTCTGGAGCTTTTCGAAAGCACGCGCCGGAGCGGACTCGACCTCGTGGTCCAGCCTTTCCACCGTGGCATGGATGGGGTTCACCGCACGGGACCGCGAGAAGCATGACTCCGCGCGCTCCGGCATTTTCAAGTCCAGGAAATAGTGCCCGCAGAGCGCGAGGCTCGCTGCACCCTGCTCTCGCTCGAAGTCCTTCATGAGCTTGATCCACGCCGCCCGGGAACGGGCTTGCTCGAGCGATGACGTCGCCACCGGTCCGAATTGCGGGACCCGCCCCCAGGACTGTATCGCCTCCCCGGGCCGCCCCAGGGACTGAAGGATGAGTCCTTCGAGGAAGTGACCTTGCGGGATCCGCGAGTCGTTGGCGATGCTCGTGCGAACGTGCGCCAGGGCCTGGACATCGTCACCTTGGAGGTAGAGCAGCATGGCGAGGTAATAGGGACCGGCCTTCCTCGACCCCATCGCCACGGACTGCTTGCAAGCCGCGAGCGCATCCTCCTGCTTCCCCAGCATGTGCAGTGCGGCGCAGCGATTCGTCAGCAGCGCGCTCTTGTTCGTGACGTCACCCCGGACGTCCGTAAGCGTCACCGTCGCGAGCGAGGCCGCGTCGAGCGTTTTCAGCGCCCCCTGTGCGTCCCCGAACCCGAGCTGGATGGTCACGAGGCCTACAATCGCGTCGAGGTTGTCCGGGTCGTGCTTCAGTATCGCCTCGTAGACACGAACCCCCGCCGGCCCGTCCATCAAGTGGCCCAGCAGCCACCCGCTCGAAAGATTTGGAGCCATTGGCTCTTCGACAGCCGTACGCAGCTCCTCCAGGGTCTCGATGCCAAACTTGCGCTGGAGTCGAGGAAGCACCATCTCCACGGCGGACGTCGTCAACGGCACGGTCGAAGGCGCCTCCGGCTTCGCCTCCGTGAAGCGGAAGCGAACCTGATGTGGCTTTCCCGGCGGACACTCCAGGTCGTAGATACGGAGGTCCTCTTTGATTAAGCGCCTTCGGCGGAGTGCGTTGATGGGTTGTCCCCGGCACACCACCCCCGTCAGCCAGCTATTCGCAACCCCCATATGCGCAACCTGCAGGGCTGCCTGGGTCGACGTGCCCAGGGACGCGATTTCCGCCTGACGCTCGGATGAAAGCTTGGGAAAGAGGGCGATGAGCCCGAGCGCCGCATCTTCGTTGTCGGTCGGCGACACCACTTTCTTCATCAGTGCGGTCGCGAGTTCATCCGAGGTCTGGGTTGAAGTTGGAGAACCGGTACCACGCTCCGGCGGTGCGGCAGTCACCCCTGCGGCCCCGCCAAGTATGAGCGACGTCAGGAGGGCCCGCAGCGAGCGCGGCAACCAGCGAGAGGAAAGGGAGAAGGGCATGAACTGGCATCCTAGGGCGGCTTCATGCAATCCCTCACTCCTTTCCAAGACCACCCTCACTCAGCGGGCGCGCCGAGCAGCTCCTGGATGCGTGAGGCATTGACGGGGTCCCTGCCCCGCGCGGCCTCGAGCGCCGCGCGGCCCTGCTCCTCGTCTCCGGCCAGGCGCCAGGCACTCCAGGCATTCGCGTAACAGACACGCCGGTTGTAGGCCATGACGTCCCAGGCGGGCGCGCCCTCTTCCTGGAGCAGCGGCTCCGAGGCGCGCAGGAAGTCCCGGGCCGCGCTGGCGTAGTCGCCCGACTCGTATGCGGCGACGGCCTGCTCGTAGACTCGCTCGGAGGCCTCCTGGCGCGCCGCGCGCTCGGAGGCATCCGCATCCGTGCCGGTGGGATAACCCAGGCGCTCTTCCAGCAGGGGCGGCCCCATGTCTTCCTCCTTCGTCCAAGTGGCTCGGTGCCCCTGGCACGCCACGACCGGGCAGAACACGACACCCATCAGGGCCAGCAAGAGCGCGCGACTCACTTCGTGTAGTCGCCGTTCTGGAAGAAGTCGTGGATGGGCAGGTAGTTCGTCTGGAGGAAGGCCGGATTCGTGAGCCACAGCGAGTAGGCCTCCGCGTAGAACTCCTCGGGACTGTGGGGCCAGTTGTCGCGGGCGTACTTCGTGAAGGGAACGATGTTGTGGGCCTTCACCACGTCCACGAAGCGCTGCAGTCGCAGCGAGCGCCCTCGGGTATGGGCGAGCTCACGGGCCGCTTCCCTCCAGGCATCCTGCGAGGTGAGCACCGACGCATAGGTCACGAGCGCGGGGTTCGCCGCGTTCGCGGTCCGCAGCGCGTCACGTGCGGCGGTCCGCGCGGAGAACGCGGCGAGCAGGGTCTTGTCCAGCGCGTCCAGGTCGCTGCTCGCCGGAGCCTGCGCCACGTAGGCATCCAGGGCGGCGACGGTGGCGGTGATGGCGGAGCGGAACGCGGCACTCTCCGTCTGGTCCGCGGGGGCGAAGGCCGCCGCGGCGGTCGTCGCGGTGGTGAGCTCGGCCTGGGCCTGCGTGCGCTGCGTGCTCAACGCGGTCTTGAGCAAGGCGATGGTCGCGGCTGGGACCTGGACGGCATCCAGCGCGGTCTGGCGTGTGCGGACGGTCCGGAGCGCCCGGTCATAGGTCGCCCGCTGCGCAACCACCGTCGGCCGGAGCGACTGCGTCTCCGACTGGCGGCCCGCGACCCGTGCACGCTCGTAGCGCTCCACGGTTGGATTCAGCGCCGCGACGGCTTTGTTCTGGTCCACGACGGCCTCCGCGTGCCGCGCATGCAGCGGACGCGCGACCTGGACCTCCACGGCGTGACCGACCTCGTGAAGGATGGTTCCATAGCTGGCGGGCCGGGGGTTCGCGGCCTCTCCCAGGAAGCGGGTGTTCGCGGCGAACGCACCATCCGCCAGCTTGAGCGTGGCCCGGCTCGGTGGTGCCGTGGAGCCCTGCGGCACCGCGCCTCCCCTGGAGAACTCGCCCGCGCGTCCGTTGGGGAGCGCCTGCATGCGCACCAGGTCGACGTCCTTCAAGGCCGCGACATCCGTCGCGGGCAACAGGGCGAGGGCCGCGGCCACATCGCTCAGATGGGCGGCGGTCCAGGTGCTGTCACCATTGACGACCTTGAGGCCAAAGGTCGTGGTGAGGTGCGCATTCACCACGGGGTCGGCGAGCTGTGGGGACGGTGGGACAGCGGCCCTGGAGAGCAGTTCGATCCGGGCATTGCCCGTGGCGTCGATGGCGACGCGCACCAGTCCCCTGGGTGAAGGAGTCGTGCTGCCCGGCGGCGGTGGCCACCCCAGCGGGACGGACTGGGTCAGCACCGTGTCCCAGCGGTCCCTGCGGCTCATCTGCCACAAGAAGTACTGAAGGAAGATGAGCGCATCGACGCTCGTGCCAGCACCCGACACGGTGGCACTGAGGATGTCTCCCTTCTTGATGCGCGCGTCGAGCAGTGCCCGGGTGCTGGCGACGGTGTGCCCCGGAGGAAGCGGACTGGAGGTGTACTCCGTCAAATCGAAGAGGGGCGCGCGAAGCACCACGGCCGGACTCCGAGGAGCCCCCGCTGCGTGCGCCAGCTCATGCCACAGCAGCTCCCTCCCCGCGGGAGTCTGGGGCGCGTACTGCCCCGCACGGAAGACGACGTCCCTGCCAGAGGTGAACGCGCGCGCGCCCGCGGCCCGTGCGAGGCGATGCGCTTCCGGACCGTCATGCAGCTTCACCGAAGCCAGCGAGCCACCGAAGCGCCGCTCCGCATCAGCCCGCAGGGCCGGAGGCAGCGGCTGTCCCTGATGCCCCCGGAGCGCGCTCTCCAGCCCCGTGGGCGCCCTCGCCTCACAGCCGCTCCCACCGACAGGAGGAAGGAGGCTCAGCTTTCCGAAGTCGTGCCCCAGTCCGGAGGGCGTGCCACTCACTGGCTCCAGCTCCGTGCGTGGCGCGGGTGGCACCACGTTCGCCCAGGAAGCGCCCCCGGACACTTTCGACGAAGAATCCGTCGAACCCTCCCAGGTCCTCTTTGACTGGCGTGCCATGCCAAAGACTGTGACACCTGGATGGATTCAGGCGCAAATCAATCACCCTGGAGGTCGAGCCGAACGAACTCCAATGTCAGACATGCCACGGCGCGGCTTCAGGGGCGCGACTGCTTCCGCACCTGCTCCCAGGCCTCGATGATGCGGCGCGTTTCTTCCTGGGCCAGGGCCTGAAGCTTCGGCCCCAGCTGGGCGACCTTGTCCGGATGGTATTGCGCCACCAGCGCGAGGTACGCCCGCTTCACGTCGGGCAGTGGTGCGCCGGGTGAGACCCCGAGCACTTCCCACGCGGTGGGAGGTGTCTCGGCGGGTGGCTCGACGGGCTCCTCGGGCTCCTCGGGAGGAACCTCGCGCGACTCGTCTCGAGGTCGAGGCGCCTCCGCCTCACCCACCGGGTCGAAGCCCTCCGCGCAACCCGCGCACAGCAACCGCTCCTGAGCCTCACCACCGTCCTGGGTGACGACGCGGACGTCACAGCAGTCGCCGCACACCACGTGGTGACACCGCTCACAGCGCGCGGCCGACGCGGCCTCCTCCAGCCCCACTCCACACCTGGGACAGTCGTCGGGGAGCGGGGCCTCTTCTCCGCAGCGCACGCAGAACGCCCAGCCCTGGTCGAGCCGCACCTCACACTCGTCGCACTCCAGGCTCCCCTCATGCTCCCAGTGCTTCTCCTCGCCGCACCAGGGACAGAAGGGCATCAGCCACGCCAGCTTGCCCGTGCACTCCGGAGCATCACAGTCGAAGTCGAGCCGATACCCACGGGCGACGGGCCTCGGCGCGTTCTCTTCCTCGAACGACTCGCCACACGCCCAGCAACAGTTGAAGTCCCGGTGGGAGGGCGCGCCACAGGCCTCGCAAGAGGGGTTGCCGTGCTCACTCTTCCAGGAGACCTCGTCGCCACACGTCGGACAGAACGCCATGCATGGCTTCACGTCACCGTGGGTGCAACTTTCCCGTGCGGTTCGTCTCGCGCGCTCACGCTGTCCGCGCGGCGCGGGAAAGGGCGGTGTCTCCCCCCGGTCCATCAACACATCCCACAGGCAGGAGCGACACACCCGCCCCTTCACCTGCACACCCGCCTGAGCCGAAGTGCCCGCGCGTGCCCGGAAGTCCGTCGCGTCAAGGACTTGCGTGCTGAGACACGTCTCACACACAGCGTCGCCACATGACTCACAGCGTCCCGCCAGGCGCCGGCTGCCGAAGCCCAGCAACCCGGCCGTCAGCGTCTCCATGCAGCACGGACAGGCTCGCATGCACTTCCTTCACCGGGAGAGGCCCCTACATGGAGCCCGTAAGTGGACGGCCCTCCTGCATGCCCGAGTCCAGAGACGAGGTCCAGAAAGCAACCCCTCACTCCGACATGTCACAAAAGCTTGGATTGTCAGTGACCCATGCGACTGGTGTATGGGGGACGCCTCACGCCACACCCCTGAGGAGTCATCCATGCGTCGTCTCGGTTCAGCCTTGCTTTCCGCCAGCCTGCTGGTCGGCTGCGGTCCCACCACGTCCCCCGAGCCTTCCTCCGAACCGTCGTCGACGGAGGCGCCCAAGGACCAGGTCGCCCCCCTCACGACGACCAATGTCGACCTCGCGCCCGAGTGCCAGGGCCTGCTCACCTTCGTGAACACCGCCGCGCCCGCGACGCTGGACGCGTATCTGCCCAGCGACGTCGTCCTCAACCTCGTCAGCCGCCGCTCGACGGCGCCCTTCGTGACGTTGGCGGAGGTCTCCGGCGTCCACCTGGTCGGCCCGGTCCGCCTGACGCAAATCGAGAGCGGCGCGCGCTCGCTGGGCTACATCACCAGCAGCTGCGTGGGCATCCTGGACGAGCTCGCGCTCTCCACCGATGACGCCGCGGCGGTGGTCTCCCTGGTCAACACCGTGAACGCCAGCACGCTGTACGCCATCCTCCCCTACGCGTGGAATGGCGCCACGCAGTTGCTCGGACTGCGCCCGTTCACCTCGGTGCAGGCCATCTCCAACGCGTCCGGCATCGGCGCGGCGAGCCTGCGCACCCTGCGCAACGCCGCCACCCAGGGCTACGACCTGGAGGTCCTCGTCTCCACGGTGAACGCCGTGCCGGAGAGCAACTGGACGGTGAAGATGGACCTCTCGTTCGACATCGAGGACGTGATGGCGGGCGCGCACGGAAATGACCGGCTGGACTACGCCACGTGCTTCGGCATCGACCCCGCCACCTTCCCGAACTCGCGCTTCACCAACCGCCCGAACCTGGCCAACGCCGCCGAGGTCCACAGCTACGTCGCGAGCGCCGCCAGCACCGCCCAGTACCAGGGGCAGATTCCGACCAGCATCGTCACCAACGGCCTGTCGGACCTGGACTCGCGCACCGCGGGCGGCACGTTCAAGGGCTGCCACCTCGGCTACGACGACGGTCCCTGGGCCGGCATCCAGGTCCACTTCTTCGTCAACGTCGCCACGGGCTTCCGCATCCTGACCGTCCAGCACTGGGTGGAGTGATTCACCCCTGAAGTCCCCCCAGGCCCTCGTCACCGGGCCTGGGGGCTCCGGTGCGAGAAGCGAGGGACCTCGCGCATGCGGACGGCTTCAGGTCTTCGCGTGCGTGGGGTTCGCGCCCGCCTTCTTCGTGCTCCTCGCACCGCCTGGGCCCCTCTTCGGGCTCGCGCGCTTCGCGGTGGGGCGGGAGGTCTTCGCCGCCGCGGACCGCCCCGAGGTCTTCCGTCCCCGCGCGGGGGCGTTCTTGCGCGGGACGCGCGCCTGCTCCGCCACCTCGGGCGTACCGCCACTCCTGGCACGGCTGACCCTGTCGCCGACCGACTTCGTCACGCCGCTGAGCGACTTCCTCGCCCGGGCGAGGACCTGACTTTCACCAATCGAGTGGGACAGCGACTTCACCTTGCCGGACGCCGAGGACAAGGCACGTCGCTCGCGGTCCGAGACCGGGAGCAGCGCGGCTCCCGCGATTCCCGCGGCCAGCGTGGTGAGTCCTATCGCGACCGCATGCGCCCCCATCTGGTCCGCGGCCCATGTTCGGGCCTGGCCCGCTCGCGCCTGAATCTCCCTTCCGCTCGGCACCCGCTCGCGCAGGTGCTCCATGGTCTGCCGGCCTCGCTCACCAACCTTCTGGACGGCCGCCCGAGCGCGCTCGCTGACCTTGCGCGAATCGGCGCCCGAAATCCGACGTCCCAAGGCAGAGGGGCCATCCAGCCCCTTCCGCCCCGACTTGCTCGCCTGCGCCTTGGCCATCATGTTCTCCCTGGTTCCGTTCGCCCTCGGAGCCGACGTTCGCGCCCTTGAAAAAGCTAGGGATGGCAGGCCCTCACGCAACACACCTCCCCGGGTGAGGACCGCTGGCACGAAGAAGAGTCGCTGCATCCCGAGCCCCACGCCCGCCCACAAACCACCGCGCGTGGCCAGCGCGACGGCCGTACTGCCTTTCGGGCCGCGGGCCCACGCCACGCCCGCCTTGACCAGGGTCACCGCGCCGCCGAGCGCCAGGCCAGTCCTCCCTTTCTTCAGCCGCTCGAAGGCTTCACGGTCCTCGAAGAGGATGACCTCGGAAGAAGTCTGTCCCCCCAGTTGCACGCCAAGCGTCAACTGGACCAGCGCCGAGTACCCCACCAGTCGCCCCCGCACGAAGACCTCGCCCAGTCCCCAGACACCGCCGAGGACCACGCTGCCCTGTCCCAGGGAGGGGAAGACGACGCAGGCATGGGCGCGGGCTCTCGCCCGGGCGAACTCGGGCGAGCGCGCTTCCAATCCGCGCAGCGTCGCCAGGACGTCCCGGTGAAGCCGCCCATGAACAGCCAACTCCTTGCGCGCGAGCGCCAGCACCCGCCGCGCGAGATTGACGAGCGTCTCTCGCATGCGTGCCTCAGCTCTGCGGAGAGGACCGGGCACTGGCACGCGTCTTCAAGAGCCGGGTCACCAGCATCGCCGCGGTCGACAGTCCCGTCGCCAGGGCCGCGGGGTGGCGCGGCGTCCGAGGCAGCCAGCCACTCCTCTCTCCGTTGGAGCGCTCGTCCGGGGAGCCTTCACCCGCCTTCTGGCCCTCATCGCCGTTCACACGGGCCGGCGCATTGGAGGGGGGAATGAACGTGAACTTCTGTCCGCCCAGCGAGGCCTCGAGCAGCATCCCCCCGCGTGAGTAGGCGTGGGCGGTGCATTTCGCGTAGTTGGTGGTCCCCGACGCCGCGGCCTTGAGGATGACCGCCGAGGCATTGGCGGCGAAGGCCACCTTGCCACCCTTGAAGGCTTCGATGGCGTCCCGGTCCTCGAAGAAGATGACCTCGCTCAGCGTCTGTCCTCCGACCTGCACACCGATGGTCATCTGGGAGAGGGTCGCGAAGCCGATGGGCTTGCCCTTCTCGAACACCTCTCCATGGCCGTAGGAGCCTCCCAGCACCAGCGACGCCCGCCCCAGCGAGGGGAAGACGGCGTACCCTCGCACCCGCTGGAACTCCTCCTCCAGCTCCGGATTCTTTTGCTTGAGCCGGTCCAGCGTCGCCACGACCTCTTCGTGCAGCGTCTTCTCCTGCTCCGCCTTCATATCGACCTCCAGGAGAAGAAAGGTGGCGATGACCGCATCCGCGCGGAACCGGCTGCTCGGACGAGCAGACACACCTTGCGCAGTCCGACTGCCCGGCCGAAGCGCGCGGTGCCTAACTTCAAGACATCCCCGCCGCCTGCGGGGAACAGAAGGAGGGCACGTCATGGGCTCGGCGAAGGCGAAGGGCGAGCGGCGGACGCGCGGCGATACGCAACGCCAGACACCCGGGAAGAGGCTGAAACGGCAGCCCTTGGAGCATGCGGCGGGATTCGCTCGCGACCGGGTCATCGAGCGGCTGGACGTTCAGCGCGGAGACCTCGCCCAGGCGTTGGAGGACGCGGCCCGAGGTCTGGAGCAAGCCACCCGGCGGACCCCCAGTCCCCTGTCTCAGCACATGCTCGAGACAGGCGAACGCGTGCTGCGTGGCGCCTCATCACGACTGGACCAGCACTCGGTCGGAGAGCTCATGGAGCACGCGGGGCGTCAGGTGAGACAGCGCCCCGGCTGGTTGATTTCGGGCTTGTTGGGAGTGGGGCTCATCGCCGGACGCGTGTTCCGCGCCAGCGGTGTGACGGATACCGAGGGGAGGGCCGAAACATGAAGAAGGCCGCGAGTAAGAAGCAGGCACCCGCACGGGCGGACGACGGGCCTCCCCGGCGTGGGGCCCGGGAGAGCACCTTGGCAACCCTGCGGTCCGTTCAGCGAAAGGGACAGGCCGTCACGGGAACGCTCAAGGAGCGGATGCCGACCCGGGACGAGGCCCGTGCCCGTGTGGCCCAGGCCCGCTCCTGGACCGAGCGCACGGTGCGAGCCCATCCCGTGGGCCTCGGGTTGGGCGCCCTGGCCGTGGGCTTCCTCTCGGCCTCCCTCCTCCCCTCCTCCCACGCGGAGCGGCGGGCCTATACACGCGCGGCGGACAAGCTCCGAGGGCTCGCAGACGAGTTGGAGAGCTCCGGGCAGTTCGAGGACGCGGTTTCAAGCCTTCGGCGGATGGCCATCACGTCGGCGGCCGAGCGACTGACTGAAAAAGAACCCGACACCTCTCCCAAGCGCACGGCAAAGCGCGGCGAGCGAAAAGGCGGCTGACCGCGGGCAGCCTCGAAGCAGGCCAGCGCCTCAGGGGCGGCGCGGCTTGCTCGAACGCTTCCGACGAGGCCGGACGGGAGGCGACTCTCCATGAAGGCGTGGAGGGTCGGGCAGTCGCACCCCCACTCGCATTCCGGCTTCGAAAGGACCGTGGTGCTCGCCCGGCGCGAGGTGCGCGGGGAGCCCGACCCGGTGCGAGTCGTGGACGCGCCGCGCGTCGGGCGGCGCCCAGGTGCGCACTCGCACCCCCTGAAGGGCGTGGACTTCGAGTGAGCGTCCCTTCGCCTTCGCGCTGATGACCGCGTCGAGGTCGGAGTTCTCCGGGGCTTGCGTGGACGCCGAGTCGCCCCGCGTGCGCCGGGTCATGACTCGGTGCGAAGGGCCCTTCGAGGGTGTGGCCGTGCGCCCCGAGGGACGGCGACGTCGGGTGGGCTTGCCTCGACGTTCTGGCATGGGTTCTCTCCCGCTCCACACGTGGAGGCGTGACATTTCGCGGTGAGTCTCAAAGATAGGAAGGCCCCGCGGAGAGGCAGGGCCCGAGGCCCTCCTGTTCGAGAGGCCATGCCTGCGTCCGCCCGCGTCCCACGAGGCACCCAGACCCACCGGTCAGGGCGGACGACCCCGAGGATGACAGGTCGCGAGACGTCCCCAGGTTTGGGCCACGAGGGGGAGTCGACCGTGGCGAAATGGAATCCGTGGAAACGGGACGCGGAGAGGTCCGGCGCGAAGAAAGCCCGACGGGACGCGCCTTCGGGGAAGATCGGACGCCCGACGGGTGAGGTGACGCGCGAAGACACCCGCCACGTGCTCGCCGTGGCGGGCGCCGACGAAGGGCCTATCGAGACCATTCCTGACGTGCTGCTCGACGTGCCGACGGTGAAGGTGGACGAGATATCACTCGACGTGGAGAGACTGCACGCGCGGGTGGCCCTGCACGCGGAGCTCGCCAATCTGGTGAAGCTGGACGTAGGCGCGGAGGTGGACATCGACCGGGTGGCCTTGACCATCAAGGGCGTGGAGGCGCAGGCCCTGCTGAAGGTCCGGCTCCAGCGCGTCTATGAGATCCTGAATCGCGCCCTGCAGACGGTGGACAACAACCCGGAGCTGCTCGCAAGCCTTCTGCGCCCGGTAGGCCACGCAATCTCGGAGGTGGGAGAGGCCACCCACGAAACGCTTCGGCCCGGAGGCGCCATCTCCGAGGCGGTTCACGACGTCGGAGATGTCGCCAAGGGGGCCACTGGACCCGGAGGCGCGCTGACACGCGTCTTGGGAGACGTGGGTGGCACCGTGAAGGGCACGCTCGCTCCCGGCGGTGCTGTGGACGAAACGTTGAAGGGGACCCTGGGCCAGGACGGGGTGGTGGCGGGCGCCGGTCGCACGCTCGACCGGGCGCTGCAAGACGGCAAGCAGCGCCCCTCGAAGCGCAAGACACCCCGACACAAGCGCGGCCCTTCGAGCGGAGCGAAGAAGAAGCGTGTGGCCAACAAGGCGCGTCAACCGAAGCGCTGAGAAGCGCGACGCGCGCGTGGAAGTTGAGGACCCGAGCCGCGCGGCCATGGCCCTGATGACAGCGGCCCTGCTCGGAAAGCCCCTCGCCGGACGCGGGGGCCCGGGTGCCCTCGGCGCTCCGCGAGTGTCCGACACCGGGGCGGGTTCGCACCGGAAGCTCGCGCATTGCCCACGGCACCGGCGAGGCCTAGTCTCCACGGACTAACCGCCTACCAAGGAAAAGCCGTGCGTCCTTTCCCCGGAGCATTCGCCGCGGCAGTCCTCGCCCTCGGCGCGGCGCTGCCCGCGCTGGCCGTCGAGCCGCCCCCTGAGTTCGGTACGGATTGGGATGACCCTCGCACGGCCGTCCCCACGGTGGAGCGGCCGGCGACGGCGTCGTGCACCGTCCGAATCGTCGACGAGAAGTTCGACGACTTCACGCCCTTCACCGGCACCTTCACGCCGCCCGCGGATTGCCCGGGGCCGTGGCACAAGGTGGTGCTGCGCATGGAAGGCAAGGTCCAGGGCGTCCAGTACGACCGGCTGGGCCACCTGGAGGTGGGCGGCGTCACCCTCTTCAAGACGTCCACGCCCGAGCCGTCTCGCGAGGGAATCGCGTGGTCGGTGGAGAAGGATGTCACCGCCTACGCGCCGCTGCTGCGCCAGTCCCAGCCCGTGTGGATGCTGATTGGCAACGTGGTCAACGACACGTACACGGGCGTACTGGACGTGCAGGTGTACCTGACGTTCTACCCGGCGCAGGGACGGCGGTTGCCCCCGGCCAGCACCGCCAGCGACGTGCTTCCGCTCGTCAACCCGCGCCGAGAGGGAAGCGCGCTGGTGGGCGAGGTGACGGTGCCCCAGAACACCGCGCGGCTCATCGCGGAGGTCTACGCGACGGGCTCGGGCGGTGGCTGCGAGGAGTTCTGGTACATCACCGCGCCCACCGTCGTGCCGTACTCGTGCCCCGCCGACGCGGGCCCGTACCGCGAGGTGCGGATTGAAGTGGATGGAAAGGTGGCGGGCATCGCCATGCCCTTCCCGCATGTGTACACGGGCGGCTGGTCCAACCCGTTCCTCTGGTACGTGCTGCCGGCGCCGCGCGCCTTCAACATCCGCCCCATCGCGTATGACCTCACCCCCTTCGTGGGCCTGCTGACGGACGGCCAGCCGCACCAACTCCGGGTGAGCGTGCTGGGGGTCCCCGAGGGACGCCCCGGGTGGGACTTGCCCACCAACGTCCTCGTCTGGCGGGATTCGCACGCCGCGCGCGTCACGGGCGGACTGCTCCAGCACTCGCTGGGGGCGCTGACGAATGACTCGACGTACGCGCTGGTGGACGGCTGGCACCAGGTGGACACGCAAGGCGGCCAGCACCTGCGCGTGTCTGGTTACGTGAAGACCTCGCGCGGCTGGGAGCTGACGACGGTCGAGCAGAAGGTGTCCAACGCGAGCATGCACCGCTGGCTGGGCGACATGGAGAACCCGGACGAGCTCACCGCCACGTGGAATGACACCAACACCGTCACCGTCGTGGGTCGCGACCTCTTTCCGACGGTGAGCCGCTCCGACAAGCGCTTCGTGCTCGACGGGCTCATCAGCGTGACGCCCGAGAACCGGCTCACCACGACCATCACCATGAACGACGCGGAGGACGCGTTCGACCTCCGAGGTCTCCAGACGCTGGCGCACCGCGAGAGCAGTGACGTCTTCACCGGAGAGGCCGCGTACACGCTGGGCGTCCCCCGGGCGCAGCGCAACGCGGTGGGGACCTCCACGCATCGCTACCGGGTGAGCGGGTTCCCCGGCGACTGCTACGACCGGAGCATCTCCAGCCGCAACGGCTTCATCACCGAGGACGTCCAGCGCTGCGATTGAGCCGTCCTCCAGCAGTGTCGCTCGGGACGGGACGCCCCTGGAGCCTGGGGGCGTCTCACCCTGGCTCGTGCGGTGTTTGAATCCGCGTCCGCTGGACCCAGGCGCGGGCCTTCTCGAGTTCGGCGTCGAACCAGCTGTCCGCGTTGGCCGCCATCACCTCTTCATGGGTGAAGCCGATCTCCGCGGTGGCGGGAGGCGGTTGCTGGCGTCCCCACCGCGCGGCGATGGCGCGGGCCCATGGAGACTGGCTCCGTGCGAGCGCGAGTTGGAGGTACTTGGAATCTCCCGCGTCCGACGCGGCGCGCTCCTGGAGGGCCGCGCTCAACTCCCGCTGAGTCCACGGTGTGTCCAGGACACAGAGGACGGTGGCGATTCGCATCCGGCAATAGGGCACGGAGGAGCGCAGCGCGCGCCGCACCAGCTCCAGGGCGTTTTCAGGCGCATGCTCCAGGGCCAGGAGCGCGAAGTCTCCGTCGAAGGGATTGCCTCCGTAGCCCTTCACCTTGTCCACCCGAGCGAAGGCGAGCACCGCCGCGAGCACTCTCTCCCGCTCGAACTGACGGCGAAGCAGGTAGCTGGCGGCGGCATGGAGTGAATAGGGGTGATGCTCTTCCGGAGACAAGCGCTGGAGCAGCGCGAACACCGCGGGGCCTCCCGCGACGCCCGGCAGCGTGTCCAACCGCTCAATCGCATCTCCCATGGCCGAGGAGATGGGGCCGGAGAGGACTCGCGCGCAAGCCTGGACGAACGCGTCGGGAGGCAAGAGTTCCTGAAGCGCGGCCAGGGCATCACCCGCAGAGGTGGGGGCGGTCGTCCGCGCCAGGAGCCACTGCTTGCGTGCCTCCCGTGCCTCCCGCGCCCTCGCCGCGAACGTGCTGTCGTCCAGCGCCTCGAAGTCTCCGAGCAGGACGAAGCTCTGCTCGCGTGCCTGCCGCGAGCCGAGGTCCAGGGTTTCGGCTGCCTCGGCCAGGGCCTCCAGCTCCGGCGGGAGCCGGAAGACATGCTCACTGGTCGGGTGCCGCAGGAGCCCCTGGTTCTGGAGCTCCCGGATGGCGCTCACCACCAGGTCTCGGCCCGGAAGCAGGGCCATGAGACGGACCTCGGGAACCCCTGGCGCGGAGAGGGAGTGGAGGCGGGTCGCGAAGAAGTAGGGGTCGATGGTGGTCCCCTCGTCTCCGTGGAAATCGACGTCCAGGATTTCGCCGGCGCTGGAGAGGCAACAGCCGCGTCCATGGAAGTCGTACGTCCAGCCCTCGAGACCCGGGACATCCCCGTCCTCTTCGCCTTCGTCCCACTTCGGGGTGAGTCGCTCGTCGATGATACGGACGAGCCAGCGCTGACGGACGAGCTGGCGCATGAGGCAGACGAGGAGCCACGCGGAGGCTGGGCGAAAGGCAGGCGACTCGTCATCGCTCGCGGGCGCACGGCTCAGCAGGTCGCCAACCGTCTGGATGAGGTCTCTCATGGCATTTGTCGGACGGAGGTCGCCAGTCGCCTGCTCCCCCAGGCGACAGTCGCCTGGAACCGGGGAGGCAGGCCAGCTTTACCCCACCTGGGGCCTCACCGTGTTACGAGCATGCCCATGTCGAAGACCCCGCCAGTTGTTCGCCCCCGTGCCGTCCTCGTGGGCGTCCAGTTTCCCAGCGTGACGGACACGGAGCACGCCGCGGACCTCGCGGAGCTCAAGAGGCTGGTGCACACCCTGGGCTACGACGCCGTGGCGACGGTGTCCCAGCGCCGAGGAGCGCTGGCCACGGGAACGGTGCTCGGCAAGGGAAAGCTCAAGGACCTGGCCGCGCTCACCGGAGGGCCGGGAGTCATCACCTCGGGCGCCCGGGACCGGACCTCCAAGGCCCGAGCGAAGTGGGAGGCCGCCGAGGAGGACTCCGAGGCCGAGGAGACCTCCGAGGAAGGCACCGAGGCGACCGACTCCGAGTCGGAGGACACTGAGACTGAGGGCACCGAGTCGGAGGACTCCGAGACGGACGACTCCGAGGCCGAGGACGTCGACGAGGATGACGACGCCTCCGAGCCCGAGGAAGACGTCAGTGGGCCACGTCCCACGGTGGTGGTCGTCGACCACGAGCTGTCGCCGAGCCAGTTGCGCAATCTGGAGAAGGCCACCGGCGCCCAGGTGATGGACCGCACGGGCGTGATTGTCGACATCTTCCACCGGCACGCGCGCAGCCACGAGGCGCGCATGCAGGTCGAGATTGCCCGGCTCACCTACCTCGCGCCCCGGTTGCGGGAGTCCTCTGGAGGCCGGGAGCGGCAGCAGGGGCGTGGCGCGGGAGACTCCGCCGTGGAGCTCGACCGGCGGAAGATCCGGGACCGCCTCGCGGAGCTGCGCGCGGGGCTCGCCGTCATCCAGAAGGAGCAGGACCATCGCAGGTATGCCCGCAGGGAGCAGCTCCGGGTGGCGCTCGTCGGCTACACCAACGCGGGCAAGTCCTCCCTGATGCGCGCCCTCACCGGGAGCGAGGTCCTGGTCGCCGACCAGCTCTTCGCCACGCTGGACACCACGGTGCGCGCGCTGCATCCAGAGACCCGTCCTCGCGTGCTCGTCTCCGACACGGTGGGCTTCATCCAGAAGCTGCCGCACGACCTCGTGGCGTCCTTCCGCTCCACGCTGGATGAGGCGCTGGAAGCGTCGCTGCTGCTCTACGTGGTGGATGCGTCGGACCCGACCTGGAAGTTGCAGTTGGAAGTCACCCGGTCCGTGCTGCGAGAGATTGGCGCGCACACCGTGCCGAGCAAGCTCCTGCTGAACAAGACCGACCGGCTGGACCAGGCGGCGCAGGATGCACTGCGCGCGGAGCATCCGGAGGCCGTGCTGCTCTCGGCCCATCGGCCGGACGACGTGGCGAAGCTCCGCCAGGTCATCATCCAGTTCTTCGAGGCGTCGATGGTGGAAGCCCACCTGGTGATTCCATACGCCAGTCAGGGACGCATCGGCGAGGTGTACGAGCACACCACGGTGCTCAACGAGGAGTACGACGAGCACGGCCGGAAGCTCCGCGTGCGCGGCCTCCCCGCGGCGATCGCCAGACTCACGCAAGCATTCCAGGCGTGACGCTGGCGATGACCTGTCGCCGGTGACAGTCAGCGGCGACTGTCACTGGCAACGGTCCCAAGCGCCTGGTGCAGGCCACGCTCGCCCCCAGCTCCTTCGCGGTCGATGAGCACCGCGCACAACCCGCTGAGCAGGCCGGCGTCACGACCCGTCGGATCCCCGGCCTCCCGTCGCTCCGTGAGCACGTCATCGGGGTGGCATCCGACGCCCCACCTGCGTTTTCGCCCCGCGGCGACATTCCCCACGACAACGGGGACTCGCGGCAGGAGGAGGCGCACCCCGGGCATTCTTGAGACATGAATCAGGATTCAACATCATCCCTCCACTTCGACGCGCTCGGCGACTCTCCCCCGGCGCATCACTGGAGCGGTCATGCAAGAGGCGCAGGCCTGGGTCCTTCATCGCGGAGAGAAGCAGCGGGACGGCAAGAGCGTCCCGGGTGAGCTGGTCCAGGAGTCCTTCATCATCCCGGACCTCGGTCCCGAGCACGTGCTCGCCGAGCCCCTCTATGGCTGCTGGGAGGGAAACATGGGGCACGCCCTCCAGCGCGTGCCCGTGGACATCTGTCGGCTGCGTCGGGAAGACAAGGTCGTCATCGGCAACGCGGGCGTCGTGCGCGTCCTCGAGACGGGCAGCGCCGTCACGCGAGTCCGCCCGGGAGACCTCTGCCTCGTGTTCTGCAACGCGGAGCAGGACGAGCACGGCTACCCGGTCAAGGTGCTCGCCTACGACGCCAGCCACACCATGGGCCTGCTGGCCCGGAAGACGCGGCTCCCCGAGCGCGTGCTCGTCCCCATTCCTCGCGACACCCGTCACTCGCTGAAGCAGTGGGCCGCGTTCTCCCTGCGCTACATCACCGCCTGGTCCAACTGGCGACTCGCCTATGGCTGCTGGCGCCTGCAGGTCAGCGAGTCGGACTGCCCCGCGCCCTTCGTCGTCGGCTGGGGCGGCGGCGTCTCCTATGCGCAGCTCCGACTGGCCCGGTACGCCGGGTGCCGGGTGGCCATGGTCGCCTCCCAGGACGAGCGCCTGCGACACCTCGCCTCCGTGGACATCATCCCCATCGACCGGCGCGAGTTCCCCGACCTGATGCTGGACCCGGCCCTCTTCGCTTCGGACTCCGGCTACCGCCAGCGCTACACCCAGTCGGAGAAGCGCTTCCTCGCGAAGGTGAAGGAGGCAGGACGTGGCCAGGATGTCTCCATCTTCCTCGACCACATCGGCGCGCCCCTCTTCCAGGCCACGCTGAAGGCGCTCGGCCGCCAGGGCGTGATTGCCACCGCGGGCTGGAAGCTCGGCGCGGAGCTCATCGACCTCTCGCGCTCCACCGAGTGCACCAAGAGGCACCAGCACATCCACACCCACTACGCGCGCTACTCGGAGGCCGTGGCGGCGGTGGGCTTCGCGGAGGAGATGGGCTGGCTGCCCCCCGTGGACGGCGAGCGCGTCTACACCTGGGAGGAGATTCCCCAGCTCGCGCGTGACGTCGAGGAGGCCCGCGTCGCTTCCTACTTCCCCCTCTTCCAGGTCAACCCCGAAGCGCCGAGCCCCGTCCACCAGGAGGCCGCGTGACCCAGGACGCGACGGACGCGCTCGCCACCGCGAGGCAGCGGTTCAAGCACCAGTCCCGTGCCTTCGGCCTCACGCGAGTGCTCCTCGTGGACCTCGTCACGATGGCGTTCGCCCTGCCGCCGGGCCTCGTGGCGTGGTGGTCATGTCTGCTCTTCCTGCGCTGGCGCTGGGACAGGCCCGGGTTCGCCGCGTGGGCGCTGCTGGCGCCCGGAGTCCTCGCGGGAGTCTTCCTGGCGACGTGCTGGCTCATGCGCCTGTGCATCCCTCGCATGCGGCCGGGCACCTACGCGATGGAGCTGTCCCGGGACTACCTCGCCTGGTACTCGGTCCTTTGTCTGGGTCACGCGGTGCGCATCTGCGGACTCCAGCCGTTCTTCTTCACGTTCTACGTCACCAAGTATCTGTACTGGCGGGCCATGGGGGCCCGCATCGCGTACGGGGTGAACTCGTCCCTCTTCGCCATCCTCGCGGACTACCCGCTGCTCACCATCGGCAAGGGCTGCACGATGGGCGCGAATGTCTTCGTCCTCGGCCACGTGTTCCTCGGCGACAAGGTGCAGTTGGGCGAGGTGAACATCGGCGACAACGTGTTCCTCGGAGCCGGCGCCATGGTGGGGCCCCGGACGACCATCGGCGCGAGGAGCTGGATTGGCATCAACAACAAGCTCTTGAAGGACACGCTGCCGGAGGACTCTCGTCTCGAGAACTTCGAGTGGGAGCACTTCAACCCGGCCCGTGCGCAGGTGACGCCGGCTCCCCAGGCTCCCGTCGAAGCGAGCGCGCCATGAAGGTGCTGGAGCCACGCCTGGGCATCCAGGTACTGGGCCATGGCCGTTCGTGGCCTGGAACGCGGACCGTGTCCAACGCGGAGCTGCTCGCCCGGGACACCGAGCAACACGGCCGCTCCGCCCAGACGCTGGAGGCGCTCGGCCGGAAGCTGCGAGCGCGACTGGGCTTCGGCCAGCGCTACCTCGCGAGACTGCCCGGAGCGCTCCCGGGAGAACCGCCCCTCGCCCCAGGAGACGAGGAGACCAGCGAGTCCCTCGCGCTGACGGCGACCCGGCGCGCACTGGGTGGCCACGGCGGCGCCGACATCGAAGCGCTGATTCATGGCACCACCACGACGAGCCGCTACACGGGCTCGCAGGCCGCGGCCATCCTGGGACGGCTCGACAGTCACGCCGCGGCCTATGAGCTCAAGGCGGGGTGCTCCACGTCCCTGGCCAGCCTGCACCTCGCGATGTCCTTGCTGGGCAGCGGCTACGACAACGTGATGGTGAGCTGCGCGGAGACGCTCTCCAAGGTGATGAACCCGGCCCTCAAGGAGACCTGGTTCATCCTCGCGGATGGGGGCGCGGCCCTGTGGCTTCGCCGTGAGCCGACCTCGCCCGACTTCGAGGTTCGCCAGTGCCTCTACGCCACCGACGGAACGCTGGTGGACCTGTACACGACGCCGGGGAGACTGCCTCCCGACAGGAACGTCCTGGAGCAGGGAGGCTATGCGATGGCGGGAGATGGCACCCGGCTTCGCGAGGAGGCGCTGCGACGCTACCTGGAGATGCTCCGCGCGATGTTCCCTGGCGGCCAGGGCCTGGCGCGAGTCCGCTGGGTGGTGGCCCACCAAATCAACCGCAAGCTCATCGAGCAGGTCTGCGCGGAGGGAGGACTTGAGGCCCGCCTCGTCTGGAGCGCGGACCGCGTCGGCAACATCGGCGGCGCCTCCGTCCTCTTCTCGCTGTCGGAGGCGCTGGAGCAGGGACTGTTCGCGCCGGGGGACTCGGTGCTGCTGATGAGCGTGGGCGGAGGACTGTCCTTCGCCATGCAGCACTGGGTGAAGCAGTGAACCGGGGGAGCCCAGACATGGACCTGCTCGAACGCATCAAGAAGGCCCTGCGCATCGCCGGCATGGAGGAGCTTCCCTCGGACACCTCCGAGCCCCTGGCCGCGTACGGAATGGACAGCTTGCTGATGGTGCTCGGCGTCGCGGCGCTGGAGAAGGAACTGTCGCTGCGCATCTCCGGGCGGGACTTCTCCGAGCAGGCGTTCCACAGCCTCGACTCCCTGACCGCGTGGCTGCGAAAGCTGGGCGCCACATGAGGGTCCTCATCACGGGAGGCGGCTCCGACATCGGACGCTCCATTGCTCGCCGACGGCTCGCCCTGGGTGACGAGGTGTTCGTGACGGCGTCCTCGGAAGCCTCGCTGGAGAAGCTGCGGGCGCGGTATCGAGACGACGGACTGAAGGCCCAGGGGCTGGTGCTGGACCTCGCGGCGCCCGGACGCAGCGACGCGGCCCTGGAGGGACTGCTCGCCCAAGGCCTCCAGGGACTGGTGCTGAATGCCTGGACGCGGCGCCCTCCCCTGCACCGCTTCCATGAACTTCCCCAGGCGGCGCTCGAAGAGGATGTCACCGCGAACCTGATGGGCAACGTCTGGCTGCTGCGCCGCCTGCTGCCGTCCATGGTCGAAGCCCGCTGGGGCCGCATCGTCTTCATCTCCAGCATCTCCACCGTCAGCGGCACGGGGCGCTATGGCGCATACATCCTGTGCAAGTCCGCGCTGGAAGGACTGATGCGCAACCTCGCGGTGGACTACGGCGCGTTCAACGTCCTGAGCAACACCGTGCGGCTGGGGCTCTTCAAGACGACGCGGACGAAGAAGTACTGGTCCAGGCCCCTCTACGTGGAGCGGATGGGCGGCGTCATCCCGCAGGGGGGGCTGGGTGAGCCCGAGCACTTCGGCGAAGCGCTCGACTCCCTGTTGTCCGCGCACCAGTACATCAACGGCGCGGTGTTGGACGTCACCGGGGGCCTCCCCATGTTCCGATTGGAAGGAGTGTTGAAGCCATGAGCTTCTTGAAGCCCACCGCACCGGTGTACCTGCTCGGGCCCCGCTCGTGGCTGCCCGCGAAGGTGATGACCAATCAGGACGTGCTCGACTGGATGGGGACTCGGGCGCGCCCCAGTTGGATTACCCACAGGACCGGCGTCGAGAAGCGGCACTGGGTGGAGCCGGAGCAGGCGTGCAGCGACATCGCGGCGGCGGCGGCCCTGCGGCTGCTGGAGGACTGCGCCATCGACCGCCGGCGAATCTCCCAGCTCTTGCTGGCCACCGTGTCGGGTGACTTCCCCACCCCGCCGACCTCGCCACTGGTCCTCCCCAAGCTGGGACTGGATGGCATTGGCGTGCTGGACCTGGTGGCCGCCTGCGCGGGCTTCACCAGCGCCGTCCATGTGGGAGCAGGACTCGCGCTGGCCACGGGGAGCGACCATCTGGTCATCGCCGCGGATATCCGCTCCAAGTTCCTCAACCGCGAGGACCTGGCGACCACGGCCCTGTTCGGTGACGGGGCCGCCAGTTGTCTGGTAACTCCGCGCCCCGAGCAGGCCGACTATCAGCTCGTGGCGAGCGAGCTGGGTGCGGACGCCTCCATGGCGGACATCATCGCCATCCGTGCCGGAGGCTCCCGCCTGCCCCACCACCTGAACGATGACCCGACCAAGGTCTTCCTGAAGATGGAGCACGGGGCCACGCTGTTCATGAAGGGTGTGGACAACATGTCGGCGGGCGCGGCGTCGCTGCTGCGGCGGCTGGGCATGAGCGTGGCCGACGTGGACTGGTTCGTCCCCCATCAGGCCAACCTGCACCTCATCCGGGCCATCACCGACAAGCTGGGGGCGGACCCCGCGAAGGTGGTGGAGACGGTCCAGTTCACAGGCAACACGTCGGGAGCCAGCGTGGGCATCGCGCTCGCGCACCTCCAGGAGAAGCTCCCACTGCGCGCGGGGCAGAGCGTCCTGCTCATCTCCGCGGGTGCGGGAGGCGCGTCCGCCTGCGCGCTGCTCAAGCGCCTCTAGCCACGGAGCGGACGCCTCATGAGCACCGCACACGCCTTCTTCCGCGCGGATGACACCCCTGCCCTCATCCTCGGAGAGGAGACCTGCTCCTTCGCCGCACTCCGCCGAGAGGTCGAGACCCTCAAGGCGGGCCTCGTCGACAGGCCGCGCGGTCTCGCCATCCTGCGGGCCCATCGGAGCCTCGGGTTCATCACCCGCTTCCTGGCCTTCTACGAGGCGGGTGTTCCGCTGGCCGTGTTCGCGCCGGAGTGGACGGACTCGGAAGTCAAGGCGCGGAGAAGCGGCCTGGGGGACTGCTTCGAGCTGGACGAGTCCCTGTCCGTCTCCTGGCGAAGCGGCCGAAGCGAGCCGCCCCACCACCCGGAGACAGCCGTCGTCCTGTTCACCTCCGGAAGCACGGGGGCGCCTCGGGCGGTGCAGCTCTCCCGGAGGAACATCGAGGCGAACGTGGCCGCGGTCCTCGCGTCCCTCGACTTCGCGTCGGTGTCCCAGCAGACGCTGTTCCTTCCGCTCTCCTACTCCTTCGGACTGCTCGGACAACTGCTCCCCGCGCTGGCGGCGGGTGTCCCCACGTCCCTGCTCGGCAACCTGGTCGAACTCAAGCGGCTGCTCGACGAAGGGCGACTACATGGGATGATCAGCGGAGTCCCCTCCCATCACGAGACCTTGCTGCGACTGCTCGGCGACGCACCCGCGCTCACGAAAGACGTCACCCACGTCGTCTCCGCTGGCGCGGCGCTGAACCTGGAGCTGCGCCAACGCCTGATGCGGGCCTTTCCCTCCAGCCGCGTCTACACCTGCTACGGCCAGACGGAGCTGGCGCCCCGGGTGCTCTGCCTGCGCAGCGACCACCCCGCGTTTCTCTCCACCGCCACCGGCTTCCCGGTCGGCTCGCTCACCGTGAAGCTCACCCCGGAGGGCGAGCTGTGCGTGCGCGGCGAACAGGTGATGTTGGGGTATCTGGGAGCACCCGAGGCCACCCGCGAGAAGGTCCGCGAGGAGGGCTGGCTGCACACCGGCGACGTGGCGGAACGGAGTCCCGAGGGGCTGGTGACGCTCCTGGGGCGCAACGATGACCTGCTCAAGGTCGGCGGGGAACGACTGAGCCCGCTCGAAATCGAGGCGGCCCTGCGTGCCCTGCCAGGAGTGACGGACGCCGCCGTGTCGGGCCGCGACGATGCCTTGTATGGAATGACACTGACGGCCTTCCTGCAATTCGAACCCGGCGCGCCCAACCCTCTCAAGCGCGAGCTGCGGCAGGCCCTGCGTGAGCGCCTGTCCCCGCACAAGGTCCCCACCGAGTTCTACCGGGTGGAAGAGCTCCCCCGGACGTCGAATGGCAAACTGCAACGGGGCCGACTGGCGGCGTGCCTGCACCCCGAACAGCGCCTCGGCTGAGCACCCTTCCTCTCGCCCTCTCACAAACGCGCATCAACAACAAACACATCCAAATCCACCAAATTGACAGGATATCCACGAAAACCTAGACAACTCACCGCCTCCTGGGACTTCACTTTCACCAGACAGGCGCGAAGGAGTTGTCATGAAGAGACATGTGATGTTGCTGGCCGTCCTCGGCATCCTGGGTTTCGGTGGCGCGGGCTGCGGGCCTGGGGAGGAGCAGCAGGAATCCCCCTCGGAGGAGACGACCGAGCAACTGCCTGGGGAGGAGACCTCGTCCGAGGAGAACAACGTCGAGCAGTTCGCGCGCAACTGCAAGACGACCTGCTCGGGCATCACCGCCAGCGGAGGCACCTGTGGTGTCGTTGGCTTTGGCTCCACCACCTTCCTCGGCGGTTGCAAGAAGGCGTGTCGGTTCGCGCGACAGGACGCCGATGCGAAGGCGGCGAGCTATGGCTGTCAGCTCACCCAGTGCAGTGACGCCTGCGGGTAGTTCACCGATGAGCACCTGAGCCGGACCTCGGTCTGGGGACAGCAGGCCCCTGGCTTGCCGTCCCCTGCCCCTCCAGAAGCCAATCACGCACCGCGAGGAAGCGCGCCGAGGGGGCAGCGGCGCCAGGCCGGACAGTGGGCGAGAACCTCGCCGCACCGTACAGTCCGGCGCGTGACGCATTCACCGAACGACCTGGCGGCGCTCGCAGCCGATGCGACGGACACCTTTCGCCTGCGACTCGCCGAGGCGCTACGACACCAGGGCGACCCACGGGGCGAGTTCATCCAGGTGCAGTGCGCGCTCGCCAAGGCCGGGACGAAGGCCGCCGCGCCGACGCTTCGGGAGCGCGAGGCCTCGTTGCTCGCGGCACATGAGGCGACGTGGCTCGCGGAGCTCGGACTCCTGCCGGGGGACGCCGTGTTCGTGCGCGGGTTCGTGGACCGCGTCACCGTGGACGCAAGCCGCGCCCGTGGCGTCTACGCACGGCTCATCCGGATGGAGCCCGTTCGAGCCTTGAGTCTGCGCGTGGACCTTGGAGGCTCTGAAGCAGAACTCTCCCTCGTCCTCGAGGAAATCCGTCGAGCCGGCCTCCCTCCGTCGCTGGAGCAGCTCACCATCGACCGGAAGAACTCCTGGGAGGACATCCATGACGATGCGCTCGAGCGTCGACGCCAGGACACGCGGACGCTCGGGCTCTCGTTGGACCTCCACGACTTCACCCGCCCCGACGCGGGGCTCGCGCTGCTGAGCATCGCCCTCACCTCCCCTGACACAGCGTCGCTCGAGTCACTCGGCATCAAGCTCACGGGCCTCGGGGCGAATCCGCTGGAAGAGCTCCTCGATGCCTTGGAGCGCGCGGGCGCTCGACCGTCGCTGCGTGAGTGGTCCCTGGAGTTCTCCAGTCCCAACGGGAAGGAGCGCATTCGCTGGGTCCAGCTGCACTCGCTCGCGCGCCTGCTGGCCCTGTACCCGAGGCTCCAGACCCTCGTGCTGCCCATGACGGAGCTTCACGCCGAGCACGTCGAGCATCCCGAGCTGCGTGAGCTCTCACTTCACTGGCTGGGGCACACACCCTGTGGCCCCTCGGACCTGTCGCAGTGGAAGCACGCGCCCGTTCCCAAGGGCACCGGGCTCCAGTTCCTGCGGGAGGCACGACTCCCGAAGCTCGAGCGACTGCACATCGATTTCCAGTACGAGTGGTACATCGCGTGGACCCCCGAGGACCTGGCGCCCCTCTTCGAGGCGAAGGGACTTGCCGCCCTCCGTCGGCTCGAGCTGCACAACTGCCACTTCGGCGATGTGTTGTGCCGCGAGCTGGTCCGCATGAAGCACGTCCAGTCGCTCGAGGTGCTCGACCTGACGGGAGCCATCCTGACCGACGGGGGCGCCGAAGCGCTCACGCGCAACCGGGTCCATTTCCCGCACCTGACGCAGCTGATCTGCGGTCCCTGGGGGCTCTCCGAGCCCGCCTGGAAGGACCTGGTGAAGCACTACCCCGTCGTCTCGCCCTGAAGCCCCGCGGGCGCCCAGGACCTCGTGTCGGTCCTGGAGCCCGTGAGGACGGCTGACGAGGGTCAGTCCCCCGTCGCCCGCACCGTGCCACCGCTCGCCCAGTGGTCCACGGCGGCGCGCGCGGCGGTCTTGTCGAGCAGCTCCTCGAGCAGCTTGGGGCGCGCGATTTCGTCCGGCTCGAAGACACCCAGCAGCGCCAGCTCCGGCTTGGCGTCGCCGTAGTGCTCCTCGCCCACGGTGAGGAAGCTCGGGGTGTAGCTCGCGCCAATCAGGCCGCTCACCAGCGGGGCGATCTTCAGCGACGCGCCGTGGGCATGCACCGGCCCGGCGGGAACGCCGTTGCCCTTGACGAGGCCGATGTCGTGCCCCAGGAACCGGACCTCGTACGCCCGCGAGTCATCCCAGTGGGGGACCTGCTCGATGACGAGCGTCAGGGTGCCCTCGGACTTGGGGCCGGCGTCCTGGTTCGCCTTCTGGATCTGCCCCTTCAGGGCCTCGAAGACCTCGGGAGCGAGGGCCGCCCAGCGGTCGCGTCGGGCATAGGCGGCCCGGATGTTCTCGTTGATGGCCTTCAGAGATGCTCCAGCGCTTTTCGACGGCATTGCGGCCCCTCGGGGTTGTTGGGAGGCGGCGATGGTGCCTCCCTGCTGGCGGCCCTGTCCAGAATCTCACGATTCCAGGAGGTCCACGCACCCACATGGAAGCGGGGCCCGCCCCTTCAAGCCCCCTGGAGCCCTCCAGTGAAGGCGGCCGCGAGGAGGTCGCCGGCCTGCCCACCGGGGCGGCAATCTCCCTTTGAAATTCGCGGCGGCTTCTCGTAGTTTCCCCGCGACTTCGAGGAGTGTTGCGAGGCCTCTGGCCCCAGGCTCGAAGCGGAATACCCAACGGCACTCACCTGGACGCGTTGCTTGCGAGGGTGGGTCCGCTTTCAGCGGCTCGGCAGGTCCTCGCCAGCACGATTCGCAACCATCAGCAGGAGCCATTCTCATGACCGCCATTCCCCAGACCCAGAAGCAGGACCACGCCGTCGCCGACCTGTCGCTCGCCGCGTGGGGCCGCAAGGAAATCCGGATCGCCGAGAGCGAGATGCCCGCCCTCATGGCCATCCGCGAGGAGTACGCCAAGCAGCAGCCGCTCAAGGGCGCTCGCGTCACGGGCTCGTTGCACATGACCATCCAGACGGCGGTGCTGGTGGAGACGCTGCAGGCGCTGGGCGCCGAGGTGCGCTGGGCGTCGTGCAACATCTTCTCCACGCAGGACCACGCCGCCGCCGCGCTCGTCGCCGCGGGCACGCCCGTGTTCGCCCACAAGGGCGAGACGCTGAAGGAGTACTGGGACTTCACCCACCGCATCTTCGAGTTCGGCCCCGCGGGCAGCGACCACGAGGGTCCGAACATGATTCTGGACGACGGTGGTGACGCGACGCTGCTGATGCACCTGGGCAAGCGCGCGGAGAAGGACGCGAGCGTCCTCGCCTCGCCCCAGAGCGAGGAGGAGCGCGAGCTGTACGCCTCCATCAAGGCGAAGCTGGCCCAGGACTCGACCTGGTACTCGCGCAAGGCGGCGAAGATCCTCGGCGTCACCGAGGAGACGACGACGGGCGTGCACCGCCTCCAGGAGATGTCCGTGAAGGGCACCCTCCTGTTCCGCGCCATCAACGTCAACGACAGCGTGACGAAGAGCAAGTTCGACAACCTGTACGGCTGCCGCGAGTCGCTGGTGGACGGCATCAAGCGCGCCACGGACGTGATGGTGGCCGGGAAGATCGCCGTCGTCGCCGGCTACGGAGACGTGGGCAAGGGCTCCGCGCAGGCGCTGCGCGCGCTGTCCGCCCAGGTGTGGGTCACCGAAATCGACCCCATCTGCGCGCTCCAGGCCGCCATGGAAGGCTACCGCGTCGTCACCATGGACTACGCCGCGGACAAGGCGGACATCTTCGTCACCGCGACGGGCAACAAGAGCGTCATCACCCACGACCACATGGCGAAGATGAAGGACCAGGCCATCGTCTGCAACATCGGCCACTTCGACAATGAAATCGAGGTCGCCTCCCTGGAGAAGTACCAGTGGGAGGAGATCAAGCCGCAGGTCGACCACGTCATCTTCCCGGACAACAAGCGCATCATCCTGCTCGCCAAGGGCCGGTTGGTGAACCTGGGCTGCGGCACCGGTCACCCCAGCTACGTGATGTCCAGCTCGTTCGCGAACCAGACCATCGCGCAGATCGAGCTGTACTCGCACAGCGACAAGTACCAGGTGGGCAAGGTGTACGTGCTGCCCAAGCACCTGGATGAGAAGGTCGCCCGGCTGCAGCTCCGGAAGCTCAACGCGCAGCTCACCGAGCTGACCCCGGAGCAGGCCTCGTACATCGGCGTGGAGAAGAGCGGTCCGTACAAGCAGGACACCTACCGCTACTAATCCTCCGACCGGAGGACTCCTGCTGGAGCGCGAACCCGTCCGGGTTTGAGCTCCAGCAGGCCGGTGTCCCGTCGAACACGTGAGCGGTCATGAGCCGCCGCTGATGGAACGACCTCCGCTGGCGCAACATCCCTTCGCGCCAGTGGAGTCGACGATGTGGCACCCCGTCAGGAAGCCAGATGCGCCCGGGACAGGGCGGGTCTACGTTGCCGGGCCATGGGTTCCGTCGCAGCCAGCGAGGCACGCGCCGCACCGGCCGTCGCCAGGCCCTCCCCGCCCATCCGCCCTTCCATGCGCTTCCCGCTCTCTTTGTCTCCGCTCGCCCTCGCGTGCGCGCTGTTCCTCGCCACCGCGCCGGCGAAGTCACAGCCGATGGACCCGGAGGCCGCGCCCCCTTCGGCCGTCTCCCTCACCGTGAGCGGAGGCGTGTCCCTGGGTGTGTATGAAGCGGGCTTCCTGTACTACGCGCTCGCCTCGTCCCGGGGCAGTCAGCGCGTGGACCTCCGGCTGCTCACGGGCGCGTCCGCTGGCAGCCTGAACTCGCTGCTGGCGGTGCTGGCCGCCTGTGGCGTCGAGGCGCCCTCCCCCGAGAAGTCGCTGTTCTGGCGCACCTGGATTCCCATCGGGTTCGACCGCCTCTTCCTCCCGTCCTCGACGACGCCGCTCGGGATGTTCTCGCGGGAGTGGCTGGAGCGCGGAGCAGCCGGCATCGAAGAGGCCTGGAACCAGGGAGTGAGTCCCTCGTGCGACGTGGTGCTCGGCGTGTCCACCACGCGCGCGGAGCCTCGGGTCCTCTGGGCCGCGAATGGGCGCCTGTCGCTGCCGCGCATCGAGGAGAAGTTCGCCATCCGCATCCAGGGCCGAGGCCCCGGAAAGGCCCCCCGCGCCACCAACTACACGACGCCCGGCAGTCGTCGCCTGGAGCCGCTGCTCGTCACCGATGCCCAGGGCGAAATCCCCTTCGAGCACCTGCGAAACCTCATCCTCGCCTCCATGTCGTTCCCGGTGGCCTTCCCTCCGCACTCACTGCCCACCTGCGAGTCGAGCTCGTCCACCACCACGCCCGCGGTCTGCCCGCTGTCGGAGGCGAAGACCGCCCGGTTCATCGACGGAGGCATCTTCGACAATGCGCCGCTGCGGCTGGCCGTGGGGCTCGCGCGCGACGGGCTGCGGCCTGTCGACGGCAAGCTGAAGTGGCGCGACGTCCCCACGCCGGGGGTGCGCGACACCCCGAAGGGCATCGCCTTCGCGTTCGTCGACCCCGATGCCACCGAGTACCCCGTCCAGCTTCCCGCCGAGTCCCAGGCCGAGGCGGAGTCCCTGCCGGCCGAGTTGGCCGGGCTCGTCGCCGCCCTCGTGGACACGGCGCGCTCGAAGGAACTCTCCATGCTGCTCGAAGAGGAGCCCGAAATCGCCAGGCACCTCGTCGTGCCACGTCGGCACTTCCCCGCCGCGAGCGCGCCCCTCTTCGCCTTCCTCGGCTTCTTCGAGACCGAGTTCCGCACGTTCGACTTCTACCTGGGCATGTACGACGCCCGCAGGATGCTGGAGGACGTGAGCGCCGGCACGGCGCGCTTCGCGGACCCTCTTGGCGAGCCGACGGAGGAGCCCGGCGGGTGGGCGCCGTTCACCTGCATGCGCGCCGTCTATGACGGAGCCTCGGACGCCACGCGGGCCTGCCAGGGTGACGCCATGGCGGACTTCCGCGCGCTTTTGCAGGTGTCCCTGGACCAGCTCTACTTCGCGTGCAGCACCGCCCGGAAGCAAGCCGAGGGTACAACCTGGCGCAACCCGCACTGCGACCGCGCCATGGCGGGGCAGCCTCCGCCCCACGTCCCCGGCATCGCGCCGAACCGCTGGCCGGACTGGAAGAAGGGCGCCACGGAGCCGGAGCTGGACTACTCGATGCGGCTGCTGGGTGCCTATGGGTTCCAGTTTCGCGACCTCGGCGTGGAGCCGGGGCGTGGAGACCTCGCCATCGTGCGCATCCGGGAGTCCATCGGGCGGGCCCTCCACCGACTCACGTCCGCGCAGCCCGGCGCCGACAAGCAGGTGGTCGGCTTCGCGGGCAAGCTCGCCGCGGACAGCGTGGCCTTCGCTCCGCCGGACACCGTGATGCATTTCACCATGGGCCCCACGCAGAGCGAGGTCGGCCTGAGCCTGGGGGCCTTCGCGTCGAGGCTCCCCACGGGCCTCCGGTTCGCGAGCGCCGTCGGCTTCCGGGGCCTCGAGGACGTCTTCTCGTCGGGAGGAGGCGAGTCCTTCTCGGTGGCCCTCGTGGGAGGACTCGAGTACCGGCCCCGCACGGACCAGTCCTTCCTCGCGCAGAGCCGCTTCGGACTGCGTGGCGGGTGGATGTTCAGCGCCAATGACAACTATGGGACCACCGACTGCGAGGACCGCGGTGCCAGCCGGGTGACGGCCTGCTCGCGCCCCGTCGTCCAGGCCCTGGCGGGTATGGCCTTCCTGGAGCGGTTCCGCGTCCAGCTCGTCGGTGAGTGGTACCCGGGGTCCACCAACCGGAAGACGCTCTGGTCGATAGCCCCTGGCCTCGGTGTGGAAGTCGCGCTCTGATCTCTCCCTCACAGCGCCCAAAGGAAGCCACGCCATGCATTGGAGAGCCCTGCTCTGTCCTGTCGTCCTCGTCCTCGGTGCGTGCTCGGAATCACCCGACCCCACGCCCACCCCGCCTCGTCCGCTGAAGGCCGTCCTCTTCCCCTACATCCCAGACGCCGCCGGAGATGGCTTCGCGAGCCTCAAGCAGCGGCTCGAAGCAGACTTCGAGCGGGCGAACTCGGACATCGACCTGGACATCGTGTTCGACTCACAACTGGACCTCTATGACCTGGATGAAGGCGGCGCGCTGAACCAGCTCCTCGGTCAGGGCACGGGCGCCGCCCAGGTGGTGGAGGTGGACACGTTGATTCTCGGCTCGCTCGCGTCGAAGGGCTGGATTCAGCCAGTCCCCGTGCAGCCGGGCGTCTCACATCCCGCCGCCGAGGAGGCCGTGCGCATCTCCGGTGAGGACTATGGCGTCCCCACCTATCTGTGCACCTACGTCGTCTATTCGCGCAGCCCCCAACTCCAGACGGCCACGGATGGAGCGTCGCTCGTCCAGATTCTGGGCGATGTGTCCCCCGGCAAGCGCCCGCTCGCCGTGAACTTCGACGGGAGCTGGACGCTGCCCTCCTCGTACCTGGACGCCTGGGCGGACACGCATCCTGGCTCAGCGCTCGCGAGCGCCATCACCCTGCCGCTGGACTCGCCGTCCGTGGCGTCCTTCAAGACAGTCGTCGACAGCTGCGCGCTCGAGCAGGGTATCAATCCGTGTCTGGATGGCACCTACGACTCGAACACCGTGGCGGAAGAGGCCTTCGCGACAGAGCAGGCCAATGGCTTCATGGGCTACACCGAGCGGCTGTTCTTCATTCGCCAGGCCCGGCCCTCCCAGCCGCTCCCGCAGGTCATCTCCGTGCCGCTCGGCACCGGCTCGGCTCCGGCGGTCTTCGTGGACGCGCTGGTGCTCAACGCGAACTGCACCGGGACTTGCGCACAGGATGCCCACGCCTTCACCGAGTTCATGAGCGACCCCGAGGTTCGCCGGCTGATTGCCTTCAGCGAGGACGCTCCCGCGGGCACCTCGCCGCGCTACCTGCTCCAGGCCAACCGCGCCTTCTACCAGCAGGAGCCCGCGCGCTCCGACCCCATGTATCAGAAGTTCGAGCCGCTCCTCACCGGGGCCCGGCCCTACCCCAACCAGGGCTTCCCGGAGAACAGGAAGGCGCTTCAGACAGCGTTGCTGGAAGACTTGCGGTAGCACGCGAAACGGGAGGAGAAGGTGCCCGTTTCACCTTCGCCTGACGTATTCTCGTGGACCCCTTCTTCTCCGAGTCCCCCATGCGACTGACTGTTCTGAGCTTGCTCTGCCTCATGTTCACCCCTGGCTGCGGGTCCGACGTCCCGAAGTCCTCGCTCGCGGCCTGCTCGTTCACCGACAAGTGCGCGAGCGCCGAGGAGGTTTGCTACGTCAGCCAGGTCTGTGGCCCGCCCGCCTCGAACGGGGAGTCGCTGTGCCAGCAGGAGACGGGCGACCGCAAGTGTCACCGCCGCTGCCAGGACGATGACGCCTGCGGGTCTGGCGAGTCCTGCGAGACGGTCCGCTGGGTCCAGCGGACGGACATACTGAGCAACACCACCCTCTGCATCAAGTAGCAGGAGGCGCGACGTCTTGCTTTTGTGAGCAGTTGAGGGGCTGAGGACTCAGGTCCCCAGCCCCTCGACTGCTCACGGCCGCTCAGGGCTGGCCGAGGTTCGTCCAGGTGTTGGTGGCAGGGTTGTACCGCTCGATGGAGTCGTTGAGGTTCGTGGCGAGGAGGTAGCCGCTCCAGCGCCCCACCTCTCAGGGGCCGCAGGGAGATTGCATGTCCAGCCCCATGTCCAGATAGGCGCGGGCACCGCTGTTCCAGAACTTCTTCATGACGTGCTCCGCGTTGGGCATGGAGTGGCCCACTCCACACACATCCACCTTGATGGCCCCTGAGTTGGAATTGAAGTCAGCCTGGTCCAGGAAGTCCAGGTTGGGGTCCGTGGAGGACATGTGGCAGGTGCGGCAGTAGGGCTTCACGACGCCCCGATAGAGCCCCAGCCCCTTCTGCTTGGTGTTCTTCCAGTTCGGAGGCACGTAGGTGTCATTGGCCACGGCCGTCACATCCCAGACGGGCTTGGGCGCGTAGGTGCCCTCGATGAACTCACGGATGCCGTCGGTGGGGCCCGTCAGGGTCACCAGGTGGTTGAGGCGCCGCAGGGCGTCCGCCTGGGCCGCGTGGGTGAAACCCGCCGCCGTGGAGTAGCGGAAGCTGAAGACATCGAACGGGAGGAACTGCGCCTGTCCCACCACGGAGTTGGTGGCCGCGTTGTAGTTCGCCTTGATGCCATGGCAGGACAGACAGTTGCCGGGCACGAAGGTGTTGAACCCGGTGTTGTCGAGCTGCGCCGCGGGCGTCAGGAAGCCCGCGGCGTCGTAGACCATGAACTTCACGCTGTTGGGGGAGCCAGCCGGAGGCGTGAAGGTCATGGCCACGGTGGCGAACGAGTTCGTCCGGGCCACGGCGTCCTGAAGGGCGGACGCGGAGCTGCCGCCGAAGACCGGCTGGCCATTGAGCACCCCGTAGTTCTTCACATAGCAGGCAAGGCCCACCATGGACGGGGGGGCGCGGCCGTGACACTCCAGTGGAAGAGGGGCTCGGGCCGGTTGACGTGGGTGGGCCTGGTGGTGGTGATGGCCGTGGCGAACTGCTGCCAGTGGGACTCCACCGCCGGGTCCAGGTCCGGGGCCCTCAAGACCTGGAGGGAGATGGGCGTGCTCGGCTCGGGGTAGTAGCCCTCGAACAGGAACGTCTCTCCAATCACCGAGTCCCCGGTGGTGGTTCCATTGTGAGGGCCCGTCATACAGCCCGAGGTGGCCAGCAGCGTCAGACAGGACAACACGAGACGCCAGAACGAGAGCGGCGGCATGGTCGGAGCTCCTTCCGGGGAAGGCGCCCGAAATGGGGCACTTCCCCCCGAGGAGAACGGCCGCGCCCCTCCACGTCCTGACTCGCGTACCTCCAGGACGCGTCCGCGTCCAAGTCGAACGCGGCCTGCTGGGACACGGGGGTCTTGCCGACACCCCACGAGCGACACCGCTCAAAGCGTGGCCCTGGCGGACTCCCGGCACGGTGGCTGCAATCGAGGCTTCCGTGACGCACCCACCCGGGCACGGGGCTCCCCCACGCTCGACGATTGTGAGCCCGCATGATCATCAAGTGCAAAAGGTGTCATGAGAACACCTTCGTCTTCGAGTTCGAGAGCAAGAAGATGTGCAGGAGATGCATCCGCCTCGTCGCCCGGGGCCAACCCACGAAGGGCAAGTTCAAATACGGGGACAACAAGCTCGATCACCACAAGCAACGGGTCCAGAAGGTCGACATGCGGGTCAGCGGCATCTCGAAGACCCGGCACACGCTCCGGCGCACCCAGTCCGCCATGACGTTGTCAGAGGTCTCGGGGTCGGGCTCCGGGCAGGGGATGATTGAGGAGCCCACCACCGTCGACGACACGGCGCCGTATCTCCCGCCCAGCGTCATGCGACTGCAATGCATGACGCTCTTCATCCCCTTCGACGCGGGGAACAACTTCTACAAAACCAATGCGAAGAAAGGGACCTTCCAGGCGGACTTCATCCCCCAGCGAGACAACCACTTCGCATCGACGTCGGCTCCGACGACCTCCAGGGCCCTCTCCTCCCTCAACACCAGTGTCTATCCCGGTCAGCAGGTCTTCGAGGCCAGGTCGACTCCCATGACGCCCACGCAGATCGAGGGCAGCTACGACAACATCGTCCTCAAGCACATCATGGCCTGCACGAACTCGTCGGAATGGAAGCGGGTCCATGCCGCCAGTCCCATCGACCTGCATGTCCAGTTGAGCAGGCTCTGTCCCGAGGTCATCTTCCTCTCGGAGGAGCTCAAGGACGCCCCATTCCCCAAGGTCCTTCAGCCCTGCCCGGAGCTCAGGTACCGGAAGATCGGCAGCATCAAGGACATCCTCGGTCCCGACGCCGGCGTCGACGCGAAGAACGAGATTGCCGCCTACGCCCTGGTGGACGAGAAGTTCATGTCACATGTCCTGTACGACGCGAAGGTCCTCTTCCGACAAGGCGTCAAACACAAGGAGAAGTGGCTCTGCGTCCAGAAGATCAGTCCCGAGTTCCAGGTCCATATCGATATCGCTGGCGTCCACCTGGATGCCGGATACACGGGCTTCACGTCCGACACCAAGAAGCAGCAGGCCCTTGCGGCGGTAGGCGAGTTCGCGCGCCAGAACGATATCGACGCGCTGCTAGGTGACCTGAACATGGACTCATTCGAGCTGAACGGAGGGTTCTTCCCGAATCAGTTCAACTTCACGACGCTCGCGGACAACACCGTCAAGCCCACCTACACCCTGTCGCATTCCAATACCAATTCACAGAACAACTACATGGGTGGGTTGATCGCCAACACCGACCAGGTTGAAACCGAAGCCATGAACCTGAGAGGCGAAGACACGGTGTCGCTGTCCCGAACGCTGGATGGGAAGTTCTATTCAGACCACCCGGCCATCATGGCGAACTACTTCAAGTCCTTCCACGGCTGAGGCAGGCCGCGGATTGGCGCATTCGTTCAAGCCCGCGCGCTTTCGCGCTCCTACCCTGGCGATGAAGTTGTCACCAGGAGGACCCGCATGGCAGCGCCCGGCCCAATCCAGACTCCCGCCTTCCGCGTTGGAAGGACCTCGACGTCGTGGCTCGCAATCCTCTCGCTCGCGGTCGTCGGCGGTGCGTGTGGCTGCGCGACGACGCCCACCCGCCACCTCGTCTTTCCCTCCACCCCACTCTCTCAAGCAGAGGTCCGCGCACCTGGGACGGTGCTGATGGTCCTCTCCGCCGCGTCCGAGCAGCAGCTCGCGGACGGCTCCAGGCGTCAGACAGGGGTGTTCTTGAACGAGTTCTACGAACCCTATCGGGCGCTCGTCGACGCGGGCTACACGGTGGTGCTCGCGACGCCGGGGGGACGGACGCCCGCGTTCGACCCGGAGGGACAGAAGCCGTCGTACTGGAAGGAACGACCCGAGGCGCTCGCCGAAGCGCAGGCCCTGGTGGCGAAGCTCCCCGAACTGCTCGCGCCGCTCCCGCTGTCCGAGGTCCGCACGCGCGCGGAGGCGTTTCAGGCCATCCTCGTGCCGGGAGGACAGGGCGTCATGGTGGACCTGCTCCACGACACGGACCTGCACGGACTGCTCGTCGACTTCGGGGCCACAGCCCGTCCCGTGGGGCTCGTCTGCCATGCGCCCGCGCTCCTCTCGCGCCTGCCGGCCGGGCAGAGCCCCTTCGCGGGGCGGCGCGTCACCTCCGTGTCCGGCTTCGAAGAGTGGTACATCGAGACGTTCGTCATGGGCGCACGCGCACAGGTCCGAGGCATCGGAGAGCAACTCGACGACGCCGGCTATCACCATGAGACGGCGTTCCCGGGCCGCTCGCGCGCCGTGCGCGATTGCAACCTGGTGACCAGCCAGAACCCCTTCTCCGGCGCGGACTTCAACACGCTCTTCCTCGCCGCGCTCAGTGACTGGCGCAACGCGGGGCGGTGCGAGCTGGCGTCGAGCGCGGCTCCGGACACTTCTCCATGACTTGGGGCGGCTGACGATGGAGGACCAAGGCGTCATGACGAGCCCGGCCCTGAGCGCCGTGCTGAAGGCGGCCGTCGCTCGTGACTACCCGGAGATCGCCACGCAGGGGCGGGACAAGGTCGACATCCTCCAGGCCGTCATGGATGCCCATGGGTGGCGCCCGGTGTTGGAGCTGGGCCGCGAGCTTCGGACGCTCTCATCGCACCCCGTCTTGCGAGCCCTGGGCGCGGGGCAGACGCCCCGACACACCGTGGAACGATGGAGCACGCTCGAGCGCTTCATGCACTCCCGGCACCGTACGCGGCTCGTCGAGCATGACCAGGCCCGTGCGCGAATGACGCTGCGACACGTGGCCATCGACGGCGGGAAGATTCGCGTCGTCAACGACCTGTTCATCTGGGGCGTCCTCGTCGCCATCCTGGAGACCGCGGGCTTCACGGGGCTGACCGTGTCCCTCGAGTCCGTCGTCATCCACGGTGGGGCCTCACGCGCCGGCCCCAGGACGCTGCCGGAGGTGACGGACCTGGCGACCTTCTCGTGGAAGCCCACCCGACAGGCCCCCCCACCCGCCAGCGAGGCGCCGGGGACGGCGGAGCCACAGGAGGTTCGCGGCCGGCTCCAGAAGCTCATGGGCGAAGACCTGCTGCATCCCTGGACACTCGAGGAGAGCGCGCGGCGCCTCACCCTGTCCCGTCGCACGCTTCAACGCGCCTTGCGGCAGGAAGGCACGACGTTCTCGGAGATGCTGCAACGCTCCCGGGTCGACGCCGCGCATGCGCTGCTGGGAGATTCGGGGCTGACGCTCACGGACGTCGCGTTCTGTACGGGCTTCTCCGACCAGGCGCACTTCTCGCGGACGTTTCGCAAGTACAACGACATTCCTCCCTCGGCGCTGCGCGAGCTGGTGCGCTCCACGGGCTCCACGGCACGAGGCAAGGCCCAGGTCCTCGCGCGCCAGCGCTCACCGCGCTGATGTCATGGGTACGTCCAGGGATGCGTCCGGACGGGCGCATTCCCCACCGACACCCAAGGAGCGACGCCATGACCGACCATCTGCGACCTGAACCCGGGTCCTTCTCCCAGACTTCATCATCGTCCTATGAATCGGAGCTCGCGCGCCTCCTGATTCCGAACACCTCCTGGACGCTGCTCCTGGTGAGGATGCCTTCGTTTACTCCCGAGGAGGCGGTCTACATCCACGAGAAGTGGCCCGGTCCTCGCGTCATCGCGACCCGGATGGAGTCGATGCTCTGGCCCATCGTGAGAGACGCTTCGCGAGACACGGGAGGAACGCGGGCCTTGCCTTCGGTCGAGGTGGTCAGCGCGCCCATCGAGCCTCCACTGCTCGAGGCCCTGAAGCGACTCTGGAACGTCGCGCTCCTCAGGACGCGCTTCCCGCCCAAGGCCCATGTCTATCTGGACGGAACCAGCTACCACCTCGGCGCTTTCTGCCGCGGGGTGGGGAGCTTGACCGGACGGACCTGGAGCCCACCGCCCGCCTCCCGCATGGCGGGACTGGTCGACATCGGAGAGAAGCTGACGCGCTACGCGCGGGGGCCCGAGGAACAGCGCGCGAGCATCGCCGACGCGCTCATTGAAGAGAGCGCCGACCTGCTCCAACGGTTCGAATCCGAGGATGCCTTTGGGGGCCCGGCGCAGGAATAAGGAGGCGGTTGAACGGACAGGCCCCTGGGGCCAGTTGTCAGGGATGGCCCAATGATGATTCGTTGCGGCCCGGGTCGCCCGTGCGCCCCACAGGGGGAGTCCATGATGCGTGGCAGCCAGGGTGCATTGCGTCCTTGGAGTGGGCTGCTGTGTCTGGTGTTGCTGATGAGTTGCTCCGGGCAGGCCCCCGAGCCCGGCCCCGAACTCCCCGCCACGCTCGACGGTCATCAGCGAGACCGCGGCGCCCCACTGCGCCATTTCACGCGTGCGCGTTCGCAAGGACGACCGCTTCCCCACGGAGTGCCAGTCCTCTCCATCGGAAGCGGAGATCTCCTACTCCTACTCCGTCGCCTCGGACTGCAGGCTGTGCGGTGAAGGGGGCTGCCAATCGAATCCCGCGCCGACCTGGCTGGGCGTGCCGTTCGCGTTCGGGCAGAGCGAGGCGGTGGTGGACCTCTCGCCCTCCAGAGGAGCTCAGCTCTGCTGGAAGGCGACGGTTCGCAGTCCGAACTTCTCGTGCCAACCGGAGATCTTCAACGTGGACGTGGGCTACGAGGTCAGCCTCGTGCCCTGAGCCACGGCCTCCTCCGCGTGACGCCTCGCCCGTCAGTACTCCGGGCGGGGCGTCAGCCCGAGCTGCTCCCTGAGCTTGTTCTCGGTGGGGTGCGAGGGCCGGATGTCGGGCGTGCTGGCGTCGCCGTCGTGGTCATAGGGCAGCCCCACCGCGGCCAGCTCGCGGTTGTTCACGCCGTCCGTCTCTCCCGGTGCGCGCGTCCCCGTGGCGTAGTTGTAGCCATGCACCAGCTCATGGAAGAGCGTGGTGACGGGGGGCTTCACCTGCCAGGACTCGTCCCCCTCGTAGTACTCCGTGTCGGTGGGATTGTATTTGATGGTCGCGTCCGAGCCCGGCCCCGGCGTCCCATCGGGCCTCAACCACGAGTCGTCGTCGTTGGTCGGAGAGGCCGAATCTCCACCCGAGGTCTCCCGGATGGTGGTCGACCTGCCACTGGCATCCAGCCCCGAGAGCAGCTCCCGTCCCACCGGGAGGGATTCCAACGCCTCCAGGTCCGACTGCACACGCGCCTGGAAGTTCGCATCCCCCTTCACCGTCACCGACGTGCCCACGTCCTCGCTCAGGTCCACCGTGGTGACGGTGTCCTGGCGCGAGCGCGCCACGGTGTCGTTCTTCTGCGAATAGACCTCATCGCGCCCGGAGCCGCCGTCAATGGCATCCTTGCCGGCCCCTCCCGCGAGCACATCGCTCCCCGAACCGCCGGCCAGCGTGTCATTGCCCCGCCCGCCAATCACCTGGTCCTTGCCAGAGTCGCCCTTGAGGCTGTCATCGCCACGGCCGCCATCCAGGTAGTCCCGCCCCGCCCCGCCGCTCACGGCATCATTGCCGCCCAGGCCATACACCACGTCCCGGCCATCTCCGCCCCGGATGGAGTCATCACCCGAGCCACCCTGGAGATAGTCATCTCCCTTTCCGCCATGGATGGCCACGCCCGTCGTCACGTTGACGTCCACGGTAATCTTGTCGTTTCCGTCGCCGCCCTTGATGACCACATTCTCGGCCTGCTCCGCCGTGAGCTGGATGGTCGAGCTCCCGCTGGTGATGGTCAGCCCGCCCTTGGGGCCCTGGGAGACGGTCGCCGTGTCGTCCCCCGCGCCAAGATTCACCACCGTCCGTCCGGACCTGTCCTCGCTGACGGTCGGCGGGGTCGCGCTCGATTTCGCGCGAGGCGCGCCCGTCAGGTCCGGGCCAGGCCTCCGCTGCGCCACATCAAAGGAGTCTCGCGCGAAGGAACTCGCCGGCTTCGCGGCCTGAGGGAGGACCGGCTTCGGCTTCGCCAACTCGGCCTTCGGCGAGGACAAGAACGGCTTGGCGAGGACCTTCGCGGCGACCTTGGTACCGGACATGGAGGTGCTCCTCAGGGACGGAGAGACCTCTCCTACGGCGCGAGCATGAAAGCGGTTACACCCACGCACTTCAGGGGTGGCGGGTCCAGGGGTAGATGCGATAGCCCTGCCCGCGCGGAAGCTGCTCGATGGTGACGACATGGTCCTCCGTGCCCGTGTGACGCGCGCGGTAGATGACCGTCTCGTCGCGTCCCGCGTGGTGCTGGAAGACCCCTTGGAGTTCGTCGCCATGGACGACCCGGTAGCCGGCCCTGGAGCCGTCGATACCGTCGTCGAACTTGTATTCGGAAGACTGTCGTTCGAGGCCCTCAAACACCTCGGTGACCCAGGCGCGAGTCATCCCGCAAGCGTACCCGGCTGGAGAGCACGGGTCATGCGCGGCGAGACGCCGGACGTGCTCGTAGCAGGAGTCTCCCGCGAGGGGCGGCGTGACGGGCTCCTGCTCGGCGTGACACGCGAGCAGGAGCAGGCACAGCGGAAGGAGCGCGGCGCGCCGGCTCAAGGAGCGCAGTAGGCGATGCGCTCCTGGGTGTAGCGGCCCCGCTGCTCGCCGAACTTGTTGAGGATATCGGGGCAGTCGCAGTACTCGCGGCCGACCTCGATGTTGTTCACGTACCAGTAGCGGTTGAAGGCGCGCGTCCCGTCACACGCCCAGATGAGGGCCTGCTCGGTCGACTCGATGACCTCCGACCCGTCCACGGACAACTCCTCGGGTGCACCACCACAACCACTCAGGACCAGCGCGACGACACAAGCCAACTTCGCGGGCTGCTTGAACATTTTTCGGCTCCCATCCAGTGAAGGTATCGCCGAACGCATCTATCACAGGAGCAACTGGATTTCGAGCCAGTCTTGTTCTCCCCGCGTGAAACATATCCAGGCTCACGCGACGACAAAGCCGCCAGGGCAAGAATCCCTGGGGCTCCGCCGCCACGGGGCTCAGGTGGACGAGGGCGTCAACCTGCGCCATTCCAGGACGACCACGGCCTGGCTGCCCCCAAACGCGAGAGGCTCGGTGCGCAGGAAGAGCCGATGGCCATCCAGGACGGCCTTGCGTCGCTGCACAGTCCCCATCCAGTTCGGAAAGAGGCTGCCCTGGATGTGGTGAGAGACCGTGTCCGTCTCCTCGTCGACCTCGTAGGTCCCGAAGTACACGGCGGCTCCGTCCAGCGCGGCCTTCGCTTCCTTCTCCTGGCTCCCCAGCAGGTCCGCGGACTGGAAGCGGGCGCGGTCGCCCCGCATCAACTGCACCGACATGTTTCCATGTTTGTCATACATCAACATCCCCAAGAGCTGATGCCCGAAAGGATGGGCCCTGCTGCCATCGGGGAGGAGGCTCGCCAGGGATACGAGCTGCCAGGTGCCGACAAGTCCATCCTTGAGCATCGGTTCATCTCCTGCGGGGAAGGTTGAACGGCCATGCGGGCTGATTCAGCGGCGCCTCATCCATGCGAGTCGGGTCGCGCCTCGAGATGAAATGCAGCCAGGTGCTTGCCCTGGCCATTCTCCGCGATGAGCTTGAATTGGCCGGCCGCTTCGGCGATGCAGTTGAACAGCATGGGCTCCCCCGGGAGCGGCACGTCCTTGCAGGTGGCCAGACACTTGCTGATTCGATAGGCATCGAAGCCAGGGAAGTGACGCAGCAGTGAGAACGCATTCCCCGCCAGGAGGGACAAGGGACACAGCGCCCGCACATCGAAGTGGCCAACGAAGTCCTCGCGGGGAAACCCCTCCAGTTCGGCCCGCAGCACCTCACCGGGCTTCGTCCATTCCAGCTTCATCGGTCTCACGGGGTCCCTGTAGGGGCTGGGCTGGCCAGGAGCCCGCACGCCCACTGGTGAGGCATCAGCCCCCTTGATGGCCACGAACGCCGCCTCGGGGAGGGCAATGCACTCCCCATCCATGACCGCGTAGCGCTCGCCATCCTCCGTGAAGCACGTCGTGGTCGCCTTGAAGTAGGGAAACTGCTTGCGCTGTTCAATCCGCTCCACGCGCCCCACACAGTGAAAGGAGCCCGACGTGGTCGCCTGGATGGGGAGCACCTGGAGGTCCGCCCTGGCGGCGAGATAGTAGTGCCTGCCCTGACTGGGATTCGCCGCGGCACAGGTCAGCACCCCGTGGACCGCCAGAGTGCGAAGCGCCTCCGAACAGCTCATCAACGTCGTTTCGCCGTATCGCTGCTGCTCCGGCTTGAAGCGACTGTGCAGCACGCCATTGTCCACGACCAGGTCGTAGACATGGACATACGGCGCGGATTCCCCAATGAGGTCGAGTAGATTCGCCATCGAGTCCAGCCTTTCGTGTTCACACCCTGTCATTGGCAACATGTCCAGGAGGTGCATCTCAAGCCAATTGGACTCAGGTCGAATGCGACATCACTCCCAGACAAGCCCACCACCCGCACTCTGCGGGCAAGCGAATGCCATGCATTGGCCCGCATCGACAAACACGCCTACGGGACAACGCGTATGCTGTCCGCTACTTGAGGGGGAGTTGGGCCTCGACGGGGGACGTCACGGGCGCGGCCTCTCGTTTGAAGGAGGCCCACGACAAGGAGACCGCCCTGCCACCTTCGTCGCGTCCGTGAAGGACATCGACGACCCGTTTCACGGTCACCGCCAGCTCGGATGGGCGCACCGTGACGAAGCCCCGGAGGCCACCACGGCCCGCCTCCTCCTCCACCGTGATGACCTCGCGCCACGCGAGCGTGTAGGCATCCACCTGGTCGTTCCAGTGAATCATCGAGCGCTCCACACGCTCCCAGGTGACGACGCCTGGCTCCGGGACTTCGACGGACACCTCGCTCCGCCACTCCTCCGCGTCCGCACGAGCGCGTGACAACGCGAGCGTCGCCGGCAGCGGCTCCTTGGAAGGCGGCTGCCCGCGCGCACTCACGAAGGCGGTGGCGCTCAGCGCGGCCCCTTCGCCCCGCCCGGCCAGGAGCCTCACCGTGAAGGTCCGGACGTCCTGCGCACGGGTGTCATAGGCATGCGTGACTTCGGGCCCCGACGTGAACGCGGTGTTGCCGTCACCGAAGTCCCAGGCATGACCTGACAGCGACTCGGACTCCGCCGAGACGGCACGAAAGAGGAAGGCCCCATTGGCGCGCTGGATGACGTCGACCCGCAGCTGGCCCTCCTCTCGCGCGGCGCCGTCGTCGTCACAGTCACGGACCTCGATTTGGAGCAGCTCCTCGGCCAGGACGCCCACACGCCGTCCGCCCAGGTCCTTGCACACCTGGAAGCGCACGAAATAGGTGCCCGGCTCGGCGGGCGCGCGCCACTGGAGTCGAGCCCCTGGATGCAGCTCCGCCGCCGCATCCCTTCCCGGCCACACCCAGCGGTAGAGGGCACCTGACTCCGGCGCGCCCCCCACCCTGCCCGCAAGGGAGACCTGCCCACCCGCACAAGCCCAGGGCCGGTCCATCTCCAGGTGCTCGATGAAGGTGCTGGAGGCGAGCACCACCCGCTCCTCGTTCAGCGCCGTCGACAAGGCCTCTCCGGAGACATTGGCGGGAATGGGCGCCGAAGCCGCACGCGCTTCACGGACCTCGGGAGACCGAGGTGCCACCACCGGCGCGCTCGGAACCTCCGGCACCGCCGTCTCCGGGCGCCGGACCTCCCCCACCCCACCGTCACGCGCGGGGAGCACCACCGCCAGGGCCAGCAGCAGCACGGCGACGCCCGTGACGACGGCCACGCGCGTCCGAGAGCGGACTCGAAGAGGTTCGAGCGACATACGTCGGCTTCCGCGTGGCGCTAGAAACCGAAGTCGTTGAGGTGCCGGAAGGACCCCTTCGAGTTCGGCCGGTACCACTGGTCATCCCAGCCCTTGAAGTCGACGTCTTCGAGCAACCGCTCCGTCTTTCCGTTCAACACCACGGAGTTGATGAGAGGAACCCCTGTCGACCCCACGTTGCGGGACACCAGCGGCGCGGACGCCGTGTCCAGGTACTGGGCCACGTGGCGACTGCAGTAATCCTGGGCAAAGCACCCGCTGTCACAGGTGGCGAGGTTGTTGTATGTCGCGTGTTTGTCCTCGGCGACGTACAGCACGGGCCAGCCACGGTAGGCATTGCGTGTGTCGCGCGTGTCGTATTCGAGCTGCTCGTACGAATACCAGGCGGACGACTCACACACGCTCTTGCGGTGCGCCGACAGATAGACCCAGTCGAGATACCAGCGGCCCCCGGAGTAATGGACCTCGAAGATCTGGAACTCGGGGTCGCCGTCGTGGCCGGTGGTGACGCCCGTGTCCTCGAAGAAGGTGTCCAGATAGAAGATGCGCAGCGTCCGCGTCGCGAAGCCCTCGCTCTTCACCGCGAAGTAGGGACGGCGCTCGTAGCCACTCTCTCCCGTGTCGAACCAGAACAGCGGCATGAACCAGCGCGCGACCTGCTGCTCACAGTCGTCATTCAGGCCATCCCGGTCCGCGTCCGTCCCCGTGCCCCAGCAGTTGTCGCCGTAGGGAATGACGGACAGCCCATCCGCGCGCGCCCCCGTGGACGCGAAGGCGAGCAACAGGCCCAACGACACGGCGACGCAGCGCGCCGCACGAGCACCCGGGCGACCTGCCCCACGTCGTTCTCTCGAAGGACTTCGAAGCATTCTCTGCCGACCTTGAAAGATATGAAAGACTCACTTCATACCCTTCCAGGAGGCGGTGCAACACATGGTTCTCACCCCAGGGATTTCTCGTCGTGTCTTCTCCTGGATGAATCGCGTCTTGCTGTTCGGAGGCGTCCTCGCGGGCTGTGGCGGCCCTTTGGAATCCGACGGCGCGCTGGAGGCCCAGTCCCAGGCACTGGCCTATCCCAGCGGCGCCAGTAGGACGGTGGTGTCGCGGCGCGTCGTCTACAAGAACGCCTCGGGCGCCTATCAGGCGGCGGCCGGCTTCGAGCACTTCCGCGCGGCGGGTGCCTCCGACGGCACGCTCCACGACATCCGCATCGCGGAGGCGGATGCACCTGGGGTGCGCGAAGCGCTCGTCGTCATGTCGGCGGGCCAGAAGATTTCGAGCAGCGGCCACTCCAGTGGCGTCACGGGACAGTCGTCGAACTGGGACGCATCCTGCGACAGCGTCTCCTGCCCCAACGTGAGCCTGGACGGCCGCTCACTGGCGATGAAGCTGGACACCCTGGGATGGTTTCCTCGAGGGAAGACCTGGCTGGCCCTGGTCAATGACAGCAACTTCAACCACCTGGACGACAGCGACACGAAGCAGCGCATCGTCAACGGGTTCGCGGGCTGGCTGCAGGCCCAGGTCCGTCCGGAGACGCGCTCCATCTATCTCGCGGGCAGCTCGCGGGGCGGATGTCTGGTGATGCGCCTGGCCCAGGCGCTTCGCGCGAACACGGCGCTCGACGGCATCAACATCTATGTGTCGTCGTTCGACGGCGTGTGTCGCAACAGCCAGGACGAACTGGGGACCTTCGACAGCAAGATCAACAACCCCGTGCGGCCCTGGGGCACCTTCTATGGAGCGTGGGCCACGAACCTGACCGCCCAGTTCCCTCGTCGCGACAGGCTCCACATCTTCCATGTGGTGGGAGGCCAGGAGGTCGCCCCCGCCACGGGCATTCGAGCCTTCTCCGGGTACGCCGGCGGCACACCGCCGTCAACGGGAACGAACCTCGATTGGGGTTGGTACAAGCAGACCTGGGTGAAGTGGAAGCACAAGGAGATTGGCAACCCATACACCGAGCCTGGTGCATCCGAGCAAGCACAAGTCGTATCGGAGACCATCGACGCGCACCTGACGTGGCTCGACGCACGCATCCCCTGAGTCGCCGCCTCGAGCACCGGGTCCCGGCGACTTGACAGGAGGACCGCTGTTCCCTGCACTGCCCTCATGGCCGCGCCTCGTGAATTCCCATCATCCTGGGCGTCTTCGCCGCGTTGGCGCCGGTGCTGGCACACACCGTCGCGGCACCTGATGCGCGGGTCGCCGTCGAGGCGTAAGGGGCCCGGAGTAAGGCCCAGGTATTCAGAGGGGCGTCGGGCTCGAAGTCCTGAGGGAGGCGTCGTGCGCCGTTCTCCAATCGAGGTGACTTTGCTGGGCCTGATGACCTGGAGCCTCCTCTCCGTCAGCGTGGGATGTTCCGCCCTCGCGGCCACCAAGGAGGACGGCGCCCTGGACGACTCCAGCGCCGCCATCGCGGGCGACACCATCCTCTTCGTGGGCAACAGCTTCACCCACGGGCACGAGGAGCCGGCCTATTCGTACAACAAGGCCGCGGTCACCGACACGAACGGCTCCGGCGTGGGAGGAATCCCTGGCATCTTCAAGAAGCTGACCGTGCAGGCGGGCCTCTCGTTCAATGTCAGCGTTGAAACGGCCAGTGGCCAGACGCTCGGCTGGCATGCCTCCAACAGGGCCGCCATCATCGGCCAGCCGATCTGGACCGCCGTCGTTTTGCAGGAGCAGAGCACGACGCCGCTGCCCACGGCGCGAGGCGGCGCCCCCACGGCCTTCACGGACGCCGCGCGCACCCTGCTCTCACTGGTGCTCTCCAAGAACCCGGCCGCGAACCTGTTCCTGTATGAGACCTGGGCCTCGCCCACGGGCGTGGGCACGCAGGGCTACCCGAGCGGCACCTCGGGGCTGCAGGCGATGCAGACGGACCTGCGTGATTCCTACTTCAAGGCCTCCCGGGACCTGGGCTTCACGGGGGTCGCCCGCGTGGGGGAAGGCTTCCTGCGCGCGGTGGACCAGGGGCTTGCCGACCCGAACCCCGCGGATGGCATCTCCCCGGGCATGTTCAATCTGTGGAGCGCGCAGGACAGCCGTCACTCGAGCAAGTACGGCAGCTACCTGTCCGCGGCGGTGCTGTTCGCCAGGGTGACGCAGGACGACCCCCGAAGTCTCGCCACGGGCGCGGGCAGCGCGGCGGCCGAGCTGGGCATCAGCGCCACCGACGCGGGCAACCTCCACCGCATCGCCCATGAAATCACGACCCAGGCCGAGCCTCCCGTCGGAGGAGGCCCCACGCGCCTTCCCGCTACCCGCGCCACCTTCACGGGCGCGGTGACGGCGGGCACTCCGGCCGTCCTCACCGGCGTGGCCCAGTTGGCGTCGCTCACCACGGCGGAGGGAACCTTCACCCAGCTCGTGGGTGCGACGGCCCAGGGAATCACCGGCGGCAACACGCCGAGCGCCGTGGGCACCGCGCCCGCCAACGCCAACGTGGCCGCCTCCGGCCTGGGCATCCACGACGGCGCGAACAACGTCGGCACGGGCCACTTCCAGTTCGGCACCGCGTTCACCGCGAAGACGCGCTTCTTCATCGTCGACAGCACGACGACTTCCACCACCCTGGGCGACAGCGTCACCGTCACGCTGGTCAACGCATCCAATCAACCCGTGGGCAGCTACTCACTGGCGCTGCTCGCGAGCGACTTCACGCCCTCCGCCGCGGGCACCACGTCCACCGCCCTGGCGACTGTCTCGTACACGAGCGGCGTGGGCAGCATCACCGGCACCCCGCCCGGCACGGTGCAGTCCAAGCTGGGAGCGGTGTCATTCTCCCTGGCGGACCTGGGCGTGAGTGACGTCACGAGCGTCAGCGCCGCCACGGGCCTGCGGCTCTCCAGCGCCACGCTGGACCCGAACATCGTCGGGCTATACTCCGTGCCTTGAGCAATGAAAGCGCCAGGCGCTCCTCCAACCCGCCGTCACGTCCGCCTCAAGAGCCCCACACGAGGTGGAAGAGAGCCTGGCGAGGAGCCCGCGTGGAGTCGAGCGCGGCTTCCAGTGGAAGGAGCGCCTCCTCGGCGAAGGGGTCCTCCTGGTGGATGAACCCCAGGTCCAGGTCCTCCAGCTCCAACAGCGTCTCCACGGCCTCGGCGAGAGCATCAGGTGAGTCGAACGCGCGGACCTCGTGCTCATCGGCTGGAACCAGCGTGTCGATGAGGAAGCGGCGATAGCTCACCAGCGTGTCCTGGACGCGCTTGTCGAGAGGGACGCGCGAGAGACACTGTTCGAGCCAGGGGATATGGCTGCGCAGGCTGCCGATAAGCACCTGGTCATGTTCCCCTGTCCGCCGACGCGCCTCGGCCCAGAGAAACCAACGGCCGAAGTCGAGCTGCGCGGCGGGGAGCCGAGGAGAACGGAGGGGCTCCAGGTTGCGCTGGACACGCCCCGCCGTCGTCAGCCGGACAAGAGGGCCGTCCATCGTGACGAGTCCAGCGGAGCGCAGGCGCGCAAGCAGCGCGGACACAGACTCGACCTCGGTGAAGAGCCCGTCATAGGACTCCTGGAGCCGGCCGCAGTCAGGTTGCTCGTGGACCGCGTCGAGTGCGAGCTCCACCTCCGCGTCCTCCACCCAGGGGCCGCGACGACCTTCCGCGTGAGGACAGCCACGCACTTCGACCCCTTCCGGAACGGCGAGGGTGTTTCGTCGGGCGGGGAGGTTCTCCTGTCCCACGGACACGCGGCGCACGGAGGGATGGGGAAAGGCGTCGAACACAGGACGTGCCCCCAGCAGGTGAAGCTCCTGGAGATGGGGCGTCGCGGCGATGAGTGCGTCCCGCACCGTGTCGCTGACCTGCACACCGGGGCCGCTGGGGATGAAGGTGAGCTGAACCAGCCAGGGCCGTGGACGGCTCGCCAGTCGCGCCAGCGCCTGTTCATCACCGCGCACCGTGTAGCGCCGCACGAACGCCCCCAGCGGACTGTCGAGCAGGCCCGGAGGATGGAAGCGGTCATCGCGAAGCGCGTGGATGAAGCCATGCTGGACGAGGTGTCCCGCGCGGGCCGCGAGCGGCTCGCCCAGCCATTCCGCGAGCAGCGCCTGTCGTCGGTGCCGCCAGCCCCGGTCCTCGGGCGTGGGGTTCAGGTCCAGGGCCATCAGCTCGCCACGGGGGTCTCCCCGTTGCTGGAGGAGGTCGGCATGGACGGCCAGGGTCTCCAGGCGCCAGGACGTCACGAGTGACTGCTCGAGCTCGCTCCATTCACTGTCGGATGGCGGTGCCGGAGAGGTGCCATGACGAGTCATGCCTTCAGTCTCGCATGGGGGCGCCGATTACGGCTGGGCGGGCACCACCTGTGCGTCGCGGACCTCCGTGGGCGGGTGGGCGTTGAGCGCCATGTAGATTTCGAACCACGCCAGATACGCGCGCCAGGACGGGTCGCGCTGGTCGATGAGGGAGCGCCGCGCCTTGCCCAGGCGCTCGGGCACATCGAAGGGCATCCGTGTGCTCCCATTCGCCTGCAACTGCGCCGCGAACCAGAGCACGTCCAGTTGACCCGCATCGACGGGTGCATGGGTGCGCGCCACCAGCGCATCCGCGTGCTCCAGCGCCTTGCCCAGCCACCGGGCCGCCAGCGCCGGGTCCTGTCGGTCCACGGCATTCTCGGCCAGCCGCATCTCCGCCAGCGTCACCGCGCGGACGTCCTCATCCCGATCCAACTGGTCGAACTGCTCCAGGAACAGCTCTCGCCGCTGTTCGAGCGAACGGGCGGCGGCATCCAGTCGCCCGAGCCGCGTCTCCGCGTTCGCACGCAGGCCCGCGACGATGATGCGATAGGCGCGCAGCACGTGCTCCGGCGTGGAGCGTGCCCACTTCAGCGAGGCCCTCACCTCCGGAGCTGACAGGTCGCGCTCCACCTGGTCCAGGTCCGCCAACGTCCGCTCGGGCTGGCCCATCCCCAGCGACGAGGCGCAGCGGGCCAGCCTCACCACCAGCCGGTTGCGCAGCCCTTCCTCGTCACGAGCGCTCGCTTCAACGATGGGCAGCTCTCGGTCATAGAGCGCCAACGCACGCTCGAACTTGCCAGCAGCGAGGTTGTAGAGCGCCGCGCGGTCCACCGCGAGCGGGGTGAACCGGGCAAGCCTCGGGGTGGCATCCACCATGGCCAGGGCCTGGTCCGCCGCCTTCGCGGCCTCCTCGTCACGCCCGACATGCAGGAGCACTCGCGCCCGCGCCAGGGAGACGGCCAGCCCCGCCCAGTTGTCCACGTAGGGCAGCTTGTCCCGCTGGTCGAGGTAGCCCAGGGCGATGTGGTAGTTGCCCACCTGGGTGTGCAGCATCCCCAACGCCCCGAGAATCATCGCCTTGTAGCGGACGTTGTTGCGCATCAGGTCCAGGGCGACCATGTAGTGCCGGTTGGCTCGCTCGGCGGCGGCGGGGGCGCGGCTGCGCAGGAAGTCCTCGTGGTGAATGGCGCCCAGGAGGGCCTGCACCGCGCGCTGGTTCTTGAGCTCCGGCCACGCCAGGCGCAGCTCCTGCACGGCCGCCTTCACCGCCAGGGAATGGGCCTTGTCATCCAGCTTGGGGAGCTGGCGCGCCATGACGTAGGCCTTCACGAAGTGCGTGAGCGGCCTGGCCATGCTTGGGGACGTGGTGGTGACCTCCTTCTCCACGACCTCGGGGCTGACGTCGGCGCGCAGGCGCAAGCTCACCGATTCGACTGCGCTCTCCAGAAAGCCCGTCCGCTTCGTCACGAGGTCGAAGTCGGCGCGGGCCTCGTCCTTTCGCTGCCTCGCCAACCGGCGATAGGCGCGGCCCATCAGCGCGCGGCGGAACAGCCGCTCGGCCCGGCGACGCTCCTCGGTGCCGGGAGGGGCGTCGTCGACGTACACCGTCGCCAGGGCCTCCAGCACGCCGTCCGCGCCGAGCCCCGACGCACGCTCGACCGCGTCCTGCACCACCGCGCGTCGGCGCAAGGGGTCCTGCTGCTGACGGTAGAACGCCATCAACGCATCCCTCACGGGGCGAGGAGGCCGCTCGTCGTGCACCGCGTTGACGTGTCGCCCCAGCTCCAGGGCGAACGCGTAGGCGGAGCCAGCCGGGGCGGAGTCCAGGGCCTGGGCCATGGCGGCATCCGCCTCCGCATAGGGGCGCCCCCGGTACAGGGCGCTGACGGCGGCGCGCGCGAAGTCCAGCTGGTCATCCGCCGGGAAGACCTTGTGCATGGAGAGCCGGCGTCCCGCTTCGACCAGGGCCTCCCGGTCATCGAGCTTGCGGTACAGCGCGTCCGCCTGGGAGTACCAGGCCTCCAGCACCCCGCGGGGCGTGGTGTCGACAATCCGCGCCTGGGCCGACTCCAGCTCCTGACGTGCCAGCGAGAAGTCCCCCGCGGACTCCGCCAGCTCACTGCGCACGACGTGCTGGAGGACCTCGGTGGGCGGACTGGGCGCGACGGCGGGCGCCAGCGCGGCCATGCGTTTGCGTTCCGCGTCGCTCAGCTCCTCCACCATGCGACCGCGCTCGCGCTCCTTCAGCGCGCGCCGGTGGTCGATGAGGATTCGCAGCGGCTCCTCCAGGCCCGTGGTGGCGGGGTCACTCACCCGCCGCATCTGGTCGGCGTAGAACTCCGCCGCGCCAAAGTCCTCGGAGTCCAGATGGAGCCGGCTCAAGCGCATCATCAACAAACGGCGCACCTTGGGCCGAGCCTCGAGCAACAGGCGGTGGCGGTAGAGCAGGAGCTGGTCGGCGCGCCTGCCGACCATCTTCAGCTCCTCGTTGAGCTGAGGCACCTCCCACGTGCTGGGGACCTGCCCATCCAGTGGCAGTTGATACACATCCAGCGACTGCGCGCGTGAACAGGTCGCGATGAGGGACGCGGACGCGGGCGCGGGGTACTGGCAGTTCCAGGACGCGCTGGTGAGCTGGGTCGGACTGGCGGCGGCGGCCAGCGCGGGCGCGTCGTCGCGCTCCACCTCGAACGGCACCCGGAACAGCACCCCGGTGTCGCTGGCATCAATCATCCCGTCCCCGGTGGAGTCGGTGAAGAACTGCACCACGTACAGGAAGCGCCCATCGCGCGAGAACACCGGCTGCCCGGTCTGCCCCGGCAGGTCCAGGTCCATCGCGATGGGAGTCGCGCCTGGGACGTCCAACCGCAGCGCCTCCAGGTGGGTGGCGGCGCGCGCGGCGAAGCCAGGGCCCACCTGCGTCACGGAGCGCTCGACGGGGACGTACACCAGCCAGCGCCCATCGGGCGTGAGCGTGGGACTGGTCAGGTTGCGCTCGAGCAGCGTCTTGACGCTCCACTCGCGCCCCAGCTCCACTCGCGACAACCGCAGGTCCCCCTGGATGGTGGCCCGGCTCACCAGCGCGATGTGTGACGAATCAATCCACTCCGCCTGCAGCGCGTTGGCCTCCTCGTCGAGGCAGCGGCGCTCCTCCGTGCCGGGCAAATCCCTCACACACAACTGGCCGCCGGCCTGATTCCGGAACGAGATGTAGAGCAGCTGTTTCCCGTCGGGGCTGACGCGCGGCCACGTCACCTCGGCGCCTTCGTCGAAGAGGCGGCGCTCGCGGCCCTTCTCCAGGTCTTGCGTGTAGAGCTCGGTCGCGATGTTGCGGTTGGACGCGAAGATCAACGTGTTCTCATCGGGCCCCAACTGCCCGAGGAACTGGTCACCCACGCCCACGGTGAGCCGTGTCGGCATGCGCACACCGCCGTCGTTCTCGTCATCCTGCGCGCTCGCGCCGCTCGCGACGAGCAGGGCCAGCACCAGCAAGCACCGCCCCTGGGGCGTCAGCACTTCTTCTCTCCCCAGGTACCGTCAGCGGCCTCCACCCAGCCACCACAGACCACGCCCTCCGCGTGCATCTGATGCCAGCTCTGGCGCAGCGCCTCTTCTGTCACCGCCGGGCGCACGGTCCGCATCCACTTCCAGAGCTGGAGCCGGGACCGGTTCACCCGCTCCATCAGCGCGACGTCGTCGGACGTCAGACGCCCCGCCTGACAGCGACGACGGGTGTCGACGAGGAGCCCGTCCTTCCCCTCGCCCACGCAGTGGCGCCGCAGCAGCTCGTCCACGCGGTCCGCCTGTGTCCTGCCCAGGTTCTCCACCAGGGGCGTGGGCTGGATGCCCAGCTCCTCCAGTTGGTTGGGCGTGAGCGGCACCGGCGTCGGACTCATGCCCGCGCGCGCGAGCCGCTGCTCCACGTCCTTGAACGAGCCCGAGGCCTGCTCCTCGAGCGCCGTCGCGCGGTCCACCATGACGATTTCCGGGGCGCTGATGCACCCGGGAGCGGCCAGCGCGGCCACCAGCAGCAACCCGCGGTGTTTCATGGCGTGGCCTCCAGGGAGGGAACGGATTTGATGAGCTGATCGACGATGGGCCCCATGGGAATGCCCCGGATGTCGTTGATGCTGAGCAGCTTGGCCAGACCGCCCATGGTGATGCTCAGGCTGCCAAAGCCGTGGTTGAAGCTCACTCGCACGTGCTCCGGATAGCCCAGGCTCAAGGCATAGCGGACCCGGTTGGTGGCGGGGTCCACGTGGCGAGGGTCCTCCAGGTCGAGCAGGTCGAGCAGGTGCCGGTTGCCGATGCGCAGGATTTCCGCGCGGCCGTTGATGCTGCGGTCCTTGGCGGAGATGACCATGGCGGCATTTCCGTCGAAGGGCTCGCCGTGCGAGGACTTCACGCCGGTGGCCCGCACGCGCGCCTCCAGCGTCGACTGCTTTCCCTGCCAGTCCAGGAGCCACTGTCCGGTGATGCGCCCGCCGCGCACGCCCATCTCCAATTGGGTCATGGAGACCACGTGCTGGTTGATGGCCAGGTTGCCCGCCAGCGGTGAGATGGAGACCTGCGGCGTGGTGATGCGGGCCACCGACACGAACCCGCTGCGCGACAGCAAGGGGTGCTGGTCGGCGAACCGCAGCATCGGGTACGGGTTCACGTCGATGTCGTCCAGGAGCCGCACCTGGCCCTCGGTGAACTGGAAGTTCTCCGTGAGCGGGACGTTGCCGTCGAGCGCCTCGACGGCGATTCCCTGCTCGGGCAATCGGACATTCACGTTCTGGAACAGCAGGCTGGAGAAGGTCCGGAAGGCCACGAGGTCGGGAGACGCCACCCGGAACTCGACCGCGACCTTGCCGCTGCTCTCCAGGCGACCGGGCTGAGCGAGCTTGGACAGGTCCTGCGACAGTTGTCCCCGCAGCGCCAGGCGTCGGCGCTCCTCGCTGAGGTCCAGCCTGCCTCTCACCTTGAGCTCGGTGCTCGTCCCACCATTGGACAGGAACAGGTCGGGGACATGGATGACGCCCGAGGCCTTGCGGCGCGCGGTGAACGACAACGTCAGGTCCTGCACCGGATAGGGCAGCGCCGGCTTCTGCTCGAGCGTGCGCGCCTTCAGGTTCTGCTTCACCTCGATTTCGTCCGCCTCCCACTGGTCGGAGAAGGTGAAGGTGGCGTCGTGGGACAGGTCCGCGAAGGTGAACCGACGGTCCCGCAGGCCGACCGTGAGCTTCTCCGCGGTCAGGTCGCCGTGGACGCTCCGGCGAGGTCCATCGATGCGCGACTCGACGACCCAGCGCGCCGCGGGAAGGTTGATGGAGAGGGCATCCTCTCGCCAGCGGATGCCGAGCGCGTCCACCACGGCCTTCCCCTCGAAGCCCACGCCCCGCAGCGGAGGAGGCATCAGCCGCACCTCTCCCTCGGAGGTGATGTCCTTGAAGACGCCGAACAGGGTGCCGTGCACGTCGAGCTTCAGCGCGAACTTCGAGGCATCCACCGCCGCGGGCACATGGAACCGGGCCAGGAGCTTTGACAGGGGACCCAGGGGCGGAAGGTCCGCCGTCACATCGCCGCGAAGCGCACGGGCCTTCCGGTCGAAGGACAGCGCGACATCCGCCCCGCCCTTGAGCCCTTCCTTGCTGGTGACGACCAACCGGAGCGCCGGCTTCCGGCGGTCCAGGTCCAGGGTCATGAACTGGTGCTGGGTCCCCACCTCGAGCTCACCGGCGCGCAGCCCTTCGACCCGCGCGTCCAGTTCGCCCTTGTGTCGCCACGCATCTCCCCGCGAGTTGAGCACGAGGGCGATGTTGCTGGCCGTCACGTCGTCCCAGACCGGCCGCTGCACGCGCAGCTCCGTCCGGTGGTCCAGGCGAGGCGAGGGAGAAAAGAGCGCCATCACCGTGCCCTTGGACGTCAGGTCCACGCCCAGGTCCTTCCAGCCCAGACGCGCGGCGATGTCGTTGGGGATGAAGGGCCGCGCGATGACGAGGTCCGGCGTCTTGAGGGCCAGGGTGTACGCCACGTCGTCCGTTCCCTTGGTGGCATCCAGGGACGCGTGCACCGCGCCGACATCGAGCGTCACGCGGGCACGGGCCCGGCTGCGCCCCGGCTCGTCGGGCAGCGGGAACACCTCCGACGCGTCCAGCTTCAGGTGCACGGGGCCGTTCAGCACCTCGCGGCCATCCGCCATGACGACCTGGAGCGCGCCCACGGGCAGGTCCGCGCTCAACGCGAAGGGCGGCTCTTTGGCCAACGGGGCTCGGAGCTGGAAGCCCATCCGTTCGGCCTTCGCTTGGACACCCGAGGAACGGACGTCCAGCGCATCCACCGTGGCGGACAGCGTCGCGTCCCCCGCGACCATGAGCGGAGACGAGGGCTCCGGCCGCAGTTGGTGTCCCTTCAGCTCGCCGTGGGCCTTCGGGACTCGCAACGTGGTGGGCCCGTCGACCGCCAGCCCCCGCAGCGCGAAGGTGAGTTGAGCGGACAACCCCTGCTTCGAATCGGGCGTCGCGACCAGGGAGACGCGTCCATCTCCGAGCGCCACGTGAAGCGCGTCCTGGGCCATCCGGAGCGAGGTGACGTCGACGTCGAGCCCGAGCTTGCCCTGGGTGCCCAGGGTCGGCATCGCGCCCAGCGTGACGTCCCGCGCATCCAGGTGCGCCTTGCCGCGTTCGAGGGTGGCGGGTCGCCACTCGGAGGGAACCGCCTGCGACAACCGTCCGAGGTCCACATCCGCCAGGGCCCGCGTCACGACCACGGGCACGTCCGCCGCATCCGGCAGCACCGCCAGGACTTCCACCTGCGCGCTGTCGGTCAGTCGCGTGCGCTCCAACTCGATGATGCTGTGCCGCTTCTCGGCATCGAACCGCGCCGACACCGCGCCGTGCAGCAGGGTGCGAACGGTGAACCGTGAATCGAAGGTCTGCCGCGTGACCTCCAGGTCCACCTGGGCGCGAGCGGCCTCGGCCCCTGCCTCCACCGACAGGGCCAGCTCCAGCGCGGCCACCCCCGTGGGAGCGGCGGGGCCTTCACGGCTCAACTCCAGGGGAAGCGGAGCACCAGCCGCGCCCAGGTTCGCGAAGACCTTCCATCTTCCGTCCTGTTCCTTCAGGTCGAGCACGGCCGCGAGCCCGCGCAAGGACCAGCGGTCCACGACCTCGCCGCTCCGGACGCGGACGTAGGTCACCGACACGCCCGATACCTCGACCTTCGCGACGGGAGGCGCCGAAGCCAGGAAGGAAGCGAGCTGCTGGGAGGTTCCGAGGGGCGCTTCAGCGGGCAGTGGCTCCGGGGTTGCCTCGGGCTGCGTCAGGAGCGTGAGGGACGTGGGTCCCGCGTCGTCAGCCACCAGGACGACGGTCACGTCCCGCAGGGCCACCCGCTCCACCAGGGTCTTCCCACCGAGGAGCGAGCCCGGCGACCACCGCGCCTCCAGCGTGCCGACGCGCAGCAGCTCGGGCGCCAGGCCTTGAAACGGCGCCGGCGTCCGCACCACCAATCCTTCGAGTCGCAGCCCCGACAGGATGGCGACGTGGGCCGTCTGGTAGTCCAGTTGCAACCCCGTGGCCGCTTCCACCCTGGGGAGGAGGCGCTGCTTCACCCAGGGGCGGTCGAGGTTGTGCAGCACCACCCACGCCGTGAGCAGCGCGAGCGCGGGGAGCACGATGAGCAGCAGGAGCGCGCCCGCGACGATTCGAGCCCACCGCCGACGAGGCCTTTCAGCTCTGGGGGATTCCATGGTGCTCGATGAGGGCGAGCGGCCATCATCTCGGGGAGCCTGGGCGAAGTCGAGCACCCGTTGCGGGCAGGCGAGCGGGCGCGGGGAGGCAGGGAGGGCCGCTGGCGGGCCCCAGGGGCGGAGCGCGGAGATGGTGCACGGCCGTACGGTCCCGCACCTTCGTGGAAGAGCCCCTGCCGCGAGGGATTCAGGGCCCCGGAGGGAAGACTTCCTCCAGGACCTCTGGGTCCTTCACCGCGCCCCGGAAGGACTGCTCCAGCGCATCCGTGAACCACTCCGGCTTCAGGGCGAGCACCAGGTAGCTGAAGCACGCCCGCGCCGGCGTCAGCCCCGTTCCGAGCGGCGTCAGCCACCGCAGGTCGACGGGCATCCCTCGGCGCTGTCGGGTCAGCAGGGCGCGGACGACATCACGGATGAACCGGACGCCCACCACGGTGAGCGGAAACGAGGGCACGTCACACATCCGCCACAGCGCCAGCAGGAAGTCATCGCAGGTGCCCCCGGGAACGGCGAGCACCGCGTCGAGGACCTTGTCGAGCATCCCGCTGGACCAGCGCGGAGTGCCCGTGTCCACGTACATCGCCAGCAACGCCAACCTGCACGCGCCCTGGCGCTCCGACGCCCCGGGAAGGCCCCGCACCCCACCTTCCTCGGACAGGGGCGGGCTTCCCAGTGCGACCAGAACCGGGCCATAGGCCGCCCTGAGCGCGGGCGGCCAATCAGCGATCCGCGCGCGGAGGTCGTCCAGGTGGCCCGAATCACGGGCCCCCAGCAGCTCGGCCTCCGCGCCGTTCTTCAGTGAGGCGAGGTCAGTCATGAAGCAGGACTTTGACCATGGTTCCAGGGTCCATTTCACCACTCTGCACGCGCCGGATGATTTCCTCCGTCCGGTGGTGGCCACCCGACAGGCTCAATCCACCCTTCGCCCCGCTGGCGCTGATGGGGTCGTCGAGCCGGAACATGATCAGGTCGTCGTTGCTCATCTTCAGGATGCCCCCGCGCTGGATGTCATTCGTCGGGTGCAGTCGCGTGGCGATGCGCCCCGACAGCTCCCCGGCGGACAGCTCGTAGATTCGGGGATTGAACTCCGCGAGCGTGGGCGGGCGCGGATTCCTGGGACTGCCGAAACCGCCCTTGGAGATGCGGTACAGGACGCTCTCGGGCAGCTCGTTGAGGGCCACCCGGCTGGCGGCAATCGACGAGATGTTGTGGACCCAGGTGGACAGCTCGCCCACGAAGTAGGTGTGCGCGTGCTCGACCTCGAAGTTGTAGACGGTCTCCGGCCCCGGCAGCGACTGGAGCGAGTGGACCCGGATGGGATTGCCCGCCACCGTCTGCAGCGCGTCCCCCGGCGCCAGCATCTGCGCCTGGGTCCAGCCCCGGCCCTGGACCCAGAAGGGGTGCTCGGCGGTGACGCCCAGCGCCTCCAGCGACCCGGCGTCCTCGGAGATGAGCTCCAGCAGCAGCACGGCCCGGTCCGGCTTGACGAAGGTGCGTGACACCTGGTGCCAGCCGGGCTCCTGCGTCTCCTCGTCCCATGCCCAGACCCAGTCTCCCTCTCGGACCTCCTCGATGGGCACCGGCCCCGCGAGCGCGAGCACCGGTGTGCCCGCGACGAAGCAGCCTCCGCCCAACATGATGGCCCGGGCATAGGAGGTCGTGCTGGAGCCAGCCATCCGCAGCGCCATGGCTCCGTCGACGATGGCGGCCCGGAAGGCGAACTTCGCCACCCGACCCACGCCGCGCGTCAGCAGGTCCACGGCCACGAACTCCAGGCCGACCTTCACCACCTCGCCTGTCATGCGCCGGTAGTGCTCGAACCGCGCCATCTGCCATTCGTGCTCGGTGCCGTAGTACGTCCCCAGCGTGGGCTGGGACAGACCGTGCTGGGCCATGTAGCGCGGCAGGTTGCCGGGCTGCTGCCGGACCAGGGCCTTGTGCTGTGCCTCCAGGCTGCTGGTGCCGTTCTGGTCCGCGGAGCGAGACAGCTCCGCCGGAGGCCCCCCCCACTCCGCCGCGCCCGCGCCCGCCTCCAGGTTCGGCGGCTGGTATCGCGGCGCCCGGACAATCGTCTCGCCTCCATCCGGCAGGTCATCCCCCTGCGCCTGGAAGCCCGTCGGGTCCGTCCACCGGAGCGGGTTGTTCAGCGTGTAGGCGTAGCGGTTGTAGGACTGACCGTCATGCGGGAACTGGACGAAGGGGTCCGGCGTGAGGAAGCGCGCCGTCTCCGGGTCGTAGATACGCCCGCCCATGTTCACCAGGCCGAACTCGTCATCGGCCTCGTGTCCCGTGAAGCCCTTCTTCACCGAGCTGGTTCCCACCGACGCCGCCACGGGCAGCGCGTGCGGCATCCGTCCGGCGCCAAAGGGCTCGAACTTCATCCGCTCCCCGTCGAGCACGTTGCCCAGGGCATCCACCACGCGCTCGGTGGAGCCCAGGTGGTCGCCCAGCAGGTACAGCGTCTGGTCCGCGCCGCCGTCCGTCCAGACGACCTGCGCGACGGTGCGCGGGCCGCCCGACACATGGAAGACATGCTGCGTCTGGCCGCCCTGCTGACGCTTCTCGTAGAGGCCCCCCACGTACGTCGTGACACCGCCCAGGCTGCTGCGCTTGAGCACGCGCCCCTGGCCACCGTCGTACTTGAAGCTCACCTCGCGGCCCGCGCCAGTGATGCGCCGGGGCAGGTCGAACGCGGTGTAGGTCACCGCCCGGCTCGGCGCGCTCACCTGGTTGCCGTTCGCGTCGTAACCGTAGGCTCCCGCCTGCGTCTGCTTCACCGCGTGGGGCCCCGCTCCCGGGCCGGTATACGTGCTGGTGGTCGCCGTCCCGGTGCCTTCCAGCACGCGGCGCTCCAGCAGGTTGCCCAGGTCGTCGTAGTGGTACTCCAGGGCGGAGCGGCGGCAGTTCTGGAACACGGTCCACTTCTTGAGCCGGTCCAGGGTGTCGTACTCGAAGTCCTCCGTCGTCCTGGAGAGCACGTCGTTGCGGTTGAGGAGGTTGCCCTCCAGGTCCCACTCGTAGGCCAGGCCCTGGAGCGCGGTGGCGCCACGCTTCGAGTCGATGAAGCGCAGCCGGCCCCTGGGGTCGTGACGGCGGTGCGTCACCACGTCGTTGCCCAACTGCTCCTGCGTGAGCTGCCCCAGGTCGTCGTACCCCTGCGCCGTCCAGTACGCCTTGGGCTCGGTGGGGGAACGGACCTCCTTCAGGAAGCCGTAGTCCGAATAGGAATGGACCACGGAGAGGCGCCGGGCGCCCGCCTGCGGGTACTGCACCGTGGCCAGCCGCCCGTTCGCGTCATAGGTGCGGTTGACGGCGTAGGAGGAGCCCTCGATGTTCCAGGTGCTCTGCTCCAGTTGGCCCTTGACGTTGTAGAGGTGCGCGACGGTGACACCGTCCGGGCTGGTGGAGCTGGTAATCGCTCCCTTGAGCGAGGTGTCCCACTCCAGGGCGTACTGGCCATCCGGCGTCGTCACCCGCTTCTGGCGGCCCAGCGCGTCGTACTCGTCATAGACCGTCTGTCCGCCCTTCCCATCCGTCTCCAGACGCGGGTCGCCGAAGGCGTTGTAGAGGGTGGTGCTCACACCCGAGTCGGGGTCCGTCACCTGCGTCCTGCGGCCAAGCACGTCGTGTTCGAGCACGACCGAGTTGCCCGCGGAGTCGGTCACCTGGCGAAGCACGCCGAAGGGGCCGAAGGCATACGTCGTCCGCAGCTCCCGTCCGGTGGCTTCATAGGCACTGCTGGCCACGAGCTGACCGATGGCGTTGGACTCCGTGGTCGTCTTGTTGTTTCGCTCGTCCAGGCGCGTCGTCTTGCGGCCGTCGTACGTATAGGTGACGGCGCCCCCTTCCGGCGCGGTGAGGCTCAGCGGACGGTCCATCAGGTCATACGTGGCCACCGAGTAGCGCACCGGGGCCACCCCGGAGTACGGCCTCGACACGTTCACCTTGCGGCCCAGCGCGTCGTAGCTGCTCAGCACGGTGACGATGCGGTTGTCGAAGCCCCGCGTGTCACGGCGAATCTCGCGGCCGAGGTTGTCGGCGGTGACGGCCGTCTGCTGACCGCCCACCACCTGCGTGGTGACCTTCAGCCAGCCCAGGGAGTCCGCGCCGTAGTTGACGAGCTCCGTCTCACCCGACGGCGCGACGGTGCTGCGAAGCCGTCCGAAGCCGTCGTAGCGGTGATGGGTGAGCAACCCGTTGGAGTCCTCGATGACCAGCGGAATCCCAAGCCCGGGGTGATAGGCCATGCGATTGCGGTGCCCCTGGGCGTTGAAGGTGGTGGCCGGAAGCAGGTGCTCCACCGCGTCGTAATGCGTGCGCTCCACACGCGTCGTGCCCGAACCGGTGCGCGACACCTGCTCCACCAGTCCGAAGGCATCCCGTCCGTACAGGGTGGTCAACGTCACGTCCGCGCCGCCCGTCGGCTCCATCACGGTCTGCAGCAGCAGGCCCCGGCTGTCGTACTCGTGCGTCAGCACCCGCGTCTGGGTGCGCAGATCGGCGGTGGTGCTCGTCACCACCACCCGGCGAGGCAGGCCCATGAGCCAGTTCGCCACGAGGTTGTCGATGATGGGCACCTCCGTCTTGGTGTGCCAGGAGCGCCCGGTGAGCGCCCCCGCCAGCACCTCGTCATCGAACTGGTCGGTCGTGGTGGCGTTGCCGTGCGCGTCCTGCGCTTGCAGCTGCCGGCTGCGGCGCGTCAGGGGCAGCGTCGTCCCCGTGCCTTCCCGATACTCGTCCGTCACCTGGTTCGCGTAGAGGAAGGGCCGGCCTCCCGCGCTGGTCGCCACCGTGTAGAGGTGGCCGCGCTGGTGCTCGTGCCGGACGCCCGTGGCGAGCGTCAGCGCCGTCGCCTCCGTCGCGGGAATGAACGAGCGCAGGTACAGGCCGCTGGTCCGCGACTGGTTGTCATAGGTGGTCACCGTCGTGGCGTTCGTCTGCCGGTTGATGAGCGTGCGCTTGCCGAAGCCCTGCCAGCCATGGCCCTGGACGTCCGTGCGAGCGGCCTCATAGGCGTAGAAGAACTTGTTGAAGTTGCTGGTGCGCGTCCCGTCGTCGACGCCCGATTCGACGACGACCCACATGTTGCGCGGACACTGCTGCGGGTAGACGCAGGTGCCGGGGGTGTGGATGCGCGGCTGTCCCGACGCGGCCGGCTGCTGCAGGAAGTGCTGGTAGCGCGCCGTCACGGCCTTGCCATGCTTGCCCACCCGGACGGCCGTCAGCGCGTCCGGCAGCTCGCCCTGGCGCAGGTACACGCGGAGCACGCCGTAGGCCTTCTGCTGCGCCACGGGGACCGAGAGGTCGTCCTCCACCTGGATGATGTCGGCGAGGCCGTCTCCGTTCGCGTCGAAGACCTGGGAGAAGCGCTGCCCGTAGCCGAAGGGCTTCGCGACGGAGGTGCCTCCCGTCGAGTGGCCCACGGGGATGTCCAGCTCCCGCGGCTCGAAGTGGTCATCCCGGCCCAGCAGCACCCACACCTTCGCGCGGGTCTCCGTTCGGCCGCTGTAGTCCCCCGCGTCCGTCACCAGCAGGTCCTGCCGACCATCGCGGTCGAAGTCCATCACCCGCACGCCGGGGTCCAGGCCGCGAGGATTGGGGCGAATCCACGAGGGGCTCAGCTCGTGCCTCGCGTCCAGGTTCTGCGCCACGGGCGGCATGAAGCCGTTGCCCGTGTTGATGGAGATGAGCAGGTCGCCGTAGAGCGTCCCGTGCGAGTCGGTGTCGCGGTCCCTCCGGCTGCTCACCGCATCCGCGAGACCGTCGCCGTTGATGTCCACGAACCAGGTCCTGTTGTAGTGCCAGCGCCAGTTGAGCGAAGGCGAGGACGCCACCGGCACCGCGGACAGCCCGGCGTCGGCGTACCGGTATGCAGCCGCTGCCCCCACGCCCACCGCGAGGTACTGCGCGGAGAAGTCGTCGTCCGTGCGGGTGTCGGCGGTGCGCACCAGCACCTCGGTGCTGCCATCGCCGTCCACGTCGACGGTGTAGCCCGCGTGGTCCACGCCCGAGCGCAGCGGCACCTGCGTGTACGCCGACAGCACGAACCCGCCCTGGTTCATCCGGTAGCCCCAGTCATAGGGCTGCGGGGACTTGGTGGAGCGGAACAGCTCCGGCAGGCCGTCACCGTTCATGTCCGCGACCTGCATCACCGGGACGCGGACGGGGGTCGTGGACGTCGCGGCCTCCCACCAGAACTGGAACGTCTCCGCCGCCTGGATGTTGGCCGGCTCGAACGCCGAGCCGTTGAAGCGATACAACTGGTAGTAGCCGTTCTGTCCGCTGGCGTCCGCGCGCTGGAGCGCGACGACCTCCGACACGCCGTCGCCGTTCATGTCGACGATGCGCAGGTCGTCGTCGCCATTGCCCGACTTGGACATGGGGAGCTGGGCGTTGATGGGGGGGCCGAAGACGCCCGCGCTGGCGGCCAGACGGTAGTACCAGACAGAGTCACCCAGGCTGACCGTGTTGCCATAGACGGGGTCCGAGATGATGCGGGCCTGGTCGTTGCGGCGGTAGAGCAGGTCATCCCGTCCGTCGCCGTTGATGTCCAGCGTGTGGAGCGTCCAGAAGTCCTGGACGCCCGGAATGATCTGCCCACCCAGGGTGGCGTCCGGAGCCCCCAGCGTCTTGACGTCGCGGATGGGGACGTAGTTGCCACCCACGAGCTCCGTGGCCGTCACGGCCTGGAAGTCACGCAGCTGGACGACGGGGTCATCACAGTCGTTGTCCGGGCTGGCGCTGCAGTCCACGCCCTCCGTGTAGCTGAGCTCCACCGGGTCCCGGCAGATGCCCTGGCCGTCACATTCGAACACGCGATCAAGCAAGCTCCTGCGGGTGACGCGGGCGACGCGGTAGCTCAGCTCGTAGGCGCGAAGCAGCACGTCATTGCGCGTCGTGGGCGTCGAGGCCAGGCCAGGCCCATACATCTCGATGCGCGACAGCCGCTTCGACGCGCGCAGCTTCAAGCCCGACACGAAGCGCACCTCCGAGTCCGGACGGGCCGCCACCGGATAGACGAAGCGCACACTGCGACGGCGGAGGTTGTCCGTGGTGTCGCTCGTGTGGCCCGTGTAGTCGATGCGGTCGGGCACATGCTCGTAGCCACTGCTCGCGTTGCCATCCAGCACGTAGCGGATGCGCAGGTCATTGCCGGCGCGGTCACGGACCTCGGACAACGCCCAGCTCAACCGGACGGTGGTGTCGGGGCCCTGAGACACCACCCCGGTCGCCGGGTCCGTCGTGAAGCTCAGCCGCTGCCCCTCCAGACGGGAGAAGGTGGTGGCGTGCTTCCCGTAGGACAGGATGCGACCATCCTTCGAGTACACCTCGAAGTAGTCGGGAGCCCCCGTGCCATCGATGTGGGCGAGCACCTTGGAGAACGACTCCACCTCCGTCCGGTACTCGATGAGCGAGCCGCTGCTGGCGACAACCACCAGTCGCTTGCCATCCAGACAGAAGGCGTCCTCCGGGAGGAAGCGCACCGGGGCCGTCAGCCCGTCCTGGGCAAAGGTCTTCCGGCAGCGCATGACCTGCGAGAAGCCATTGACCGCCCAGCCCACGCCCACCAGCCCATTGCCCGCGCGGCTGTGGTAGCCGAGCGACAGCTTCGGCTCCAGGCCCGCGCGGCCCTGAGGCACCCAGAGCGGGAAGCCATAGGACGCCGCGCCGTCCGAGGTGACGTTGAAGTTCGCGTCCACCTGCCCTGGCGTGGTGCCGGTGGACTTCGTCTCCGTGTGCATCATGGAGAAGGGAGGAATGACGAGCGGGTCATCATTGAGCACCCGCTCTCGCGACTGTCCCAGCTCGGATTCTGGGGCAGGGCTCTGCTGGGATGACCCACAACCTCCCGCGCCGTGGAGCAGGGAGACGCTCAACACAAGCATCGACGTGAAGCGCTTCATTGCCACTTCCTTGCGAGTCCTTTGGACCCGGATTGGACCTACGGCCTGAATGGTCTGGAACACGTTGAAGGCAGCCTGAATCCGCGCGTCTTCCGACGCGGGTTCCGCTACCCGCCCTGGCTCATCCCGCAGGGGCCGCAATCCAGCGTCCCACCGCAAGTGTCCGTGATGACGCCGCAGTCCACGGCCTGCTGAGCACACGTCCTGGGCGCGCACGCCCCCACGCACACGTTGTTGTTGCAGATCTGCCCGGCGCCGCAGGCACCGCAGCTCAGCGTCCCGCCGCAGCCATCCGGGATGGAGCCGCAGTTCCTGCCCTGGGCCGCGCAGCTCGTCGGCGTGCAGGAGCAGGAGCCCAGGTCACTGCGGCAGATGTTGCTCTCGTCGATGGTCCCATCACAGTCATCGTCCAGGCCGTTGCACGCCTCGGGAGGGGCATTGCAGACGCCGGACCAGGAGCCCGTCGCACAGGCCTCCGTGGAACCAGGGCACGCGCCTCCGGGGCCCACACATTCACGCGTGAGGGTGTTCGTACCCTGGCCGGGGGCATTGTTGACGACGCCGTCCTGGTCATCGTCACATCCGTTGCAGAGCTCCGTGGTGGGCGTGTCACGAGTACAGGGCCCCACGGTGCCATTCTCCCGGCACCACCGCTTCGCCGAGTAGCCGCTGCAGTCATCCGCGCAGGAGAGATACTGGGTCCCCACCTGGACCTTGCAGACGAGCTGTCCGCTCACGCAGTGGAGCTTGCCGAAGCACCCGTTCTGCTGGGCGTCACAGAGGATGGTGGGGACATAGTCCTCGTCAATCTGTCCGTCGCCGTCGTCGTCACACCCGTTGCAGATGTCGTCCTGGGCCCGATAGGCCGTGCAGGAGGTCCCGATGACATTGCCGGTTTCGGAGCAGAAACGAGTGCCCGAGCGTCCACACACGGAGCAGGCGGTGGTGGACGAACCGTCGTATTCGCACGGCCCCCAGTAGTCGTCACAGGTACGGGTGCCCTGGCAGGTCCCCTTGCTGCACTCCTGGGTCGCTCCAGACGGATAACACGTGGCCCACGCCTCGGCGGGGACCAGTCCCAGGAGGAGCGCGAAGCCGCTCAGGAGGAGAGGGAGATACCGCCGGAGGATGCCCTCGGCCCCGGGAGACTGGCGTGGGCCGGGAACCGCATCACGGGACAACGGAGGCAGCACTCCGCTCACAGCAGGAGATGGGAAGGTACGCATGGTGTACCTGTCATACGAAGGGCTCCCGGTTTTCTGGTCGTCCCTCCCGCGCGGCGCACCTCCAGCGCCACTCGAAGACCTTCCAGCCCGTACCGCTATTCCTCGGCGTCGTTGGCGAGCAGCGCGTCAGGGTCCGTGAACAACTCATCCGCCCGTTCAGACAGCGCCAGGCGCTGCAATCCCTCGTTGGCGCCCTCACCCGCGAAGGCACAGGGCGTGTCGCGCAGCAGGAAGGCCTTCTCGGAGGACCTGACCGTTTCGGGCAGCTCGCCGTGGGTGTAGTACGTGTGGCTGGGGATGCTGATGGGTTCGTTGGTGTTCTGATACCGGTCCGTCACCCGCGGCAACACCTGCTCGGAATCAGCGCTCCTCCGACCGTAGGCGGCCTCGGTCATGTCGAAGCGGAGGAAGCACTGGTCCTCGCGTGTCGGCAGGAGGAGCTCCGCGAAGCCGTAGGGGACGTCGACGGAGTAGTGGATGACGGTGCCGGACGTGGGGTCCGTCAGCTTCACCTTGTGAGGGCCGCGACTGACCTCGAAGACGAGGTGGTCATCGTCCTTGCTCAGCTCCGGCGTCGGCTTCCCGTCCACGGCGAGCTCCACGGCGCTGCCTGCCACCGTCAAGACGTGCAGCCTGCCGACGCCGAGCGCCTGGTTGAGCACGGACGCGAGGCCCGCGCCGACGAACCCGACGACCACGACCACCACGGCGATGATCTGCACCTTGCGCACCACGACGACCCCCATTCCGGGTCGACTGACGACCCGTGCGCGCGGGACGATAATCCACTCCCCGGGCGCCTGTGGAAAAGGAGGAGCGCTCCCCGTGCGACCTGTCGCCCTTCTGGGCAGTGCGCACAGGAGACCCGGTTACTTCTCGATGCTTCGCGGCGACGCCTCGAAGGCCGCGAGACGGGCGAGTTGCTCGCGCGCCACGTTCAGGTTCGTCCCCGCGACGGCATGGGCCAGTCGCTGGAGCCACGCGGCCCCCGTGTGCCGCTTCGTGAGCCATCGACTGCCCACCACCATGATGGCCAGGAACACCATTCCGAAGAGCACATTCGCCGCCAGGTAGCCTGTCCCCAGCACCCGATAGGCGTCCACCCCGGCAAGCCCTCGCAGCCCGACGATGAGCAGCGGCGTCCACAGGAGCGGCGACAGCCACAGCACCCACTGTGTCGTGCGGACCGTGGAAGCCCTCAACGACTCCACGCCGGCCTGGAGCTGGGTGATGGGCGCGGCGTAGTCGAGCGCACCCACGCGCAGCCACTGGCGGGCCGAGACGGCCGTGAGGACGAGCGCCACGCCATGAAGGATGAGCGCGGGGACGACGAACCGGGGCTCGCGCACGTTCGCCGCGATGAAGGCCCCCAGCGCGACCAGGCTGACCAGCCCCAGCACCAGCTCGAACCCGAGCGACCATCGCAGCCGCCCCATCATGGTCCGCGTCCCCTCCAGCTCCGTCGCGCGCAGCAGCCGCCGGTTGAGGCGAATCACCTCGTCCAACCGCGCGTCATTCGCCTGCCAGCACTTCTGGAAGTCATCGAGTTCCATCGTCAGGTCTCCTTCGTCGTGTCGGTTGAGAGGCTGCGCATGTCCGCGCGCAGCCGGTCCTTCAGGCGGCCGATGCGCGTCGAGACATTGGCGGTGCTGATGCCGAGCACCTCGGCGATGTCCGCGTGGTCGTGGCCGTCCAGGTACAGCATCGCCAGGGCCTTGCTCAGGTCATCGAGCCGGGCGATGCACTGGTACAGGAGCGCGAGGTCCTCCGACGGAGGTCCCTCCACGTCCCGAGCCACCTCCAGCATCTCCTGGCTCTCGGGCGCGAGATGCCGCTTCCGGGTGCCCTCCCTCCGCTGGAAGGAGATGGCCACGTTGAGCGCCACCCGGTACATCCAGGTCGAGAACCGGAGCCGGTCGTCGTAGCGGGGAAACGACTGCCAGAGCTGGGCGATGGTCTCCTGGACCAGGTCGTCTGGCTCCACCCCGGGGCCGCCGTAGACGCGGGCGACCTTGTAGAGGATCCGCCGGTGCGCCTCCAGGAGGGCGAGGAAGCGGGAATGTCGGTCAGGTTCGGCCATCGAGGGTCCAGAGGTTGCGAGGGCGCGAGTGACGCGTCCATCGCCTTCACCCCATGGTTCGCGCCAGGAAGCGGAATCTCACACCGGCCCCTCTCTTTTCCGCTCGGGCCGGGCACGCCAGCCAGGGCGGCTGCCGCTGTGCCACCTCGCCTCCTTTGACGCCCTTTCGGACGGGTGCGTTCCCAACGGTGGGATAGGGTGCGCCGCCATGACCTTCTCCACCCTCGGTCTCTCGGACGCGCTCGTCCGCGCGATGAGCGACCTCGACTGCCTCGACCCGACCCCTGTGCAACGCGCGGCCATCCCGGCGGTGCTGCGCGGCGGTGACGTGTGGGCATCGGCACCGACGGGCTCGGGGAAGACCGCCGCCTTCGTACTGCCGCTCCTGGAGGCCCTGGCCCAGAGCCCTGGCGGCAATCCCCGGCGGACCCGCGCCCTCATCGTCGTTCCCACCCGCGAACTCGCCGCGCAAATCGCCGATGCCGTCGAGCAACTCGGCCGCCATCTGCCCCGGCGCCTGAAGACGTGCCTCGCGGTCGGCGGCGTCTCCATCAACCCCCAGATGCTGGCGCTGCGCGGAGGCGCGGACCTCATCGTGGCCACGCCGGGCCGCGCGCTGGACCTGGTGGACCAGAACGCGCTCCGGCTCTCCACTGTGGAGACCCTGGTCCTCGACGAGGCCGACCAGCTCCTGTCGCTGGGCTTCGCCGACGAGCTCACGCGCCTGCTCGCCCTGCTCCCCAAGCGCCGCCAGAATCTACTGTTCTCCGCCACCTTTCCGCCCGCGGTGGGGAAGCTCGCCGAGCAACTGCTGCACGAGCCCACCCGCATCGACATCCAGCCAGAAGCCCTGCCCGGCGCGGACCTCGTCGTCCAGCGCGCCATCGAGGTCGACGCGGGCCGGCGGACGATGCTGCTGCGTCACCTGCTGGAAACGCACGCCTGGTCCCACGTCCTGACCTTCGTGGCCAGCCGCTATGGGTCGGAGCACGTGGCGATGAAGCTCAACCGCGCCGGCATCACCGCGGCGCCGCTTCACGGAGAGCTCAGCCAGGGAGCACGCACGCGCGCGCTCGCGGACTTCAAGGCGAAGCGCGTGCAGGTCCTCGTCGCCACGGATGTCGCCGCGCGCGGCATCGACATCGTGCAGCTCCCCGCGGTCGTGAACTACGACCTGCCGCGCTCACCCGTGGACTACGTGCACCGGATTGGCCGCACGGGCCGCGCCGGCGAGCCGGGCATGGCCATCAGCTTCATCAGCGCGGACACGCAGGCGCACTTCCGGCTCATCGAGCGGCGCCACCAACTGCGCCTCGTGCGCGAGCAGCTCCCCGGCTTCGAGCCCGTCGACGTCCCCACCCCGCCCCTGGACGTGAATGGCGGCGTGAAGGGAAAGCGCAAGAGCAAGAAGGACAAGCTGCGAGAGGCCGCCGCCGAGGCCGCGAGCCGCCCGCCGTCGCGCCGCAAATAACGGGGCCATGAATCGAAGGCGGGAAGATCCGCGAACGCCTTCGTTCCTCTGGGGCACAACCCGGAGGTTTCATGCAACGCGGTGCATTCCTGTTGGCTCTCGCCAGTCTCATCCCCACATGGGCCCTGGCGGCGCCCCACGTCACGAGGCTTCCTCCCCAGAACGCCGCGGTCCACTGCGCTCCCGGCGCGACGTGTACCCAGCCCACGGTGGACGGCTGGGTTCCGCCGATGGAGTACGCCGACGGCAAGAAGTTCCCGTTGCAGGACTACGTGAACGGTGGCCCCAACGGCGAGCTCTACCTGTTCGTCAGCGACAACGCTGAATACACCTCGGACGAGTGCAACTTCGGAGTCCCCAATGCCGGGGGAATTCCCTCGGTCCAGACCAACCCCTGCCACTCGCAGACGCTGTTCATCGGCATGCGCCTGCCCCGGCCCAAGGACGCCAACGGGAACTTCCTGGACGCCTCCGGCATCATCGACGTCTGGCTCGATGCCCAGCGCGACGCCACCATCAACCAGGTCGCCGGGGCGAACATGCCCCGCTCCGAGGACCGTCACCTCCAGCTTCGCTACTCCACCGGCCCGAACGGAAACACCACGCTCTCGCAGCGGATGGGCAACAACGCGAATGGATGGATGGCGCTGACGGCCCCCAACCAGGCCTGGGCCACCAGCGTCACGGTGGCGACCCCGGGCGCGCAGCCGTCCCGCGTACACATCGAGTTCGCCGTGAAGCTGCGCTCGAGCGTGCCGCCCATCGCCGGCAGCGAGCCGCTGTCGGCGCTCGTCCGCAAGCTGGGCCTCGGCCTCCAGAGCACCGTCTTCTCGGTGGCCGGCGCCACGCAGAAGGTGGGAGGCGGCACCTTCCCCAACGTGAAGAACCAGCCGCCCGTCAACTTCATGCCCTCCACCTGGGAGACGCTCGAACTCAAGGAGCCCGTCTCCATCCCCCTGAGCTTCACGATGTGGAACGTGGGGCAGATGCCCGATGCGACCTTCTGGGTCAGCGACGGGGGCTCGGGAGAAATCGACACCGTCGCCGCGAAGATTTTCAGGAAGGAGGTCGCCTGCATCTCCGAAATCTGGATGTCCCATGAGCGCGGCGAGCTCATCGAGAAGGTCAACGCGCTGCGCGCCATCGAGTCGCTGCCACCCATGCAGGCCGTCACGGAGCTGAACGACGACGTCCTCAAGCTGGCCACCGAGAGCACGGGCCTGGTGCTGTTGTCCTCGCGGCAGATTCTCGAGGGAGGCGTGCACCACTTCCCCTCGCACATGTGCACCGGCAATGACTGCCTCCAGGACAAGGGCGTCATCTGGGCTCGCATCGCCACCCCCGCCGCGACCGAGCCGGTCATCGTCATGGAAGAGACCGGCGCATCCAGGGTCTCCACCGCGACGGACTACGGCGAGTTCGTCGACGTGTTCTGCACCCACGTCAACGCGGGAGAGAACGTCCCCGGCCCCGACACCGATGCCCGCGAGGACCAGCTCTTCGACATCAAGGCCTACGTTCAGCAGGTGCGGAAGGGCGGGCCCCTGCACGCCAACACCTTCCCGTACCTGCTCGGCGACGACGACATCTTCCCCCAGGGCACCTGGCCGAGCGGCCTGGACCGCCCCGCCTTCCTGCTCGGGGACATGAACACCCTGGGGCCCAAGGCCACCCAGGCCGACTCCAACTTCCCGGCCTATCAAGACATGGTGGGCCCCAGCTTCCTGGCCATCAACCAGCGCACCGAGTTCGAGAAGGCAAACACCCTGTTCTCCGAAGCCCGGGACCTGGCCCGCACCTCGTCCGGCCCGGACCCGATGGCGACCGGGACTTGGCTGAGCAGCCAATGCACGGACCTGGTGACGGACGAGCTGGGCTCCAAGGACCGCCTCGACTACGTGTTGGTGTTCCCCGCCGAGGACACGCTGGAGTTCCCCGCCTATGCCCTGCTCAAGGAGCCCACGGCGGACGTGAAGCCGCACTTCGACCCCGACTCCGGCTTCCTCCTGGAGAGTCCCCAGCAGTTCTTCCAGCAATGCCTGTCGGACCACGCGATGGTGGACGTGAGCGTGGCGTTGACGCGGGTGAAGGATGTCGTGAAGTACAACCCCGCCAAGCCGCACCGGATGGAGTACGCGGTGAAGCAGGTCACGGATTTGGAGACGGAGAGCGGCTGTTGCGCGGACTGGTTCACGCCCCGCGTACACATGACGGCGAATGGCTTCTTCCGGGAGAACGCCTTCCTGAACGTCGTCGAGGACCAGACCATCTACCCGAACTGGCTGGTGCACACCGGCCCTGACAATCCCACGCAGTTCCCTGACCTGCCGGCGAACTTCACGGGGGTGGTGAACATGACGTCGGCCATCTGGGAAGAGGATGTCGGCCCCAATGACCACTACGACTCCATCCCCGAGGGGGGCGCCGGGACGACGGTGGACGAGCGGGACGGCCACTTCAGCTTCTTCGCGGGGTCGGGAATGGTCCGCCGGGTGAAGGGTGAGACGAATCCCAATGATTGGTTCATGGGGCTCGAGCTGATGGGGAGCTTCCTCAATGGCTATGAGAACGGAATGACCCTGGAGACCGAAGGCAAGGACATGGACACCGGCGACAACGCCCGGGTCCGGCACTACATCCAACTGAAGGAGCTCGAGTCCCCATGAGCGCAATGAATCTGAAGTCCGCGGTGCTCGCGCTGCTCCTCGGGGGCACGGCGACCGCCCACGCCGTCGAGCCGATGGTGCCCTACGACAACTTCAACCCAACGGAGTCCAACCCGCCTCGCGCGACGAAGGTGCGCGGCATCGACCCGGCCCGGTGGGTCAGCCAGGAGAGCGGAAGCCGGCAGCAGGCCCTTCGTGAGCTGGCCTTCACCCGCCTGCGGCTGATGAGCCGCGCCAACACGGGCACCGGACGGTACGGACTGCGCTTCACCCAGCCGTCGACGGTGACGGCCATCGAGGCGAAGGTTCGCGTGAACAACGCCAGAAGCACGGGTTGCTCGGTCTCCAGATTCGGAGTCGCCCACGGCACGGCGGAGCTGTCCGGTCACTTCTTCAATGCCTCCTCTCCGGGCCGGGGCAGTGCGCGCGATGACATCACAGCCGCCATCCGCATCGTCTCCCGGTCGACAGACCCCGTGGGCTCGCAGGAGCTGCGGGTGGAGGCGGCCATCGAGCGGTGCAGGGACGCGTCCTGCACGGAGCGCAGCTCACTCTTCACCGCGGACCTGGGGCTGATTCACCAGGGCGAACAGGCGAGGCTGCGGGTCCAATGGGACGCGGTGAATGACCGCTTCGTGTTCCAGCGAGACACCCAGCCGGAGGTGCATGGCGCGTACACCGTCGCGGACACCCAGGCTCCCGGAGTCTCGAACAAGGAGTTGGTGGTGACCCATGCCCTGCCCACCTGCGCGAGCGGCAGTCCCAGTCCGCTGGGGTATGTGAATGCATACTTCCATGATGTCCTGGTGAACGAAGCGGCTGCCCCCGCGCTGTGAGGGAGCCCGGGACTGGGGGCATGCTTTGAGCCCCCAGCACCCGTCCTTCCTTGTCAAGGCCCCCTTCGAGGCGGGCTGTTTGATATGTCGATGCCGTGGTTGCTCCCAATCCATGCGAGCGCCACACCCCGAAGGGGGAATCCACATGGGCATCGTTTCGAGAAGTGGCCGGGGCCTGGTCGCCGCACTGGTCGGGGTGGGCGCAATGGCTTCCATCAATTGCGGTGAGGGTCAGGACCTGCCGGAGAATACCCAGGCACAGGTCCAGCAGGAGCGCGCGCCCCTGGATTGCGCCTCCTCCAGCGCGTGCGCCAGCCTCACGGCCCCCACCGTGGAGCTCACCGCTCCGGCTCCAGGCAGCTTCCTGCGTGGCACTGTCACGCTCACGGCGGACGCCTCGGATGACGTGGGCGTCACGCGCGTGGACTTCTTCGACGGGGCCACGCTCATCGGCTCCGCCACCCAGGCCCCCTTCAGTGTGAGCTGGAATACGACGACGGCCTCGGGTCCACGCACGCTGACGGCCCAGGCCTTCGACGCGAATGACGAGTCGGGCACCTCCAGCCCGGTGAGCGTCCTGGTGGACAACTTCGTCCCCATCATCCTGACCGGCTCCCCCCCGTACACGCCCCAGACCCTGAACTACGTGCGCGGCATCGTCAATCTGGGCTGGACGGTGACGGACCAGAACCTCTCGGGCGTCTCCCTGGTGGAGTTCCTCCTGAACGGAAACTTCGTGGCCTCACAGCCCGGCTACTCGGGCTTCACCTACAACTTCACGTGGGATACGCGGGTGCTGGGCAACACCTCCTACAGCCTGACCCTGCGTGCGACAGACCACGCGGGCAACGTCCAGACGAACACCCGGACCCTCATCGTCGACAACGCCCCGCCCTCGTCGTTCCTCTCCGCGCCGGCCAACGGCTCGGTGGTCAGTGGCGTCGTCACGCTGTCCGCCAATGCCTCCGACAGCCAGGCCTTGCTCTATGTTGTCTTTGAAATCGACGGTGTCATGCAGACGCCCTATTCAACCACCGCGCCGTTCACGAGGGCGTGGGACACGACGGGCAAATCAGGCACGCATGTGATTGTCGCCATCGCCTATGACCGGGCTGGCAACGGCCGACGCAGCAACGCCGCGACAGTCACGGTGCCCTGAGCCGCCCGCACCGGGGCGGGCCACGGGCGCAGGCGTGGCCCGCCCCGGTGCAATGAGGTGGGCCGCGCCTTGACGCACACCCGCCGTCATGTTCTCGTTGTAAACATGCCAATCATTCATGACGGAGTTGCTCTTCGGCGAGTGACGATTGCGATGACCGCACTCGTCCTATTGCTCATTCCCGCAGCTGATGCTTCGGCGCAGCCAGTTTTGACTTATTTGTCCGCAGCAGCACCGGGCAAAACGGTCCGTTTCTGGGATTGCTGCAAGGCAAGCGGTTCTTGGCCTGGGAAAGCCGCGGTCAACTCTCCGGTCAGGTCTTGCGACAAGGGTGGCGTAACAGTGAGCGATGTGAATGCGCAAAGCGGCTGCAATGGTGGCGCCAGCTACGCCTGCAATAACAACCAGCCCTGGGCCGTGAACTCGACCTTTTCGTATGGATTTGCCACGGCGGGCCTGCTTGGCAAACTGGAGAGCGACACGAGTTGCGCCTGTTACGCGTTGAAATTCACCAACACGGCCGTGAAGGGCAAGACGCACGTGGTCCAGGTGGTCGGCCAGGGGTCCACCACCAACTCGAACTTTTTCGAACTGCTGATTCCTGGCGGCGGGGTGGGACTTTTCAACGGCTGTTCGCCGCAGTGGGGCGCTCCAAGCTCTGGTTGGGGGGCACAATACGGCGGTGTCACCAGTAAAGCCCAATGCGCTCAATTGCCGGCGCAATTGCAGCCGGGCTGCAACTGGCGATTCGATTGGTTTCTCAACGCGGACAGCCCCGAGATGACCTTCCGTCGGGTCAAATGCCCGACGGCACTCACCGACAAATCGGGGTGCATCCGAAAGGATGGATGAGAAGAGAGGACAAAGACGCTCTGCTCCGAGCGACTAACGACGGGTGAACACGCCCAGCTTGTCGCGGTTCCACGCATTGATGGTCAGCGAAAGGACCTTCGTTCGTGGAGCCGCGAAGAGCGCCCCCGAGAACCCGCTCGCGTTCTCACCCGTGGTCTGGAAGTAGAACTCGTCACCGCTGTAGTGAGTGAGCGGGAATCGCTTGCCGGCGGGGCCGACGGTGAAGGACAGCGCACCGTCTCGAAGCGACACGGTGAGGTCACCGTAGACGCGATTCGGATAGGTTCCAACGTAGGCGCCAAGGTTCCGCGCGGGGGCCGGGTTCACCGCGGGCTTGGAGTACTTCGTCTGGTCCGGGGTGATGGGCTCGGCGACGATGGGCGCGAGGAAGGCCAGCCAGTCTCGCGTCGACGCATTGTAGCGGACGATGTCCACGAACTCGGCGGCGATGGCCTCCGGAACACCCCGAGGGTCCGAGTTCGTCAGCACGGCGATGGCCAGCTTCTTGGACGGATAGACGGTGATGACCGTGGACGCTCCGCGCCCGAAGCCTCCCGAGTGGCCCAGCCGCAGCTCCCCGGTGTCCTCGTAGTCGACGTTCCAGCCCAGCCCGTAGAAGCTCGCCCTCCCCCCCAGCTCCTCCGGACCATGGGTGACATTGTTGGGCCGCCAGATGGTCTGCAGCCCGGGCACGTCGACCACGAGGGTCTGAAGCCCCGGGAAGCCGCCCCCCGAAATCAACATCGTCAGCCATCTGGCCAGGTCGCGCACCGACGAGTTCGCGCCACCGGCGGGCGCCTGACCGTCATTGTTGGCGCCGAGGTCCGGCTTCCATTGGCCATTCACCAGCGTGTGCAGCGCCGCCCGGTTCTTGCTCGCCTGAAGGTCCGCGAAGGAATAGGAGGTACTGCTCATGCCGAGCGGCGCGAAAATCATCTCCCGCGCCAGGTCCTGCCAGGAGCGTCCCGTCGCCGTGGCGAATGCCTGCGCTCCGGCCGTCAGGCCATAGTTGGTATAGGCATAGTTGTCGCGAAACCGCGCCAGGGGATACAGCGCCAGCTTCGAGATGATCTGCTCACCGGTGTAGCCGAGGTCCTCGAGCAGGTCTCCCGCATGGTCGGGCAAGCCACTGCGATGCGAGAACATGTCGGCGACCGTGACGTGCTGCCCCACCCACGCATCGGCGAGCGTGAAGCCCGGACGAAAGGTCTGGAGCGTGTCGTTCCAGTCCACCTTGGCCAACCGCCGCGTCAACGCGGCGGCAATCACCGTGGAGCTCAGCGGCTTGGAGACCGAGGCGAGCTGAAACACCGTGTCCACATCGACGTCCCCCACCACGCCCGCCTGGCGTTCGCCCAGGCCCTTGAGGTACCGGACCTGGCCCTCGTACACCACGGCGACCGCGATGCCGGGCACGGAGGTGGCCGCCTTGTCCTTCTTGACGATGTCGTCGAGCACCGCCAGGGCTCGCGTCACGCCTTCGGCGGTGATCTGCCCGGAGGCCGTGGACGTCGCGGAGGCCACGGCCCTGGGGCCCGGTGCTGGCGCGGCCGCCGTCGAACCCGTCCCGGTGATGGCCGCCCCGACTCCCGCCGCGCCCAGGCCCCGCAGCAGCGTCCTGCGTGCCATTCCCGTCGCCGCCGTCGGTGCTGAACCCTGCCCATCGTCGTGCGCCATGACTCCCCCCGGAAGCCTCACGTCGAAACGGTTTCGACGCACCCGCGGAGCGCAGACTGAGAGGCCCGTGGAGGCACGCGCAAGAGACCCAGGTCCCATTGTGCCGCCGAGTCAACGCCCCCCCGTTTCCCAGCGGCCCCGCGTCGTCGCCGGAGCCAGCCGCGTCGCGGCGGACCGTCCTGGCGCCACGAAAAAGAGCCGCGCCCACCCTTGGAGTGGGGCGCGGCTCTCGGACATCAACACTGACAGCGGGCTACTGGCAGCCACCCGCCTGCAGGTAGTCGACCAGCGAACCACCGCCGCTCGAGTTCTCACGACTCACCAGGCACTGGCCCGCGCCGACGGTCACGCTCGAGTCACCCACGGTGAGCGACAGCTCGCCCGTCACCACCTGCACGCCGCCCTTGAAGCCGGTAGCGGCGTTGGCCCGCACCGGACGCAGGCTCGGGCCGCCCGTTCCACCCGTGAGGCGCACGCGATACGTCGCCTCTTCGTACGCCGACGGGACTTCCATCTCGGCGTCCGCCTTGAGCGGAGCCAGGAAGAAGCGCGCCACCAGGTCCACCTCCGGCTGCACGCGCACCAGCGGCAGCCCGTCATCCCCGCGCGACAGCGTCAGGTCGAAGTGGCGGCCGGACTGGCTGTTCAGGTCCAGGGTGAAGAGCTTGTCGGCACCCAGGCTCAAGAAGCTCTGCGCGTCGCCGAGCCCCACGTGGCCCACGGTGAAGTCCTTCTGGTTCTCCGTCGCCTCCAGGGTGAACGACAGGCCCGCCAGGGACACCGTCCAGTCCTTGCCGCGCAGCGCCGGCGCCAGGCCCGCGTACGGCAGGCGCACCTCGGTGGTGTTCAGGTCCAGCAGGAAGCGCGCGCGCTTCGCCGCGCCATCCGCCTCCAGCTCGACCAGCGGAGCAGCGCGCTCCGAAGAGATGGCGATGGTGCCATCCTCGCCCGTCAGCTCCAGACGCAGCGCCTGGAGGATGGAGCCGCTGACAATCCAGTGCTGTTCCCCCGCCTTCGTCACCTTCAGCTCCACCTGCCCCACCATCACCGTGGGCAGCGCCGCTGCCGCCTCCGCGTCGAGCTGCTGCACCGCGCTCTTCACGCCCCCCAGGTCCACCACCAGGGAGGTGGCCTTCGGCAGGAAGCGCAACGACACGGGCTGGGCACGCTTGGACCCGATGAGGAACGTCAGCTCCAGCCCGTCATCATCCAGGGTCGTCGCGCGCACGCGCAGCTCGGACTGGTTCACGAACTTCACGCAGTCGGCGTCCGGCAGCACGCTGCCATCGGTGCAGACCTTCTCGCCCTTGAGCAGGAAGATGGTGGAGTCACCCTCCGTCGACTCCACGTGCTCCGCGATGAAGACGCGCTCGCGGAGGTACTTCTCCAGTCGCGCGGACTGGGCATTCGTCTTGGCCTCGTCGGAGAAGTCGGGAAGCGCCGAGCCGCCCTCCTCATCCTCCTGACTCGGGAGCGCCGGCAGGGGGACGCCGTCAAAGCCCGCGCTGAAGACGGAGAGGGCCTCCTCCAGGCTGTCGACCGCGGGCAGGCCGTTCATCGTCCGCACGCTCGCGCTGACACCGCGCACCATCTCCGCCGAACGGCTGGCGGTGACATCCGCGACCTTCTGCGCATCGGGCGGGTTCTCGCTGTCGCATCCGGTGGCGACCAGGGCGAACACCGCGACGCCGGCAAGCCAGGACCTGGCGTTTCTCATGAGCTGCTCCTTGGAAAGGGTGTGAGTGCGTGCCCCCTCTTGAGCAATGCATGGGCCAACCGGGACTCCAGGTGTTTCCAGTGGTTACCACCACGACTGGGGGTGTAGCGCGCTGCACACCGCGACATCACTGTCACGAAGGCTACGCACCTCGCATCCCCGGCGCGCGCGCCCTGACACGGATTGGACGCACCGCGCGAGGCGGCTGGTTTGACTTAATATACACCGTACACTAATCAGGCAGGCCTTGATTCCGGCGGAGCGTGAGCACTGCACGTCCGGACAAAAGGAGCGACAGATGGCGGATCGTTGGCTTCTCCAGGGCGCCACCGTGGTGACAGGAGACCGGGAGCACGAAGACCTTCCGTGCGGCGATATCCTCATCGAGGACGGGCGCATCACCGCGATGGGCCGGGAGCTGCGCGTGGAGGGCTGCCGCGTGCTCCCTCTCGCGGGGAAGCTCGTGATGCCGGGGCTCATCGATACCCATCGGCACACGTGGCAGACGCCGTTGCGTGGGTTGGGGGGTGACTGGACGGTGCTCGACTACCTCGCGGCCGTCCGGGTGAAGCTCTCCCCCGCCTTCCGCCCGGAGGATGTCCATGCGGGCACGCTCGCGGGTGCGCTCGAGGCGCTCGACGCGGGCATCACGACGCTCGTCGACCACGCCCACTGCATCGCGTCACCGGCACATGCGGACGCGGCCCTCCAGGGGCTCCAGGAGTCGGGCATCCAGGCACTCTTCGCCTATGGCTACGCTGCCGGCTCCGAGCCGAGTCCCTCCTTGCCCACCCCTGAGCACCGCTTCGCGGATGCACGACGGCTCCGCGAAGGCCCGCTCTCCTCCGACAGCCGACGGGTGCGCCTGGGCATCGCGCTCACGGAGATGCAGATTCCGTGGGAGCAGAGTCGAGCGGAGGTCTGCTCGGCGCGTGAGCTCGGCGTGCCCATCACCCTGCATTGCTCGGCATGGCCCGTGACGGGGCCGAGCGAGGTCGAGCAACTGGAGCGTGAGGGCCTGCTCGGCCCGGACCTCCTCTTCGTGCACTGCACATTCAGCGGTGACGACGACCTGGCACGAATCGCGGGCAGTGGCGGCTCCATCTGCGCCACCCCGGAGTCGGAGCTTCAGATGGGCATGGGGTTCCCTGTCATCGGACGTGCCCTGCGCGCGGGGGTTCGGACGACGCTTGGCTGTGATGTCGTCGCGAGCAACGGAGGCGAGCTGTTCACCGCCATGCGGCTCGCGCTCCAGTCCGAGCGGGGCCGCGCGAATGCACTGGCGGGCCTGCCCAGGAGGCTCGACCTCAAGGCGGGCCGGATGCTCCGCATGGTGACGCAGGACGCGGCCGATGCCATCGGGCTCGGGGCCGTCACGGGCTCCCTGCGCCCCGGGAAACAGGCGGACCTGATTGTCCTCGCCGCCGACGCCCTGAACATGACTCCGCTGGGCCATCCGCGCGATGCGGTGGTGCTGCAGGCCCATGCGGGGAACGTCGAGTCGGTGATGGTTCGCGGCGAGCTCGTGAAGCACCAGGGGCGCCTCATTGGGAAGGACGTGGCCGCCGTCCGCCAGAAGGTCCTGCGAGCGCGCGATGCGGTGCTGGAGCGCGTCGGAGGGCTGTCCGCGCTCCTCGCCGACCACGCGAAGCTGGAGGAGCATTGGGACCTTGGGAACGGGCGTGCAACCGCCACCTCAGGGACGCGCTGACGACATGGCGTGAAGTACCCGTTTGCGTGCCTCGCGGAGCCCACTAGGTTGGACGCCGCCGCGGAGGGACTCGCGCGGCGATGCGAGGAGCGGGATGGCCGGTCGCGAAGGGGCTGCGGGAAAGAAGGCGCGGAAGACATTGGGACGCCCCGCTCGGCTGTCCCTCCCCCTCGTCACCGAGGCCGCCGCGAAGCTCGTGCGGGAGAGTGGACTGAAGAACCTCTCGATGCGCGTGCTGGCGGAGCGAATCGGCGCGACCCCCATGGCCGTCTACAAGCACGTCGGAGACCGCGAGGAACTCGTATCGCGGGTCGTGGAGCACGTCTTCGAGCAGCTCTCGCTGCCCGATGATTCGCTCGCGCCGCTGGACTGGCTGCGGGAGGTGGCGCTGCGCGTCCGCGTGCTCGGCCTGACACACCGGGGAGTGATGGACTTTCTTCTAGAGGAGGGCCCGGCCGTCCGCGGCGCGCTCCTCGTGTTGGAGCGCACCGTCAGCAAGCTCCACGAAGTGGGCGTGCCCTGGAGCGAGGCCGGGGATCTGCACAACACGTTCTTCTCCTGGCTCGCGGGCACCATTCGCCGCCAGGAGCAGTGGGCCGGCAGGGCCGAAGACGCGCCCGCTCCCCTCCAACGCTTCCACGCCGCCGCCCTCGCCCTTCCTTCCAAGGACTACCCCGGTGTGAAGCACACCCTGGAACGCATGCGAGCGCTGGATGTCGACGCGGAGTTCCAGAACAGCCTCGACTTCATGCTGGAAGGAATCGGCCGACGCATCCAGCGTCATCAGGATGAGGCCCCGCCCGCGAAGAAGCCTCGCCGGAAGGCGTGAGCGCCGCGCCACGGGAGAGCGATTGGACGCACCCGGCGGAAGCCAGCGACTCGTGAAGGCAACACCGCGAGGATTCGGTGGGCACCTCGCGGGCAGCGCCTGTCATCAACCGGGGCGAGTGGTGCCGGGTCATTCGTACCAGGTCGGCACGAGCTTCCGGACCTCCGGAAGCGCGGCGACGTCACAAACCATGGTCCACGCGGCGGGCGTGAGCGCCCCGTGGCGTGCCTCGCATTCGGTTTCGCCGGTGGGGATGAAGTAGAGCGTCTCCTTCGGCAGGTCGCAGCCGGCGCGGCCTCGGGAGGGGTTTGCCTCGATGGAGGGGGCGAGCGCTTTCACGCGGGCGAGCAGGGCTTCGTCCCCCGTCGGCAGGCAGAACTCTACTGAGCCATCATTCATGCACCCTGTCTCTCGGCTGAACCTGAGCTTGTGTGTCGGGCAGGCCTCGCCCTGGACCGAGGGGGCACCGGAAGGCCGCGCGCGTGGCGGAGGTGTAGCGCAGGCCGACAGCGCGGCGAGCAACAGGAAAGGCATGGCGAATCGTCTCACGACGATTCCTTTACACGCCTCCTTCACTGTCGGGGAAGCGCGAAGTCGCCCGAGAGACAGGTCCACGAAGACGGGGCCATCCAGTCCCAAAAGACATCACACGACTAAGGGAAATCCACAGGACTGTGACAACTCCACTTCGATGAAGTGACAGTCCAGGGGGTGCGGGCCGAGGCGGAAGAGTGCTAAACCCAACGAAGTCTCACAGCGGCCTCCACGGCCACGAAGCCCTCCACCCAAAACCAGCCGTCCACACGCAGCCCGAAGTTCGCTCCACCCGTCACGCTCATCCGCGACGAAGAACTCCGTCCATACAGCGACTGTCCATCTCCAGGGGCACGGGGGCAAACCACAAGGGAGACACGACATGCTTCAAAGCATGAGTCTGCTGTCGCTATGCCTGCTCACCAGCCTGCCAGCAAAGTCCGTCACACCTGGAGACACCGCGACGCAACAAACCGAATCGCCAGACAGCCCGTTCTCCCTGCTCCCCGTCTCTCCACGCGTCTCGGCGCCGCCCTCCGCGACAAAGACTGAAGCCGCCGGGCCCGCTCGCACGATGCTTCCGGAAGACGCGCCCAACTGGCTCCAGATGCGCGGCACCAGCGGCCTGGACCAGGGAACAGATGTCGCGGCGTCCTGCGAAGGCGTCTATGCGGTGGGCTACACCACGGGCAGCTTCGACGGGAGCACCACCGCCGTCGGGAGTGACTGGTTCCTGGCCAAGTACAATCTGGCGGGCGCGTTTCAATGGGCCCGCCAGCATGGCGCGCCCGCCACCTCCGCCAACCCCAACCCCGCGGACTTCGCCGAATCCATCGCCACCTTCGACGTCGGCGGTCGATGCAACGACCCCGTCATCTATGTCGCCGGCTACACCTCGGGCAACCTCGACGGGAACACGAACTCGGGCAGCTCCGATGCCTTCCTGACGAAGTATGACAAAAAGGGGACCCGCATCTGGACCCGGCTGTTCGGCACCCCGACCGCTGACCGCGCGACCTCGGTCGCCACCGACAAGAGCGGCAACATCTACATCGTCGGGTATTCAGCCACGGCCTCTTCGGGGACCGATGCCTTCGTCGTGAAATACGATGCGGCGGGGACCCTGCAATGGTCGAAGCCACTCGTCAGCAGCAACAACAAGAACGACCAGGCCCGGGGCGTCGCCACGGACGCCAATGGCGACATCTACGTGGGCGGCCACACCCACGGCAATCTCGGGGGAAACAATACGGACAGCAGCAGCCTGACCAGCGACGTCTTCATGGTCAAGCTGGGCCCCACGGGCACCCAGATATGGGCGAAGCAGTTTGGAACCACCACCCAGGATGTGATGGAGGACCTGGCCACCTCGCGACGACTCACCGGCGAGATTGATATCTATCTGGTCGGCTACACCATCGGGAGCTACGCGGGAACCAATCCCAGCGCCGAGTACGATGCCCTGCTCCTGAAGTTCCGGCCGGACGGCACGGTCCAATGGCAGCAGCAGTTCGGAACGGCCGGACGGGACATGCTGTACGGAGTCACCTCCGACGGCGGCGGTACGGTGTACGTGACGGGCATCAGCAACCACGACATCAAGACCGGCGCCCCGCTCGACAGCGGCGACCTGGCGGAAACCGATGTCTTCATGAGGAGCTTCAGCGCGACCGGAGCCCCGTTGAAGAGCCGGCAGATCGGCTCGACCCACCCGACGCTCCCCAACGCCGAGTTCGACATCGGCGCGGGCATCGCCGTCGACACGGGCGCTGGGGTCTACATCGTGGGCCACACCGACGCGGCCTTCCCCACCCTTCGCGCCACGTCTCAAGGCAGCACCGACCTGCTCGTGTTCAGGTACCTGGAAGGCTGCACCATCACGACGCCAGGCCAGTGCCACCTCAGCTATGGCTGGGGAGACCCGCACTACGTGACCTTCGACGGCTATGCCTATGACTTCCAGGGGCACGGAGAGTTCATCCTCGCCGAGTCGACCGTCGGCGACCTTCACATCCAGGCCCGCCAGCTCCCCTGGAACGGCTCTTCCCATGTCAGCGTCTTCAAGGCCGTCGCCGCCAGGCTTGGCACCGAGCGCGTGGCCTACTACCTGGGGGCTTCGCCTCCCTTCAAGATCAACGGCCTCGCGGTTCCCATCACCAAGGAGACCCCGCTGCGCGACGGAGGGCGCATCATCCCTCGAGGGAGCGGATACGTCGTCGAGTGGCCAACCGGAGACCACCTGGTCATCACTCCCGTCGGCTCCTACATGAATGTCGACGTGCTGCTGTCCCCGGCGCGCCGAGGCAACGTCCGGGGGCCCCTGGGCAACTTCAATGGCAACCGCGCCGACGATTTCGTCCTGCGCGACAACACGCCACTCGCCGCGCCTCCTTCGTTCGCGCAGATGTATGTCGGCCCACAGGCCTACGTGAACAGCTGGCGAATCTCCCAGGCGGAGTCACTGTTCGACTATGCCGCGGGCGAGTCCACCGCCACGTTCACCAACCTCAACTTCCCTGTCGCACCGCCGTCACCAACCCCCGCCCAGCGGCAGCAGGCCCAGCAGGTCTGCCAGAACGCGGGGGTCACCCAGATCGCCACGTTGTGGGCCTGCATCACGGACGTGTTCGTCACCAATGACACCTCGTTCGCCAGCGGCGCCGCGGCCGTCCAGACCAGTGCCCAGACCCAGGGCACTCCGCCTCCTCCCCAGCCCGCCCCCCAGTCCGTCTATCTGGTCAACTTCGAAGCGGGCGCGGGCGCCGGTGAGTGGAGCTCACAGCTCAGGAGCACGGTGCCCGCGGGAGGCCGCACCTTCCTCGGCGAGTTCAGCAACGAGACTGTCAGCCTCACGCTCCCGTCCCTGCCCCCGCACACCACGGCCACCGTCAGCTTCGACCTGTATGTCATCAATGGCTGGGATGGCAACGGAGCCTTCGGCCCCAGCCGCTTCCGGCTGACGGCATCGGGACTTCCCCTCCTGCTCGACACCACCTTCTCCAACACGCGGAGCAGCCAGTCGTATCCGGGGAACTACCCCACGGTGAACGCGGCCGGAGCAGGCGCTTTCGAGCGAAACACCCTCCTGTATCCCATGGGGGACTCGGTGTACCGGCTCAAGTACACGTTCAACCACTCGGCCACGAACCTGACGCTGTCCTTTGCCGCGGCGGACCTCTCCGGAATCAATGAAGAGGCCTGGGGTCTGGACAACGTCGAGATACAGCTCCAGTAGCGCCCACCAAGGCAACATGCGGCCCTTCCACTCCGTGGCTCCGGGTGGAGGGGCCCCTTGCCTGGAGCCAATCCCATGAAAAACCATCTCGGGCTGTTGCTCGCGGGGACTTGCACGGCCCTCGCCGCGGGTTGTGGTGCTTCCGAGGAGGTCCTCCTGGAAGGACCTGCCACCACGCGCGCCTCCGCGAGTGTCGAGGACGCCGCCTTCACGACGCTCGACTACCCTGGCTGCGAGCAGGACTATTCCGACCACAACACGCCGGTGCTCTACGAAGGAATCACCACCGAGCGCAAGGCGTGCAGTGGAGAGACGTCCACCGTCTTCGTGAACTTCCTTCACGAAGTCCCAGCGGGCATCACCCTCGACCTGTTCCAGGCAAACAGCTTCGGGAAGTTCGGGCTGGACGACAAGCTCGCGCAGCGCGCGCCGTTGCATCTCGTCAAGCTCGACACCTTCGTGAATCCCTGGGGCGTGCCGATAACGCGCTATCGGATCTCCATCAGCTACACCCTGGTCGAGTCCGAGTACTGCCGGCATGCCACCTTCTCGGCCGCCTACCAGCTCGCCACCGATTGCCCCGAGCTGCCGACGATTCGCTCACCGCCGCAGACCGACTCGCTCACTCCCAAGACGTACGCGGTCTATCCCTTCACCGTCTCCAGCGCCAGCAACGCAGGCGCCCACAAGTTCGTGGCCATCCCATCCGTCACCTCGTGTTCCGAGTGTCACAAACCGGCCTTGGGACCCACTCCCGAGCACGTCTTCGAGTACCGCCGCACCGGCACCACCCCGTGGTCCACCATCACTCGCGCCGACTACCTCGCGTTCGAGGTGACCGTGGCCTCGGCGGGCATCTACGAGTTCAGGTCGAAGGGCCGGCTCAAGCCCAATGGCAGCTACTCCAGCTACTCCCCAGTCTCCGTCCTGTACGTCCCGTAGCCATGAAGCCAGCCCCTCCAAATCGAGTCAGGGAGTCATCATGAATGCATTCTTTCAAGGCCGGTGCTTGTTCCCCAGAGGTGTCGCCCCCACGCTTCTCGCCGCATTCGTCGGGCTCGTGGGGGGCCTGGCTTGTGATGGGGAGGAGACCCGCCTCTCACACGAAGTGGGCTCACCCGAGGCCTCCACGGACCTGACGGCCGTTGTTTCTCCCATGGCCTCGGAGGCCTCGCTGGCCTCGCTTGCGCCCCGTTGGGAGGCCACCGGCTCCCTGAGCATCGACCGACACAGGGCCGCCAGCGTGCGACTGAACTCGGGCAAGGTGCTGGTGGCGGGTGGGTACTCGTACAACAGCAGCTCCAACAACTACCTGGCCAGCGCGGAGCTCTATGACCCGGCCACCCGGACCTGGTCCATGGCCGCGTCCATGGCCGTCAATCGCGACGGGCCCGTGGCCACCTTGCTCGCGAACGGAAAGGTGTTTGTCGTGGGCGGCTACACCAGCGCGGGCAGGACGGCGACCGCGGAAATCTATGACCCGGCGACCAACTCCTGGTCCGCCGCCGGCGCGATGCGCACGGCCCAGGAGGACTGCACCGCGACGCTGCTCACCAACGGCAAGGTGGTGGTGACTGGCGGCTACGTCTCCACCCCTGAAGTGTATGACCCGGCGACCAACACCTGGTCTCTCGCGGGAGCCCAGAGTCCGACCCGATTGGGCTCGACGTCGACCTTGTTGCCCAACGGGAAGGTGCTGCACGTCGGGGGATGGGATGGAGCGACCCACGCCACGGCGCGCCTGTATGACCCCGCCACGAACTCCTGGTCCGCGACCGCGTCCATGGCCACGGCGCGTTGGGACCACACGGCGACGCGCCTGCCCAACGGAAAGGTGTTGGTCGTGGGCGGTTGGGAAGATGTGGCGGCCGCGGAGCTGTACGACTCCACGACCAACACCTGGTCCCCCGCCGGAACGATGAGCACGCCCCGTGCGTTCCACACCGCCGCGCTGGTGGATGGCAAGGTCCTGGTCACCGGCGGCCACACCAGCAACAACCGGAACACACGGCAGTCCGCGGAGCTGTACGACCCCACGACCAACACCTGGTCCCTCACGGCCCCCATGGCGACCGGCCGCTCCTGGCACAGCGCCATCACGCTCGTCGATGGAAACATGCTCGTCACGAATGGAGGGCGGACCTCCGAGCTGTACACCCTCTCCTCCGCCCCCATGGGCAGGGTCGCGCAGGGCTACACGTGCGGCGCGGCCGACACCTTCACCCCGAGCTGCGCCTACAGCGCGTCCCCGGACGCCACCTATGCCTGGACGGCGCCCTCCACCGGCCTCTTCACCTTCACCACCGCCGGCTCCGACTTCGACACCGTCCTCGAGATTGTCGACAGCACCACGAGCCAGTCGCTCGGCTGCAACGATGAGGCGAACAGTTCGACGTCCCAGTCCTCGCTGACACTCTCACTCGTCGCGGGACAGAACATCACCGTCAAGGTCGAGGGATACAGCGTCCACTGCGGCAACTACGCGCTCAACATCCAGTAGGGCCGCGTGGGGCGGGAGTTGTTCATCAGCCAACCCGCTGCCGGAACGTGGCGCCTCCGGGAGACAAGGCCCACGCCGCGCCAGGACCGCTGCGGCTTCGTCACACAAGCCGCAGTCGCGTCTCTCACCGGATTGAGCCCGTGTCCGAGTCGTGGTCTAGGCATCCGCACCATGCGCTCGCAGATGTTGCGGTCCCTCCTCGGACTGATGCTTGTCATTCCCTTCCGCACCGTGGAGGCCCGGCCCGTCCAGGCGGAAGCCCAGCTCTGGTACACCGTGTCGGCACAGGGCCACATCGGAGAGCACTTCCTCTACTACCTGGAGGCGCAGCCGCGCTTCAGCAAGGACGACGGCCGCGCCATCCTCCGCTCGGCGGGAGGCGTGCGGCTGTTCCAGGACATGTCCCTGTGGCTGGGCCAGGGCTGGATTCCGCTCTGGGTCTGGGATGGAGACCCTGCGCTACAGCGAGGTGAGAGCCGCCTCTATCAGCAGTACCTCTACACGCCGAAGCTGGGGTCCGTGCGAGGGACGCTCCGGGCGCGCTTCGAGCAGCGCTTCCTCTCCGGGACGACGGAGGTCTCCCTCCGCGCGCGCGTCATGCTCCGCGGTGCCCAGCCCGTGGCCGCGGAGGGGCGCCTGTCACTGATTCTCTGGGACGAGGTCTTCTACCATCTCAACTCGGTGGAGGGCGGTCCCAGCGCGGGCTTCGACACGAACCGCGCGTTCCTCGGCGTGGGCTGGAAGTACGCAGACCACTCTTCCGTGGAGGTGGGCTACCTCAACGCCTTCATCCGCCGGCCCTCCTCCGAGACGGATCAACTCATTCACGCGCTCTCCGTCTCCATGCCCTTCAACTACTTGTAGCAAGGCGATCGGTGCTCCGGCCCCCAGTCCCCGTGCCTGGGGTGTCTTTGCCCCAGGGGGCAGATGACCGATAAACAGACATCACTGTGTGTTTCCGAAACACTTCGTAATTTCCCCACAATCCGCAGCAATTACGCGGAGCTGTGCGAAGCGCCGTCAACACCCTTTACGCGCTGGAGCGGAACACTTGGAGCACCCGTAGTCCATGTTATACGCCATTTGCGGGTTTCTCACCCTACGAGATTGCTTGGCCCATCGATTGCTCAAGGCCCGGAGCGCGTCAGGCCGCAGCTGGTGGACACCAGGCGGATGACGCGTCCCCCCGTAGTCTGAATGGACGAGGAATCTCCGATGCCCGTGTTCCAGAAGATGTTCAAGGGAGCTGCTGTCCTCGCGATGACCGGTAGCGCGCTGCTGACTGGCTGCGGCACCGACACGCAGGTCGATGACGCACAGCACGAGCAGGAAATCATCGCCAACCTGGTCGAGGCCGGCTTCCCGGCGAACGACATCATGGTGGCGGATGGCGACGTGTACGTGGGCCGCGACGCCCATGTGACGCTCGAGGCGTCCCGCGAGATGCTGCAGCCCGTCGAGGCCGGCCCGGAGCAGTACCGCACGACCAACCTGGTCGCCTCCAGCATCACGCGCATCTGCATCGTTCCGACGGCCGCGTTCAACGGCTACGCGCGGCTGAGCCAGGGCCTGGATCTGGCCATCGCGAACTACAACGCGCTGGGCCTGAGCTTCACCATGGCGCGTGGCAGCACGGGCACGTGCAGCGCGACCATCTCCGCGCGGACCACGACCGGCACGGGCGGCTCCGCGGGCTTCCCCTCCGGCGGCCGTCCCTACGGCACCATCAACATCGGCACCGGCCTCAACACCTACAGCGTGGGCGTGAACGAGCACGTCATCACCCACGAGCTGGGCCACACGGTCGGCTTCCGTCACTCTGACTACTACAACCGCGCCATCAGCTGCGGCTCGGGTGGCAACGAGGGCGCCGCGGGCGTCGGCGCCATCCACATCGCCGGCACGCCGACCACGGCGTCCACGGGTGGCTCGCTCATGAACTCCTGCTTCCGCTCGACGGAGACGGGCAACTTCACCGCCTCCGACCGCACCGCGCTGACCACCCTGTACTAGTGCTGGCGCGCTCCCCACGGATTCAATCCTGACGCCGTGGGGGTGCTCCTCGAGGGCTCCGCCCTCACCGCCCGAGCCTCCAGTCCGCGACTCACGTCCGGGCTGGAGGTTCGCGGCTTCATGCGGTGTGGCCCCCGTGTATCGAATCAGTTCTCTTCGGAGCGCTGGGACGTCACGAGCCAGCCCTTGCCGTCGAACTGGTAGAACCAGGTGGCGTTGCCCTCGCCCCGGTCGACCAGCCCCTGACTCGAACCCATGGGCGCGCCCTGGGGGACGTAGCGCTGAAGGCAGCTCACCTCGCGCGGCAGCGCCAGGACCTCCCGCACGTGCCCGCCGCGCGTGAAGAGCACCCGCACGGGGACGGACTGGTTGCACGAGTAGCCTTCGCCCGGGAAGGCGTAGTCCGGCGCTCCGTCCTGGTCGAAGTCACCCCTCACGCACGGCCATCCGTCCTTCCGCAGGACGTCCAGGTCCACGCCCACTTCCTCGAGTCGAGGCGCCGCGTCGCCGACCGTGCCCACGCACAAGCACCGGGTGCTCGTCTCCGTGTCACAGCCCTCGTCCGCGAGCGCGATCTCCACGCGTGACGGCGTCTCCTCGCCGCGCAGTGGCGCCTCCGCGCACCCTACGGCCACTGACAGCACAGACGCCCAGATGCAGGTCCAAGGTCGCTGAATCACGTATCGATGCCTCCTGGGGAAGCCCGATTGCAAGCCACGTGCACAGGCCCGTGCGGCCCTGGGGCCACACCTCCATCGAGGGGACAAGGCTCGTGACGCCGTCATGGCCCGCGAGCCCGCGAGCTCGTGGCGGCGGTTGACGTCCACCCCGTCATGGTCGAGGACGGGGGGATGATTGAACTGCCCCCGGGTGCCTCCATGAAGGACTACCAGCACTACATCCACGAGCTGGAGGCCCTGCATGGCTGGTTGAAGCTGGACCTGGTCCACAACTGCTTCCTCATGGGAGAGGAGGTGGGCGAGGTGTTCAAGGCGGTGCGCCGCCACGAGAAGCTCTATGACGAGGGACGCGGCACGCCCACCGAACAGGCCCGTGCCCATGTCGGCGAGGAGCTGGTGGACGTGTTCAACTACCTGCTGGCCATCGCCAACCGCGTCGGTGTGGACCTGGAGCAGGCCTTCCGCGAGAAGAACGCGCGAAACCAGCAGCGCACCTGGAGCTGAGCCAGGCGCCCCGGTCCAGGGCCCCTCAAGTCTTGCGCACTGACTTCTTCTTTTCGCGCTTGCCACCCTTCGATTTGCGCGTGGACCGCTTGTCGACCACCTTGGGCTCGTCGGTATCGCTGTCGTCTTCCCCCTGGCCCCCACGCGACTGTTGCTTCTGCTCGCTGGAGCTGGAGGAGGCCGGACCGCTCCGAGTCGCGGCGGCTCCGTCGAGAATTCCATCCGCGCCGCCAGCGGACAGCCCCGCGGCCTCGCCGAGCCCATCGCCCACATGGTCCGGCAACCGGGGCTCGGGGACCACGATTTCGGCGGTGTTCCCCTCGTCGTCATACACGGCGGACTCCCAGGCAGCCTCCTCGTAGGCCCGCTTCCAGGCGATGACGTAGGACTTCCGCCAGGCATTGATATAGGCGACACGCTCGGCGGCGTCCGCGCTCCCGCGAGTCGATGCCTCTCTGATGAGGTGGGCACCATCCGTCCGCGCCTGCAGCTGCGTGTAATGGTCCTCGATATAGGGAATGGCGTCGGGCGCCGGAATGGGAGCGGGCTCATCCAGCTCTGTCTCCTCGAACACCACCTCCCGATACTTCTCCTGGAAGTACCGGGTATAGGTGAGGGCGAACTCCGCCTCATAGGCCTGCCGGGCGGGCGTATCCGTGAGGTTCGTCACCGCGGCGCGGGGAATCTCGCTCAGGACAATCTCCCGGTTGCGCAGGACCGTTTCGTTGGCGCGGTCCGTCTCCCACCTGAGGGGCCCGGATGGGTGGTTCCTCCCCACCTGCCCGGCCAGCTCATCCGCATCGAAGGGTTCGTCCTTGTAGTGGTGGACGAAGTTCGCCACGGGAACCCTGGCCAGATCGATTTCCACCTCGCCATAGCCGCTGAAGCCCACGCCATGATTGGAGGTGATGTCTCCAGGCGTGGACCGGGCCGACAGCAGCTTTCCAACGCCCTTGCGCGTCTGGAGGAAGGACAGCAACCGGGGCTCGTTGGGGATTTCGTCCAACTGCGTGTTCGCGTGAGTGTTGAGCCACTCCAGGTCGCTCACCTTGCCCTCCCCCACGTTCCGGACCCGCGGCGTCGGCGCCCCCGTGCTCGCATCGAAGTTGTAACCGAGTCGCCCTTCCGTGAGGTGGCCCCGATTCATGGGCGTGAGCGCCCGGCCTTCCTTGAGGGCCTTGCGCTCGGGAGGGGTGATGCCGCGCCAGGCCTGGCGCCGAAGCATCCGCCCTCGGACCCGCACGTAGTCCCTGTCGCTGGGCCCCTCCAGGGTGTGTTTCTTGTAGATGTTGGCGACGCCATGCGCGGCCGGAGTCGCGAGCAGATACGCCGCGTTCCCCCTGAGGATGTTTGCCAATGGAGCGCCCTGGTAGGAGATGACATCTCCCGCCACGCTGAAGTCCTCATCGCCGCCCAGACGCGTCACCAGTCCCTGGGGGGTGAGCTCGGCGTTCTCCAGCGCATGGGAGTAGGCTGTCTGGGCTTCAATCTCATCCTCGTGTCCGTCGAAGTCGGCGACGGCGGCGGCCTTGCCAGCCTTGACCTCCTCTTTGTACGCCGCATGGATTTCGCGGAGCCGCTGGTGCCCCGCGGATTCGCGGGCCGCATCCGCCACACGGAGCCCGAACTTCGCGCCGCCCACGCGCTGGATGGGGGCGTTCGGCGAGCGGCCTCCCAGGCTCGCCGCCAGCTTCGCCTGCGCCACCACGCGGGGGCCCTGATTGAGGCGCGCCCCGAGCGCTTGCAGGGCAGCCACCCGGGGATGTGCCCCTCCCTCCATCCGCTCGTCCCGAGAGGTGACCTGCTCGACCATGGGCACGTCACGCCGCGGCTCGAAGCTCTTCACGACACACTCCTCTCGCTGGAGTCCCAAGCCTGCCACTCGGGTCTGTCCTCCACCCACGGAGTCGGTGAGGGCGGGACGACCCGGACAGTGCGTGAGCACCCGCGCTTCCACTGTCAGTACGACGCGCCACCGCTGACCGTCGGGTGCCCATCTGTGGAGAGACACCAGGGAGGCGAGCGTCGCGCGCGGCCTGGAGGAACGCGGCTGCGTCCCCATGAAACGCAGTGCCGACATCGCGCCTGAGCGCGGGTTGCGATCCCACCGCTCCACCCAGGGTCGGAAGGGACACGTCGGCGCGCGGTCCGAGCCCCGGCATCCGTCACGGCCCCCGGCCAGAGGCGCGCGTCCGTCCACCGCCCGAGGCGGGCCTCCTCCTGGGCCCATGGAATGGGGCGAATCAGCCCTCGCCGCGTCCACGGCACGAAATGTGGATTGCAGGCAGGTGGCACGTGCGACGTCCGCCTGCTGGCCCGTTCACGGGGGGGCTGGGCTCGCGCGTCTCCTCAAGGAACCTATTCAACTGGGATGAAGCCGGCATGCCGAGTGTCTACACCGTGTGTTTCTGTGGAACCGCCTGCGCGCGAGACGAGGGCGAAGTCACGCGATATTGGGACTACAAGCTTCTCGGCCTCTTCGCCAAGAACGACCAGCGCCTCATCAGCCACAAAGACATCTTCGACAAGGGGACCGGATACATCCCGGTACGGCTGCACACGGAGATCTCCACCCACCTCCAGGACACGAAGAAGAGCGTCACCGTTCGAGGTGTCGGCGAGAACGACTGGTACGACCAGATGGACACGTGTGACCCTCTGGACGCCACCCTGCCCGGCGCGCCGGAAGAGCTGCGCAAGTACGCGCGGGCCTACTCGGAAGGCAACCAGCGGACCATGGGGGGACAAATAGCGGGCTGGGCGGATGCGGCGCTCGCACTGCATGCCGCGAGCCGTGCCGCCGCCAGCGGGGCGGAACAGTACAACTTCGTCGGGCACAGCCGCGGCGCGGTCGAATCCATCATGGCCGCCTGGTTCCTGTATGCCTATGGGGGCGAGGCCTGTCGGAACATCCCCATCAACATCTTCGCCATCGACCCCGTTCCGGGCACCGGCGAGTGGTACGGCATCCAGACCCAGCTGCCTCCCAATGTCGTCAACTACGTCGGCGTCTACGCCTGGGACCACCTGGACGTGGGCTTCAGCGCGGTGATTCCCCGGCCCAATGCGAGGATGACCCAGCAACGCGAACACGAGGCCATCGAGGGCCGGGGCCTGGGGAGCACGTGGCAGACGCTCGCCAACAACCGCCAGTTGGCGGACCCCCTCCTCGCCTCCGACCTCCCCAAGCCCGAAGGGTATCGGCTCTACGCGACCCGAGGGCGCCACAGCACCGTCGCGGGAATCGGCACCACCGATGGCCTGTATGACCCGAAGAAGTTCAGCGACGACGTCGCGGCGGTTCCCAGGCTCATCTACAAGATGGCGCGGGGATACCTGACCCGATGGGGAACGACCTTCCACACGAAAAGCCAGGTCCGCGATACGGTCAGGCAACTGCGAAAGAGAATCCATACAGCGCATTCTCATTTCGACGCCATGGCGGGCGGGCAGACCCGGACGTCTCGTTATGTGACACGGCAGTCCGTCCGGCGGGTGTCCTCCATCCATGGCGTCCTGGGCTGGAACAAATACTACTTCGAGGACGTGGTGGGCACGCCTCCCTACAGGCTCGCCTATCCCTGCACCATCGAGCAGACCGGTGGTGGCTGGGTGGACTGGACGTTCCTGTGAATCAGGTCGTGGCTTCCGAGGGGCAGGGACAGCTCAGGCAAGGAGTGCGGAGCAGATGAGTCAGATCAACGCGGTGCGAAGCAAGATCGAACCCCGCTATTTCAATCACCTGAGCGGTGCGAGCTATGTGCGAATCATGGACACGCCTCGCATCTGGGGGCTCGACTTTGGTCCCGGCATCATGGACCAGGCCCGGAAGCGCACGAAGGAGTTCGAACGAGCGCTCGTCGAGGTCATCCAGAAGTCGAAGTTCCGCTGTGACGTGGCCTCGCTCAACAGCCCGGACCCCGAATGGGCCAAGGTGATTCTGGGGGCCATGGATGCCGCGCTGAGCGAGGACATGGGCAGGACGAAGCGGACCCAGTTCCGGTTCCTTTTCGGGCAGACGCCCATGCTCCTCATGAACGGCACGGCGCCCCCGCTCATCGACTTCCAGGGCGCGCTGATTCGACTGGTGAGGGCGCGGACGCGCCACTGGAAGATGAAGCCGGAGATCTGGATGGGCCAGTTCTACCGGCTCCGGGAAGGACTCCAGTCAGGGCTCCTCGCGCGCCTCGCGGAGTCGCTGCCGAGCTGGATGGTGTCGGAGGGTGATGACGACTTCACGAAGATGACGTGGAATCACTCGAAGATCATCGCCGTGGATGGCATTGAATCCCTGGTGGGGGGACACAACCTCAACATGGACCTGTTCACCAGCTATCCGCCGGTGCATGACGTGTCGGTCGTCATGCATGGTGAGGCGGCCCTGGGGTCGCAGCTGTACTTGAACCAGATGTGGGCGTGCAAAACGGATGTGTTCACGAAGGAGTATCTGGATGTCGATGCCGGCGTCTGGAAGAACGGCGATGACCACGTCGGCAAGCCTTGGGAGCTCAAGGACCCGCTGAACGAGCAGGATGCCATTGATTACCGGACCGAGCGTTTCGAGGCGCTCGCGCAGCTGCATGGTGGAAGCGTGGAGGACTTCAAGTCCTCTCCCAGCCACTCCAGCAAGAAGCTCTTGTCGGAGTCGGACGAGGACCTGGACGAGGACCTCATCGAGGACGACATCCGGAGGGATGACCTGCAGACCCTCGCCGACCTGGAGCTGCCGGTGTTCAAGGAGAAGAAGTACAGCTCCTACGCCAGCCTCGGTGAGTACAAGAAGGCGACCCGCGTCTTGTCGCTCGGCAAGTACTGGAAGGGCTCGAACCTGGAGGAGGACTACGAGAAGGCGTCCGAGCTGATGAAGCAGGAGTTGATCCAGGGCGCGAAGAGCATCCTCCGGTTGTCCCAGATGGACCTGGTGAGCGCGTGGAAGAAGAAGTGGTCCTCCCACGTCGTCTGCCACTGGATCATGGACGCGCTGCTCAAGAACGAGAAGCTGGTCGTCCAGGTCGTGGTTTCCCCCCTGGACGCCGGCGCGGGCGCGGAGGGAGACCAGTATTCGTTCGGCTCGGGTGCGTGTCGCACGTTCGAGCTGTTCCAGTACTACGCGACGCATGCCGTGGACACCGACACCCGGCTGCCAGATGCGGACGTGCGGGAGCGTGCGTTGGAGCGACTGCACATCGCGCCGCTCTATTTCACGGACAAGGTCCCCGAGGGGAGCACCACCGAAGGTGAGACCTATTTCTGGCCCAAGCTCACGGAGGAGGGAAAGACGGCGACCCTGAAACAACCCTCGCTCGCCACGGTGCCACCGGTCAAGGGCGTCATCGGGAGCGCACAGGAGTCGGTCAAGAAGGCCAGCGGCGCCTTCTATCCCAAGGTTCCGTCCGCGCCGGGCAATCACGCGAAAATCATGATTGTCGACGACGAGTCGTATGTCGTCGGGTCCGACAATCTCTATCCAGGCTTCCTCTCCGAGTTCAACTACCTGGTGGAGGGCGCGTCCGCCGTGAAGGACATGCTCGAGTTGTATTGGGAGCCCCTGTGGGACTACTCGGGACTGCACTGTGTCAATCCCCTGTGCGAAGGGGGTTGCAAGACGCGCCCTGAGAAGCCCAAGCCCAAGCTGCCCTCGTTGCTGGGGCCCCGACTCGGCCTCTATTCGTCGCTGCTCGGTGGCAGAGGAGGCAATCCCTTGCTCCTGGCGGGCCTGATGTCGACACCGCTCTTCGGCAAGACAGGCTTGAGCGGCTTCGGCGGAGGGAGTGGCCTGGGCATCTTTCCGCCGCTCCTGAGCAACGACAACCAGGGCAAGGTCAAACGGGTGAAGGTGTCCCAGACCGAGAACCTCGACACCCTCCTCCAGCAGGACGACGAGGCCGCGAAGGTGGGAGTGGTGGAGCGGCAGCTCGCCAAGGAGTCGGTGCCGTCGAGTTCGGAGCCCTCCTCGCCGAAGGCCCAGAAGAAGAAGGACCCGGACGTCCATTCGAACGGCGACAAAATCGAGGACGAGCACTACTACACGGATCGCCAGATTCTCCGACTCATGGAGCACTACATCGGGCACATGCCGAATGTGGTCGTGCGCCCCGGGCTCGGGGCCTACCAGCTCCGTCGCCTGGGGCCCGACGCGTTTGACGATGCCCTCCAGGGCATGGCCGAAGATCGCGAGCCCCGCATCATCGTCCAGCCCTACAACGTCAACGGCAACCACTGGGGGTTGATCTACATCAAGGCGGCGCCGTCACCGTTCGGAGGCAGGGCCCAGGCCCGCGTGCTCTACATCGACCCGCTCAACCCGAGCAGCGTGCCGAATCTCGGTCCCCTGCGGCGCGCGTTCCCGGACCTTGAAGTCGAGCGGTGCGACATCCCCTATCAGAATGACAATCACGGTGGTGGCTTTGGGGGACAGCACAGCTGCGGCCCCTGGATTGTCCACCTGTCGCGGTGCCTCGTGCACTCCGGGAACGCCCTGCCCCTCCCCGCTCCGAACCCCCGCACGGCCGCAATCAAGCTCCGCGAGGAGCACCAGAAGGCCCTGAATGGTCTGAACCAGGGCGGCAGCGACTTCCTCTGAGTCGAGGACGACGTCTCTGGCCGCGCGGCCGCCTCGAAGGGGGCTCCGCCGCGCGGCCCGGGGGCCCTCCGTGCGAGCGGGCCGGGTCTCAACGTCCTGGGTGAAGCACCCGAGTCCCCCGGAGCCGAAGGAGCCGGGCCCAGCCGCCCTCCTTCATGGCGAAGGCCTCGCCCGTCCATTCCCCCAGCACGAAGGGCTTCCGCACGCGGCTGCAACACGTGCTCCCCGGGATGGGCTCTGCCCACAGCTGCGCGCCCTTCAACCGGAGGAAGTGGTTGTAGACCGGGCTGTGCCGAGGCTTGCCCGTCTCTGGAACACCTCCGGTGACGATGAGCACGTCCTCCTTCTGTCCCTCCACGAGGAACCGGCCCTTCGCAAGCCTCGGGCGCCCCTCCGCCAGCGTGATGACCTCCGCGAAGCGCAGATAGTCGAAACCCAGGAGGCTGTAGCCCGTCAGCAGATACTCCTGGGGGTTGCCGGGAATCGGGGTGAGTCCGTCCAGGATGGCGTCGAGCTGGAGCTCCTCCAGCGACCTGTCGAGAGCGACCCCGAACTTCCCCTCGGGTGTGAGCCATTGGAGGTACGCGCGGCCTCTCTCCAGTTCGTCCTTCAGGCCTCGCGTGGCGCGCCGCAGGGTCCAGGACCGCAGGCGTCCGTCAGGCGAGGTGACTGTCTCCGCGCACCCGAGAGTCTCCGACTGGAACACCCCTCGGTCGTACCTGGCCATTCGCCGAAGCGCCTGGATGGCTTTGTCCTTCGTCTTCGGCACGCGGACCTTCATCGACGAGGAGCGACGCAGGAGGCGCTCGAAGTCCCCCAGGCCGCAGCTCGCCAGCTCCAGCTCCGCGAAGGCGACGGCGGCCTTCGGGCAAAACTCACCGAGCACGGACAGGTCCGTCACGCTGGAGATGAGCTTCTGGCAGGGACGGGAGGCCCCTCCCGCATCGGGGGGCACGGGACAATGGACCCAGACCCAGTTCTGGTTCCCGTGGGTACCCGACCATCTCCCGATGTCCACGCAGACGCCGCCATCCGCGGTGCTGAAGACGGGCGCCTGGGGTCCTCGGAGAATCGCCTCGGACAGGTCGAGGGCGGGGTCCACCTGCCACCCCTCGGTGACGTCGGAGAAGGAGGAGACCTCTCCGATATCGGGCCCCTCGGACGGCGACGTGCTCAGCAGTACCAGCAGGACCTGAGGCCACATGGCGCGCTCCGTTGCAGGGCCCGGCCCTTCTTGTCGAGCGCCACGATTGCCCCGTCTCCATTCGTATCCTCGCGGGCCTGACATCCCATCAGCCACCTCCCGAAGCGATGCGCCGTTCCAAACGGGCCGCTCGGAGCGGACGAGGGGGGCTCCGCGACAGCCGCGGCGGCCTTCTTCCCGGCCGAGGTCGAGGGCGAGGTCGCGCAAGCGGAGAGCATCAGCAACAGGAGCAGGATTGGGCGCATGGCGGGGGCGGGATACGTGGGGCGGTGTTTGACGCCGAAGCCGCGTGGACGGTTCCAGTCCTTCTGGATGGAGCGCGTCCTCTCGAAACGCATGCGCGTCTCCCACGCACGCACACCGGGCCTCCTCAGGGAGGCCGGCCCTCCTCGCCGCGAGCCTCTGGGGACATGCCCGTGCAAGGCACGTCACGTGCAATCTGGATGATTCATGGTGAACCGATTGAATCCGGGCACGCACCACACCGTGCGCGAGGGGGAGAGCGTCGAAAGCATTGCCTACGAATCCGGGCACGTGGGCAGGACGCTCTGGAATCACGCCGAGAACGAGCCCCTCCGGAAGGAGGGGCGTGACCCCAACGCGCTCGCGGCGGGAGACGTGCTCTACATCCCTCCGTTCCGCGAGAAGAAGGTCACCGTCAGGACCGGGGCCGTGCACAAGTTCACCCGCCGGGGCGTGCCCTCGGTGCTGCGATTTCTTCCCCTTGTCTTTGGCCAACCGATGCCTCGCACGCCCTTCACCGTCGTGGTGGAGGGAAAGGAGCTCCAGGGAAAGACCACGGACCGGGGGCTCGTGGAGTGTTTCATCCGCCCTGATGCGCCCCGCGCCACGGTATACCTGGGCGAGGAGCCCTTCCTGCTCACCTACGAGCTGGACCTGAGGATGCTCGCGCCCGTGGAGACTCCCCATGGGACGCTCACCCGCCTGCGCAACCTGGGCCTTCATGACGGCCCCATCGACAACCCTCCCGCGGACGTGCTGGAGGGAGCGCTGCGCCGCTTCCAGGAGCAGCAGGGACTTCCCACCACGGGTGAGCTGGACGCACGCACCCGCGAGACACTCCTCGCGCGCCACGGGCGCTGAGCCCCCACCGAGACCCTCTCCATGATTCAAATCTCAGCGGCCCAGAAGGGCCCCCCACCCGCGAAGCTGGTGGAGACCGCGAAGCAGGCCGCCGCGTGGCTGCTCGAATACAATCAGTTCGCGAGCACCGGACTCTCCGCGAGCCAGATCGCGAAGAACCAGGAGGAGTACCTCGCGAAACTGGAGATCAGCTCGAAGAGCTATGCGCCCAATGAGGTCAAGGCCCAGCTCGTCGCCTGTCACTACGGGAAGTGCGCGTATTGCGAGACGCGCATCATCCACAGCCACTACGGCGACGTGGAGCACTTCCGTCCCAAGAAGGGCGTCACCTTCTTCGACAAGACAGGCAAGATGGCGACCATCGCCGACGCGTATTTCTGGCGCGCCTTCGATTGGAACAACCTCTTCCTCTCCTGTGGCGTCTGCAACGAGCAGTACAAGAAGAACTATTTCGGCCTCTTGCCCAGCCTCACCGCCACCGCCGCCGAGCAACAGTACCTGGGCGTGGGCCCCCTGAAGGTTCCCACCGTCGCGGAGAAGCGACAGAGCCCCGCGAATCCCAACCTCCTCGAGCAGGCCATCCTCATCGACCCTGGAGTCGACGAACCGCGCGTCCTCATCCGCTTCGATGTTCGCAACGGGCAGGCCATGCCCAGCCCGACCATCAATCTGCTCCAGGGCGACAAGGCGCTCGCCTACGGTCGCACGGCCAAGACCATCGAGGTCCTGGGATTGAATCGGCCGGCGCTCGTCGAGGCGCGCGCCCGGCACCTCCTGAGCCTGCACCTGCTCCTGATACCCATCCTCGGCGACCTGCCGGCACTCCAGCAGTTCGTCCAGTTCGGAGCCCTGTGCGACAAGCAGAAGGACACCCTGGTTCCTCGCTCAGACCCGCTCGCCAACGTGCTCGCGCAGGCCGCGACGGCCGCCGGGAGCAACAAGGCCAGCAAGGAGGCCGTGCTGGCCTTCGGCAGGCTCGTCGCGAGCATCCAGCCCTGGGCTGAGTACACGGCGCTCTCCCTGGATGCCATCGTCACCTGGAGCATCCAGGAGTTCGAGCGCGTGCGCGCCGCGGTGACCCTGCAAGCCACGACGCAAGCCTCGGGAGGGAGCGCGAACATCGGCGCCACCCACAGCCTGGCGCCTCGGCTTCCGGCGAGCCTGTCCACGACGCTCGAAGGACAGACGCAGGACTACCGCCAGATCGTCGCGCACTACTGCAAGGACCGCTGGACCGTGGGAACCGAGGAGAAGGCGGACCAGAGCGCCATGCGGGTGGCGCTGCACGGCGAGTTGAACACGCTCATCGAGGACTACGAGGCGGCATGGAAGGAGGTCCACCACCGCGCCAAGGCCTTCAAGACCCAAGAGGCCGTGATGCGGCATGGCTTCCTCAAGGAGGAGGTGGAGAACTACCAGGAGCAGTTCGCCCGGGGCATCGAGGACGCAAGCGAGGAGCCGCTCCTGCTGGCCTGCCTCCAGAAGGTGACGGAGTCGCTCACCCCCCTCTTCAAGGAACTGCTCGCCTCCACGGACCTCGCCACGGCCCTCAAGCTCGTCACGCAGGGAAGCAAGCTGCTCCGAGTGGACATCCCGGCGTTCTATGCGCTTTGCATCAAGGACGCGGACACGAAGAAGGCGCACAGCGACCCCATGGCCCATTGGCTGAAGATGCATTCCTTCTTCGTCGAGCGGGTGGACCACACGCTCGGGAAGGCGCACATCTCCACCTTCGTGAAAGACTTCATGGAAGAAGCCCACGACAACTTCGTCGAGCTCTACAACCGCTTCACGGATGTGGTGGTGAGGTATCGGCTCAACAGCCTCTACAACAAGACGGTGGAGACCCGCGCGAATCCATTGAAGCAAGCCATTCAAGCCATGATTCAGCACGTCAGGGACCACGTGGCGGGCAAACCCACGCCCACCCACGCCCCGCTCGTGGCCATTTCCCTCATCCGAATCGTTGGCTAGCGCCGAGCATCCACGGGGGCGGCGCCAGGGATGGAGCGGCGCGGCATGGGGCGCTCCTGAAGGCGCCCTCGGACGCCCGGGAGAATCCGTCACCGAGGCGGTGTAGAGGGGAGTCCACCCCACCGTGGCCTCGAGTCACGGCCGCCGTCTGAACAAAAGACAGTCAGGTGTGGAGGGGAGTCCACCCCTCATTCTCGCGAAATGACAGACATTTCCTCTCGTGCCTTGTCACGTCGCCTGATGCTATTGTCGCATGTATGCACTGGCACCTGCACTTGAAGAGCGCGGCCCTCGCGGTCGTGCTGTTCGCGATGTCCGGGCTCGTCGTGCCCGACGCGCACGCGCAGCAATGTGGACCCGGGCCGACCTCGCCGGTCGATCCACCCGAGGACCAGCTGAGCGACACGCGCCTGCTGCGGCGCATCGTGCTCGGACTCACGGGGACGACTCCGACCCTGGAGCAGTACGAGGCCATGGCGGCCGCGGCCTCGCCCGAGGCGCGGGCCTCGCTGCTCCGCGCGACGCTCGACGAGGTGCTCGCCTCTCCGAAGTTCTATGAGCGGATGCTGCGCTTCGGACACGAGTGGATCGCCGTGGGCGCCTACACCACGGGCGCCACGGGCGACGCGTACCAGGGCGACATGTCCGGACACCTGCACCGGTGCGCCGACAACACCCTGCACCCGGGCGCGCTCTACGCGGTGAACGAGTTCGCCTCGGGGGACCCGGGCCAGCAGTGCTCCGACAAGGACGGTGGCGGGAACCCCGCCGTGCCGGAAGCGCGCACCGTCGAGCCCTGGTGGGCGCCAGGCACCACGGTCCAGGTGCTGGGCAAGGCGGGCTCCGACATCAAGCAGGTCGTCGACACCACCACCGGGAAGACCTGGGACTGTGGCATCGCGAGCGGCGGCTACTACGACCCCGGGCTGCCTCGGGGCTGTGGATGCGGACCGAGTCTGATGTGGTGCTCGCCGCTCGCCGGCCTGGGCTCCGCGAGCACCTCCACCCTCAATGGACAGCGCCGCCACCCCTACGAGGAGCCCGCGCGCCTGTTCGCGCACCTGGCGTGGCATGACCGGCCGCTCTCGGACCTGGTCGTCGGCAACTACTCGGTCGGAACCAACTGGCTGCGCGCGCTGTACATCCGCTTCGGCCGGCAGATGGGCAGCGACGTGGTGGACCAGAACAGCACGTGGTGGCGGCCGGACGTGGGCAATGCCCCGCGCGACCCGATGCACCCGACGCCGGATGATCCGCAGGCGTGGCGGGAGTTCGTGGTGGAGGAGCTGGAGCCCTACCACCTCTCGCTCACCCCCGACAAAACCCGCTCCGGCAGCATGGACCGCACCTATCGCTTCGACCCGCGCAAGACGAAGGACGTGCCCCTGGGCCTGCCCGCCGCCGGGGTGCTCACCATGATGGGGTCCATGTCGTCGTTTCCGCGCGAGCGCGTCCGGGCCGCGCGTTTCCTGGAGATCTTCGCCTGCCAGAACTTCTCGCCGCCTCCCGCGGACGTGCACTTCCCGCCGCTGGAGATAGACCCGGCGACGGGCGGAACGTGCCTGCACTGCCACAAGACGCTGGACCCCGCGGCCATCGCGTTCAAGCGCTGGGACTTCACGCCGTTCCCGAGCTACTACGTTCCGTGGCCCTTCATCGGGGGCATCGGCAACCAGCGCATCACCGCGGAGTGGCTGTCCGGGAAGTATCCGCACATCGGCAATGCGCCGGGCCTGCGCTGGAAGAACGCCTTCGCGCCCAACACGGTGCTGACCCCCGTCACTCCGGAGGAGCTCACGGCGAATCCGGAGGCGGTGCTGCTCGACACGATGCCGGAGTCGTACACGCTGCTGGGCGAACATGGCGATGGGACCATGGGCCCGTTGGGCTTCGGCAAGCTGTTGGTGCGCTCCGGTGAGTTCGACCGCTGCGCGGCGCGCAAGCTCTACGCGATGTTCATTGGCCGGGAGCTGAATCCGGCCACGGAGAAGGGCTTCATCGACAAGCTCGCGCGGGAGTTCGTCGCGGGGGAGCGCAAGCTGCGGCCCTTCATCCGCCATCTCTTCGAACAGTCCGAGCTGCGGAGGGGCCTGTGATGGGCACACTGCGTTCGTTGCTGGGGGCCGTCGCGCTCGCGTTCGGCCTGGGGGCTTGTTTCGGGGATGTCTCGCACCCGCAGGGGGGCGATGGCACGCCGGACGGGGGCGACACCTGCGCGGCGTCGAGCGACAACGACGCGGTCCGCCTCGCGCTCGCTCCCGCGTGTGAGGGCTGCCACGTCAACGGCAACAAGCCCTTCTTCGCCTCGCTCGCCGCGTTCGAGAGCGGGCTCGTCTACAACGAGCGGTTCGTGAAGCGCGGAGACCCGGAGGGCAGCGTCCTGGTCCAGATGCTCAAGGGCACCGCCCCTGGCAGCTACGCCCAGATGCCTCCGGGCCAGCCCTACGAGCAGCTCGTCGCCAACGGCCGCGTCACGATGACCATCTCCCAGGTGGAGGCGTGGATTCGCGACCTGAAGGCGCCCCCCGCGCAGTTGGAGACGCCGTCACCCGAGGAGTTCCGCGTCCGCCGGCTGTCCGCCGAGGAGATGGTGGTGACCCTGATGGACCAGCTCGGGCTCACGCTCGAGGACTTCGTCAGCACGAGCAACCCCGACTGGCGCAACCGGGCGTACGTCGTGAACTGGGGCAAGTTCTTCATCTGGCCTGGTGACTGGTCTCCCGGCATCTCGGGCGAGTACGTCTCCGACCTGCGCACCGTCGAGCGGTTCGAGGCGCTCGGAGGCGGCAACTCCCTGGCGTACCGCAAGAAGGACACGACCTTCGGCCCCTCCGCCGGACAGGCCCTGGTCCAGGTGTCCCAGGCCTGGTGTGGGCGCGCGGTGGACAAGCCCAACAACAAGGCGGTGCTGCGCTTCGTGACGCTCGCGGACACGTCCACGAAGAACCCGGACGCGGTGCAGAAGAACCTGCGCAACCTCTATCTGCGCATGCTGGGCCAGCCGCCCGACGACGCGGAGCTGAAGGCGCTGTATGAGCAGGTCTACCTCCCGCTCGAAGCGCAGAGCGCGCGCCTGGCCTGGGTTGGCACGTGCGCGGCGCTCATCCGTCACCCGCTGTGGATCACCTACTGAGCCGAGGACGCCATGCCGAACACTTCTCGACGCACGTTGCTCAAGTGGGCCCTCGGAGCCGGTCAGTTCGCCCTCCTCGACCGCGCGGGGCTCCTCGGCGCTGGCCTCGCGCACGCCGCGGACGCCGACGTCCCTTCACGACTGGTGGTGCTCTACGTCCCGGGCGGCTTCCGTCCGGCGTATTGCTTCACGCCGATGGAGGATTCGGAGATTCCGCTCTGCGTCCCGGGGTCCTCCAACTTCAGCAGCGAGCCGGTCTTCTACGACGCGAGCAAGGTGGTGAACCTGGCGCCCGCCAACGGCGCGTACAAGCCGTTGCGGACGTGGCAGTCCTGGAATCCGCAGGACCCGGCGGCGCGCGGTACCTTCAGCCCGCTCATGTACGGCTACCAGCACTTCGCGCTGCATGAGCAGTTGAGCGTGCTGCATGGCATCGACCAGGGGACCAATGACCATGCGAGCGCCTTTATCTCCGCGATGTGCGGCGTCGCGGGCGCGGACTATCGGGCGCCGGCGATGCACTCGGTCATCGCGAACCACCTGTATGCGCGGCACCGGGAGACCCGGCCGCTGCCGTTCGTGGTGGTCGCTGGAGACCGGGGCGTTCCCTCTGGCATGGGGTTGCCCTCGCACGCCTCGCCGGTCGGTGTGCCGTCCATCGATGCGCTCAAGCCGATGCTCTCCGGAAAGGCCGCGGACAACGCCTGGTGGTCGGGGCTGGAGGCGCGCACCGAGGGCGCGGAGCTGGATGCACGGGGCACGCCCACCGGGGCCCAACTGAAGACGACGACGGTGGAGCGCTACTCCCTGGCGCGTGCGCAGCCGCTCCTGGGCCGCTCGACGGCGAAGGTGGACAACTACCTGGAGGGCCTGCATGGCTCGCTGTCGTCCGTCTCCCGCGTGCTGGCGACGGACGTGGTGTCCCTGCTGGAGGGCACCAAGGGCATCGACACGCTGAAGACGAACCGGCCCGCGTACCTGTCGAGCTACCTGAACGAGACGTTCACCTACACGTTCGGCAACGCGAACTTCCACCTCACCGGGTTGGACCCGCGCATGGACATGGCGCTGCGGTTGCTCAAGTCGGACCTGTGCACGTCAGTGCATGTCTCGCTGCGCATGGACTTCGACACGCACAGCGGCGCGGGCCATGCCTTCAGTTGCGCGCATGGTCGCGGGCTGATGGATTGTGTCGCGCGCTTCCTGGGCGAGATGAAGGCCACGCCCGCTCCGGGCAAGCCGGGCAAGACGCTGCTCGATGACACCCTGGTGTTGGTGATGAGCGAGTTCGGCCGGAGCTGGGCTTCCCGCGCGAATGACGGCAGCTACAACCTGCCGGATGACCACCACCCCTACACCTCGGTCTTCTTCGCGGGGGGAAACGTGGCCGCGAACCGGCAGGTGGGCACGTACACGACGCGCGGGCTCGGCGTCCCGGTGGACATCATCGAGGAGACGGGGCAGACCCAGAAGCGCGTCCCCCGGTCCGCGGACGTCGTCACCACCGCGCTGCGCATCATGGGCATGGAGCCGAACGAGTTCTTCATCCCCGGTGGCTACGGCGAGGTCGTGGGACTCCGGAAGGGGTAGCGGCTGGCCTGCCGCGTCATCCCCTCGATGCGCCATCAAGGCGTATGCTAGGGCGCACTCATGCGCGCGCTTCTGATGCTGTCAGTGAGCCTCACCCTTGCATGTCAGACCTCGCCCTCGGTTGCCCCTTCAGAAAGGCGCACGGCTTCCCCTCGACTTGAAATCATCCTGGCAAACGACTCCGTGCCTGAGCAGAAGACACGCGAGCAACTCCGCCGCTTGATGGAGAGGTTCGAGGTCGACCCGTGGATTTATACGACCGCGGTTCGAATCGATGAGAGGTCCATTCCGCACAGCCACCCCGTGTTGACGCTTCACGCGCGACACCTCGGCAATGACATGCATCTGCTCTCGACCTTCGTGCACGAGCAGATGCACTGGTTCCTCGACGCGAACAAAACGAAGACCGAGCGGGCGATGGCCACCCTGCACTCGCTGTATCCGACCCTCCCGACAGGCTTCCCCGAGGGAGCCGAGGAGGTGGAGTCGTCCTATCTCCACGTCCTCGTCAATTACCTGGAGTACGCCGCCCTCCAGCGCGTCACCGGGAAGGAAGCAGCGAGGAGCGTGTTCGACTTCTGGGCGAACGACCACTACCGGGCGCTCTACCGCATCGTCCTGAAGGATGAGGCGCGAATTCGTGAGGTCGTGGCTCAGCACGGCTTGATGCCTGAAGGCCTTTGACCCGGCGACGGCTCCGCCCCCATCTCCACTTTCTCGTCAGGGTGAATACGTTGCCGGTTGTAGAAGCCCTCGACGGACACCGTATCCGCCTCTTCGTCAGTGTCCACCGAAGCAGGGACTCTCTCACTGCGCCTCGTCCCAGTGTCAGGGCGCTCGATGCCTGCGAGCGCGGAACGCGCAAGGTCCAGGGCGCGCTTCATCGCCCCACTCAACAAGCCGTACGTCAATCGCGGTGGGCGTTGCTTTCCTGCTGGCGCGACTCGGCGTGCTGCCGCGCCCGCTTCTCCACCGCGCGGAACGTGTCCTCCACCGCGTCCTTCTGGCCCATGCGCGCCAGGAAGCCAGGGATGGAGCCGGCCGGGTCCACGGTGAAGCGATACACGGCATGGGACTTGTCCTCGCCACGAGGCTCCACGCGCCAGCTTCCTTCATTGAGCCGGATGCGCACCGTGCCACGCCGCTGGGGAATGGCGTCCGGCTCCGCCTGCCACCTCTGCGCGAACACGCCCGAGCCGTCCTCCACCAGCTTGGACTCCAGCACCACGTTGCTGATGTAGTCCCGCGCGGACACCACCGGCAGGTCCAGCCTCGTGTAGGTGAGCTGCCCCTCGTCCGGCAGCTCCTTCAAGAGGCGGGACTCCTTCACGTACGGCATCCAGTGCCGGTAGGCGTCCACATCCCGCAACACCGCCTGTACGTCCGCGGCGCTCGCGGCCAGCTCGCCCTCCGCCCAGACGTCCTTGGCCTGAGTCCCCGGCCGAGCCCGGACCTTCACCACGTATGGCTTCTCCGCCACCGTGCTCCAGCCCTCCGCCGCCTGGGACGTCCCCGCGGCGAACCCCAGCGCACAGGCGGCAAGTGCCGCTCCACCCCACAGCATCTTCATGCGTTCTTCCTGGGCGACTCGGGCCCGGTGCGTCTTCACGTCCGCTTCCGACACACGAGAGCCCCGGCGAATTCGCGGAGGCACACCCGGTCAGGGGGCAGGGCAGCCTCCAAGCTGCCAGTCATGACGGCTCGGCAGCGCCATGCGAGCAGCCACGAGGCCCCGCGGCCCTCGACAGCGCTCGAATTCCTCCGAGTGGAGGCGCCAACCCAACCCATCCCATCCGAACCGATTTAGAGTCACGAGGACGCGCGAGGGTCGCCGCGCGGCACTTGGGGGCACGTGCCATGAAGCAGATTGAGCAACACCTCGCGGAGGGTTCCTTCCAGGAAGCACTCCAGTTGATTGACGCGGAGTTGTCGAAGGCCCCCTCGGGCGAGCGGCTGCTGATGGCGTTCAACGTGAGGGTGCGCCTGGAGGACTATGACGGGGCCCTGCGCGCGCTCGAGGAGTTGGAGAAGCTGGAGCCTGAAGTCTCCGAAGGGGTGACCTTCCTCCACCACTGTGCCGAGCTCGAACGCCTGCACTCGCTGCGAAGGAAGGACGCCGTGCGGGCCAAGGAGCGCGGGGCGCTGCAGGCACCACAGCCCTTCTCACGTGCCTACCTCCAGGCGGCGGTGAGCCATGCGAAGGGCGAGTTCTCCGACGCGGCCCGTGCCCTGGAAGAGGGCGCGCGCTCGGCCCCCAAGACCTCCGGAATGCTGACGCGGACCAATGGCGTCCGGGTGCGCTTCTCCGATTTGACCGACTCGGATGAGCTGACGGGGCCGCACCTGCCCTGCTTCCAGGGTGGCACCGTGCTGGACGTGCCCTTCAGCGAGCTTCGCTCCATCCAATTCGAAAAGCCGCAAAGCTCGATGGATGTCGTCTGGCTGCCGGCCCAGTTCCAGACGCTCGACGGCCGCGAGGTCGAGACCCGCGTGCCTTCGCTGTACCCGGGGTCAGGCCTGCATGAAGGCGCTCCCGTCCGCCTGGGGGAAATGACCGCGTGGCATCATGAGCCTCATGGGTATGCCGTTGCGTTCGGCCAGCGAGACTTCAAGCTGACACATGAGGATGGCGGCATGGGGATGGTCGGGCTCCTCCAGGTGGCAAGGATCGACTTCGATGATGCGAGCAGGCCCATGAGCGGAAAGCCGCAACCCCAGGCGAAGAAATCCTTCTGGTCGAAACTCTTCGGCTGAGTCGGGACCTCGGTGCGGGCGAATGCCTGTCAATGACGGGTCTTCCCATGCCAACGCAAGGCTGTCAGGCTCGACCTCGTGGACCTCTTCACGAACATGCCTGAGTTGTTCCCGCTCATGCGCGGCGGCGGCGCATTCCTTGTCGCCATCGGGCTCGGCATCCTCGTCGGGTCCTTCGGTCGCGGCAGATGGCCTTTCGGCGGGCTCCTCGCGGGCGCGGCCATTGGCATCCTGATCATGGCCGTCGGTGGTGCCACCCGGCTCATCTTCGACGAGGGTGTGCGCACGCCCATCTGGCAGTGGGGAGTGCTCGGCATCGCCATGCTCGTCGAGGTCTACCTCGTCAGCGTCGTCGCACAGAAGTTCCCCGACACCGAGTCACGTCCCTTCTGGATGTGGCTGCTCTTCGTCGTCGGCGCCCACTTCCTCATCCTCGGACCCAGCCACGGTCCCATCTGCGCCTTGCTCGCGGTCCTCTGCATGATGAACGCCTGGATCGGGCTTCGCGCGACCACCGTCGACCTCCGCGTGTCCTGGGCGATCGACGGGATGCTCAAAATCGGCGCGGGCGCGCTGATGGTCGCGGTCAGTTACAGATTCGTTTGATCCAGACGACAGGCACGATGTGTCGGGGCGCCCCAGGTGACTCGACGAAGCACCCGGGGCTGAGCCGGGTCAGATGTCCAGGTACCAGAGCTGGTTGTCCGCCGCCCTGTCGCGCTTCATGGGGTAGGTGATGAGCCGCCCCGAGCCATCCGCCCTGCCACCCTCGATGTCGAGCACGTGGCCGTTGAGCTGACTCTGGATGTAGTAGGTGCCGCGGACACGACCGGGCACCAGCTGCCACACCTGATGGGGCTGTCCGTGGGCCTCCCAGGTGACCACGCGTGTTCCCGAGGCCTTGTTGGCGCCCTCCACGTCGAGCACGAGTCCGTTGAGCCGGCTGCGGATGAGGTAGCCGCCGCGCGTGGGCACCAGCTCCCACTTCTGGTTGTCATTGCCCTCACGGTTGGACTTGGCCCGGTGGGCGATGAGCCCCGCGCCGGGCGAGCGGTTGTTGCCCGCGATGTCGATGACGAGCCCCGCGAGCTTGCTGCGGATGAAGGTGCTGCGCTGGGGACGCCCCTCTCCCCGGCCATGGTCCCAGTCCTGTCCGTCGTGGTCTCGGACCGAACGCCCGGGCGGCGGCGGGGGCGGCGCGGGGCGCGCCTCGCCCTGGCACCAGCCCGCGGAACTGCACGTGCGTGCGCCATCGCACTGGGAGGCATCGTGGCAGCGGTTGGGCCCGGGGTGGTTGCGCGACTCGTCCCTGCGGTAGTCCGGCCCAGGCCCCGCCGCCGCCGTCAGAGGCAGGAGCAGCAACGCGAGCGCCGCCCATCCCCTCCCCTTCGCGGACGACCGGTTTTCACTCGCACGAACACCCTCGGAGCCACTCCGAACCGCCAACATGGGACTTCTCCTTGTTTTTGAGGTCTCCAGCGGAGGGGCCGCTCTCGCCGCCCGCTCGCCCTGTGTCCTTCATGACGGAGGCCCGGGAACTTCATTCACCTGGCCGGGAGGTACGTGCCCTCGGCACCCTTCCTCACGAGGTCGCCAGCTCCCACGGGGACTGGTGCCCTTGCGGTACTGTGCGCCGCACAGTACTGTGTTCCACATGGGTCAGGCGGAGTCGTTCAGCAAGCTGGAACTCGAGCTGCGCCGTGGAGTGGTGGTGTTGGCCACCCTGTCGCAGCTGAGAGCACCTCGCTACGGGTACGAGCTGCGACAGGCATTGGCGGACAAGGGAATGCCGATTGAAGAGGGCACGCTGTACCCCTTGCTGCGGCGCCTGGAGACGCAGGGTGTCCTGCAGAGCGAGTGGAGGATCGAAGACGGGCCACCGCGGCGCTACTACGCGCTGAACGCGGACGGCCGGAAGCTGCTCAAGAAGCTCACCGACGCCTGGCAGGGCATGAATGACGCCATGGAGAAACTCCTGGAGGAGGGGCAATGAACGCGAATGACGTGCTTGAGTCCTACATCACCGATGTCGCCGTGCGATTGCCACGCAAGCAACGCGACGATGTGGCGTTCGAACTGCGTGCATTGCTCACCGAGGAGCTTCAGGCCCGGGCCCTGGCGGATGGACGCGACGCCGATGCGGCCATGGCCACGGAGCTGCTGCATTCCTTCGGCCATCCGGAGGTCGTGGCGGCGCGCTACCGCCCCCCGCTGACCATCATCGACCCAGCGGATGCGCGCGGCTTCCTGCGGGCGACCGTCATCGGACTGGCCCTCATCTGGTGCGCCGGCCTGCTGACGCACCTGTGGCAGCCCCTCCAGACTGGGAGGGACGTGCCCCAGGCGCTCGGTCAGTGGTGGGTGCACACGGTGGTGGGGTCCTTGTGGTGGCCTGGATTGCTGGTCGTGGGCTACGGCGGCGCTGCCTGGGTCCGCCGCCGGTGGCCTGACACGTCGAAGTGGAAGCCGCGTGCGGAGGATCGAATCCAGGGAGGCCGCGCGGCCATGGTCCTGGGCATCGTCGGCGTCCTGAGCGGAGTGTTCGTGCTCCTCGAGCCGACCTGGGTGCTGGACATCTGCTTCGGGGGCCGGGCAGCTCCCGCGGCGTACGAGGCGCTCACCTACGCCGACGGTTTCCGTCAGCGCCAGGCGCCCTGGTTGCTCGTGCTCCTCCTGATCAATGTCCCCATGTGGCTCGCCGTCATCGTGAGCGGGCGGTGGTCCACGGGCATGCGGCGCCTTGAGACGGGACTAAGTTTGCTCACGTGCGCGGTGATGGCATGGACCGTCCTGGATGGCCCGGTCTTCCGCACGGAGGTGAGCGACCGGACGGTCCGGTTCTGCCTGGTCCTCATCATCGCCTCCGTGCTGCTCCACTACGGCATCCGGATGTTCCGGACCGTTCGCCCTGCTCCATCCCTCCGCGGCATGCATGGATGACGACGTGCAGGGTGGAAATGACCCTGAATCTACAACGTCTGTCATGGCGCATAGGCTGCGCATCGCCGCGCGCGTGACGTGACTCGTTCCTCCTCGACCTGGCGTCTGTCGTTGCCCGGGTCTCCCGCCCGCCCTCGGTCATCTCGTCGTCAGGAACGGAGGCGCCTTCCCCTGGAGGGCGCCCCTTCAGAGGGACATGCATGAAGAGCAGTTCGACAAGCGCCGGCCGGCTCGGGTGGCTCGCGGTGTGTGCGTGGTTCGCGTGGGGCACGGGGTGCTCGGCGGGCCCCGCCGAAGAGGGACGCGAGTGGGACGAGCGTCCCGGGGTCGTCCACTCCGCGGAGGGGACGTTGGGTCAAGGGACGGTGGCCGCCGGGCGGCTGCACACGCTCGCGCTGCGCTCCGACGGCACGGTGTGGGCCTGGGGCAGCAATACACATGGGCAGTTGGGCAACGGCACCACACGCTCGGCGTCGAGGCCCGCCTGGGTCTGGGGGCTGAATGACGTCGCCGCCGTGGCCACGGGGGAGCTGCACTCGCTGGCCCTGAAGGCGGACGGCACGGTGTGGGCCTGGGGCTTCAACGACCGGGGCCAGTTGGGGGACGGGACGACCACCTCCCGAGCGGTGCCCGTGCGCGTGCCTGGGCTGACGGGCGTGATGGGCATCGCGGCGGGCTTCTCCCACTCGCTGGCGGTGAAGTGGGACGGCACGATGTGGGCGTGGGGCAACAACGCCACGGGGCAGCTCGGCAATGGGCTGACAGCGAACCAGCCGGTGCCGGCGCAGGTGCAGGGACTCGGAGGGGTGAAGGCCATCGCCGCGGGCAATGCGCACTCCCTCGCATTGAAGTCGGACGGCACGGTGTGGGCCTGGGGAGGAAACGCGGACGGGCAGTTGGGGGATGGCACCACGACGTCGCGCCACGTGCCCGCGCTCGTCGCGGGAGTGGCGGATGTGACGGCCGTCTCGGGCGGTGGCTCACACTCGCTGGCCCTCAAGGTGGATGGCACGTCGTGGGCGTGGGGCAGCAACGCCTTCGGTCAGTTGGGGGACGGCACCACGACCTCGCGCCACGTGCCCGTGGCCGTCGCTGTGTCCGGCCTGGCCCGCCTCACCGCGGTGGTGGGGGGCGGACAGCACTCCGCGGCCCTGGGTGTGGATGGGACGGTCTGGACGTGGGGTAGCAACACGCGTGCGCAGTTGGGGGATGGCACCACGGTGTCGCGCCTGCTGCCCGTGGCGTTGGGGGGCCTGAGCGGAGTGATGGGAATCACGGCGGGCGGTGGCCAGCACACCGTGGCGATGAAGGCCAATGGAGAGACGTGGGCGTGGGGTGGCAACAGCGAGGGACAGGTGGGCGATGGGAGCACGCTGTTGGCGCTGGTGCCCAAGCGAGTGCTGAGCCTGTCTCGCATCGAGTCCATCTTCGCGGGTGGGTACTACTCAGTGGTCGTCCGGGACGGAGGGACGGTCTGGACCTGGGGTTCGGATCGGCTGGGGGAGTCGGGGGATGACATTCCCACCCTGAGCCCGGTGCCCACGCGCGTGACAGGGCTGACCGGCGTGGTGAGCGTGTGCGGCTCGGGTCATCTGCTGGCCATCAAGGGCGATGGCACCCTGTGGGCCTGGGGCGCCAATGGCGCGGGCCAGCTCGGGGACGGAACCACGGTGTCCCGCACGAGCCCCGTCCAGGTGCCAGGGCTCACCCAGGTGGTCAGCGCGTCGGCGTCGGGCCATTCCCTGGTGGTGAAGTCGGACGGGACGGTGTGGAGCTGGGGAGCCAATTCACAGGGGCAGTTGGGCGATGGGACGTCCACGGCGCGTTCGGTGCCCGCGCAGGTGGCGGGGCTGTCTGGGGTGGTGGCCGTGGCCACGACAAGCAACCGGTCAGTGGCGCTCAAGAGCGATGGCACGGTGTGGTTCTGGGGCTTCGTCGGCAACGTCTATCCGTTGCAGAGGACAGCCGCGCAGTTGGTGGGGCTCACGGGGGTGGTGGCCTTGTCCGGTGGGTATGACCATGTCCTGGCGCTCAAGAGCGACGGCACGGTGTGGGCCTGGGGCTCCAATGGCTCGGGCCAGCTCGGCGATGGCACCATCACGCAGCGGCGCCTGGCCGTCCAGGTGGTGGGGCTGACGGGGGTGGTGGCCGTGGAGTCGGGGAACGACGACTCGGTGGCGCGGAAGGCGGACGGCACGTTCTGGAAGTGGGGCTCGGGTCAGCGGACCCCCGTGAGGGCGGCGTCCCTGGATGGAATGACGACCGTGAGCCTGGGCACCCTGCACGCGCTGGGGCTCAAGCCGGATGGGACGCTCTGGGCATGGGGTTCCAACGGCGCTGGCCAGCTCGGGCTCGGCATCGCGACCTACTTCGGTCCGACGACGACGCTGCCTCCCCATCTTCGGGAGGTCACCGTGGGAGATTTCTACTCGTTGGCCGTGAGGAGCGATGGGACGGTGCTGACCTGGGGCGCCAATAGCTCAGGTCAGTTGGGTGATGGAACCACGGCGCTTCAAGCCTCGCCGGTGCAGGTGTCGGGGCTCGACGGCGTGGTGGCGGTGGCTGCGGGCAACTCGCACTCGCTGGCGCTGAGGACGGATGGGACGGTGTGGGGCTGGGGCGCCAATCACCTGGGCCAACTGGGGAATGGGACCACCACCTCGAGTCCGCTGCCAACGCCGGTGGTGGGGCTCGTGAGCGTGAAGGCCGTCGCGGCGAACAGCACCCATTCCCTGGCGCTGAAGCAGGATGGGACTGTGTGGAGCTGGGGCTTCAATGGCGCGGGCCAGTTGGGGGATGGGACGCGAACCCAACGGCAACTGCCCGTGCAGGTGCTGGGGATGTCGAGCGTGGTGGCGGTGTCCGCGGGGAACGAGTTCTCCCTCGCGCTGAAGGCGGATGGCACCGTGTGGAGCTGGGGTTACAACTTCAATGGTCAGTTGGGAGATGGCAGTACCACGTTCAGCTCGAGTCCCGTCCAGGTGTCCGGCCTCTCCGGCGCGCAGGCGATATCCGCGGGACGCAGCCATTCGCTGGCCAGGAAGGCCGACGGGACGGTGTGGGCCTGGGGCTCCAACCAGAACGGCACCCTGGGGGATGGCGGCACGACGCCGCGACTCGTCGCGGGCCCCGTCGTGGGCCTCACGGGCGTGGTGAGCGTGGCGGCGGGACCGATGTCCGTGGCCATCAAGGCGGATGGGACGCTCTGGGTCTGGGGCACACAGTCCACGGAGGACGGGACGATTTCCCGGCGCTTCGTTCCCGTCCCGATGCCAGGGCCCACGGGCATCGTCGCCGCGTCCGCGCGAAGCGGCCACACCCTGGCGCGAACCGCGGATGGGACGGTGTGGGGCTGGGGCCACAATGCCTATGGCGCCCTGGGCAACGGCATCACCGGAGAGCGGAGCGAGCCCTTCCAGCTCTGGTGAGCGCGGCGGTCCGCCACTCGCGCATGTCTGGAATCAAGTGGTGACTTGAACTCTTGGATGATCGGCCGGGCCCGCCCTCGAACAACGCACGTTCGAGGGCGGGCCCCTGGCGCTTCGCTGCGCGAGCCCCCACCCTCCGAGGCCTTGGACGCGCCGTGGGCTACTCGATGGGCGGCGGGCAGGAGTGGGGGCAGTCGTATCCGAAGGTGCAGCTATCGCACGAGAGCGGCGGCATGACGCTGATGGTGAGCGGGAGCGTGCTCTGCCCGAACGGTTGATTGCCCTGCATGAGTCGCCACTCGAACAGGTAGGTCCCCGTCAGTGGAGGGGCGACGGCGGTGAAGAGGAAGGTGGTGTCCTCGCCCGGGTCCACGACTTCGTAGGGCGGCAGCGGGACTCGGGCCACTCCCCAGAACAGGTTGTCCACCGGGTTCTGGGAGCCGAGTTCGACGAGCGTCTGGGCGCTCCAGCTCTTGGTGCCCCAGTTCTTCATCCGGACGGAGAACTGGAAGCTCTCCCCTGGGGCCACGGTGGCGGGAACCAGGGTCTGCTCCACGAGCTCCGAGGCGAACGCGGGGGACTTCACGTTGACGGAGAGGGTCAGCTCGGGGCCGAACGCCGCGCCGTTTCGCTGCATCCTCCACCGGTAGGTGAAGGGTCCTGGCGTCAGGGGCGCGGTGGGCGTGACGGTGAACGTCTTGTGCTGGCCCAGGAGGATGGCGTCGCCTGGAGCGAGCACCAGGCTCTGCGCCCCGTCGAGCGAGACGCCGTGCGTGCCATTGGCCGCGCTCCAGAGCGTGGTGCCGGTGTTGGTGACGGAGACGGAGGCGTTGAAGGGCTGTCCGGCGACCACGGTGGGAATCCTTCCGTTGGAATCGCGCTGGAGTGCGCCGAGGGCGGGGGTGTCCAGGAAGCCGCCCAGAATCTGTTGGCGGAAAGGGAGGAAGGTTCCCGTCAGCAGATTGGAGAGGAGGAAGCGCGGCTCGTCGGGTGGGGCGGTGGGGTCCGGAACTTCGTTGGTGTGGACGAAGGACGTTCGGATGGGGGGGAAGGTGCCGATGGCGCCTCCCAGGTCCGCGAAGCTGCTGCGGTTGTGGCAGCCGGCACAGGACAGCGCCTGGGCGCGCGAGACGACCTGCTCGGGACTCAGCGGGCTACCGATGCGCTGGAGCTCCGCGGCGATGGCGGTGGCGAAGCGGTTTTCGGGAGGAGCGAAGAGGAACTCGTTGAGGTAGTTGTCCGAGGCGAGGAACGACTCCGAGTCGCTCTCGGCGTCATTGTAGATGTCGGGGACCTCATAGTTGAAGCGGTTGATGTCATCGACCGCGAGGCTCGCCACCTGGGTGATGAAGTACTCGCGGAAGCTCACCGCGAGCGGCTCCGTGTTGAAGATGTTGAAGAAGTCGCCGCGCGGGTTGGCTTTCACGGTGACGGGCACGAAGCGCAGGGTGCAGCCGGTGGGGCCACACTGCCGCTTGAGCTTGAACTCGTGGAGCATCCACGGGGCCGGCGGCCCCTGCTGGATGAACTGGTTGGTGCGAACCTGTCCCTCGCCCAGGGGGTTGTTGCCGTAGTGATTGGCGTGGACGACGGGGACATGGCCGGGGCTGCTGGCCTCCAGGAAGAAGGACTTCACGCGGGCGCGGCGGGCGACGGGGTCCGTGAGGGTGGAGAAGCTCGCCCAGGTCTGGGCGATGGGGCGGCAGCCCTCCAGACCCAGCTCGCGGCGGGGGTTGGGAAGGACGGCCTCGAAGATGACCAGGTTGCGGTCGGGGGGCGGGTGGGCGAAGACCATGCGGTATTGGCCGCAGTTGGCGCCATCGGGAGGGGCCAGGTCGAAGCGGTTGAAGAGGCCAATGAGGTTGTAGCGGTCCAGGACGGACCCGTTGCCGAGGACCGCCTCCCTCCCCTCGGACTGACGGCAGTGATAGGGCGCCCCATTGAGCGTGAAGATGTTGTCGCTGCAGTGCGCTCCGCCTGGGAGGTCGGCTTCACCCGGCGCGGGATTCTGGGTGTCCCAGAGCTGGCGGTAGAGCTGCTCGGCGGTGAAGCCCGTGCTCCCGGCCTGTTGGACCAGCTGGTTCATCACCATCCGGAGGGTGATAGTGGAGACGGTCGCGAAGTCGGTGATGGCGAGCGAGCGGCGCGGGTCGAGCGATGCGGACGTCGTGGAGGGTTGGTCGGCCAGGGGCGTGGTGTGGAGCCCGCCGCGCTCGGAGTGGGGAGAAGATGCGAAGGCGGAGCCCAGGCTCGCGAGGAGCAGGCTGACGCCCGCGAGCCGCGAGGCAGTGAGCCACCGGAAGGTGTGGCGTGAGTGCGGGACGGTGGAACGGGATGGTGGGTGATGCATGGCTGTGGCCTCGGAGACACCGATGTCCACGCGGCATTACGCAAGCAGGCATCAACCTGGTTGATGTGAACCGGCTGGTTCCTTCCGTCGACGAGCAGGTGTTTCGTCGGAGAGACAACCCACGGGGCCAGTTCGGCCCGGGTTCCGTGTCCGACGTCGTCCCGGGCTCCTTGCCACGCACCTGATCCAAGCTGCCTGGCGGGTGGCGGGTGAATGGCCGGTCCCCACTCGCTCACATCTCCTCCGGAGCGAACTCCCCTCATCGAGAGGCTCCAGAAGTTTCCAATGCCACTCAGGGGGGAAAGCAATGTTTGGTGCGTTCAGACGTATTGGCGGCCTCGTGGCCCTCACAGCGGGGCTCTGCGGGTATGGCGCCTTTGCCCAGGAGCAGCAGCCACAGGCGGAAGCGCCACCGCCCGTGCAACAGGCGCAGCCGGTGAAGCCACAGGCTGAAGCACCACCGCCCGTGCAGCAGGCACAGCCGGTAGAGCCACAGGCGGAAGCGCCACCGCCCGTGCAGCAGGCGGCCCCGGTGCCCGAAGCACCCGTCGCCAGTGAGCCCCCGGTAGCGGAAGGCGGTGGTGCCGAAACAGTCCCGGCGGCTCCGCCCGAAGCCGAGCCGCTCCCGAGTCCCATCGATTCAGGGCAGGAAGCCGTGGGAGGCAGTGGCATGGACGCGCAGGCCGTGCCGCAGGAAGCGCAGCCCGCCATTCCAGATGATTCGGGCCCGGTGATGGGAGAGCAGACCGTTCCCGTCGTCCCGCAGGAAGCGCAGCCTGCCATTCCGGATGATTCGGGAGAGGCGATGGGTGGAAGTGGGTCGGAGCCAGTCGCCCCTGCGACAGGAGAGGTCGTGGGGGAGATGGACGCTCCGACGATTCCTCCCGAGGCCGCGCCAAATCAGGCGGTCCAGGTGCCACCCGAGCCCGTGGCGCCGGAAGCGACGATGCCCGTCGAGTCTCCTCAGGCCTTCGTGAAGGAAGGACCACCGCCCCAGGTGCCTCAAGCCAAGGGGTCGCCAACCGCCACCTCATCCCAGGCACCGCGGCCGGCGACACCGGCTCCCGCTCCCGCCCAGCCGGCGGTGGCGGCGAGTGCGCCAACCGCCATGGCCTCGACGAGTTCGGCCATGACGGCCGCAGGGGGCCCACGGAAGGAATGGCACGTCAGCAAGGCCGGTAACGACAAACAGGCGGGCTCGAAGCAGGCGCCTTTCCGCACCATCCGTCGCGCGCTGACCTCCGCCCAACCCGGGGATGTCATCCGGGTGCAGGCAGGCGAGTACCCAGGGAACATCGTCATCGATGGCCCCGTGCGCGGAGGCCAGCCCGGCGCTCCCATCCGCCTGGTGGGAGAGGGCCGCGTGCGCATCGTCCCTGGCGGCGAGCGCGGCACCCTCGTCCAGGTGCGGCGCCCCTACTGGCGCGTCGAAGGCTTCGACGTGGACGTGCGTAAGCAGAAGCGCTTCGCGGTCGCGTTCGAGCGGGACACCCAAGGCTCCGCGTTGCTTCGCTCGACACTGCATGGTGGCGCGCTGGGCGCCGCCGTCAGCACCGCCATGGGGGCGCGGGGAGTGCTCATCGAGGGCAATCACATCCACGACTTCCGAAAGGCGGGCGGGGGTGACTCGCACGGAGTGGTGGTTCAGGCCACGTCGCGGAACATCACCATTCGCGGGAATGACATCCACGACACCTCGGCGGATGGAGTGCAGTGCCTCAAGCCGGACAACCGCAATCAGGCGCCCGCCGACGGGGTGCGCATCGAGAACAACCACCTCCACCACACCCGCGAGAACGCGGTCGACATCAAGACCTGCCGCAACGTCACGGTGGTCGGCAACCGGATGCACGGCTTCCGCAAGTCCCGCTCCTCCGCGGGCGAGGCGGTCGTCGTCCACTACTCGGCCAGCAACGTGCGCGTCGAGAAGAATGGCATCTCCGACGCGGGCCGGGGCATCTCGGTCGGCGGCGTGAAGGAGGGGCCTGACCCGAAGAACATCGTGGTTCGTGGCAATCGCATCAACGGCATCTCCAAGGCCGGAGGCAGTGATGGCACGGGCATCCGAGTGGAGAACGCCCAGGGCGTCCAGATTGAAGGCAACACCGTCGAGGGCACGGCCGGATACGGGATGATGCTCGGGCTGGGGTCCAACAACGGAGCCCCCAGCAAGGACGTGCTGGTGCAGGGAAATACCGTCCGCACGGCGAACCTCGTGCGCCTCGGCAACAAGCGCCCGGGGCTGCGGATGGACAACAACCGCTACGCGCCCAACGGCAACTTCAAGTCCGAAGGGAAGGAGACGAAGAGCATCAACGACTGGAAGAGTTTGTCCGGCGTGGACAAGGCCTCCAGCCAGCAGTGAGGTATTTCAGCGTTCCTCTGTCGGAGCAACGAAGCCCCCGTGGCACACCGCCATGGGGGCATTCCCTTGAGGACGGCCCAAAGTGCCATGTCGCAACAGGATTGCGCTTGGGCCTCGGATTCCCTCTTGTCATCCAGGCACACTCCCAGAGAGACTGAGCCCACTCTCCGGGAGTTCCGCGCATGAAATCCATCTCCAGTCATCCCTGGCGGCACATCCTCACCACGTGTCTCGCGCTCACGCTGGGCGCGCTCACGGCTGCCTGCATGGGGCTGGAAGCGGAAAGCTCGGAGTCCTGGACGCAGCAGGACGAGTTCTTCGAGGGCTCCGCCATGGGCGAAGCGAGCTACAGCGTCCACAACTGTCCGGCCGGCCAGGAGTGGGACGCCACCTGGGGCTGTCAGCCGGCGTGGGGCGTGTCCTGCTACTACACGCGCGGCTCGGGCTATGTCGGCTTCGAGCCATTCTGCAGCAAGCTCCCCTCGACCTCGCCCATCCCCCACAACACCAAGGTGTGCTCGACCACGCGCGGCGGTGGATGGTGCGGGACCGAGCCCAACTGCTACTCGTGCCCGGTCCACTGCTCCGTCAACCGAGGCCCTGAGTGGTGCGGCGGCGAGCCCAACTGCTACCTCTGCCCCCTGTCCTGTGAATCCACGCGGGGCCAGAACTGGTGCGGCACGGAGCCGAGCTGCTACGCGTGCGGCCCCTCCTGCTCCAGCACGCGCGGCACGGGCTGGTGTGGCATCGAGCCCAGTTGCTACACCTGCACCAACGGCGGCGGAACCTCCGAGGGCGGCTGAGCGCCTCGGAGGCCCAGCGAGGGGCCACGGACCATCGTCCCGTGGCCCTCCGCGATACCCGACACATCCATACAATCAACAGCGGTCGCCGCGTGCCTCCGGCGTGTCCCTCACGTCGCCACCAAGCAGCCTCACGATGAGCGCCACCCGCGAATTGACCTCGAAGCGCCGGTAGATGGATTTCGTGTACTGATTCACGGTGAAGCGGCTGATACCGAGCTGAGCCGCGATTTGCTTGTCACCAAGCCCGGCCAGGAGCAGCTCCAGCGTCTGGCGTTCTCGCCGAGAGAGCCTGATGCCGTAGGCCCCATCCCCCGTGATTCCTGGTGCGCCGAGGAGGGTCCCCCACTCCGTGTGGAACAGGTGGAGCAGCTCGCGGTCCGCGGCATCGAAGGGGTGCCTGCCTCGCCCACGGTAGACCCCGATGCACTGCACCACGCCGGGGAGCCTGGACCACCGACTCGAATACACCGAGTCATCGAGGCCTGACGGGTAGAGGAAGTGCTCGACGTAGGGCGCGTCGTACCAGGTCCGGTCCCCGACGAGTTCCTGCCTCATCGCGGTGATGACGGCGCCTGGAATCGACGGACGCTCCATCAATGAGCGGATGGCCGGATTGCTGTCGCTGCCCATCCGCTGGAGCGCCTCGAGCGCTGGCAGCGCGCTGCCTTCCCACCCTTCCAGGACGATGGCCGTGAATTCTCCGTGCCCTCCCGGCCTGAAGTCGCGCTCCAGGACGAAGGCCCCCGCCTCCGCCCCCAGGATGCGGAACACACCAGAGAGCAGATGCCGCACACGCGTCTGCCGCCCCTCTGTCAGCTCACGCGCCTCATTGACCAGACGAACCAGTGCACGAACCTGAGAACTTCGAAGGCTGCCATCGACCATCGGACCTCCCGAATCGCGCCCCATGGGGCATCCCTCATTTTAGCGAATTACACGATTATCCACTTTAAATCAGGATGGGCCCGCTGAACCTCACAACCCCACTACAGGAGAGAGGCGCATGAAAAGTCAGCTCAAGCGAATGGCTGCACAACCCGAAAGGGCTACAACATTCCCCTGCCACTGAGCAGCGCCGGCAACAAGACGGTGCACGTCTCCGCCCATGGCGCCACGTCCTCGAACAACGTGGGCTGCGCCCACCGCTCCGGTACGAGAGTCCGAAGCCATCAGTCCGTCCGAGACAGACACCCATTCGGAGAGCGCGGCAGTGCGTCCCCGGGAGGTGACTCCAGAAAAGGCAGTCGCACGACTGGATTCCCGATTCTTCAACGAGAGGGTGGACCTGGCCTGGAGTCAGGAGGCCACGCGGCGCGCGGAGCGACTTCGCGCCCAGCTTCCCCACGGGGCGCGCTTTGTGTCCATGGAGTGCCGCGGTTCCATGTGCCGGCTCGAGATGTCCCATCCCAGCCTGGAGACCTTTCAGCACTTCATTCGCGAGGGGCTCGTCCATGACACGAACGCGTGGGAAGGCCCCTTCATGGCCGCGCTCAAGAGCCCTCCAGGCCAGCTTGGAGCAGTGGAGGCGGTAGCCTATCTCGCACGCCTGGGAGCCGACCTGGCGCCCTGAGCGACACAAGCACATGGAATCGCAACACGCGCAGGGCAGCAGGCTGACCTCGATTGAAACACAACCACCGATGGGGAAACGCTCTCCTGTCCTTCCCCATCCTGGGTGCCAACGACGGCGCCATCTACGGAATGCCTGACAACAGGACCCTGGTCGCGATTGGCTTGACGAAGACGACCTGCCCGATTCCCTGAATTGAGGCGAAGCCCGCTGGAGCCTCCGCCGAGCTCGCCCCCAACGCCCCGCCAGAGGCTCGGCGCTCCGGACCGTCACCAGAAGAGCGCGGCACGCCGCTCCTCCCTCGGCCTCCGGGCCACCAGGCCCACGTGAGTCGGGGGCCGTGCACATGGTTCCAGGGGAGGCCTTCGCGCCGAAGACTCGTGCGCGCACGGTGCGGATGTCCATCCTCGCCTGCGCGCGCACGGGAGCAGCACCCGTCATGGAAACCATGGGCACAACCCGAGCCCTTCTGCCCGGTCAGGTCATCGTCTCGCTGAACTTCGATGACTGCCTGGCAACCCAGACCACGGGGGCCGCCATCATGGAGGCCCGTGGAATGCGTGGCACCTTCTACGTCCACAGCACCCGGATGGGACTGTCCGGCCGCCTCACGCTCGCCCAGGTGCAGGCACTCCGGGACGCCGGGCACGAGATTGGCGGGCACACGCTGACACACCCGCACCTCACCGAGCTTTCGGCCGATGAACAGCGCCGGGAAATCTGCAACGACCGGGTGGCCCTGTTGAACGCCGGCTTCCGCGTCACTTCGTTCGCCTACCCCTTCGGCGACAAGGACTCGACCACGCGACAGATTGTCATGGATTGCAATTACAACTCCGCACGGGAAAGCGGCGGGCTGCGCACCTCCTCGAGCGGCAGCAGCCCGGCCGCCGAGCCCGTGCCACCCGCGGACCCCTACGCCATCCGGACCCACGGCTCCGTGCAAGCCACCACCACGCTCACGGACCTGAAGAACTACGTCCTGCGCGCGGAGGAGTCGGGGGGCGGCTGGGTGCCCATCGTCTTCCACCACATCTGCGGCCCGTGCAATCCACCGCAGACCTACTCCATCTCGCCCACCCTCCTGACGTCATTCCTGGACTGGCTGGCCCCTCGCGTCTCGCGGGGCACCACCGTGGCCACCATGGACGCGGTCATCGGCGGCGTGCTGAAGCCGCCCGTGAGCTGGCCGCCCACGCAGCTCTTGCGGAACCCGTCGCTCGAAACGGACCTCAACGGGGACGGGACACCGGACTGCTGGCAGCGCGGCGGCTTCGGCTCCAACACATTCACATGGACGCGGACGTCGGACGCGCATGGAGGGAGCTGGGCCCAGCAGGTGCGCATCACCGCCATCTCCAGCGGCGACCGCAAGCTCATCACACGGCAGGACGACAACACGTGCACGCCCACTCCGGCGACGGGGCAGCACTACCGCATCTCAGCCTGGTACAAGGCCACCACGTCGGTCAGGTTCAAGGCGTACTACCGGACCAGCGCGGGTGCGTGGGAATACTGGGCCCAGGGTCCCCTGCTGCCCGCGCGCACCAGCTACACCTTCGCCGAGTGGACGACACCGCCCGCCCCTTCCGAGGCCCGGGCCCTCAGCGTGGGATTGTCCATCGACCGGGTCGGCACGCTCACCATGGATGACTTCGCGCTCTCGGACGTGGAGGCGAGCGCGTCCCCATGAGCCCCCACGGACAGGGAGCGGCATCGCGTCAGACAGCGCCGGGCGTGTGGACGAGGGGCAGCGTTTACTGGAGCAAGGCCCGGAAGGCGTAGACGAACCCGGCAAGCCCCCCGCCCAGAAACAGGATCATCCCCCCAACGAGAGCCACCAACTCCAGGCGCTCCCTCCAGTTCATGGGAGGCACTGCCGGCTCCCGCGCGTCCTCCTCGGTGAAGGGATATCGCGGCGCATCCGTCACGGCATCGAGCAGATAGGATTGACTGAAAGCCACCGCGTAACCGCCCTCCCACCTGTTGAGATACACCTCGATGACGGTCGCCTCCGCCAAGGTATCGGCATGCTTCCAGTCGATCCCGCTCGGCGGCACCAGGTCCCCGTCCCTGAGGCAACTCACCTCGAAGCTGATGCGCGAGGAGAGCAAGGCGGGGTCGCCACGGAACACCCGCGCGACCCGCCCTTCCACCACCGCCTCGCCCGGCGTGGGAGACGGCAGCACGACACGGTCGACCTCGACTTGAACGTGCAGGTCCGCTTCCAACGCGGCACGGGCGTGATAGTGGGCGGGAACGGCCATCGCCCCAGCCTATCCCAATCATTTCCGCCGCGCTGTCTGGCCTGGGGCGCACACGTGCTCCCGCGGTCCAAGCTGTTGTTGCGAGGCAGTCGCGCGGGATTGAGACAGCGGACTGACAGGAGCGCGTGAATCCACCTTCCATCCATACGCACCCAAGAAACATCAGTACCCGTGTGGTGTCTCCGCGCCCCGCGAGGAAGACGGACAGCCGTGTACCGCTGGCCTGATGAAGCGGCCACTCAAGCGCGCGCTCCGAGCACCCGCCGCGAGAAGGGGCGCATCGGCTGGCACGACTTGCGGCAGCCACCTTCCCTTGAAGGGTGTCCCGCTCGCGGTCGTCCAGGAGGAGCAGGCGGCCACGCAGCCCAAGAAAAAGCCCAGCAACCCGTACTGGATTGCTGGGCTTCTCACTGTGGAGGCGGAGGGAATCGAACCCTCGTCTGGACGGTGCGAAAACCCAGCAGAATCGCGCCCTTACCCCGTAACCGTCCGGAACGACTCAACTTCGGTATCCCTCCACGTCCCATCTCGTCCCGTCCTGTTCCGGCCCATTCCGCAGGCTCGTGCGACATACGTGCAACATGGCGGGCCCGACAGCGTAGGGCTTCAGGAAGAATAGAGAGGGGCCGAGCAGCGGATGACTCGGCTCCTCTTGTTCCTACGGCTGGGCCTGGAGCGGCTTCAACAGCCCTGCTCGGTCCAGCAGCTCTCGCACCCGCTCAGCCAGCGCTACGTGCTCCGGATTGCTTACCGTGAAGCGCTCGGGGGTGAGGACAATCAGCGTGCCCTTGTCCCCCACTGGCTCGACACGCACCGGGGCGGGGAGTGGTGGAAACGTGCCCCAGTGATGCGCGAGGTACGTGACCCATCCAACATACGGAGTCCCCTTCGGACGCCGTGGCTTCAGCGAGTCTCGGTGTTGCTCCGAAATGGCCACTCCCCAATCCGGCTCCCAAGCATCAGCCGTCTGTCGCATGAGAGCTGCGAGAGCAGGTGCCGAGAGGGTCCGCTCCAAGCTCGGGCCTTTGCTTGGCAACGTGTAAACACAACGATTTCCGGTCCATTCGGAGTAGCCACCGCACGCGATGAGGAAGCCGGTGGTTTCGTAGTCATCACCCGCCCCATTCCAACCACCAATGCTGAAGCCAAGCTCGTCGAAGGTGCGGTCCTTTCCTTTACGGACGAACGCCTCCAGCTCAGCAAGGTTGGGACTCAACGGACGCTTCAAGGCATCTGCGCGTGACTTGCCTTGTTGAAACCAGTGCCCGAGCGATGGGTCTACGGATGAAAGTCCTTCAAGGAGGACTTCCAGCCGTCGCGCGCATTCCTCGGACGACTCCTTCCTGGGCCCCCAATAAACTCCCGCGTAGTAGCTCTCGTTCACGATTCACGATTCCTCATGGCAGAGGGGGAGTGAAGATAACTTCTATTCCCTCAACATCGTTGGCATCGAACAGCTTCCGAATGGCCTCTGCGGTTTTCTCCTCCGCAATGTGCCACCGAATAGGCGCCCCCCTTGCGGCAGCGAGCTGGCGACGGGCCTGATCGACTAGCGCCTTGGCTCCCGACTTCTCGAACCAGACCTTCGGATTGAGGTTGTCGAGGAACTTGTTCGCATAGCCCGGTCCCTTCGCCTCCAGCAGCATGCGCTTCTCGTACCCATCGAACTTCACGCCTCCACTACCTTTGCCCACGCCTCCGACCCAGTATGCCTCGTCGGAGATGTGGCCCGTGATTTGTTCCTGGTAGCGCCGCGCACGGGGGGACATGGACTCTTGGGCAGGTCCCCACTGGCCAGGCCCCTTCGACGGCGAGGCCCCCTTCGCCCTCTGGAGGATGATGGCCGCGCCAGGCCCACCGCTCAGCACCGCCGCCGCGCGCCCCACCGGCACCGCGACGCGACCCATGACGAGCGCGCCTTGGGCCGAGAGCGACAGCACCGGCACCTCGGCTGTAGCGAGCGTCGAACCTGTCAGCGTGCGAGTTGCAGCCGACGCCGTCCCCCAGGTGGCGATGAGGTTCGTTACCAGCTTGGAGACAGCCTGCACCTGCTCGCCGCGCGGCATGTACTGGAAGCGCTCCAGGTACTCGGGCGACGAGGCCAGCAGCGCCGCCACGGCGGCAGGCATCTGTCTCAGCGCCGCGAGGGTGTCCGCTGGGGACGTGGAGAAGAGCTGCCCCACCGCCAGCGCCAGCCCGACGAAAGCCTCTTCGGCTCCGTCCAGCGTGCGGCTCAGGTAGTCGGCATCGTCGTGGACGTCCGCGAAGGCGCCTCCCCCGGTCTCCTCCAATCGCGCGTTCAGTTGTCGGAAGACACCGCCCTTGCCCGAGTAGAAGACGCCCAGTTCGAACTGGCCGGACCGGAAGCCACCGCCCTTCCACTCCACGGTGCCCACGCGCTGCTGTGTCTGCCCGCTGCGCACCCACGCGAGGCAACCGTCAGGGCGGAGGACCGCCAGTTGAGTGAATCTCCCAACGCGTCGCACCAGCTCGGCGCGCGACACTTCGCCCGCGGCGAGTACCTCGCGCAGCATGAAGCCCACCGCGACGCGTGCCGGGAACTGCCCCAGCGTCACGTCCTTAATGGTCAGCGCCTTCAGCAGTCGCGCGGCGTGTGTCGGCGTGAGCGAACTGCCTGACACGGGACGCTCGTCTTGGTCTCCCAGCCCCGCGTCACGAAGCAGCGCATCGAACGCATCGCTCCTCTGTCCTCGGGAGTGCCCCCCTTCCCCGAGTAGTGCGGAACGCTGCTGGAAAGTGCTCCTGCGCGTCGAGGGTTCAACGCCAGCGCATCCCGTCACGAGAAGAACGGCGCACAGCACCCAGCGGACAGCACGCATTCAGCACCCCCATGCCTCTCTCCAAGGGAGGCAAGTGAGTCGAATGCTGGCATTCCTGTCTGACAAATAGATGGCAACCGACTGCGCGGCGGAATCTTACAACGTCACTCCGACATGCACCCGCCCGCGTTGCGGAGCCGGTTAGCGCGCATTGTCCACCCCCAGCCCCATCGAGGCGAAGGCGCCCGGCCTCAACGCCCCTTCCGCTGTCGGGAACAACAGGGTGCCGCTCGTGCCCAGCACGTAGAACTTCCCCCCGAGGAATCTCCACCGCACCTCGGCAGCTCCCAGATAGCGCGCCCCGGGCTGACCCATGCCCACCCCCAGCCCCTTCAACGCCACTTCCAGGCTGCGCTCGCAGAGCTGCACCGCCACGCGCCCATCCACGTCGAAGCGCCCCCAGAAGAAGGCTTCAGCCCCCAGTGACAACCTCAAGTGCTTGTAGGGACCGCCGTAGCTGACGGCATCCCAGCCCACCTCCGCCTCACCAAAGACGGAGTAGCCCTCCGAGAAAGGAGCGTCCGCGAGCGGAACACCGTCAGGCCCTGCCGCCTGGAAGCGCGCCAACTCGTAGTCCGGCCCGAAGAATCCCTGTCGGAAGCCCCCCTGTTGGCGCCGCACTTCCAGTCGCAACAGCATGTCCAGATTGGGAGTCGCAGCGTCCGCCCCCACCCCCACCACAGCGCCCCAGGCGCCGCTCTCCCCGGGCCTTCCACCCCAGCCCGCGAGGACGTGCGCCTTGAACACAGGACGCATCAGGACCACCGCCATGGCGTCCAGATGCGCCAGCGTCACCGGGGCCGAGCCACCTCCAGCACGTCCCCAGTCATGCACTCCGGACAGGGCCAGCGTGTAGCGATGACGTTGCTCGGGATTGCCGAAGAGGAGGCGCTCCATGTCCAGTTCGACTTCCGCCCCCATCAGCCGCGCCCCCAGCACATCCGAGGCGAACGCTCCTGCGCAGACAGGACCCAGCCGTCCAGTGAGGAAGCCTCCGGCCGGGTGGTAGTCGGGATTGGTGCGGTTGGAGTAACGCCGCACCAAGTGCCCGGACATCAGGCTGTAGCTGTCCAACCGACCAAACCAGCCGCCCAGCGGCGCGTTGTCCGAGCCGAACTGGAGGCCGCGAACGAGTTGCCCCCAGTCCGAGAGCGTGTCCCAGTCCTCACGCCGAACGACACCGCCCCCTTCGGGCCCCCAGAGGCGCAACCGCAACGGAGACCCGAGGTTGATGCCAAACTCCGGGACGCGCTCGAAGCCGACGGTGGGCTCGACCTGCACGAAGCCCTCGTCAGTCCCCATTCCCGCTCGGGGCAGCAGAGCCCATGCCGACGCCTCGACTCGCAGCAAGGATGCCCAGCCCTCGGAGGGGTCGACTGGCGCGACCTCCGGCACCGACGATGCTTCGGCCGTTACGCCCCAGTGGGGCAACGGCTGCGCTGGCGCCTCGGGTGGTATCAGGTTCACGGCCTCCTCTTCTTCGGGCGGCGGTGGGTCAACAACCTCTTCGGCCCAAGACACTCCAGGCAGAGACAGCAACAGCGCGGCAATCCAACTTCGCGTCCTGCGCACACACGCCTCCTGTGCGTGCCCCGGCTTGAGGCACGAAGAACACACGTCTCCCGGTCGGCTTGAGCGACTTGCGTCGGGCCGGTGGTGAATCAGCGGTGGTGAGAGGGAATAGGTGCCGACGTCAGACGGTCGGCGGCGCCTTCACAGCTCGACGAGGCTCGGGAATGGGGTCCGCCGTCGGCTCGTCTTCATTGCGTGGCTCGGGCTGCGTCTCGGCGTGGTCCGGGTGCGCCCGCCAATCAGCCGGGACAAAACCGCCCTCGTCGTCCATCAAGTTCAACTCCTCCAGCGCGTCGCCCGCGTCGGTGAGAGCTTGCTCTACTTCTTTCACGGCATCCTTCGGGCCGAACGGGGGAAGCTCAGCCAATCGAACGCGCAACACACGCTCCAACTCGGAGGCCGTCCCGAAGCGTGTTGCGGGGCTGCGCTGAAGCAACCAGCCAAGAATGGTGCTGAGCCGGTCGGGTAGCCCCTGCACTGCCGCGCCTACATCCTCGGGGCGGTACGCCATGGACCAGTGAATGGCGTCCTCCGCGAGTGACGTCAGCCCCGCGTCCATGCTTCTGGCTGTCGCCTTCAGCAAGCGCCGCCGCTCCTCCTCGGACATGCGTGCATCCAGGTCGGTCATCTTCATATTGCCCGGGTCGTACAGGTGCCGACCCGTGGCGAACTCCAGCATCGTCAGGCCCAGTGAGAAGAGGTCCGCGCGCCCGTCAATGTCTTCTCCCAGCAGCAGCTCCGGTGAAGAGTAGATGACGTCGCCCTTGGGACGCGGGAGTGTCGTTGCAACTCGCCCGGCCAGACGCGAGAGGGCGACTCCAAAGTCCGTCAGCTTCACACCGCCCCGAGGCGTGAGCCGAATCCTCGTGGGATTGACATCGCGGTTGACGATGTTCAGAGGAATGCCGGCATCGTCCGTGCGCGCATGGGCGTAGGCCAAAGCCGCCGCGACTTCCGCGAACACATAGAGGATGAAGGCTTCGGAGAAGTAGCGTCCTCTCGCCTGGGCAATGCCAAGCAGCGAATCCAGCGTGAAGCCACCTACGCATTCACTGGCCACGCAGAGAGCGTGCTTCATCTCGAAGAGGCCATGGACTTGGGCGATGTTGGGGTGCTGGAGGAACCGCGCCAGCCTGACTTCCTCCTCCAGTCGAACGCGTGCGCGCTGGTGCTTATCCGTGAGGCCCGGCCCCCCGGAGAGCGCCACGTACTTGACCAGAACCTTGCCCTGGAACCCTTCGGGCGTGCGGGGCCGTGCGTAGAGGATGCGCTCCCCGTTGCGGCCCTCGCCGAGAATCTGGAAAAGAAAGTATGTGGTATCCCCTTGAGTAAAGAGGACCACGCCCTCTGTTAGCCGAGGGTTGGAATCATCAGACATGATGGGAGTCTCCTTATAGTCCTCCGCGAAAACTCTCGCGTGAAGGCAAACAGAAGGTACTCCCAGTCATGCCCAACGTGAACGACGCCACAGGTCGCGAACGGCACGAAGCCCGCCCATCGAAAAAGACCTCGAATTTGCGTAAATCCATTTTACATGGAGTGGCTAGGGCCAGTTCTTTACAGCATAGCCGTACATACTTCGGTTGAAGGTGACTGTCCCAGGCTGAGGGCCCGGCTCGGCTTCTTCGGCCCCCTTTTCCCCAATGGCGATGCAAACCGGGTATGTGCGCCCATTTGGCAACTTCGCCTCAGTGTAGCGAGCCAGCAGTGCACCACCACCCGTCCACACGCGACCCTGGAGCGCAGTTCCAGTAGGAATACTTCGATTCCCATCGCTGACAATGCCGCGCACCGGCCCGTCAGAGTAGACGCCTGCTTCACTCATTATTCCTGGTTGATTCTTATCGATGGTGACTACCACCGAATCCCCTTCAAAAAAGCCGAGCACCTTGAACATGGCGTCGCGCGCTTCCTCGGGGCATTCGCTGGGACCGGGGCGCACCTGACTACCCGGGCAGCCCATCTGCAATGCCACGACAGCAGAGGCAGCAGCGCACTTCTTGAGGAAGTCGGCCCGGACGCCACTGGTTGCAGGGGCCTTCATGGCCGGAGACTCGGACGAATTGGCGACGATGGGGGCACGCTTCACGGAGGGGGTTTCCTTCTCGACTGGAGCTTGAGGGGACAACGCTACCCCAGGGGATGATGTAACAGGCTCAGGAGAGACGATGCCGGCTCCCGGGGACGTACCGGCATCTTCCTGCGGGGCAACTACGAGAAGAGAGGCGCTTGTTCCGGCGTCCCTCTGTACGGAGGGCGCGTCGGAGACCATCGCGCTCGACTCCTGTCCGGCCTGTCTCGACGCGAAGAGTCCCGCCAAGGCCACTACCGCGAGCGCGGCCCCCAATGCTCCCAGCAGGATTCCACGGCGGGGCCGGGTCCTCTTGACCGCCTCGTCCGTTCCCGTCGCGGGAGTGAGTAGCGGCTTTGTCGTGAGGGTGTGAAGCGGGGTCACCCACTCGGGGCCGGTCTCCTTCGAGAGAGTCGCCAGCTCACGCCGCACCGCCTCTGCCGTGGGAGGCCGGTGCTCGGGCTTGCGCGCAATGAAGCGCATCACGGCGTCGCTCAGCGCACCAGGAACCCGCTCATTCAGCACCCGAGGGTCTGGCGGCATCGCTCTGCCTTCAATGGGCGTCTTCGCTGAGTCGCTCGCCGGCTGAGGGATAGTCAGCACATCGAAGAGACACACGCCCAGGGCATACACGTCGTCCGTGACTTTGAATTCGTAGCGGGCGTCGCGGTTATCGCCATTCTCCCGGAGGAAGCGGGATGCTTCGGGAGAGCGGTAACGGCGTGTGCCTGGGGGAAGTGGGGCGTCCGTCAGGTCTTCCGCGTGCGTGTAGTCTCCCGCGCTGAAGTCGATGATGAACGGCTCATTGTCCGAGGCGCGCACCATGACGTTGTTCAGCTTCAAGTCACGATGGAAGACGCCACGCCCATGCATGTAGTCCACGGCAGCCGACAGCTTGACGAAGAGGCGGACGACCTCCTGCGCCGTGGGATGCACCTTCTCCACCCACTCAGCCAATGTGTAGCCATCTACAAATTCGAGGATGACGTATAGCCAGCCGCTCTCGAAGTCAGGCCAGCGGCCATAGGCACGAGAGGCAATGATATTCGGGTGGCGAAGATGGACGAGACATCCCAATTCACGCCTCAACCGTGCGTCCGCCTTCTCTTCGTCTCCGCTTGTGGCACGGTGCATCGCGACCTTCATCGCGTAGTGCTTACCGTTCATCTCCACTTTGTAGACGGCACCATAGGCGCCCGCGCCAACAAGCTTCACGACACGCCATCCGTGAACTGTGTATCCGGGCGGGAACTGCGCGGGATGATGAATGACTGTCAGCATGGCGCATCCATTAAAACGCGAGCCTAGGAACAACTAGCTGCACGGCCCCGGCACTGTCGAGCAGTTCCAGGCGACACGACTCTTCAGACAGCCATGGGGGCACTTCTGTTTCTATTACCACCAGACCAACACCCTCTGGCGCTACCCGAGGAACTGCCGAGCGCACGCTAATCACGCCCAGCTCAACACCACTCCTGGAGTTCACGACGCGAGCCGATACTGGAGCCCAAGACTTCTTTCCGCCGGTTCGGACCTTGACGCTCACGGCCGCCCATGTGTCCGCTCGGAAAGTCGCGCCGTTCATAAACTTGAGAGCCTCTTCGTTACCTTTCTCTGTCGCCCCCTTGATGCGGTTTATTTTCAGTCGATGGTCCAACGCTCCGGAAAGAATCAGCTCAACAGGTCCGCCCAAGTCCCGCAGCGCCCGAAGTGTCTGAAGCTCTTGCGCCTGTGCCTTGAGCTGAGCGCGCGTGTCCACCAACTCGGCTTGGAGTAGCTCGACGGAGTCCTTTCGATGAAAGACCTCCACGCGCGTGTCCACCTGCGTCGCGTGTGAGACGAGGACAAAGACCCCACGATCCTGCGTGGCGCTACCGGCAAACCTGACCCGAAGCCCGATCCTCTCACCAGGACCCAAGTCCACGGCAGGCTCCAAGGCCAGGATTCGTTCCCCTACGTCCACAAAGCGGAAGCGCTCGCGCCCCTCCAGCTCCACTGAGCCACGGTCGAGAGGAGCGTCGAAGAGGAGGGTAGTCAGAACTCCCGTCGCGACTCGAAGCTCCGGCACAGGCTCGGCAGGGGCGCTTGAGAGAACTACACGCCGCTCCTGACGCTCGCGGGGGGCAGGAAGGGGCTGCGCCGAAGCGGCGACTCCCACCAGCAATGAAAGAATGGCAACGGGTCGAAGCAACGCGGAGGTCTCCCGTGCCGACCCTAGCAAACCGGGAAGAGGTCATCGTCGAGAAAGTCGCCCGAGACAGTCAAGTCCAGGGCACCCCAGGAGCCTCGCGATTGCCGCCATTGAGCGAGCGAGGAGCCATTCCCTCCGCAGCCCTTTGCGAGTTCAGGCCGACCTGTGCCTTAGTCCCACGCGGGCGGCTGCGGTGAGTGCCGCAGTATCACGGCGTAGCGAGGTCCCAGACCAACCGCGCCGATGCCGCAGTCGCCCGCTGTCAGTTCGCGAGCTTCGCAACGGCGAACCCGGCACCGATCCCCAGGACCAGCGCCACGATGGCGGACGTGAAGGACGCGTCGCCGGCATGCTCCCGCAGCGATTCGTTCTCGGCCCGGAGCCGCTCAATCTCGGCGGCGGTACGGACACAGCGGCTCTCGGAGAGCCAGCAGCCGCCCTGAACCTCGACGGCTGCCGCCCCACCATCCGGAAAGAGCTGAGCGCGCTCGACGCCGATGACCTCCGAGCCCGGCGCAGGAACCGCGACGAGCATCACCAGCACGAGCGCGCCGAGCTTCACTTGTCGCCCCGCCTGTCGAGCTGCTCAAGCACGGCAATCGCCGCGGCCTTGCCCGCGACCTGGCCTGCGGCAATCTCGCCCGCCTGCTCGGCGCTCTCAATGGCGGGGGCACCGAACAGGAGACGCTTGACGAGCGTGAAGCCACCAGCCGCCGTCAAGGCCACCTTCACGGCGGTCAGCACCAGGGCCAGCGAGAACGGCGCCCCAGCCGCGAGCGCGTTCGCCACGGCCCCCGCCAGCGAGACGCCGAGCACGAGCACCGCACCGCCCCGGTCCGTGTTGAAGAAGGGAACGAACGCGCCACCGAACTTCCGCAGCAGGTAGACCAACAGCACCACCACCAGGGACGCGACGAGCGCGTAGTTCTGGCTCGTCACCGCGTTGAACAGGAGCTGCGCGAACACGTCGAACTGCTCAGGGTTCGGCCCGATAACACCCACGTCAACCATGTTGCCTCCGAGTTAGAAGCCCAGCCGAGTCAGTTCGGCCGCGAGCTTCGGGTTTACGGCACGCCACTGCGGCGACTTGCGCTCTTCGTCGAGCCGAGCCCACACAGCGGCGACCGACCTGCTCTCCACCAGCGTTCGAAGCGGCGTGAGCTGAAGCGCGCTCACGTAGCCGGGCCACTGCACATGTGGCGCGTCGCCGAACCTGCCGCCCCAGACGAGTCCCGCCTTCGTCGATTCCTCGCCCAGCACGCGGTAGGCCGGCAGGCGCCAGTCGGGCTGAACACCGGGCTTGGCGTCTCCGTCACAGACAAAGTCGAAGGCGAGCCCGTAGTTGTGAGCGGACAGCCCCGCCGCAGATGCCTTGCCGCCCTTGCCCGCGAGGAAGAGGCTCCTCAGCTCGGCCTGCTCTTCAAGGGTTCGGAAGCCGTAGGTCGCGACGTAGCTCACGCCCCGGGCCTCGCAACGCGCCACGACTTGAAGGGCGACAGACACGAGCGGCAGGTAGACGCGGTCAAGGTCGACCCGCTTGAAGTTTGCCCTGACCATTAGGAGTCCCCCTCCCTGGCCTGGGTCATGCGGAGAAGCTCCAACTCGACCGTCTGTCGAACCTGCGCGGGAAGCCCCATGCTGAACTCGTCACGCCACCGACGCAGCGCGCCCAGTTCCACCGCGAGGGCGTTGATGCGCTCGTCCTGTCGGGCGACCTTTTCAACAAGGGAGCGAATCTCTCCGACGAGGGACTTCGCGGCCCACGTGAGTACGCCGACCCCTGTCGTTCCGAGCAGGGAGCCAACTACGAGTTGTATGGCCTGAGTCTCTTCGGCGGTCACGACGTCACCAGGGGCTTGGGGTTACCCTTGGTAAATGCGTGTGACTTCTGGGAGTGGCTCAGACCCACGCATGAGCTGCCCTAACAAGGGAAGGCTGCTACAGTGGCAACATGACCAACCCAGCATGGACACAAGCCCTGAGCGGGCTGGTAGTGAACATTTCCGATGACGTATCTCTCTTACAAAAGGTACTTCGCCCGGGAGGGCTCCATCCGAAACATCCTCTTCGACTAAACTGGGAGGCGCCGACCCCCAACTCTGAAATCCGCTTCGAGTTTCACCACTTAGCTGACGACATCCGCGCCACCCAGGATGCGCCAGGATTTGGAAGTCTTCGTCGGCAGCTAACAAAGAACGCCTCTGACTTCCAAAATTTCAGATACGAGCTTCGCATGGCGGCCTCGTTCGCGCGTTCCGCCGGCCAGCGACTCCTATCGCTAGGGGGAGATCACAAAGGCCCCGACATTGAGCTAACAGCTATCTCAAAGCACAAATGTGGGGTCGCCTGCTTTCGGGCAGCCGACAACCCGCCCAGCCTTGGCGAGACTTCGGACATGCTTAATGAACTCGCGATGAGCCTGCTTGGCCCCATTAGCACGGCCCCGGGTGAGTCGGATGTTATGCTGGAAATGGCGTTCCCCTCGTATCCGCTAAGTCGAGACATTTTCTCCGAAATGCACCGGTTACTCCCGAAGGCATGGAAACACCCTGAATATGCATGCGTCTTCGGAGCATCTGGCACCAGCGTCGTGAGGCATCCATACCCTGATTCGGTGGGCACCAACAGGCGCCGCGTTCGACTCAGGGCGCGAGTACCGGTGCCAGTAGGAGAAAAGAAGAGACTTCTCGAAAAAATCACCGAGAAAATTCGCAAGGAAGAAGAATGGGCATCTCGGTACAAAGGTGTGCCCATTTTTGCAATGGAAGCATCGAGCTTTGGAATGTTCCTCTCCGCAGAGGATCTTCGAGAGGTGATCGGCGACCAGTCTCATTCTTTCGCAACATTCATCATCACAAAGGCATTCTTTAATGACAATATCGACGGCACTGGACGACACCTCATGGAGCGCATCGAACCAGCACATCGGCTACAGGTTGGATTGAACATCGGCATCGAGACGTTCGGAGCCAGCATCCAAAGCTGGAGCGAAGCGGTGAGCGTCAAGGTAGATGTCGCGTGAGAGGGTTCAGCCGATGCGCTTCATCTCCTGCACGGCCGGGGTGAGGCTGGGCGAGGGGCCCAGGCGGACGGAGCCTGCGGGAGTCCAGTTGCGAGTGA